>DHVP01000034.1 GCA_002412715.1 Deltaproteobacteria bacterium UBA5205
GAGACTTGCGGGATCGGGCCGCATTAATTATCTAACATTCAAGCGGTTTAAGCCGTTCTCTCTATGATTTTATGAGTCGTCTCATCGTGCAATTGTAGGCAACGATCTGCCATGTGATCCGTCATTCCGGAATGACGGAGGAAGATGTTGGAATGACGGAGGAAGCATATGGGATCTGTGCGATAGCCTGTGACTGTCCGGAAAGAGGTTGATCTTTACGCCCTCTTCGCCGTTGGCTCCTCTCTGGAACATGCTAAGAACGCACAGAGAGACAAGAAAGAAAAACCGGAACCGGTCATGCGGACATTGCTGAAACTTCGATCAATGCCCCTTCCGTATGTTAAACTGATTTCAACAGAATAAATACGGGGGTGGTTAATGTTTGTCGTTATCGTTCAATTTCCGCCAGTCAGGGAAGGCAAGGATGGAGAATTTCTGGAATGGTTCGCATGGTCAAACAGGGAATTCGCAAAAAGCAAGGGGTTCATCGGCAGAGTACTTCTGAAACCCGAGCAGGGCGGTGGCTACACCTCTATCGTGGAGTATGAGAGCAGGGAAGCATTCGTGACAATGCAGGGAAGCCCCGTACATTCCGAAGCGGGGAAAAGGGTGCTCCCTTTGCTCGACGGCAGCCCTACACCCCAGTTCTATGAAGTGATTGCTGAGTGAGCGCGGACTCACCACTAAAGGGCTGAATATCGCGCACCATTTACTGGAGGATGGGGTGAACTACGGGATGAGGCAGACGGCGGCACGTCTTTTTGTCCTCTTCCTCTGCCTCGTACCCTCGGGATGCGTTATGACCTCTTCCTATTTTGATGAAGCCGCATGGAGAAATAAGGTGGAGGCGGCAAAAACGAGGGACCTCTATGCCCCCCACTACAAAGACGGAAAGTTCTTCAATCCCTGGATGCCCATGGAAGAAAAAAGCTTCCTGCAGCTTCTGAAATGGAAGCTATCCCCCGCACGACACTATACCGATGAAGAAAAGGCGTATCTGCCCGCTGTAATTCCCGATGCCGCCACACGCTTGAAGGCAATGCCTGACGGGGACTTCATCCTGTGGGTAGGCCATGCGACCTTTCTCATCCGGCTTGGTTCGGAATTCTGGCTTACAGACCCCATGCTGTCCGACAGGGCGCTCCTGCCCGCAAGAAAGACCCCTCCCGCCATAAATCCGGAGGACCTCCGGAACCTCGGATCCGGAAGGCTGAACGTGATCATATCTCACAACCATTATGACCACCTTGACACAAAAACCCTCCAGGCGCTCCCCGACAACACGCGTTTCTTTGTCCCCCTGGGTATGAAAGAATTCATCACGAACCTCGGCAAGGGGGATGTCGTCGAAATGGACTGGTGGCAGACGGCCAATGCAGGCGGCAAGACACAGATTGTCTGCCTCCCGGCACAGCACTGGTCCCGGCGGATCGGCCAGGCAGCCAATACTGTGCTCTGGGCAAGTTTCATGATAGTCTCGCCTCAGATTACCATCTTTTTCGGCGGAGACAGCGGATATTTCATAGGGTACCGCGAGATATCAAGGCGCTATCCCGGCATCGACTACGCATTGATGCCCGTAACGGCGTACCATCCCCGCTGGTTCATGCATTATTCCCACATGAATATCGACGAAAACATAGACGCCTTCGAGGACCTGAAGGCCCGCTATTTCATACCCACCCAATGGGGCACATTTCACCTGGGCGACGAGCCGGCGGGGTTTCCCGGCCTTGAGCTGAAACGGAAGATAGCCGACGAAGGGCTCGATCCGTCGAGATTTCTCACCATGGACATCGGCCAGGTCCTGCCGCTCGCAGCGAAGATTGAATGATTCCCCCCGGGGGGCTATTGCATCACCTGTTTTGTTGTAATCGAAAATGTCTTGTACTATAATGGCTGCAAGCAGACACACCTGGACAACAATTTAAGAAAACAAGGAGGATCACATGCAAAGCAAAGCGACGGTTCTTTGCATTCTGGGTTTTTTTGTCACCGTTGTATGTTTCGCTGCCGGGTGCGGCAGGGATGAGTCCACAACCTTCACAACCCCCGGCGGCACCGTCAAAGTAACAGAGAAACAGTCAGGCCGGGAAAGCGTGGTAACGGTGGAGACAAAAGAAGGCGCGGCAACCATCAAAGCCGGTCCACAGACAGTCACCGAGGCCGAATTGGGCGCTCCTGTTTATCCCGGTGCGCAGGTGGTTTCTTCGGGGCAGTTCGGCCAGACGAAAGATGCAGGGTCCGGCGTGGCCTCTACCTTCCTGATGAGCACAAATGACTCGTTCGACAAAGTTTCCGCATTCTACAAAACGAATCTGAAGGATGTACAGCAGTCCATGGATCAGACCGCGGGAGATCAGAAGATCGCCATGTTCATGACGGGCAAAAAGGGCAACATGAGAAACGTTCAGATTATTGCCAAAACCTCAGGGGGGCCGACGAACATACAGATAACGAAAATTGTGGAGAAATAGAAAGAGGTCGCCTAAGCCTATCTTATCCACAGGAGATCCTTCCTGATCCAGCCCGTGGCGCCCCATTCGTCCCGAAGTTTAACCCAACCCCGCTTCCTGGAGATAACCCTGTAGGAATAATACTGGCTGGCGGGGCTGTCTTCCACCATTGCGAAGCCCGTTCCAGGTCCCTTGCGCACCTTTGCCTTCTCGACATTAACAACTGCACACCGGTAATTACCTGTCACAAGGCTCCTGTGGATCCAGGAGATATCTCCATCGGAATCCCTGACGGCGTACCAGTTTTTGTCTGTCGATCTTCCGACCTTCTCCAGCGGCATGTACATATAGGCCTGCCACGCAACCTTATGGCGTGTTCCCGGTCCTGCGCGCAAGTTTGCCGTGGATACCTTCACGCACAGCGCCTGAGCAAACGATGACAGCACAAAGAACGCCAAAACGAAAATGACGGTAAAAACAGGGATTTTTTTCATAGATAGACCCCCTCGTTTCGCTTATCCTCCAGGAATGTTTCATTATCATTATCCTGTTTGAGGGGGGCACGTCGGTAAAGCAGGTTACACGGGACGGGATTTCCCCGGATTTGATGCTTTTCGACCGGGGTCCTCACGACGAAAAGATATGTATAGAATGGTATCTCGATGCCAAAGGCAAGCCGAAAAGCGGTTTCGGGTTCCAGGCTTCAAGCAGGAAATACTTTCTTTTTGCTCGAAACCTGGAACCCGAAGCTTTAAATCTTTTTAGTACGGGTATACGTATACCCTTTCAGGGGGCGGATAATAGTAGTAGACCCTGGGAGGGGGCGGAGGAGGAGGTGGAGCTACGTAGACCGGTGCCGGCCGCATTGTACTTCCGATGATGGTTCCGACAACGAGGCCGCCTGCGGCTGCCCCGACAAGGCCCCATCCGCCACCGCCGTGATAGTGGTGACCGTAATAGGGCCTGTGATAATACCTCCGGCCCCGTGCATCACTTACGGCAGGTATCACCGTCACCAGAAGGACTGCAAAAACCAGAACGATCAAAATTGCCTTTTTCATAACCCCTCCGCCATTTCGTATTTATTATTTTTTTCTGTCAGACTTTGATATAGCAAGAACAATACCACTTTAGGCCCCTGCCATTAACTGATTGATATTACATGGTTTCATGTCCTTGATGGTCGGCACAGGCCGACACAGGACAGGCAAAATATGTCGACATGGGAACGGTCGTCCGACAATTGCGTCGAAACCCGGACTCATTGACAACTTCCCCGGAAACGTAATAATGTAAACGAACCAAAAGCACATTCCGGGAGAATATGGTTTTAGCCGCGATACAGGAACCGATGATTACCGTTGGCATTGCGGACAGGCAGCCCGAAGTGGCAGGAAGTCTCAACGGTCACTTCCTGGTCGAAGGGTTCGGCCTGGTATCCGGGCCCTTCCATGCAAGGCCGGCAGCATCGGAAGTGGAACTCCTTGACGAAGGACAGCGCATAGTCGCCCGTTCTTCCTCCATCAGGCTTGTGGCCCATGAGGGTTCAACCTTCACGATCTTCGGGGTCACTATCGGGATACGGTTCCATTGGGAACGCAAGGAAGATCAGGTCTTTCAGGGTAATCTTGTACTTACCGCCCGCGAAGACACCGGCATCGCAGTCATCAATGAAATCCTCGTCGAAGACTATCTTGTGAGCGTCATCTCCTCCGAGATGAGCGGACGCTCACCGGGAGAGTTTCTCAAAGCCCACGCCATAATGTCCCGGAGCTGGCTCCTTGCAGCCCTTGACCGGAAGGACGCGAGTGGGGCCGTCACAACGTACGCTCACAACCCTGGAGAGCTGATACGGTGGTACAACCGCGAAGATCATGATATATTCGATGTCTGCGCCGATGACCACTGCCAGCGATACCAGGGCATTACAAAGATCATTTCCGACGAGGCAGCCCGGGCGGTCAAACAGACGAAGGGAACGGTACTCTCATACGGAGATAAGGTGTGTGATGCCCGATATTATAAGGCGTGCGGGGGGCTGACGGAGAATTACGTGACGGCCTGGGAAGACACACCCGTCCCCTATCTTGTCAGCGTTGCCGATTCATCGACTCCCTTTACGCCGGTTGCGGCTGAAGAAGATGCAAACCGCTGGATATTCTCGTCGCCCGATGCGTATTGCAACACGAAGGACGAGGCGCTTCTGGCGGAGATACTTCCCGGTTTCGACCGCGAGACCCGTCAGTTCTTCCGCTGGAAGGTGGAGTATGGCCGGGGCGAACTCGAAGATATCATAAGGCAAAAATCGGGCCTGGACCTCGGCGCCCTCCATGAGATCACACCCCTTGAGCGAGGCCCGTCGGGCCGGATCCGCCGTCTCAGGATCACCGGTTCAAAACAAAGCGTCGTCATCGGAAAAGAGCTTGAAATACGCAGGTGGCTCTCCCCAAGCCATCTGTTCAGCAGTGCCTTTGTCGTAACGGTAAAACGTGCCTCCGACGGTGTGCCCGAAGGCTTCATCTTCGACGGGGCCGGATGGGGTCACGGTGTGGGCCTCTGCCAGATAGGCGCCGCCGTCATGGCAAGCAAGGGGTTCACGGCCCGGCAGATACTGGAACACTATTTCACCGGTGCCGTAATAAAGAAGTTGTATTGAAGAACTCATGACAGATCACAGGTTCTCATGATAAGAAAACGGTTCAAAACGGCCTTCATTCTCGGCGCGGGACTGGGCATGCGATTGCGGCCTCTCACCGAGAGCCGCCCCAAGCCGCTTCTGCCGCTTAACAACCGCCCCATCATTACCTATGCCATGGACCATCTGATGAAGGCCGGCGTCGAGCGGTTTATAGTAAACACCCATCATCAACCGCACGTTTATTCCGAGGCCTTTCCCGACGGCCGGTGGCGTGGAGCCCCGATCCTCTTCCGGCATGAGCCGGTCCTTCTCGATACCGCGGGAGGACTCAAAAATATAGAGGACCTGCTTGAGGGGGACGAGTCAATCCTCTGTTACAATGGCGATGTCCTCTCGGACCTCCCTCTTGACGAACTCATCGGAGCCCACGAACGCATCCCCTGCGAGGCTACCCTTGTCCTGAGAACCACGGGCCCGGTCCTCAATGTCAACATGGACGACGCCGGCCGGATATGCGACATGCGGGGCACCCTGGGAAAACCCGGAGTCATAAGCTGTCTTTTTACCGGGATTTATGCGGTGGAAACGTCCATCCTTCAGTATAGTGAACCGGGAAGAATAGAATCCGTTGTGGATGTTTTTTTACGGAGGATAACGGCGAGCCCGGGTTCCATACGAGGGGTCCTGATTGACACAGGGCAATGGCATGATATCGGGTCCATTGAGATATATCGGAAAATGGACGCCCGGACAAAAAATGAATCGGAAGGATCGACCAATGACCCACTATGACTCTATACTGGCCTTCGCCAGAAAAACGCTCAATCTCAACGCCTCGGTTCCGGCCACCGTGGCGCCCCTGTCCGTCCGGGGCTCGGACCGGTCATTTTACCGGTTCACATGGGAAAACGGCAAATCGGTCATCATCATAGACTACGATCCCGCGAGGACGGAGAACGCCTATTATGCCGATATCGCCGTTTATCTCAAGAGCATGCGCATCAGCGTCCCGGAGATGATCGGCCACGATCCCTCACAACACCTTATGGCGATGGAAGACATCGGCGACCAGGACCTCCACGGCTTTGCGGGTCATGATTGGACCACGCGGCGCATCCTCTACCAGAAGACCCTTTCGGTTGCGAGAAGACTCCATGTCGTCTGTCTGAAGGACTTCCCTTCGGACCGTGTCAGGCTCATGGAAGGATTCGATCGCGACCTGTATCTCTTCGAGCATGATTATTTCCTCGATCATTTTGTGAAGAACTACTGCTGCGTCACCCCCGATACCCGTTTCGAAGCAAAGCTCAGGTTGGAACTTGCATCCCTCGCTGAGGCGATCGGCGCACGCGAGCGTTGCCTCATCCACCGCGATCTGCAATCCCAAAACGTCATGATCCGCGATGGGGAGCCCTATCTCATTGACTTTCAGGGTATGCGTTTCGGAAGTCCATTCTATGACCTCGGCTCGCTCCTTTGCGACCCCTACGTGTCGATCTCCGATGAGGCGCGTCAGGAGCTTCTGTCGTTCTACTACGTCCTGTCGTCGCAGGAGCTGGACTGGGATGCCTTTCATAACTCCTTCTGGGAAGCCTCCGTTCAGCGCCTCATGCAGGCCCTGGGCGCATACGGGTTTCTCGGCGGAACAAAAGGGCTTTCGAGTTTTCTCGACCACATCCCGGCAGGGCTCGACAATCTCAGCCGGGCGGCCTCCCATGTCCCGCGCCTCAAGGCCCTCCAGGACCTTATCGCTGAATGCCTCATTGCGCCGGGCTGAACAACGGTACAGAAACAGGGTCTGCCAACCCCGATCTTCGTCCATCTATTCCCTGTTTCCTTACATGCCTTTCCGTGGTAGGATAATGGACACATGAGACCGATTACCGTCGTTTGCACGTACATTGCGGAGCCCCTGTTTCTGCCCGCGCTCAGGAATCTCGCACGGTCGGACCTCGTTGAAGAGGTCTTCATCGTCGCGCGGGACCCCATACCGGATATCCTTCCCCGATGCAGCATCATCGATAAAGGTCCTTTCGCCTCCCGTGAGACTTTCCAAAAGATCCTGGCACAGGCACAAACGGACTACCTTCTTTTCATCCCCCGCTCCATTCCCGTCGTGGGGCCGGGAACGCTCGAAAGACTGATCGGGGCCGCCAGATCGACGGGAGCCGCAACGGTTTACTCTGATTTCTATGATGACACGGGGCACGGGACAACACTTCACCCTCTTATAGACTACCAGCCCGGAAGCGTCCGCGATGATTTCAATTTCGGATATCTCGCCCTCCTTGACGTTTCCGTGATCCGTGATGCGCTCAGAAGGTATGGGGAGACACCGCCGGTGCGACATGCCGCCCTGTATGATATCCGGCTCAAAATGTCCATCGATCATGGCGTCCATCGAATTCCCGAGCCGCTCTACAGTGTCGTCACGCACAGGGAAAGCCATGAACGCGAGGCGCACTTTGCATATGTCGATCCCGGCAACCAGCCGCTTCAGAAAGAAATGGAGGCTGTTTTTACGGACCACCTCAAGAGGATCGGCGCCTATCTGCCTCCTCAGAGGCTGAAGAAAATGGAAGAGCCGGAGGAACCTTTTCCCGTGAAGGCCTCCGTCGTCATCCCTGTCAAAAACAGGAGCAAGACCATCGCCGACGCCGTGCAAAGTGCCCTGACGCAGGAAACCGACTTCACATTCAACGTACTGGTGATTGACAATCATTCCACGGATGGAACCACGGAAATCGTCGCCGATCTGGCAGGCAAGAACCCGGCTGTAAAGCACATCATCCCAGCCGGAAGGGACCTGGGCATAGGCGGATGCTGGAACCTGGGTATTACGGATGAAGCATGCGGCCGCTATGCCGTCCAGCTGGATTCCGACGACCTCTATGAAAATCACCTCGTTCTCGAAACGATCGTCGACACCTTGCGGGATGGAAGCTACGCGATGGTGGTCGGCTCCTATACCATCGTCAATGAGCGGCTGGAACAGATACCCCCGGGGCTGATCGATCATCGCGAATGGACCGGGGAAAACGGCCATAATAATGCATTGCGAGTCAACGGGCTCGGGGCACCCCGGGCCTTCAGCACAACCGCCATACGCGGCATAGGAGGCTTTCTCAACGTAAGCTACGGGGAGGACTACGCAGCCGCGCTTCGCATATCCCGTGAATACAGGATAGGAAGAGTCTACGAAAGCCTCTACCTGTGCCGGCGCTGGTCGGGCAATACCGATGCGGCGCTTTCCGTCGAGGCTGCCAACAGAAACGACGCCTTCAAAGACTCACTGCGTACCACGGAGATTCTCAAACGTCAGGAACTCACCCGGAGATCCGGCCCGTGAACAATGTTTTACGGGACCGCATCTACGCAAGCTTCAGCGGCGGCGGTCCGCCGCTCGAGGAACTCTGCCGGGAACTTCTTTCCGAGCAGCAGCGTTCATGGCCCGAATTGAAACAGGCATACGATTCACTCAACGCCGTCAGATCACGCTCGGTCGAGTGTGACGGATTTTCGGTTCGTCTCGTTTTTAATCCCGGCAGGGCCGTCAACACCACGGCCGCGGTAAGTCCCGAGGAGATCCGTGAAAGGCCCTGTTTCCTCTGCTCCGCCAACCTGCCCTCCGCGCAGAAAGGGATCCTCTACCGCCGCGAATTTCTGATACTGGGAAATCCCAGGCCCGCCGTGTCCTTTCACCTGACCATAGCCCACCTGGATCATCGTCCCCAGGCCCTCTGCGAAAACATCGAAACATTCCTGAAGATCACCGCAGACCTCGGCCGCGGTTTCATAACTCTCTACAACGGACCCCGCTGCGGGGCGTCAGCCCCGGACCATCTGCACTTCCAGGCGGTGCCTTCCGGGCAGATGCCGATAGAGGGGGAGCTTGAAAACACCGGAAGTTTCACCCCCCTCAACCCCGGTTCAGAGACCCGAGGCGCCCCCGTCCGGCGGGCGACAGGTCTCGGACGCGAGGCAGTGCTTATCGAAGGGGATGACGTTTCCTTGATCGCTGCCGCCTTCAGAGACTATATGGACACCCTCACGGAGCCCGCCACGAAGGAAGAACCCCGTGAAGAGCCGA
This sequence comes from Deltaproteobacteria bacterium UBA5205, assembly GCA_002412715.1. Lineage (GTDB taxonomy): Bacteria > Desulfobacterota > Syntrophorhabdia > Syntrophorhabdales > Syntrophorhabdaceae > Delta-02. The sequence goes on from DHVP01000034.1 coordinate 9,185, forward strand.
TGATAAACGCAGCCGCATCTTTTAGCGGGAAGGCATGGCGCCTTCTCGTTTTCCCGCGCCGCGCTCATCGGCCGGCCGCCTTTTACAGAGACGATGTGCACAGGATCGTGGTGAGCCCGGCCGTCATGGAGATGGGGGGCATTATCGTGACGCCCGTAGAACGCGATTTTGACCGCCTTGATGCCCCAACAATCCAATCCATCTATCGCGAAGTCTCCCTTACGGACACCTGAATCCCGGCATACCAGAGCATATGGTTTGCCGCTTGCTTAGCATCTTTTCCGGACCGAAACACCGGAACGGTTTTGTGTCTTGATCTGGTGCCCGGATATCTATTAGTATAGGAAAGGGGGAAACAACGAGCCCGCTCAAGACGAAGTCGGAACTGATCCGGGAAATTTCCGTCTTAAAAGACAGAATTCTGGAGCTGGAACGCTCTGAAACCGGGCATAAACGGACCGAGGAAGAGCTCGTGGCCTCCGCGCAATGGCTACGGCTGCTTATCGATGCCGGACCCGATTTTTTCTTTCTTAAAGACCTTGATTTACGCTACCAACTGGTCAACTTCGCAAACGCGCAGTTCTTCGGGTACAATGAGGCTGAGATAATAGGCAGGAACGACTACGATCTCATGCCCGGGGATGCCGCCGCCGCATGCCAGCAGAGCGACGGGCTGGCTATCCGCGAGAAGCGGACCGTGATCACCATTGAACCGATAGAGGGAAAATTTTACGAGACTTACAAATTCCCCCTCGTCGTCGAAGGAGCCGTTATCGGTGTGGCGGGAATTGTCCGCGATATCACCGAGCGCAAACGCGCGGAAGAAGAATTGCGCAAGAACCGCACCCTCCTGTCGGATATGATCGAAAACAGCGGTGCCCTTATTTGCGTCAAGGACCGTGAAGGGCGTTACGAGATGGTCAACCGCAAATGGGAAGAAGTAACGGGATTGACGCGTGAAGATACCATAGGCAAGACAGATGAAGAATTATTTCCGGGGACGACGGGCACACGTTTCCGCCAGAACGATCATGAGGTCATGGAGTCAGGATTGGTGGTCGAAAAGGAGGAAATCCTCGAAGACAAACGCGGAAAACGGTCCTTCATATCGATAAAATTCCCCCTCAGGAACCAGGACGGGGCGGTAAGCGGCATGTGTGCCATGATAACGGAAATTACGGCACGCAAAGAAATGGAAGAACAGCTTGCCATCAGCAGGGACCGCCTGTCCCGGGCAGAGATAATCTCCCGTTCCGGCAACTGGGAGTTTGATATGGAATCGAAGACGGTCTTCATGTCCAAAGGAGCCCACAGGATATACGGCACCGACAATACAGTCCTTACGATCCCCGAGGTGCAGAAGATACCCCTTCCGACATATCGCGAGATGCTTGACGGGGCCCTCAGGGACCTTATCGAGAAGGGGCTTCCTTATGATGTGGAGTTCAGGATAAAACGTCCCGATACCGGTCATATCGTGGACATCCATTCCGTGGCGGAGTACGACCCGGAAAGAAAGGTGGTCTTCGGAATCATACAGGACATCACGGATCGCAAACTCCTCGAGTCACAGCTTCTTCAGGCCAAGAAACTTGAAGCAATCGGAACCCTGGCTGGCGGGATCGCACACGACTTCAACAACATTCTCATGGGGATTCAAGGATATGCCTCCATAATGATGCTCGAACTGGAAGGCACCGGCCACCCCGACTACGAGCGCTTAAAGTGCATCGAAGAACAGGTCGAGAGCGCATCCAACCTTACGAGGCAGCTCCTGGGGTTTGCGCGCGCAGGCGGATACGAGATCCGGCCCGCGGACATGAACGAGATCCTGAGGGAAAGCTCCGCCATGTTTCACAGAACGAAGAAGGAATTGACCGTTCATGGAAAATACGAAAAGGATCTCCCGACCGTTGAAATTGACCGGGGTCAGATAGAGCAGGTTCTTCTCAATTTGTATGTAAACGCCTGGCACGCCATGCCGGCGGGAGGAGAACTCTACCTCGAGACCGCCAATATCACCCTTGACGGCAACCATGCCGCTGTCCATGGCGTATCCCCCGGCGAATACGTTCGGGTCAGTGTTGCCGATACGGGGATGGGTATGGAAGAGGAAACGATGAAGCGGATATTCGATCCCTTCTTTACCACGAAAGAGATGGGCAGGGGAACCGGGCTGGGGCTTGCCATGGTCTACGGGATTATGAAGGGCCACAGGGGCTTTGTGGAAGTTAGGAGCAAACCCGGCCACGGCACGACGTTTACCCTGTTCTTCCCGGCATCGGGAAAAAGGATCGTTCGGAACAAGCGAACTGCCCCGGCAACCGTAAAAGGTTCGGGGACGATCCTCCTTGTCGATGACGAATCAAACGTTCTTCGCGTCACCAAAAGGATGCTTGAAACGCTGGGGTACACCGTCCATGCCGCCCAGGACGGCCTGGAAGCGCTTCGCGTCTTCACCTCGATGAAGGACAGCATCGACCTCGTCATTGTCGACATGATAATGCCAAAACTATCCGGCAGTCAGACCTTCGACCGCTTGAGGGCCCTTTGCCCTTCGGTAAAGGTGATCCTCAGCAGCGGATACAGTATGAACGGCGAGGCCCGCCAGATCATGAGCAGGGGCTTCGCCGGCTTCATCCAGAAACCCTACAACATCGCCACTCTCTCCCAGAAGATCAGGGAAGTCCTCGCAAAACCCGTCGCAGAGGAAAACAAAACAAGAAGGAAAAAGTAAGGCTCAACCCAACACCAACAACGTGTAACGCGCCCGTCCCCTTGACAAGAGCCGATCGGTCCATAGATTCTTTCTATCTGACAAAGAACCATGAAAGGGGGCAACACATGAAAACGTTGATAATCGTCGTGGCCATCGCAGGTATCCTGATCGCAGGGTGCGCAACAAAGACGCAAACAGGAGGGGCGGTCGGGGCCGGAGTCGGAGCAGCGGTCGGGGCCGGGGCCGGCCAGGCTATAGGGCGCGATACCTCTTCCACTCTTATCGGGGCAGGCATCGGTGCGATTGTCGGAGGCCTGACAGGGGCGGCCGTCGGCAACTATATGGACAAACAGGAACAGTCCATGCGCCAGGCCATCGCAAACTCTGAGGCAGCTACGGTCCGGCGGGAACAGGAGATTATCCAGGGGGCCCGGCAGCAGTCTGTTGATGTGCTCACGGTGACCTTCAAGTCCGATTACCTTTTTGCCGTCAATTCCTCGACTTTGCTCCCCGGTGCCCAGAGTGAACTGCAGCGGGTGGCAACGGTCATCAGGCAATACCCGGAAACGAATATCCAGATTGCCGGCCATACGGATAGTACCGGGTCCGAGGACACTAACCGGAGGCTTTCCGAGCAGCGTGCCGAATCGGTAAAGACGGCCCTGATTGGCATGGGAGTAAATCCTTCACGGTTAACCACCCTCGGCTACGGCGAGAGCAGGCCAGTCGCGAGCAACAATACCGAAGGCGGCCGCCAGCAGAACAGGCGCGTGGAAGTCCGCATTGTTCCGCAGACTGCCTGACGGGCACTCTCGAGGCAACGTCCGACATTCCTGCCGCAGGATCGACCAGAGGGAGCCGGCGAAACCGTGACAGAATAATTATCGATTCTGCGACAGACGCGGGATGGGTCTTCGCGTTACTATAAAGGGAAGACCCCGGCCTACCGGTAGCAGGCATAGCCACAAGCATAAACAGGAGGTTTACCGTGACCGTCAGAAACAACAGGGAAACGAAGATGGATATGCAGGCGGCGATGGACACATACGAAAAGCTCGCGATACCAGGCGCTCCCCACAGGATGCTGGCAGCCATGTCCGGCAGGTGGAATGCCAGCATAAGGTCGTGGATGGAACCGGGCGGTCCGGTGACGGAATCATCGGGCACGAGCGAACAGAAGATGATTCTCGGCGGCCGTTTCCTCCAGCAGGATTTTACCAGTGAGGTCATGGGGAGTCCCTTCGATGGCATAGGCATTACGGGGTACGATAACCACACCAGGAAATATGTGTCGACCTGGGTGGATTCCATGTCCACAGCCATCATGTATTTTGAAGGAACGGCAGGCCCAGACGGAAAAACCATAATTCAGGAGGCGGGCTACGACGACCCTGTTAAAGGTCCCATGAAGTGGCGCTCCCTGACGAGCATTCCAAACGACGATACGGTGCTTTTCGAGATGTACGTAATCGATGGTAAAGGCAAAGAAGAGAAGATGATGGAGATAACCTATACCAGGCAAGACCAGGTCTGAAAGTCCCGCTGTCCGATTCAGCGAAGAGTACAGGACTTGTATTCTTCCATCGCCCAGCATGAACGAAGAAAAGGACATCCGCTGCAAAGGTCAAGCATGTTGTGTTCCCTGAGATATTGTTTTCCTGAATCCGCACTGACATTGTGGGCCGTCATCTCGTCGATGCAGGGGGGTGTTTTGGACTTGCAGCCATGCCTGTTATCGCATCCGATGCAGTACCCCGTCTTCGGTTTCACGGGCGCCTCCTCTAAGGGAACCGGTATCCCGACAGCGGCATAACATGGCCCCGCGAATCGCCCTCATCGGTCCAGGGACGCTTCTGACCCCAGATCGGAGAGATCTTCCCATAGAGCCACTCAAAGGGCAGGTCCGCTTGAGGTTCGTACTTTTCAAGATATTCCACATAGGGTTTACCGGCCAAATCCACGGCGGCGAGGATTGCATCATGTTCCGAGTCGAAATCGCAGGGGGGCAGTCCCGATCTTTCGCAGAGCCCCTTATCAAACGCAGGCGTGACGCTTATCCATTTTTCCTTCACGTAAAGCTGGGTGTAGCCGTGGCTCGGGAAATCATCGACGCCCATCTGGGCCCTGAGCTCAGAGGGCACCTTGTGGTTGCGAATCCTGGCAAAAGCAATGCGAGAAGGAATCCCCGCGGCCCGCGCCAGGGCGGCAAGCAGTATCGCCTTCTGGACACAATACCCCTTCGCGCGTTCAAGAACGACGCTGGCCTTAAAATCCTCGATGAAGGTGGACAGCATATAAACGTTATAATGCACGTCATCCCTGACGAAATAGAATAACGCCTGGGCCTTCCGGCCTTCACCGGTCAATCCCCGGATAAGCCGCAGCGCCGTTTCGCGGATAAGGTTGCTTTCACTGTCTATCGTTTTCGTCGGCCGGAGGTATATCTCCGTATCCGTCTGAGAGTACCTGAAACCGGTTTCCATGTTCATTTCCCTTCTGACGATATGTATATACCAAAGGGCACCGGATGTAAATGGAGAGGTCCGGCGTTCAACGCTTCAAGCCGCTTCTAGTCTTGTTCCGGCACGCCGCCGATGATGACCGAATCGGCCAGTTCGTTGGTGTCGCCATGCCGGATCGGAAAATGCTCTTTCAACAGTTCCCCTGCCGCGCTGATCGCCTCAATGAGGGCATCGGCCGCGTTTCCCTCCTTTACACCCCTGGAAATGGTGGTTGCGAATGTGTTGAGCCTGGCCTGGGTGATCTTTTCGTGAATGCCCTTGTCGGCAAGGACCCAGACCTTTCTCTCGAAGAGGGAGATAAAAAAGAGAACGCCCGTTTTTCCTACCGTCCTGTGGAGCCCTTTCTCATAAAATGCCCTGACCGCCCTGTCCCGTACCGCCCTCTGGCGGCGCTTTACTCCGGTAAAATGGACTTTCAGGGAAGGCACCTTTTTGAAGACCGGCCAGAAAAGCAGGAAAGTCAAGAAGGTCAACGGAACGTACCACCAGAGCGATTCGTGGAGAAAGAAAATGGTAATGAGGAAGGCCGCGACGTTCCCGAAGGTGATCGCCCCCAGGACTTCGGCCTCGCGGTAGTGGCTGCTGGCGTCGACGACCATGACAGCGATCTCGCCGCTGGTCTTCGCCTCAACCGACGAGGTTGCCTCCCTGATCCTTTCCTTTTCAGCATGGTTAAAAAAATTCACGGCCTTGTTCATCACCAGTCCCCCGATGCCCCTCCGCCGCCGAAATCGCCGCCTCCGCCCGAAAAACCCCCGCCTCCGCTGTCAAAGCCTCCGCCGCCCGAAAATCCTCCACCTATCCACGGACCCCCGGAACCAAAACCGCCGCCCCCTCTACCGCCGAACAAAAAGGGAAGGAAGACGCCGAGAATGAGGCCGAGAACACCGAGAAGAATGGCTGTCACCAGCGAAAACCCCAGCAGGAACCCAAGTGCTGAAAAGCCGAGCAAACCGGCCCCGCCGCCCAGGATGCGGGACATCCTTCCCAGAACGAGGAGGAATATGGCTCCGAAGATGAGAAAAGGCAGGGCGGATGAAAGACCGGTCTTCCTGGCCGCGCGCGGTCTCGCGTTGTCGGCCTTGAACTCGCCTCGTGTCGCATCGATCATTGCGCGAATACCCGAGGAAAACCCGCCGTCAAAATCGCCCCGTTTGAACTGCGGGTTGATGACGAGCTGTACGATCCGGCCGGCCGTCAGGTCGGTAAGCTTTCCTTCAAGGCCGCGACCGACCTCGATGCGCGTCTTGCGGTCCTTTTTGGCAACGAGGAGAACGGCGCCGTTATCCTTTCCCTTCTGGCCGATCTTCCAGGTCTCGGCAACCTTGATGGAAAATTCCTCGAGGGATTCACCCTCAAGAGACTCGATGGTGAGGATCACCATCTGCGTCGAGTCGGATTGTTCAAAATCTTTGAGTTCCTTCTCGAGCTGAGCACGAACCCCCGGGGATATCATGCCCGCATAGTCGTTCACGCGCCCTTTCAAAGGCGGCACGTCGAGTGCCTGCGCGCCACCGTGGATAAACAACATGACACAGAAGACCAGAGCAACAAAAAGACATTGCCCGGGTCCCCGATGCCGGAGTGCTTTCTGTGTATCGTCCTTCTTCCGTGTCTCTTTCATTCTATTTCCGTAAGGATCGCCGTATCAGAACTTTACCTTCGGTGCCTTTTCAGCACCCGCCTCGGCCTTGAAGGCCTCCTTCAGGGGCAACTTGAGGATCAGCATGTTTGTCAGGTTGTTCGGAAAAGTCCTGATGGACGTGTTGAACGTTTGGACTGCCTTGTTATACCGGGTACGGGCCACATTGATCCTGTTCTCGGTGCCCTCGAGCTGGTTTTGAAGGTCCCGGAAATTCTGGTTCGCCTTGAGATCGGGATACCGCTCCGCAACGAGAAGGAGCCGCGACAGGGCACCCCCCATCGAGGACTGGGCCTGCTGGAACTGCGCCATCGCCTGGGGATTGCCGATCATGTCCCTGGAGACCTGGACGGTGCCCACCTTGGCCCGCGCCTCGGTTACGGCCTGAAAGGTCTCGCTTTCATGCCTGGCGTAAGCCTTCACTGTCTCGACCAGGTTCGGCACCAGGTCGTTGCGCCTCTGATACGAGGCCTCCACGTCGCCCCACGCCGCCTTTACGGCTTCATCGTTCTGCTGGATCGTGTTGTAGCCGCAACCGGTCAACATCATTATCGCCGCGACAATGACCCCATACAAAAAGGATCGTTTCATCAAGTCCTCCTGTTCTGAAATATCGAAACCTATAGTACCATTTTCATCAGGTGAAATAAAGATTTTCCACCCTTGACGCCGGGGAAAGATGCGTGATAAAACCTTGAAAAAATGGAGGAAGACAGTGAGCGACGAGATGAGAAAGAGAACTCAGGAGACGGCGAAGAAGCTCTGGACCGGCGGCATAAAGATGGACCCCCCGTACCTCACCTGGAAGGAGTTCGACAGGGACCTCGCCAACGACCTTTCCATGTTTATAACGGGTAATCTCTATTCCCGGACGGTCCTTACCCTGCCGGAGCGCCAGATGGCAGCCTGCGCCATGCTCGCCGCCCTCGGCGCCGCCGATGAGCTGAAACTCCACGTCAACGCGGCGCTTAATGTCGGCTGCGACCCGAGAAAACTCGCCGAGGTCTTTTTTCAGCTTGCCCCCTATGGCGGGATGCCGCTGGTCAATAAGGCGCTCGAGGTCTTCCGGGAAGTCTTGAAGGGCCGGGGAGAATGGGAGGCCTTCACGCAGGGCGGCAAATAGGAAAGCGAGGCAGCCGGCGCAAAGGCCGGGGTTCATATGGCGAGAATACTTACACGTGAAAGCACAGGAATCAAGGGCATCGACGAGATCATCGACGGACTTCGCAGCGGCGACAACGTCGTCTGGCAGGTGGATTCCATCGACGACTATCTGTCGTTCGCGCGGCCTTTTATCGACAGGGCGATTAAAGACGGGAACAAGATCGTTTATATGCGGTTCGCCCATCACAAGCCGGTAATAGAGGACGACGGCACTGTCCGGGTCCATCACCTGGATGCCCGCAGCGGCTTTGAATCCTTCACATCGCAGGTATATAACATCATTACCTCGGAAGGGCTTAACGTCCGCTACGTCTTCGACTCTCTCTCCGATCTTCTGTCCGCCTGGGCCACGGACCTCATGATCGGCAACTTCTTCACCATTGCCTGCCCCTATCTTTACCAGCTCAACACCATAGCCTATTTCGCGCTTCTCAGGGAAAACCATTCCTACAAGACCGTCGCCCGCATCCGGGAGACAACGCAGGTGCTCATCGACGTCTACAACATGGATCAGAATATCTACGTACATCCTCTCAAGGTCCGGGGACGGCATTCGCCGACCATGTTCCTTCCCCATCTCAAGAACGAGGACCGCTTTTCCCCTGTGACAAGCAGCGTCGACACGGGCCGCCTCCTCACGCGGATATCGGCAAAAGGAATGGAACCCGCAAAGAGAAACCTCGACCACTGGGACAGGCTTTTCATCGGGGTGGAGGACCTCCTTCGCCAGGAGGTGGGCCGGGAAGAAAAAGAGGCCGTCCTCGATCAGCTGTGCCGGATAATGATCGGGCGCGAGGAAAGGATCCTGGGACTCGCAAAGAAATATTTCACCCTTGAGGACCTCCTTGCCGTTAAGGCACGTCTCATCGGGACGGGGTACATCGGGGGAAAGACCGTTGGCATGCTCATGGCGAGGAAGATACTCTCCGCGGACATCTCCTTCGACTGGCAGCACGTCCTTGAACCCCATGATTCTTTCTTCATCGGTTCCGACGTCTTCTATACCTACATCGTTGAAAATGGATGGTGGAAACTGCGCATGGAGCAAAAGACCCCCGACGGTTATTTCGATGTCGCGAAGACCCTCCGGGAATCCATGCTCGAAGGTTCCTTCCCTGACGAAATAGAGGAACAGTTCTGGCGCCTCATCGAATACTTCGGGCAATCGCCCATCATCATACGGTCAAGCAGTCTCCTGGAAGACGCCTTCGGCAATGCCTTTGCCGGCAAATACGAAAGCGTTTTTTGCGTCAACCAGGGCACGCCGGAACAACGGTATAAACAGTTCGGCGAGTATGTACGGCACGTCTTTGCCAGCACGATGAACGAAGACGCCCTGGCATACCGTCTCCAGAGAGGCCTCGACAAACAGGATGAACAGATGGCGCTTCTGGTGCAACGAGTCTCGGGCTCCTACCGGAAGCACTATTTCTACCCCGATCTTGCCGGGGTGGGGATATCGTACAACACCTTCGTCTGGAGACGCGACATGGATCCAAAGGCGGGCATGCTCCGCCTTGTGGCAGGCCTCGGCACGCGGGCCGTCAACCGCGTCGAGCACGATTACCCGGGCATCATCGCCCTTGACTTCCCGCTGCTGCGTCCCCACAGCGGTTCCAGCGACATGAAGAAGTATTCACAGCACAACGCCGATGTTCTCAATGTCGGGACAAACAGCTTCGAAACCATACCCGTCAACGATATCATCACGGGTGAGATGAAGGCGGACCGGGAACTCATTGCAATGCGGGACGTTGAGGCAATGCAGTTCATGAAAGACCGCGGGTTCGATACCGGAGAATCCTGGATCGTCACCTTCGACAGACTCATGTCCGAAACACCTCTTCCGGAAATCATGAAGAGGATGCTCAAGACCCTCGAATCGAACTATCAATACCCTGTCGACATAGAGTTCACCGTCAATTTTACCGGCCAGGGCGCCTTTCAGATCAACCTTGTCCAGTGCAGGCCCCTCCAGACAAAAGGCGAGGGGAAGAGAGTCAGGATCCCCCGAAAAGTACCGGCCGACAGGATACTCTTCCAGGCATCGGGGAATTTTATGGGGAGCAACATCACCCAGGCGATCAAGCGTGTCATCGTCGTGGATCCCGACGGATACAGTCTGCTGACGTTGTCGGAGAAATATGACGTTGCCCGCCTTATCGGCAGGATCAACCGGCGGATTCACAGCCAGGATGAACTTCCTACGATCCTTGCCGGGCCCGGAAGATGGGGCACCACCACCCCATCGCTCGGCGTCCCCGTCCGTTTTTCGGAGATCAACAACATTGCCGTCCTCGTGGAATTGGCGCACGGCGCCGGCCTCGGAAGCGTCATGCCCGAGCTTTCCTTCGGCACTCATTTTTTCCAGGACCTCGTCGAGACCGGGGTCTTTTACGTGGCCATCTTCCCCGACAAGGACGGGTCCTATTTCAACAGAAAGATCCTGGAAAGGAAATACAATCTTCTTTCACTGCTTGTTCCTGAAAGCGCGCGATATGAAGGGATAGTGACCGTTGTGGACACAGAGGATGACGAAATGCGGTTGCTCGCGGATATCGTGACTCAGAAGGTCATCTGTTTCAGCGCCCTTAAGACGGACCAATAGCCGTCGTCGCTCTCTTCCCGCACCTTCGCAAGGTATCTGGCGAAAAAAGGCATCGCCTCGTTCCGCGGCAGGTAGGCCCGTTCCAGCGCCTCTATGGAACCGAGGAGCGGGTATTCGCACAGCGTGGCCATCGCCTGGGTGGCCGTGCCGACCCCGGCCTGTTCCAGCGCCGCGTTCACATTGAGGCCCCCGAGCACCACCAGGCCGACTTTACCGTCGGTCGCCGGAACACCGAGAAGAGACTCCCCGGGACTCCCGAAGAGAACGAATCCGCCGAAACCGACAGGCGCCATCCGGGCCAGAACGGCCCGTGCGTCCGCTAAGCTGTTTTCCGGTATTTCGCGGTAGCTGCCCAGGATCAGCCCCGACCCCTCGTGCACGGCCCCGAGCACGTCGCTCATCCTGCTGCGCATGAGGATCTCCAGGGGCGGAACTGATGAGCCTTCATAGCTGATCACGGATGTGAACCGCAGCGGGTGTCCGTCCAGCACCTCGACGAGACCCCCCAGTTTTGTCGCTATGGGGATGCCGCACTTCAGGAACATGCCATTCAATGTGATGCTGCACATGGTCCCGACGGCTACCGAACCCTCGGGTACGTCAATGCCGCCCAGTTGTTCGCCGGCCTTCGCCACGATCACCCGGTCGCTCATTGAGTATGGCGACCTCAGTATAACACCGAGGAGCCCGATGGCCTGTTCGAACTTTTCTTCGGGAATGAAGGTGACGTTGAGGATCACCTTTCCCCGGATATTGTCGGGGCCGAAATCGGAAAGAAATGAGAGATTGTTTATCCTGTTGATGATAAAACCGACCCGGTCCGACACGTATCCCCGCTTGAGTTCCTCGCGGCCCCTGGTGGTAATCCTCCTGCCTTTCTTGCCGTCAGTGACGGTAAAGCCGTCGTCATCGAGGCGTTTCAGATAATACCTGATCGTCCTTTCCGAAAGATCGGTTCCGTGGAGGGCGAGACGTGAGGCGATATCCGAGGACCCGAGAGGCACGCCCGCTTTATTGAGAACGGAGAGAACGGAAAACATGATCTTGTTCATCCGTTCCCTCCGTTATACCGCTCTGTAAAAAAGGATTTCATCGTTGTGATCAAAGTCACCCTGCTATACCCAGCCGTAGGCCAGCATTGCATTGGCCACCTTGAGAAAACCGGCCACGTTTGCGCCGAAAACATAGTCACCCTTCTTGCCGTAAGCCTCAGCGGCATCGAGGCAGGATTTATGAATGCTCTTCATGATGATAAGGAGCCTGGCATCGACCTCTTCGCGCGTCCACGCCAGTCTCATGCTGTTCTGGGACATCTCGAGGCCCGAAGTTGCAACCCCTCCGGCATTGGCGGCCTTTCCGGGACCGAATAACAGGCCGTTCTCCTGGAAGATCCGGACCGCTTCCGGCGTTGAAGGCATGTTGGAACCCTCCGCCACACAGATGCAGCCGTTTTTCACCAGCGCCTCGGCATGGATTGCGTCGATCTCGTTCTGTGTCGCGCAGGGAAGCGCTATGTCGACCTTGAGGCCCTGGCTCTTGATGACATCCCAGACGCTATCTCCTATGTAGCAAACCGAACACCCGTACTTATCGGCGTACTCGCTTATCCTCCCCCTCTGAACGTTCTTGAGGTCCATGACATATCCGCACTTCTCACCCGAAATCCCCTGATCGTCGATGATCGTTGAACTGGAATCGCACAGGGTGATGACCTTTCCGCCCAGCTGGTTCACCTTTTCGACCGCAAACTGTGCGACGTTCCCGGAGCCGCTGACGGCCACCGTCTTGCCCTTGAAGTCGAGCCCCTTTGTGGCAAGCATCTCCGCGGCAAAATATACGCAGCCGTAACCCGTCGCCTCGGGTCTCACGAGGCTGCCGCCGAAAGGAAGTCCCTTGCCTGTAAGAACACCCGTATGGTCGTTCATGATCTTCTTGTACATCCCGTACATATATCCTATCTCGCGGCCGCCCACGCCGATATCGCCGGCGGGCACGTCGCAATCGGGACCGATATGCCGGAAAAGCTCCAGCATGTGGGCGTGGCAAAAACGCATCACTTCGCTGTCCGATTTTCCCTTGGGGTCGAAATCGCTTCCGCCTTTTGCGCCGCCCATGGGAAGCGTTGTCAGGGAATTCTTGAATATCTGTTCGAACCCGAGGAATTTAAGGATGCCGAGATTGACTGAAGGGTGGAAGCGCGTGCCCCCCTTGTAAGGGCCTATGGCGTTGTTGTACTGTATGCGAAAACCCCTGTTGACCTGCAGGTCGCCCTTGTCGTCGAGCCAGGGGACACGGAACATGATCACCCGGTCAGGCTCCACGATCCTTTCATAGATCTTTGCCTTGACGAATTCAGGGTGTTTTTTCGCCGTGGGCTCGAGGCTCTCGAGCACCTCCTCCGCGGCCTGGTGAAACTCAAATTCATGGGGGTCCTGTTTCTTTATTTTTTCTAATACTTCGCTGGTCACTGACATAAAAAAATCCTCCACCTTCTCTTATATTTTTGCCTCTCCGGACTCTCAACACATCCGTCCCGCCAAAAAGCCGGCAACCACCCTTAGCCGCCGGCCTTAAGATCGCAATCCCGCCCGAATCCGGACAACCGCGGCCTTACTTACCGAAAACCAAAAAGGAGCATACGCCCCTAGAAGACTGTCAGCGGCGTGGAACTCTGCTCGTAGATATTCAGGTCCGTACCCGTAATGAGAAGCCCGTCAATATTCTCGAGGCTCTTCGGCAGCGGCTCACCGTCGGAAAGCACGATGGTCTCGAGATCCCAACCCTGGCCCTTGAGTGCTTCTTCGAGGGCCGTGGTATCTGACGCTTTTCCGCGCTGTAAAAACACAAGTCTCTTTTTCATATCCTTCGCTTTTCTCCTTTTGCCGGTATGAGAGAAAACTAGTATATAAAACCCGATAAAGGCAGGCTTGACAATCAGGGTGAAGATGTTTTTAGCATCGGGGTATCCCCCATGTCTGCCATGGGGGCACTTCCCATCATGGTTGTATGCCCCTGGCTGTCAACGATTTACGAGGCTCCAGCGATGGTGGGAGCATTTGCGGGATATGTAAAAATTATTTCAGGTTTCAGGGTAAGACCACATTACCCCGGAACGGCACTCCGGCTAGGAGCTGATCTGGACCCATTGAATGGCGTACTTGAGCAGATCCGTGCCGTCGCCCAGTTTGAGCTTTTCCTTGATGTGTGCGCGGTAGGATTCGACGGTCTTTATGCTGAGGTGAAGTCTTTCCGCTATCTGACGGGTCTTGTGCCCCTGCCCGATGAGCCTGAAAACGGTAAGCTCTCTGTTGCTGAGGAGATCTATCGGGGATGCGGCCTGGCTCACCCCTTCCACTGAAACAAATTTTTCGAGCATCTTTGTGGTGATGCGTTCACTGACGAAGATTTCGCCTTCCAGGACCTTCCGTATCGCTACGAGCACCTTCTCCAGGGCCTCCTGTTTCATGATATAGCCCCGCGCTCCGGCCCTGAGCGAGCGTTCGGCATACAGGGCCTCGTCGTGCATGGAGACGACGAGGACGGGCATTTCCTTGTGGCGAAGCCGCAGTTCCTTGATAAGCTCTATTCCATCGATGCCGGGCAGCGAGATATCGACTATCGCCATGTCGGGTACGACATTGTCGAGAGATTCCAGGGCCATCTGAGCATTCTCCGCCTCGGCGCAGACGAAAAGGTCGGGCTCCTGATTGATGAGAAGAGTCAATCCCTTGCGCAAAATGGGATGGTCATCGACAATCAATACCTTACGTTTGGTCACAGATATCCTCCCGTGATGACTGAATAAACCGGATATTATTTACCCTGCCTGTCCCGGCCGGTTGGAAAACGTGCAGCTTATCACGGCACCTCCTGCAGCGTTGTTTTTCATCTCCAGAACCGCTCCGATCATCGAGGCCCTGTACTGCATGATGTTGAGCCCCATGCCCTTCCCCTGACCGGCCGTATTGCCTATTCCAACTCCATTGTCTTCGACGGTCAGAACACAAGTGTCGCCGTCCTGCTTCATAGAGATCGTCACCTTATCTGCCTTACCATGTTTTATGGCATTATTCAATGCCTCCTGGACAATCCGGTAGAGGTGCGTCGCCGCGGCGTTATCGCTTAAGAGAATTGGCCTGTCGTATGTGAAAGTGCAGGCTATCCCGAAAAGTTTCTCCATATTGGATGCCAGTTCGATAAGGGCCATCATCAGCCCATCCGCTTCAAGCCTGACGGGATTGAGGCCCCGCGCGAAACCCCGTGTCAGTGTGATCGCCTGATCGATGAGATCCACGATCTCGAGGACATCTTCGGGCTTGATAGGCTGCTGCGTCGCTGTCTTCCTTTCCAGCACCTTACCCATGAAACCGATTCCCGCGAGGTGCTGGCACAGGCTGTCGTGAAGGTCCTGACCGATCCTGCGCTGTTCCCTGCCGCTTATTTCGAGTATCTCCCTTTCCAGTCTCTTTCGCCTCGTTGTGTCCCGAACGATACCCAGCGCTTTATTAGGACCGGACATAACGATCCGCACCTCGAAATCCCGCGCTTCACCGCCAAGAGACAGGTGCTGTTCGTAGATTTGCGCCTTCCCGGTGGAGATGGACCGTCTGACGCAGGCCATGGCCTGGTCGAGAAGCCGCCGGGGGAGGAGCCTCTCGGTGTCGGATATACGATAGACGCTCTCGCCGACCACTCTCTCGGCGATGCTTTTCAGGACCGTGAAATTTCCGACATGCAAGCCCAGAAGGATCCCCGTCCAATCGATCTGGAACATAAGGTCGGGAATGGCCTCCAGGAGAGCCCGGTTTTTCGATTCGCTCTCCTGCAGCGCCTCCTCGCCGAACTTCCGCTCTATTATCTCGCCTATGCGCTCGGCGACAACGTTGATAAGACTCCTCTCCTCTTTGAGGAAAGGCCCCTCGTCGGCCCTCGGCTTCTTCTCCAGGTAGAAGACCTGGAGGGAACCGGCGTTCCTTCCATGAACGACAATCCTCTGCGACTGCTTCCACTTCGTTTCGGCGAAACGGTCACTGACAAAGACGCGGTCTTCCAGAACTATGCGGCTTGTGGTGATCCCGGGGTACTGCCAGGCGTCGGGAATGATATCGACGGTTCTCTGCAGGATCTCATCAAGGGTGGCCCCCTTCTTCTCGACAATGCCCGAAATAGTATAGAGGCAGTTCAATTCCTTGACCCGTTCGCCCAGTTCGTGGGTCCTCTTTTCCAGTTCCTTCCGCCCCAACTTGTGCTGTCTGTCCAGCTCCGTAAGGTGCAGGATCTTTTCCCTGGCGCGCTTGAGGGCGGTCGACAGCCTTCTTTGATCCAGGCCTTGCGTAAGGAGAGATTTTTTCGGATTTTCAGCTTTTCTGGTATGCATGTTCTCCTGAAATGGTGTCCGGCGGTCATTATATCACATTGGAGAGAAGACAGGTAATGGGTTCGAGGCTCCAGGTTATAGGAAAATAAGACAGTTTGTCCAAATCCACAGTCTGATATCCATCTGCAGCATCCTTTATGATTATTTTGTAATTAGCTCCAAAACATGCTACAATGACGAGTCGTGTTTTCATTTTGTTCTTCTTTTCTCACGTTGATTCACGGCACAAAATAAGAATGATGCTTCCAACACTCACCATTAAGGCGAAAAAGATAAGCCTACCCATTATCCAGGGAGGTATGGGGATAGGTGTTTCCCTGTCACCGCTCGCAAGTGCCGTCGCCGCAGAGGGTGG
Source organism: Deltaproteobacteria bacterium UBA5205 (assembly GCA_002412715.1). Classification (GTDB taxonomy): domain Bacteria; phylum Desulfobacterota; class Syntrophorhabdia; order Syntrophorhabdales; family Syntrophorhabdaceae; genus Delta-02. Next base: position 25,572 of record DHVP01000034.1, read on the forward strand.
TCTCGGAATTGTATCCAGCGCGTGCCTCGACAGACTCCTCGGAAAACGCAACAACAAGATCTACAGCACCTACGATGCCGTGTATGAAGAGGTCTGCCTCGCCCGCCAGAGAGGAGGCGTCTCGGGTATCAACATCATGGTCGCCATTGCCAGAGACTACGATGTCACCGTAAAGGCGGCTATCGACGCAAAGGTGGATGTTATCATCTCCGGAGGCGGGCTGCCGCTGACACTCCCCGGTATCGCCGACCCCGGGGAAACGGCCCTCGTTCCCATCGTATCATCGGCGCGGGCCCTGGAGATCATCTGCAAAAAGTGGGGGCGCTTCGGCTACCGGCCCGACGCCGTCGTACTGGAAGGACCTCTTGCCGGAGGCCACCTTGGCTTCAAGGTTGAGGATCTGGGCCTTGAATCCAACAAACTCGAGAACCTTTTTCCCCCCGTCAAGGAATTTGCCTCAAAAAACGGCGATTTTCCCGTGATAGTTGCCGGAGGGATTTACGATCACGACGATATCGCGAGATTTATCGCGATGGGCGCCGATGGCGTTCAGATGGGAACACGTTTTCTCGCTACAGTTGAGAGCAGTGCCACCGACGCATACAAGAATGCCGTGGTGAAAGCCGGCCCGAAAGATATCCTGGTCGCTTCGTCGCCGGGTTCGCCCTGCGGGATGCCGTTCATGGTAATAAAGGAATCCCCCATGTTTCTTTCAGCACTTAATAACAGAAGGAAACCCCGCTGCGACAAGGGCTACATCATGACCAAGGACAAGGAAGGCCGCTACGCCGTCTGCAGGGCCCACGAAGACAACGGCGGCTGGTTCTGCATCTGCAACGGTCTTCTCAGCTCCGGCGGCTACAACACGGACGCCGAGGAACCGCTCTACACGGTCGGTGCCAATGGCTATCGCGTCGATCGTATCTGCACCGTCCGGGACGTGATGGACGAACTCAAAGGCAGCATCCCTGTTTCACAACTCAGATCACCGGCAGCAGCCTGAAAGCGTAAATTTACACCGCGATAACCCCCATAAAATCCCTTTTGGCACGTGCCCGCGAGCGACGTCCCTGTTGAAAAGAAGGCCGGGTTCTGGTAACGTGTACAAAACGCCGGAGGTACCATCGATATGAATAGACGGATCCCTGCGGGGCATTCCCCCGTTCTCCGCGTAGGCCTGCTGCTCCTGTCCCTCGTCCTGCCCCTTCTTGCGGTTGCGGGCGATGATGTCCGCCATCGCTTCGTCGATATCAGGGAGCACATCCCCTCGATCGTCATGGACATACGCTATTATACCCCTCACAATTTCGTCGGCGAGCGGATCGATGGGTATAACGCACCGAAATGCTACCTTACCATAGAGGCAGCCGATGCGTTAAAGCGTGTTCAGGAAGACCTCAAGAGTTTCTCCTTTTCCCTCAAGATCTACGATTGTTACAGGCCGCAGCGTGCGGTGAACCATTTCGTCAGGTGGGCAAAGGACGTCGGCGACACACGGACAAAAAAGGAATTCTACCCCACCGTGGACAAAAGCCGCCTCTTTAAGGACGGCTATATAGCAGAAAAATCAGGCCATTCCCGCGGCAGCACCGTGGATCTTACCATCGTGCCCGTACCCGCGCCCGGGCAGGAGTCATACCGGCCCGGTCAGCAACTCTTCCCCTGCTTTCTCCCCGCAGCCAAACGCTTTCGCGACAACTCCATAGATATGGGGACGGGGTTCGACTGTTTCCATACCCTCGCCCATACGGCAAACAAGGATGCCGGCGCCCTGCAGCGCGCAAACAGGCTTCTCCTGAAGACGCTCATGGAAAAACAGGGTTTCGTTAATTACGAACTGGAATGGTGGCACTTCACCCTGAAAGGCGAACCTTTCCCGGAGACTTACTTTGATATGGTAGTAGAGTAGGTTGAGGGTTGGAGAACAAGACCGGGGGGAAGGTTTTCGATAGGTCGTATAGGTCCTATAGGACTTATAGGACCTATCAAAAAAATCAGTGGGTGGGGAAATTATTGGGAAGCATGGCGCACCGTTGTTACACTGGCCCGCGAAAGACTTCTGGGGGTTTGTTGAGGGTCTATTGGGGCCAGTAACGACGCGCCATGCTGGTGGGGGCTAGAGAGAAATGGTGATGGGTGATGGTAAAAAGAAATTCTTTACCTATAACCCATAACCTATTACCTATTACCCGCAAAAATGGCTGACCTGTCAGCCATTTTTGTACTCATGCAATCCGTGGGTCAAAGCATAGTGGATGAGGCCTTCGGTTCCTTTTACACCTATTTTTTCCATGATGCGGACCCGGTATGTCCTTATCGAATTTATGCTCAGGTTGAGTTCAGCGGCGATGTCCTTCATCGTTTTGCCGCTGCCGAACATACGCATCACCTGGAATTCCCGGTTCGAGAGCTTTTCATGGGCGGGCTTTGCCGCATCGGATTCGAAATCGACGACCATTCGCACAGCGAATGACGGATTTACATATCTTTTGCCTGAGAGGATCTTGCGCACGGCGAAGATAAGTTCCTCGGAGGCGCTCTGTTTCGTCAGATACCCTTGCGCCCCCGTTCGTATGGCCCGCACGGCATACATCTCCTCGGGATACATGCTGATGACAAGAACGGGAAGTCTTGGCCGTTTCCTTCTCATCTCCCTGAGAACGTCCAGGCCATTTGCATCAGGCAGCGAAATATCGAGGAGAACCAGGTCGTAATCGGTCTTCTTGACCTTCTCTATCAATTCCCGGCCCGTACCGGCTGCGTCGACCATGACGGAGCCGAAATTTTCCTGCAGGATCTCCTTGAGACCCTTGTAAACAACGGGATGGTCATCTGCAATGATCACGCGCTGCATCATTCATCCCCTTTGGCTGGATTTGCGTCATCCGGCTTCACGATTATTGGCGGATGACGGTTGAAATGGGTTGAAAACAGGAGTATGGAATCGAAGGCCCTGGTTTTACAGGGGAACACACCGAACGGACAGACTTCCTTGATAAAGAAATGGCGATTGATATCCTGTGGCGTTTATTCAGGAACGGAGCGTGGCTGTGTCCTTGCCGGCTGTGCGCCGGGCCGGAGCGTCTCGCCCACAGGCAGCGGCGGAACCCTGATTCCTCCGGGAGGGGTCCCGGGGGTCGTTTGGTTTGGCCTCGCCGGGCTGACGGATGGGCTCTGAGGGGGCCTCGCCGGGGCACCCTGGGGGGGCCTCGCCGGGGTCGGGGGCTGCTGGGGCCCTGGAGGGGAAGGCGTATCGCTCACCTTTCTTTTGTCCGGTGGAGAGAGCATGACCGTCATACTGTCGTCGCCTCGTATCAGCACGATCCTGTCCTGTGTAATCCGGGTCACCGTATATCCGCTTACAACCTCGCCCTGTCGTACGATCCTTTGACGAACGCCTCTGCCGGGTGTCGTTACGGGATTTTTCTTGTCCTCTATGAAGGCCATGCGGACCGAATCCACCGCGGTTCCATAAAGAACTATCTCCGGCCTCGGGACGTCCGCCTTCCTGTCGACAGGTATCACCCGGTCCGGATGAAAGAGGTTGGTCTCGCCTATGACTGCATAGTCCGAAGGTAGTCTGCCGCCTGTGAATTCGGAAGGTACCTCCTCGATGGGGGGCTTTGGTCTGACCTGCGGCGGCGAATAGGCATAGCGCAACCGGACCAGGGGTAAGGTAATCCCGACGATGAGGGCAACGAAGATGGCAAAGAGCACCATATTCAGGACATTTGCATTTCTAATGAGATATCTCAGGGCTCTCATGCTCATTTCCCGCCGGTCAGCGCCGCAATTCTGAGCTTGACCATCAGTTCGCGGGGATCTCTGAAGTTCCTTACCCGTGAGTCCATTTCCTTGATAACGATGTACGGCGCATGTGACTCGAGGGTAAAAAGGACATCACTCAAGGCCCTGGTATCGGGCAGCACGGCATCGACGCTGACGTTGACCACTTTCAGCTTTCCCAGATCGTCCGGTTTCTCGACACGTTCGCTGGCTATGGACCCGCCGGCCCCCGTTATCGATCCTTTTACGATCGTCTCGAGAGTCGCAGCGGCAATGCTCAGGGTCTGAGCCTCGATGATCTTTGAAGCTTCAGTGACCCTTCTCTCCCTCAGGGCCTCGACCTTTTTTTCCAATGCCGGTCTTTCCGCTATGAGATTCACATAGCGCTCCAGCGTCCCCATCCTGGCGGCCTGTCTTTCCCTGAGCGAGGCTATTTCGCTGCTCACCGCCATGTATACGTACTGGTACGCAACAAGCAGCGCGAGCGCCACGATGACCGGCAGAGCCACCCGGGAAAGCTTACTTTTTGATTTCACCCTTAGGCCCTCCGGTCTTCTTCTTTTCGAATCCTTCCAATTCCATCTTCATCACGAACCGGTCGGCATTCTGCCGCGCGTCCCGTATGGTCGGCGCCGTAAACTCGACCTTCTTGAAAAGGTTGGAGTGCTCGAGCTTCGGAAGCATCTCCGTGGCCGAACCGGCATACCCTTCAGTTTCAACGGTTTCTCCCGTAATTCTCAGACGGGTGAGCCAGACGTTCTTCGGCAGGATCGTCGTCAGCTCTTTCATGACATCGAGCGACATCGGGGAGGATTCCTTGAAATCCCTGATTACCGTTATATCTCCCTCAATGGCGGCGGCTTCCTGTTTCATGGCCTCGATCGTCTTGACCTCAGCCTTTCGTATCCCGATCTGGTGTTCGATCCTGTCACTCCTTGCCTTTTCCATCTGGAGCGGCACGATGAGGTAGAGGATCATTGCCAGGGCGATGAGCCCGGCGAGAACATAGCTGACAGGCGTTACGGGATTCCTTGCCGCCGGCTGGAGGCCCTTGCTTGCCAGATTGAAACCCTTCGCACCGGGCCAGATCGTTTCCACAAGCCCCCCGAGAGGGCCTGTCAGGCCGTCGCCGGGATCCGTCCCGAAGACGTTCCTGAAATCGTCATCGGTTATGACCTTGACGGGGACGCCGACCTTGTCCTCAAAATCGGCATATCCGGGAGACCGGCGCAGAAGGACAACGGGTGGAACACCTTCGTGTTCGAACCTGGCGATCATGGGGATAAGTTCCTCCCTGACGAGTGCCAGGTTATCTTCCCTGTCCTGCCCCGCGAAATCTCCCGATGCACCAAAGAGAAAGACCCCTTCCTTTGTCAGGCACCCTTCGTATCCGTCATCGTTGACGGACATGCACAAAGCGAGCCGCCCGCCGTTTCCCAGGATTCCGCAGAGCGTGCCGAAGCCGGTCAGTCCCGTGGTGATCCTCTGGGGAATCATATTTTTCGCGGCGAGGGCATCGAGATAGGGCTCTGCCGTCTGCGCCCTCATGGCAATAATGATGACCGAAAGTTTCCCGTCTTCCTCGGAGGTGATCGAGAAATCGTACATGGCTTCGGTGGGATTGAACGGGGTCAGCCTGTCCAGTTCGTATGCAATAACGGACGCCAGATTCTCTTTTACCACAGCGGGAAGTTCGACAACCCTGACCAGGATCCAGTGTCTCGGAACAGAAAGGACGATGGCGGCATCACGGGCCCCGAAGCCGTCGCGGGCCGCCAGGATTGCCGATGTCAGGTCTTCCGGCCCGGGATACTTTCCCTCCTCGAAATAAAAGCGTCTGATCCCTTTGACCCTCGGCCGTGACAGGAACTGAGTGCCATAGGCCACACAAACGCACCCTTTTTCCAGGGCTGCGCAGAGACATTTTCTGGGGATAAGGACACCTTCGAGCAGATTGAATGCCGGGATTTTCCCGAACCCGGCGAAGCGCGATCTACTGCCATGCCAGAGTGCGCCGGCGTACTTTTCAAAACGCGCAAAGGTTTCTTCGATTGTCATCGGCGCATCTCCGAAGGGCTCTTGTAATAAAGAAACAGGGGCGTGGTGGTCCCGGCCGACACAACTGCCCGTATCCCGTAACCACGCTTCGAATCCCCCTGGAAACCCACTGATTCAATGGTATAAACCTGCGTCTCGCTCATATCGATGTACTGTGCCAGCGTCGCGAAATTGAGGCCCGTGATAGCCTGAATGTCCTGTACGGACGTGAATTCCGCAGTCTCCCTCTGGTCCGCGATCCTCTTCAATGTGTCTTCCGTCAATCCCGGCAATGCCATGAGAACCTCCCGCGGAGCTGCGTTTATATTGATCTTCGACGACGTTCCGTACAGTGTCAGAAACTCGATGAGGCCCTTTCGTTGAACGGTACCAAAAAGAAGCTCCGGTGAGACGCCCTTTACCAGCAGAAGCTCTTCAACCGTGTCGAATAGGCGGTTCTTTGCCTTGTAGGGAACGGGGAGGGACTGATAGTACTCGTCCTCGGCGCCGTTTAAGCGACGGAGATTGTCATTGTCCACCCAATCGAGAATAGAATCAACGATGATATCCGCCCTTTCCTGGGGCACCTCCAGGTTCAACAGGAGATTCTTCAATACCACCCCTGTAAGATCGGTCATCTTGTTGATATCTATTTTGCCTGATTCCGACAGAAGCATGAAGGTATAGCGGCCTGATTCGATCTCGCCGGCATTAGGTCTGCCGTCGATCCTCACCACCTGGTTTCCCTCGACGACAACGGTCTGAGTTCTATATGTCTGCCGATGGTAGATCTCCATGATGGCCCTCTGCATTCCCGCCTCGGCGAGAAACTTCTCTTGCGTCCCTTCCTTGAAGTAGATCGTCGAATTGGCATCCGTCCTCGTCAGGAAGGAGAATGAGATTACGAGGGTCATGAGCATGGTGATGACCCACAAAACCATGAGAAGCGCGATGCCTTTCTGGGAACGAATCATGTCCTGGCCTTCTGTGCCCTCACCGGCACGGTGAACTGAAGTTTGCGATCTCCAAAGACAAGGTGGACGCGGATCTTTCGTGGAAAAAGAAGTTCGTCCGTCCATTCCTTGACCCATTCTCCCTCAACTTCGTCCGCGTCCGACTCCTTGCGGAAGAATTCAAAACGTACCTCTTTCATTCCTTCAAGGAGTTTCACTTCCCTGACGTTTTCGACACCGATGTTGTTTTCCTCTATATAGAGGGCGAATTTATCCTCGCCGTCAGGCTTTACCTTGTAGGCTGCGATGACGTATCCTCTTTGCCCGCCCATCAACGAGTAGTTCGACGCAAATCTGGTTGAGTCCCCCGAGCCCTCAAAAAAGACGCGCCCCGCCTCGTCGTCCTGCCGGGTAAGGGGAAGTGCGGACTGTATCTGGGCATCGAGCAACGCAAAGCAGACCTTGAGCCGCTCCAGGTTCTGGGATTTCTGCTCCCCCCTGTCGATCGAACGGTACGCGAGGCGGATTGCTCCGGCCATTATCACCACCAGAAGGCTGATAAGGGTTATGGAAATCAGCACCTCGAGGAGGGTGAAGCCGTGGTCTTGCCCGCCGGTCCGGGACGTGCGTCTTGCCCGCTGCCTTTTCATATCCTTCCGACAACCTCCCTCTTGACCATCTTCATCGTCTTCAGGACCATGGACCTCTCACCTCTGACACCGCTCCAGGACAATTTAACACCCACCTCCAGCATCTCGAGGGGCAGCTCTCTCGTCCTCGTCTCAAGCACTTTCGATATCGTCGTTTCCACCGTGTACCCCTCGGACGTCGTCTCGCTCGAAGTCCCCACAGCCAGGTTCTCCCTGTCGAGCGTCTCTCTCATCGCGGCCTCTGCCCGTGCAGTCGCCCATACGAAATCTTCCGACGTCGACAGGACGCGCAGATTCGACGAAAAAAGCTGCAGTATTACCGTCACCGTCGTCGCCAGGAGAGCGAAGGCTACGATGACTTCGAGAAGGGTGAAGCCGGCGTCTGTCTTTGGCGGCATGCGTACATTCATTGTTTCAACACCACGGCCCCCAGTACGGGGTCAAGTTCGATATGGAGGACCCTCCTGCCTCCCGAAAGGGTTATACGGCCCCATCCGGCTGTGCCGGATTCATTAAAGACGATGGAATGTTCTCCCCGTGTTATCTCTCCTTCCAGCGGGTCGGTGATTGTCAGCGTGACGCCCTGCGGCACGTTCCTCATCTGCACCCCCGCTATTCCGTAGCGGCCGGTGTCGAGATTGACGAGGACCGCCCGGGGCTCACCGGAGTTCTTCGCAAGCAGCTTCGCAAATCGCAGCATTGCGGAGAACTCCCGTCCGGCGGAGTTCAGGTTCTGTGACGGAAGCCTGCTTGCAAGGAAGACCGTGGAAACTCCGAGCACGATGAGAATGAGCACGACGACCATCATGACCTCGAGGAGCGTGAAGCCCCCGGGGGATGCCGGTGTCCTGCCTCTTGCGCTGTCTGTCCCTTCTTTCAAAATGGCAACTCCAGGATACTGAATACGGCCATCAGCATGGAAACGACGATAAATGCGATGATGATCCCCATGGCGAGTATTATTGCCGGTTCGAGAAGGCTCATGAACCTTTTCACAGCGTCCCGCAGCCCCTTCTCATAGGTGGCCGCAACCTTGAGAAGCATCGTGTCGAGCTGCCCCGTCTCTTCTCCGACCTTGATCATGGACAGTGCAAGCTGCGGAAAGGCGTCGACCTCGATGAGGGGACCAGCTATACCCTTTCCTTCTCTGACATTTTTGATGACGGCCCCTACCGAGCCCGCTATGATCCTGTTGCCGATCACGTCCTTTGCGTTGGTGAGGGCCTGCAGAAACGGCACCCCGCTCCTTAAGAGCGTTCCCAGGGTCCGGCAGAAACGTGCCGTCTCAAGTTTTCTGATGACGTCGCCGAGCAGCTTCAGTTTCAGCTCGTCCCATTTGTAAGCGCCTTTTTCGGTTCCGGCGTAGAACTTCACGAGCGCAAAGGCCGCGATGACCATGGGGAAGACTATCCACCAGTAAGACCTCAGGGCCTGGCTTATCGTGAGGATGATCTGAGTCGAGAGAGGAAGGTTTCCGCCTATTTCGCTGAATATCGATGAAAACCTCGGAATGACAAAGGTGAGGAGAATGACTATGGATATCCCGCCGGTAAGCGTCAGGATAAGGGGGTACACCATGGCGGAGACGACGCTGTCCCTGAGTTCCTTTGCCGTCTCCAGGAATTCGGTCAGCTTGTCGAGGACAATATCCAGAACGCCGCCCGTCTCCCCGGCCCGTATCATACTTATGTAAAGCCTCGAAAAGATGCCGGGATGCTTCTGCAGCGCCTCCGAGAAGGAGCTTCCCCCGCGAATACCTGTAAGCACGGAGTGGATGACCTCTTTCATGTGACTGCCCTCCGATATTTCCGCGAGGATATTGAGGCTCCTGTCGATGGGGAGACCGGCGCTGAGGAGCGCCGACAGTTCCGTGGTGAAGGTGAGAAGATCGCCCCGTGAAGACCTGAACGCGAAGGTTTTCCCGAGACTGCGGCCGGGCACCGATATCTTGATCGGTATGACCCCGGTATTTCGTATCTTCTCAACGGCACCCCTTTCATCCGACGCCTCCACCACCCCTTCGACGGTGGCGCCTTCAAGCGTAGCGGCGGTATAGGAATACACGGGCACTTAATCCTCCTGGGTGACCCTGAAGACCTCGTCCAGGGTGGTACTGCCCGTTTCGATCTTGGCGAGGCCATCTTCGAGGAGGGTCCTCATCCCGTTTTTCCGCGCCGCTTCCCTGAGCTGGCCTTCATCGGCATTCTTCAGGATGAGTCTGCGCATCACCTCGTCAACCATGAGGAGTTCGAAGATGCCCATCCTTCCCCTGAAACCGGTGTACGTGCAGGATTCGCAGCCCCTGCCGCGGTAGAGGCGCGCGCCCTCGTGAAGGCCGAGAACCTTCAATTCCTGCATCTGGTCCTGCGAGGTGTCCTCGGTCTTGCACTCGCGACATATGACCCGAACGAGCCTCTGGGCCAGGATACCGCGGACCGTCGAGGAGAGAAGGAAGGCTTCCACCCCCATATCCAGAAGCCGTGTGATCGCGCTGGAGGCGTCATTCGTGTGAAGCGTCGAAAAGACAAGGTGACCGGTGAGGGCCGCCTGTATGGCAATCTCCGCCGTCTCGAGGTCGCGTATCTCGCCGATCATGACAACGTCGGGGTCCTGCCGCACAATGTGGCGTAAGGTGTTGGTAAAGCTCAGCCCTATGTTGGGCCGCACCTGTATCTGGTTCACACCCTTAAGCTGGTATTCGATGGGGTCTTCCACGGTTATGATCTTCTTGTCCGGTGAGTTTATCTTGTCAAGGGCCCCGTAAAGGGTAGTCGTTTTCCCGCTTCCCGTGGGCCCCGTGACGAGGATGATACCGTTGGGCCTCTTTATGAGCTGGTTGAATTCCTGAAGTATGTCGGGCATGAAACCGAGGGCGTTAAGATCGATGACGATACTCTCCTTGTCGAGGATCCTCATGACAATGCTTTCGCCGTGGAGTATCGGTATCGTGGATACCCGAAGGTCAATCTCCCGGTCTCCCACAAGAAGCCTGATGCGGCCGTCCTGCGGCAGCCTGCGCTCGGCGATATTCAGTTTGGCCATGATCTTGATCCTCGACACCATCGCCGCCTGGAGTCTCTTCGGAGCGGATTCCACATCGCTCAAGACCCCGTCGATGCGGTAGCGCACCTTTACTTCATCAGCGAAAGGCTCTATGTGGATATCGCTTGCCCTGCTTTCCACGGCCCTCGTGATGAGGAGGTTGACAAGTTTTATGATGGGCGCCTCTGAGGCAAGGTCCTTGAGGTGCCCGATGTCCTCCTCCTCCTGCTCGTTGATGAACTCCTGCTCCCCTTCGTCGATGCCTTCGATGATCCGGTTGATGTTCTGTTCTTCCTGGCTGTAGAATTTGGACAGCTGTTCCTCGATGATATCCGGTGGGCCGGTATAGACAACCACGTCACCCGCCGTGGCGACGCGCAGGGCTTCGATGACCCCCCTGTCGGAAGGATCGGCCATGATGACCTTCAGTACGTTGTTCTTAAGTTCGAAGGGGATCACCTTGTTTTCACGGATAAAGCGCGTGGATATCCCCTCGATGACAAGGGGCACCTTGGGGAATTCCTCGGGATTCAAAAAAGTGATATTCGTTATGTCCATGGTCACGCCGGTCTGCGCCGGAATCTGCTATTCCACCAGTTCCGGCGGCCTTTTCAGTTCCTTATCGCTCTGGAAGCCGGGACTCTTCGGGGGAACCGTGGGGGACGCGGGGGGGACGCGCTGATTCAGGAGCTCCTCCCTCTTAATCTCCGTGTCCTTCTTCGGGATACCGCCCGTATCGCTGAGGGGCGCCGGGGGTATCGGTTTCTGTTTCAGGAGCTCTTCCTTCTTTATCCTTCCCCTTCCGGTTTTTGTGATGCTGTCCACGTAATCGGAGGTGACGTTGTTGGCATCGGCATGATTGCGGATGACGCGGGGCGTCAGAAGGATGATGAGTTCCGTCCGCTGCTCCGTATCGGTGGTGCTGCCGAAGAGCCACCCGAGTACGGGGATCTTGCTCAGAAAGGGGATGCCTGAGCGCGCCCGTGACAGGTCGTCACGGATCAGTCCGCCTATGATGATGGTGTTGCCGTCCTGGACGACAAGATTCGTCGTCGTTTCCGTCTTATGGAGGATAATATAGTCCTCGTTGTCGAAGAGCTTGATCGTCTCATAGGACGAAACCTCCTGCGAGATATCGAGCGTCACGAGACCACCCTCGTTGATGCGGGGTTTTACCTTGAGGATGATTCCGATATCCTTGTACTGGATCGTCCGCTGAGGGGCTATCGTCCCCGAACCGAAGGTTTCCGAAGAGACGACGGGTACCTGATCGCCCACCTGGATGCGGGCCTCCTTGTTGTCCGATACGAGAACGTGAGGAACTGCCAGGAGCTTCGCCCTCGAGTCCGTGGCGAGCATGTCGATCACCGTCCTGAAATCACCGCCCACGTTGCCTGCAAACGTGAATGTCCCCGCCCCGGTGGTCGTCGTCGGGGTCGCTCCGGGAGCGTTGAACCCTACTGCTCCCTGTACCGCACCGAGAACGCCGTTCATGCCGTCGGGATTGAACTGGAGGGCCCATGATATACCGAGCTTCAGTTCATCCTTCAGGGTCACCTCGGCCACGACACCCTCAAGAAGGACCTGTCTCGGTATGACGTCGATCCGCTGGATGGCGGTCTTGATGAACTCATAGTCTTCAGGCGTGGATAGAATGATAAGGGCGTTCAGATTGTCATCGGCGATGATCTTCGTGATCGGGGAGACCAGCATATCCCCGGCCGGCTGGCCGCCGTTGCCCTGGACGGACGGCCTCGGCACGGGCGGTGTGGCCGGCGCGGGCGGTGTGGCGCCTGTCGCCGTGGTCGTCGCCACTGCCGGGGCCGGCGGCCTGGCCGACAGGAGAACCTGCTGCAGGATCGAAGCAACATCCTTCGCCTTGCCGTTCTGTATATTGTAAACCGATACCTGGGGTTTTTTCAGCTTTGTCTGTTCGCCATCGAAGAAGTTGATCAGCGTCAGAAGCCTTTTCACGTTGGAATCCGTATCGACGAGTATGATGTAGTTGATATTGGGCAGATCGATGACCACTGCCGTTGTGGTGAGAAAGGGAGTGATGAGCTTGATCGTCTCCGATGAATGGACGTGGATGAGAGGAACCACCTGGATGATGGATTTCCCCTGGATCACGATTCTCTCGGGTTCTCTTCCGAATTTTATCTGGGCAGGCTCCTTGGCGACGTCGCCGATGGGAACGATCCGGTACAGGCCGCTTTCTTCAACGACACCTATGCCGTTGAGCCGTAAGATCGTCTCCATGATGGGAAGGACCTGATCTATCGTGACGGGAGCGACGGACCGGAAGGTCACCCTCCCCTTAACCCTCTGATCGACGATATAGTTGACTCTCAAAATCTCACCGAAAATAGTCTGTATCACCGAAAAGACGTCGGCATCGTCGAAGTTAAGGCTGATGCGTCCGGTGCCGGGCCTCTGTACCGCGGCAGGCCGTGGAGACTGCACCCTGGAAGCCGGGGGTGTTTGTGCCCTGGGCGGCGGCGAAGGGGCCGGCGGCGGCGCAGCGAATTCTGGAGGCCCTGGCGGCTGTGCTGTTTGCGGCGCCGGTTGAAACGGCGTGGTTCCCGGCGTCTCCGGCCCCGCGGGTGGAAGCGGAGCCGGAGTTTGTTGAGGCGTCCCCGGCGCCGGGGTGGGTTGTGCCGGGGATCCGCCTTGTTGCGGCACAGTCGGTGGCGGGACCTGCGCTATGCGCGGAGACGTTTCAATCCTGGCCGGCTTATCCTGGCCGGCCGCAAGGGAACGGGTCGTGATCGCCGATTCATCGGCTGCGTAGGCCGGCAATACAATACAGCTCAGAGCAGAAAGAACGATCACTGTTCGAAGATATCCCATACGCCTGGTCCCCGTCTTCGTCATGGTTATTGCCAGCTCACTATGTCGGCGTCCTCACCCTCTCCACCGGGAGATCCATCCCTCCCGTAAGAAAAGAGGTCGTATTCTCCGTGACTCCCCGGGCACTGGTAGCCGTATGGCTTACCCCAGGGATCGACGGGGAGGGCCTTCTTCAGGTAGGGCCCGTCCCAGTTCGCAACACCGGGATTGGCAGAGAGCATGTTCAAGCCTTCCTGGGTGGTGGGATACCGTCCGATATCGAGCCGCATCTGGTCAAGGGCCTGCCCCAGAAGCTCTATCTGGGCCTTGGCGGCGGCCTGCTTTCCCTTACCGAGCTTGGGAAAAAGCCTGGGCGCCACAAGGGCCGCAAGCAAACCGACAATGACCATGACGACGAGGAGTTCTATCAGTGTGAAGCCTTTTTTGTTCCGTCCTGCAAATATTTTTCTCATTTTAGAACCCCCGGCTGATCCTCTTGTTCATCACAAGGGATATGTACTGGAATACCACCCGCGAAAAGCGCCTATATCTGAAGAATACAAAAAAGCTCCTGCCCTGTATGTCATAGAAACAACAATTATTTTGTAGTACCAAAAGCTTGGAGGCTGTCATCAGAAAGGATTACAGAAGATAGGTGATGGGTAATGGGTTATAGGTTATGGGCACATCTGTCCAACATAATGTAAAGGTCAACCTCTTTCCGGACAGCCACAGGCTATCGCACAGTTCCCATACGCTTCCTCCGTCATTGCGCCCCCTTCTTCCTCCGTCATTGCGCCCCCTTCTTCCTCCGTCATTGCGGCGAAGGCCGGAAACCAGGAGAGACTATGGATAAGGAATCACCATACGAAGGGACATCCAACTGTTCTCTTTAAACACTGTATGCTGCTCTGTATACGTATGCTTCCCGTTGTATGAAAGTTCTTCCTGGTTTCCGGCCTTCGCCGGAATGACGAATAGAGAAAGCCGGGATGACGAACTGAACGAGATAAAGACAACCTGGTTCTGAAATGCGGGATTTTGGGGAGTCTACCTGCCCTGAATCCTTGCTTTAAAAGAAATCAGTCCGGGAAGTGGATTATCCTGGACAGCAGTGGGTAATGGGTGCCGGGTAATGGGTGGTGGGTGGTCTATTACCTATAACCCGGTACCTATTACCCCTCTTCTCTATGCCGTGTGTCTCTTCTTTTTGAAGTCGTCGGGATTGAGATGGTGCTTTCTCAGAAGATCGTAGAGGTCCGCCCTGTATTTGCCGGCATACTTCGCAACCTCGGTGATGTTTCCCTCACAGGTCTCGAGAAGATAGATGAGGTAGCTCTTTTCGAAGGCGTCTTTGGCCTCCCTGAGGGGCTTGAGCGGTCCCTGGGACACGACGCCGCTGGTTTGAAGGACGAGATCGTCGGTGATATATTCCTTGTCGGTCATGGCGGCGGCATACTCGATGACGTTCTCCAGTTCCCGGACATTCCCCGGCCAATCGTAGAGCATCAGCTTCTGCATGGCCTGGGGTGTCACCCCTTTGATCTCTTTCTTCATAATCGCGCCGGCCTTTTTCAGAAAGAATTCCACGAGAGGCGGAATATCCTCTTTCTTCTCCCTCAGCGGCGGCAGATGGATCGGTATGACATGGATCCTGTAGTAAAGGTCCTCGCGGAAGAGCTCGAGCTTTACCTGCTCCTCGAGGTTCTTGTTTGTGGCCGTTACAATCCTGACGTCGACGTCGATGACCTTTTCACTCCCAACGGGACGGATCTGTTTCTCCTCGATCACGCGCAGTATTTTGGCCTGTATGGGCAGGGACATGTCCCCGATCTCGTCGAGAAAGANNAGGCGCCTTTTTCATGGCCGAAGAGGTTGCTCTCCAGGAGTGCCTCCGGCAGGGCGGCGCAGTTGATTGCCACAAAAGATTGTTCCTTGCGGTCGCTGGCAAGGTGGATCGCCTTGGCGATGAGGTCCTTGCCCGTGCCGCTTTCCCCGAGGAGCAATACGGTGGAGTCCGTTTTTGCGATCCGCGAGATGGTCTCCAGCACATCCTGCATCTTCTTGCTCTTTGCTATAATGTTGGAAAAACTGTATTTCTCTTCCAGCAGGCCCTGGAGCCTCTCAATTTCGGAGGACATCCGGCGGTTCTCCATCATTTTTCCTATCTCCAGGAGGAGGACCTCGGAATCGAAAGGCTTGGTAAGGTAACCGTATGCCCCGCGCTTCATCGCGTCAACGGCATTGGCGATGCTGCCATAACCGGTGAGAATGATGACGGGCATCCGGGGGCTAATAAGATGAAGTTTTTCCATCAGCGTTATGCCGTCGATACCTACGAGCTGGAGATCAAGCACGGCAAGGTCGATCGTCTCTTCCTTTACCCTGGTAATCGCCTCACCCGCCTCCATCGTTGCGACCACGTCATAACCGGCATGTTCGAGACCCATTGCGATCAATTCCAGGAGATTCTTCTCATCGTCGACTACCAGTATTTTGCCCAAGGACATAGTCTGCCTCTTTATCTAGTTTCTTCTCTTTTCTTTTCTTCCATCTGGATATCCACCGCTTTCGATTTTTCGATGATCTGCTTCAGCCTGACATTTTCCTGCTGAGCCTCCGAGGAGGCCCGCCTCAACTTTATGTTCTCCTCCAGCACCCCTGCCCAGATAGAAGCTTGATCAGCCAGGGGGCTCTGAGGATATTCCTTGACGAGCCTCCTGAAGGAGACGATGGATCTTTGATAATCTCTGTTCCGGTTTCCCGGATGGGCAAATATAATGCCGATGTTGAACAGCGCCTCGTCCGCCGGGGGTTTGCCCGCCGATGTTTTGAGTACCGTTTCGTTGACTCTCAGGGCGGATTGATAGTCGCCCGCGGCAAGGAGCCGGCGCGCGTCCGCAAGGTCCCGGCGGCGAGCAGCCGCAAAATCCCGGCGCGCGTCCGCAAGGTCCCGGTGCACGTCCGGTCCGGCCGGGACGGTCTCGTTCGGCGGTTCGACGATGTCTCCCCCCGCGGCACATCCGATCACGGCGAAACACATCACAACGGCAATGCAAAGATAAACGTGGTTCCTTTGCCTGGTTCGTTTTCTGCCCACACTTTACCTCCATGTGCTAAGACTATATGTTTGACGAATGCAAGGCCCAGCCCGGTGCCCTTTATCGACCCCCGGGCCTGACCGGGCGATTGATGAAATTTCTCAAAGATCGTTTCGAGGTTCTCATCGGGAACGCCTGGACCGGTGTCCGTTATAGTGAACTCGACGGCATGATCCCTGCGGTATGCCCTTATCGTTATAGATCCCTGCTCCGGCGTGAACTTCACCGCGTTCCCGACCAGATTTCTGAGGGCTTGCAGGATTCTCTCACGGTCAAGCTTCAGGGAAGGGATCTCCTTCTCATCACCGAAATCCATGCTGATACCGACCTTTTTCGCCTCGATAAGGGGGGCCATTTCCGTGATAACGCGGCGAACCAGAGAAGGGAAATTTTCCTGATTCAGGCTGAAAGGCATCATCCCGGCTTCCATTTTTGAAAGCTCCAGGAGTGAATTCACGAGATCAATAAGCCTGTTCGTCTCTTCAGACAGAATGGTGAACAGCCTTTTCTGTTTCTCCGGTACGGGTCCTCCCGCACGGTCCCGAAGAAGGCTGATGCCCTGCTTTATCGATGCAAGAGGCGTTCTGAGTTCGTGGGACATCGTGGCGAAGAAGCCGGATTTCATTGTGTCCACCTCTTTGAGCTTCTCGCACATCCTGTTGAGGGCCCCCGCGAGTTCCGAGACTTCCCGGGGAGAGGCGATGCTGAGGTTCCCCTCAAAGACGCCCCTTGAGATCTCTTTTGTTTTTTCCATCAGGACTTTCAACGGTTTGGTTATGCCCCTCGTACTGATGAATGAGCCCAGAATTACGAGAAGGATTGCGGCCACGAATAACATGACCGACATTCGCTGCGCCGCTGCCGCGGTCTCGCGTATCCTGTTCATCCGATCCTGGATATCCTGGAGATAGGAATTCTCCAATGTCTTCAATCTTTCCAGAACCTGTTCCACCGCTTTATCGGTCCTGCCCCCATATTCACTTTTCGAATAGGGCTCTTTCGTCCTGACAAGCTCTATTTCCTCGTTCACCAGGGACGTGTATTCCCCATAGGTTGATGCCACCCCGCCAAGGAGATCCTTTCTCTCATGAAGCCCGGCGATGGACGATACCTGTGTGAGATGTCTCTCAAATTCCTTCTGCCCCGAAATTGTCTGATCGAGAAAAATGGGGTCGCCCGTAATGACAAATTTCTTCGCCGATCCCACCTGGGAGAGAAGGGAATCGACAAGCTTCTGCTTGAGATCGAGGACACGCTGATCCCTGTTGAAGATCAGCGTGACCTCGACATTCAACCGGTGGAGCGTGAAAACCGAATAGGCGTTAATCGCTCCCAGGACCAGAATGATGGCGATATAACCTAAAAAAAGCCTTGAAAAGATATTCAACCGCATCGGGCACCATTAGTTTCTATCCCGTCGCGATCCTGCGACAGGAGACTTACGTCATCGATCGTTGGTAGTGTCGGGGTTTCATTGGACAGCCATGAGGGGAAGGTGTGAAGGAAAAAACCTTCGCACGGCAACCTGGTATGGAGGAAAAACCCTGCATTTGAATCCGCACAAACAATCCGCCTGGACTTCATATTACCTTTAACTCCGATAGTATAGCACATTTCATTTCCGGCGGCACGCCAATTGCTTTGTGAAAGGCACACGAAAAAGCCAGTCGGTTTTGTTACAGATCATTTCTTAATCTTGGGAGGTTTGAATGTATCACCAAAGCAACTGGAGCAGAGGCACCTCATTCTTACTGGTTTTTGTCGCGGTTTTCTCTCTCATCCTCGGAGCATCGATGGGGAGCGCCGAGGCAGCCAGCGCATCACTTGCCTGGAACGCGATAACGGGCGTATCGGGATACAGGATTCACTACGGGACATCAAGCGGGAATTACACCGCGAGTTCCACCGTGGGGAATACGACAAACTGCACTGTTCCGAACCTGAACGACGGGACCAGGTATTACTTTGCCGTGACGGCCTACGATTCATCCGGGAAAGAAAGCGATTACTCGAACGAAGCGAGCTATGGCGGCAGCAGTTCATGCAGCTACAGTATCTCACCAACAAGTGCTTCGATCGGCAGCGCAGCGACAACGGGAACCATTTCAGTGACAGCGTCGAGCGGTTGTTCATGGAGCTCCTCAACGGGAGTCTCCTGGGCAAAGATCTCTTCGGGCACGACCGGGACAGGGAACGGAACTGTCAAGATCTCGGTAGCAGCCAACACGGGTTCAACGAGAACCGCAGCCTTCACGGTCGCCGGCAAGACCTTCTCCATCACCCAGAGCGGCGCCTCATCATCAGGCAGCGGGTACACATTGACGATAACCAAATCGGGAACAGGGTCGGGAACGGTCACAACGAACCCGACGGGAACCGTATTCGCATCGGGGACCCGTGTGACCCTGACGGCAACACCCAGTTCCAATTCCAGGTTTGCCGGATGGTCGGGCGGCTGCTCGGGAACACAGACCACCTGCACCGGGACTATGTCGAGGAACGTAAGCGTAACGGCTACTTTTACGGCACGTTACTAGCGGTCGAATTGATGTAAGGACAAAAGTACGAACATGAGCTATTATAATAATAATAATAATAATAATAACGGTATTCTCAAAGAACACCCGTTTCCGGAAAATCAGCGGACCGGCCGGAAACACCGGAACAATTCACCGGCATCCGTTACAGAAAGGTCAGTCAAGGAGGTAAAGAAGTGAAACAGATTATATCAGGAATGGCAGTAGTATTGCTGCTCGTCATATGCGCTGTGACAGGTCACACGACCGTGATCTGGCAGGAAAGCTTCGATGGATATACACGCGATTACAATTGCAGCCTGTCGGACTGTTCGGTCAACCCGGGCCTGCCCTCGGGGTTTTCCGGCTTCAGTGCCAACACGTTGTGCAAAAACTATGGTCAACCCAATTCCCAGGTTGTAGCGGCCGCGGAGAGATCGAATCCCGGCCAGACGAACAAACGCGGTTACCGGATCAATCTGGAGGAACAGTGCTGGCCGACAGGGGAAAACACCCTGAGGAAAAACCTCGGCAAGGATTACAGTCTCATCTATCTGCGCTGGTACCAGAGAGACTCGACAAAATCTTTCACCAATTTTCATAAGCTGTTCCGGCTGAAGAAGGCCGACGGCAATCAGATCATCATCCCTGAATTTCAGGTCAGCGGCAGCGGTGTCCAGATGAACCTCTGGGATGCCCAGAGCAATGCCAATCATTTCTTTACCGGGTACAGCCTGTCACAGTATACCCCGGGTACATGGGTCTGCTATGAGATAAAGATCGACCTCGTCAACAAACAGGCGCAGTTCTGGGTCGACGGTGTTTCCAAGGGAACGCTGAACGCCACATGGTGGGCATCGGGCTGGACCATCCGGACTGTCGAGATCGGCGGCAACCAGTACGGGCACTCATGGACAGCGCCCAAGGAAGAAACACGGGACTACGATGACATAGTCGTAGCTAACTCATATGTCGGGCCTTCGGGTACCCCTCCTGCGGCGACAATCCCCGCACCGACAAATCTCAGGGTGGTAAGTCCTTGATAAACCCCCTGTAGCTCCGAAACAGCCGGGGCCGCATCCCCCACTTGATTCGCTCCGGGATGCGGCCCCGGCTGTTTATTGATTATTCTCCAGGTAGAAACGATCATTTCTTCACTTTGATGAGCAGACCATGCGCAAACAATCTGCAGATGCGCCTGCTGCGGTTTTTGAACATCAGTTTTCCCAGTGCAACGGAAAGTCGGGGCAGAAGGATATCCACGAAGGGAATCCTGAAATCATAATGTTCGACGCACAGGACCTCGAGCCCGCTTCGGGCGATGTCCCGAAGGAACTCTTTGCTCGAAGAGAAGTTGAACGAGAAATCGAGGCCGTCATAATTCTTTCCTGCGGTTATGGCCTTCAGGCGGCGATAAAGGGGAATAAGCGTACGATAGAGTACCGGCCACCTGATATTGTTGATCTGAATAACGGAGACACCCCCCGGCTTGAGCACCCTGCGTATCTCCGAGAGCACCCCCCCGTGGTCTCTCACGTAGCACATGAGGCCGATGGAAAGCACCATATCCATGCGATTACCTGAAAAGCAGATTTTCGAGGCGTCGCTGACAACAAATTGAGGTACCGACCCTCCCTCGCCGCCCGCGGTTTCTCTTGCCCTTTGCAGCATCTCCATCGAGAGATCGGCGCTGTAGACCTGATGTCCGTTGTGAATCAGATCCCGGGTGAGAATCCCCGGTCCGCACCCGACATCGAGGACGCGTCCCGGCTCAATGTCGGCCAGAGAAAGGACCATCTGTCTTCGCGTCACGTAAGCAAGCCCTTCACAGGTATCCGAACGATACCGCTCGGCCCTGTATCTCGTTGCGTCGGCATTATGAAAATCTTTCACCTTTTGCAGGTGGTCAACGGCTCGGACCGTCTCTTCTGCCACACTCACCTCCTGAGCTATACATTTCATACCCGTGTCGACCTTCCCCATTGTCCCGCTCTCCTTCCGGATATCCCCAGGACATCGATGCACGCCTTCCAGAGAAGAAAAAAGGGCGCGAAACCAAGGGCGAAGAGGAACGTGAATACCGGCATTCTTGCCAGGAACATCCCGCTGGCGAAGTAGGCCACCTCGAGCGTGATGAGGACTATGAGCCAGGGCACGACAAAGGGCAAGGGATGGAAATGATTGACCACGACGGCCGCGGCCAGCGCGGCGGCCGTCATGTTGACCATGAGAGACAGGTTGGGCAGTATCAGCGGGAAAGAGGCGTCGATCATCCTGAAATTCCGGTCCTTAAGACCCTTTTTTATCAACGTCAGACCATACCTCTTCGCCACCTGGAACCGCCCCGATGACCAGCGCAGTCTCTGCTTCGAGGCCTGCCTCAAGTCCCTGGATTCCTGGTGGTACAACCGCGAATTTGCGGCGAACCCGACAGGTACGTCGCAGCTCGCCAGTCTCGCATAGTATTCGTAGTCTTCGGCAATGGTCCCTGTTGCCCACGGATGGTCCCCGAGCAGCCCCGTCGTGAAGCACATGCCGTTCCCCATCAGGTACGAGGAAAGACCTATCCTGTACTTCGCATGGTGATACAACTCGTTGTTGATCGTCCTCGACAGGTGGATGACCTTCGTAAAGGCCGTTTCGTTGGAATTTGCAAGACAGTTGTTGCACTGAACAGCCTTGAAGCCGGCGTCCATGACCTCATCGAGGCCGTGGAAGAAGTTCGGATCGATGAGGTTGTCCGCGTCGGCGATGACAACGGCATCGAAGACGCTAAGGTCGACCTCCTTCATCGCCCAGGCGATTGCGAACCCCTTGCCTTTTTTCGATTCATCCCCCCTCGTGAGGACCCCGACGCCATAGGACCTCGCAATCTCGGCGGTCCTGTCCGTGCAATTATCGGCGATGACGCGGACATCAACTTTCTCAGGGAGATAGTCCACCGACTTCAGACTTGTAAGAATACGCCCTATCATGATCTCCTCGTTATGGGCCGGTATGAATAGAAGATACCGGCGCGTCCGGGGCGCATCAACCTTCGCTCTGTCCGCGGTCAGGAAATATGCGACGGCCAGGAAGACGTGATAAAAAACGGCAAAGGTGAGATATACAAGCGGGAGAAACCACAACAGCAGTATAACGGACTTCACTCAGCCAACCTCCGGTAAAAAACTGTTCTACGTTCTCGGTTAAAAACCGACTTTACTCCAAACGATTTTATTTTACCCATCACCCATCACCTATAACCTATAACCTATAACCTATTACCTATTACCTATTACCTAGTACCTATTACCTATCATCTCCCATGTTCCTTGAACCACGCAAAGGTTCGTGACAGTCCTTCGTCGATGGACACTTTGGGTTCCCACCGGAGCCGTTCCTTGATCCTTGTGTTGCTGAAACCGACGTCCGCGCTGGACGAACTCAGGCGGTACCGGGTCAGGACGGGGTTCCTGTGCATCATTTTGAAAGCGATCTCCTGGAACCGGACCGCCGAGGTTACGAACCAGTAGGGAAGGGACACCGAATGGGAGCGGGGGAAGAGTTCTCCCGCCAGCTTCCTCACATATCCCTTTTTTGTCGCCCCTTCGTCGTCGATGACATTGAATGTCTGGCCGGCGGATCTTTCATCTTCAATGCACAGGATGATGGCGTCTATAAGATTGTCGATATAGACGAGGGGCAGTTTCATTCTTCCTTTGCCCAGTATCATGAACACCTTGTTGAACAGCGAGACACCGATAAGGGGGGTGAATACGGGACCTCTCGGCCCGTAGATCGTGGCGGGCCTCAATATGACCGCCGGAACCCTGCCGTTCAAGGTGCCGTTCGGCGACATCAATCCCCTCGCCGTCTTTTCCGCTTCCAGTTTTGAAAAGGTGTAGAATCCCCTGGCCCCGGGGTTCTCTTCGAGCGCGCTGTCCTCCGTGATCACCGCGCCTTTTTTGAGACCGCTCATCTGGTAGACGCTCATGGAACTGATATAGATCACACGTCTGACCTTCAGCTGGCGGGACAGTCTCATGACCCTTTCCGTTCCCCTGACCGTCGTTTCGTCAAAGGTATCCCAGTCACCCTCCTGGGCCGCGGCGGCATGGACCACGTAATCCATTCCGTCGATGGCCTCCGCCACTGCCAGTTCATCCCGGAGGTCTCCATAATGCACATCGACGCCGAGTGCCCTGAAGGGCTCGATGTCCGTCAGTTTCCTTACGAGAACGCGAACAAAATACCCTTTTTCGACGAGGGTCTCCGTCAACCTTCTGCCAAGAAATCCCCCGGCTCCCGTTACGAGCACCCTTTCCTTTGCAGGGTCCCATGCCGCGGCAGCGGGCGCGGGAACGTTGGTGAAGACGGGATGAAGCTTGCCCGCATCCTTCCACACCCGGTCCATAACCCCAAGCACATCGAGAGCGCTTTCGGCCGAAACGGGCGGCTCTCCCGATTGAAGGATGGAATCATAGAATCCGTGGATGAGATTTCTCATCCCCGAGTAGGGTTTCAGTTTCCCTGTGACGAACCTGTATACGTTGGAAAACGTCTGCGTGGTTAGCGCACGGGCCGTACCGAGGTTGGTGACGATCTTTGTCACCGCGCCGGGCAGCCCGGTCAACCGGTTGGCGACCATGGTCATATTATTGAAGTCAACGGTGACGATCCCCTTTTTATGGTAGATCTTCAGGAAGTGCTGGAACGGTCTCGCATTGAACGAGATGGTGAGCTTGCCGACGGCCCTTTCGCCATTCACCATGATATGGAGTTCGTCGGAGAGACCCTGAAAAAGTGCCCCGCAGGATCGGGCCATCGTTTCGATCCCGACGGGCCTGCCTGTGTACTCCAGCATCAGATAGAGGGGGTGGGTCAGGAAATCATGGAAAAGGCCCCCGGGCAGGGAGTATATCCAGGAGATCTCGTTGGAGCTGCGATAGCCCATGATCTCGGGAATCCGGGGGTTGATGCCGTAATAACTTTCTACATAGGTGATATCCTCGGGGGGCAGGTCCTTCAAGACCTCTTTCGCTTTAAGCATCCACGGGTCGAAGAGATGGTTGTGGTCCACGCAAAGCTGCACGCCCTTTTGAGCCGCGACATTGTAGAGTCTCGCGGCGCTTGCACGGTCCGTTGTCATCGGTTTTTCGACAAAGACGTGGTTGCCCAGGTTCATTGCCGCTTCCGCCAGGGCCGCGTGTGTCTGCGGGGGAGTGGTGATGTGCACGACGTCCGTGGCTTCCTTGCGAATCATCTCCTCGAGGTCGCTGTAACAATTCTTGATGCCGTATCTGTCGCTGACCTTCCTGAGTGCCTTCTCGTCCCTGTCGGCCACGGCACAGACGGTGGCCCCCGGATGCGCCTCAATGAAGGCATAGTGATAATGAAAAATAGTCCCGCAACCGACAATCCCTACTTTGAGCTTATCCATTTGACGCTTCCTCCCTTTTATTAAGCATGGACAAATAACACTTCTCTATTCTTTGTATCCACAACGAACGGTCGAAATCCCGCATGACCTTCCTTTGTGCGTTATGCGATATCGTCATATACCTGTTGCCGTCGCGGACCAGCGCTTCGACGGCCCGGCAGAGCGATCCCGTATCCCCGGGCTCCACGAGCAGGCCGTCAACGCCATGGTCGATAACCTCGGGTATCCCGCCGACAGCCGTGGAAACAACGGGGATACCGTGCTTCATCGCCTCGAGGACGGTCAGCGGAATGCCCTCCGTCGAGGAGGCTATGACCAGCATGTCCAGGCATGAATAGACGTCTTCCATCCGGTCGATGAAACCGGTGAACTTCACTTTTCCATCCAGCCCCAGGCTCATGGTCAGGCCTTTGAGGCAATCCCGTTCGGGACCGTCCCCGACAACGACGAACCTGAGATGGTCATATTTCCCCGAGAGCTCCCGGGCAACCTCAAGAAACCCGGGGATGTTCTTTTCGGGGCTCAGCCTGCCTACTATGCCTATCAGGAACTCGCCGTCATACTTGCGGACCTCGGACGAGGGTCCGTCGACGCCGCCGTGGTCGTCGCTCTCCACGGTAACGGCGTTGCGGATGGTCGTCATCCTCTCCTGCCGGACACCGCTTGCGCTAAGGACACGGCGGATCTGGTCGGACACCGGTAAGAGCCGGTCGAAGAAACGCAGGGCGAAACGGTCGCACTGCTCGTAGAGGCGCAGCCGCGCATCGATGGGAACAAAGCCGTGGATCGTCGCGACTACGGGACACCGCGATAGCCTGGCCGCCATGAGCCCCACGATATCGGCGCGATAACCGTGGGTATGGACAAT
Organism: Deltaproteobacteria bacterium UBA5205; assembly: GCA_002412715.1. Lineage (GTDB taxonomy): Bacteria > Desulfobacterota > Syntrophorhabdia > Syntrophorhabdales > Syntrophorhabdaceae > Delta-02. The sequence goes on from DHVP01000034.1 coordinate 50,776, forward strand.
GCCGACATTCGCCGAGCGGATGAACCTGACAAGGCGGGGAATATTGTCGAGATCCAGGGTTCGCCTGAGCCAGAAAACGGTATTCGGAATGCCTTTCTCCTCCATCCGTGTCACAAACTCGTTCTGGCGGAACCGGGCATTCACAAAAGAGCCGACCACCAAATTAAAGCGTGACCTGTCGATGGCGTCGGCAAGATTGAGAACGACACGCTCGGCCCCTCCGAAGTGCGCCGGAGCGATAAGGTGGAGCACCGTGATTGCCTGTGCCTGAGATCCGGCTGTCATGACTTCACCGAGATGGTCAGGACGGGCCGGCCCTTTCGCCAGCCATCGACCTTCTTGATGGCTTTCGCCGGATTTCCGGCAACCAGCGTAAATGGTGCGACATCTTTCGTTACCACCGCCCCGGCGGCCACCACTGCCCCCTCCCCTACGGTCACCCCTTTCAGGATCATGGCCCGGCATCCGATCCAGACCCCGTTGCCGATGATGACCGGCCGGACGCCCTCGGCGCCATTGCCGGCGGAATGATAGTCGCGGTCCATTATGACACAGTCCCAGGCTATGATTACCCCCTGTCCGATCCGTACCAGTCTGCCTGCATGGATCTCGGTCCGATCGCCGATGGAACAGCTCTTTCCTATCCTGATCCGTGCCTTGTCCCCGCGCGCCGGCCCCATGCAGGAAAGTTTGACACCGGGCCAGAAATCGGTAAGGTCACCGACCGAAATGGAACCATGCCGATTAAGGATCTTTAGTTTCCCCCGCACTGACACGAGCGCCGGCCGTTCGAATCTCATCGAGACCATGTATCCCCGTGCGAAGCGAAGACCGTCCGCCAGGATCGTCCATAGAGACTTGTGCCTGATTTTGTTTACGAGGTCGGATAGTCTCATCTATTCCCAGATACCTTCCAGCGAGTCATGAGACTTCGGGTGAAGTGTCCTCTGCTTGACGATCTTGGTGATGAAATCGAAGCCGAAGGTGAGAAAGGGCATGGGATCCTTGAGACAGAAATCGTCGAAGGCGACCCCCGGGCCGAAAAGTCTGCAGTATTCCCTGAGAAACCCCATCTTGTCCCCTGCACACCGGAGTGCCTCGGGCAGGGTCCTTAAATCCCCCCACAGCCATCTCGTCACGACCCCCTTTTTGAAGCCGTCAACGCCTTCAGCGTCACCGTCACGGGCCATCCTGTACACCAGGTAGGGAAAATCCACCCCGCTGGCGATCCCCTGCACCAGGGAGCCCCAGAACCGTGGATTGATGTCGATCAGGTAAGGTATGCCGGTTCCCTCCTCGACGATGAAATCGGCCTGGCAAATCCCGTGCCAGTTTAGTTTTTCGAGCAGCCTCTTCAAGTGCGCAACCGCCGCCGGACTGTCAATGCTCACCCTCAGCGTCGCCTGGCCGCCGGTAAAAGGAAGGTCTCTTAGCTGCTTGTAAACGACGTGGCCCTTCAACTGCCCGTGATTGAACAGCATGGCAACGCAGTGCACCGTCCCGGCGATCTTCTCCTGTATGGAAAACCTCTCCCACGGCCTGTCCATGTAAGTAACGCCGGACAGGAGGGTCTTAAGTTCCCTCTCTGTCGAGACATGGGTAATCCCCCAGGCGCCGCCGCCCTGATGCGGTTTTATGAGCACGGGGAAACGCGGCCGCGAGGACTTAAGGTGCCCGTTTCTCAATTCCCCCGCGGTGAAGGTCCGCGGTACGGGTATGCCGAGCGATCCGGCCAGCGGCATCCACCTGTCCTTGTTGTGCGCCGTGAGAACCTGGTCGTAGTCGGGGATGGCCATGGCGACGTGCGGCGAAACCACGTCCTTGTATTTTGACAGGAGAAATGTCTCTTCGAAGACAGGTATGAGGACCCGTGCCTTCAGGCGGTGCACGTTCTCTATTATGCAGTCGATAAAGCCCTCCTGGTCCTTGAAGGGCGAGGGATAGATGAAATGACCCTTGGAAAAACGGGATGCGAAGCACATGGAGCGGGGCACGAAGTCGGCGGTGTAGACATCGATCCCCTTCTCGCCGAGGCTCCTGACGATGGCATAGGCTATTCTGTTCTTTGCGTTGGTTACGATAACACTCATGAGAGGCTGCAGAATCTCCTTTTCAATAAATTGTCCGCATGCTCCCTCAACTGTTCGAAGAACGGCCTGGGATCCTTGAGATCGAATATGGCAAAGGACTTTCTGCCCAGGTACGGCCTCACATAATCCCAGAGGGAGAGGGACTCCATTTTGTGGTTGAGGACGGTATGGAGAACATCCTTGTATTCGTGGATCCAGTAGACGTTCTCCCTGAAGGAATCGACCCTGACCTTCTTGTTGAGAACGGAATCAGCGTACATAATGTAGGGGAAATTGATCCCGCTGGCGACACAGAGTCCCAGGTAGAATATGAACCGGGGATTGATCTCTATGAGCTTGTACCGGTTGTCGCGTGGATCATATTTCCATTCTATCTCGGAAAAACCATAAAAACCTAAATCCCTGAGCAGACTGTAACTCAGCTCATCGACACCGGCGATCTTTTCGCTTCTCGCGACCCTCCCCTGCCCGTATCTCGGCGGGTCCTGTCTCATCTTCCTCGATGTCATCGAGGCGAGAAGCTCCCCTGACCGGTCGATGTAAGAGACATACTGGATCATCTGCTTGCTGTCCGGGCCGGGGATTATGTCGCATATCATCATTTTGAACCTGTCACTCGTAAAATCGTCGGTAACGTTCCTGTAGTTGCTCACCAGGTCGTCGAAATTATGGATCTCGAGCATCTTGAAACCGAATTTTCTGAGAAAGAGGTGTGCGAGGCCGGGTTTGAGAAGACATGGGAACGTTATTTCGTCCCTGAGCGTATTCAGTTCATCGACGGATCGCGGATGAAACGTCTTCGGGACGGAGATTCCGCGCTTGCGCAGGTTCTCGTACAGAGTCTTTTTGTTCAGGATCCCGGCAATGACATTGCCGTTTGGCATCGGGATTATATAATGTTGCGACAGGATGGCCTTGTGCCCCGCCAGGAATTCGACACCGTAATCTTTCGTGGGTATGATAAGACTGCCCGACCATTCAGAGGCCTTTTTCAAAAGGTGATCGAGGAGTCGGTGTGGTTCTTCGATAAAACCGGGAATCATGACGGATTCCGTAACATATCGCGAATATCTCCCTAATTCCTCGGACTCCCGATCATAGATGACTATGCTCTGGACCCCCTTTTCGCTGAGCGCCCTGATAACCTGGTATCCCAAACCCGTAGCATTGATGATAATGGCCTTCTGTTTCAAAGGGATTTTCATGATCTCCATTTCCTTAGCATATTGTTGACATGTTGCCTCCACTGCTCGTAAAAAGGTCGCATATCCTTCAAGTCCAGGATGGCAAGTGATTTCTTGCCCAGGTAGGGCCTTGCGTAATCCCAGAAGGAGAGAGTTTCCATCCTGTGGTTGAGGACCGTATGGAGAACATCTTTGTACTCATGGATCCAGTAAACGTTTTCCCTGAATGAATCCATCCTGACCTTCTTGTTGTGGACGAGGTCCGCATATTGGATGTAGGGAAAATTGATTCCACAAGCAACGCAAAGACCAATATAGAATATGAAGCGTGGATTGATCTCGATGAGCTTATAGATACCGTCACGGGGGTCGTACTTCCATTCTATCTCGGAGAACCCTCGATAGCCCAACCCGCTGAGAAGCTTGCGGCTTTGTTCGTCAACAGCGGCGACCTTTTCGCTCTTCGCGATCCTTCCCTGACCATACCTCGGCGGGTCCTGCCTCATCTTCCTCGACGTCATCGAGGCGAGAAGCTCCCCCGACTGGTCGATGTAAGAGACATACTGGACCATCTGTTTGCTGTCCGGGCCGGGGATGATGTCGCATATCATCATGTTGAACTCATCGTGCGTGAAGTCCCGCGTAAGATTTCTGTAGTTCCTCACAAGATCGTCATAGTTATATATCTCCATCATCTTGAAATCGAATCTGCTCGAAAAAAGGTGTCCGAGGCCGGGTTTCAATAAACAGGGAAACGTAATATTCCCTTTGAGCATGTTCAGTTCATCCATCGATCGCGGACAGTGGATCCCCGGGACCGCGATTCCCATATCCCGGGCCAATGCATAAAGAGATTTCTTGTTAACGATGGTATCAATAAGATCGGGACCGGGAGTGGGCACAATGTAATGGTCCGACAAGCTATCCCTGTTGTCTGCCAGGAATTTTACGCCGTGGTCACCGGTAGGGATTATCATAGTGCCATGCCACTTGTCCGCCTTTCTCATCAGAAGATCCATCAACAGCCCGGTTTCGTCAAAAAAACGGGGTAGCTTGTGTGATTCGACGGCATATCTCGAATACTGGGCGATCTCGTCGCGCTCGTGGCCGTAGATAACGATGCTGCCTATCCCCTTTTTCCCCAGGGCCTTCACGACCTGGTACCCCAGTTCCCGCGCTGTCAGAATGATTACTTTTTCCATGGTCTTCTCTCCGAAAGAACTATATCCCGTGGCATTCCCCTGTGTGAGAACGCGGTCTCGAACCTCAAAAACAGTTTTCTGTAAAACTCAAGGCGGCGTGGCCGGTCGATGAAGGTCAGGCCTTTGCAGGTATTGACCGCATATGGGAAAGTAAGGATGTAGCCCGTGCAGAGGTATCCAATCCGTGAAAACCGCATCGCCGAAAAGACGCGGTGTATTGTCCGGTTCCATCTCATCCCGGATATTATGCACCGGTGGAAGCCCCTGTCGTACAGGGATCGGGCTGATGCCGCAAGCAGGCATTCGATGATCCTCTCCCCCCTGTACTTTTGCCGCACGTATCCGTTGTATGCATAGATTTCCCTGTCTTTCAGCCGGATGGTCGCCTGGATCTCGGGGATACGGCTTTCACGCGTCGCGAACCATGCATATCCCGCTATCTGTTTTTTGTCCTCGCAAATGAAACAGTGCCCGCCCATCAGGATTCTTTTGGCCGCCTCGGCCATGTCAAATGGGGGCTGAAATACAGGTTCCTCTGTTCCCTGAACGGCGAGGAGGGCCTCAAAAGCGTTGTAGTCCAGCGATGAGAGCTCCCTGAAGATGAGGCCCTCCCTGGATTTCCAGTCCGATGAAATAAGATCGCTTATGGAATAGCTGTAAAAAATCATAGTGTGTCGGGAAAACATGTAACGTGTCACTCTTGTCAGTAAGCCATTCACGGTTGTTACCCTCGACTTTTGCCTCTTGTCATAGGATGCATCACCCGCCATACCATCTGACCCTTTCCATCCCATCCGTTCACCTCTCTATCCACGAAATGTGAGACCGTATTGCGAAAACAAGGCCCTGTTTTCCGGGGTAAGAAGCCCCCCGTTTGTGGCCTGGATCCCCGTGGTGCCCCACTCGATGTTCCCTTCTATAATCACCGGACCGTCCGGGGTCACGGCGAGATCCCAGCCTACGGCCTTGAGCTCGCTGAAAACCTTTTGTGCCTGCGTCACCGACTCCTTCAATTCATTCCAGTGGGGCACCTCGAGACCCTCGAAGACCACCCCGGTGAGAGGATGCCGGGCGACCTGTTCTGCGGATTTCCCCTTGAGAAAACCCGGGCCACTGAGCCTGCCCGTCTCGATATCAACCTTGATCACAATCCCCCCCAATGAGAAATTGTCTACGGGTACAGTTCCCGAACCGGTGCGCAACATGGCGGCCAGGAATTTGACCTCGTTGTCCCTGGTGAGCAGTGTGATAAGCCGGATGGTGTTCAGGCAGTGGGGGTTGATCCGGCTCATGGCCGGGTGCTGTCTTACCACTTCCTGGACAATGAACTCTTCCCGCTGTCCGTCCACTCGACCGGCGGCTGTGTCCTGGCCTTGCACGGGTTCCATTTTCGCCCCCTCGCCATCGCGAACGACGAAACAGATCCCCTTTCCCTGCATGCCCTGTACCGGTTTCAGGATCACCCTTTCGAGCCCCTGCCTGTCCATAAGGTCCAAAAGGGTGGACCCATCGCCCTTGACCGACCCATTGGAATAGATCCCGTAGACCTCGGGAACGGGTATGCCGTGATACCGGCACAGGCAGTGAAAAAGATACTTGTCGTTCACCAGGGAACAGTAATCGTCGTTCCAGAGGCTTTTATAGAGCTTGTGCCTCAGGAACGGGGCGACGGACTCGTCCATATATGCCCCGAATTGTTCCCTCTTCTTCACATTGAACCCGAAGAGATAGTAGTTACGCGGTACGACCTTGAGAACAAAGAACAGGTAAAGGCAGTCCATGATCACGAGAAACTTCGATTTCCCTTCCGACGCGTCCCCATCAGGGGAAAGGGGAACAATATCCTTGAAAAGCGCCGGGAACTGCGCGTAATGGGAGAGGTGATGATGGGCCGATCGTAAGATATCAAAGGCTTTCATGAGTTGTCCTGGGTAGGGATGTCTCTTCCTCGTCTGGTTCGCCCGGGCTATCGCATCGACGGCGGTTTGAGGTTGAAATTGATCATCTCGTGGATGTCCTGGTATGAGTTGAGATTCTGAAGTATCGCTTCGTCAGTCATCCCGTTCAGGTAATCCCGGAAATAGGTAAGTCCCGTGTAGCTGTCAGAATCACTCGTCGTGCAATACATGATCCCCCGGTGAAAGGTGCCCGCATAATAATTGCACGAATTGCAGGAGGCATAGAACATGCGCGAGTATTTCAGTTCACTTTCAGTGATCCCCGTGTTTCCATAGAGGATCGTCTTGCCGTACGAACCCGAATAATCGTAGAAATGAGGTTTGTTGTGGTAGGCGTTGTCGGCGATGGACGTGTAGGTCGAAAGGACACTCTGGACGTACCCGCTGACCGTCTTTGTGTCGGAACCGGTGGAGGACCTCACGGTGAGAGTCACGGTGTACGTGCCGGCGGTCTTGAAGGTGTGAATGGGATTCTGCTCGGTGCTCGTGCCGCCGTCACCGAAGTTCCACGCCCATGACGTTACACTGCCCGAACTGAGATCCAGGAACTGGACCGAGGTCCTTGTCGAAACCATCCGGCTTTTCGCCGCGAATTGCGACCTGAGTGTACCCGTGGAGCCCACGGTTATCAGGCCTGTCTTTATCTCCGTATCCTGGGCCCCGGTGCTGCTGGTAATGGTAAGCGAGACGGTGTAGGTACCGGATGCCGAATAGGTCTTAACGGGGTTCCTTAGGGTGCTCGACGTCCCGTCTCCGAAATTCCAGTACCAGTTCGCGATGGTGGAACCGCCCGATGAATATATCTCGCTCAGATCGGTAAAGCTAACTGAAAGCGGGGCCGAGCCTAGCCGTGTGCCGGCGGAGAATTCCGCCTGTAACCGGTCCGTGAAACCGCTCATGTAACTCAGGCGTATGGAATCGGCCACCACACGTCCGTTGGCACTGTCCGAAAGGCTGACCTTATAGCTTCCCTGGCCGAAATAGAAAGTTCCCAGTGGATAACCCGCCGTTTTGACGGTCTGGTCCACCCCTACGGCAGCAGTACCGCCGCCATGCTCTATCGTGTATTTCGCGTTTGTGGCGTTCGTGCTCGCCGACTGCCATGTGGCGGTCACCTGATAGTTCCCCGCCGCCTTCACAACGAGATTCCACACCGCTGTGTTCGAACCTGAGCCGGCCGCGTGATACTGGTAATTGTACCCGCTGTACTCTTTCGTATCATCGTCTTCCTTTGCGATGGGCCACGTGCCCGTAAAGTCGCAGCGGTTGTAATCGGTATTGTTGTTGACTATGAAGTATTGAGGGTTCCTGCCAGGGTCCGGGGCGAGACCGGACGAAGAGAACCAGGCGGGGACGCCGGAGTCCGGAAAGCGTTCGATATAGCTTCCATCGGCAAGTTCGATCCTGTACACCGTTGAATCGCCGGGCGCCCTGTATGTCAGGTAATAGTTGTACGGCGGCATCCCTTCGGAGAACGTATAGGGCATTATGCCGCTCGAGCCGTTCTTAAAGACGGGAAGCCAGTTCGGGTATGCCTGGCCGTACTGGACGCCGTCTATCTTCACCGATACCATAGGTGTCGATACGTGCGTAAAACGATCGTCGTCTATATAATAGATGCCGTCGATCTGTTGGTTGTAAACCTCGTACCCCTGTGAAAAAGTACCTCCGAGACCGAAGTTTGAGTGACCATTCCAGATGATATGGGCGTCCTGCGTTTTGAGGGCATTTATAAAATCTTCCGGGGTGTTTACAAAATGGATCACAAAGGTCTTTCCCGTGGTGGTATTCTGATAGATCCAGCTGTCGCCGTCCTGCGTCGCTCCGAGGTTTTGAAGAATTATCTTCACATTGGGCACAAAAACGGCGTCCTTGGCATACCCGTCGCCTATGTAGATATGCTCGGTGTTTGTGCTGATCGTATGGATGAGTTGTGACATCGTTTTCGTATCCGATCCTGCGCTGTTGGTTACGGTCAATGAGACCGTGTAATACCCGGATGTGCTGTACGTGTGTGCGGGGTTTTTTGACGTGCTCGTCGCCCCGTCACCGAAGTCCCAGAGCCATGAGGCAACCGATCCCTGACTGCGGTCACTGAACGCGACCTTAAGGGGGGCGGTCCCTTCCACGACATCGGCGATGAAGTCCGCAACGGGAGCGGTCGCGCTCGTTGCGACAAAACCGACCGCATCGGCACATGTGCTGGTGGGAGCCGCCTGAGACGTGATGGTAATGCCATATGTCGTCCCCCCGGTAAAGGAATAGCTGCCGAGGTTGTTCCACGTGCCCGCATTCTGGAGCTGGTCGATGTTTACAACCTGCGAACCCCCCGCGTAGTTGATGGTGACCGGTATGGTCGAACTTCGCGTGGATGTGGTCGTCCACCACATGGAAACGGCGTACCAGCCGGAGGCGGGGGGCGTGAATTTCCAGGTGAATGTCGCCCCGTCGCGGCTCCATACCGAATCGGTCCCGTAGTACGCGGGTGCCGCGGAGGTGCCCCAGGTACCGGTCTTTGATGTGGGCGAATCGGTGTTGTCTATTATGAGCATGACTGTCAGGGCCTGTGTGACCCCTGCCGACCATTCACCCGATTCGTCCCTGACCCTGAATGTGATCGTGTGCTTTCCGGCGCTGAGCGAAGACGCGGCAAAAGAAGCCTTGCTGCCTATCATGCCGTCGATGGAGGATTTCCATTCGTAGGCGGTCACCGGGGCGGAGGCGGCGGTTCCGTGACCCGTGAAGGTTACCGTCTGTCCGACCCTGGCCGGGTTGGGTGTTATGGAATCGATCTGTGCGATAGGGGACGCGCTTACGAGTGTAAACTTGACCGCATCGGCACAGGTACTCGTGGGGTCTGCCTGGGAGGTAATCGTAATGTCGTACGTCGTCCCTGCAAGGAAGCTGAATGTTCCGAGGGCATTCCATTGGCCCGCGTTCTGGAGCTGGTTGATGGTGACACTCTGCGATCCACCCGCGTAATTGATCAGGACCGGTATCGCGGAACTCCGGCTGGACGTGGTGGTCCACCACAGGGAAACATCGTAATTACCGCTCTGCGTGGGCGTGAATTTCCAGGTAAATGTTGTCCCATCACGGCTCCAGACCGAGCCGGTTTTGTAATAGTCCGGTGCTAAGGAGGCAGTCCATGTCCCTGTCCTCGACGTCCGGGAATCCGTATTGTCGATGATGACCTCCGCGGAGGGGGTACCGACGGTGAGGCCTCGTGTCACTGCGCTTGACCAGAGACCGTCGTTGTCCTGAACCCTGAAGGAGATCGTGTGGGTGCCGGAACTGAGGGTCGAGGTGGAGAAGGACGCGGCGGTGCCGATGGCGCCGTCTATGGAAGATGTCCACTCATAAGCAGCTATGGTACCCTCGGTGTCCGTGCCGTGCCCGGTGAAGGTTACACTCTCGCCGGGATTGGCCGGACTGGGGGTAATGGAATCGATGGCTGCCGTCGGCGCCGTGTTGGAGGAGACGAGCCTGAACTGCACCGCGTCGGCGCAGGTGCTCAGGGTGTCGCCGTTGGCCGCGGTGATCATCACGGAACCGCTGCCGTTGAAGTAGAAGGTTCCGAGGCTGTTCCACCGGCCCGGGTTCTGCTGTTGGTTGATGATAATGTTGCTCGTGCCGCCGGTGTAGTTTATCGCAACGGGAACACTCGTTGCCCGCGATGACCACCCGGACCACCACATGAGGACCTCGTAGGTGCCGGGGGATTGTCCGTTCATGGCAAAGGTGTAGGTGGCGCCGTTGCGCGACCAGAGGCTTGAGGCACCGTAGGGGCTGGTGCCGCCCGACAGCGGCCAGGTGCCGGTATAGGACGTCCCCGTCCCCCCGTTATCGATGATGACATCGGCGAAGGAAGGTGCCGCGCCAAGGAAAAGGAGGGACAAAAACAGTAAAATAAACTTCGTAAGGCCTTTCTTTGATAATCTGACCATAGCTGTACTCCTTTTTTTGCAGTTTTTCGATCACCCGGGCAGGCAGGATTGTCCTGGCGGTGTGCTCGCCCCGCTCCGGTGAGATTGTCGAGCCGGCAATGTACTTTCTGTCCGGCGCGCGAAACCTCGCCGGTCATGGACTAAAATTAAGGTAAGAGTGCTTTTGAAGAGGAAATCTTCCCTTCGCGACACCACCGCTCCCTAAAAAGGCCTGCCCTCTGCACGGCAGCCCCTCTGGAATCAGAGCCCGGGTCCGGCCCGGCCCTGATGGGATGTCCGGGAGACTATCGACCTGTGCTTACCCGTCGGTCCTCTATCGAGGGCCCGGGTTTCGATCACGTCAACATGAAGGGTGCTGTTGAAAAGAACATTCAATTTCACATCGACCTCCTCCCTGATCTTCCGAAATTCGACTGTTCTTTCAGGAACGATACTGACGACGAGGCTCTGGTCCTCTTGCTGAACAACCCTGAACTCCTTTACCTCGGGAATGGTCTCGATCTGAAAGACAACCGTCTGGGGATCGATGAGCTCACCCGACGGCATGACCAGAAAATCATCACACCTTCCCACGATCGACTCCAGCAGGGGGAAGCTCCTGCCGCAGGGGCACGCCTTATCCGACAGGGCCCCCACGTCGCCTATCTCGTAACGGATATAGGGCATGGAATAATTGTTGAGAGAGGTCACCACGATCCTCCCGGGCACACCTGGAGGGAGCCTGCAGGCGTCGTCGTCGAGCACTTCGACAATAACGTTGTCCGCCGCGACATGAAGATTCTGCATCCTGCATTCGAAGGCTATGGCGGAGAATTCAAGACACGAATAGTCGTCATAGACCTTGCATTGAAAGACATCTTCAAGATATTCCCGCACATGGACGGTCAGGAGTTCCGAGTTTGACAGGAGGAACTTGAGTCCCAAAAGCGCGCCGTCATCCTTTCCGATGGTTTTTGCCAGCAGGTAGAGCACTGAAGGATAGGCATTGATAACCTGCGGCCTTATGCGGAATATCTCAGTTGCCTGCCGTGCGGGCTCCCATTCGAGGGGAACGAAAAACCGCCTGAAAAGATTTACCTTCTGCAACATGATGTTTGTGACAGGCGGGGAGAAGCGCACGTAGGCAATCTTGTCCCAGGGTTTGTAGCCGACATCGATGAGCTGCCTCAACTGCATGAGCCGGTAGAGCGCGGCCACGCTGTGATCGAGCACCACGTCAAGCTTCTTGCCCGACGAGCCGGAGGTCATCCGGGCTGAACATTCGGTCCAGTCGACGTCGGACGCGATGATACGGTCCGGGTAATTCGCCAGGATGATGTCCTTGGTCAGGATCGGCAGGCTCCTTAAGTCGTCGAGGGCGGCTATCTGCCCGGGAACGATCCCGGAGGAGTTGAAAAGATCGTGATAATAGGGCACCTTCGCGTAGGCATGGGCTACGAGCCTCCTTAGCGCGTGAGCCTGCATGGCGGCAAGCTCATCGGGCTTGCGCCACTGGTTGCGACGGATGACCGGCCAATGATAGAAGTGGTCCAGGTAGCGCACGGCTTAAACCTTCCTGCAAAAAGCTGAGAACCTGAAATCCACAACTCCCAGGGCGCTCTTCAGGATTTTCCTGGGCTGGCCGGACCGCCTGTACATCTTTTTCTGGGTCCGGTAATCCTCCATCTCAGATAACACGACCTTGAACGCGCTGTTTTCGAGCAGGGAAACGATCAGGCTCCGGGAAAAGTTGAACGGATGGCCTTTATCGATCTGCAGGCATTCCATTGCGTCCCGTAACAGGGCGCCGAACCTGGTATAAATGTTGAGGCTGATAAACATGATGCCCCTTTCTTCCAGGCTCTGGTGAATGCCGCGCAAAACACGGCAGGGGTCCTTCATATGATCGAGCACATTGTCGAGGATGACGAACGAGAAGGCCTTGTTGAGAGAAAGGATGTCTTCGCCTGTTCCGTTGTGCCGCTTGACGTTCCTGTCCCTTGCACGGACAAAGTCGGGCTGCGTGCAATAGTAATCTTCGAGCGGGTCAAGGGCGTGCCGCTCATCGGCCTCTATGTAATTGACGAGACCTACCGGTCCCGGTCCGATCTCCAGGACGCTTACGGCGTCCCGTCCGCCCAACAGCGGTCTTGCCTGCTCCCAGATCCGTCGGGCACGGTCCTCATACCATTCAAACTGCGACGCCTCCCCGGAAGATTGCGAAGCCTGTCTCGACCAGAAGCCTCTCTCATAAACCTGCGCCTTTTCCCACCGCATATCGGATACAACTCTTTGCATATTCTCCCCCATTTTTCTTCTGTTTTTCTCAGGCCGCCGACGTGACCGAACGCCTGTGGAGATATCGCAGGGCCGCGGAAAGTCCCAGCAGGAAGTAAAGGCTGACGGAGTAACCGTGGCTTAGCAGCAGGGCCCCGGCCCAGAACCCGTAAAAGGACAGCTCAACGAAGAAGGCGAAGCGGGCCAGGGGATCACCCCGATCCCTGCGAATTCTCCGCAGATTGACTATGGCCAGAACATTGAGAACAACGAACAGGATGAAACCGGGAATGCCCGTTTCAACGGCAATCTGAACCAGGGAGGAATGCGTTGGCTGCCATGCCCGGGTGCCGCCTGTGCGCTCCCGGAAAATCCCGAGAGCCAGAGTTGAACAACCGGCGCCCACGCCGAGAACAGGGTTTTCGGCAAGTATTGCAATGTTCTGTTTCCAGATGTTGAACCGGCCCTTCTCGTCACTTACGTTATAGTCACTTCCCATATTTTCGAAACGCCCCTCAACCGCCGAAAAGTAATTGAGAAAAACAATCGCCAGCACAACCACCGTGACAATCTTTGCAGTTCGTTTTATCCTGGGCACGCTGCTCAGGAGGAAAACAACGACGACAACCGCCAGGGCAAGTACCCCGCCCCTCGAACGGCTCAGCATTACCCCGGCGGCAGCCAGGAAAAGCGCAGCGGCCGAGAGGGCCCTGGTCTTCCATCCATATTCGGTGAGCATAATGTAGAGACAGAGCGGTATGAAGGTGGCGAACAGCATCGCGATATCGTTGGGATCATAGGTCGCGCTCGCCGCCGCCCGGAAACCCTGGTAGCTGACGGCCTCCACCATGTACACACCGGCCGAAAACAGAACGCTCACGCCGATCACCCCCGCCGTCAGGTTCAGCCTCCTCATGGACCGCAGCTGGATTATGCAGACAAGGAAATAGATGAGGGTCGCCGGCATCACCGTGAGGAGAAACCGGAATGCAACACCGCGGTGGGCCGCAAAAGGTATCCCGATCACCATGACAAGATAAAAGAGAAATACCAGGCGCACCTCCGTGAGTCGGGACATCCCCGGGGGAAGCTCGACCCTTTCAAGGAACATGGCGATCAGGGTCACGATGCAGATGAAGAGGACGGGTCTCAGCGGCATAAGGAAGAGCAGATAATCCTGGGGTCTTGCTATAATGACAAAGGTCCATACGAGGAATAAGATGAATGACGGCCCGAGTCTTTCAGTGACCTCACTTTTTTGTGGTTCCATCGGGAAACCCTCCATTTTTGTCTTGTTCGTCATGGCAGCGACTTCTCCGGCCGGGAACGCACGAGTATCGCCAGCGAACATGACCGGACCACACCTGAAAGGTCTGCCCATCGGGTTATACGCTCGCTTCGCGAAAGGCACAGGTACCAGGCACATACAGCGTATAAGGCCAGGCAGACGGCAAGGGTCGCTATAAATCCCGTCCAGCTGTCAACGGGCACGATCCTGCGGGCGGCGTAAAGGATGGCACCGAAGAAGAGTGCCGGGATGCAGGGCCTCAGCAGGCCCTCCCCGAAGAAACGAGGCAGGGAAAGACCAATGGTCCGGCAGGTATACCAGGGGATGACGATAAGATTGGAGATAAGCATGGGAACGAGAGTGCCGACCGCCACACCGATTATACCGTAAGGTTTGACAAGGGCCACGCTCAGGGCGAGATTCGCCACCCCTTCCAGGACCGCTATGTACGAAATGCCCGAGTGTCTCGCGATGCCCTGGAGGATCTGGGTCGACGTAAACTGGGAAATGTTGGCTGCCACGGCGCAGGTCAGAATAACCAGCACCCCATAACAGGCGGCGGCGTATCTGGGCCCCATCCACAGTGATATGAATATGTCGCCTACCATAAGGTATGAGACGGCTATGGGCAAGACGATCATCATTGAATACTTGGTCCCTTTGACGAGAAGCCTCTGTACCTGTCCATCCCTGCCCTGGGCATTTAGATGACTTACGGCGGGCTGCAGCACGCCCGTGGACATGATCACAACGCGAAGTTCGTCGACCAGTCTCTGGGGAATGGCGTAGAAAGTAATTGCGGCGGCCGTGAGGAAATATCCTATGACCAGGGTGCCCGTCGAGAAGATCAGTCTTGTGGCCACGAAATAGAGGAACATGAGGAAGCTGTACCGGCCCACCATCGCCAGTTTGTCCCTGGTTATCAGGGCCGGGCGAAGCTGAAGGTCCGGGTTCGCCCGGAAGACATAGACCGCCCGCATTATGCCGCCACCTATCGTTGTAACGAGATGGATGAGGGCAATGGCAATCAGCCTGTAGCCGGAGAGGACCAGTACGACAATGATGATACTGCGAATGAACAGCATTGCCAGCGAGATGCCCGCCACATGATCGTATCTCTGTATGCCCCTCATGTAACCGGTGAAAAAACCCAAGGGCAGCGTCAGCCCTATCTGTAAACCCACGATCAGCGTTACCCAGCGTGCCGTGGAGATCTCTTCGGACGGGATCTTGAAGTGCTGGACAAAACCGAATGCCAGCAGAATGGAGACCAGGAAGGCAAGGGTTCCGCCCGCCAGATACATATAGAAAGCGGCACTGCACACCCTGCTGAGGCCCGCGTTGTCGTTCTTTGCCCTGAACTCGGCGACATATTTCACGACCGACCCGCTCACACCGAAATCGAAGAGGCCGAGATAACCCGTGAAGCTCATGATGAGTATCCAGATCCCGTACTGCATATCGCCCAGGCGATGGACGAGAAAGGGCATCATCATAAACTGGATGACGGCGCCTATGCCGAAGGACCCCCAGTTGGACAGGATATTTCGCAGTATCTGAAGGGAGATTCCCATATTATCGACTCGTGAAGGCCATCCGACGGGCCTTAATTGCGCCTGATATCATCATTTCCCGGTCCGTTCTTTGAGAACAGGGACTCGTATTGTCCCACCCATTTCTCAACCGAGTGTTCCCTGAGAACATATCTTTGGCCCTGTGTCGAAAGACCCCGCGCAAGCTCTTCGTCCGTGAGCACCCGGATCAGGGCCTCGGAGAGCTTCTCCGGGCTGTCGGACGGTACAAGGAGACCCGTTTGTCCATCCGCGATGACATCCTGTATACCCCTCACATCCGTTCCGACAACAGGAAGCCCGGCGGACATGGCTTCCAGCAGGGAGAGAGGCAAACCTTCCCTCAATGAACTGAGGCAGTATACGTTCATGACCTTCATGATCTCGGGGACATCGTTTCTCGCCCCGAGGAGGAGCACCTTGCCGGTCAGGCCCAATTCGCCGATGAGAATCTCCAGGTCTTTTCTTCTCTTCCCTTCACCGGCAATTATCAGCTTCGCCCCTCGTACGCGTTCTTCGACTATCTTGAACGCCCTGATGAGATTGGGATAATTCTTGTCCTTTCTCAAGTTTCCGACGCATCCGATCACCCGGTCGTTCTGCCCTATGCGAAGCTCGTTGCGCTTCGCCCCTGCATCCACACCGACGTCAAAACGACTGTGATCGATGGCATTGGAGAGGGTGAGGACCTTCGCGGGGGCGAGCCGGAATCTCTGCCTGATGGCCTCACTGACATCGGGAGATATCCCGATGGCACCATTGGACAGCCTCAGGAGAACGCCGCCAACGACTGACCAGGGTCCGCTCGCCATGTCGATCTCGTTGCGGCTGTGTGCGGTATAGTAAATTCTGCAGCGATGGCGCACGGCCCCGAAGTAACCGTAGAAGAAGGGTGTAAAGTGGTGTGCGTTGACCACATGTATCTCATTGGCAGCGATATATCTCGAGATCTCACTCATAACGTTCAACCCGTCCTTTCGCGCCGAGCGCATGCGTGGAAGAAGCGTGGGAATCTTCATCTCACTGAGTGTCTCGCGCAGCGCCCCATCGACAAGGGCAACCACAAAACAATTAAACCTCCGGGGATCAAGCCGCCTGCACAGGTCCACGACAACCCGCTCCGACCCCCCCGTCCGCAAGGTCTGAAGAATGAACAACACGTTGGTCTTCGGATTCACAGAAACGCTCTCAATTCCGTCTCCCGGCCCCCGGATTGCGGCTTCAAGACGTAAAGCCTGAGATCTGAGATATCTCTTCATCTTCCCGTCGCCCACGTCGTAAATTTTTCGCCGCGAAAGAATTTGATCCAGCCGATAAAGATCGCCAGGTTAACCGTGCAAAAGGTATGCGCGAGGCGGGACGGCCGCGTGAGAAAGGACAGGGGAAGGCCGAAGGAATCTGCAAGCCACAGGACGTAAAAGAAGACCTGGAGGGAAAGGGTCGCAATGTAAACAGGCTCCCCCGTGGCCGCCGCGATGAGCACATTGAGAAGGAAAGCCAGGAAGAGTGCGAAAGGCACCAGGAACCGCATCAGCTTGTGGGAGACAAGCTCGAAAGAAAACAGGGGATATTTGAAGGGGTTCAGGAGACCGGCATGTGTGAAAATAGCCCGTAATGATCTCGCGGTGATCCTCACATGCCTCCGGAATTCCCCTGCGACGCTTCCCGCCGAGCGTTCGAGACAAAAGGCCTCCTGAGCCAGCACGCCCCGGAACCCTTGCTCGACGATCTTTGCGGGTATGACGAAATCGTTTATATCGTAATCATTGAGAGGCAGGTACAGGGACTTCCGGATGGCGAAGATTGCCCCGTCCGCCCCGACGCAGGAGCCTATCCTGCCCTCCAGGGCCTTGGTCAATCTCTCGATCCGGGTATACAGCCCTGCTGAGGACACGGCTGCGTCGCCTGCCTCCGAAACATACTCGGTCCTGCCCGTTACCCAACCGATCTTATCGTCGGAAAACCTGGCAGCCAGGTGTCTTAAGGCATTGCGGTCGTAATGTGAGTTTGCGTCCGAGAAGACGATTATGTCTCCTCTTGCCTCCGGGACAGCCCTGTTAAGGCATGCCGTCTTCCCGATGTGTCCCTCATACCGCTTGAGTATGACCCCCGTCTTTTCATATTTACGGACGATGTTGTCCGTCGCATCGAGGGACCCGTCCGAGATGACCACGATCTCCAGAAGTTCCCCGGGATAGTCGAGACTGATGGAATTTGCCAGTTTATCCTCGATTGCACCGGCTTCATTGTACGCGGAAATAAGGAGGCTCACCCTGGGAAGGTCTCCGTTGGAAGAAGGTGCGGACTTTTTCAGTCTGAAAAGGCCGAGCACCACCAGGACAAGCGGGTAGCCGGCATAGGCGTAAAAAACAACAAGAACCGCTACCCAGAACGCCGTCGTCATATATCCTCCAAAGATTGTCGTCATGCCCTTTCCTTTCCGACAAGATCGCCAGTTGTCCGGATTGCGTCAAGAGAACCCGCGGTGTCCCTGTCGGGTTGAGAACTCGCCGGGACAAGCAGGCGGGCCATTTCATCCCTGTCTTTATCGCTGACCCATTTGTGAAGAGGTATCGTTACGAGACGGTCGGCAACGAACCTGGCGACGGGAAATGCCGCCCTCGCGAACCGGTGGGCTATCTGCGGGACATCATTGATGGGAAACGGGTACATCTGGGTTATTCCCAGACCTTTTCTCTGTGAGGCCGTGCATATCTTCCTCTTGCGGTCCCGGTTCTCGACGATGAAGGGGAGCCTCAGGTAAGGCAGGGCAGAGACGCCGCCCGCAGGTTCCTGGCCTTTAAGCCTTCGACAAAACATGGCAGCCTGTTCCTTCCGGACATTCATGGCTGTCTCCATGCGCCGGCGCCAGTCGATGCACAGACCTGCCTGCATGGGCGACAGCCTCATTACCGGGAACCTGCTGTCGAAGACAGTTCGACCGAGTTTCAGAAAGGGCAGGGCCGCCGGGATCCAGTAGAGCTGTGGACGGATGAAGAGACTCATCATGACGGCCTTCAAATATTCCCCGACATTATCCTTTGTTCGGGGGAACGAAAGGCGCGAATACTCCTTCTCTATCGCCCTGCTTATCGCGTCTGAATTGGTTACGATGATCCCTCCCGACCCGCAGGTCACGGATTTCCCCCTCCCAAGACTGAAAAACCCCACGTCTCCTATGGTTCCGAGGAATCTGCCGCCATGCCTGCCGCCCATCGCCTGGGCAGCGTCTTCGAGAACAAAAACGTTCCGTTTCCTGCACAGCCTTACAATATCGTCCATCCTGGACGGAATCCCGAATAGATGATTCGGGACGACGCACAGGGTCTCATCCGTTACCCCCTCCTCGAGGAGTTTCCTGTCGAAGTCCAGTGACGAGGCATCGATATCACAGAGGGTCACCTTGAGCCCCGCCCTGACAATGGCAGATGGAACGGAAAAACAGGTGTATGCCGGTATGAGGACCTCCGATCTGACGGGCCGCAATGATTTCAGTGAACGCAGGATAAGGTACAGGGCGGCCTTACCTGACGAAACGAGAAAAACGTGTCTGACGCCGAAATATTCCTTGATCCCTTCCTCCAGATTCTTCAGATATGTCTCGCCTGCGAGAAAACCCTTGAACCCACTCCAGAGGTCCCGAAGATGCAGCGGTGCGGCGGCTGGGGGTAGGGTTCGCCGGACCCTCATGGTTCACATCTTCGGGTAGAAAGTTTGTATGTCATGGGTTCAATGGGTTTTCTACGGCAGGTTCTTCACTAACTGCGGGCCGATCAATTTCGTCAGCCCCACCGGCAGATGCTGCCAGATTTTTATAGCCAGTTCATACTTCGGGTTGTGCGGATTGATCTCCGGCATCGGTTCACCGTTCTTAAGCCAGTAATGCCAGTAGAGCTGCACCGGTTTTGCACCCCACTGCTCTTTGAATTTGTGCGTGCCTTCGCCGGGAGTGGACCGGCCGAAATCGAAAACCTTGTAGCCCGCCTCGCATGCAAACTCAAGTACGCTTGAGTACAGGAGCATGTTGGGCCCGAAACGGTTGAAGTCCCTGAGCGATGATGCCCAGGGGATCTCCATGGTATCCTTGAATCCAACGAGCATTCCTGAAGCCACGGGGCGGCCGTCCCTCGTGTAGACGGTGCCGATCCGGGTCGTGTCGGGGAACTTTTTGAGGATGTTCCGGAAGAATCTCCTTGGATAGACCGGGGTTCCCAGGTCCCGCATGTTTCTTGAAAACACGTGGTAGAAGCTTTCCAGCTCTTCCAGTTTGCCGATCCTCGCAACCATACCCTCCTTGACTGCTCTTTGCACCTGGCTTCTCAGTTTCGATCCGAAGGAGGCAATGAGCGCCTCTTTTTTCCCCGGGAGCGGGAGTCTCATGGACACCTTTGAGGTCTTGACCGGCTGGTCGCGCAGGAGGTTCCGGGAATGTCTCAGTTCCATATGGCGTATTCCCATGTCCCGGGCCATGTCCACCGCTTCGGTGAGTAGTCGTTCACGGATGCGGTAATCATCGGCGCATATCCCCCCGTAGTTGAAGAACGGCAACGAAACCGCGAAGCTGCCGAAGAGAAGACTCTGCAGGCGGACAAGAGGCAGTATCCCGTTGATCTTTCCCGCGTCGTCCTGCGACAGAAGATAACAGGTCTTGTGTCCGAAACTTTCCTCGATCACTTCCTTCCAACCGATAAGGTGGTAACAGCTTGCTTCGCCCTCACTCATAACATACCGGTCCCATGCATCACGGTATCCTGGATCATAAAGATGGATCTTCATATCTTCCTCGTAATGCTTAAGGCGTGAAGCTCGAAGCATCCGCGCTACCTGCCTTACGCCTTTGACCACGTCATTGTTATCTTCGCGCATACTGGATCCTGGGCACCTTGAAGGCAAGAGAGGACAAAGCCACAATGATCGACAAAAGCAGGAAGAATTCAAAGACGAGCGGTATCAATTCCTGATCTTTGATGAGAGGGTTGTATTTTATAAGGAATACTCCGTGGAGAAGAAATATTTCGTAAGAGTACCTTCCAAGCAAAAGGAGCAACCGGCTCTGGTATCCGCGCTCTATCGCATAGCCGAAGAGGCATATAATTCCTGCGTTCGATACCAGGCTGTTGATCTCGGACAGACCGGTAAGCAGGATATTGGGTATCTTTCCGGTCACGATATATCTTACAGTTTCATGACTCATTGCGAAGTTGTAGGCTCCAACTCCGAGTACGGCCAGGATCGACATGACGAGAAAGGCCTTTCTGTTATTTCGATATGCGTGAAGCCATCTGTCGTAATGCATGGCCAGAACGCATCCGGCCGGGAATGAAAGGAACTGGACCCAGTGAAGACGGAATACATAATAATTGAAGATCAGAAGAAGAAGCCCGATGCCAACCAGATACACCGGCAGGTGTTTGGGGCTTCCGCTTCTATAGCCGACAAATAAAAGAAGATACCATACCAGGATAAAGGTCACGAACCAGCGGGAATAATCGAGAAAGATAAGCTCCGGTCCGAGGTTGATCCCCAGGAATGTCAACAGGAGGGCCCGGGGACGCAAAAAGTTCCCCAGAATAAAGTAATCGAGTATTACGATAAGAACGGTAGCAATCCAATAAGGGGTCATGACCCTTTTTATTGTTTTGGAGAAATATTGCTGCAGTTTAGGCTTGTTTCGCATAACCGACAGCGTCAGTCCGAAACCGGAAATAATGAGGAACAGTGAAACAGGGCTTCCGGGCAAGACGACATTCGCGTGCGTCTGCGACACGTGAACCCATAAGTGGCGGAGAACGACAAAGAATATCGCAAAGCCTCTCAGGTGATCGGTATGAGAAAAACCCAGGAAATTCTTTTCATCAGGTTTATCCTTCCTGATCGTCGCCGCTATAAGCGCGAAGAACAGGAGTATTATGAAAAGGTTGGTTAAACCCGGAAAAAGAACATCAAGCTTGTCGATCTGGTAATTTGACAGGTAATTTCTCATCTGTTCCGCTTCATTCACACCCGGGCCAGACCCAGTGTGATATCGCCTTCGCAGGACTTGCAGGGTTCCGTGATCGGCAGGTAGGTGCCGCATGAGACAAACCCGCTGTCCTGAAATCTGACAAAGAAATGTCTCAGCCTCTCGAGGGTCTTGTCGAGATTAAGATAATGTCTGAAACGGCTGACCGATCCGATCCCATGGGTCTGCCGGGGCTGTTCAGGGTCCACCTCCCACGGGTGACAGTAAAAGACATAGCGTCCTTCGCTTCGAAGGATGCGGGCGACACCGGATTCGAAGAGAGTGGTCGGCCAGAACCTGAAATAGCCGCCGCCCGCCCAGGGGATGGTTCGCCCGGCAAATCTGAGGTTGCTCACCGGCAGTTCCATGATGCCGTTGCCCATAACGAGATAACCTTCGGATGTCTGCCTTAAGTCCTCTCCCTTACCATGACGCCTGTTAAGCCTGAAACTGTTGTAGCTTGAATCATAAGCGAAGCTAAGATCCCCGAGGACCTCCGCCAGTTCTTTTGTCATTGAGAAATTAGGCGCCCGGTAGCCCAGGACCGCCTGGCCGGTAATGTCTTCCAGCAACGCTTTGCTCATGTGAATGTCACCGCGAAGTGCCGGGCCTTGTATATCGCAGCACAACCGGTGAGAATACCCGTGGGAAGCGATTTCATGGCCCAGTCCGGCAATTTCGCGTATGAGCCCGCTGAAACGTTTCGCCACCCAGCCGAGGACGAAGAAGGTTGCGCACACGTTATACCGATCGAAAAGTTCAAGGAGTTTGTATGTATTCATCTCTATCCGCGATTCACAGGATTCCCAGCTCTCCAGAGGGAAGCAGGGCCGGAGATTTTCGACCTGGAACCAATCTTCCAGATCGACGGTTATAATTATCGGCCTCATCGATGTACCGGATTGTCTGATCATGGGTTCTACCTGGCTCCATCTCTTAAAAGAACCACGCCGACGGTACGCAGCAGGATCTTGAGATCCAGGAAAACGGACATGTTCTTTACATAGTAAAGGTCATACTCAAGCTTGTTCCGCGCGTCCTCCACGGAGGCACCGTACCTGTAGTTTATCTGTGCCCATCCGGTCAGGCCCGGTTTTACCGTGTGGCGCACGAAATAGTAGGGTAGCTGGGATTCAAGGACGTCGACGAATTCGGGTCTCTCCGGGCGCGGACCCACGATACTCATCTCACCTCTGAATATGTTCCATATCTGGGGTAGTTCATCAATGTGGGTAAGACGCAGGAACTTCCCTACCCTCGTCACCCTGGGGTCCTTCTCCTGTGCCCAACGGGCCCCTCCGGTTTCCGCTTCATAGGTCATGGACCTGAACTTGTAGATCGTGAAGACCTGCCGGTCTTTCCCTACCCTTTGCTGGGTGTAAAAGACCGGACCGGGCGAATCCATCTTGATGGCGACAATCGCCAGGCCTATTATGGGACTCATAAGGAAGAGGATCAGCCCCGAGGCCAGAAAATCCAGAACGCGTTTAAGTCTCTGCACGAAATCGGTCCGGAGGAGATAGAAACCCTGGGCAAAAAGAAGCCACTGGTCGCCGATGCTGCGGACAGGGATCCTTCCCGTCAGCGATTCATAGACATCTGCCATATCACGGATATCGATTCCCTTGAAACGGGCGTTGAGTATGCTGCGTATCAATTTCACGGAACGGTTCCGCGGTATCGCGAGAATGACCGTGTGCGCCCCCACCCTAGCGGCAACCTCCAGGAGTTGGTCGCTCCTTCCCATGACCGCCGGGGATGCCGCCGTGCCCAGCACGTCGGGATCGTCATCGAGAAACCCCTTGACCTCATAGGGAGACAACGGGGACTTGAGCAGCCTGTAAATGGTCTTGCCGCAAAACCCGGCGCCAAGGATGAGGGCGGGCGCCTTCTGGCCGGTCTTCTGGAAGATTATCCCGTAGCTCCAACGCCAGACATTGAGAAGATACCAGACGAGAATGGCCTCCATTAGCATGATGCCCCTGCCGTAGGGACCGAAGGGGATTATGTAAAACGCACCGACGGTGAGAGAGGCCCCCAGGGCCACAGCGACGGCACTGCGGAAGGTTGTCTCCCAGGAGCGATAAACGCGCTCCACGTTATACAAATCGAAAATGTAGAAAGCCAGCGGATAGAGGATCAGGGTAAATGCGGGTTCTATGGAATAAAGAGAAATGGTGTTCCAGTGAAAACCCGTCCTCAGCCCGATGCTGAGGACCACCGCCAGACAGATGAGGACTACATCACCCAGAAGCAGCAGCCACCGGTGCCTTGGAAATCCCAGGGGCACTTCCAGGTCTATCCGGGGGGTTTTTCCATCTTCTTCCAGGACGATAACTGACGCGTCCGTGCCGTCCGGCAGCTTGATCTCCGGAAGCGGAACATACCCCGGCAGCGGTGCGTCGTATCCCCAGTTCGTATCATGATGGAGGTGTTTATGCATGCTCTTCCCCTTCGTGTCTCCCTACAGGCGGTTGTAGATGAACTGTGGAATGTAAAGCCGGCGCTTGTTAAAAACGACTCCAAGAACTTTGCCGCCGCTCTTGATGATCGTCTCTTTCATACTCAGGGCCACCTGCCAACGCGTCTTCTCCGCCTCAACCACGATCACGACCCCGTCCACCATGGAGGCGATCGAAGGCCCGTTTGAGAATACCGCCTGGGGGAGATCGATGACGACGAGTTCAAACCTCTCCCTCAAAGAATCCCAGAACCTCCTGGCATTCTCCAGGCATACCGCCTGCCCCTCGGAGGCAACGGTATAACGGAAAAGCGGCAATACGCTGAAGCTCCTGCCATTGACGGGGCACAGGGCCCTGTCGATCCCCGAACCTGCTGCCAGGATTTCCTCCAGTTTCAAAGCGGGATCCCTCTCCGGATAGTCAAACCCATCGCGGTTCCCGTCGCAATCGACAAGAAGGACATCTTTCCCCATTTGCAGCGAGACCGTTTTTGCCAGTTCCCGGGCTATGGTGGACGTCCCTTCCCGTGAACGGGGGCCGACGAAGAGGACGCGGCGGCGAAGGGTGTCCGGAAGGGCCGCGGTGATTGTCTGGTAGAGTCTGCTCATTTCGACTTCCATTCCGACCTCATTGTTATTGGTCCGGCCGTTTCGCGGCACGGACACGGGGGTAGAGGGCATCACCTCGTGCGGCATGTTCCCCATTTCCCGATTTTCCAGTGCGTCATAAATCCTGCTCATTTTTTGCCTCCTATATGGAATGGATACCGGAATATCACGATCCCATTCATCTTTGCGGCGAAAAGCGATATCACTGGCTGGCAGACCCGCTTTCCTCGGACAATTCCGGAAATGTAATGGTGCTGCCCACGTGGATAACATTCGGGTTGGCGACGTGAGGATTATTCTCCTTTATGATCTGGACGATGCGGCTGTCCGCTTTTCCGTAAACCTCCCGCGAAAGCTTGTAAAGACTGTCTCCATACGATACGGACTTCTTGACCACCGCGCCCTTCTTTTCCACCACCGATGCGGGCACGGCAGCGGCGGCATCCCCGGGACTTACCGGGTCCTTCTCTACAGGCAGCAGTACCGCCCTCATCAGCACCTTGTCGGTCGTTCTACCCTGGATTGTGGTCAGGGCCCGTATCTTGCCGAGGACGGTTTCGTGGTGCGGCAGGAGCCATGCCATGGCAATGAACAGCACCGTCAATGCAGACAGGGCGGGAAACCACCACCGCCCCCCCGACGGCCACCTCAGACCGTCGAAATCACGTATGATCTCTTTCACGATTGCGCGGGTAACGGGCTGTTTGCGGTATCCGTATCCCGTAATAAGCGCATTGTCGCATAACACGTTTATGACCCTCGGGATACCCCGGGCCTTTTTTGTGACTGCCTTCATCGCTGACCTTGTAAAGACCGACGACGCATCGGCCCCGGCCTTCTGCAGCCTGTACCTGATATACTCGGCGCTCTCATCTTCCGTAAGGGGCAGGATCGTTGACCTGATCGCAAGACGCTGCCGGAGCTGTCTCAACCTGTGCTGTTTCAGTTCCTCCTCGAACTCCGGCTGGCCTATGAGAACTATCTGAACCAGCTTGTCCTTCGATGTCTCCAGGTTCGAAAGCATGCGCAGGTTTTCCAGTGTATCGAGGGGCATGTTCTGCGCCTCGTCAATGACGAGGACCATGGTATTGCCCTTCCTGTATTCTTCGATCAACACTTCGTAGAGCCGATTCGTCATCTCTACCACATCGTTTGTTTCCACCGGCAGTTCCAGTTCCTGGTAGATCGTCCTTAAGAGTCCTTCGAATGTCAGCTTGGCGTTGAACACGTATATTATCTTGAGGCGCTCCCTGTCGGCACGTTCGAGATAGGACCGCAAAATAGTGGTTTTTCCCACACCAACGGCACCGACAATTGCCACAAACCCCTTCCTCTTTTCGATCCCGTATATGATGGCCGCCAGCGCTTCCTTGTGACTGGGGCTCAGATAGAGGAACTCGGGATCCGGAGTGATATGAAAGGGCTGTTTGCGAAGATTATAAAAATTGAGATACATGGCTCACCATCCCATCATGATTTTCGTTCTCGGCCTCTCCTGAGGTCATTTCTTCATGACCGACACCAGAACAGGCACACCGAGGGTCCTCTCGGCGGAGACCGGCGTCGGCATGCCCGGCGTCATGAGTTCGAGGATTATCGCAAGGGCTATGCCCGCCGCAAGACCGCCGAAGAAACCCCCGCCCGCAAGCTGGGCCCTGGTGAACTTCTGCTTCTTGGGAAAGGCGGGGACGGTGGCTTTCTGGACAACACTCACAGCCACCATCTTCTGCCGGTCCATATCGTCCATGATCAGAGATTCTTCCAGTTTCCGCGAATAGATCTGGTGGTTCTGCTCGAGCTGCGCGGCTTCGCGTTTCAGGGCCTGCAGCTGCCGGCCGTGCCCGTCAAGGGAGTTGAGTTCCCCCTCGACCTGTCGCATCTGGGCCCTGACACTGCCCGCCCTGGCTCGCGCCATGGTCAGAAGGCCTTCGGTCTTGCCGACCTCGATCATCCGTGCGTCTTCATTATTCTTTCTTATAGAGTCCTTGAGAGCCTTGAGTTCCTGCTGAACGCCCCGGACCGTACGCGAGTCTTCCGTGTACCTCTCCAGGAGCCCCTGCTCCTTCTGCTGCAGTGAGACAAGCTGGTTGCGTATCTCGGCAGGGGGTTCGACCGTCCATTTCGGGCTGCGCACAAAGGCCAGCTTCTGTTCGAATTCGGTGATCTCGTTCTGGGCCGCTTTGAATTTGGTATCGAGGGCCCCGAGCTGGGCTATCAGGTTGC
Organism: Deltaproteobacteria bacterium UBA5205; assembly: GCA_002412715.1. GTDB lineage: Bacteria > Desulfobacterota > Syntrophorhabdia > Syntrophorhabdales > Syntrophorhabdaceae > Delta-02. The sequence continues at coordinate 77,566 of DHVP01000034.1, forward strand.
TCTTCTGTTCTTCAAATGAAAAGACCCTGTTCTGCTGCTTGAAGGCGGAGAGATTGCCTTCCGATTCACTGAGTCTCTCCTGGAATGTCTTCTCCTGGCGCTCCAGGAACGCGGTGGTTTTGCCGCCGAAAACATCGAGGTGCTTGTCTTTGAAGTTATCCACCAGCACATTCACCACCTTTGCCGCCGTGGAAGGATCGCGATGGCTGAAGGCGACCTGTATGAGCCCTGAAGCGGGAATGTTCGTGACGTTGAGACTTTCTTCGAATGCCGCGATGGCCATCTGGTCCGGTTCAGACCGCGCCGCGGACCTTTTCGCCTGCGCGGGGTAAAGATTCTGGATCCCCACCGCGTCGATCACCCGGGCTATGAGGTCCCGGCTCGTCAGAATGCTTATTTCGCTCTTCATGATCGTCTCAGGCTGGATGGAGAGGCCGGTGCTCGGATTCGTCCCCTCGGATGTCCTCATGAACTCCCTTCCCAGCTTTACGAGAAGAATACTTTTCGCTTCGTAGACGCGAGGGGCAAAAAGGGCATAGAGAAGGATCCCGCCGAAGACAACTGCAAAGACGGTCAGGATCGTGTACTTACGTTTGAAGATTACGGAGAGAATATCCCGCGTATTCGTAAAATCAATGGGTTGATGCCGTTTGTCCGTCATGGTTTGTCACCTCCCTTCGTCTGTCACGGTGCCACAACTATATTGGCGCCCGTGTCAGGATAGACATTGGTAAAACCGCCAAGGGAATACCTGTAAGGATTGGCGAAGGTCTGGAATCCAGGAAAACCTCCGGGGACAACTCTGTTGATGTATTCGTCCACGAATTTGTTCACCCTGGCTATGTTCGACTTTGGCACGTAAACGATGTCGTAAGGCATGAGATAGATATCCTGGCTCAGGTCCGTTCCGTTTATGACGCTGGAAAGATTCAGGTTCGCGGCCATGGGCTTGCCATCAAAATCCTTGCGGATCACGATTACGTTGCTTATTCTAGCCGACTCGCGAAGCCCGCGGGCCTGGGCTATCGCCCTCATGACCGTTGTAGGGCCCTTCAGTTCGACCACGCCGGGAAGAAGCACCTCACCGTCAACGAATATTTTCTGGTCGGAAAATCCGCGGACAATGATCGTAATCTCCGGTTTCTTCAGTTCCGATGCGTAGTTCTGCGTCAACTGATCTCTCAGCTGGCCGGGCGTCAGACCGGCGGCCTTCATCTCCGGGGCCAGCTGCAGAGACAAGCGTCCGTCGGGCCTTACCGGAACCCCGATCTCATTGAACTCGGGGTTGTTCATGAACTTGATGTCGAGGGTATCTCCCGCCGCAATAACGTATTCCTTCTGTGGATAGGCGCGCGACTGCTGGTCCATCTGGCTGATAGAAGCCGGATTGATGACAGAATTCGGAGCGCACGCGGCCAAAAGTGCTATCGCGGCAAAGAGACCTGCCATTAACGCCGTCCTTGTATTCATTTCCCCACCTCCTTATTTTGCTTCACTCCCCGCCTGGTAGTTCCCGGAAGTGTCATATCCGAAGCGTCCATACTGTCTCCCACCTTGTACATGTCGGCTCTGCCGCTAAGATCGATGTATCGCGCCGGCGTGCCGTTGCAGCTCACCAATGCCCTGTTACCCTCTTTTTCCAGGATGACGCAGCGGGAGGTCTGACCGAACCCGCAAACGGGGGCAACCAGAAACATCCCCAGGATTGCAAATATCAGGGCGATGCAATGTACTCTCATTTTTGCCTCCTGAAAGAAGCCGTTGTTTCCGGACAGGCTACCGCCATTCGACCTTGTGGCCGCCCCGTCAATTTCGCCCCTCGCGGGACTCTGGTATGGTGTATCCATCCTTTATCCATCGGCGGTACCGAAGAAGGCTTCTACCCGGTCCCCTGCCGCTTTGTCGCCCCGCCATCGATCACGGCGAAGCAAACCGTTTGTGCAGCTTTATGCCGCGCTACTTTTCATACGCACCAAGACGCTGTGTTCCGTTGCCCGGTTCGTTATTACTCCTGCCGAAGGCGCCGTTCATTTTCCTGATCACCGATACCAGTTCGCGGAAATCGGCATCCTTATACGTCATGAATCGTGGCCTCAAGCCGTGTCCCAGAGCCACGATTTCTTTTCTTCTGCTCGGGAGGATGAGCACGATCTGAACGTTGCAGAAGAAGTACCTCATGGAAAGGATGTCCATAAGATCTTCCTTGTCGGCTGCGAACAGTATCGCTATTATCCTGCCTTCGTTGGGAAGGCATAATCGTTGTTTCAAACTGGCAAGGCTCCTGAAAAGTTCGATACGTTCATCGAACAGGAGGGGCTCCAGTACATTCCGGAGTTTCCTGGGAATGTCTTCGTGATTCTTTGCATAAAAAATCGTGTCGTGCCGCCTTTCCGTTTTCGATCGCACCTGTGGGTTTCTCTCGTTCACTTTTCGTGATCCTTTCAATCTCTCACGCTTGCAGATCAATGACGGGGATTGTATATCAATAACCGTGCCACAAAATGGCCTACTTGTAAAACGGCTACAGCAGGCCGTTTACAAGATACTGCCGCCGTGCTTCCGGCCGTGCGACCCCCGCGATCTGTCCCCTTTTCTGGGACGCTATCCAACAAAACTGGACTACCCGTCCGAGCTCGCCTGACAACTCCCACGGGGAAGACGTTCCGAGTATTGATGGAAGGGCGGGGAATTTTATGAGTGTGCGAGGGCATAAACCTTAGATCTGGTGCCTGATGTTGTACTTCTTAAGAAGGCCGTACAGTCGTGTTCTTGAGAGCTTCGACAGGGCACAGGCCTCTCTGATATCGCCTGACGACGAGGTCAGAAGGTTCCTGAGATACGTCTCTTCAAGGTCCGAGTACGCGCTCTGGCGAAACCTTTTCAGACTCAGGAACTGTGACGACTGGAGGTCGAAATCCGATCCGTTGGTTCCGCCGTGGCGGACGGAACGGTTCTCTTCGAACAGGGATCGTGCAATGTTGATTCGAAGTTCCTGAGGAAGGTGAACAGGGAAGAGTGTCTCTTCATGCAACCCGGCCGCACAGGCATGTTCGAGAACGTGGAAAAGTTCTCTTACATTTCCGGGCCAGTCGTATTTCATGAGATATTTCAGGAATTCATCGGACACCTTCTTTGGCGTCACACCGAAACGATGGCATACCTTTTCCACGTAAAATAGAACCATGTCCCTGATGTCATCGAGATGGCGCCTCAGCGGAGGCAGATTGATCGTCATGGCTCCCAGACGATACAGAAGATCGCCCCTGAATTTTCCCTCTTCGACCATCTGCTCAAGGTTCTTGTTCGTTGCCGATATGAGCCTGAAGTCGCTTTCGACTTCCTTCTGGCTGCCTACGGGCCTGAAGCGGTGTTCCTGGAGCACCCTGAGGAATGTCTTCTGCAGGGACAGCGGAAGCTCCCCCATTTCGTCGAGAAAAAGGGTCCCTTTGTGGGCCTGCCTGATGAGGCCCTCCTGTGCCCTGTCGGCACCGGTAAACGCCCCCTTCGAATGCCCGAAGAGGATGCTTTCCACCAGGGTCTCCGGCAGCGCCGTGCAATCGACGACCACGAAATTCTCCTGGGACCTCCTGCTGTTCGAGTGGATCGACAGCGCGAAAAGCTCCTTGCCGGTACCCGTTTCCCCCGTGATGAGAACGTTAAGATCGCTGTCGGCCGCCTGTTTGACCATATCCATGGATGCCCGCATTGCGGGACTGTTGCCGACGATGCCGTTTCGCTTGATCTCCATTTTTCGACGATTGTTCTGACGTTCGCTGCGGTACTGGACCGCTCGCGAAACTCGCGCCGTCATTTCCTTGATTGAGAGGGGCTTTGGTATATAATCCCATGCGCCGCTCCGTATTGCCCTCTCGGCGCATTCCGGCGTCCCGCAGGTAGTCATGATGACCACCGTCGGCGAGGAGGGGGCACTATGGATTACGTCTAGGTTATCGAGGGCGCTTCCGTCCGACTGATGCGCGTCGATGAATACGACATCGGGAGGATCGGATTGAATTTTCTCGAGACCTTCGCTCAGCGTATGTCTCGTCGATACGTCATAACCAAGGCGGATGGCCGACTCGGCCAACATCGCGCAGCTCGATCTTTCACCGTCAACAATCAGTATCCGAATCATATCGTGTAATCCCACCTTCCGCTATCCTGAATATCCACTATGAAGTTCACCGTGCGATGCCGCGAACCGGGTCTCGTCTTCCCCATGGACCTCATGTCCGCGCCGCTTCCGATCGCGCCGGAAAACATCTATATTACGCTACAACGGACGCCTCTTTCTGTCTGTCGCGTAAGCGACAATAATCGTGTAGTGCTTTGACCGGAAATTCGTCATCATTTTTCACGACATCCACAGCCATCATCCCGTCCTCTTTATCACCTTGCCCGGTTGTCTGGCCGCCCGCAGTTTTCGGACACACTCCGGGCAGATGCCGTGGGTCACAACGGCGCCGGCACGCTCTCTCGCATGAATCTGTTTTTCCGATTCTTCCCATGCGCCTTCAACGCTGCGCATCCTTTTGCACCATGCACAGACGCAAAGCATTCCCGGCGCGGTCTTTGAGGTGTTTGTCGTAAATGTCATATGTCTGTGCGCTCCAGATCTTCGTAAGTTCCGCCCCGGTCGCCCCGGCTCGCCATTGGGAAGAAACAGGGGTGGCAGGTCATTTGCCTGTTCTCTTGCGCGCTGCCAGTATGTCAAGCGCTATCCCGAGACCCAATCTGGCCGCCGCCTTCAAGTCTCTGACCTGCTGCCTGCGGTTGCCCCGGTCGCCGTGTGCCAGACCGCGATGATAGTAAGCCCACGCAAGCCTGGGGTCCAGCACTATGGCCTTGTCGTAATCACCGATGGCGTTCAGGCAGTCGCCTCTCCTCTGATACGCACGCCCTCTGTTGTAATAACCTTTTGCGTCACGGGGGTGTGTTTCGATCATCCCGTCGGGGCCGTTCACCCCTACCCCTACCGAGCGCTCCTTGCATATCCGGGGAAACAGCCCGTGTTCGCAGACTTTTACGGCATTAGCGCCTTTGACGGTCCTTGAGGAGGTCTTCACGCCCTTCTCCTTTTTTCCCGCAATCCAGCTCGATCCCTCATTGCGTCACCACTCCCCGGGTCCCATATGCATGCCCGTTCGAGTCAATACAATCATAGTGAATGGGGGCGGACTTGTCTGTCACCCTAATCAGCGATTTTTTTGTCGTGCTTTAGTACACGGAAAGAATGAAGCGGGGATGACAGGAGAAGAAGGTTTCGGGTTTCGGGCAAAAGACCGAAGAGATCGAGCTCTCTGCAGTACCCGGGACGTTAATACCCGAAAACGTCCTTGAGTATCGGGGTGAACGTTAACGAACGGGCCGGATCGACGCCTTCAGCCTCTGCGCGAGCAAGCTGCAGCGCCTATGGGGTCTGTCGTTCCGTATGGCAATGGAGAGGGCCTTCTTTGTTCCTACGAGATAGACAAGCTTCCTCCCCCTCGTGATGGCCGTGTAGACCAGGTTCCTCTGGAGGAGGAGGTAATGCTGGGTCAGGATGGGTATCACCACGGCGGGGTATTCGCTCCCCTGGGATTTGTGAACGGAGATCGCATAGGCCAGGATAAGCTCGTCAAGCTCGCTGAATTCGTAGGATATGATCCTGCCGTCGAATTCCACACGGAGTTCCTGCACCTCCCTGTCTATGCGCACTACCCTGCCGATATCTCCGTTGTAGACATCCTTTTCATAATTGTTTCGTGTCTGCAGAACCTTGTCGCCCACCTTAAAAAAGCGGCCGGCCCGTGAAATCCCATCCGTGGACCCGTTCAGCGCCTCCTGAAGCTGTACGTTCACGTTCGTCACTCCGGCCACCCCCCGGTGCATCGGCGTCAGGACCTGGATATCGTTCAGCGGATGAAGGCCGAAGCGGGACGGAATGATATTCTTGCAGAGGTCAACAATATACCGCAGAACCTCATCAGGGTCCTCAATCTCTGCAAAGAAAAAATCCTGGCCTTGCTCGGCGTGCCTCTCAAAAAAGGGCATTTCGCCGCTGTTGATCCGATGGGCGTTGACTATGATCATGCTTCTCGTGGATTGCCGGAATATCTCACCCAGCCGGACGGTGGCCACACATCCGGACGCGATGATATCCTTGAGGACGCTGCCGGGGCCGACGGAGGGGAGCTGGTCCACGTCACCCACGAGCACAAGCGTAGCCTCTTGCGGCACAGCCTTGAGAAGATGGTACATCAGCGGGACATCGACCATCGAGGCCTCGTCTATAATGATGAGGCCCGCGTCCAGGGGGTTTGACTCGTTGCGTTTGAATCCCGATTCCGAGGAAGGGCCCCCGGGGGTGTATTCAAGAAGACGATGGATGGTCCGGGCCTCAAGGCCGGCCGCCTCGGTCATCCTTTTCGCCGCCCTGCCCGTGGGGGCGGCAAGGAGTACTTTCTGTCCCATTTTTCCGGCGATCCCGATGATACCCTTTATGATCGTCGTCTTGCCTGTTCCCGGGCCTCCCGTTATGACGAGTACCTTCTCTTCGATGGAAGCCCGCACCGCCTCGAGTTGCCGTTCGGAAAAAACGATCCCCTGATTTCCCTGAACCCACAGCATGGCGTCTTTTAAGTTGAGAAGGCGCAGTTGTTTCGGGAATGCCGCAAGCTTGCCGAGGAGCTCCGCAATCCCTTTTTCTGAAACATAGAGGGATGCGAGGTAGACAATACCGGCACCGTATTTCCCCGCCGCGGCGGGCAGCCAGGTCAGGTCATCGAGGATCACTTTCCACTGGGCGGCAAGGCTGCCGAGGGCCGGGGGGATCTTGTCGATCGCCACTTCGAGCACCTCGCTGCATCTCTCGGTAAGCTGTTCGCCGGGAAAGAAAAGGTGCCCTTCATCCGAGAGCTGTCCGAGCACATAGAGGATGCCCGTCTCGATTCTAAGAGGTGCTTCCTTTTCAATTCCGAGCTTCCCGGCTATCCTGTCGGCGGTGAGAAAACCTATGCCGAATATATCGACGGCCAGCCGGTAAGGGTTCTCGCTTACCACTCTGACGGCATCGCTTCCGTAGAAGCGGTATATCTTGGCGGCATAAGCGGGGCTTACCCCGTTGCCCTGGAGAAACACCATGACATTGCGGACTTCCTTCTGCTCGTCCCAGGCCGCTTTGATCATATCGATGCGCTTGTCGCCTATGCCGGGGACCTCATGGAGCCTTTCCATGTCCGTGTCGATGATGTCGAGGGTCGCTTCGCCGAACCGGGTCACGAGCCTCTTCGCCATGACCGGCCCTATTCCCTTGATCATACCCGAGCCCAGGTAGCGTTCGATGCCTTTGACCGTTGCCGGCAACAGCGTTTCATAGGAAGCTACCTTGAACTGTTCACCCCAGCGGGGGTGTACCCCCCAGCTGCCCTTTAACCTCAATATTTCGCCGGGAACGATCGAATACAGGGTACCGACGACGGTAATCAGGGAATTTCTTCCCTCTATTTTAACTTTCGCTATGGTATAATGATTCTCTTCATTGTAATATGTAACACGTTCGACCTGTGCCTTGATTTCGCACTGTAAGATATTCTCAGGCATGGATTAATACTATCGGAAAACCGGCGATAATAAAAGTGAAAGATGTTGGCTCGCGGCGCGTTCCACCGTTGTTTGCACAATATTGAAGTTGGATAGGTATTACATCTGACTGTGGGGTGGATTTATATGTTGCGTTCGGTATCCCGTGTGATACAATATCAGCTCTCAAGAATGGTTACGAATAACAAAGCGTTACTTCTCCACGAAGCCGATAAGATCACCGGATTCATGCGGTTGCTTATGAAACCGAGGAACACCCAGGCAAAGTGGACGAAAGAGGAAAGAAGACTCCTGAGGGCACATCTCAGGCACCTGTCGTACTACGTACCTGCCCTCGTGATATTCGTCATGCCTTTCGGGTCCCTGCTGATACCGCTCCTCGCCGAGGTCCTCGACCGAAGAAAAGCTTTCCGTAAAACGGCACAGAACGGTTTTGACGCCGCGGGCAGCGGCAGCGGCATCACCCTTAGATCCTGAAACAACCTCCCTCATGCCTTATGGTACGCCCCGCTTTACCCGTTGTCATTTGCCGTCGCATAAGGTAATATAAAGATCAGGAAGAGCATGCGATCAGCAATATTCCCCGTCAGCAACAGGCAAAAAAGACAAGAAGTCCCTGACACATCCCCCGGCAAAGATCCTCTCACGCACCTGTCCGATTATCCCGGTCCTGTGCCATACATGGAAAACGCGTGATACGGTTTAACGACATCGTTGACGAGGTTCTGAGGTACAACCCCGATGCCGATGTGGAACTGCTCCAGAAGGCGTACATCTTCTCCGCCAAGGCGCATAAGGGGCAGGTACGACTTTCCGGAGAACCCTACCTTATTCATCCCCTGGAAACCGCCTATACCCTCACCAAGATGAATCTCGATATCCCGAGCATCGTCTCGGGCCTTCTTCATGACACCATAGAGGATTCCTATGTTGACAAGAAGGAGATCGAGGAATATTTCGGCAAGGAGATCGCCGAGCTTGTCGACGGTGTTACGAAGATAAGCAAGATACCACTGAAGACATCGGAGGAGTCGCGGGTCGAGAATTTCCGCAAGATGATCCTCGCCATGAGCAAGGACATCCGGGTGATTCTGGTCAAGCTTGCGGACCGGTATCACAACATGCAGACCCTCAATTTTCTCTCCCCCGAAAAACAGATAGAGATCGCCAGGGAAACCTTCGAGATCTATGCCCCGCTGGCACACAGGCTCGGCATAGAATGGCTGAGGGCCGAACTGGAAGACGCGGCCTTCAAATACTTAAAGCCTGCGGAATACAAGCTCATCGCCGAAAACATCGCCCAGAAAAAGAAAGAGCGTGAGGCCTATATCAATGAGGTCATCGGGCTCCTGCGACAGAAACTCGATGAATTCCACCTCCGGGCCGACATCTTCGGAAGGGCGAAACACCTTTACAGCATTTACCGCAAGATGAGCCTCGAGGGACTCAACATAGACGACATCTACGATATCATCGCCTTCAGGGTCGTCGTCGACACGATCAAGGAATGCTACGAGGCGCTGGGCATCATCCATGCCGCCTACAAACCGATACCGGGCAAATTCGGTGATTATATCGCACTGCCGAAGGCCAACATGTACCAGTCCCTGCATACGAAAATCATCGGGCCGCACGGCGAGAAAATAGAGATACAGATCAGGACGAAGGAGATGCATCGCCTGGCGGAAGAGGGTATCGCGGCCCACTGGAAGTACAAGGAAGGAAAGGTCTTCAATCCGAAGGAAGACAAGATCTTCGCCTGGCTGCGCAGGATCATCGAATGGCAGCAGGAACTCAAGGACAACAAAGAGTTCATGGAGATCTTCAAGATCGACCTGTTTCCTGACGAAGTATATGTTTTTACGCCCAACGGTGATGTCCGGGAGCTTCCCAAGGGGGCGACCCCCGTCGATTTCGCCTATGCCATCCATTCCGAATTGGGCCACCGGTGCATCGGCGCCAAAGTGAACGGCAGACTCGTACCGCTTCGCTACACCCTGAAGAGCGGCGACACCGTCGAGATCATGACAAGTCCCACCCACAAGCCAAGCAAGGACTGGCTGAGCTTTGTCTCCACATCAAAGGCGAAGACGAAGATCCGGCAATGGATCAAAACTGAACAGCGGGAAAAGAGCATCGAGCTTGGCCGCAACCTGCTCGACAAGGAGCTTTCAAAGCACGACATGAGCTTTTCCCGGCTGCTCAAAAGCGGAGGCTTTCAGCCCCTCGCCAAAGACTTCAGCCTTGAGACCGTCGACGACCTCTTTGCCAGCGTGGGTTATGGACTCTACACCCCTCTGCAGGTCCTCAATAAGATCATTCCCGAGACGGAAAAACCCGCCGGGAAGATCAAGACCATCATCAGCTCATTGAAAAAGGGGGGCCGCGACAACGCGATCAAGATCAAGGGCATCGATGGGCTCGTCATACGCTTTGCGCGATGCTGCAACCCCATCCCCGGCGACAATGTCATCGGTTTCATCACCCGCGGGCGCGGCCTGACCGTCCATGTCGAGGACTGCCCGAACGTCCACACATACGATGAGCAGCGCAAGGTGGAGGTCACATGGCAGCTTAGCAAGGACTATACCTTTCCCGTCAGGTTCAAGGTCACGGGGAACGACCGCAAGGGTCTCCTTTCCGATATCTCGAGCGTCATAGCGGCCAATAAGGTAAATATCTTGAGCGCCCAGGCGATGACGTATCCCGACAGGTCTGCGGCAGGCATATACGAGGTTGAGATAGAACACATGTCACAACTGCAGAAGGTTATGAAGTCCATCCAGAAGATAAAAGGGGTGCGGTCCGTGGACCGGATGAGGAGTATAACTTAGAGGCGGGTGATGGGTAATAGGTTATGGGTGATGGGAAAGGAAAAATACCTATTACCCATGACCTATTACCCATCACCTATCTTCACTATACCGCTTTCTGAAAATTTCCCTTCTTGATACACTTTGCACAGACTCTTACCTTGCGGGTTTCTCCATCTTTCACAATACGGACGGCCTGCAAGTTCGGCAGCCATTCCCTTTTGCTCTTGTTATTGGCATGACTGACGTTATTACCAATTTGTTTTCCTTTTCCACAGATCTCACAGATCCTTGCCATTTTGACCTCCTGACCTTGCTTGCGTCCTTGTATTTCCTTTAAAGACAAAGATTTTACTCGCTTAGGCGTCGTATGTCAATAGTTTTGTCCTCGCTTCCCCCGGGCGGAAATCGCCGGATGGTGCTGCGGCAAACCGATGGCCGGGTTTCGGCGTTTTATAGGTCCTATAGGACTTATACGACCTATAGGACCTATAAAAAGTCTTTGCTACTGTCTTTGCTACTGTCTTGCTTCTGTTTCATTGCCAAAACGAATAGGACTGGTAAGCTATTTCTATAGTTATTGAAATCACTTCGGTTTTAATCTTGCACTGCCATGAGGCAATCAGAGCAAAGTCTTTTAGCATCATCCACTTAGGACCGCATTTCAACAATTTATCAACAGGAAATCCACAATCGCTGTGGAAAACATCGCCGGGTCCCTTAGTGATCGGCGGCCATTCTATCGAATCGTGCCTTGACGCCCGGGGCGATGAAGCATTCTTTCGCTTCACCTGAATTCACCTCCAGGATGTATCGGGCAAGATAGCGGGAACTGATCTGCGTTGGGTCGTGGGGGCGGGCCCCCTTGTGAACATGGACCACCTCATAACGCCCGTTTATGAAGATCATGTCCAGGGGAATATAGGTGTTCTTCATCCAGAAGTAATGCATGTCGTCCCGGTCATAAATGAAAAGCATGCCCGTACGGCGCCGCATCGATGTTCTGAACATCAACCCCCGGGCCTGCTGCTCGGGTGTTATCGCCGTCTCGGCCTCAAAGCGGCAGAACTCCTTCTTCTTTCCATCATGGAAGGTCACGCTGACACCGGGAAGGTCAATGGCATCGACGGAAAAAGGGGACACAATGAGTGCAACGACCATCAGGGTGAAAATGATGTGAAATCGATATGAGGGTCGGGCAGCGGTTATCAAGGGTTTAAGAACTTTCATCCCTTATGGTGCGACGGCATAGGTCAAAAGTCAAGGAACACTTTGACGAAGGGAGTCAATATACCGGCATATAAACTGGTGATTGAAAGGAAGTCATGATAGCGACTGATATTAGAGTCGGACGGCGGCAGGTGTAGGTGGGGTAAATGGGAGCCCTGCCATATTTTCGGGGAAGCAGGAATTTCCGCCGTCCGACACATGATCTTCGATTTCGGGATGGCCCTGTCTGTTCTAGCGGCGGGGCATTTCCAGGAGAGTTTCTGCGGCCAGCCGCGCCGACTTTCCCGCGCATTTTGAGCACGCTTCGCGTCCGCCCTCATGCTCAAATCTCAAGGCCTCTTCTTTGTTTTCAGGATCGTAGCTCTTTCCGAGCAGCTTCGCCTGGATCTCGGCACACTGGAAACTTCCAAATTCATCGTGATACTTTCTGTAGAATTGCCTCACGATCTCCACGGACCTCGGGAACCCGGTCTCTCCCTTGTTTCCCGGCTCGGGCCATATGGTATCTTCCAGTTTGTCTCTGCCGGAAGCCAGACCCAGCGCCAGTACTCCACCGACAAGGGCCCCGCAGACCTGTCCTATGCCCGAGGTAGCCCGGCCGCCAAAGGTCAGCGCCTTGAAGATCGTCATTCCCGTCGCGAGTTTGAATTCCTGCTGGAGGGCCAGAAGCACCATCTGGCCGCATCCGGAGAATTCGTAATCGTATGCGGCAGCCCGTCTTTCAACCCTGTCCAGTATTTCCTGTCTTTCTTCCTGAGATATCTGCTCAGCCATTGTGCGTCCCTCTCTTCCAATAGAGTATTGCGGTATTTCGTCAACAGGATGGCGGGGGTTTCGGTCTGTCGCTGTCCTCCCCCGTGTCCGGGACAAAATCCTTTATTTCGCAGGTCCTCGGTTGCAGGGTCTCATATGTCTCCTGCCATGGCCCGAAGAGATCCTTTTCTCTCTGTAATTCTTCATCCGTCAAAAATATGTCCATAGATATCCCTCCCTACATCACACCTAATCTCATGAGTTTGCTCATGACCAGCGTAGGCAATCCCACGCTGTGACATACCAGGTCGGTGATGTCGAAAACTTCCAGATTTGAACCCGTTTCGCCTATGCCCAGGCGGAAATTTGTCTCGCACGTCGGACAGGCGCCGACCAGCACCGGCGCACCTGTCGCCTTAACCTCATTGAGGCGGTTTTCGTTGATGGACATACCAAGCCGCGGATAACGCATGACGTGCCGCCCGCAGCAGGAGGCGTTTTCCCTGCTGCGTTCCATTTCGATGACCTCCAGATTGGGTATCGCCGACAGGACATTCCTGGGCTCATCGTATATCCCTCCTCCGCGGCCGATATGGCACGGATCGTGGTAGGTCACCGTGAGGTCCACGGGAAATTTGCATTTCAGCCTGTCCGCCCCTATGAGTTCGCTCAGCATCTGAGTCACATGCTTCACGGTTATATCGAAAGGCTTATTGAGGCGTCTTGCAAGCACAGGGTAGAAGTGAGCGAGGTGCAGCCAACATCCCGAGCATGACGTGACGAGGGTTTTCACACCCCGTTTGTTCATCTGATCGATGTTGTGTCCCACTGTCTCAAGAACGTCGTCGAGACAGCCCGCTATGAACATCGATCCGCCGCAGCACCACTCGTCGGTCCCCATGTATACCGGTTCGATGCCTCCCTTATTGAGAAGCCGAACAGCATTCACCGCGAGGTTCCTCGTGCTGCCGCTGTAGGAAGCGCTGCAGCCGGCAAAATAACCGATTTCGCCCTCCTCGGAGCGTTTCAGGTCGGGGGTCATCCATGCCGTGCGTTCATCCTGAGAGAGGGCACCAGGATTATGTGATACCATGATGTTGTGCGCGTTCCCCTGGTGCACCCTCGGAGGATTGAACCCTTGCTGCCACAGAAGAGGCCTCAAGGTAAGGCTCCAGTGCTCGTCTATGGAGGACATGACCTGGCAGGTATCATTGCAGCGCCGGCAGGTACTGCAAACGAAGAACATCTCCGCCATGCGCTGATCGAAACTGGCGTTGTTCTTGATGTATTCCCGGAGAAAGTGAAACTTTCCCCGGGGAGAGGAACTCTCCCACCCTATCGACTTGAACTCGGTGCAATTACCGCGGCAGTACCCGCAATTGGCACAGGCCAGGGCGTCCCAGACGGCTTCCTTACCGTAAGGCATCTTCTCCAGCGCGGTGTCTCCTTCTGTCGTCATCCCCTTTGCCTTGCCGCCCACGAGGGCATCGATCATCCTGATCGCTCCGATCTGTTTCGTTGCCAGGGAAGTCATGAGCTTCACCATCTTCACCGGCGATTTGCTGTCGAGAGATGGCGGGAAAACCTTGCCGGGGTTGAGGATCCCTTCGGGGTCGACCTTTTTCTTGAAATTGTATGCCCTCTCAAGGCGATCCTTCCCCAGGATATCACCGGCGAAACCGGACAGCATCATCCCTGTCGTGTAGGGTCTTCCGCCGAGTTTCTTCGCTATTTTCATTGGAATTAGGCTGTTCACGAAGGCCAGGGCATAACCGGGGCGTCTTTCATCATCGAGGCGGTAGCCGAGAAAAGCGCTTTCCACGCCGCCTTTCACCAGCGTCCCGTTGAACGACAATCCCTCTATCTTCTTCCCGGCCTTTTCCGCGAACTCCAGCAGGCTGTCCGTGGGGATTATCACCTCTGAAGGTATGATCGAGGGACCAAGGGCCTTGAGACGCATGCCGTAGAACCTCTCCGACCATTCGTATTCGGTCTCTTCCCTGCCAAGCGCCTCACCACCGGCCGCCGTTATGATCCGTTCCAGCTGAGCCTTCACCTTGCTTTCGCGGCCCTGAGGGTAAACGTAGGTCGCCAGGTACCTGTCGGCAGGCAATGCCGGGGCATGGACCTCGTGGCATACGGGCCCTTTTTTCGCCTGCTTTTCCATCGCTTCGTGAGTCATCCGAACGTTGAGCCCGTCCTTGTAGCCGACCTCCCACAGCGGCAGCCGCTCTTCGCGGATCATCCTGAAGCTGTCCGCAAGCCCTTTCAGGGTGGGAAACGCCGCGACCACGGGAATGTCCGGCGCACCTTCCCGCACGCACAGGACCACCCGCGTGACAAAACCGGTCGTCCCCGCCATGCCTTCGACAAGGTCCAGGTCGCTTCCTTTTATCACGGATATGCCCCCGACAGTCACGGTCTCGACCTCAATGATGTTGTCCCTCAGGTAACCGTATTCGAAACCTCCTATACCGACACCGCCGCCGTTTGCGAGCCACCCGCCGACGGTCGCGCTCAAGGCGCTGCCGGGGTAAACACGCAGCGCCAAACCCCTTTGCCGCAGGTGCCACTCCAGATCGTTCCATATAACACCAGGCTCAACAACCGCTTTGTTTCCTTTTACATCTACCTCGAGGATCCCGTTCATCATTGAGAAATCGACAACGATCCCTCCCTTCGCGGGCACGGCGCCTCCGTAGCCGGCTGTTCCAGCCCCTCTCGGGACGAGCGGAATCCCCCGCCCGGCGGCAAGGCCGACGAGAGCGCTCAGTTCGTCGCGGGTGCGGACCAGGACAACCGCATCAGGCATGTTTTGAATGAGACCCGTCACCATCTTCGGCAGCGATGCAAGGTCACTCGAATAGAGGAGGCGCTCCGTGCGGTGAAACGCCACCCTGTCACCGAAAAGATCGATCAGTCTTTCTTTGATCTCATTCTCCATATGTATTCCCTCGCTTCGGGATCACCCGTTCACGCGTCAAAGCCCGCTGCAGCCGGATTGTGAGAACTTTGAACCCTTTACAAATTTTGCGACGCGCTCCCTGGCCGCGGCCGTAATGACCTCTGTGTCTTCCGGCGAACCTTCATCGACTTCTTCGGCGGCACACGTGACGATCTCATTGACAAGGCTCTCCTGCAACTCCTTCGAGTCGAGGTTCCCCCTTACCGCAAACATCGCGTCGCCCACATGATCGAAATCGAATACCGATTCAACGATCTCCCGGGCCTCGTCCATCGCTATGGCCATGTCATCCTCCTCTCAGAGTATGCCGGAGCATTCCGAACGAACCTGTATCAGGTGCGTTTGATCTCCCCGGTTTCCTTATTCTTAAAGTGCACCCTCATCATCAGGGGATGCCTCATGGTGAGACATCCCTCAGGACATTCCCCCACACAGCACGCCGCATACCAGCATTCCTCAGGATACATGACGATGGGCGGCTTGCCCTTTTCAGGGTTGGCCACAAGCACGTCGGTCGTGCATATGGTTACGCACTTGTTACATCCCGTGCATCTCGTCTCGTCGATCACCACGGGCATGCTGGGAGTCGGCTTGTTGGGAAAAGCGTAGCACTTGTTCCCGCCATCACTGGTTTTCGCTTTTTCTTCCTTCACGTTCCTTACCTCCTCTCAGTTTACGCTTTCTTCTTTTTCAAGAAGCCCCTGTACGTCGGATTATGCGCCTCGTAGTTCTCGGCGAGATCGCCGTGGAAATCAAGGGCAAGATCGCCGGTCTTTGTCTCCCCGTCAACCTGCTTGATGGTGAGCCATTTGTGCCATTCAGGGGGATCCATCTCGGGATAATCTTGGCGGAAGTGCCCGAGGATCTCGCTACTCGCCTTTCTTGCAAGACATGCCTGAAAGATGATCTCGTCCACGGTAAGGATATTGTACGTCTCCAGAACGCGAAGCAGTATGTGGGGGTTGCTCGCATACGATTCCGGATAGTGCTCGTTCTTGATATCCTGGATCCATTTCAGACCCATCTTCATCATTCCTTCGTTTCTCACAGCACCGCAGTAGTTCTGCATGGCCCGGGCGCCGACGAAACGCAGCTCCTTCCAGTCGATCCAGTCCTTCCCGGACTTCCTCTTTGTCGGTGCGTAGACCCTGGCCCTTTCCTCGTCGACCTGACGCGCGTCGATCGCGGGCTGACTCTGGAGTGACATCGCGTATTCGGCCGCCTTCCTGCCCGCGTACCTTCCCGTCGTACAGGCATGATACCAGTAGTTTCCGGCAAGTATGGCATCGCCGACGGCGTAGAGACCCTCCAGGTTTGTCCTCAGATCCCAGTCGACTACAACCTCTCCTCCGTTTCCGAAGGCCTCCATGCGGAAAGGTCCCAGCGCCATGGTGCTGTCCATACTGGGATAGGGCTCGCCGCTCAAGGTGAAGTAGTTCTGGAGCATGTCCCTGTGCGAATTGAACCCTGCAGCTTCGTAGTTTATGATCACGGGGATCTTCGTGCGTCCCTCGTTCCCCACCATGAGACCCCAGATGGCGTCCCTTTCATACCACGGCATACCCGCAAGATCGGCGTATAAAGGAAGGACAAACTCGCCCTTCTTGATGCGATCCGCCAGGTCCGCGGGCATGGTCGGTTTACAGTACAGCGGATTGCGTGAACGTTCGGCTACGAATTTCTGTCCCGGTCTCGGGCGACACCGATCTTCTACCGGGACCACATTGCCATCGGCGTCGAGATAGGGAACCTCCTTACCGTTGGCGTCGACAATGGTTGCCGGGTGCCACGTATTCCACCAGTTGCCCGTACCATATGATGGATATTCGTACCCCGGCGGCATGGTCGCCTTGCTTCTCTCCATCTGTGCAAGTTCGACGCCCGCCCTCCACATGATGGCCGGTCCGTCGCCTGTAATATTCGGCTTGAAGGTGTCGAGCCCGATCGACTCGGTCGAGAACCGCCAGCTGCCCTGGTGGCAGTTCATTGCGTTTATGGTGGCCTTTGCCCTGAACACATAGAACTCACCGGTACGCATGTTGAACCCGGTGGCCCCGACAACCCTCGCACCCTGTTTTCCGCCCTCCGTCAGGAGACTCGTGGCTATGACCCTGTCGAAGACCTGAACACCCAACTGCAAACACTCATTGAAGATCGCCGGTTTGAAGGTGGCACCCCAAACACGGAACTGGAAGCGGTTCTCATAGTCGTAGCAGTAAACGAATTTTGTCTTCTCATCCCTGAAAGGAGCGCCCTTGAACTTATCATCCAGATCCCTCACTTTGGCGCCCATTTTCTCTATTTCAAGAAGGGTATCATAGGCCTCTCTCGCCGCTATGTACCGCGAAAGCGAGTTCGAGTAGCCGTTGAACGACACTCTCTCCCACTCCACGCAGTCCTCCGGGGTTACATTCGACGCCGGGTTCGGAGTGTTCAGCCAGTGATCGAAACCGGAACCGCCGCCGGAGCGCTTCGGATATGCCTTGTCGAGAAGGGCAACCTTCAGGCCTTTTTTTGCCGCGCTTATCGCCGCCATGCAGCCGCCCGGACCGCCCCCAAGTACTACCACGTCCACATCCACGTCGTTTTGCTTATCGTACCTGACAGGATAAGGCCACTCAATTACCTGGCCTGTTCGAGTTACCGCATCTTCCCAGTTCATGTTTCCTCCTTGAAGAGAACTTGATAATCAATCACCTCGCACCGGACGTGAATGATTCAATATTCCTGCAATCTGCTGCAGCTTGACCGCCGACACTGTCCTTTTTTAGGATGGTCTAACCAATAGTCCATTACCAATTATGGACCATTCTTTCGCGCCTTGTCAAGAAATATTTGCCGGAAAATTCTCCATGCCTTTCTTCAGGCCTGGAGACCCCTGGCATCGGAACCCTGTGCGGTTGCGGATGATCCAAACGATGGGGAAAATGCAGGCTTAAAGACACAGACAGGCAGACAGGCACCCTTGCGCTGAAGCACTAAACACTGCGCGGTGGCGACGTGATTTTACGTTTTCAGTTTTGTTGTATGTTCCGTATCGAAGGCGATAAGGTCAACACAAAGGGCAACGTCCCTTTTTGCCATCGCCTCTACAATTGATTCGTGACGCTGATAGGTGTTGCGGATATATTCCTCGGACTGCACGGAATTCGGCAATACCACATCGAGGAGTTCAAGGATGGACTTCAACATCAGGCTGAGAAGCGGATTACCGGCTATCTCTCCAATAGCGAGATGAAAGGTGCTGTTGTTTTTGCGAAGCATGACCCTGTCATCCAGCTGGGAAAGCAAGAATTCATTGAGATCCCTGAGCCGTTTGAGATCCTCGGGCGTTGCCTTTTCCACGGCCAGGCGCACGATGGCACTTTCTATCGCCCTGCGCGCCTCGTAGAAATACTGGAGCGTGAGCTCCCCGCCGTGGAACATTTCCGAGGCCGCATGGAAGAGAGGCTTATACAGATTGCGAACGACGAAAGCCCCGCCTGCCGGTCCGGTCCGTATCTCGATCATCCCTGCCTGTTCCAGGGACTGAATCGACTCCCTTACAACCACCCTGCTCACCCCGAAAAGGCTGGCAAGCTCCCTTTCCGACGGAAGTTTGTCCTCCACTACAAGTTTCTTGGAGTGTATAAGATCCTTTATTTGAGCAACGATGGATTCATGCAGCTTCGCTTTCCTCGCTGGACTCAGAAGCTTTGCGATGTCCTCTCTCATTTGACTCCACGTTTTTTAGGCCATTATACCATCTTTTAATTTCACAGGGCGATAGTTTTTTGGTCTAGATGGGCTACAATCATACCAGATATCCGGTACTATGCGCGTTTAAGCTATCCGCAACGTTTCTCTGCCGGCGCCGCCGCTTTTTCCTTGTTCCCTATTTCATCATGAGGTTCGGCAGCCACAGTGAAAGCTGGGGGAAAAACATGAAGAGCAGTACACATACCGCCATTGCTGCGAGAAAAGGATAGACGCCCTTATATACGGTACTCATAGGCACCTTGGCCATGCCCGATACCAGGAACACCAGCATCGCCAGCGGGGGAATAACCACTCCTATCATCAAGGTTGCGGTGATTACTATACCAAACCAGATGAGATCGAAGCCCAGGTTCTGTACTACGGGCAGGAAGATCGGCGTGGCGAGCATGAAGAATGCTAGGTCATCGATGAACTCTCCCCCGATGATGTAGATAACGCATATGATCCCGATTATCAGGTAAGGGTTCAGGTTCAGGGTGCCCAGAAAATCACTGACCATGTTCGGCGCCCTCGTCACCGCGAAGAAATGCCCGAGGATGGTCGCACCCGCCAGCAGAAAGAGCATCATGCAGGCCATATAGGCGCTTTCCGTCAATGCCCGTATGGTGCCCTTCCAGTTAATGTTGCGCTTCGCTATCGACAATATGAGCACGGCGGCCGAACCAATGCTGCCCGCCTCCGTGGGCGTGAAAAATCCCGCCATGAGACCGCCGAAGACACCGAGAAAGATTCCAATGACCCACCCTACGGACGGAAGAGAAAGAAGTCTCGCCTTCCAGCTGTATCTTTCCCCTCTCGGGCCAAGGGCAGGATTTATCGTGCACCAGATATAAAGGGTCGCGATAAAAGACAGGGCCATTACGATTCCCGGAATTATTCCCGCGAGGAACAGCTGGCCGAGTGATGTCCCCGTAATAAGGCCGTAGAGGATGAGGGTCTGGCTGGGAGGTATCAACCCTCCTATACATCCCAGGACAGCGACAACCCCCGTGGAAAGCCTTTTGTCGTAGCCATACCTGTCCATTTCAGGCAGAGAGATCCCGGCAAACATGGCCGTTGTGGCAGTCCCCGATCCGCAAACCGCCTTGAACAAGCCACCCGCCGCGATGGTCCCCAGCGCAAGTCCCCCGGGCAGGTGCCCTGCCCACTTGTGTGTGCAGTCATAAACATCCCTCGCCACCCCGGCACGAACTGCGATCTGGCCCATCAGGGTAAATAGAATGATAACCGTCAATCCATAGGAGGAAAAGACGGTATAGATGTCCATGGCTATCAGGCCAAGTGCCGCGTCCACTCCCACCAGCAGGCTGAATCCTACGAAACCTGCGAATGCCATTGCAATACCGATACTCATGCCGGTGGTAAAAAGGAAAAACAACATGGCAAGCGTCAGAACGGTGATAACTAGAACAGACATACGATTATCCTCCCTACGTCAAGTCTCGGTCGAGCTGGATGCCGCCGGATCAGTGGCCCCTGTGCTCGGGGGCCCCTGTCTTGAAATTGATTACGGACTCCACAAAAACAACCATGCAATAAACGCTCATACCGAGACCTGCCAGGAACAAAAAGGGGTACAACGGAATTTGGATCGTATCCGAGACAACGTCCCTTTCCAAAAGATCATTGCCGAGTTTGAAACACCTCCAGGCAATCAACGCAAGGGTACCCACACTGAGGACCGACACTATGACGCTGAGCATCCGTCGGAGGAATTCGGGCCGTTTGTAGAGACAGTTCATGCTGATCCTCATCCCCGAAACGTGGGACATGGCAAGACCCAGGGCAAGAACCGCACCCCCTCCGATCCCCACCATGTCGTATGTACCCGGGACGGGGTGGCCAAAATAACGTCCCACCACGTCCAGACATGTCACCACCATCATAGCGAAAAGTACGAGGGCCGACATCATACCCATGCCTTTCGCAATTCCATTAACAACCCGCTGGAAACCTTCCATCATATACCTCCGACGGTGCCTAAAGGAAAAAAGCCCTTATTTCTGACGTGCCTTTATATAATCCAAACAAAACTTCACGGACTCTTCCCCGGGAAGTCCCTTTGTTTTCATTCTCTTTATATAATCCTGCAATATCGGTTGGGCGGCAGCGCCACATTTCGCCTGGTCTTCCTTGGACAGAGGAATGGTCTTGACGCCTTTCTTTTTCCCAAACTGCTCTCCTTCAATGTCCTCATCGTCATACATCTTGGCCACCACGTCAATCCACTCTTCGTTGAACTTGTCCCAGATCTTCTTGACGTCTTCGGGAAGGGCGTCCCATTTCTTCTTCGACATCACGTGAGCAATACAGGCGCTGCTGTTGGCACCGTAAAGGGGGGTGCTGTACTTGACGACTTCGGCGAACCTCCAGTTGAGCAGGGCTTCCGTCGGTGCGAGGACGCCTTCGGCAACCCCTTTCTGTATGGCATCGTAGGTTTCCGGCATGGCCATACCCACGGGAACTGCGCCAAGACCCGATACTATCTTCTCACCCAGTCCGGTGGTCCTTATCTTCATTCCTTTGAGATCCGCCAGTGTATTCACCGGCCTCTTGGTGTGGATGATATTCGGCCCCTTACCGGTAATGAAGAGGATCTTCAACTCCTTCAATTCCTTGGGCTGAAATTTTTTGTACCACGCATTCATGAGATGTGTTGAGAGCGATCCGGACTTGCTTCCCAGCGGAAGATCGAGTATCTCGATAAGCGGGAAGGACCCTCTCGAGTAAGAGAAAACAAGATGACCCACATCGGCCACACCGTCGATGACCGCATTGTAGGTAAACTTCGCCGGCGCCAGCGTACTGCCCGGATAGAGTTGAAGTTTGACTCTTCCACCGGTCCTCTTTTCGACCTCTTTGCAGTACTGTTCCATCTTGCCGTAGCTTTTCAAACCGGGATTGGCAAACGTCGAATATTTGAGAGTTACCGTCGGGTCCGCACCATAAGAATGCGAAAAGCTGCCCGCTGCCACAATCATCACCGCCACCATCAGAACTACAGCCAAAGCTTTTTTCATGGTGTCTCTCCTTAGTTTTATTACACACCCAGCATGCTTTTTATCCGCCCCCACCGGAAGGTTCATCCGGGAGGCATCGCGTGGCTCATCCCCTGGCTCGCAGATCGGCCACATACATTTCTTTGTTCATAGTTGTGATCTCCGGCAATAAGACACCGCATGGTCTAAGTCGTATATTGGTCTTACCATTATATTTTATACCATTTTTAGCACATGCCTTGTCAAGAAGTTTTTCCTTGCCCCGAAGACACCCCGTTTCAAGCCGAAAACCGGCCTGACCGGTGTCGGCGAGCGGGGCGATCGCATGCACAGTATTCTCTTTACTCTCCTGCACATTGTTGTGATATAAATACAAAAACAAATCCCCGGGGGTGGCGTGTGGAGATCGAAGGTAAGAATGTCCTTGTGCTCGGGGCGTACGGGGAGGCGGGCATCGCCATTTGCAGGCAGATCCTGAGGTACCGGCCCGAGATTGTCATTGACTGCATCAATACCGCGACGGCGCTGTCATACCAGAACATCTATCATGCATACGAGGCGAGGAACTCAGGCGGCACCGATCAGACGGACGCCGCGGCCGTCCTCTATCAGCTGCTTTCGGCGACAAGATCCTCTACCAATCGATGAAAAAGGCCGGAACACGTTTATACCTGAAAATAGGGACAACGGGCACCGGCAACCGCCTGGGTCTTCATTCACGAATTCGGAGGAGGAAGACCGCACGCTTACGCGGAATGGAAAGAGATGGTATATTTTAGAAGAGATAGGTAATGGGTGATGGGTGATGGGTAAAAAAAAGAAATGCTTTTCCTATTACCTATAACCTATTACCCATAACCTGAATTTAACCATGAACCCTCAACGAATAAGTAAAATTCTTTGGCGCGTCGCCGGGGCGGACATGACGAGTCCGCGGGATAGTGCTGTTTACCTTCTCGATCTCGGCGAGCCGGTGCTTATCGATTGCGGCTCGGGCTACGGCTTCGACAGCATGGTCGATAACATTCAAAAAGCCGGCTTCGACCCCGATGACATCAAGACCCTCATCATGACCCATTGTCATGTGGACCACATCGGGGCGGCGCCGATGGTACGGTCGCGCTTCGGCACACGACTCGTCATGCATGAAAAGGACGCGGACATCGTCGAACGGGGAGACACCCGGCTCACCGCCGCATTCTGTTTCGAGGTCGATTTCAAACCCCTTCCCGTTGACGGGAGGCTTGCGGGCGGCGCGGGAACCCTTCACTTCGTCTCCCATGACCTTGAGTGGATCCACACTCCCGGCCACACCCCGGGATCGATATCCCTGTTCCTGGACGTGGAGGGTGAACGCATTCTCTTTGCCCAGGATATCGGTGCACCCCTCCTTGAAGAATTCGACTGCGACCCTTCTGCCTGGCTTACATCAATCCAAACACTCTTCGCCCTTAATGCCGATATCCTCTGCGATGGTCATAGTGGCGCCTACGGACCGAAGGATGTCGTCAGACAATATCTTGAATACTGCCTCGCCTCCCAGCATCAACAGGGATACATCAAGGCCCCGTAACCGCACTCTTTACTGTCATCACAAACGATGACAGCGCACTCTTCAAAACGACTATCTAATAATTGTTATTTCTGCGACAGACAGGAAAGGCTCCATTGCTTATCCTATCTTTAGTGAATATCAAAAAATAATGGATATCCATGGAGGTGCACGAGTATCGGTTCAAGATGTCAGGGAAAATAAACAGCTGCAAAATCTTTTATAAAAGGAGAGACAATTATGAAAAGGGCATTTGTGTTGACAATGATGGTAGCAATCGCAACAGTTTTCTTCCTTCTCCCGGGCACGGGTATCGTCGGAGCCCAGACAGGCAGCGGAGGAGCCTCGGATCAGCCGCCGGCCCCGAGTGCATGGGCCGTGCAGGCGCAGCAGGCGGACATAATGATATCCGAGGCGCAGAAAACGATCCAGCGGTGCAACGAGCAGATCGCGCAGGCGGAAGCAATGAAAAAGAGGGCCCAGGAAGGCCGGGCGAGAGCCCAGGCTGTTGGCGGCACAAAGGATGATCAACCGCAATATCCCTGGCTTTCCATGGAGAAAGCCGCCGATATGATCATTGCAGACGCCCGTCAGACCATCGAACGGTGTGAATTGCAGATAAAGACAGGCCGGGCATTGAAAGTAGAGGCAGAAAACGAACTCAAGAAATTGGGGCAGTGAAAGAATGGGGAGGCCTCGAACCTTGAAGGCCGCTGTCGGACTCGCGACACCCCGCGCCCCGGACAGAATCTTGAAAGGATGAATACAGGGAGGCCTTCCGTACTCCGCGAGGTCAAGGAACGGCCCTCCCTGTATTCGTGACCTTTAGTCGGAAACATCGTCCGCCCTGTGTGTCGTGTATTGGAGGAGAATATGAATAATGACAAGAGAAGAGGGCTAACGCTGCTGATCGTTGCAGCGGCCCTGTTTACGTTCGTTTTGACAACGCACGCGGGGGCGCCCGCCTTTGCGCAGACAGGTCAAAAACTGTACTCGGACACGAAGATCACTCTCCCCGCGTTCGACCTCCCCATTCCTCAGGACCAATCGGAGAAGGATTACCTGGGCCTTTCGGGAAAGGGGACCTTCAAGATCGGGCAGATTAAGGCCCAGGTTGTAATCATTGAGGTTTTTAGCCTCTATTGCCCTTATTGCCAGGTTCAGGCCCCACTTGTGAGCGAGGTTTACCAAAAGATCCAGGAAAGTCCGGACCTGAAAGAGAAGATAAAAATGATCGGCATCGCAGCCACAAACAGCGCCTTCGAGGCCAAGTCTTTCAAAGAGACTCACCACGTACCCTTCCCTGTCTTCCCCGATGAGGAAGGGGACGCGGCCGTGGCGCTTGGTGTCAAATATACGCCAACCTTTATCGGGGTCAGAGTCGACGGCAAGGGATCCCAGGAACAGTTTTACTGGCTGCCGGGTGTCTTCAAGGATTCCACGAGGTTCCTCGAGGAAATACTGAAAACATCGGGATTGGAGCAGAGGTAAGGAATGAAGTTGCCGGCAAGTCTCTGGAAATGCTTCGCGTGCGCGGTTATTACCGTGATCATGTTCTCAAGCGGGGCGGCTTACGGGGAATCAGCAGCCTTCAAAGACAACATCTATCCTGTCGGCAAACTCGCGCCGAGGGACTCCAGCCCGATCTTGAAGGTGGGAGATACCGCGCCTGACTTCACGCTCCCCTCCATCGAAGGGAGCAAGGTTTCGCTTCACGACTACCGCGACAGAAAGAATGTCGTCATCTCCTTCGTGCCCGCGGCATGGACACCGGTCTGTTCCGATCAGTGGCCCGGCTACAACGTGTCGAAAAAACTTTTTGAGAAACACGACGCCATACTTCTCGGTATCACCGTGGATAATATTCCCACCCTCTATGCCTGGACCCGGCAAATGTCCCCGGACAAGTTGTGGTTCCCCGTATTGAGCGATTTTTACCCCCACGGCGCCGTCGCCTCGAAATACGGAGTGCTCCGTTCAAGCGGGGAATCGGAAAGGGCCCTCTTCGTGATCGATAAGAAAGGCACTATCAGGTACATAGATATACACGACATAAACAAACGCCCCCGCCTTGAAGACCTGGTCGGGGCGCTTGAACTGCTGGATAAACAGTAGGTTTCACGGACAAAGGACTCTACAGGAAATGCTGTGGCCACGATCGGGGGCCGGCACGACAGGAATTACTTCTGAAGCTTTGTTCCTATGTCCCGCACCGCCTTTTTGTCCATGAGTCGCATAAAGCCGGGATTCGCCATGAGAAAGTTAATGTCGCCATCGCTGACCGCCTTCATGACCTCGGGGTCCTGAAGAACCTTCTGCACATCAGGGTCATCCTGCAGTGACAGGATCAGGTTCATTATCTCCTGGTTCCCCATCATCTGCCGTTGAAGCGCCTGGGTCTCCCCTTTGATGTCAGGCCCGGCCTGCTCGGCCCATCCCGTCGTTACCACGCCCGGCAGGATCAAGAAAACAAACACGCAAACAACACCAGGCAATCTCATTCCCGACCTCCAGCCGCAATTATACCACAGCCCGACAAAAACCGTGAGCTTCCTGTGAGCTCGCACGGCGAGCGAGAGGGGGAGGCTCCACGGGCTTTTGCGAACGGGGAGGGGGTGGTGAGGGCGAGGACGAGGGTTTTATTTAGCTCGCACGGCGAGCGAGAGGGGGAGGCTCCACGGGCTTTTGCTCGTGGAGGGGGCGACGTGAGCCCCTATATACTGTATACTTCCTTACCCAGCGTCTTGACCCAGTTCTGGGCCAGAACCTTCTGAGCCTCTTCGGTCCTGTCCACGCCGAGGATAACGATGGCGTTACCCGAAACCCTGCCGAGGTGGGGATAGAGATAATGGACATTGATGCCGGCGGCCTTGAGCGGCTTGAGAACGGCCAGTAACCCCCCGGGGTGATCGGGAGTCTCGACGGCAAGGACACCCGTCTCGCGAGGGTTAAATCCATTACCCTTGAGAATGTTCTTTGCTTTTTCGGGGTCATCGACGAGAAAACGCACGGTGCTGATGTCCGATGTATCTGCAACGGAAATGGCGCGAATGTTCACTCCTTCGCGTCCGAGAAGCTCACTCACATGGGAGAGGGCCCCGGGTACATTCTCAAGACTGATGGATAGCTGCGTGATGACCATTGTTCTTACTCCTTGACATAATTAAAACCCATTTCCAGGGCTTCCTTATTCAACTTGATCAGCTTTGATCTCCCCTCGCCGAGAAGTTCGGCAAGGTTCTTTATCATCGCATCGAAGGATATGATGTTGCTTGCCTTGATAAGCGCCCCAAGTATGATCATGTTGGCGACCTTGATGGTTCCCAGTTTCTCGGCAAGCTGGCTCGTGGGGATGGCGAGGATCTCGATATCGCTTCTGGCGGACGCTATGTCGACGAGGGACGCATTGACGCACAGGAGGCCTCCCGACTGGAGGATGTTCTGAAACCTGTTGAAGGAAGGCTGGTTCATCGCGACGACGAATTCCGGTTCCGAAGCGACCGGAGAGGCAATCTCCTCATCGGAGACGACGACAGTACAGTTTGCCGTACCCCCGCGCACCTCGACACCGTAGGAAGGAAGGTAGGTAACGTACTTTCCTTCCAGCATCGCCGCATTCGCCAGGGTAAACCCCATGGAGAGGACACCCTGCCCGCCGAAACCTGAAAATATCGTCCTTGTTGTCATGAGACCTCTTTTACCACTCCCAGGGGAAATTGTTTCGTCATTACTTCATCTATCCATCGACATGCCTCGACGGGCCCCATCTTCCAGTTAGTGGGGCATGGCGACAGGACCTCCACAAGGGAAAAACCTTTTCCGTCGAGCTGACACTGGAATGCCTTTTTGATGGCCTTTTTTGCCTTGATGACGGCGGCGGGGTTGTTGACCGTAACCCGCTCCAGGTACACTGTCCCGTCGAGCATCGCGAAAACCTCGCAAATCCTCACCGGGTGACCCGCAAGAATGGGGTCTCTTCCCAGGGGTGTCGTCGTTGTCACCTGATCGGTCAGGGTTGTCGGCGCCATCTGTCCGCCCGTCATCCCGTAAACGCCGTTATTCACAAAGATCACGCTGATCGGCTCACCGCGGTTTGCCGCATGGAAACCTTCAGCCGTACCGATGGCGGCAAGATCACCATCCCCCTGGTAAGAAAAGACGAGATTGTCGGGGCGTACCCTTTTAATGCCCGTTGCGACCGCCGCTCCGCGGCCATGGGCCGATTCCAGCGTATCTATATCGAAATAATTATACAAAAGCATGCCGCAGCCCGCCGGCGCGACACATATTGCTTTCTCGCGAAGGTCCATTTCATCCACAACTTCCATGAGAATCCGGTTGATTATACCGTGCCCGCAACCCGGACAGTAGTGGAAATGGGCTTCTTTCAGGGTCTTTGGTCTCGTGTATACCTTTTTCATTGCTGCTTCCTTCTGGCAGCCATGTAATAATGGCGCCCAATGATGCGGTAGAGCTCGACCGGCGTGGGGATGACCCCTCCCGGCCTGCCGTAGAAGTGGATACGGCCCTTTCCTGCCAGGGCAAGCCTCACATCCTCTATCATCTGGCCCGCGCTCATCTCAAAGACAAAAAAGTCATGGACGGTTTTGGCAAGTTCCTGAAGAGGGGCGGCGGGGAACGGCCATGCCGTGATGGGCCGCATCATTCCCACTTTCATATTCTCCTGGCGCAGCCTCTTTATGGCACCTTTTACGATCCGTGCCCCGATGCCGTATGCGACAACGATCATCTCTGCATCGTCCGCCATGAACGTCTCGTAGCGGACCTCGTTTTGTTCCATGCGCTGGTATTTTCTCACCAGTTTCCAGTTATGCTCTTCCTCCTCCTTGGTATCGAAAAGCAGCGACCTGACCATGCGCGCGGGTCTTCCCTTCGCACCCGTCAGGATATAATCTTTAGGATATTCCTTTGGCGGTTTGATATTTTCGAAGCTGACCGGTTCCATCATCTGGCCCAGCATACCGTCGCCGAGGACGATGACGGGATTGCGGTACTGATCGGCAAGATCGAAGGCGAGTGGTACCACTTCGGTCAATTCCTGCACGGAGCCGGGGACAAGGACAATGGTCTTGTAATCGCCGTGGCCTCCGCCTCGCGTCGCCTGGAGGTAGTCTGACTGCGCCGGTGAGATATTGCCCATGCCGGGCCCGCCGCGGACCATATCGACGACGACCGCGGGCAGTTCATCGGCGGCAAGGTAGGATATGCCTTCCTGCTTGAGGCTCATTCCGGGACTGCTTGAAGATGTCATCGCACGCGCGCCGGCAACGGATGCGCCAAGGACCATGTTGATGGCCGCAATCTCACTTTCGGATTGAATAAAGACCCTTCCGAGCTCACCCATTCTCTTCGCCATGTATTCCGTCAACTCGTTCTGCGGCGTGATGGGATACCCGAAGTAACAGGTGCAGCCGGAAAGTACTGCCGCCTCTCCAAGGGCGGCGTTACCACTCATGAGCTTTTTCAACTCTTCATCACCTCTATAGCCACTTCAGGACACATGACAGCGCAGGTTGCACATCCCGTACATTCCTTCCCGTCATCGAATGCGGCAACAAAATATCCTTTGGCATTGAGCCTGTCAGAAAGCTTGATGACCTTCTTCGGACAGAATTCGATACAAAGCGCGCAGCCTTTGCAGCGTTCCTGATCTATATTGATCGTGCCTTTCATGGAAAATCGACCACCTCGTTATGATTGTAAAACGATTAAGATTAGCCCACGGGACGGCGCTTGTCAACGTTTTTGTAAATGCGGTTGCCCGCTGTGCTCATGACATGCCGGAGAATTAAGTTGCAAACGGCGTCGGTACCTTTTATATTTATTCATACGCAGAATGACAATCATATCTTTACGCAAAAAGGCCGGGAACTTTACATGGGGGCCGTAACACCAACAGTAAAACGAGGCCCGCGCCGACAGCCTTCTGCGCCCTAAAGGCCCGGAGAACAAGGGGATAATTTTTATTGCATTTGCGGGGTTATCTGTCTTAAGGTTTTATGAATGGAATTAAGGCATATTGAAACATTTCTCAAGATCGCCGAACTCAAGAGTTTTACGAGGGCTGCCGATGAGCTTTGCATAACCCAGCCCACGGTAAGCAAACAGATCGTCGATCTCGAGCGTTTTTTTGACGTGAGGCTCATCGACCGGACGAAACGCACCGTGACGCTGACCAAGGCGGGTGAAATCCTTCTCCAGTACGCCATCGACATCATCAACCTCAAGAAGGATACCATTGACGCCATCGCTTCTTTCAGGGGCCTCAAGAAGGGAAAAATGACCCTGGGGGCAAGCACTATTCCCGGTATATATATCATGCCGCGGCTGCTCAGCGCCTTCAAAAAAAGTTACGGAGGCATCAGTTTCGAACTTGTGATCTCCGATACGAAGGATATCATCGAGAAGATGGAAAACGGCCTTCTCGACATCGGGATGGTCGGCGCAAGAAACGAGACCAGCAAGATCGATTTCAAGAAGCTCATAGACGATACGATAGTCTTCATCGCTCCGCCCGACTTCCCCGATACCCTGACGCTTGCACAGCTGAAGGATTGCCCGCTCATAGCCAGGGAACGCGGCTCAGGTACACGCAACACCCTCGAGGCGTCCCTCATGAAACTCAAGGATTTTCGTAAGAAGGGGCTGAGTATCGTCGCCGAGTTGTCGGATAACGAGGCTATCAAGCAGGCCGTGATGAACGGCATGGGAATGGCGTATGTCTCGCGAATAGCCGTAGCCGGCGAAGTCTCGGCGGGCGCCATTAAGGAGGTCAGGATCCAGGGCCTTCCCGAGATTAAAAGATCGTTCTTTACGATTACCCGAAAGGGAAAGACAATCCTTCCTCACGTGAAGGTTCTTATGGAAATTATCGACAAATGGAGAAAACATGAAAAAGCATAGTATCACGGCCATCATGTCTGCTTTCGCAATTATGCTGATGTTTGCATCGGCCTCTCAGGCGAAAGTCTATCTCGACGTTTACGGTACAACATTTAAGAAGATCACCATCGGCGTACCTTTTTTTAAAGGAGAAAAGGTCGCCGGATCTTCTGCAGACATGAGCGAAGTCCTGAACAGGGACCTGGACCTTTCCGGCTTCTTCATCACCGCGCCTGCCTCGCTTATCGATAAGGAACTTCTCGATGAGGGCGTCGAAAAGCAGGATGTCAAATTCACATCCTGGCGCTCCATTGGAATCGACCTTGTGTGCAAGGGGCGGGTACAGGTAAAGGACGGGGAACTGAGCCTCGAGGCCTTTGTTTATGACACCCTTGACGGCTCGATGATGCTGGCTAAACGTTACCGCGCCAAACAGAATGAATGGAGACGCGTCACACACAGGCTTGCGGACGACATCATCTTCGCCGTTACAGGCGAGAAGGGCATCATGAGTTCGCGTATACTCTTTACGGCGGGCCGCAGGAATCTGAAAGAAGTCTACCTTTCAGACTTTGACGGGCAAAACGTAACACGCCTCACCAATTACCGGAGCATCACCCTTTCGCCAACTTTGTCACCGAATGGGAAATATCTTGCCTACACATCCTACAGGGAAGGCAGGCCCAATCTTTATGTCTCTGATTTCGACAAGAAGAATGAGATATTCGTCGATCGTTCCGATGGTATGAAAATCGGCACGGCATGGCTCAACAATTCGACGCTGGTCTATTCCCACACGTCGGGCAGGACATCCACCATATACACCTTTGACGTGGGGAGCCGCAGCAAAAAAGCCATCCTCCAGCGTGATGGCATCCTTACCTCTCCGGTGGTCGCACCCGACGGTTCGAGACTGATCTTTGTATCAGACATGTACGGAACACCGCAGATATTCTCGAAGATCCTTCCGTCGGGCGAGATAAAAAGATTGACCTACCACGGCAACTACAACAGCGCTCCCTCCTTCTCACCGAAAGGTGATCTTCTTGCCTTCGTAGGCAAGATCTCCGGCGGATTCGAAGTCTGCACCATGAACCCCGACGGCTCGAACCAGAGGGTCCTTACCAACGACGGGACAGTCAACGATTCGCCGCAGTTCTCACCCTGCGGCCGCTACATCATCTACACCTCTCTGAAGGGGGGCGTCAACAAGGTCAATGTCATGCTTTTCAATGGAGAGAACAAGAGAACTTTGCGATTCACCGACTTCGCGGAGGAACAACCGAGATTCGCGCCATAAGGGCGTAAGACAAAAGAAGGAAGGGAATACGTATTCGTGGAGGATATATGAAAAAGATCGTTGTTCTATTGGTAGCGTTGTTTTTTGTTGCAGTCGGTTGTGCACCGAAGGCTGTTCAGACCACGCCTCCCGCAGGCTCGGCTGCAGGCGCCGGCGGCGACACGTCCCTGTCGGATAAGGACAAGACCGGTATCAGCGAGGAAGAGCTCGCAAAGGCGGAACGTGACCGGCTCTTAAGAGAACAGGAACGTCTGGCCGGGATACTCAGAGATATTCTTTTTGACTTCGACAGTTACGCCGTCAACAGTTTGGAATTGCCGAAGATTGAAGGTGTAGGCTCTTTCCTGAAGCAGGACAGAGGAGTAAGGCTCGTTCTCGAGGGTCATTGTGACGAACGGGGCACCGTCGAATACAACCTTGCCCTCGGACAAAAACGGGCAGAGTCCGTGAAAGACTATCTTGTCAAAATGGGCATAGAGACGAGCAGGCTCCGGACTATCTCCTATGGCAAAGAGGTCCCCGTTGAAACCGGCAAGAGCGAAGAAGTCTGGGCAAAAAACAGGCGGGTCCATTTCAAGCTTGACCAGAAGGGGTAACGAAAGAGGGGTGAGCAAATGAACCACAAAACATTTACCGACGGCCGCGTATTCTTCTCTCGGTCGCACGTTTCCAAAGGCCTGCTGGCTTTGCCCGTTTTGTTTGTTCTCTTGCTGGCGGGCTGCGTAACGACGGAAGAAGCTACCAAACTCCAGGGAAACGTGAGTTCTCTTCAGGGGGATTTCTACCAGTTCAGACAGGACACGGATGCCCGGCTTTCCAAGATTGAAAAGGAACAGGAGAACCTGAGCAAACAGGTTGTGAACATGTACTCTTCAGTCGACAACCGTGATGAGAAGATACGCAACATCATGGGAAAGCTTGACGAACTTGACTACCAGATAAAGACCTACTGGGCGGAAACAAAGGCGATGGCGTCTACAAAGCGCAGTCCCGAACAGCAGCTTCCCCCGGTACTAACGCAGGGCACACAGGGTGCTCAGGGCACACAGGGCATCGGGCAGCCCACCAAAACCCCCGCCAAGACTGATGCGCGATACGAAGAAGCATACAAGGAGGCCTTCGAAAGCTTCCAGCGCGGACAGTATGACGAGGCAGTGGCAAAATTTACCGCGTTCACCGAGACGTACAGCGGTACGCCCCTTGCGTCCAATGCTTTCTACTGGATCGGCGAGAGTTACATGAACCTCAAGAACTACGACAAAGCCATACTCTATTTCCAGGAGATCATAGACAAGTACCCGAAAAGCGAAAAGGCACCACGGGCTCTTCTGTCACAGGCGGAGGCTTTCCGGCTGACAAACGATAAAAAAAGCTCTACCACCCTCTTGAAAAGGGTGATAGAGCTCTATCCGAAAAGCGAAGAAGCTATAATCGCCGAACGGAAACTGCGTAATCCTTAATTCGAGAGCTCCGGAAGAACTTCCTCAGGAGGAAGTTCTTCCGTCTTGTCAAGAACGTTCATATCATAATTCCGGTATCTGGGGTAACCTGTTCCAGCCGGAATAATCCTTCCCATGATGACATTCTCTTTCAGGCCTCTCAGGTAGTCAACCCTGCCTTCAATCGATGCCTGCGTCAGCACCTTCGTTGTATCCTGGAAGCTGGCCGCGGAGATAAAACTGTCCGTAATGAGTGACGCCTTGGTGATGCCAAGAAAGAGCGGCTCCGCCTGCGCAGGCTTTCCACCTTCGGCCAGAACGCGCCTGTTCTCCTCTTCGAAGACCCACCATTCAACATAGTCGTCGATGATGAAGTTGGTATCGCCTATGTCTCTGATCTTTACCCTCTTGAGCATCTGCCGGACAATTGTCTCGATGTGTTTGTCATTTATCTTGACGCCCTGGAGCTGGTATACTTCCTGGATCTCATCGACGAGGTACCGCGCGAGATCTTTTATCCCAAGTATCCTCAAGACATCGTGAGGATTGACGGGACCGTCCATAAGGGGTTCGCCCGCCCTCACATAATCCCCCTCGTGAACGATGACGTGTTTGCCGCGGGGGATCGTATATTTTCTCGCTTCACCGTGGATCGCTTCGGGTGTGACGACGATCTCTCTCTTGCCCTTTGCCATCTTGCCGAAGGTCACAACACCATTGATCTCCGTAACGATCGCATTTTCCTTCGGTTTGCGTGCCTCAAAAAGCTCGGCGACGCGTGGCAGACCACCGGTGATATCCTTTGTTTTGGTAGTCTCCCGGGGCATCTTGGAAATGACATCGCCTGCAAAGATCTCATCGCCCTCGTTGACGACGATGTGTGCGCCTATCGGAAGTATGTAGCGGGCCGGACTCGTGGATCCGGGGATCATCTTTGTCCTGCCCTTCTCGTCTTTAATGGAGATCCTGGGGCGAAGCTCGGGGTTCTTCGGCTCGATTATGACCCTGTAGGAAAGGCCCGTCACTTCGTCCTTGCTCTCCTGCATCGTCTCACCTTCAAATATGTCGCCATACTTGATCTTGCCGGATTCCTCGGAGAGAATCGGTATCGTGTAGGGATCCCATTCTGCCAGTACTTCACCTTCTTCAACGGCCTGCCCGTCCTTGATCCTGAGTTTTGCTCCGTAAATGGTGGAGTAACGCTCTCTTTCTCTCCCCGCATCGTCCATGATGGCAATTTCGCCGTTGCGGTTCATTACCACAGGCACGCCTTCACGGTTCAGGATGGCCCTTACGTTGATAAATTTGACAATGCCGTCATTTCTCGTTTCCAGTGTTGACTGTTCAACCCTTCTTGATGCGGCGCCGCCGATGTGAAAGGTCCGCATGGTAAGCTGTGTACCCGGCTCGCCTATTGACTGGGCCGCAATAATGCCCACAGCCTCACCCAGACTCACCAGGCGCCCGCGCGCCAGGTCACGGCCGTAGCACAGAACGCACACGCCCCTTCTCGACCGGCAGGTAAGCACCGAACGCATCTTCACCCTCTCGAATCCCGCTTCTTCTATGAGCTTCAGGTGGCTTTCTGTTATCTCTTCGTTCTTATGGACAATAATGGCACCGTCGGGGTCTTTCATGTCCTCAAAAGAGACCCTGCCGAGGATACGTGCGTCGAGGCGTTCGATGACCTCACCGCCCTCAATAAGTGATCCGATCTCGATATAGTCGAATGTCCCGCAATCATGCTCGGACACAACCACATCCTGCGCAACATCGACAAGCCTTCTCGTTAGATAACCGGAGTTGGCGGTCTTCAGGGCCGTATCGGCAAGGCCCTTTCGCGCGCCGTGTGTGGAGATAAAGTACTGGAGGACGTCGAGTCCCTCGCGGAAGTTGCTGGTGATCGGCGTTTCTATGATCTCGCCGGAAGGTTTGGCCATAAGCCCCCTCATCCCGGCAAGCTGTCTGATCTGCTGTGCGTTACCTCTTGCACCCGAGTGTGCCATCATGAAGATAGGATTGAGACTGTTCTGGTGCTCCGGTTTGCCGTTTGGCCCCATGACAGGTTTACCCGCCATGTCGACAACCACATCGGAACCAAGTTCGTCCATCAATGCCTTCGCTATCTCTTCAGTCACGTTTGCCCATATGTCGATGACCTGATTGTACCGTTCACCGTCCGTTATCAAACCTTCCTGGTACTGGTTCTGGACGGTCTTGACCGCCTCTTCCGCTTTATCGATAAGCCCCTTCTTCTTCCGGGGGATCTTCATGTCGTCGATGGAAATGGATATCCCGCCCAGCGTAGCATAGAAGTAGCCAAGGTCTTTCAGCCTGTCGGAGAGGATGACGGTGCATTTCTCGCCGGCGTCACGGTAGCATTTATCGACAAGGGCTGCAATGGTCTTCTTGTCCATGATCGTATTGATACTCACGAACATGTCTTTGAGGACCTTGTCCCTCTTCGTCTCTTCCAGTTCCATAAGGGCATCCTGTACGACGTCCCGAAGGATTATCCTCCCGGGGGTGGTGTTTACCATTTCGCCATTCAGGCGCACTGTGACCTTTGCGTGGAGGTCTATCTCGCCGGAATCATAGGCCACGCGGACTTCTTCGGAATCTGCAAAGATCTTACCTTCACCTCTGCGGTATTTCCGGTCGATCGTCAGATAATAGAGCCCGAGGACTATGTCTTGCGTGGGCACGATGATGGGTTTGCCGTTGGCCGGGGAAAGGATGTTGTTCGTGGACATCATGAGAACCCTGGCCTCTGTCTGCGCCTCCGTGGAAAGGGGCACGTGGACGGCCATCTGGTCACCGTCGAAGTCGGCGTTGTAGGCCGGGCAGACGAGCGGGTGAAGCTGAATCGCCTTGCCGTCGATGAGCTGCGGTTCGAAGGCTTGTATGCCCAGGCGGTGCAGTGTCGGTGCCCTGTTGAGCAGAACGGGATGCTCCTTGATCACCTCTTCCAGGACGTCCCAGACCTCCGGTCTTTCCTTCTCGACGATCTTTTTTGCATTCTTGATCGTCGTTGCATAGCCTTTCCTGATAAGCCGGTTGTAAACAAAGGGTTTGAAAAGTTCCAGTGCCATGTATTTCGGAAGCCCGCACTGGTGAAGCCTCAGCTCGGGACCGACGACGATGACGGAGCGGCCTGAATAGTCAACCCGTTTACCCAGGAGGTTCTGGCGGAACCTTCCCTGCTTGCCGCGGAGCATGTCACTCAATGATTTCAGGGGGCGCTTGCTTGCGCCGGTGACTACCCTGCCGCGTTTGGAGTTGTCAAACAGTGCATCCACCGCCTCCTGGAGCATCCTCTTTTCGTTCCTGATGATGATCTCCGGCGCATTGAGCTCCATGAGCCTTTTCAGGCGGTTGTTCCTGTTTATGACGCGCCTGTAAAGGTCGTTGAGATCGCTTGTGGCGAAACGTCCGCCGTCGAGGGGCACGAGAGGTCGCAGTTCCGGCGGCAGCACCGGGACGATATCGAGTATCATCCATTCCGGTCTCACACCGGAAACCTTGAACGCATCCACTACTTTCAGGCGCCGCGCTATCTTTTTCTTCTTCGCGTCGCTCGATGTATCGCGCATATCTATCCGGAGGGTCTTGCCGAGTTCATCGACATTGATTTTTTTCAGGCATTCCCGGATAGCTTCGGCCCCAATGCCCCCGACAAAATTCTCTCCGTATTTCTCCCGGGCTTCAATATACTTCTCTTCGCTGATAATCTCACAGAAACCATAGGGAGAATCGCCGGGTTCGATAACAATGTACATTTCGAAATAGAGGACCCGCTCCACTTCCTTTATGGTAAGTTCCAGGAGCGTGCCGATCTTGCTGGGCATGCTCTTCAGGAACCAGATGTGAGCGACGGGGCAGGCAAGCTTGATATGCCCCATACGCTCGCGGCGCACCTTGGACTGGATCACTTCCACGCCGCATTTCTCGCATATGATACCGCGGTGTTTCATCCGTTTATATTTCCCGCAGATACATTCATAGTCTTTTACGGGACCGAATATCTTGGCGCAGAAAAGGCCGTCCCGCTCGGGCTTGAATGTCCGGTAGTTGATCGTCTCGGGTTTCTTCACTTCTCCATAGGACCATTTTTCAATAAGCTCAGGCGATGCAAGGGAAATCTTGATCGCCATGTAGCTCAACGGGTCCCGCTGCTTGTCTGATTTAAAATATTCTTCCAAGGTTGTTCCTCCTTGTTACTCTTCTTTAAGAAGCTCGACGTCGATGCAGAGGCCCTGCAGCTCTTTTACCAGAACATTAAATGATTCCGGTAGGTTTGGTTCAAGCACGTCCTCGCCCTTGACGATTGCCTCATAAGCCCTGATCCTTCCGTTGACGTCATCCGACTTGATGGTCAGGAATTCCTGCAGCGAATAGGCCGCGCCATATCCTTCGAGAGCCCAGACCTCCATCTCACCCAGCCGCTGGCCGCCGAATTGCGCCTTACCGCCAAGGGGCTGCTGGGTCACAAGCGAATAAGGACCGATGGACCGGGCATGGATCTTGTCATCGACAAGATGGTGGAGCTTCAAAAAGTACATGTTTCCAACGGTGATATTGTGATGGAACGCCTCGCCGGTTCTGCCGTCGAAGAGTCTTGTCTGTCTGCTGTCAGCGAGACCGGCCATCTTGAAAAAGTCCCTGATCTCTTCTTCCTTCGCACTGTCGAAAACAGGAACGGCAATGTTCACGCCATTTCTCATGGCCTCTGCAACTGAGACCAGTTCGTTATCGTCGAGGCGATCGAGAACGCCTTTCAATTCGTTATTGGCAAAGGTCTTCTTCAGAAGTTTCTTTAAGGCCTGCGAATCGGCGGCGGCCTGATAAAAGCTGTCGACCATCTCGCCTATGCGTTTTCCCATCTCCTTGGCGGCCCAACCCAGGTGAGTTTCCAGGATCTGGCCTGCATTCATACGGGAAGGAACGCCCAGAGGGTTGAGAACGATGTCGATGGGCGTACCGTCTTCGGTAAAGGGCATGTCTTCCTGCGGAAGAATGATGGATACGATACCTTTGTTCCCGTGGCGCCCTGATATCTTGTCGCCCACGGCAACCTTCCGCTTCATCGCCACATAGACCTTGATGGTTTTGATTACGCCCGGCGGCAGTTCATCGCCCTTCTTGATCTTGTTTATCTTGTCTTCATATATGAGGTGGATGAGTTCGACCTGGTTCTCCTTGCTCTCCACGATCTTCGTTATCTTTGCTTCCAGCTCCGGGTCACCGAAGCTCATCTCCTGGAGCCTGTCGAAACTCAGCGAGTTTGTTTTCTCCGGTGTGAAGGTCTCGCCTTTCTTGAGAACAACCTTACCCTTGCCGTCTTTGATATCGGCGGGAACGGTCTTACCCTCCAGGAGTTCCGCTATCTTCGCCTTCTTGCTGTCGAGAATGATCTTTATCTGATCTTCCTGGTCCTTCAGGATATTGGATATTTCTTTGTCCTCTATATCGCGGCTGCGGTCATCCTTGTCAATGCCTCTTCTTGAAAGGACCTTGACATCGATTATGATTCCCTCTATACCGTGAGGGACCCTGAGGCTCGTGTCCTTCACATCGCCGGCCTTCTCCCCGAATATGGCCCGAAGCAGTTTCTCTTCGGGGGTAAGCTGTGTCTCGCCCTTCGGCGTTACCTTGCCTACGAGGATATCGCTTGGCTTGACCGTTGCGCCGATCCTGATAATACCGCTCTCGTCTAGGTCCTTCAAGGCGTCATCACCAACGTTGGGGATGTCCCTCGTCACCTCTTCCTTCCCGAGCTTGGTATCACGAACCACGCATTCAAGTTCTTCGATGTGGATCGAAGTGAGGACGTCTTCCTTTACAAGCCGTTCGTTGATGAGGACAGAGTCTTCATAGTTGTAACCTCTCCAGGGCATGAAGGCGACCATGACGTTCTTCCCGAGCGCCAGTTCGCCCCTGTCCGTGGAGGGACCGTCGGCGAGGACGTCGCCTTTCTTTACGTAGTCGCCTTCCCTGACTATGACGCGCTGGTTGATACAGGTGTCCTGGTTGGAGCGCCTGAACTTGAGCAGCTTATACACGTCTATCTTTGTCGCCGTCTCGTCGTGGCCTTTCTTTTCCTCGTACTTGAGAATGATGCGGCTGGCATCGACGCTCTCGATGACGCCGTCATGGCGCGCCATGACCGTTACCCGGGAGTCCCTGCCGACAATACGCTCCATACCGGTACCGATGATCGGTGCCTCGGTGATGACGAGCGGCACAGCCTGACGCTGCATGTTGGAGCCCATGAGGGCTCTGTTGGCATCGTCATGTTCAAGGAAGGGGATCAATGCCGCGGAGGCACTGACCAGCTGCTTCGGAGAAACATCCATAAACTCCACCTGTTCGGGGCTGACGAGATACACGCTGCCGCCTTTCTGAGCGGGGATCAGGTCTCCTATCAGCTTGCCGTCCTTGTCCACGGGCGCATTGGCCTGAGCGATATAGTATTGCTCCTCTTCGAGGGCGCTCAGGTACTTGACGTCGTCCGTCACTTTCTTGTCCACAACGTGGCGGTAGGGGGCCTCTATAAAGCCAAACTCGTTAACCTTCGCAAACGTGGACAGCGACGCAATGAGGCCGATGTTCGGCCCTTCAGGAGTCTCGATGGGGCATATCCTTCCGTAGTGGGTGGGGTGGACGTCGCGCACCTCAAAACCGGCCCTTTCACGCGTCAGGCCTCCGGGACCCAGCGCTGAGAGCCTGCGTTTGTGCGTGATCTCGCTCAGCGGGTTCGTCTGGTCCATGAACTGCGAGAGCTGGCTGCTGGCAAAAAAGTCCTTCACGGCCGTCGCCACAGGCTTCGGATTCACAAGGTCATGAGGCATGAGTGTCTCCATCTCGGGAAAGGTCAATCTTTCCTTGATGGCGCGCTCCATGCGCACGAGGCCCATCCGAAACTGGTTTTCGAGGAGCTCACCAACGGTGCGGACCCTTCTGTTGCCGAGGTGGTCGATGTCGTCACCCGGTCCGCGGGCATCCTTCAATTTGAGGAGTTGCCGCACGACCTCGATAATGTCCTCTCTCCTCAGGATGGTCATATCGAGGGCAACGTCCAGGCCCAGCCGATGGTTGATCTTGAGTCTGCCGACCCGCGAAAGATCGTACCGTTCCGGGCTGAAAAACATATTCTGTATCAGCGTCTCGGCAAATTCGATGGTTGGAGGGTCACCGGGTCTCAATTTGCGGTATATCTCGATAAGGGCTTCCTCTTTTGTGGAGACCTTGTCGATGTTCATGGTATTGCGCAGTGACGGGCTGACGTTGAGGTTGTCTATGAAAAGGATCTCGAAGCTTTTTACCTTCTTCTCGACAATATTCTCGAGATCGTCCGCGGTTATTTCCTTGTTGATGGGTATGAGGACCTCTTTCGTCTTTGGGTCGATAATGTCGACAGAGGTCACCTTTCCGATGATGTCTTCTTCGGTAACGGGGATCTCATGGATGTTGGCCTGCTCCATCTTCTTGATGACAGCCTTGGTGATCTTCTTGTGCTTCTTGACGAGTACCTCGTCGGTCTTCTCGTTTATGATGTCCGAGGGCGCCTTTTGCCCCACCAGGAGCGCAAGGGCAGTCTCCTTGAAAAGTCTCTTGTCCTTTACAATGATCGTCTCTATCTCGTAAAAATAATCGAGGATCTCTTTCTCCGAATATCCCAGCGCCTTGAGAAAGAGAGTGACGGGAATTTTCTTCTTTTTGTCTATTCTTACATAAACGAGTTCTTTGTGATCGAATTCAAAATCAAGCCAGGAACCGCGGTATGGTATAACGCGGGCTGTATAGGACAGGTTCCCGCCTATGGTAGTCTTGCTTTGATCCGTATCAAAATAGACACCGGGTGAACGGTGGAGCTGGCTGACAATAACTCGTTCCGTGCCATTTATGATAAAGGTTCCCCGCTCTGTCATGAGCGGTATCTCCCCGAAGTATACGTCCTGTTCCTTGACGGCGCGTATGTCCCGCGCCTTTGTATCGGCATCGATGTTCCATACAACGAGTCTGATGGTCACCTTCATGGGGGCCGCATATGTGAGGCCCCTGAAGATACACTCTTCTTCAGAATTCTTGGGCTCGCCCATGTCGTATTTTACGAACTCGAGAGTTGTCGTTTCGTGTGAGTCACGGATGGGGAAAACACTGTTAAAGACCGCGTGGAGACCCATGGCGTCCCTTTTTTCCGCCGCAATATCTTTCTGCAAGAACTTCTCGTAAGAATCAAGCTGGATCTCGATGAGATTCGGTATCTCGAGAACCTCTTTGATCTTCCCGTAATTCTTCCGGAATATCTTGTTATGGAAAATTTCTTTCATAAAATTATCTCACCTCATTTGGGTGTTGAAACTGAAGACAGGGATCCAGTATGAGGCTTGTCGCTTCATTACCGGACCCCTGTTTCCTGCACAATTGTCTGTTAATCAACCTTAACCTGTCCGCTGACTTCTTCAAGCTGTTTCTTGATGTTGGCAGCTTCGTCTTTGGAGACGGCTTCTTTAACCGCTTTCGGCACTCCTTCTACGAGATCTTTGGCTTCCTTGAGTCCGAGGCCTGTGATGGCGCGGACAACTTTGATGACCTGAATCTTCTTTTCTGCTTCGTATCCCGTCAGAGTTACGTTAAACTCTGTCTTCTCTTCCACGGCTTCCGCTGCGGGTGCCGCGGCTCCCGCGCCCGGAGCTGCAGCCATCATGGGCATCGCAGCCTGTACGCCGAATTTGTCTTCCAACTCCTTGACGAACTCCGAGAGTTCGAGTACGGTCATATTCTCAATAAACTGGACAACTTCTTCCCGTGAAATACTCATTTTATTTAATCCTCCTTCATGCTTGTTCTTTTTGTGCCTTGATCGAATTAAGCACGAGCATAAGCTTATTCAGATTCCCGGACAATGCGTAGACGAGACGCGTCGGCTGGCCTTTCAGAAGACCTACCAGTTTGCCGAGCAACACGTCTCGCGATGGAAGCGTGGCGAGCTTCTGGATATCTTCCGCCGTGATTGTACGGGTGCCGATATATCCCGCCTTCATCTTGAGATTGGGCATCTCTTTGGCCAGGCCGGCAATCACCTTTGCAGGACCGATCGGGTCCGCGTTGGTGCACATGATCGCATTAGGACCATCAAACTTGTCGTAAAGAGCTTCTGCTTTTGTACCCTTTGAGGCTATTCTGAGCAGAGTGTTCTTGACAACGGTGAACTCCGTGCCGACATTGCGCAACTCTCTTCTCAGCTTCGTCACCTGGGCCACGTTCATACCGCTGTAGTCCGCCAGGAAAAGGCAGTCGAGCTCTCTCAGCTTTGATCCCAGTTCTTCAACAACTTCTGTTTTCTTTTGCCGTTCCAATGGTTTTTTTCCCTCCTTTCTGTAGAATATGTATGGAAAGTCAGGGAGACCATGCTAATGAAAAGTCTCGGCAGGCCGCGTTCGTTTACTGACGCTTCGTCTCAAGCATCACACCTGCTTTCTCTGACCTTTTCCCTATTTCGTCAGGCTTCGCGCATAAGAAGGGTCGATCTTTATACCCGGGCTCATCGTGGTACTGATCGCCATTCCCTTTACGTACGTTCCTTTGCTTGTGGGCGGTTTGAGCCTGATAACCGCATCGAGGAGTGAATTGAGGTTTTCAAGAAGCTTCTCTTTCCCGAAACTTATCTTCCCAACGGGAACATGGAGGTTGCCTGCCTTGTCCACTCTGAACTCCACCCGGCCGGCCTTCATCTCCTTCACCGTTTTGGCGATATCGAAGGTGACTGTGCCAACCTTGGGGTTCGGCATAAGACCTCTTGGACCCAGTATCTTTCCGAGTTTGCTGACCATACCCATGACATCCGGGGTTGCAATAGCCTTGTCGAATTCCATCCATCCCTTCTGGATCTTATCAATGAGATCCTCGGCACCGACCGTGTCCGCGCCTGCATCC
Organism: Deltaproteobacteria bacterium UBA5205; assembly: GCA_002412715.1. GTDB lineage: Bacteria > Desulfobacterota > Syntrophorhabdia > Syntrophorhabdales > Syntrophorhabdaceae > Delta-02. Next base: position 120,799 of record DHVP01000034.1, read on the forward strand.
TGGGCTTCTTTTTCCTTCTCGCCTTTTGCGAACACCACGACCCGGACCGTCTTGCCAAGCCCATTCGGAAGGGCCACGCTGCCACGGACCATCTGGTCGGCGTGACGGGGGTCTACCCCCAATCTCAGGGCAAGTTCCACTGTTTCATCGAACTTTGCATATGAAACCTGCGGCAAAAGGTCGAGTGCCTCATTCATTTCGTAATGCTTTTCGCGATCTATCTTCGTTCTCGCTTCGACATATTTCTTTGAAAGTGCCATTATATGTTCACCTCTTTATTGAATAGACACCAGCGCGCTGTCGTGAACGTGCCGGGTGCCTGCCTGCTTCAACCTTCGACAACCTCGAGGCCCATGCTTCTGACCGATCCCTCGATGATTTTCATGGCGCCTTCGAGATCTTTGGCATTGAGATCGACCATTTTGAGCTGTGCGATCTCCTGCACTGAAGACTTCGTTATGGACCCCACCACTTCTTTTCTCGGAGCATGGGCACCCTTGGCGAGTTTCGCCGCCTTCTTGATGAGAAATGACGCGGGCGGTGTCTTCGTCACAAAGGTAAAAGTCCTGTCTGAAAATATCGTGATGAGGGCAGGAATGATGGTGCCCTCCTGACTCTTCGTTCTTTCATTGAAGGCCTTGCAGAACTCCATGATATTGACGCCATGCTGGCCGAGCGCAGGACCGACAGGAGGCGACGGGGTGGCCTGGCCTGCCTGTAACTGGAGTTTTACCAATGCGATAACTTTCTTTGCCATTTCTTATGCTCCTTCAGATTTTCTCTATCTGGATAAAATCAAGTTCCACCGGTGTCGTCCTGCCGAAAATATTCAGAAGGACTTTCACTTTGCCCTTCTCCGGTTTTATCTCTTCGACGTTGCCGGTAAAATTCGTGAACGGCCCCTCGGTAACCTTGATGCCGTCACCCTTTTCGAACCTGATCTTGGGTTTAATCTTTCCTTTGCCTTCCTGGATCGCATTTATGATATCGCTTACTTCCTTCTCGGGCAAGGCCGGAGGGTTCATTTTGTCATAGCCGACAAAACCGGTTACCTTCGGGGTATTGCGCACGAAATGCCAGGTGGTGTCGTTCATGACCATGTTGACGATAATGTATCCCGGAAAAACTGTCCTCTGGGATTTTTTCACCTGTCCCTTCACCTTCTCCATGATAATCTCGGAAGGAACGATGATATCTCCGAAATACTCCTCCATCTTCGTGATCTTGATGTTCTCTTCCAACATCTCCTTGACTTTTTGTTCGTATCCCGAATAGGTGTGGACAACATACCATTTCTTATCCATTAAATTTTCCACCGGTCCTTACCGTATGAGGGCCTGGACAATCTTCGCGAGGCCTATATCGACTATACCGAGAAAAAGCGCCGCGACAACCACGGTTATGAGAACGATATACGTCCCCTTCATGGCATCCTTTCTTGATGGCCAGGTAACCCTTTTCCCTTCGTGATACACTTCCCGGAAATAATCCTTTATAGGCTCTAGTCTGCTTTTGAAATCCATTTCAGTTCACCGTATTATCAGGCCAGGAGGGATTCGAACCCCCAACACCCGGATTTGGAGTCCGGTGCTCTATCCGTTAGAGCTACTGGCCTTTATGTGTTATTTCGTCTCCTTGTGGCTTGTGTGCTTCCTGCAGGCGTTGCAGTATTTCTTCAGTTCAAGCCTGTCGGGGGTCTTCTGCTTATTCTTCGTTGTTGTATAGTTGCGTCTTTTGCATTCCCCACAGGCCAATATGACAAGTTGCCGCATTGTAATTCCCCTTTATT
>DHVP01000036.1 GCA_002412715.1 Deltaproteobacteria bacterium UBA5205
TGGCCGAGCTGGTCAAGATCGACCCGAAATCGATCGGCGTGGGCCAATATCAGCATGATGTAGACCAGTTTGCGTTGAAAAGGAGCCTCGACGACGTGGTCATGAGCTGCGTCAATGCCGTCGGGGTGGAGATCAACACGGCAAGCACCCAGCTTCTGGGCTATGTGTCCGGCCTCGGCCCGTCGCTCGCGAAGGCCATCGTGGCCTATCGAAGCGAAAACGGCCCTTTCCGTTCGAGAAAGGAATTTAAGAAAGTGCCCCGGCTGGGACCGAAGGCCTTCGAACAGTCTGCGGGATTCTTACGGATTCGGGGTTCGTCAAACCCTCTCGACGCCAGCGCCGTCCATCCCGAGAGCTACCCGGTGGTCGAAGCCATGGCGGCGGATACAGGCCGCAGCGTCACGGACCTCATGGCCGACGAAGGCTTAAGGAAAAAGATCGATCTCAGGAATTATGTTTCGGAAACAGTGGGCCTGCCCACCCTGACGGACATCATGGCTGAACTTGCCAAGCCGGGAAGGGACCCCCGGGAGCAGTTCCATGCATTTTCCTTTGCAGAGGGTATAGAAAAAATGGAGGACCTTCGGCGGGGCATGAGGCTTCCCGGGATCGTTACAAACATCACAGCCTTCGGGGCTTTTGTCGATATCGGCGTTCATCAGGACGGCCTTGTCCACGTGAGTCAGCTTGCGAACAGATTCGTGAAGAATGCCGGTGATGTGGTGAAAGTCCATCAGCAGGTGATGGTGACCGTGATATCGGTAGACCTCACACGCAAGCGCATTTCACTTTCCCTGAAAGAGTGAAGCTGTCCAACCGGGAAAAACGTGGAACCGGAAGGCAATTCAGCTCTCTCACCATTGAAACGGGTGATTATTTGATGTAATCTTTGCTATGGTCATCGGCGAGCTCATTCCGTGAGACATGCCGATGACTGATAATTTTTGAGTAAACGGTGCATGGTGCACCGGAGCAGAAACATGTGTAACGAATCGCGAGGAGGGAATGATGAAGGTGATATCTTCGAGGAACGGTCTCGCACTGGTTTTTATGGTTTTCATGCTCACGGTGGTTCTTGCGGCAGGTCCGGCATTAGCCGAAAAGCCTCCCTGGGCAGGCGGCAAGGATAAGGCGCAGAAATCGAAAGGGTCCGGGAAGCACGATGTCAAAGGAGACCACGACGACAGGGGTGCACCCGGAAAAGACGGATGGAAAGACGACCGCAAGGGGTCCTATGATAAAGAGAAAAAACCTCGCGAAAAGGGACATTACTTTAATGAACAGCAGCGCGTTTACATTAATGACTATTATGCTGCCCAGTATAGAAAGGGGCACTGCCCGCCGGGTCTTGCAAAGAAGCACAATGGCTGCATGCCTCCTGGTCAGGCAAAGAAATGGACGCTCGGCCGGCCGTTGCCGAGAGGGGTCATATTTTACGACCTTCCGCCGAGCGTGCTCGTCCAGTTGGGACCGCCGCCGTCGCACCATCGCTTTGTCCGCGTAGCGCAGGATATCCTCCTTATCGCGGTAGGTACGGGTATGGTGGTGGATGCAATCGACAATCTGAGCTGGGAGTTCAGTCACTAATCCCAGGGCAATTGTGCCGACGTTCCCGGATTCCAGGGTTTCAGAAAAAGGGAAAGCCTTTCCCATGGCTGTGAACCCTGGAACTTTGAAACTTTTGTATTTTTTTGGAAAGGTGTATAATATTCGTACGGTCGATATATACTATTTACCGGGCAGCTAACTCGCTGGATCGGCCGGCGCGGATGAAATCAACCTTTGATTTCCGAAATACAGCGAACGAATGCTAAAGGAGCTGAGATGTCCACCGTTGCAGAGTTCATCGAATTAAGAGAGAGCATTGAGGCTCTCGCCGGACAGATCGTTCTGTCCGTTAAGGATAAAGCAGTTCAGGATTCACAACAGCGCCTTGAGGAAGCAAACAAACAGCTTGAAGTCCTTAAATCAATGGTTGCCAATGATGTTCAGGTGATTGTTGCCGAGCGTCTTTCCAGGCAATTGACAGGCCTTTCAGAGAAAGTCGAGACCATGGCGGCTAAAAAGCCTGTAAGAAAGACGGTTGTCAGAAAGAAACCGGTAAAGACGGACTAAAGTCTTTTCCCGATACGAATCCGCGATACACATACTAACCAGACGCACCCCACACCCATACCCCGAGCCCCTTACCCATGAGACTCGCGTTTCCGGTTTCATGTGGATCCATGGAAGAAAGCCTGAAGGATGACGAAAGGAGTCGATCATTCGGCGGGCAGGTTCTTGCCGGCGTCCTGGGACAGTATTAGCTTTCGCACCCCATGACCGTACCGGAAAAATGCCCCGACAATCTGTCCTCTCTCTGTCTTCTCGGCGCTTAGCGCCGCCGCATAGTCGACAGCCACGGAGCCATATTCGTCGGCGATTTCCGGATCGGCCCCTTTCGACAAAAGCAGATTGACGGTTTCGAGGGACCCGCTTCTGCATGCCCAGTTGAGAGGAGTGCGCCCCGATCTGTCCTGGGCGTTGATGTCCGCCGAATACTTCAAGAGGATGAATGAAACCCGCGCGTGTCCGAGGCGGCAGGCGACATGCAGCGGAGTCTCCTCCCATGTGTTCCTTGCGTCCACGTCTGCGTTATGCTCCAGGAGGAGCCGGACGGCCCCGGGATTGGGGTTGAAAGAAGCGCAGTGAAGGAGGGTATTGAGATCGCTGGTTCTGACGTTAACATCCCCCGTGGTCTCAATAAAATTCTTCAGATCCTGAATCGCATTCGTCGTGGCAACACGGAAGACCAGCCTGTCGTCCGGCGCATTCTGTCGTGAGGGCATCTGCATGTTTCCTGTAGGTTCGGGCCGCGCTGGCATGTTGTGCCGGACCGCGATTATCTGTGTATGAGAAAGTCTACACTATTTGGCTCTATGGTGCAACAGTGCAATACAATAGCCCGCGGTCGCGCACAGGGCCTTCCGGAAGGAAAATCTTTTTCGCTGTTTTTTTGTTGATAAATTGTTTTGGCGGATAGTAGCATACCGCAGGCTTGCCGGGTGAGCCAGCGAGGAAAGCGTGAAAGTGACTGATGTTCATCCTATCAGCATCCCAATACCGTATGCATCGGGCAGCATGAACGTCTATTTTTGGGAAAGGCCGGTGCCGACATTGCTGGACGTCCCTCCCGACGGGGGTAGCTATTACTCGCATCTCGAGAGCGCACTGGAGAAGCTGGGGTACCGCCTGTCCACAGACATAGAGAGAATCGTCGTTACGCATCCTCATTTCGATCATTTCGGCATTGCGGGTTTGATTGCGGGCCAGAGTGGTGCCGAGATTTGGGCCTTCAAGGGTGCCGCCGGATACCTGGAGAGCTTTCCCGAAGAAGCTAGGAAGGATTTCAGGTACTACGCATCTCTTCTTGAAGACGCCGGCGTACCGGGAACCGGAATGGAATACCTGGAGGAGTTTTTCCAGGTCTTTCTGCAGTCAGCCAGCAAAGCCAGGGTCTCACGCTGTCTGGAAGAGGGCGATGAGATAGAATTGGGTTCCACGGTATATAGGGTTGTTCATGTCCCGGGGCATACTCCGTGGTGCTTCATGGTGTACGACGCCGACAGGCAGATCGCGTTTACGGGTGATTTTCTCATAAAAGATATCACCTCGAACGCCCTTCACCAGAGACCGGCGGAGTACCCGAAGGGATACAGGAGCCTTCGAAGTTATATTGAATCTCTGAAGAAGGCGCGGGCCCTCGGTCTGGCAGAAGCGTATTCCGGCCATGGCGAAGCGATCTCAGATGTTCCCCAAAGGATCGAAGGTATACTCGCATCCATCGAAAGCAGAAAAAACCTGATCCTTTCCATTCTGGAAGAGAGAGGTCATTGCACTCCCTTTCGGATTGTAAAGGATCTCTTTCAGGACCTTCCCGATTGGCAGATCCTCCTGGGAGTATCCGAGGTGATCGGCCATCTGGAAGTACTTGAAGAGAAAAAGATAGTGCAAAGAAAACCCGGACCGCCCTTCATGTTTTCCCTGTGCGGGCGTTGACTAAATTCCGTCCGCCCCCTCTTTCCTTTCCATTTCATCCCGCCGCCCGAGAAGATGAACTTGATCGGCACCCTGGGCTCAAGGCAGCAAAAAGAAGAGAGAACGAAAGGAATAAAAGACTGTCTCACGTTTATCCCGTAACAAACGGGGCCCGTTCGTCGCCTTAAGGCTCCTCTCTGGAGGCATAAAAGAGAGCATAACGAGGAAGACAAAGACCCTCCCGGGAATTTCAGTATTCTCAAATTCCCGGGAATCTTCGATCCCGCTACGCGGGAAAATAAAGAACCTGATATTTTGCTCAGACCTGTACCACAATGATGACCACCACCCCCGAAGATCAATAGTGAATCCCCGCCGAAGGCGTGCAAAATGCGGCCTGATCCCGTCTTTCCAGGGATCTGGACGCAATTCTTTTAAGGCTTCCTCCCCACCCTTTCTTCTGTGCCTCCAACGAACCCCCCAAGGGGTGAAGCGGGCGTGAGACAGTCCTTTGCTGGTTCTTTTGTTCTTAATCGAATTCGATTTTGTAGTAGATGACGGCGCTGCTTTGGTTGCCCATTGTGCTTTCGACGTCCAGGCGCCGGGTTAGGCTGTATCGAAGACCGAAGAGATTCTCACCGGTGTAGATCGAGCGGCCGTAGCTGATATAGAGTTCCGGTGAGAGGTACTTGCCGATCTTGACGATCGACTGGGAAAGATCTCCGCCTGTCGATTCGACATCGATGACGTCCAGTCCCAGCTGCTTTTGGATGGTGGATGACTTGCCGGATGTGAGGAGCGCGCTGGCGGCCCGGGCGAGAAGGGCGGTATCAGCCTGGCCGGATGTACCTCGTGGTCTGCCGAGAACGATGTAGCTCAGGATGTCCATATCCGGCATGGCAGGTTCGGAGTAAAGGCTGACGAGCGGTGATGCCGGTGTTCCCGTGACGAGGACGCCCGCGGATACATCGCTTACCGTGCGCAAGGCCAGAACGTCGAGAGTTGCCTGATTGACGGGGCCCCCGCCGAAGGCGATACGCCCCCTTCTGACATCCAGCTTGACGCCGTAGGTATCGAACTTACCTTTCACTGTGGAAATGTTGCCGATCGCCCTGATGTCGTTCGGGTCCTTCATGGTAACGGTGACCTTGCCCCTTAATCCTGTGTCGATGCCGTATGCCTTTACCATCACCTTGTCGCCGAGTTCAACAGTGATCGCAACGTCAATTGCGAAGGGGAGGACCTGCTTCGGTTTCTTCTGCCTGCCCTGGATCACGACATCGGGGCTTGGCTTGACGAGGTTCTCTTTCTTGTCTTCACGGATGAGGGCTTCGGGTATGAGAAGTGAGCCTCTGACCGAGATTTTCTGCGCGTCACCGGTCACTGTAAGCTGCGGGCTTACCGCTGCCTGGAGTTCGGGGAGATCCACAGCCTGGAAGCGCTCGCCTTTTATGGTTCCCTCGAGGGTCCTGATCCGCAGGTTCTCGTGTTGCACCACCCCGCTGCCCCCGATATACCCTGACCCGGAGCGGGCAAGGAAGGAGGCTATATTTATTCGGTTATTGTTGAAAATGACCTCTGCGCTTACATCTTTGAGACGGATGCCCGCAGGCGGCAGGTAGGCGCTTGCCCCCTTCAGGGTGAGCCGGCCGTTAAGCCGAGGATTTGCAAAGGTTCCTCCCGCTGTGAGGTCAAAGTCGATCTGCCCGCCGGTTTCCTGGGCAAGGCCCGGAAAGAGCGCGGCAAGAAGTCCCTTTTCCTGCATCGCACCCCTGACTGAGATCAGCGTGGGGCTCTTGCTGTCCAGTGTAAGGGGGAGCTTCGCGGCAACCGGGACCTGGAATGAGGCCTCGGCATGACCGTATTGGCCCAGTGCCAGGTTTACTTTTCCTTTTAGTGACGTGTCCTTCCATGTCCACTCGACAGCGGTCTGCCTGATCGGCGCCGTGATCTCGCCCTGGTCGCTCTGCCAGGAGAAGGTACCATCCGATATGCCTGTCTTCCCCGTGAGGTCGAACCGGTTGCCGGGCAGGAGGTTCCCCGCGATCTCTCCCGACAGTCGTCCCTTGAGATGCACGGCATCGGGGAGCATCGGCTGCAGCATGCTGATATCGAGGGTCTTCCAGGCTGTCTGAAAGGCCCCCTGATCGGGCAGGGAAAAGGCGGCGGGCCGCCTGGAAGAGATTTTGGCGTTCATGTGTCCCTTATCTCCGAAGTCAATGTCGCAGGACGCAAGGAGCCCCGATCCGTCCCAGTTCACCTTGCCGTTCACACTGCTGACATTCACCTTCATCGACCCTTGCGAGAATACGCCTGATGCATCGACGTCGCCCGAGAGGGTCATACGTTTGCCGCTGAGCCATTGCACGCGGGACCTACCCGATGTACGGCCTTCAATCTTTGATTGTCCGATCAGCCTGTTGGCTCGTGCAAGGTTAACCTGCCGCCATTGCGCGGCGGCAAAGCCGACCATGGGTTCCGGGGTGATGTCGGCGCTTATGTCGATCCTTTCCCCGGCTGCACTCGTGAGGGCAAAGGGCGAAAGGGACATCCGTTTTTTTGAGATATGGACCGTTGACGGTCCCGCAAGGTCCCACCGGCCGAAAGGGGCCTGGCTTCCTGACACCTTCTGGATTGTTCCCTGCCAGGCCTCATCGGCATATTTCCCTTGCGCCAGGGCGTCTATCCTGTCCTTGTCGAAGGTAACGGCAAAAGCGATCCTGTGGTCGCCTGTCGTGCCATCGACCTTAAGGCTGACCGTGTCTGTCCGGAAGGTGTCGTAGGATGCGTTCCGGGCGGTGGCGTCAACGGCAACGGTGCCTTTGTACCCCTCGGGCATCTGCACAACAGCGTTGAAAGATGAGACCCTGAACCGGTCATAGGAAATGTTGTTTCCCCGTGCCGTGATGACGCCCGCCGGTTCGTTTTTCAGCCAGCGCGCCCATCCGTTCGCGAAAAGGCTCCCCGTTGCGCCCGGCAGGAGCTTCGAGGCGTCGTCGATCCGTACTTCATAGGACAGGCGCTGCTGCACCGTGCCGCTGGCCGTGGCGGCAAATCCATTCCCTCTTGCGGTCAATGCGTTGATCTTTATGGTTTCGTCGCGGAAGGAGGCGTCAAGATCAGCGGATATGGCCCGCTTCTGAAACCGGCTTTCCTTGAGGGCGGCCACAACGGAGCCTTCCATGGGCTGGTTTTCAGGTAATTGGAGCTTGCCTTTCGCTTCGAAATTCAGGTTTCCCTCTAGGTCCGGCTTGATCCTGGCGGGATCCAGGTTTTTTCCGGTAAAGCTGGCTGACAACGTCATGTCCCGTGCCCGCGATATGCCGATGTGCCCGAGGACTGTGCCGCCAAGCAGCCTCGCTTCAAGATCCTTAAGCTCAATGAGTTCGCTGTCGCCGCGAAGGTCTCCTTTGAGTGCAATCTCCTTCCAGGATGTTCCAAGGTTTTTGAGATCGACTGTTCCTGTGAAGTCCTCCATGGTTCCGGCGATGGTGATGTTCCCCGAGAGGTCCGTGCCCGTCGGGACTTCGGGCGCAAGGTCAAGTCCGGTGAACTTTGCCGCGAAGGTGAACGCCGGTTTGTTTCCCGAAAGATCCAGCGTCCCGGCTGCCTCAACGCTCCCTTTTCCGGTTTGTTTTGTAAGCTTTGCCTCGCTCAGCCGGAGGGTGTGACGGGTGACGGCGAGTCTGCATTGAAGGCTGTAACGCTCCTGTGCTCCGGAGGCGGCCTTAACCACCAGGGGCCCGGCGATCTGTTCTTCGCCTTTCGACGCCGGGAGCCTGGCGTCAAGGAGTATGGTATCGATACCGGCCGCGCTTTTTTGGAGAGTCATCGTGAGGCGTGCGCGCAGGGCGGGCCGTGAGAGGTTGGTCATTACGGAACCCGTCACCCTGCCGTACGCGGTTTTCGCGTCCACGCCGGTCAGGGAGAGTATGCCCCGATCCCACAGGATAGTTGCTGAAATACCGTCGACGCTCACAGGTTCACCGCCGGACTTCATGTACTTCACCTTGCTGACACTGAGCTCATTGACCCAGCCTTCCAGCATGGTGAGCCATTTCGGGACGGTGGGCAGCAAGAGGTCGACAGGCTTGTCTTCGGGGGGTTTGCTGTCCGTGACGGATACATTGTGGATGCGAAGCTTGATGATCGCCAGTTTTCCGGTGATGAGGTAAAGGGGCTGCCATGTGAGGTCCGCGGTATCGACGGCCACCTCGAGGTCCGTGAGGTGCAGTCTTAATCCTTCCACGTGGAGAGAATATCCTATCCGGCCGGTTACCTCTTTCATCTCAACAGTGCCGGGAAGAACGCGTGCTATCCCCTTGAGCAGGAAGGATGTGCCTGTGACGGTGTAGATGGACCACAGGAACGATGCCGCGAATGCAAGGAACAGGAACAACAGTGCATACAGGACGAAGCGGCGCTTTCTCATAGTCCGAACCCTATCGATATATGGATCCTGAAATCCGGGTCTTTCACTCCGATCTGACGGGCGATATCGAGCTTTATCGGACCGATGGGGCTGTAGTATCGTACGCCCATCCCGGCCCCCTGGGCCAGCCGCATATCCGAGAAGGTGTTGAAGGCATTGCCCGTGTCGTAGAACGCGGCAATGCCCCAATCCTTGGCTATGGCGCGCTCCAGTTCTATACTGCCCTCCAGGAGGTTCTTGCCTCCAACCACATCTCCGTTCACATCCTCCGGTCCCAGCGTTTTGTACCCGTATCCGCGGACACTTTGATCACCGCCCGCAAAGAAGCGAAGGGGGATGGGCAGGTCCGAATTCGGTTCGTTCTGCGTTGTCCAGCCTATTTTCCCCCGTGTGATGAGGGAGAGCCTTGCCGGAAGAGGTATGATGAGGCCGCCGTCGCCGGTGAACTGGATGAGTCCCGTATCGGAGCCAATTGCCTGATGGGTTCCTTTCAGCTCTGTTTTGTACCTGTAGCCCCTGGACGGCCGTATCATGTTGTCATAATAGATACCCGACAGGCGGAAGCCGGGCAGAACGGAGAATGTGTTTGTTTTGTCGTCGCCGGCCTCGGAACGTTCCTTCAACATCTGGAGAAAGACGGAACCTGTCATTACCTTGCCAAAGGTCCGTGCCCGTTCGAACTCCGCGGTCATCGATTCAGTGAATATGTCCCTCTGATCCTCGCGCTTCATGTTGAAACTGACCGATGAGAAGCTCCGCGTGTCCTTTGCGTGGGGTATAATATAGCGCGCCCCCACAACCTGAACGGGTTGACTGATGTCCATCTGGGATTCAAATCTGTGGCTTGTCTCGAAAAAATTCACATCCTCGTATTTTATTGTCCCCTTTATCCCGATGTCGGTTTCGTAGCCGATGCCCATCCGCAACCGCTTCGGCTTGGAGGGCACGAGTTTTATGTGGACAGGCACCCGGTGATCCGCCGTCGCCTCGTCCTTGTCGGGGGTTATTATGACCCGTCTGAAGCGGTCGGCATTGATGAGGTTTCGCTGCGTCAGAGCGACCTTTTGATGCGAGAAGACATCGCCGGGCTTGAATTCAAGGTAGCGGCCGAAAAAGGATTGGGGGTACTGGGGAGCGCCGGAAAAGTCTATCTCGCCGAAATAATACAGGGGGCCCGTTTGAAGGACAAGTTCGATCTCGGCCTTCAATTCCCCGGGGGTAACACGTATCTCGTGGGTGGAAAAATCGGCGTCGAGATAGCCGAGTTCAACGGCCCTGGCCCGGATATCGTTCTTCGCGCTCTCATAAACATTATGGCGCAGTGTCGCCCCCGTGCGCAGGGGAAAAGCGGCGGCAAGAGTCAGGAGTTTCTCTTCCTTCTCGCCCGGGCCCTTGATGCCAACGGTGACGCTCGTGACCCGTACGGTTTCCCCGGGCTCAATGAAGACATAAACCTCGTGAACATTTTCCGTTGTAAGTCCCGAGGATACGGTCACCTCGGGGTCATAGAACCCGAACGGTTCCAGGGCCTCCCTCGCCTTTTCGGGTATCTGCTCCTGAAAACGCTCCAGCCATCTTTCGTTGACCACCCCGTCCTTTACGAGGCCCTCCGGCAGAGTCAGGCCCACTTTGACGTTCTCCAGTTCAGCGCCCTTTAACCCTTCGATGTAAATCCGCACAGGCCCTTGAGCCCAAAGAAAGACCGGCATGAACATCCCTAAGAGCACAACCGCGAGCAACAGGCAGTGAGCCGATCCAGATCTTCCACATTTAAGGCTTTTCGAGGGGTTCCTGGCGAGGACATTATCCATCCGGCCGCCTCGAAAGTTCTTGTGGATCATGACAGTGTCTCCATCTAGAATCAACCGCTCCTTCTTGTCATTATAGAGCAGTTTTGCCATGTAAGTCACTCTCCACTTTTGGAAACCGGTTCTCCCAATGGGAGGAAGGGTAAGATGGGCGGCCTGATCCCTCAAGAAAAGAAGGATCAGGCCGTACTATATCGCCCTGAGGGGCGAAGGAAGGCTGTCTATTCCCCATGCATCATCCACTTCGTTCAGGCTGCAGCAACATGAGGGACTTTTTATATCCTATGAAATACACCCCACACCCGTCTGTCACTGAACGCATAATAATTTCGTAATCCCTTTGAATAGCCACCGTGTCATCATATTGAATACAAGGATCCGGGTACGTAAGGCTGTTGCGGGGGGAATCGCCGGGCGGGAGGAGAAAGCGAGGCGGGTGAGGGCTCAGGAGCTTGAAGCAGGTCTTTAAGAGTGTTTTCCGGGTGCAATAAATCTTGGGCTGTCCAGGCCCGGTGTGCCGCCCGGTCCAACGTTTTTCCTGGTTTTCGGCCTGCGCCGGAATGATGATCGGGGGCATACCTGATTGAGAAAGGAGGGCCGGGATGAGGGGGAGGGGCGGTGAGAGAGGGGGATGAAGGGCTGTCAAGCATTCGAACAGTCTTTAAGGACGTCTTTTCTGTGGTAATTATGGAGAATTTGGTTTATCTTACCTGTAATAATTTACGAACAAAGTCGTCCATCCGCAGGTGAAATTCGTTCTATGAAGATACGTTACTGGCCGGTTGTTCTCGCCGATGTTTTTTTGACATTTATCTCCGTGATCTTTGCCGCCGTACTGCGCTTCGGGCCTCCCCATTTTGGCGAGCCCTATCTGTCGCTCGTCTTGCCCTTCATGGTGGCCGCGATGATCTTGAGGCCTGCCAGCCTTGCGGTTGCCGGGGTCTACAGGAAACTGTGGCGGTATTCCACGACGCGGGATTTTGTCTGGCTTATATCCGGTGTTATCGGCGGCACTGTCGTTTTGTTCCTGTCGGCGAGATATGTCTTTATCCCCGTATGGGAGCAATCCTTCACCCCTCCGGCAATCCTTATCGAAGGGTTCATAAACCTCTCGCTCGTGGTTATATTCCGCTTCCTTTTGAAGGAAACTGAGCATTACCAGGAAGATATCGACTGGAAAAAGACGGGTCTGACGCCCACCAGGAACGTACTCATCGTCGGCGCCGGCAGTGCCGGTGTCCATGCCTTCACGGAGATCGTGGACAACCCTCAGCTGGGCCTGCGGGCTATGGCCTTTCTTGATGATGAAGCCTCAAAAATAGGCAGGCAAATTCAAGGGTTGCCTGTTTTCGGCCCCACGATACGCATAGCGGAAGTAGTGAAGCAACAGGGTATCGATGAGGTGATCATCGCCATCCCCGGCGCCCCCCAGCAGACGATCATGAATATCCAGGCCAGGTGTCAGGAGATACCTGTGCCGTGCAGGACCATACCGCATTTCCTGGAGGGGGGCGAGGAATCGGCTGACGTCCCCACGTCCGCTTTGAAGCTTCCCATGTCCCTGCCTGACATTACCGCCGAAGAGATACAGGCGGTCGTGAAGGTCATGCAATCGAGGAACCTGAGCATTGGTTCGAGGACCGTCGAATTCGAGAAGCTCATCGCCGATGTGGCCCAGGCGAAGCATGCCGTCGCGGTCACAAACGGAACAAGTGCCCTCCACCTGTGCATGATCGCCTCCAATGTCGGGTCCGGCGACGAGGTTATCACGACGCCTTTCAGCTTTATAGCCTCGGCTAACTGTATCCTCTTTGAGAAAGCGACGCCCGTTTTTGTCGATATCGACCCCCAGACGCTCAACATGGACCCGGCAAAGCTGGAGAGCGCCATTACGGAAAAGACAAAGGCTATCGTGGCTGTTCATGTTTTCGGGCAGCCGGCCGACATGGATCCCATTATGGCCATCGCCGGTAAGCACAACCTCATCGTCATCGAAGACGCCTGCGAGGCGATCGGCGCCGACTACAAGGACCGCCGCGTGGGTGCCATGGGGCGGGCCGGAACCTTTGCCTTTTACCCCAACAAGCAGATGACGACGGGGGAGGGCGCCGCACTTGTCACCAATGACGAAGAGTGGGCGAATCTCTTCCGGAGCCTTCGCAATCAGGGGAGAGACAAATTCGACGGATGGCTCAACCACTCAAGGCTTGGCTACAATTATCGCATGTCGGAGCTGAATGCCGCCGTTGGTGTCGTCCAGTTAAGAAGACTCGAAGAGATGCTGAAAAAGAGAAATGACGTTGCTAATGCATATACGAAGGTTCTGGCGGGCGTGGAAGAGGCCAAACCTCTTCGGCTGGCGCCCACGACGACGAATATGAGCTGGTTTGTATATGTCGTGCGTCTCAGGGAAGGGATCCCGCGCGACAGCGTGATCACTCTTATGGAAAAGAGAGGGATTCCGACACGACCCTATTTTTCTCCCATCCACCTTCAGCCGTTCTACCGGAGGCAATTCGGCTTCGAACCGGGGGCGTTCCCCCAGTCTGAGGCGGCGGGGGAGTCAATTGTCGCCCTGCCTTTTCATACCAACATGAAAGTTGAAGAAATCGAGGTTGTTTGCCGTGCCCTGAAGGATGTCATTAGAGAGATAACGACAGGGGCCTGAAACCGCCCCTGTGGGGAGATAAATCCATGATGTTTACCGTAAATGCACCGTACCGCCTGGTGCGGGAAAGGATTCGACGGCTCAAGGAGCTTGATGTGGGGGTGGAGGTCTATTTCGACAACCACACGATCGAGGAAATCGACGAGCAACATGGGGAAGAGACGGGGAAGATTCTCCGGGAGGAAGGGATTCGCTGCACCGTACACGCCCCCTTCATGGACCTGAGTCCCGGAGGCGTGGACCGGGATGTCAGGAGCATCACCAAAGAGAAACTGAAGAAGACGATGACGTTAGCCAATCGCCTGGGAGCGATGGGGGTCGTCTGTCATCCAGGTTACGACAAATGGCGTTTTGGCGAAAACATCGATCTCTGGATGGAGGGAAGCACGGATACGTGGAGTGAGGTTCTGGCAGTGGCGGGGGAGGGGTTCCCGGTCATGCTGGAAAACATCTTCGAAGAAGAACCTTCCAATTTAGCGGAACTATTCAAATACTTCAGGACTAAAAATCTGTATTGTTGTTTTGATTCCGGGCACTTCAACCTATTTTCTAAGATATCACTTGATAAATGGTTGGCAATTATTGGAAATAGTGTGAAAGAAATGCATCTTCACGATAACCATGGTGCAAAAGACGACCATCTTCCCATTGGAGAGGGTACCTTTCCTTTCCGGGAACTCAAGAGCTTTCTCAAAGCACGCGGTGACGATATTATAGTAACAGCCGAGATACACGATGAATCACGTGCGGCAGAGGCAATAAAAAATCTAAAGGAGTACGTGGTGTAGCAATGGCCCATAGAATAGAGATTTCATGCAAGGAAGGACTTCGGGACGTTCCGGGAGAAAAGCTTAAACGACGGATCAAATCGGACCTTGGCATCCATGTTGACGATGCCCGCGTTGTCGACGTCTATACCATCGACGCCGCCGTGGAGCCTCATATTCTGACCATCCTCACGGATGACGCATTTGTCGACCCCGTTATTCACATGGGGCTTCTTGACGAGGCAACCCCCATAATCGATGCAAAATGGATCGTCGAGGTAGGCTATAAGCCGGGTGTCACCGATAACGTGGGGAGGACGGCCGGAGAGGTAGTTCAGGCCATGGCCGGCAGGCCTTTCGAGAACGGCGAGGCCGTCTATAATTCGAAAATGTACTTTCTGGCGGGTAGTCTGACGGAAGGCGATGTGCACAAGATCGCCGTGGACATACTTGCCAATGTTCTCATCAACCGCTACACCCTCAAGGACGCGGCGAGCTACAACGCGGAAGGCGGGATGGGAATCTACGTGCCGAAGGTGACCATAACGAAGGAACCCGTGGTGGAATATATCGACGTGGTATCCATGCCCATCGAGGAGTTGATGCTCGTAAACAGGGAACGGACATGGGCGCTATCCCGCGATGAGCTCCTGGCCGTCAAGGCCCACTTTGCGGATCCATCCGTCGTTTCCGGCCGGCAGGCCGCCGGTCTCGACCACAGGCCGACGGACGTGGAGATCGAGGCTATCGCGCAGACCTGGTCCGAACACTGCAAGCACAAGATATTCAATGCCCTGATCGATTACGAGGAAGACGGCAGGGTGGAGACCATCGACAGTGTCTTCAAGACCTATGTCGTGGGATCCACGGAGGAGATCCGCAGGAGGAAGGGCAGGAACGACTTCTGCCTGTCCGTTTTCAAGGACAATGCCGGCGTGATCAAATTCAATCGCAGGCATAACCTTGCCTTTAAGGTCGAGACGCACAACACGCCATCGGCCCTCGACCCGTACGGCGGTGCCCTGACGGGTATCGTCGGGGTCAACCGTGACCCCTTCGGAACGGGAATGGGTGCAAAACTCGCTTTCAATACCGATGTTTTCTGCTTTGCCAACCCCGATTATCATGGCGAGATACCGCCCCGGCTCCTTCATCCCAAGCGGGTCCTTGAAGGCGTCCGTGAGGGTGTCGAGCATGGAGGCAACAAGAGCGGTATCCCCACGGTCAACGGTTCTTTGGTGTTCGATGAGAACTATCTCGGCAAACCCCTCGTTTTCTGCGGCACCTGCGGCATCATGCCCGTCAAGATACGGGGCAAGGCATCGTACCTCAAGCGCGCCAATGTCGGAGACCATATCGTCATGGTCGGCGGCAGGATCGGCAAGGACGGCATACACGGCGCCACCTTTTCGTCGGAGGAGCTCTCCGAGGTCTCTCCCACCAGTGCCGTACAGATAGGAGACCCGATCACCCAGAAGCGAATGACCGACTTCCTGCTCATTGCCAGGGACAGGGGTCTGTACAGTTCCATTACGGACAATGGTGCGGGCGGCCTGTCATCCTCCGTAGGTGAGATGGCCACGGATACGAACGGGTGCATGATGGACCTCGAGCGGGCCCCCTTGAAATACCACGGGCTTTCCCCCTGGGAGATACTCCTTTCCGAGGCGCAGGAGCGTATGACCGTTGCCGTGCCCCCGGATAAGCTTGGGGAGTTTCTTGAACTCTCCCGCAAGATGAGTGTAATCTCCACGGATCTGGGCATATTTACCGACACCGGGCGTTTCCACGTGCTCTATGGCGGCAGGACTGTTGGTTATCTCGAGATGGAGTTTCTCCACGGCGGCATCCCCAGGATGAACCTCAAGGCAAAATGGGAGCGCAGGATCGTCGACGAAGAGCCCCTGGCGGAACCGGACGACTATGCGGCCGCGCTGGCATCGGTCCTTGGCCGCTGGAATGTCTGCAGCAAGGAATACGTCGTGCGCCAGTACGACCACGAGGTACAGGGTTCAAGTGTGGTAAAACCCCTGACGGGCAGGTACAACGACGGCCCCGCCAATGCGGGGGTGGTTTGCCCCGACCTTACGAGCAATAACGGCGTCGTCATCAGCCACGGTATCTGTCCCAAGTACAGCCGGTTCGATACGTACAATATGGTGGCATGTGCCATCGACGAGGCGATCAGGAACAACATCGCTACCGGTGGTTCTTTAAAGAGAATGGCGCTTCTCGACAATTTCTGCTGGTCCGACCCCGTGCT
Source organism: Deltaproteobacteria bacterium UBA5205 (assembly GCA_002412715.1). GTDB lineage: Bacteria > Desulfobacterota > Syntrophorhabdia > Syntrophorhabdales > Syntrophorhabdaceae > Delta-02. The sequence goes on from DHVP01000036.1 coordinate 15,956, forward strand.
GTCGGAAAAGAACCCTGAGGGGCCCTACAAGCTTGCCCAACTCGTCCGTGCCAACAGGGCACTCTACGACTATACGACGCTCTTCGGTACCCCCTGCATCTCGGGGAAAGACAGCATGAAGAACGACTACATGCATAACGATATCAAGATCTCCGTCCCCCAGACAGTTCTAGTTTCCTGCATTTCCGTTATCGACGACGTGGAAAAAGTTGTTACAATGGACATGAAGGATGAAGGGGACCTTATTATAATCATTGGTAAAACTTACGCAGAGCTTGGGGGCAGCGAGTATTTCGCCCAGTTTGGCCGGATAGGGAACATAGCTCCCCGGGTTCGCGGAAAACAGGCAAAAAAGACCTTCCAAAGCCTTGAAAAGGCAATCAAGACGGGGCTCGTCCGGTCATGCCACGACATCTCCGACGGCGGCCTGGCCTGCTGTCTCGCCGAGAGCGCCTTCGCCGGCGACAGGGGTATTCAGGTAGACCTCGGTGCCGTCCCCTCATCAGGTGTTTTCAGAGACGACATGCTGCTCTTTTCCGAGTCAGCGAGCCGCTTCGTGGTAACCATACGACAGAAGGACCTGGAGACCTTCAAGCAGGCGTTCTCGTCTGTACCCTTCGGTGTAATAGGAAAGGTACAGTCCACGGACGCCTTCCGCATCAAGGGCCTGGGTGGCAACACGATCATCGACACGACCATCAGCTACCTGAAGAAGGCCTGGCAGGCACCTTTTAAGAAAGAGTTCGAATAGGTGAGAGCAAAAGGCTTTTCATAGGTCCTATAAGGCCTATTCGACCTATAAGACCTATGAAAAAGCTTCAAGTGCAGTGTTAAAGTACCGTTAGAAATTATTGTAATAATTAAGGAAAACAAACAGCCGAATCTCGCGTGGAGATTCGGCTGTTATTGATTTTGTTTTAACGCTCAAATGATTGCAACATTCAAGCGATGTAAACCGCCTTTAGTTTACCGCCTGCAGTAACTGCGTCTTTATCTTGTTGGCTGCGTCGACATAGACCTTTTTAGGCTTGAAGGACTCCAGTTCCTGTTCCTCAAAGCTGGCATAGGTGGCGATTATGACCACGTCACCTTTCCTGGCCTTATGGGCCGCCGCGCCATTGATACATATCACGCCCGAATCCTTGTCGCCCCGTATAGCGTACGTGGTGAAGCGCTCACCCGATGTTACATTGTAGATATCGACCTGTTCGTAAGGGATGATGTTCGCTTTATCCATAAGCTGCGAGTCGATAGTGATGCTTCCTTCGTAATCCAGGTTGCTGTCCGTCACTGTCGCCCTGTGGATTTTTGATTTCATCATGGTCCTTCTCATTTGTCATGCCTCCGTTAATATGGTGTTGTCTATCAGCCTCGTCTTGCCTATGCGGCATGCTATGGCGAGGACCGCCCTGCCTGCGACCACAGGAACGTCTTCCAGCGTCCCGGTATCACATATGTCTATATATTCTACTTCAATGCCCTCTTCCTGATGTAGGATATCATCAACGGCTGTTGTGATCGTTTCTGTCTTGCGTTCGCCCTCCTTTATCAGCTCCTGGGCCCTCCGGAGTGAAGCGCTGATGAGGCGGGCCTTTTTCCTTTCGGTTTCACTGAGGTAGCTGTTCCTCGAGCTCATGGCCATGCCGTCCGCTTCGCGTACCGTGGGGTAGGGAACTATTTCCACGTCCATATTGAGGTCTTTTACCATTCTTTCGATTACCATCAACTGCTGATAGTCTTTTTGGCCGAAGACGGCATAGTGGGGTTTGACTATATTGAAGAGCTTTGCCACCACTGTAGCAACTCCGGTAAAATGGCCGATCCTGGATTTTCCGCAGAGATGATCTTCAAGCTTGCGGACCTCAATATAGGTAGTAAAACCCTCGGTATACATCTCGCCGTCATCGGGGTAAAAGATGATGTCGGTCTTTTCCTTCCCGAGCAGGTCCGCATCGCGGTCGAAGTCGCGGGGGTACCGGGAAAGGTCTTCCTTGGGGCCGAATTGTATGGGATTTACGAATATACTGACGATGACGACGTCAGCGAGTTCGCGGGCCTTCCGTACAAGGGCAAGATGGCCCTCATGGAGGTAACCCATGGTCGGTACGAAGGCAATGCGTTTGTCCTTTCTGAGCTCATCGGAGGTGCGCTGCATTTCGGGGACGGTACGTATTATTTTCATGTTAGTGGAAGGATTGGCTGTCGTCGGGAAAATTCCCCGCCGTGACTTCGTTGATATATTCCTTGACAGCCCTGTCTATCTCCTCGGAAAGATTTAAATATTGTTTCACGAATTTGGGCCGGAAATCGCCCAGAAGGCCTAGCAGGTCGTGTATGACCAGGACCTGTCCGTCGCAATCGGGCCCGGCGCCGATTCCAATGGTGGGAATCGACAGCATTTCGGTGATCTCTTTGGCAAGCTGCCTCGGGACGCATTCGAGGACTACCATGAAGGCTCCGGCCGCCTCGACAGCCCGTGCGTCGTCCAAGAGTTTCTCGACATCCTTGCCCTTGCCCTGAACCTTGTATCCTCCCATACGGTGGATCGACTGCGGGGTAAGGCCGATGTGGGCCACAACAGGGATATCTATGTCGACAATGGCTTTGATCGTGTCGTGCATGTTGACGCCGCCCTCGAGCTTTACCGCCTCGGCACCACTTTCCTTGAACATCCTGCCGGCATTGCGTTTCGCCTGCTCGATGCTTTCCTGGTAGGACATAAATGGCATGTCTATTATGAGGAGAGCCTTTCTGGTGCCTCTGGCAACAGCCCGGGTATGGTGGATCATTTCATCGACAGTGACGGGAATTGTATTGGGATAACCCAGTACGACGGGGCCCACGGAATCGCCCACAAGGAGGGTATCTACTCCGGCGTTGTCGAGGATCTTCGCCGTGGGATGATCGTAAGCGGTAAGCATGGTGATCTTTTGCTTACCTTTCATTCCTCTGAGCACCGGTACGGTTATCTTGTCCATAGTAGTCTCTAAAACAAAAAAACCTTCTGAACTCGTATCAGAAGGTTATCATTGTTTCACGCCTTCCGTCTCGGTCCAGTTGTTAAGGATCCAAGCGGTATCCGGTAATATGAAACACCCAATCCCGGAAAATGTCAATATCTATTTCTACCGGAGGCGGCTGGTGTCTTCCCGCCCCCGGAAAGGATGCCTAAGCCCCCTTGTTCTTAAACTCATCATACCGCATCATTGCGACAAAAGCCTCTTCGTCGTCAAGGAACTCATCGTAGCTGAGCTCCTTCGCAACCTGGCTGCTGCCGCAATTGGGGCAGAATAATTCAGGTACTTCACCATCGAGAAAAGAGTATCCGCACAGTTTGCAGACATATTCGTCGGGTATTCTCACTGTTCCTCCTATGAAACTGACACTTCAAATATATACCTACGGGGGGAATTGTCAATGACAATCGTAGCCCCGGTTTAAAAGAACTCACCCATGATCATCGTAAAGTTCTTTTGTATCATATCCTTTCCCCTTACCGCCTCTCCGTGACCGGGGATAAGGTATTCTATATCCAGCGAAGCGAGCCTTGTAATACTGTGCGCCAGCGCCTCCATATTCCCGCCGGGAAGGTCGGTCCTCCCCACACCCATGTAGAAGACGGTGTCGCCCGATATGAGCAGTTTCTTCTCCTCACAGTAGAGGCACAGCGAACCCGGGGAATGACCAGGGGTAAGAAGTACCTGGAAACGTGTGTCACCGATGTCAAGCGTTCCTTCGTTGAGGTAGAAGGAATAGGGCTTTTTCGGAATTTCGCAGCCCGTCATCAGGTAGAGTTCTTTCCCGCTGTCGTTGAGGTAGTCGAACTCGGCCTTACCTATCGCCCTCATTGTCTCTTTGTCGAAGGCGTCCGCCGCTTCGATATGGTCGGGATGGCTGTGAGTGCCGATGACGAGCTTTACGGACTCTATCCTCTTGCCGTCTTTAGCCATGCCGTTGACTACATTTCCCAGGAAATTCTTGTGTCCCGGGTCGATGAGAGTCGGAACGGGCCCATCGATAAACACCGTATTGCAGTTGTTTGCCTCGTACGAGACCCAGGGAATAACGTAAATGTTGTCGATGAAATTCATGCTGTCTCCTGCTGCACCAATAAGGCGTCGCTGTCGATTTCTTCCGCCTGAAAGCAAAAAGTCCTCTGTGTACCGTCGTTTATCTCCACGCTTGCGGTCTGAGGTACATCCCTGCCGTACCGGGCGAGGATGCGGGCCGACAGGAGAAGCATATCTTCGTCGGGCGCCTCGGCTTTCAGGATACCCCGGGGACCCCTGAAATCGATGGGGTTCAGGGTGATGTACGGACTTTCCTTAAGCATACCCAGCTGTTCGTTTTCTCTCTCATTCCTCGCTACTACAAGTTTGGCGGAGGCGCAAAGCCTGAAGTGCCGCCCCATGGTCAGGAGTTCGATGTCCTGTGTCGTATAGGCCTTGTCTGTGGCCATGAGGTCTTTGAGTTTCATTGAGAAGATGGGGTCCGTGAGCAGACATCCTCCGCCGGGAAGGTCAAACTCGGTGAGCTTGAAAGTCTCGACGAGTTTATATTGCTCCTGGCGCGACCTGCCGGCGATATCGAGAAGCTTTTCGCGGTCGATGATGCCTTCCTGTTCGGGGATGCTTGCAGGAAAAAGCCTGGCGGACAGAGGTCTCACGATAAGACCCTGGAGCTCGCTGCGCTTCTCGATGAGCTCTATGGCATTTCGGCGCTGAGACATCGGCCTCTGTCCCAGGACCTCCCCGGTCACGACGAATGATGCATCGAGTTCGGTAAGAAGTTCTTTCGTGAGCCGGAGCATGTAGATCCTGCAATCGATGCAGGGGTTCATGTTCTTTCCGTATCCATAGCGCGGGTTCTTTATGATCTCTATGTAGTCGTCGCCCTTGTTCTTTGTGATGATCTCTATGCCAAGTTCTTCGGCAGTGCGCAACGCCTTGTGACCGCGCTGTTTGTCCCGTTTGCTCGCGAAAATGGAGCTGAAATGGAGTCCGATCACTTCGATGCCCTGATCGACGATAAGCTTCGTTGCGACGGCACTGTCAAGGCCGCCGGATATGAGTGATATGGCGCGTTTCTTCATCTGCCTTGTCTGCTGGAACTCCCCGAGGGGGTCTATTGCATTTCCTCCGGTGTCCGTTCGTCAAGCGTGACAAGACTGATCCCCGAGTCCACCCCCGGCAGCGGCTCTACGGGATTGGTGAGCAGGAAACTGCCCGTTTCCACCCACGTCTTCAATGCGGAGGCTATCTCCCGGGCTTTCGAATAGCTTGAAATAGGAAAGGTGGGCACATCCTTTCCCTTGACGTTTATCTTCCCCGACTTCAACTGGGCGTACGTGACCTCACAGAGGCTTGCCGGTATCCGCTGGGGATAATCTGAGGAGTAGTCCACCACCTGTGCGTAGAAATCCTGGTCGCTTCGGGAGGTGAAGAACGCCATCTCTTCGTCGAGAACAGGTATGGGGATGCCGAGGCCCACGAACATCGTCGGGCCGTAGCCAAGGAAGCTTGCACCCTTGAGATAATTGCCGGACATCTGTTTGGCATCGCCGATGACGGCAAGAGTGCCGGCGCCGCCTTTGGGCAGTCCCTCGGGTGTGCGGGCCGCACAGGGGTTGTGCTGCGTCCCCTGCCACGCCACGTAGCCCACACCGCCTCCGAGAAAGATCCGGGTACCTATCCCGATGGTCCTGTACTTAGGGTCCTTGAGAAGAGGTGATAATTGGCCCGCACTGGAGTAATGGGCGCTTCCGAGATTCGGCTTGATGACCCCCATGTAGGTGTGGATGACCCTCTGGGATACATTGACACCCACGTTGTAGTTCTGATAAGCGTTTCTGGGGCTGTATATATAGGCCTCGTTGACAGTTTCCTTGTTGATAAAGGTCTCGATCTTTTTCCTCGGATAGCAGTCCGTACCGAATGCGGTAGCATCGAGCCTGATGGGCTTGCCGCTCACGAATTCTTCTATGACGTGCCCGCCGCCGTATTTGAAAGCACCTGGATAGACCGTATTGCGGGGATCGTTGTCGGGCATGGAGGTTGCGCCCAGGTAGATGTCGACGGCGGCTATTCCGCAATATGCCGGGACATCGTTGAGATAACACTTCCCTCCACCGACCTTTATCCTTGGCTTGGAGTGGCCAAGGTTCATGAACATACCGCTCGAGCACATGGGGCCGAAAGTTCCCGTTGTGACGACGTCGACCTGCTGCGCGGCCTTTTTCGTCCCGTTGTTCTTCACTATTTCTACCATTTCATCGGCAGTCACCACGACGACTTTGCCCTTTTTTATTTTTTCATTTATCTCGGCGATACTCTTCAATCTGTCCTCCCTCGAACATCACGCGAATCCAGCTTCTGTGGCTGAAAGAGTCCGGCCGAACGTAAAAATGCCGGACGAACCGTACATATTATACACTAATTCGGGCCCTTTTTTTACTCTTTTAATCGATGGTTACGTTGAACTTGATCTCCGCTTCGGAACGTCTACCATAGATGGGTTTGAAGGTGTGGGCGCTGCCTGTGTCAGTGGCTGTGAGCCTTTCGTCGACGAGGATGCGGCCCCGGACATGGTCGAACTCGTCGTGAACAATGGATACACCCTCAAGACCCGAGAGGTGCTTCTCGCAGAGCCTCGAACCTGTACCGAAACAGATACAGGGGGTCCTGACCATCCCGGCTACCTCAACGGGTTTCATGGCCCCGTAACCGGTGAGCCTCGAGATAGTCCCTTTTTCCACATGGTACAGGGACAAAAAGACCTCGGACTTTTTCGCGTCCAGGAGAGGGCAGAGGTAAAAACCGTCGCGGTCCGCAAGGGCGAAGGCAAGGGCGTCCAGGGTGGGAATACCCTTGATAGGTATCCCGGTGGCCGCATGTATACCTTTGCAGAAGGCCAGAGCGACCCGTATTCCGGTGAATGAACCCGGCCCCAGGGTGACGATGAGATCCGTCACGCCCTCAATGGAGTGACCGTTGGCCGCGAGGATCCCCGCAACCTTCTCGGGCAGTATCTGCGACGGGGACCGCGCTTCCTTGATCCTGAGTTCGTCTATGAAACCGTCCGGCCCTGCCAGCGCAAGCGTAAGGTGATCGATGGAATTATCGATGGCAAGGGAGAGTCTATTTGCCATGAAAATATTTGCCGAAATCGAAGATCCTGTCGAAATCGTTGTAGAAGGCAAAGACCATTATGAGAAGGAGTATGACCAATCCCACGGTCTGGGCAACCTCCTGCACCTTTTGCGAAATCTTCCTGCGTGTGACGATTTCGATGGCGTTGAAAAGGATATGCCCTCCATCGAGCACCGGGATGGGCAACAGGTTGATGATTCCCAGATTGATGCTGATCAGGGCAAAGAAGAAAACGAAATCACCGATTCCTTTTTTTGCTCTCTTGCTCGCTTCCTGGAAAATAAGGACAGGTCCGCCTATATTCTTGGGTGAAATGCTCCCCTGAATTATCTTTACGATCCCCACAACCGTTATCCGGGAGTACTCCCAGGTCATATAGAACGATAGCCCGACAGCCTTGCCGGGGGATTGCCTTCTTTTTATGACCTCGTCAGACCTTTCTATGCCCAGTATCTTGCGCTTGTAAGGCTCACCAAAAATATCCTTTTCCTCGATGCTCATGGGTTTGACGGTAAGATTGACCTCGGTGCCCGCGCGATCGATGGTAACTTCTACGGTGTCCCCCCGTGCCTGATCGATGCTCGATGCAATGTCAAGGAATTCCTTTATTTCCTTACCGTCGATCTTTGCGATGATATCGCCTGCCTTGATGCCGGCCGCCTGCGCAGGCGTGTTTTCGGCAACCTTCCCGACTTTGGCGGACGGGACGTTATAGCCGATGATGGAGACGAAATAAAAGACGAAAAGGGCAAGGAGGATGTTGAACAGGGGACCGGCAACGGCGATGAGTATCCTGACGTAGGGTGGTTGATGAGAAAAAGACCGTGGTTTATCTTCTTCGGCAATTTCCTCGTCCGGCGATTCGCCGAGGAGTTTTACGTAGCCGCCCATGGGAACGGCCGAGATTGCGTATTCTGTCTCCCCCCTGGTGAAGCGAAAAAGCTTCTTCCCAAAACCGATGGAGAAGGTGAGGATCTTGATGTTGAAGAGCCTCGCCACAAGAAAATGCCCGAACTCATGCACCAGAATGAGCAATGCAAGGGCAATAAGAAAGTACAAAAAGGAAATCATAATTTTTTTCGTCCTGTGTCAGTTATTTTAGTCATTGCAATCTCTCTTGTCCAGGAAGCGATCCGGTGGACCTGATCGACGCTGTCTATGACGGGTTCACCGGGATCCTCCGCGAGTGTTTCAGCTACCACCCGGGGTATATCGGTGAATCCGATCCTGCCTTCGATGAAGGCCTGTGCGGCCACCTCGTTGGATACATTGAAAGCGATCAAGGCACTGTCGCCCGCCGCGAGAGCTTCGTAGGCCAACCGGATGGAAGGAAAGCGCTTGAGGTCCGGCGGATGGAAGGTGAGTTTTGTAAGCTCATCGAGACGGAGAGGGGAAAAGGGCAGGACAATGCGTTGTTTGCCGTTCAGCGCATAAGCTATGGGGATTTTCATATCCGGGCAGGCCATGTACGCGAGAAACGAATTATCCGCAAGCTCGACGATGCCGTGGACGATGCTTTCCGGGTGGACAAGGGTCTTTATCCTTTCAGGCTCAAGGTCGAACAGCCATCGTGCCTCTATGATCTCAAGCCCCTTGTTCATGAGGGTTGCGGAATCCAGCGTGATCTTCTGCCCCATTTTCCAGGTGGGATGGTTCATGGCCTCGGAGAGCCCGACCTTTTCCAGGGCGCGCCTGCTGTGCTTTCTGAAAGGGCCGCCCGATGCGGTAATGATGACAGCCTTGATCTCTTGGCGGTCTATCCCGCTGAGGAGCTGATAAAGTGCTGAATGTTCGCTGTCGACAGGTATCAGTTCGGCCGATCCTTCGGCAAGGAGCCTCCTGATGATCCTTCCTGCCATGACCAGGCTTTCCTTGTTGGCCAGTGCAAGGGTCTTCCCGCACTTCAATGTTTCGATGGTGGGTTCGAGACCGATGCTGCCCGGCAGGGCGTTGACCACGACGGCGGCATCGGAGCGAACCATCTCCTTCATGCCTTCAATGCCGCTGTAAAGGCGCGCTCCCGACGCAATTACGGTGTCTTTTCGATGTTCGTCGAACACGCAGACTTCCCGGGGCTTGAATCGGGCTATCTGTTCGTTGAGGAGAGCGACATTGTTTCCGCAGGCGAGGCCCTGAACCTCGAAAGATTCGGGATCGTTGGCGATGACTTCGAGTGTCGCTGTGCCGATAGAGCCTGTCGAGCCCAATATGAGGATCTTTTTCTTCATAATATTATCTTGTCCACACCAGGCAGGTATAAAGGAAGGGGGCCGTAAAGATGAAGCTGTCGATACGGTCCAGCAAACCGCCGTGTCCGGGTATGAGCTGCGAGGAATCCTTCGTGTTGAAGACCCTCTTGCATGCCGACTCCAGAAGGTCGCCCGCCTGTCCGAGTATTCCCGTCGCCGCCCCCACGACGAGGGCACCGGCGATGGAAAGGCCGAGAAGCTGATAGGCCGCCGTGGTGACAGCCAGGGATCCCAAGGCGGAGCCAAAAAGCCCCTCAACGGTTTTTTTCGGACTGATCTGGGGTGCGAGGGGGTGCTTTCCCAGATTTTTGCCGATGATAAAGGCGAGGGTGTCACTTGCCCATATCGAGACCAGAAGTATAAGCGGGAAAAGCGGGTCCAGTTCCTTGAGAAGATAGAGATAGAAAAAGGGTACGAGGATGAAGAAATTGCCGAAGAAGATAAGGGCGGACTGGCCCGTCAGGTCGCGGTTGGTTTTCTCAACCGGGCCGCTTCTGTCAAAAACCTTGATGACGATAACGATCAGCGTCGACGCCATGACCCAGAGTATGTAGATCTGGAAGAAGCGGAAGAAGAGCGGGATTGTCCCGGCGACAATGAGAAAAGGGATGACGTATCTCATGGGAAGCCCTGTCATGGAACCGGCCTCCAGGGTGGCGACGAGGCATATGGCCATCAAAAGGGCGAGTAACCACAAGGGGGGTAGAATATAGAAAAGAAAGGCGATGACCGGGGCGACACACACGCCCGTAATAACCCGTTTCTTCAGTTCTCCCAATCAGTATTCCTTTATGTTTCCAAACCTTCTTTCGCGCTTTGCGAACTCGCCCAGCGCTTCCAGGAAGGCCTGTTCTCGGAAATCCGGCCAGAGGATATCTGTGACGTAGATCTCGGTATAGGCTACCTGCCAGAGCAGAAAATTGGATAGCCGCATCTCACCGCTCGTGCGGATCAGGAAGTCGGGATCGGGTAAATCCGGGCCATAGAGATATCGTTTGAATGCCCTTTCATCGATCCTTTTGACAGTGCCGTTTTTGACGTCCTCGCACATGAGGCGCACGGCCCGAATGATCTCCTTGCGTCCGCTGTAACTCAAGGCTATCGTCAGGAGGAGGTTTCTGTTACCCGCGGTTTGTTTCATCACGTTGTCGAATTGCGACTGCAGCGATCTCGAAAAATCGCTTCTTTCACCGATGATGTTGAAGCGGATGCCTTTTTCCATCATCATGGGAACTTCCTGTTCGAGATACAGGCCAAGAAGGGACATCAGCGTCTTGACCTCCTCCTTCGGCCGGGACCAGTTCTCTTTGGAAAAGGCGTAAAGTGTAAGATAGGGTATACCGAGATCACAGGCGGTCTCGGTTATCTCGCGAACGGAATCGATGCCGACCTTATGGCCTTCGACTCTCCTGAGTTTCTTCTGCTTCGCCCACCTGCCGTTCCCGTCCATAATGATTGCGACATGAGTGGGCAGTCTGTCAGGAACTGTTTTTCTCATCGCTATCAGATAGAAAGGATCTCTTTTTCTTTGTCGGAAAAGAGTTTCTCGGCCATTTCGATATGCTTATCGGTAACCTTCTGGACGTCCTCCTGTTTCTTTTTCAGGTCGTCCTGGGAAATGGCCTTGTCTTTTTCCAGTTTCTTTAGTTTTTCGTTTATTTCCCTTCGGACATTCCTCATGGCAACGCGGGTGCCCTCAAGCATTTTGCTTCCCAGTTTGGTGAGTTCCTTGCGGCGTTCCTCCGTAAGCTTCGGAAAGGAAAGTCTGATGGACTTGCCGTCGGACATGGGGTTGACGCCGAGATCGGATTTTTGGATCGCCTTTTCTATTTCCCCGATGACGGCGTTGTCCCACGGCTGGATCGTGATGGTCCTCGAGTCCTGAACGCCGATCGTCGCCACCTGATTAAGCGGGGTTGGCTGTTTGTAATAGTCTATCTTGATATCTTCCAGGAGGGACACCGAGGCAACGCCGGTGCGGAGTCTGGAGAAGTCTTTTTTCAGTGCCGCGAGAGATTTTTTTAGTTTATCTTCAAGTTCCGTCATAACTTCATTGCTCATTAAGGTTACCTCCTCACGATTGTCCCTACGTTTTCACCGAGAACCGCTTTCTTCAGGTTGTCCCTGACCCGTATGCTGAATACGGCGATGGGGATGTCGTTTTCCTTGCAAAGCGTGATAGCGGTGAGGTCCATGACCTGAAGATCTTTGCTGAGGACCTCATTGTAGGATATCTCAGGGTAAAAGACCGCGTCTTTATGGACCTCGGGGTCCTTGTCGTAAACGCCGTCCACCTTTGTGGCCTTCATGACGATATCGGCCTTTGTTTCGACTGCGCGAAGCGCCGCGGCCGTATCGGTGGTAAAATAGGGATTGCCGGTGCCACAGGCAAAGATGACGATCTTACCCTCGTTAAGGTAGGCCATGGCCCTCGCATAGTGATAAGGCTCGGCAATCTTTTCGAGAGCGAGGGCGGTCTGAACCACCGCCGGCGTACCGGCCCTGTTAAGGGTGTCCTGAAGGACGAGGGCGTTGATGACCGTTGCCACCATACCGACGTAGTCCCCGGTGACCCTGTCCATGCCTTCTTTCTCCCCCTTTTTCCCCCGGTATATGTTTCCGCCCCCGAGTACTATGGCGACTTCGACACCGAGTCTGCGAATCTCTCCTATCTGGCCGGCGATGTCGCTGACGGTGGCATGGTCTATGCCGTGCCCGGAGCTTCCCATGAGGACTTCACCGCTCAGTTTAAGGAGAATCCTCTTATATTTCATGTCAGTCCTGGAGTGTCTCGCCCAACTGGAATCTCACAAAGCGGCTGATGACAATTTTTTCTCCGGTTTTCACCAGCAGTTCCTCAAGAAGGTCCTTTATGGTCATGTCGGGATTCTTGATGAACGTCTGTTCAACCAGGCATACCTCCTGATAGAACTTTTCCAGTTTGCCCTCAGCTATTTTGTCGATGATCTTCTCCGGCTTGCCCGATTCGAGCGCCTGGTTCCTGTAGATGGTTCTTTCCCTGTCCAGGTGTTCCTGAGGGATGTCCTCGCGTTTCACATACAGCGGGTTGGCCGCCGTTATCTGCATGGCGACGTCCTTCACAAAATTCTGGAACTGGTCGGTCTTGGCCACGAAGTCGGTCTCGCAATTGATCTCGACCATGGCGCCCACTTTACCGCCGGTATGAATGTAAGCGGCTACAGAACCTTCCGATGCGACCCGGCCCATTCTCTTCTGGAGTTTGGCGAGACCTTTTTCACGAAGGAAATCGACTGCTTTTTCCATATCCCCATCGGAATGTTTCAAGGCCTCTTTGCAATCCATGAGGCCAACACCTGTTTTTTCGCGTAATTTTTTTACTGCATCAGCAGAGATATCCATGGAAAATCCTCCTCAACTAATTAAACTTCGAGCTCGTCGTATTTTTCCTCTTCCAACACGCTTTCGTCGACAAAGGGTTTGAGATCTTCGGCGGGTCCTTCGTCCTTGCTCTGGAACTCTTCGACGTACAGGGCTTTTCCTTCCATGACCGCGTCGGCGACGCGGGATGTGATGAGCTTGATAGCACGGATAGCGTCATCGTTGCCGGGAATAATGAAGTCGATGTCGTCGGGATCGCAGTTTGTGTCGACGATGCCGACGGTCGGGATACCGAGTTTCTTCGCCTCGTTCACGGCAATATATTCCTTTTTCGGGTCGACGACATATATGGCGCCCGGGAGCCTGTCTATTCCCTTGATCCCGCCGATGTTCTTTTCGAGCTTTTCGATCTCTTTTTCAATGCCGATGGCCTCTTTTTTCGGAAGGACCTTGTAGATATCGCTTTGTTTCAGTTCTTCATATTTCCTGAGACGGTCGATGCTTTTCTCTATCGTCTGGAAGTTTGTCATCGTGCCGCCAAGCCACCGGTTATTGACGTAGAAGGCACCGCACCGTTTTGCCTCGTCAGAGATGGATTCCTGGGCCTGTTTCTTGGTGCCGACGAAGAGGATATATTCGTTGCGGGAGGCCACTTCCTTGACGAAGTTGTAGGCCTCTTTGAACATCTTCAATGTTTTCTGCAGGTCGATGATGTAGATGCCGTTGCGGGCCCCGAAAATGTATGGCTTCATCTTGGGGTTCCAGCGTTTTGTCTGGTGCCCGAAGTGAACACCAGCCTCCAGCAATTGTTTGATGGTAAGGTTTGACATTTTTCCTCCTGGTTTTTTTCCTCCGCCTTTCGCACCTTAACGGCAGACAGTCATCTGCACCCTGACGTTAATTGAAAGACGTGCGAATTTAATCGAGATGTTAAAATACCATATGATTACGTATATTTCAAGAAAAAATGCCCTTCGCAGCCACTCTACCGGCAATATTCAGATGTGTCCCTCACGATTGCCTGCAGATACGTCTTTCCGCCAAGGTCAAGGGTGTTAAGGCTGATCTGTGCGTCAAAATCAGTTCCGTCCAACCTCCTGTGCCGCCAGCTAAAGAACTGAGGTATGCCCCGATAGGCGGCTTTAATCGTTTCAAGCGCTTTCTCCCTTGAGTCCCTTCCGTCAGGCTGGACAGGCGGAGAAAACCGGTGCGGTGATTGTCCGATAATGTCCTCTTTGTTGCAGCCGAACATGGCCAGGGTCTTCCGGTTACATTCAATAAAATGATCGCCGTCGACGAGAAGTATGGCGTCGTTGGCATTGTCGAAGATGGCGTGAAACCACCTTTCGCTGTCTATGAGTGCGTCCGATGCCAGCTTGCGCTCGGTGACGTCTCTCAGATATGCCAGTGTCACCGGTTCGTTGCGGAATGTCGTCCCCGTCGCCGACACCTCTACGTAGATGACGGAGCCGTCTTTCCTTCTGCCCTTAAACTCATACTTATCGGGTACGTCTTCCCCCCGCTGTCTCCTTTCATTCAGATCCCGAACTCTGTCAAGGTCATCGGGATGGATGGTCTTCTCATGTCTCTGGCCGATTACCTCATCGGGTGAATCAAATCCGAATATCTCGCAGAATCGCTGATTCACGAAGAGATGGACGTTGCCTTTTACGATGGCAACACCATCGCTGGAATATTCGATCGCCGTCCGGTACCGTTCCTCCGATTCCTTCAGTCGTTCCTCGGCCTCCCTTTGTGCGGTGATGTCTCTGACCGACTCAATGACCCCGGTGATGTTCCCGTCGAGATCGTATATGGGGCTTGCCTTCGACCAGATATAGAGGAGTTTGCCGCGCAACATGAGGGGTTCGAGCGGTTCGGCGACGAGGCGGTCCATTTCCTTCGTGATGAAGGAATATCTTTTTTCCGCGTCCCTGTCGGGCTTCAGGACAAAATCAGCAAGAAGAGGTTGACGCTTTCCGTAGAAGGGAATCGAATATTCGTGGTCCCCCTTGCCCAGGATATCGATGGCTTTTACTCCTGACAGGTCCTCCATCGCCCTGTTCCAGGCTATCACCCTACCTTCCCTGTCAATGGCGAAGGTGGCGTCAGGAAGGAAATTGATGATATCGCCGAGACGGCGCTCGGTTTCAACGAGGGCGTCCTTTACCTTCCTGTATTCGGTGACGTCCTGCACCACGGTCAGGATGGTGTTTTCACCACCGGAGGAGTGGGGCACGATATTGACGAGGGCACTGAAGGTCTTGCCGTTCTTGCGCTTCAGGTCGACGAGGTAGTTACGCAGGGAGCCTTTATTTTTGAGGTGTTGCAGAAGAAGATGTCTGTCCTGTGCGCTCGCATAAAAATCCCTGGTGCGCATGTTGGAAATCTCCGCCTTTGTGTACCCTGTCATTCTCTGAAGTTTGGAATTATAGGATATTATCCTGCCGTCGGGCGTATTGATGCATATCCCGACGGGAATATTTTCAAAAAGTGTGCGGTAGCGGTCATCGCTCCTAATCAAGGCCTCCTCAATCTGTTTTTCCTCCGTGGTATCGAAAATCAGCGCATACACGCCCTCTATCTGAAAACCCGGTCCGGCGCAGGGTATTACCCTGGTTTTGAGGTGGCGGACAATACCTGTCCTGTCAGTGACTTCCTGTTCGAAGACCACCGTCTCGCCCTTCAACGATCTCTGGATATATCCCTGGACTATGGACCACTCCGCCGGGCCGACGACCTCTTTGACCTCTTTCCCATAAATATCTTCCCGCACCCTTCCATACCACGATTCGTAGGTCTTGTTTACGAACCTGTAGCGAAAGCCGCTGTCTATATATACGATCGATATCGGAAGAGAGTCGGCGATGAGACGGAGCTTTTCGTCGTCCGTTCCTGCATCACTGTGTTCCTTGTCGGTTGCGGCTGAATGTGAATTTCCTGCGGGATTACGCAGGAGACTGTTGCGGGGAAGATCTCTCATGCTCAATGCACCTCTTTAACAGGCCTTATCACCCGGATCGACATTCTCTGTGGACATGCAATAAAGCCCGACCGGGTAGCAGAGAGCATAATAGAGCAAGCACAGTATGAAGACGATGGCAGTTTATTGTGGTATCGGGCTTACAGTCCTAATCCTGTACTATGCCTATTATAATAGCATGATTTTTACTTATTGGGGAAGTAATTAAAGAGTGGTGATGGGTGATGGGTGGTCGCCTCCCTGTATGACGTCACACATTGCCTTGAAATACCGGGGGTTGTGTGGTATGTTGACGAAAACCTAAGGAGGATCACATGCCATCCCTTTCCAAAAAGACGGAATTAAAAAGAAAAAGAAAGAAAGCCGCACAGAACCCGAAGAGAAAGAAAACCATGTCCAAGGCGTCTACCCCGGCGTTCGCCGTCCACGTAGACAAGGAATGAGTGAAAGGCCTCTAAGATATGAAATAGGGCCGATACGGCCGCCCAATGAAGCCTACAGCCTTCTTGTGCGCTTCACGAGAAACTGCCCCTGGAACAGGTGTCTCTTTTGCCAGTTGTATAAGGGAAAGCGTTTTGAAAAACGTTCCCTGGATGAAATCAAGTCGGATATCGATACCGTGAAGGCCATCCACGACGACATCAGGGAGTTGTCGAGGGAAAAAGGTTTTTCAGGCAAGATAACCGATTCGCTGGTCGAGGGGGTATTTGACAGTCACATTATAAATGAAGGCTATAAGTCCGTGGCTGTATGGATGTATTTCGGCTGCAAGAACGTCTTTATACAGGACGCGAATTCTCTTGCGATGAAGGCCGATGTTTTCATAGATGCCTTGAAGTATTTGAAGGAGACTTTCCCGAGTATCGATCGAGTGACGTCCTATGCGCGCTCCCGCACGATCGCAAAAAGCGTGTCGGCTGAAAACCTGAAAAAGATGAAAAAGGCCGGCCTGACAAGACTTCACGTCGGTCTGGAATCCGGCCACGATCCGCTCTTACAGTATATGAACAAGGGTGTAACGAGAGATGACCACATCCTCTGCGGCAAGAAGGTCAAGGACGCCGGCATCGAGCTTTCCGAATACGTCGTCCTTGGCATGGGTGGTAAGAAATGGTGGAGAGAACACGCTCTTGATACCGCCGATGTCCTGAATCATATCAACCCGGATTTTATCAGGTTCCGTACCTTGAAAGTGCTGAGGACCATGCCGTTGTATGAAAAGTTCGAAACGGGTGACTTCCTGCTCCCTGATGAAGAGGACATTCTTAGAGAAGAGAGACTTCTTATCTCCAGGCTGGAGGGGATTACGAGCCACGTCAAAAGCGATCATATCCTCAACCTCCTCGAAGAGATTGACGGCAGCCTGCCTTCCGACAAGAAGAAATTCCTTGAAACCATTGACCGCTACTTCAATCTGTCACAGGAACAAAGGCTCGTGTACCGGTTCGGAAGACGTTCCGGTGTTTACAGGTGTCTCGATGACCTGAGCGACGAGCTTACCAGCTTTCGTATAAAGAAATCCATCCGGGACATGGAAGAGAAGGAACCTGGCAGCGTCGAAAGGGCCATTTCCCTGTTTCTCGAAAACTACATCTAGATACCCCCCCGCTGTTTCTGTTTTCTTGACAATTTATCATGTAAATGAGAGTATTTTCTGCATTGACGGGGTAGGGGCGTCACAAGAAATCACTCAGGCATGTCAGCCTATAAGGCTGCGGAATCGCCTGTGTCATACATCAATTATGACTTTTCGGGGAAAACTTCTTCTTGTATTTTCACTAATCGGTTCCTCGGGTGTCTTCTTGTCCTCTTTGCTGACATACAAATCGGCAAGCAGGCGGCTCCAGTCGATGACAAGGAATGAGATAGAGCGTACTGCGGCGCTTATTGCCGGGCAGAGCGAGACCGCTCTTGATATTTTCAAGTCCGATATCCGGTTGCTGGCGAGGAGGACGGAAATCCGGCAGGCCGCACTTTTTCCCGATGATCCTTCAATTGGCGACAGGGCATGCAGGCATTTTCAGGACATCGTAAAAGAAGTGAAGGTATACCAATCGATAAACCTTCACGACCGTGATGCCCGGTGCATTGCGTCGTCCTTCCCGGACCGTGTCGGGCTTGAGAGCATGCAACACGAGGTTGCCGGCCGGCCCGACTTTCGTGATGCCGTGAAAGGGCAGGCCGTTGTGTCGCAGATATTTCTCAGCCGTGGAACCGGTCGGCCGGTTATTGTGATTTGCGTGCCCGTCAGGGACCGCGGCACTGTCATCGCAGTTGTCCGGGCGGTTGTAGATCTTGACTATTTCAACGATTATGTCCTGAGCCCCCAGCAATACATTCACGGCGGCAAGGCATACCTCTTTGACCCGAAGCTGGACAGGAAGGTCCCTGAAGGGTGGGAGGCCCACAATCTCATTGAGGCCGAGGCTTACAGGCAGCCGGATATACCCATCCCGCCGGGTCTGTTGTCGCAGCCCCGGGGTTTTGTCCGGTACGAGGCAGCGGCGGGCGCTCAACTGGCGGCTTTCCGGAAAACTGCCCAGCCCGAATGGTTTTTTGTCGTTGAGAAATCACAGAAGGAGGCCCTTAAGCCGATCCGTGACATGGGACAGGTGACGGCAGCCACTCTGGTCACCATGCTTGGTGCCGTATCGGCGGGCGTTTTTGCAGTAGCACATCCTCTTTTGAAAAGGCTCGGTCAATGCATGGACCTGGCCGGGGAGCTCGAAGCGGGCCGCCTTCATCACCGTATGGAGATCAAGGGCACCGATGAGGTCGCCCACCTGGGCAGAGGGCTCAACACCATGGCACAGAGTCTCGAAGAGAGCCACGCGGCGCTCGAAGAGGCGGAGCGGATGTACAGGGGGATCTTTGAGAACGCCGTGGAAGGTATATTCGTCGCCAGTCCCGACGGACGTCTGTTGAATGTCAATCCGGCTTTCACACGCCTTCTCGGTTATGATCTGCCCGCACAGATCCTGGGGACGAACATTGCAGACCATTATCCTGAAAACACGGGCGTCCTTCTTCTCGAAGAACTGCATGCAAAGGGCATCACCAGGGATTTTGAGATTGTCTTTACGAGGCGCGACGGGACCCGGAGGATAGGTGCCACTTACGCGCGCGCAGATCGCGATGAGAATGGGAAATTTGTTAGGATCCAGGGTTTGCTGAATGATATTACCGAACAGAAAGAGATCGAAAAGGAGCGCAGGCGGGCGGAGGAGGCGCACAGAAGGTTTGTCGAAGCCCAGTTGGAAACTCTGAGATACCAGATTAATCCCCATTTTCTTTTCAATGTGCTCAATTCACTCGATGCCCTTTCGAAAAGCGATCCCGGGCGGATCGCGGAGCTTATCAGGCAGCTTTCCCGTTACCTGCGTTCCACCCTTTCCTCCAGGGAATCCGGCATGGTTTCCCTTGCCCGGGAGATGAGCGTTATCGAAAGCTATCTCAAACTCGAAAAGGTGCGTTTTGAGGATGATCTTGCCATTTCCATCAATGTGTCCGAGGAAATCGGCGATACGATGATACCGGAGCTTTTGATTCAGCCCATCGTCGAAAATGCCGTCAAACATGGGATGAAGACCTCTCCTGCCCCGCTCGAGGTCGACGTAGCGTGCATAGCGGCGGGAGACTTTGCCAGAATTGAAGTCTCCAATACAGGTCAGTGGGTCTGTGGGGACGCAGGGGGGTTCCGGGGGACGGGCGGCCTCGGGCTCGAAAATATACGCAAGAGATTGGATCTTACCTATGGCGACCGCTATCGTCTGAACATCGGCGAGAGCGGAGGCAGGGTGATCGTTGCCGTCGAAATCCCGCGGGAAGGAGAAAAGAATGAAGAAAGATTCTGATCAGGAAATCCGGGCCCTCATAGTGGATGATGAAAGGCTGGCACGTGAGAATCTTAAGAGTCTCCTGAAAGACCAGTGGGACATCAGGATCGCCGGAGAGGCGAGAAACGCTGCCGAGGCGGAAAGGATGATCGCCGAACTGCATCCGAACCTTGTATTTCTCGACATCCAGATGCCTGGAGGCTCCGGCTTTGATCTGCTGGAACGCCTGGAAGACCCTCCTTCCATTATCTTCATAACTGCCTATGACCAGTATGCCATACGGGCATTCGAAGTCAATGCCATCGATTACCTCCTGAAGCCCATCGACCCCGAACGTCTTCGGGCCGCGCTCAGGAGGGCCGTATTCCGTCTGCCGTCATTCGACCCGTCCGGAGAGGTGTTTTCCGGCGCCGACCAGGTCTTCCTGAACACAGGGAAAAAGGCCACCTTTGTATCGGTCGGTAATATCGTTGCCGTCTTCGCAGAAAGAAACTACACCAACGTTTTTAATATACAGGGCGAACGTTTCATGGTGCGCTCTTCGCTCAGGGACTGGGAGAGACGGCTTCCCGAGGACGTGTTTGTGGCCCTCGATCGCTCGACGATCATCAACACAAATCATATTGAGCTCTGGACGCTCCATAGCAGAAAGGCCGTACTTCGCATGACCGGTCTTCCGGAACCTATTGAGCTGGGGAGGGCGGCATACACTCGGTTTAAGGAACGAGTCATCGCCCCACGGGCCAGAATCAGAACCCGAAAAGCAAAAACAGGCCAGGGAGAAGACCAGGAATAGGTTTTCAAACGATTAACACCCCTTCCCCTTGAAATGGTCGGTTGAGCACTATGGTTGGCACGATGGTCCACTGTTGTCATCGACATGGGAATTCATCTTGTAGAATCATTTCTAACAAACCCCTGTAGTCGCATCATTCCACCAAGGCCGGGACATTTAAGACATAATGTGTTTGCAAAAGTCCCGGCCTTTCAATTTCAACACGTGCGTTTCCGGAACAAGAAGTTGATCCTGATTGCTGCGAATCAGGGCTTTTCGAAGTACCTGCGCTTGGTCACAGATTGGGACAGCTTTGTCCCTCTTCTCTCCACCTCATTTAAGCAATTGGATAGAATCGAAAACGCAAACCCCAAGCTTCATCATCCCAATAAAGCCGGGGCATCATTACCGGGGGGGGAATGGATGTCCCGGCTTCCTCTGAACCAATAGGGTCTGTCCGCAACCTCTTGAGACCGAGTATACATCCGATATTCTTTTGGCATGATTGCCCCAGCGACCGGTCGATTCAGCACATAGCCATCCCCGGGGATACGGCTATTCCATAGAATTACATCAATACAACCTATCTCTATCCGGGAGGCGCAAAATGTTGAACCTGTGTTTGAAGAACGGCAAAACTAAATGGGTCAACAGGCAGGAAGCCAGGCTGCTTCAGAAGCAGGGGCAGATCGTCTGCGTTCTTGACATGGTCGACGACGACCCTGAGAACCCCTATTATTGCAGCATCAGAAATGGTTTTTGCATCGCCGATACATCATTTATCAGTTAAGCGGCGCAGTCGTCGGGTTTGAGGCGGTGCGGCCAATATATCATTGCTTGACGGGCTTACGTTAATGACAGCAGCTACCGGCCGGCCGGATCCGGCCGGCGGGCCTCGGGGGAGTTCGGATGGAAGTAAGAGCAAAGGAGAATGTAGTATTTCTCGGACTTCAAAAAATTCCGCAGGGAGGGGCGCTGGTGCTGGTAAACAACCAGAGCGGCAGCACTGTTACGTATGATCCCGGCAGACACAACATTATCAACATGGACGGGTACGTCCGTCTTGTGCTGGGCATCCTTGCCGGCAACAAGTCTTAAAGCTGATCGGCTTCTTTTTCCGGTTGAAAGTGGCTCTCAACAGCGCTCACAAGTCCGGGAATATCTGAGCGTCTGGCTTCAATATCAACCTTAATGCCTGACTTTATCAGCGTTGCAGTGGTAATGGGGCCTATGGATGCGATTACCTTGTCCTTCAATATTTCCTTACCATAAAGCAGAATAAAATTATTCACCGTCGATGAACTCGTAAAGGTAAAGACATCGAGATCCTCGGGAAGCGATGCCGCAGGCGACGGAACGGTCGCCCTGTAGATGGGTACGACGCTGCAGCTGCCGCCGTTTTGCCTGATATGCCGGATGATGATATCACGGGCCTGTTCGGCACGAGGGATGAGGAAGTTTTTTCCTGAGACACCAAAGGTGTCAAGGACGGAGACGACCCCTTCCGATGTGAATTGTTCAGGAACAAGATCGGCCTTTATACCGTACACCGCAAGGTGTGCGGCGGTTGCCCCGCCTATCGCAATGACAGTAATGCCGCTCAAGGCACGGGCGTCCTTGCCCGATCCCCGCATGTGTGCAAAAAAGATAGAAGCCCCGTTGACGCTCGTGAAAATGATGGCGTCATATGTGGAGATCCTGTCAATGGCTGTGCGGAGCCGTGTATTGGGAACGATAGGTTCGATATCGATCGTGGGAAGGTAAACAGGTTCGGCACCCCTGTCCAGGAGGAGTTCGCCGAATCTTCGGGACTGGTGTTCCGAACGCGTCACAGCAATTTTCTTGCCGAAGAGAGGTTTTTGTTCGAACCAGTTGAGCGTTTCCCTGAGCTGAATGACATCGCCGACAACTATTATGCCAGGCGGTTTGAGTCCCATCCTTCGAACCTCACCGGCGATAGTTGCCAGTGTGCCGGTTGCGACCTTTTGTGCGGGAAGGGTGCCCGAACGGATGACGCAGGCAGGCGTATCGGGATGCTTGCCTTCATCGATAAGCCTTTTCGCAATGTCACGAAGGTTCTTCATACCCATGAGAAACACGAGCGTATCGGGCCCCGATGCCAGTTCGTGCCAGTTGATGGATGATTCAGCCTTCTTTTCGTCCTCATGACCCGTTATGAAAGCAACAGTGGAGGCGTGATCCCGATGGGTCAGGGGTATGCCCGCGTAAGCCGGAACGGATATCGCCGACGTTACGCCCGGTACTATCTCGAAGGATATTCCGTTCATGGCAAGGTGCTGTGCCTCTTCGCCGCCGCGGCCGAAGATAAAGGGGTCCCCGCCTTTAAGGCGCACCACGATCTTGTTGTCCCTGGCTTTTTCTGAAAGGAGGGAGTTGATCCGCGTTTGCGGAAGCTCATGGCGGGAGGCCTTTTTCCCCGCATATACAATCTCAGCCCCGGCCCGTGCGAACTCGAGAAATCCCTTGTTTACAAGATTATCGTAGACGATCACATCGGCGCGCCGGATAAGCTCGAGACCCCTCATGGTAATGAGCTTAATGTCCCCCGGACCTGCGCCTACGAGATAAACTTTACCCATGCGAACATTATACGAATTGTAGCCGGGTTTGTTCAAGAGATAAGGATAAGGGCTTATATGCCCTTACCTGTGCTGGACATGCTAAGCGTGCAGTGCTTTATACCCTTGATCGATCTGAGCATTTCGGCCAGTCTTTTGACGTCCTCCGGCTTGCCCCTTACGGCGACAATCTCGAGGCAATTACTGTGATCCAGGTGGACGTGCTGCGTGGATATTATGACGTGTTGTGAATCGTGCTGGAGATCTGTTATCTTGTTAAGCAGTTCCCGGTGGTGATGATCGTAGATAAGAGTTATCGCGCCGGCAACTTCGCCCCCGGCTTCCCACTCTTTCGCGACAAGCTCCTGGCGTATAAGATCGCGAAACGCCTCCGAGCGATTGGAATAGTTCTTTTCCCGGATCAGTTGATCGAACTTCCTGAGTAGTTCGCTGTCAAGCGAGACGCCGAATCGTATCAAACCGGACATAATCCCTCACCGTATCACGTTGTTTCCCAAGGGTAGCACAGACGGATGGGAGAGTCAATGAAGCGGGGTAATGGGGAATGGGTAATAGGGAATGGGTTATGGGTCACTGCTGTCCAAGATAATCCATGTCCCGGACTGCTTTCCTTATAAAGCAATGATCCAGGACAGGTAATCCCGCATTTCAAAACCAGGTTGCCGTATCTCGCAGTTCGTCATTCCGGCGAAGGCCGGTGTCTTCACTCGCGTAAGCGACAACCAGGAGAGAGATGGATCAGAGATTACTGTGCAAGGTAACGGGATTCCGACCGTTGCAGCAGGTCTGTTTCTTCCTTGAAAACGGGTCTTCTTTCTTATAGTATTGATAAAATGAAGCGGGGGAAGGGAAGCGACGGCCCCGGAGCATCATGGCCTGTCGATAGGCCCCGCAGGTTTCAGAGGTCCTGCGGGAACTGTTTTTCCCGCCGCCGTCACCGTTGATCTTTATCTCATTATTCAGTTTTGATCGAGGAGGAAGGGGTATGCTGAGAAAGGTTGTTCCTGTTCTATTCATGTTGGCCATGCTGGTTGGCTTCACGGGTAATGCGAGAGGCGCTGCGGTCGAATTATTCTCACCGGAAGGAACGGTAAAGGATATCCGGCAGGTTACAGCCCGCTTTACGGATCAGATGGTGGCATTCGGCGATCCCCGCACCGCTGACCCCTTCACAGTTCACTGTTCTGAAAAGGGCAAAGGCCGTTGGATAGACGGGAAGAACTGGTCCTTCGATTTTGACAGGGCACTCCCGGCGGGAGTTGGCTGCACTTTCACTCTCAAGCAGAATTTGAAGAGCCTGTCGGGTGCCGCGGTCACCGGAAGAAAGACCTTTTCGTTCAATACCGGCGGTCCTTTGGTCCTTGAGACGGAGCCGTGGGAAGACGGCACCGAGATAGAGGAAAGGCAGACGTTTCTCTTCCGCCTCGATGCACCTGCCACGGACGCCTCGGTGATGAAGAGCGTGTCCTGTTCCATCGAAGGCATTCGTGAGCGCGTTGGTATACGGCTCGTGACGGGAGAGGAACGCAGGCAAACTCTATCGGCCCTGCACGTTTCGAAGAAGAAGGAGGAGAACACCGTCCTGTTCCAGTGCAGGCAGGCCTTTCCTCCAAAGGCCAGGGTGAAGATCATATGGGGAAAAGGGGTCATGTCAAAAAGCGGCATGGCAACAACCAAAGACCAGGTGCTTTCATACCAGGCCCGCGGTCCCTTCACCGCCAGGCTGCGGTGTATGAAAGAGAGGCCTCAGGGCGGATGTATACCCTTGTCCCCCATGCGGCTCTTCTTCTCGGCGCCCATCCTGGAGAAGGAAGCGCGAAAGATCACAATCGGAACTGATAAGAAGACGGGAAAAGAGACGACCTGGAAGGCAAAGACGGATCGCGAGGGAGACAGCGACGTTACGTACGTGGTCTTTGAAGGGCCTTTTCCGGAGAAAAGCCTGCTCAAGGTCCACATACCGGAGAACCTGAAGGACATTTCAGGACGTGCCCTTTCAAATGCAAACAAGTTCCCTCTTTCCGTCAACACCGATACCTATCCCGCGCTTGCCAAGTTCTCCGACAAGTTCGGCGTCATTGAATCAAAGGAAGGCGCCCTCCTGCCGGTCACAGTCAGGAATATAGAAGAAGAGATAAAGACCTGGCTCGCCCGCGAAGATGGTGATCCACATCAGGGAAAGTCCTCCATCACACCAGGGCCGGCCGGGAAGACGACTGCCGGCAGGTCTGATGAAAAACCGGCGGCAATCCAGGGGGTAAAGGGCAGTGTCTACCAGGCGGAGGGTGACCAGTCTATAATAGAATGGCTCTACAAGCTCGACAATTCACCACGCGAACGGTCTCTTCTCAAGGGGACGAAGAAGGGCGAGGCGTTTTCGCTACCGAAACCGGGGGGAACAAAAGAATTCGAGGTGATCGGCATTCCTCTTCGCGAGCCCGGTTTCTATCTGGTTGAGATCGAAAGCCTCATGCTGGGAAAAAGGCTCCTCGAAAAGCCCGGACCGGTTTACGTGCCGGCCGCCGCGCTTGTGACCAACATGGCGGCCCATTTTAAGTGGGGGAGGGAATCATCTCTCGTCTTCGTCACGGCCCTTGACAGCGGTGAACCCGTTCCCAACGCCTCTGTTACGGTCAGGGACTGCAAAGGCGGTCTTATCTGGCAGGGCGCTGCCGATGCCAACGGTATAGCCAGGATCGGCAGGCGCCTGCCCGATGCCGGGAGCCTGCCTCAATGCCGTCGCGGCAAACAGGAAAAGGACCTTTATTACGAGTACTCACGGGTATTGTCGGGTATCACGGGCGGACTCTTCGTTTTTGCCCGGAGCGGTAAGGATATGACCTTCACCCATTCGAGCTGGGATGACGGGATCGAGTCGTGGCGCTTTAACCTCCCCGAAAACTACAGCGACCGCAAAGAGGCTCTCATCGCCCATACGGTTTTTGACAGGACGCTGCTCAGGGCCGGCGAAACGGTCCATATGAAGCATTTTGTGAGGCAGCGCACCATGGACGGACTGTCCGTGCCGGCAAACCTGAAAGAAATCAAGGAAGCTGTCATCGTTCATGTGGGCAGTGACGAGAAGTATACGCTGGGGCTGACATGGAAAAACAACGGGACCGCCGACACTATATGGAAGATCCCCCCGGCGGCGAAGCTCGGAACATACAATGTCTACCTGAGAGAGGCACCTGCCCCAGGGAAACGGGCAGAAATACTGGACCTCTCGGGCTCCTTCAGGGTGGAGGAGTTCCGCGTACCCCTCATGCGCGGTCTTATCCGGGGCCCAAAGGAACCGGCTGTGAATGCTGGTTCCATCGATCTCGACGTTGATCTCAGGTACTTATCGGGCGGGGGAGCGTCCGATCATCCTGTCAAGATCCGGGCCGAACTGCAACAAAGAACGGTCTCCATCCCCGACTTTGACGATTTTATCTTCTCTGCGGGGTCTGTCAGGACAGGGGTGGAAAGATTCGACGAGGGCGCCGACCGTTTCCGGGATGATGAAGATGCCGACGGCGAAGAAGACACCGAGGGGCCGCGGCAGGAGACCACGGACAGGTTCGGACAGCGCAAGGTGAGGCTCAAGACCATCGAACTCAATCTTGACAAGAACGGCACGGCGCGGACGACTCTCAAAGATCTGCCAAAGGCGGATGTACCAAGGGACATAGTGAGCGAACTTGAATTCAGGGACCCCAATGGTGAAGTACAGACAACATCCACCAGGGTACCCCTGTATCCGTCCCTGGTCCAGACAGGGCTTTACTCCAGCGGAGATTATCTTGGCGACACCCTGAAGTACCAGGTAGCGGTTCTCGATCTAAAGGGCAAACCGGTGCAGGGGGCCGAGGTGAAGGTGAAACTTTACAAGCGGTCCACATACACCCATAGGCGAAGGATCACGGGGGGCTTCTATGCCTTCGAACACGCCACGGAGACGAAAGAGATAGCAGAACACTGCGCGGGGAAGACAGCCGAAAACGGCATCCTTTACTGTGAGGGGAAGGCCCCCGCCGCGGGAAGGATCGTCATAGAGGCACAGGTGAAGGACAGGCTGGGAAACCTTTCGGTGACGAACCGTGAAGCGACCGTGTACGGCAGGGAGGATACATGGTACGAGGCGCGCAATGACGACCGCGTCGACCTTATCCCTCTGCGCCGCTTCGTTGAACCGGGCGAGTCGATGAGTTTCCAGGTACGGATGCCCTTTCGGGATGCCACCGCCCTTGTTACGGTTGAACGTGAGGGCGTGATGGATGCCTATATCAAGAAGGTGACGCGTGACAATCCTGTTATAGAGATCCCTGTCAAAGCCACTTATGTGCCCAACGTTTTCGTCTCGGCCCTGCTGGTAAGGGGAAGAGTCTCGGGCTCACCGCCGACTGCCACCTTTGACCCCGGAAAACCGGCATACAAGCTCGGTATAGCGGAGGTCAGGGTTGGCTGGAAGCCCCACGCGCTGAAGGTCAAGGTCGATACGCACAAGAAGGCTTATTCCGTGCGGGAGGCCGTC
The DNA here is from genome assembly GCA_002412715.1 of Deltaproteobacteria bacterium UBA5205. Lineage (GTDB taxonomy): Bacteria > Desulfobacterota > Syntrophorhabdia > Syntrophorhabdales > Syntrophorhabdaceae > Delta-02. The sequence continues at coordinate 43,423 of DHVP01000036.1, forward strand.
AAGGCCCACATCGAGGTGAGAACGCCGGCAGGGGGCGTGCCGCCGAAAGGTTCCGAAGCGGCAATAGCGGTTGTCGATGAAGGGCTTCTCGAACTCAAGCCCAATGTAAGCTGGGGACTCCTCGAGTCGATGATGCGCAGGAAGTCCTATGAGATGTCAACGGCGACATCGCAGATGATGGTCGTGGGAAAACGCCATTTCGGCCGCAAGGCCCTTCCCCATGGAGGCGGTGGAGGCAAGCAGTTGACGAGGGAGCTCTTCGATACGTTGGTCTTCTGGAAGGGTACAGTTGCGCTCGACGGCAACGGCGAAGCGGACATTGCCTTCAATCTCAACGATTCGCTCACATCATTCCGCGTTGTCGCCATAGCAAGCTCGGGGGCGGACCTTTTCGGCACCGGTGAGACAACGATCCGGACGACGCAGGATCTGATGCTCCTTCCGGGTCTCCCGGCCCTGGTCCGCGAAGGCGACCGCTTCACAGCGGGGTTTACGGTCCGCAATACCTCGGAGCGCGAGATGGATGTGGATGTGACTCTGAAAATTGCCGACGGTACCGGCGTGCGCTCTGCCGAACCTGCGAGAGCTACGGTCCCTGCCGGTCAGTCCCGCGAGGTGAACTGGCAGGTTGCGGTCCCCCATGGGTCGTCGAAGATCGATTACGATGTGGCAGCCGGCGAGAAGTCAGGCCGGGCGCGAGACACACTGAAGATAAGCCAGAAAGTGGTGCCGGCGGTAAGCCTCAAGGTTTACCAGGCCACCCTGGCACAGGTGAAAGACGCCATGAAGATGGATGTCGAACGCCCCCATGACGCCCTGACGGGCCGCGGAGGCGTTGCGGTGACGATGCGGGCGAAGCTGGCCGAAGGGCTGCCGGGCGTTGTCGATTATATGCGCCGGTATCCGTATGTCTGTCTTGAACAAAAGACATCAAAGGCCGTTGCCTTGCGTGACCGCGAAATGTGGAAGGAACTTATGGGGCAGCTGCCTGCCTATCTCGATTCGGACGGTCTGGCGAAGTACTTCCCCGGCATGATGCGCGGAAGCGAGGTGCTGACGTCCTACCTTCTTTCCATAAGCAGCGAGGCGGGGTACGAGATACCGCAGAACATAAGGGTCAAGATGCTTCTGGGTCTCAAAGGATTCGTGGAGGGAAAGATCGCGCGATACTCGGCACTGCAGACCGCCGACCTTTCGATCAGGAAGATGGCCGCCGTTGCCGCCCTTGCAAGGTTTAACCAGGCCAATCCTCAACTTCTGACAACGATGGACATCGAGCCCAATCTATGGCCGACGTCGGCGGTGCTTGACTGGATCGACGTCTTGCGCCGTGTGGCAGGCATCTCCGACAGGGACAGGAGACTTCAGGCAGCAGGGCAGGTCTTGAGAAGCCGGCTCAATCTCCAGGGCACGACGATGGGTATTTCGACCGAGAAATCGGACCAACTCTGGTGGCTTATGGTGTCGACGGACCTCAACTCGGCACGGACGCTGATGGCATCCATGGAATTCGAGACGTGGCGGGAGGACGTTCCCCGCATTGCCCGCGGTTTAGCGGGAAGAATGAAAAGGGGCCGGTGGGACACGACAACGGCAAATGCCTGGGGAGTTCTCGCCATGGAAAAGTTCTCCGGTAAGTATGAGGCAACGCCGGTCACGGGGGTTTCCTCGGCGTCGCTGGGGCAAAAACAGGAGGCCGTTAAATGGGCGGACAACTCAAAAGGCGGCGGCATGATGTTGCCCTGGCCGGCAAAGAAGAGTACTCTCAGCATCGATCACCAGGGGAAGGGCAGACCCTGGGTCACGGTACAGAGCATTGCTGCCGTACCACTGAAAGCTGCCCTGTCATCAGGCTACACCATCAAGAAAACGATCGCTCCCGTGGAGCGCAAGAACCCCGACACATGGACGCGGGGCGATGTCATGCGCGTGAAACTCGAGATAGATGCCCGCTCCGACATGACCTGGGTGGTTGTAAACGATCCCATACCGTCGGGCGCTGTTATCCTGGGAAGCGGTCTGGGACAGGACTCCGCCCTGCTGTCAAAACAGGGACGCCAGAGAGGGTGGGCCTGGGAGGCATATCGGGAAAGGAGCTTTGAGGCCCTGAGAGTATATTACGAATTCGTGCCGCAAGGAACGTGGACCGTGGAATACAGCGTGAGGCTCAACAACGACGGTCTCTTTCAGATGCCCGGGACCCGCGTTGAAGCGCTTTATGCGCCGGAGATGTTCGGCGAAAGCCCGAACCGGCCGGTGGAGATCAGGAAATAAAAAATGTCTTCAAAGTACCTGAAGGGTGTTCCCGGTATATGCGTGGTCGCCGTGCTGGCCCTGGTGTGTCTTGCCGGGGCGGGCACCCTCTTCGTGGCGCGATCGGTGAGGGATACGAAGATCCCCGCTTTTCAGAGTGTCAGGGCTTCCTACCGCGCCTCCGACGCGGTTCTTATGGATCGTCGCCAGGAAGTTATCCACACGCTGCGTACGGATGACACGGCCAGAAGGCTCGAATGGACACGTGTCGCCGACGTGTCGCCGTCGTTTCTGCAAACGGTGGTCCTGGTTGAGGACCGTCGTTTTTTCAGCCACAGGGGGGTCGACCCCCGCGCTTTTGCGTCCGCGTTCGCAAGGAATGTCACCTCCGGGAGGCTAAGGGGCGCCAGCACCATCTCGATGCAGGTGGCCTCCATCATCGATAAGACCCTGAAGCCGAAAAGGGCGAGGAGGGACCTGGGCCAGAAGTGGCGCCAGGTGCTCGCGGCAATAGCTCTGGAGAAGAACTGGAGTAAAGAGGAGATACTTGAGGCCTATATCAACCTCATATACTACCGCGGCGAACTTCAGGGCGTCAGGGCTGCATCGAAGGGACTGTTCGGAAAGGAACCCTCCGGCCTTACCCAACTGGAATCCTTTATCCTGGCATCACTTATCACATCGCCCAACGCAACGCGGGAAAGGGTGGCTCTGAGGTCGTGGCGCCTGGCACAGAAGACCGGGGTGCAGGTAACCCGTGACGATGTTGACCAGAAGACGGGTGAGGCGCTCTCTTCGGCATACAGCATCACCTCCGAGACGTCGGTGGCGCCTCACGTGGCGCGTATCGTCCTTACCCCGGGGTGCGCCAGGCAGGTCACGACCCTTGACGGGCGGCTGCAGAAGTTTGCCCTCCAAAGCCTGAGAAACAATCTTGCCTCACTGCGCAGCCGAAATGTTTCCGACGGGGCCGTCATGGTTGTCGATAATGTTACGGGTGATATCCTGGCGTATGTCGGCAACAGCGGGCGTACATCGAGCGCGGTCTGGATGGATGGTGTGCGGGCCAGACGGCAGGCAGGTTCGACGCTCAAGCCTTTCCTGTACGGGTTCGCCATCGAAAAGGGATATCTTACCGCCTCATCCATACTCGAAGATACGCCCCTTTCCATAATGACGCCGACGGGGCTCTATGTACCGCAAAATTATGACAATCAATTCCGGGGCAATGTCAGCGTAAGGACGGCTCTGGCATCGTCTCTCAATGTCCCCGCCGTCAAGACGCTTCTGGTGGCGGGCCTGGTGCCCTTCGTGGAGAGGCTTAAGGAACTGGGATTCAGGAGCATCACCGAGGAGCCTGAATTCTATGGGTTCTCCATCGCCCTGGGGTCGGCTGACATAGAACTCTATGAACTTGTCGGCGCCTATCGCACCCTGGCGCTGGGCGGGCGGCGAGGTGACATGAGGCTGGTCAAAGGGGAGACACCGTCGGCCCGTGTTCGTGTCATGGACGAAAAGGCCGCTTATATCATCTCGCAGATACTCTCCGACAGGGAGTCCCGGGCGGTTACCTTCGGCCTTGAGAATCCCCTTTCGACCCGTTTCTGGACAGCGGTAAAGACAGGGACGAGCAAAGACATGCGCGACAACTGGTGTGTCGGTTTTTCGGGGCGTTATACCGTGGGGGTCTGGGTGGGAAACTTTTCGGGAGAACCCATGCATGATGTGAGCGGTATAAGCGGCGCGGCGCCGATATGGCTCGAGGTGATGAACTTCCTTCACGCCGGTGTCCCCTCAAAGGCGCCGAAACGGCCCTCGGGAGTCACCGTAGCGAAGGTGCGGTTTGAAAAGGATATGGAGCCTTCGCGCGAGGAATTCTTTCTCGAAGGCACACAGCCCGTCTCAACGGTGAGGGCACAGCAAACCCATCAAAACGCCCGAATTATCTATCCGCGGGAGGGAACACTCATCACCATCGATCCTGATATTCCCGACGCCTTGCAGCGCGTTGCGCTTCGCTTTGAGCCACGGGCGGGACGGTTCAGGTGGGTCCTCAATGATACCGATGCGGGTTCCGACCTGCCGCTCTTCCTCTGGGAACCACGGCGCGGTAATTACACCCTTTCCATCGTCGATCACAGGGGGAGCGTGGTCGATTCAGTCAGTTTCGTCGTGCGGTAAGGAATGGCTTCGATCCGATTTCCCGTATAATATCAAGGTATAATTTCGCTTGACAGGTTTTTTTAATAGGAATACTATTGCTTAAAAGCACAACTGCTTAATATTATCACAGAAAGGAGTTGCGTGGCATGCCATCAGGTAAGGTAAAATGGTTTAACGATTCCAAGGGTTACGGTTTCATCGAACAGGATGGCGGCGAAGATGTTTTCGTGCACTTCTCTGCAATTCAGGCGGATGGGTTCAAGTCGCTCAAGGCCGGCGAGAATGTGGAATTTGAGATCGTAACGGGGCCGAAGGGTCCGCAGGCGGCAAACGTAATGAAAACTTAATAAACGCAGGGGTCACTCCGCTTTATCCTCCATAGACTTACTGTCATTCCAGAGCCGGTCCATCGTTTCGGCATCAGCGTCCCGAATATCGGTGTTGTTCTCGATATATCCGAACCTCCTTATGAACTTGTCCGATGTGGCTCTCAGTGCATCTTCGGGATCTATCGACAGAAAACGCGCAATGTTGACGATCGTGAAAAGAAGATCACCCACCTCATCTCTGATGCGGTCAGTCCTGCCCGTCTTCTCTGCCTCTTTCAATTCGGCTATCTCCTCGTACATCTTGTCGTAGACATCATCGATCTTCTTCCAATCAAAGCCGACCTTTGCCGCCCGCCTGGTTATCACGTATGCCCGAAGGAGCGCGGGCATCGACGGGGGGATGTGTGCAAGGAGGGAATAGTCCTCTTTCTCCGCTCTCTTGAGTTCCTCCCATTTTACCTCGATGGGGGCGTCGAGAACCTGCTGCCTGAATACATGCGGATGGCGGTGATGCATCTTCCGGTAGACGTTTTCGATGACGTCCTCGATGGTGAAAGCGTCTCGTTCCTTGCATATCTGGGCAATGAATACGATATGAAAGAGAAGATCGCCAAGCTCTTCCTTCAGTTCATTCATATCTTCATTTTCGATGGCCTCTATTATCTCGTAGACCTCTTCCAGCATGAAGGTCTTGAATGCCGAGACCTTCTGTTTACGGTCCCAGGGGCATCCTTCATCGCTGCGGAGCTTCTCCATAAGAGCGACCAGTTTATCGAATGCTTCCACTGTGAGTCTCCTGTTTATGACTTTTTTCTTTCGAGCACGTCCATGATGATCCCTGCCGTCTCCTCCATAACGTGCCGCTGATCGGCGACGATGTCAAAACCGGCCTCTTGCGTGGAGCTGTACAGGGTGTCGTCATCGATGAGATTTGTGATGGCAAGGTGTATGTCGGTGCCATTCTCGACAAGAATTCCAGCCTTCCTGTCGAGAATGGCGCGTGCGATGTCCCTGAAGTTTTCGGTGAAGGGGCCGAAGAGTACGGGCGTACCGACGAAGAGGGGTTCGAGCATATTCTGACCGCCGTAGGGAGCAAGGGAACCTCCCACGAAGGCCGCCCGGCTTCTTGCGTATATCCCCGCGAGATCGCCGACAGTGTCCACGACAACCAGTTCGGCGGTGTCATCCGCCCCGTCCATTATCTTTGAATAGCGGGCGGTCCGAAGCGTATTGGAAAGATCTTTTTCGATGGAGGTGGCAAGGTGCAGTTCTCTTGGCGCGATGAAATACCGGTAGCCGGGAAGGTCTTTTTTCAGGAGGGCTATCGCAGTATAGATCTCTTCAAGCTCTTTTTCCTTTACGCTTCCGAAGGTGATGATCTTCTCACGTGTTGATGGGTCCCGCCGGCCTTCGGCTGCGGGGCGGTAGTACTTGATGTTGCCGGTGACAAAGACACGTTCGGGGTCCATGCCGATCGAGACAAAGCGCTGCCTGTGTTCTTCGGATTGCGCTATGACGGCGTCGATCCCGAGAAGCGCCGACTTCAGGAAGGGCGATAACCTCCGGTATGTCGCAAGGGTGCTGTCGGAGATCCGCCCATTCACGATGAGAATGGGAACACTTCGTTTTCCGGCTTCCCATATGAGGTTGGGCCAGATCTCGGTCTCTACGATAAGGATCACCGAGGGCCTGCGATAATCGAGAAACCTTGTGACGGAGAATCGAAGATCGAAGGGCATGGAGGCGACGGTCCTTCCCATCCGTACGCCCTGTTTGCTGTCCAGCATCTCCTTTGCGTAGGAGGTGTTCGTTGTAAATAGAAAATGATCAAGTGCCCCGGTTGCCGCCAGATAATCGGCGACACTCTGGGCGATAACCGCCTCCCCGATAGACGCCCCGTGTATCATACAGGCACCGGCCGATTGCACCCCTTCTGTCGCAGGGAAGAGGCGTTCGCGGAAGTTCTTCTTCATTTTTGTGTTGGTGAGACCTATCACCACAAAGACGGGAAGGGCGCACAAGGTAAGGAGGTTGTAGATTAGCTTCCACATGCCATTTCTTCGGCCTTGTCCGTCAATTTGATGAGCGTTGTTTCGAGTTCGACCCGCTTATTTTCGATTTCATCGGCGCTGAGATCAGACCCTACAGCGATAGGGTCGCCCCAGAGAAAGACAACCTTCGTAAAAGGGTAGGGGAGTATAAAACGGTCCCAGGAATGAAAGGTTTTTTTTTACGCGCACCGTAGCTTACGGGTAGGAGTTGTTTGCCCGAGAGCCGTGCGAGCTCCACGATGCCTTTCTTGACCGCGAAGCGCGGTCCCTTGGGGCCGTCGGGGGTAATGGCGATATCTATAGTATCTCTGAGATCATGGAGAATCTCCCTCAAGGACGAAACGCTGCCCTTTCGGTAAGATCCCCTTACGGTACCGATCCCGAAAAACCCCACGATTCTGGCAATGAACTCGCCATCGCGGTGGCGGCTGATCAGCACCTTTCCGCCGCCGCCCTTTTTCGCGAAGGGCATCATGAGAAGCCTGCCGTGCCAGAAACAAACGATATAATTGAAGCGGCTGCCCCATCTTTCCTCCGGCGGGCGGTTGACGTGCTGGACGCGCAGGGTCAGCCTCAAAAGCGAGAGAAAGCCGAATAGCACAGGAGGCATGATATAGATCATCAGAAAAGACTTGATTTTCTTTTTCATCAGCGTTTTTTCCCTATGGGAATGACCTTTTTACGGGCCCCTTCCCTGAACTGTATCTCGTAGAGTTTTCTGTAGGGCCCTTCCTGCTCGATAAGAGACCCGTGGGTGCCTTCCTGGACGATCATGCCTTTATCGATGACAATGATGCGATGTGCATTGATGATCGTAGAGAGCCTGTGAGCTATGATGATCGTTGTTCTGCCTTTCATGAGGTTTTCGAGGGCTTTCTGGACCTCAATCTCCGATTGGGCGTCGAGGGAGCTTGTCGCCTCGTCGAGAATGAGGATGGGCGCATTCTTATAGAGGGCACGGGCAATGGCGATGCGCTGTTTCTGTCCCCCTGAAAGCCTGATTCCCTTCTCGCCGGCGATCGTATCATACCCCTTGGGAAGCTTCAGTATGAAATCGTGGGCGAAGGCCATCTTCGATGCATGGAAGAGTTGTTCTTCGTCGGGTTCGACGCCGTAGGCGATGTTGCTCCGTATCGTATCGTTGAAGAGAATGACATCCTGCGTTACCAGGGCGATGTTCGTTCTTAAGGAATTGAGAGTGACGTCGCGTACATCGATGCCGTCGACCTTGATGAGACCCTGACTTATATCATAGAACCTGGGGATAAGGTTCACGAGTGTCGTTTTTCCCACGCCGCTTTTTCCGACAACAGCGATGACTTCATTTTTTGCGATCGTGAGGTTTATGTTATTGAGGACCATCTTTTCGTCATAACGGAAGGAGACGTTGTCGAACTCTATGACTCCTTCCACTTTGCCAAGCTCCGCGGCATCCAGTTTTTCGAGAACCTCGGGCTGTCTGTCTATGATTTCGAAGACCCGCTGGCTCGCCGCCAGGCCCTGCTGGACGTTGTGGTTTTCCTTGTTGAGTTTTTTGATCGGTTCATAGAGCATGATGAGCGAGGCCATGAAGGCGAAGAAGGTACCCGGCGTTGAGTTCCCCAGTATGACCTCCCTGCCGCCGTACCAGATCACGACACCAACGGCGATCCCGCCTATGACCTCCATCACGGGATGGGATAGCGCACGGATCCTCGTCCGTTTCATAACGATGCGAAAGAGAGTCTCGTTTTCCTGGGTGAACCTCTTGTTCTCGTACTCCTCCATGGAGAATGCCTTGACGATTCTCTGGCCCGTTATGGTTTCATGGAGAAAGCTGGTAAGGCGCGCCAGATATTGCTGGATATTGAGCCCGATCTTTCTGAGCTTCTTGCCGAAAGCCACGATGGGGTAGATGGAAAACGGCAGGATAAGGAAGGCTATAAGCGTCAGTTTCCATTCCATCCGAAAGGCGACGATGACGAGCCCGATGATGGTGAAGGCGTCCTTCAGAACCGCGGCGACAGAATCGGAAACGGTGTTCTGGACAAGGGAGACATCGTTCACGATCCGGGAGATATTCGAGCCTGTCGGTGTCTTGTCGAAGAAGGAAAGGGGCTGCCTCTGCATATTATAAAAGACAAGGTTCCTGATATCTGTAACGACCCTTTGTCCGACATAGCCCATGTAATAGCCCTGGAGATACTCGAAGGTGCCTTTAATCAGGAAAAGAACGATGACGGCTGCGGGCATGATGTAGAGTTTGCTCATGTCTTTCTGGAAAAAAATGGAGTCGAGAACAGGCTTGACGAGGTAGGCGCTCAGGCTCTGGGCGCCTGAACACAGCGCCATGAAGATCATCGCAACGATCAGTTTTGTCTTGTAAGGATATGCGAATCTAAGAAGTCTCAGGTAGAGGTTCATATTATTTCTCGAGGAAGTTAATTATCGTGTCAGCGGCCAACCGGTAGGAATCCTGTTTCTTCAGCTTGTCAACGATCGACCCCAATTCGCCCGCAACATCCCACCTTCCTTTATCTATCATAGAAAGCGCTTTGCTTGCAATGGTTTCGGTGTCAAGACTCTGTATAAACTCGGGAAATATCTCTTTTCCGGCAATAATATTGGGGAGCCCTATGAAATCGACATGGACGATAAGACGTGCAATGGCATAGGAGAACCACGATATCCGATAGATGATGGCCGTCGGAGCCTTGAGGAGGGCCGCCTCGAGAGTTGCGCTGCCTGAGGCCACTATTGCGGCGTCGCAATATGCAAGGGCATTGTGGGAACTCTTTTTCACCGGGATAACACCGGGAATCCCCTGAAGATAACGCCTGACGACGCTGTCGTCCATGCTTTCGGCGAGAGGCAGAAGGACGGTGAGGTCGGGCAGGCTCCTGCGCATTGCGGCGACAATCTTCGCCAAAGGAGGCATATGCCGCGCGATCTCGTTTTTTCTGCTCCCCGGCATGATTGTCAGGATAGGTTTGTCCTGCGGTGCCCCGACATTTGAAAGAAATACGGCGCGGTCGAGGGTTGGCCGGACTGTCGCGGCAAAGGGGTGACCGACGTACGTTGCCGGAACCCCGGCCTCCGCATAAAGGTCTTCTTCGAAGGGAAGGATGCAGATGATCCTGTTAACGTATTTCCTGATCTTCTCCATACGGCTTCGTTTCCACGCCCAGACCTGGGGAGGAATGAAATAAATGACCGGTATGTCAAGGGACCTGGCGAAGCGGGCGATCCTCATGTTGAACCCGGGGAAATCCACAAGGACCACAAGATCGGGGCGTTCCGTGCGGATATGTGTCTTGACCGCATCGAAGGCCCTTTTTATGTGGCCGGCATGGGAAATGACTTCGGTGAGGCCCGTAACGGAAATATCACGATAGTCCCGGGCTATTCTTGCGCCCAGGGCCGCCAGTCTCTCCGAACCCATTGCGGATATCTGAAAACTTCCGGTCTTTTGAAGCGATTCTACGAGATGGCAGGCATGCGTTTCCCCGGAGAGTTCCCCCGTGGATATGAAGACCTTCTTATCGATGTTATGCACCCTGATTGTCGGCGATACAGCTTCGGATCCTGTTGGCGAGATCAAGCGCCTTCAGGCCGTCGACGCCGCTCACGCTCGGCGTGCCCCGGCCGCTCGCGGCCCTCACAAACTGAAGGAGCTCGTCTCTGACGGGATCCATCCCGGGCGACGTGTATTCGGTGATATCCGGCTGCGCCGCTTCGTTCCTGACGATGCTTACCAGTTTTCCCTGCATCAGATCCAGCGAGAAATGCCTGTCCCGTTCATAGACGGTGAGCGACCGTTCTCTGTATGTCGAGACCCGGCTTGCCGTAACGTTCGCCACGCACCCGCCCGTGAATTCGATCCGGGCGCTGGCAACGTCGGTCTGCTCAGTCATGAAGGGGATGCCTTCGGCCGAAAGGTTCTTCACGTCTTCGCCGACAAGAGAAAGAACGAGATCGAGATCATGGATCATGACGTCGAGGACGACATCGACGTCGGTGGATCTGCCCGTAAAAGGACTGACCCTGCGGGCTTCTATCAACAGAGGTTTTTTAATGAGCGGAAGCGCCCGGGTAAGGGCCGGATTGAGCCTTTCGAGGTGGCCTACCTGGAGGATGAGTCCCTTCGCGGCGGCGATGGCGACAAGTTCCCTCGCCTCTTCGGGCAGGACCGTGATGGGCTTCTCGAGAAAAACATGAATGCCCCGTTCCAGACAGTCCTTTGCGATGGAGTAATGGGACTCGGTGGGGGTTGCGATGACGGCGCATGTTGCCTCACCGATAGCATCGGAATAGCTTGAAAATGAGGGAACGGTGTACTTTGCCGAATATTCACCGGCCAGGGCAGGGTCGATATCTGCTATGCCGCTGACGGTCACGTCCTCGAAGGAACAAAGCTTTCCGAGGTGGATGCGCCCCATGTGACCGAGACCGATAAGGGCTATGTTTACCGGCATATTCCCCTCGTGGACGATTCTATGAACTCCATGAGATAGGCGATGTTGTCGCCGTCGAGCTCTTCCCGTATGATCTTCAGGGACGTCTTGAGGGGGAGGGCGGACCTGAAAAGGATCCGGTACGCCTTTTTCAGCTTCGTTATTTCTTCCTTGGAGAAATTGCGTCTCTCGAGGCCGACGAGGTTGAGACCATAGAGTTTTGCCCTGTCGCCCGCGGCGATGACAAAAGGCGGCACGTCTTTGGGAATGCCGGTGAGCCCGCTGATGAAGGCGTATTTGCCGACCCTGCAGAATTGGTGGACGGCGCAGAGGCCGCTGAAGATAACGAAATCGGAGACCTCCACGTGGCCGGCGAGGGTTGCCCCGTTGGCCATGATAATATTGTTTCCCACTTTGCAGTCGTGGGCGATGTGGGCATATGCCATGATAAAATTGTTGTCCCCGACCTCAGTGACACCGCCTCCCTTTGTGGTTCCCCTGTTTATCGTCACATATTCCTTGATGGTGTTATTATTGCCTATGACGACCCGGGTGGGCTCATACTTATAGCCGATATCCTGGGGAGGCCCCCCAAGGGATGCGAAAGGGCTCACCGTGCAGCCGGTGCCCAGCACGGTATTCCCCTGTACGACCACGTGGCCCTCGAGGCGGCTTCCGGCCCCGATTTGTGCGCCTCCCTCTATAATACAGTAGGGCCCGATTTCTACATCACCCGCAATCTGTGCGTTCTTGTCAACAATGGCAGTTGGATGTATCACTTTTTGCTCCTCACTCCTGTTTAAGCATGGCCATTATACGCGCTTCGGCTACAACATCGTCCTCTACGTAGGCCTTTGCCTCAAAGACCCATATCTCTCTTCTGTGCTTCACGACCGCCACATCGAATCTAAGCTGGTCGCCGGGGGTCACGGGTTTACGGAACCGTGCCCCGTCAATGCCGGTAAAAAAGACGGAACCCTTCATTCCCGGAAAGGATTTGAAGGCGAGAATACCGCCGGCCTGTGCCATCGCCTCGAGGATGATGACGCCCGGCATGATAGGTCTGCTAGGGAAATGGCCTTGAAAAAATGGTTCATTTACAGTCACGTTCTTTATGGCGATGATCCGTTTTGCAGGTTCGAATTCAAGGACCCTGTCAACCAGGAGAAAGGGGTACTTGTGTGGCAGAAGTGTGAGTATTTCGTTGATGTCAATCATCCTTGTCCTCCGACAGCAGTTTCTTCTCCATCTCCTTGATTTTCTCGAAAAGGGCAGGGAGTTTTCGTATGTAAAGCTGGAGTTTCATCCATTCCTTGTGGGGCATGTGCGGGGTACCCCAGATGAGCGATCCCGGGGGCACGTCCCTGGTTATGCCCGTCTGTCCTCCTGCCATGACCTGGTCGCCCACGGTCACATGGTCTCTGACCCCTGCCTGACCCGCGAGGACCACGTTGTTTCCTATGTGTGCGCTGCCGGCAATGCCGACCTGGGAGACGATGATGGAGTTTTGCCCTATCGTGACGTTATGTGCTATCTGAACGAGGTTGTCTATCTTTGTCCCTTTGGCGATCAGCGTTTTTTCAAGCGACGCCCGGTCGATTGCGGTATTCGCCCCGATCTCGACATCATCCTCTATAACGACGGAGCCGAGCTGGGGTATCTTGGCATGTTTGCTGCCGTCCCATGTATACCCGAAGCCATCGCTGGCGATCACCGTGTTTGCATGGATGATGACATTCTTTCCGATCGTTGTGTCCCGGTAGATGGTGACGTGGGGATAGATGACGCTGCCTTCCCCTATGGCAACGTTGGGACCGATATAGGAGAACGGGTAAACCGTCACATTCGCGCCGATGCGGGAATTTCTTTCTATGCAGGCGAAAGGCCCGACAGAAGCGCTCCTGTCAACCGTCGCTTCAGGGCTGACGAAGGCCAGGGGGTCGATGCCGGCGGGCATCGATACCTCCTCCAGAAACATTCCGGCTACCTTGATATAGGCAAGTTCCGGATTATCAACGACAACGACATTCTTTCCCTTGAACTCGTCAAGGGATGTCTTTTTGCCGATGATAAGGCCGGAAGCCCTGCAATCAGGGACGTGCTTGAGGTAGCTTCTGTGGGTAACGAAGCTGACCTGTCCCTCTGTGGCGATTTGAATCCCTGCGATGCCATGAATCGGGATATCCCCGTCACCAATCAGATTTCCCTGGATCGCGGCAGCGATATCCCTCAGCGTGGTCATTTACTTAATAGGTTTTTTCTTCGCCATTTCGTTGAAGAGAGCAATCACCTTGTTCGTGATGTCTATCGCCGGGGTGGCATAAAGGATTCCGGCCTGGCTCTTTTCAAGTATCAGGGCGTATTTTTCCTTTTCACCGAGGCTCCGTACCACATCTTCCACTTCCTTGAGGACCTTCTGAGTGTATTCCATGTCCTTTTGCTGGAGTTCGGTCTGGTAGTCGTTATAGAGCCTCTGATAATCCTTCAGTTTTGCCTGGTACTGCTTTTCCTTCTCAGCCCTGGCCTCAGGGGTTATGGTAGCTCCCTGCTTTTCAACGGCATCTTTCAGCCTCTGGAGTTCCGCCTGTTTCCCGTCAAGGTTTTTCTTCAGTCTTTCCGCATCCTGGGTCAGGATCCCGCGTATCTGCTTGCCCTGATCGGATTCGAGCATGACTTTCTGCAGGTCTATGTATGCGACGTTCAGTGACTGGCTCATCGCCGCAAGTGGTGTCAGAAGAATGGTTACGACAAAAAGGACCGTAATAAAGCGTTTCATAAAGCCTCCTTACTAATATTGGGTGCCGATGGCAAAATCGAAAAGACTCTTCCTCTCCCCTTCTTTCGGGTTGAGGTTGAATCCGAGTTCCAGACGGATGGGACCAAGTGGTGAGAACCAGCGTATTCCGACACCTGCGGCCGTTCGCATTCTCAGGCTGTTGAAATCGTCAAAACCGGCACCGGTATCGGTAAAAATGACGCCTTTGACGCCCGCTGGTTTGTAGATGGGGAAAATCCATTCAAAATTGAAATACATCTCGTTCTTCGCGCCGATAGGTTCATCGTTCTCGTCCATCGGCCCGGCTTCGCCGTAACGGAAACCACGGATCGAACTGAGACCACCGACGTAGTATTTTTCAGTGATAGGTACTTCTCTGCCGCTGTAACCGCGGATCATTCCGGCTGTACCCTTCAGGAAGAAGGAGCTGTCCATGAACTTGATGGGGATGTATCTGCCGTAAAATGCGGACAGGGCCACGAAATAGTTGTCGCCGCCGAAGGGGCCGCCCGCCGTTTCCAGAGAGATTGCGGTATTGACTCCCTTGGTGGGATTCAATACGTCATTTATAGTGTTCTTGGCGATCGAGTAGATCATACTGCTTGTCAGGCTCGTACCCTCCTGCTCTTTTATGTAGGTGCTGGCGGAGACGTCTATGTCGGTGACCTCGACGTTCTCGATCCTGTATTTCAGGGTTGCTTTAATGTCGTCGGTCAGAGGTTTGATGAGGGAGACGTTGCCGCCCGTCTTCTTGTAGTCGTATGTGTCCATATACCGTTTGAAATTAAAGACGCTGAATCCTGCAGAAAGGTTCTTGTCGAAAATGTAAGGCTCAAGGTATGAGAATCGAAATTCCGTGGTGTAGCCGCTCAGTGCTGCCTCAAGGGTGAGCCTTCTGCCCGTTCCGAGGAAGTTTTCTTCCGACACGGACCCGGAGACGATCACTTTCTCAGAGGTGCTGTAGCCGGCGCCTACGCTGAAGGTTCCCGTCGGTTTTTCCTCTATGTTGAGGTCGATATTGACCTTCTTGGGGTCATCGGTCTTGACGATCTTGAAATCCGTGTCTTTAAAGAATGTTGTATTCTTTAGTTTTTTCTTGCTTTCCTTGATGTTGGTTATCGAAAAACGGTCGCCCTCAGCGAATTTGAGTTCACGCCGTACTACCTTGTCCCGGGTTCTGGTGTTTCCGATTATGTTGATCCTGTTGAAGTAAACTTCCTGGTTCTTGGTGATATTGAATGTGACGTTGACGATGTGGGTGGTCTCATCGATCGTGGTCAGTGGTGAAACATCGGCGAATGCGTATCCCTTGTCCTGGTAAACGTCGGTGATGGCGAGCACATCTTCATAGAAGAGAGTGGTTCTAAAGAGCTTGCCCGATTGTGTCTTTATCTTACGGAGGAGCTCTTCCCTGGGAACTATGATATCTCCGGCGAATTCGATGGTACCGACCTGATGTGTGGCGCCTTCCTCTATTGCGATGGCAATGGAAATGCTTTTGCCATCCTTGGAGAGCGTAACATCGGGCGCCCCGACCTGGACTTTAATATAGCCGTTGTCGTGATAAAAGGCCTCAACGTTCTTGCGGTCTTCTATAAGGGCATCCTCATCGAGTATACCCGACCCGGTAAACCACGAGAACCAGCCCTTTTCCTTGGTCCTCATGAAACCCCGCAATACGCTGTCTTTGAAGTGTTTATTGCCCGTAAAACTCACTTTCCTTACGTAGGACTGCTGGGGTTCGTCTATCACGATGTTTACCGTTGCGTCGTATGCCTCTCCGTAGGCTATTTCGTAGGTTATTTTAGCGGCGTAATAGCCCTTACTCGCATAGAGCTTCCTGATCTCGTCCATACTTTCTTTGATTTTTTCAATATTGAGAACTGTACCGGTCTTGATTTTGAGTTTGTCCGTGAGATCATCGGTTTTTATCTTTTTGTTTCCCGTCAGGAGGATAGACTTGACGGGGGGCCTTTCGATAACGACAAAGGTGACGATCTTTCCCTTATCCGTATCCTTAACATCTATCTGGACGTCGCTGAAGAAGCCCGTTTTGTAAACGCTCTTCATGTCCTCGCGTATTTTGTCGAGATTATACGTGTCGCCTTCCTTGCTCTTGATGTTGTTGGATATGAAAGCAGTGTCGATGCGTTCATTTCCCGTAATTTCAATCTTGGCGACCCGTTCGTCCTGGGCCATCGTCATGACAGGAAGGCACAGAATTAGAGAGAGAAGGATGACGTACTTCAGTTTTTTCATATGTTTTGGAAAATTACCAAAAAAACATCCTCTTTGTAAAGGTAAAAAAAGTATTTCATTTCGATAAGCTGGAATTGAGGTTGTCAGATATGTTAATTTCACGAGAAATTATGTTTCTCTACCCGATTTGGATTCTTTTCGCCGGGGCTCCGGCGGTACTTCTTGTGGGCTTATTGGGCAAAAATCGCCTTATACCGCCCGTCATGTCTTTTTTCATCACGGCAAGCGGCGCCTCGATCCTCATCCCTTATCTGTCTTTCCGGCAACCCCGCGTGATCGCCTCCCCGGGAGGGTTTTTCAATTTCAGCCTGGATGCTTTTACCGTCGCAGGCGCCCTGTGTGTCTGTGCTCTTTGCGCGGGATGTATTCCCTGGCTTGCGTCGGACAACGAACGTCCCGGCAGGCGGGCGGGAGAGGCTTTCGTGTTGGCCAACCTCGGTCTGGCCGTCGGTACCATGCTTGCGTCGGATCTGATGACACTCCTCCTCTTCGCCGAGGCCTCATACGTCCTGTTTTTTGGAGCGGCGCGAAAGAAGGGGAGCCCTGTTCGCGACGCGCTGTTTCTCGCACCCGCCGTGGCAGTGGTCATCGGCCTTTTCCTCTTCCGGAATGTGACGGGCGCCGGACGGGACGCATTTTTGGCGGGACTGCCGGGATGGCTGCCTTTTATCCTGGCCGGATACGTTCTCTACAGGCTGTTCTTTATCCCCCTTTCCTTTTCATCGGATTGGAGGGCGAGAATTGCCGGCGAGCCGTTTTTGGCACTTCTCGCCATCATTTCCCTTTATGCGGAAGTCTTCCTCATGATGAGGGTTTCGCTTGTGAGCCCCGGGGCCCTGCGTGTCTTTCTTCCCGGCTCCCTGGCGGCAGCGGGGATATACCTGGTAATCGCCTCCCGCCAGAAGGACCCCGGCAAGATGGCGGTGTGTATTCTTTTTATTGTTACCGCGTGCATTACAGGGACTGCCTGCATAAGGGCTCTTGTCCCCGCCGGCGGCAACGCGGTGGCTGTGATGGCATGCAGCAATCTGGCCGCCGCCGCCGGCCTGATTTTCGTCACCCGCGGATTCGAGAAGAGAGGGGGCAGGGCGATATCGGTCTTTTTTGTCGTTTTCGCCGCGGCACTCGCCGGGCTTCTCCCGATTGCAGGTCTCGTGGGGAGAATCGCCCTTTACCGGAGCATCGCGGGGGAGGGTGGATATGTGTCGATCGTCGCCTTCGTGTTTCTCGGTGTGAGCCTCCTGCCGGCTCTTCTCCTTGCCCGCTTCGGCCCTTTCGTCACAAACCGCTTCGGCGGGGCCATACAGGGAATGAGTGCGGGCGAGGCCCTTTCTCTGGGTATTATCCTTTTCAGTCTCTACCTGCCTTTGCTGTGCTATGCGAGATAGTGCTCCGCCCTTTAAGGGAAACGAAATCTGTAAAGTGTGTGTTACCGTGATTTCGTTACGTTCGTTTTCGGGCAGATGTTATTGAGCGGGCATTGGCTGCATTTGGGAGAAAGGGGGGTGCAGATCCGTTTGCCAAAAGTGACAAGCAGGGAATTGTAGACGATCCAGTATTTGGGGGGCAATACCTGCCTCAACATCTCTTCGGTCTGGTGGGGATTTTTTGTCGAAACTATCCCGAGCCTGTTTGATATCCTGTGGACGTGTGTGTCCACGCATATCCCCGGTTTTCCGTATCCTTCGGTAACAACGAGATTCGCTGTCTTCCGGCCTATTCCTCTTATGGACAGAAGCTCTTCGATGGTGTCGGGGACCCTTCCGTCAAAAGATGTGATGAGGGTGCCGGCCACTTCCTTGAGTATCTTCGCCTTGTTTCGATAGAATCCCACGGGATAGATCATTCTCTCCAGGTCCCCCGTCGGGATGCGCAGAAGGTCCCGCGGTGTGCCCACATGAGGCATCAGCGCCTCCATTACCTTCTCAGTTGTCTCATCCTTTGTCCGAAGACTCAAGAGCGTACCGACGAGTACTACAAAAGGATCGCTTTTCTCGCCCCGCGATATGCGTGTGATGATCGGCGCGGCCTCTTCGGGGAAAAAGTCCGTGAGGGCTTTCATCATTACGTCAAAAGGGAACTTTGTCATGCTCTTTACACTTCACTCTTTCCATCCACGCATGCATTTCATCGGCGTGGGAACCCTCCCAGTATACTTTTTTACAGGACGGGCAGGTTGTGAACCTGTCGTGATGGTGGTAGACGTACTCAGGGACGAAGGGTTCGATCTCGTCTTTGGGCACATCGATCAGGACCGTGTTGCAGTCAAGACATCGTGTCATGAGAGCCGCGGGATCGATATAGGGTTCTATGAAGTCCTTAATTCCGACGAACTGTTCCTGCGGATCGTTTCCATGGACGACGATTGTATGGGGGCGAACGGTTCCGGTTTTTTTCTTTGTCAGGAAAAGTATTTCCGGCGATGGCGCAGGGAAGGACCGAGGGTCATCTCCCTGGCGTATGTAGCGGGCATCGAAACCGAGTATCCTCAGGTAACGTGCCAGCTTTCCCAGCATGACATCGCAGATGAAAATCATCGCTTGACGAGGGCGTGCGCTGCTTCGGATGCCCGCATCATAATCTCCTCTTCCCCGGGGACGACGCGGTTTTCCATGAGAACCTCTCCCATGCATATGACCGTGTCGACAGCGGAGCCGTTAGCTGCATATACCATATCGGAGTAGATGTCGAAATTGGGAACGAACTCGGGTCGATTGAGGTCGATAAGGATGATGTCGGGGCTCAGTCCTTCCGCTATCACCCACGTGCCCAGCCTGAAGATGTCGGCGGCGGTACGGGTGGCCATTTCCAGGGTCCGGCGTGCCGGGAGCATCGTCGGGTCGCCGGTATGGAACTTGGCGAGCAGAGATGCGAATTTCATCGTTTCCAGTACGTCGAGGTGGTTGTTGGAAGCGCAGCCGTCGGTTCCAAAACAGTAAGGTATCCCGGCCTCCTCGATGAGGCGGTGGGGAAAGACCTTCCCGACGGCAAGCTTGAGATTGGAGACGGGGACGTGGACAAGCCGTGCATCGCGCTCTTTCAGGATCTCTACATCGGCTTTGCCAAGCTGGCAACCGTGGCATCCGATATATCGTTGAGAGAAGAGCCCGATGGAATCGAGAAACTCCACGGGGGACATGTCGTATTTATCCCGCGAAAACCGGTCTTCATCGGCGGTTTCAGCGAGGTGCATGTGAATGAGGATGTCCTTTTCGGCTGCGAAATCGCGCATCCATTCCAGGCTTGCCTTCGACACGGTATAGAGTGCATGGGGACCGAAGGTGAAGGTCGCGTAAGGTTCGTAGTCTTTCGAGAGGGCGTAAAGGTCACGGTTGAGAGCTATCTGTTCCCGGCCCGTGCCTTCGTCAAACATGTCGATAAAGACGGCACTGATGAAACCGCGTATCTTCATGTCCTTAACGGCCCGGGCGGTTGCTTCCCAATGCCAGTACATATCGTTGAAGACGGTGACGCCGTTCTTGATCATCTCCAGGCAGGCGAGGCGTGCACCCAGGTAGACATCATCCTCGGTGAGTTTCGATTCAAGGACCCAGATCTTCTCCTCGAGCCAGTTCTTGAGGGGCATGTCATCGGCAAATCCCCGAAAGAGGGTCATTGCGGCGTGGGTGTGACCGTTTATCAGGGAGGGCAGGGCGGCTTTGCCGCGGCCGTCTATCACTTTATCGGCAGTACGGGTGCATGAGGGGGAGATCTCGAGAATAAGACCGTTGTCCATGAAGATATCCGTGACCACGCCGTCAAGCAGAACGTGCCTGATGAGGATCGTCATCAGACTCCCCGGCCCCGTGAGATAAAGGCATTGAGGATATCTTCGACAGTTTTCAGATTACGTGCCACGTTTTCGTAGATCTCATCCATGGTCAAAGGTACCTTCATTATCCCGTGGCAGTAGTTGTCGATGGAGCAGATGCTCGCATAGGGCAGGCAGGATTCGATGGCCAGCGTCGCCTCCGAGGCAAGGGTCATGCCGACGATGTCTCCGAAGGGCTTGAGCATGTTTATCTCGGCCCGCGTCTCCAACCTCGGCCCGATGGTTTGGATATACGTGCCTCCCATCCGGACCGTCTTCGTATGCTTGCGGCATACCCCGTATACCTCACGGGCGAATTCCTCGTCCATCACGGGCACCATGAAACGCATCTCGTCATCGAAAAATGTTTCCGCGTGCCAGGGCGATGCGAAATCGTCGGGGATAACGAGCGTGCCCGGTTTTATGGAAGGTTTGAGGCTCCCCACGGAATTGACGGCAAGTATCTTCGTGGCGCCCAGCTCCTTGAGGGCCCAAATGTTGGCCCGGTGGGGAATCCTGTGGGGAGGCAGGCAGGGGTTGCCGTGTCTCTGGAGAAAGACGGTCCCTTCGACTGCCTTTACCGTTACAGTGCCGAAGGGGGTTGTGACCGTTTTGTCGGGCCATTGGGAAAAAACCGGCGACCCGAGCAGTGATGTTCCGCCAAGTAGTGCAAGCATGATTTTCAGATACTTTTGTACAGGGAATGGTGCGCCGAGTCAATAGAATTGTTCGAAAAAGCCTCCCCGTTACCATAGGACGGTGACGGCGGGAGAGTCACGGAAGGTCTGCGGCGCGTAAACATCCTGTTTCGGCGGTATCCTTCCATAAACGGGGAATATCTGCAAACCTCCTCCTTCCCCGAAAGTGAAACTCCCGGTGACTGTCCCAGGCTCACCGT
This sequence comes from Deltaproteobacteria bacterium UBA5205, assembly GCA_002412715.1. GTDB lineage: Bacteria > Desulfobacterota > Syntrophorhabdia > Syntrophorhabdales > Syntrophorhabdaceae > Delta-02. Next base: position 64,396 of record DHVP01000036.1, read on the forward strand.
TACCCCATACCATTGCGTAGAGATTATCTGTATAAAGGTTGTATTCCATGTTTTCCCGATCGCCCGTCATCGTTCTCAGGCGAAAGCTTTGGGACCCGCCTGTGCTCACGGTGACTTTTCCGTTTGCGGGTACCGAGCACGTCACTGTGATGGATCCCTGCGCGACAGTGGGAGTGTCGTGCAGGGGGTTGTATTTGTCGAAATCGATGCCCGCGATCGTTACGCCGCATTCGCCCCTTTCGGCGCCGGACGCACAGGGAATGAGCAAGACGGCAAGGAAAAATACGCTGCAGACAGACTTCATGGATAATGTCCGTATACGGCTAATGATGTTCTTCGGCAAGGACCCCTCCCAGGTTTACGATTATGTCGTCGGAGCGCGGTATTGCCACGGTGAAAATATACGTCCCGCTGTCGCTCCGCACCGTTCCGGTATAACGGCCGGGTTTAATGTTCTCGAGATAGAATTCACCCTTCCCGTTGGTGACGAAGGGGACCTCCTTTCCATTCACGGTGAGCGTTGCCTCAAGGAGGCAAAGAGGAGCGGTTTTCCCTCCGGACTTCGTTTCCAGGCGCCCCGTGAAGGCGTGGATCTTTACAGCATCAAAGGACAGAAAGGTGCCGCTTCTGAAAGGCGGTGACACATATCTTCCCACCTTTTCAAGGGAATACTCCATCGGGATGTCCTTATCGTCGATGGAGACGTAGTTGTCTGTATAGGAGTACATATCGGGAATGAAGAGTTTTCCGGAACTGTCGGTATGCCCTATGAGGTGATTGTTGTGATATACGCCGACGCCTTTGAGATCTCCTACCTTTACGAGGCCGTAGCTGTCACTGACGGGGCGCCCGAATGATGTGGTCCTGCCGACGTAAGCTATCCCTCCGGACGCGTTAAGGCCCATCGATTCCCGGGCATCCCTCGATCCCGCCGGGTAGTTTCCCGTAAACTCCGCGCTGTAGATGCCGTACGGCCCGTTGTACTGGGCGAAGGGATTGACGGAATTCGCCTCGCTGCCGGATGCATCGCTCCGTGAGGCGGATACCCTGTACCCGAACCCTTCACCGACGGGAGCGCTCTTTTGTATCTGCCCGCCCTGGTAATAGCTGCCGTTGTCTTTCTGGAGATTGACCGAGAGCATCGTCTCTTTCCAGAGGTGAATGGTGAGTCCCAGGTTGAATTGAGTGATGGCGTCATCATCTCGTGTGTGTCTCATTGAGAGGTAGATGCTCGAATCTCTCGTAATACTGCGCGAATAGTTAAGCGTGTAGCTCTCGCGGTCCCGGCCGGTATACGTGTCTATCGATCCGAAGTCGAAGGAGATGGAGCCGAAGCTCTTCATGCCGAATCCGATGCCTGCGCCCAGTTCGCGTCGCGCCTTTTTGTCTGTTGACTGCGCCGCGATCGTTGAATATGCCCGTGTGTACCCGTTATAGAGGAGCCTCAGGCTGACATTGGGCCGCTGGTAGGTATAGCCCAGCGAACCGGCATAGCCGGTCGGCCCCCCCTCAATCGCGCTTGCACCCGTGGATAGGCTCAGAACGCCATAATTCCCCATTAGGAGCGACATCCGGGGACCTGCGTTGACGCGGTCGCGGAACCCCTCGCCCCGGGTGCCGATAGTGAAGGAATCGGTGATGCCGTAGCTGTGGAAGAAGGAGACGACAAACCTGCCATAGTCGTTGCTGACGGTTCCGTAATTGTTTCTCAGGAAACCGGCGTTATAGCTGAATTCATGAAGTCCGGCGCGCAGAAGGATATCAGAACTGTAAAAGGGATACCGGAGCGTTTCTTCCCTGCCGAAGGCATCCTTGACCGTGATCTCCAGATCATGGACCCCGTTGAAGGCAAGGATGTTCTTCAGGTCGAAAGGGCCCGGGGATACCTTGTCCGACCTTACCTGGGAGCCGTCTATGGAAACCTTGACCTCCGAGGGCAGTGCGGCAAATCCGGTGTAATCCACTATCGGTTGTTTTATGAAATAGGGGTCTATCCTGAAGTTCCTTGAAAAGCTGATGCCGCCCATGTTTACGGCGCTGCCGAGATGACCGGAGGCAGCATAGAGATCGCCGAGCACGGTGCGGTTCAGGTCAAGCCTTGATTCATAGGTCGTGTTCGTCGACAGCCGGACAAGCCTTTCGCTTGTGTCGTCCCTGGTGTAAGTCGAGTCATTAAGGAACAGGATATCTCCGGTTCTCACACCAAGCTGGGTTGTCCCCCCAAAAGACCTGTTGTCAAATGGCCCGTCGGCCCTGTAGCTGAGGCCGTAATTTAAAAAGGCGCCGGCGTCTCTCGGGTAATACACGTCGGCGCGCCTCGCCGGTTTGAGATCCATGGACCTTTTCCTGAGAAGGCGGGGCGCTGCCGTGATCTCGAGCGATACCGTCTTCTCGTTGAAAGTGAAAGACACCTCTTCCATCGATCGCAACGATACGAACATCCTCCCTTTTTTTTCCGATGTCGTGCCCGTGGGATCCGCAAAACCCATGGCGATAAGGTCTTCTTTGCCGAGGAGGAAATCCCGGTCTTCTGTCAGATAGGCGAAGAACTCACCTTTTTTCTGAGTGTTGAGAATTATCTCAAGGACGAGGTGCTCCTGACCCGGGCATTCGCGCGGGGCAATAAGGGCGGCGACAATGAGGAGCCACAAAAGCGGCATCGTCGCGGCACAACGGCGGTATACGGTCATTTCGCCTGTGGCGCACACATACCCCCCGTCACGGGCAGCGTCTCCTCGATGGAATTCTTCGTTGTCCTGACGAGTGCATGGATCTCTGACAGTTTTCTGCATGTTGCCGGGAGGATGTCGGTTACGTGGGTCCTGGATGCGCCGCCGAGCACATACCACCCCTTGAGGTCTTTCGAGAAGACTTCTGCCCCCCGGGCGTCCCGACCGGTTATCCTGATGGACTGGATAATGAGGTGGGTATTGCCGTCGTTATGCACCCTGACGACAGCTTTGCCTTTTTCCATGGTCAAGGAGCCGGAGGCCTTTTTGTCCGGGTTGTTTACGGGGCTGACAAACACGGGGATTCCCACCCTCAGCATAAGGCGCACCCCTGCCCCTGCACCGCTGCTCTCTCGAGCCCCGATGGGCAGTTCCTCCAGGTAGACCCTGTACGTGCCTTCGCGTGACGAAGGGCCGTGGGCTGCGCCCAGACGGATGATCCTCTGTTCGTCCCGGGGTATCATGAGGATCCCGGGGAAGATCACGATGTCGGAGGTCTCGTCATAGACGTCTTCGCCGTCCTTGTCCTGTGCCCATGCGAAGGCCTGCACCTGCAGGGAAAGATCGCCGCCGCTGACATTCGTAACGACCAGTTTTTCCGCCCTGGTCCGGCCATTGAAAAATACCTTTACGGGCTGCACGTCGAAACCTTGCGCATGAGACGTTGTGCCGGCAGAAAAGACGACGGCCGGTAAAAGCAACGCGAAGAGGATAATGAGTCGGCCGGTCTTTTCGACCGGCCGACTCCCGTGATATCCGTGCACTGCTGTTTCCTAGTATTCCAGGGTTGCCTGCAATGTCGCGGTGAAGTTAAGCCCTTTAGTTACATTTTCCGCCGCCTTGATTTTGCCGTATACGGGGTACCGTATATCCGTAAGGGAACTTTCCGAGGTGCCGGTCAACGTTGAAGTGTTGTCGATTGGAAAAAGTATCGACCGGTTCGAGTCTGTATAGAGAGTAAAAGGGAGCTCCTCCACCGTCCCGGACGGGTTCGTGGCGGTCATGGTCCGTATTCCCTCTATGTAGAACTTGTATTCCGTACCCCTGGCGCAATTGAATACCACCGATCCCTGACCGTCGATGTCATCTGAGGCGTCAAGGGGGTTGTATGTGCCGAAATCCACCGCAGCGAGTGTTTTAAACGAGCAACTGCTTGTGGAGGTGGCCTTTACTTCCAGGCTCCCCGAGAGAGAGGCGGCCATGGCGTTGTTAAGAGACGCCGCAACGATAACCAGAAGCACAGCAAAAAGAATTCCCGACAGATTGATAGAACGTTTCATAGATCCCTCCTGACTGGTGTTTTCTGTAATTTAGACGTTGAGTTCGTTTAGAAAGGTTGATCTTCGTGACAAAGCTGAGTCAGGATGGGACCAATCGACGGACGGTGAAGGTGTATTTAAAGCAGGGAGATCCGGAACCGGGGGAGAGGGGTTGGATTCGAGACGGGAAAGGGCTCTTACAGGGCGGCCGATGCAGGCCTTAACAAAGGAGTTCCAGGAATTCCTGCTCCGTCAATATCTTGAGGCCCAGTTGCCGGGCCTTGTCCAGTTTTGAGCCGGCTTCTTCTCCCGCCACAACGTAGCTGACCTTCTTACCCACTGATGAGGCGGTCTTCGCGCCGAGTTCCTCCACCTTTGCCCTGGCCTCGTCGCGTGACATGTCTGAAAGGGAGCCGGTGAAGACGAAGGTCAGGCCTGTGAATTTGCCGGTGCCACCCTGTTTGTATTCGAACTCCACCCCGGCGGCGAGGATCCTGCTTATCGTCTCACGGTTCTTCCGATCACGGAAGAAGGTGGTGATGCTGGTGGCCGCCTCGGGCCCGATCTCGGGTATGGCAAGGAGCATTTGCGTATCCGCGGACATGAGTCTTTCCATGGAATCGAATCGGTCAGCCAGGAGGCCTGCCACGTGTTCACCTACCTGGCGGATACCCAGGGCATGGATGAACCTGGCAAAGGGCCGCTTCTTCGAGGCCTTGATAGCGTCGATGATATTGCCGGCGGACTTGTCCGCCATCCGTTCCATCCCGGCCAGTGTTTCCTTTTCTATGTAGTAAAGGTCGGACACATCCCGTATTATCCCGCGGTCCACGAGCTGCTCCACCAGTTTTGTTCCCAGGCCGTCGATGTCCATGGCGCGTTTGGAGGCAAAGTGTTCGATGCTCCCTTTGATCTGGGCGGGACAGTTTATATTGACGCACCTGCGTATGGCCTCGCCGGGAGGTCGTATGACATCCTCATTGCAGACGGGGCACCGTTCGGGCATCCGGAAGGGGGCCTCGCGGCCCGGCCGGTCTCTGTCTATGACCCTGACCACCTCGGGAATAACGTCGCCGGCCCTGGTGACGATGACGGCATCGCCGACCCTGACATCCTTGCGTTCTATCTCATCCTCGTTGTGCAGGGTGGCGCGTGAGACCTCGACACCACCTACCGATACCGGTTTCAGAAGGGCAATAGGCGTAAGGGCTCCCGTCCGCCCAACGCTGACGATGATGTCCTCGATGGTCGTCTGTTCTTCCTTTGCCTCGAACTTGTAAGCAATGGCCCAGCGGGGCGAGCGCGACACGGTGCCGAGATCGGACTGGTAGTCCAGCCTGTTAACCTTGATGACGGTACCGTCGATCTCGTAGGGCATCTCTTCCCGTATGGACCTCACGTGTGCGAAATTGGCAACCACGTCCTCTATGGTGCCGCAGACCTTCGTGTAGGGGAAATTGACCCTGAAGCCCCACCGGCTGAGATATTCCAGGAATTGCATGTGGGTGGAAAACGTCACCCCCGTTACCCGGCCGGCGGCGTAGCAGAAAATGTTGAGCTTTCTCTCCGCGGTGATCCTGGAGTCAAGCTGGCGGATGGAACCTGCCGCGGCGTTCCTCGGGTTCGCGAACAGGGGCTCTCCTGTCAGTTCCCGGCGGGCGTTGAGAGCGAGGAATTCTTTTCTTCCCATGTACACTTCTCCGCGTACCTCGAGCCGCTCCGGCAGGGGCGTGTTTTCATCCGTTTGCAGGCGCATGGGTATGGCCTTTATCGTCCTCAGGTTCTGCGTCACATCCTCGCCGACGTAGCCGTCACCCCGCGTCGAGCCAAGGGTGAAAACGCCGTCGATATAGACCAGTTCCACGGCAAGGCCGTCTATCTTGACCTCCATAACGTATTCCACGTCGTCCGTCCCAAGAAGTTTCGTCATCCTCTTGTGGAAATCCCTGACCTCTTCCTCTGTCATTGCGTTCTGGAGACTCAGCATGGGGACGCTGTGAGGCACTGACGTGAACGCATCGAGGGGCTGGGCACCGACCCTTTGCGTCGGCGAATTGGGATCGGCGAACTCGGGGAACTCGTCTTCCAGACGGGCAAGCTCGCGCACGAGGTCGTCGTATTCCCGGTCGGTAACGGTCGGATCGTCGAGGACGTAGTAGCGGTAATTATGATGTTCCAGCTCTTTCCTGAGCTGGTATATCCTTTTTTCAGTGATGTCCCTGTCCATAGCCGCCTTCCTGCAGAGCACCCGCAGGTGATGTTCTTATCATATCGCAGGTGGTATTTTCGAGTCCATATATTTGGTCTTGCTTCTTCTAAATGGCATTTCTTCAAATGCCATAGATAATTTACAATCTTTGCCGATAACACATCTAGTTACTGTACTATACAGACTGCATAAGGAACGGGGATGGATCATAAGAAATTTGGCAAAAAAGTCGTACTATTACGTGGTCTTTTGCTGCAGACACTCCTGATCGTGCTTTTTTCCGGGGCTTTTCATATCCTCCGCGGGATGGAGCCTGAGCCGCAGACACAGAAGGACCTCGTCGCAATGCCCATAGAAGAGCTGATGGGGGTTGGGGTGTCGACGGTCCTCGGTGCCTCGAGATATGAACAGCACATATCCGATGCACCTGCGTCCATCAGCATTATCACATCGGAAGAGATCAAGCGGTACGGGTACAGGACCATGGCGGATGTCCTTAACAGTGTGCGCGGGTTCTTTGTCACTTACGACAGGAACTATAATTATCTTGGTGCGGGCGGGTTTCTGAGGCAGGGGGATTACAATACGAGGATGCTTCTTCTCCTCGATGGGCACAGAATGAACAACAATATATATGATACCGCTGCCGTTGGAAACGATTTTATCCTCGATCTCGATCTGGTGGACCGCGTAGAGGTGATACGGGGTCCCGGGTCTTCGCTTTACGGAAGCAACGCCTTTTTCGGCGTCATCAATGTGATAACAAAGGGCTCTTCCCACATTACCGGATTGGAAGTATCGGCAGAGGCGGGTAGTTTCGATACGAACAAGCAGAGGGCCTCCTTCGGGCGCAAGTTCGGCAACGGCCTGGAGATGATTGTATCGGCCACCCGGTACAGGAGTAAGGGACAGAACCTCTACTATAAGGAATACGACAGCCCTCAGACCAATTTCGGTTCGTCCGACAACAATGATCTCGAGGACTATTCGTCATTCTTCACGAATTTCAAGTTCTCGGGGTTAAATGTTCAGGCCGCATACGGGTCACGAAGAAAGGGCATCCCGACGGGCGCCTGGTCGACCGTGTTTGACGATGACAGGACGAAGTCTTCCGATGCACAGGGCTACATAGACGTCAATTACCATAAGAGATTCGAAAACAGTCAGGACCTCGTCGTGAGGTTATTTTACGATTATTACCGGTACGATGGGAAATACCTCCTGGACTACCCGCCCCTGACGATGAACAAGGACCTGGCTTTGGGCAAATGGTGGGGAACGGAGGCCTTCTACAAGGGCAAGATTGGAGACCGCCACACCGTGATTGCGGGCCTGGAGTACCGGGACAACTTCCTTCAGCAACAGAAGAACTGGGATGACAGCCCTTATGCGAATTATCTCGATGACAACAGGGCGTCATACAGCATCGGCGCCTATGCGCAGGGAGAATTTACCATCACGGACCAGATATTGCTCAACGCGGGAGGACGCTACGATCATTACAAGGATTTCTCGGGAAGGTTCAACCCGAGAGTGGCCCTTATCTACATGCCCGCAGACAAGACGGCAGTCAAGCTGATTTACGGAGAAGCCTATCGCATACCCAATGCCTACGAGCTCTATTATTCTGATGGGAACATATCGCAGAAGGCGAATCCGAACCTTGATCCCGAGACGATCAGGACATACGAGCTTGTCCTGGAGCAGCATATGAAAGGTTTCCGCGTGTCCCTCTCCGGATTCTACTACGATGTGAACAATCTCATCAGCCAGCAAACCGGTGCCGATGGTCTTCTTGTCTTCAATAACACGGGCAGGGCCGATGGCAAGGGTTTTCAATTCGAGATCGAAAGGAAATGGTCAAGCGGCGTCTCGGGAAGGTTCTCTTACGCGTTTCAGGAAGTGAAGAGCAATGACGATGATGTCGATTTTGGAAATTTTCCGAAGCATCTGGCCAAATTGAATTTTTTCACCCCGATCATAAGCAACAGGCTCTCCGCCGGGATGGAAGTGCAGTACGCAAGCGCTCAGAGGAACCTTAACGGGACGGACGACGGGGGTTACGCCCTGGTAAATGCCACATTTCTCAGTGAAAAGATCCTGAAAAATCTGGACCTTTCTTTCAGTATCTACAACGTTCTTGACAAGAAATACAGCAATCCGGCCTCGGGTGAACATGTCCAGAGCGACATCGAGCAGGATGGCAGGACTTTCAGATTAAAGGCGACATACCGGTTCTGACGAGATGAAGCGATTTATACTGATCACCGTTCTTTGCGGGATTATGCTTTCTGTGCAGATTATGCCTCTTCGCGCTCAGGGGAGGGGGTTTGACGAATACGAGGTAAAAGCGGTCTTCCTGGCAAATTTCTTCAAATTCGTCGAGTGGCCCACCCACGGCCGGTATTACAGGCTCTGCATCTACGGATCGGACCCGTTCGGGGAGCATGTGAAGATCCTGGACGGCATGAAGATAAGGGGAAAGACCCTGGAAATAAGGAGGCCCGTCTCCGTCCGGGCCGTGAATGACTGCAATGTACTCTTCATTTCGTCTTCCGAAAGGAGGAGGATACACGCTCTTCTTGATGCAATACGGGGCCTGGACCTGCTGACGGTCGGAGATACAGAGGGCTATGCGCAGGAGGGGGTTATGGTGAATTTCTATATCGAGGCAAGCAAAGTAAAATTCGAGATCAATCTCGATTCGATAAAGAGGTCCAGGATCGGTGTCAGTTCCCAACTGCTGAAGCTCGGAAGGGTGGTAGACCATGAATAAGGGTAAGGGTTTCCCGGCAGCGACAAGAGACCGGTTCCGCGATCTCTCCCTGAAACGGAAGTTGATCCTCATTTATATCATTTCAACGGTGGCAATCCTGAGTCTCGTGGGCGCGATCATCACCATAAACGAAATATTCTCCGCAAGGAAGGTTTTCATTTCCGACTCGGAGGGAATCATGAGAACGATGGGAAAGAACAGCGCGGCTGCTCTTCTCTTCCGTGACAGGACAGACGCCGAACAGACCCTCGGGGTCCTCAAGGTGTTTCCGGATGTCAGGTATGCGGCGATCATGGACCCGGGCGGCAGGGTGTATGCCGAGTACCGGCGCGAGGCACATTCCAGGGTGCCCCCCGAGGATTCCCGGCCCCGAAGCGGACACCGGTTCAGCGCCACGGAGGCGCAGTTCTTTCAGGAAATTACCCTGCATAACGAACGCGTGGGGTCCGTCTACCTGGTGCGCGATCTGGAGAGGTTTTATGTGAACCTTTATCAGAACGTGGGGATTCTGCTTCTTGCCGTTTTTGCATCCCTTTTCATCGGGTATGTCCTTTCCTTTCACCTCCAGAAAATCATTACACACCCGATAAACGAGCTTCTTGCCATGATGAAGACCGTCACCGAAAAGAAGCAATACCGGGTGAGGGCGGACGTTTCACGGAAGGACGAAATAGGATATCTCGCACAGGGTTTCAATGAGATGCTTCTGAAGGTCGAAGAGAGAGACGCCGAACTCAACGCCCATCGGCAGCACCTTGAAGAGCTGGTGCAAAAACGCACCGAGGAATTGGTCAGGGTGAACAGCGATCTGAAACATCAGCTGGAGGAGCGTGAAAGATTCGAACAGGCCCTCAGGGAATCAGAAAACCGGTACCGGGTCATTTTCGAGAATACAGGCAACGCCAGCATCATTGTCGACGAAGACCTGACCATTTCCCTGGCGAATACGGAGTTTGCAAAGCTGTCGGGATATGACCTCGACGAGGTTATCGGCAGGATGTCCTGGACGAAGTTCGTTCATCCCGATTTTGTGGGGCGGGTTACGGAATATCATGCCTTAAGGATGATGGGGCGCGCCGATCTTCCCAACGACTACGATCTGAAGGTTATCGACAGGTCCGGCAGGACCAGGGAGGTTCATCTTACGGTGGGACTGCTGCCTGATTCGCAAAAGAGCATTGCATCGATTCTCGATATCACCGAATGGAAGGCGCTGGAAGAGCAGCTTCTCCAGTCCCAGAAAATGGAGGCGGTGGGTCAGCTTGCAGCTGGAGTAGCCCATGATTTCAATAACATCCTTACTGGGATCATCGGTTATGGAAGCCTTCTTCAGATGGGTCTGACCGAGGACAGCGCCGAGAAGACATACGTGGATTCCATACTGCAGGCCGGGCATCGGGCAGCGGCCTTGACCCAGGGGCTTCTCACATTCGGGAGAAAGCAGGTTATCGCGCCCAGGGAGATCGATCTTAATGATGCCATAAAGAGCACGGAACGACTTCTGCGCCGGATGATCGGTGAGGACATAGAACTCAGATGTATCTATCAGGCGAAGCCAATAAACGTACTTGCCGATTCCGGGCAGATGGGGCAGGTGCTGATGAATCTGGCGACCAACGCAAGAGACGCCATGCCGGGCGGCGGTATTTTGACTATAGAGACATCGATTGCCTCAATCAGCAAAGACTCGGCTGTGGATACGGGCATGAAGTCCGGATCGTACGCGCTTTTTAAGGTAACCGACGTGGGGCAGGGAATGACAAAAGAGATCAGCGAACGGATCTTTGAGCCCTTCTTCACCACAAAAGGTGTGGGACAGGGCACGGGGCTTGGCCTGTCGATCGTCTACGGCATCGTCACACAGCATGCCGGCCATATTCATGTCAAAAGCGATCCCGGAAAGGGGACCGTTTTTTCTGTTTACCTGCCCCTTATCGAAGGTTCAGGAGCCGAGGTTATCGAAAAACAGGCCACCGGTTCGACGGGGGTCACCCTCGGGACGGAAACAATCCTCCTCGCCGAAGACGACAAGACCGTGAGAAGTTTTATGTCCACGGTGTTGAAAGAGCACGGCTATAGTGTCATCGAGGCCTCGGACGGACAGCAGGCGCTCAAAGCTTTTGAAACGCATAAGGACAGGATCGACCTTCTCCTCCTTGATGTCGTCATGCCCAGGATGAATGGCAAACTCGTCTATGACGGCGCTCGAAAATTGACCCCGGGGGTCAAGGCGATCTTCATGAGTGGCTACACTGCGGACATAATCCACAAGAAGGGGCTGCGCGAGGAAGGCGTCCACTTCATCTCGAAACCAATCGCCCAGCATGAACTCATGAAAAAGATACGCCAATTACTGGATGCGTGAGCCCTGTCGGGGCCATCTTCCCGGAAGACGTCCTTATGGTGGTTGCATCTGTATATTCCCGCGCCTACCGTTGACCTGTGACAAAATTGTCTTGACAAACAGGGCGTATGATTATAATTTGGTTGTACTTTTTGAGCAGTAGTTTACCGAATCCACCCGAATGAGGTTAATACGTGATTAAGTCACTGAAATTGAGATTTATTCTCATTCTCGTTTTCCTTGTAGTGTCGATTGTCTATTGCCTGCCCAATGTTGTCGAGCTCGGAGGAGTCTGGAAGAAGTACCTTCCCAGCGACAAGATTCACCTCGGACTTGACCTGAAGGGCGGTATGCACCTCCTTCTGGAACTGGATACCAGCAAACTCATGGACAACATCATCGACAGGAGAATGAATTCCCTCAAAGACGCAATGATCTCCGACGGGGTCAGGTTTCTCGGGATCGACAGGAAGGGAAGCACGATCATCGTTTCCATACGGCCCGATCAGAAAGAGAAGCTTTTCAACGTCGTAGGAAACAAGTTTTCCGATCTCAAAGCCGGCGCCTCGAAACCCGAAGGCGATCTGTTGAGCATCGAACTTCTCGTGCCGGAAAACCAGCTTGCTTCCATAAAGGACAACGCCGTCAATCAGGCATTGGAGACGATACGCAACAGGATAGATCAGTTTGGTGTTTCCGAACCGGTCATTGTCAAACAGGGCGAAAACCAGATACTGGTCCAACTGCCCGGAGTAAAGGACCCGCAGAGGGCCCTTGAACTCATCGGCAAAACAGCTCAGCTCGAATTCAAGCTTGTCGATGAAGAGGCAACGGCCAGGGGCGAGTCGGGAGCGATCCCCGCTGACGATGAGGTCCTCAAGATCCGGTCAAAGAACAGGGAGACGGGCGTCGAGACAACGGCCCCCATCGTCCTCAAGAGGCAGGCCCTTCTGACGGGCGAACTTCTCACCGACGCCAGGATCAGTATGGGCGGCAGGGATATCGGAAGTGAAATATCGGTCGGTCTGGAATTCAACAGCGAAGGAGCCAGGATCTTCGACAAGGTAACCGCGGAGAACGTAGGTAAAAGACTTGCCATAGTTCTCGATAACACGGTCTATTCGGCTCCGCAAATCCGTGAGAGGATTTCCGGAGGCAAGGCATCTATTACGGGCGGTTTTACCATGGATGAAGCAAAAGACCTTGCCATCGTCCTTCGCGCGGGTGCCCTTCCGGCGCCGGTCAGGGTGGTTCAGAACATTACAATAGGGCCTACACTGGGTCAGGACTCGATCAACAAAGGTGTCTTGGCGACTTTGTTGGCATCTATTTTTGTGATCATATTCATGGTCATCTATTATCGGTACTCGGGTATCATTGCAAATGTGGCCCTTGCCCTGAACCTGATCTATCTCCTGGGCATTTTCAGCGCCTTCAAGGCAACCATGACTCTGCCCGGCATCGCCGGCATCGCATTGACGATCGGCATGGGCGTCGATTCAAACGTCCTTATTTTCGAAAGGATCCGGGAAGAGCTGCGGTTGGGAAAAACGGTGCGTGCCGCGGTTGACGGCGGTTATGCCAAGGCGTGGGTGGCGATCTTCGATTCCCACATCACCACGCTTATAACGGCCGCGGTTCTTTTCATATTTGGAACAGGACCGATCAAAGGATTTGCAATCACCTTGATCTTCGGTATGATCATAAACCTCTTTACCGCAGTATTCGGATCGAAGACCATTTTCGACTGGATACTGGCGAAATACAAACCCAGAACTTTGAGTATATGAGGCGGCAGCTATGATGGAGCTCATTAAAGATACGAAAATAGATTTCATCGCATTAAGGAAAAAGGCGTTCATCGTGTCGGCTATCCTTGTTCTCGTCGGGGGTTTCGCCTTTGTCATGATTTCGCTGGGCAAAGCCAACCTGAGCATTGACTTTACGGGCGGCACCAATGTGCAGGTGAGATTCGCCGAGAAGCTGAGTATAGGCGATCTCAGACGCGCATTGACGGATGGAGGGATCGAGGACGTTCAGATACAGGAAGTCAGCGGAACAAGCGACTTTTTTATCAAGACAAAGCTTTCCGATACAGAAAAGGAATCACTTGCCTCAAAGATAACGACCATCCTTTCGACACAGCTCAAGGGGGCCAAATTCGAGGTCCTGGGAAGTAATATGGTCGGCCCCGGGGTTGGAAGAGACCTTAAGAAATACGCCATCATCGCAGTAGTTCTCGCGCTCCTCGGCATTATCATCTACATTGCCTGGAGATTTACTTTCGTCTCCGGGATAGCGGCAACCATAGCCACCTTCCATGATGTCCTCGTCATCGCCGGCGTCTTCTATTTTCTCAACAAGGAGTTCAATCTCCTCGTCATTACGGCCTTGCTGACGATAGCGGGATATTCCCTGCAGGATACGGTCGTCGTTTTCGACCGCATTCGGGAGAACACAGGCAAGATGAAATCCCGCGACGATTTTGGGAACGTCATCAACGTCAGCATTAACGAGGTTCTGTCGAGGACGATTGTTACGGGTATCAGCACGGCTATCAGCCTTGGCGCCATCATGATATTTGGCGGAGAGGTGCTCTTCGATTTCGCTTTTGCTCTTTTTCTGGGTCTTATCATAGGGACGTACTCGTCCATCTTCGTCGCGAGCCCCATTGTATACGCATGGCGCCAGAAATTTCGTTAAGGGTCAATTGTCTCAGTACCTCGTTACCTTTAAGATCGACATAATGAAGCACGTTTGGAGACATTTCCGGCAAGGAGCGGCTCTGTGAAGGCGAAGCTGGAGGATGTCCTTAAGGAAAAAGAAAGGGAGCTGAAACTCTACCGCAGGTTTCTTGATCTCAGAAGCTACTGCGAGAAGAGCCTTTTCCCGCGCATAGACGCCCCGATCGGGGAACACGCGGAGACCTTGAAGGGGATAATAGAGAAGCTTATCCCCGATCCGAAGGACCGCACCGAAGAGATGTTTTCCGGTGAGATCTTTGCCCTGCTCGGCACCATTTATCTCCACGACCTGTCTCTGATGAAGGAGTTCGACTGGCCCCTGAACGGAGACATTCTCAATGCCCGGGATATCGACGTCAAGGGCGTCTTTATGAATTATGAAATCGCCAGACGGCTTGATATACCCAAGGGGGCGATTGAGGCGATCAATGCCTTGAGCTACGCCCATCTTGTAAAAAAGGTTCCCATTGAGACAGAAATAACAGACAACAGCTCGAAGGCGATTATACGCAACATGAAGGTATTCGAGTACCTTTTCAACTTCGCCCATCTCCTCGTGGATGTTTTCTTTACCGATCTTTCACATAATCGCCTCAAACGATACAACGATCACGAGCTTGCACTGCGGCCGGGAGAGGCGGTACTGGATGTCGACAGTCGGGAGGGGATCATCTCCATCCAGTATAACAGCAGGCTTCCCTATGAAGCCCATATCCTGGAGAGCGTCAAACGTTACGTGGAGAGTATGTTCGTGAGGTTCAAGAACCATGTCAACGGCAAGCTCGGCTTTCAGTACAGAGAGCTTATCTGGGTGGTCACGAGTAATTTCTACTATGAGCGCGATGTCTTCAGAATACCGAAATGTTCACCCTACCTCGAATTCGAAGGTGTCCCGGTTCAACGCTGGGATGAGGCGTCCGTCGTCCTCGACAAACTTTTTAACGAAGGTTCCGTGGTCGTGGCCGGGGAGACTTCGGCGGGCAAGACAACGCTGCTTACATCCTTTGTGCTGCCGCAGCTCACGGCTTCGCGGCAGAACGTCTATTATTGTGAGCTCTGGTCGCGGCCGACGAAGGAATTGCGCGATGTGATCGGCAAGAGGCATAATATTCCCCGCGTCGACGATCTCGACATCATCTCCCTTTGTAAGACGCTGCTTAAGCAGGGACCATGCTTTTTCATCATCGATGGCCTCGAAAAAATCGTCTTCATCGAACAGACCGAGCGGGAAAAACTGGTGCGTTTCGTCGAGTTCATGCTTAACGAGCCGGGGGCCTATTTTGTGCTCTGCGGAGAGAAGGAGACCTTTTTCGACTGGTACAGGGTATTCCAGGGGATGCAGATATCTTCGCTTTACGAGTTAAAGGCATTCGAAAGAACACATTCCCTGTACGGCCATACAGTCAAGGAACTCCGGCAAATCGAGGCCGACAGGCACGCCTTGATACTGCACGAGGAGTTTCGACGGGGAGCCTCCGAGATGGACGGAGTCTTGCGTGAGGCCCTTCAGGAATTTCAGGATGATGACGAGATGCCGCTCGTCATGTCCGTCTTTGTCGACGTCTCCGGCCCGATCCTGAAGCGCTACAGCATTGACGACATCCATAATGAAACGGCCGTTCCCCACGAACGGATCGTCTTCCTGGTTTCGTCGTTGAGGGACCATGGGATTCTTCGCGAGACCGAGTACCAGGGAAACGCCTATTTTGCGCTCGCCAACAGGGCCCTCAGGGAACCGCTCTGGCGCGTTCTCAATCTCGGTGAATTTGAAGAGAAGAAGATGCTCCGCAACACCCTGGGGAATTTCATCATAAACGAGACATTTCTTGATGAGAAGACCCTGGACCTGGCGGAGAAATGGCAGGAGAGTCTCGTCATGTCCAAGGAGGAGATGGGTATAGCCCTGGCAAGCCTTATCCACCACAGGAGGGACTGGAGGAGGCTCTTCGAGACGGCCAACAGGTTCGAACGGGGTATCGACATTCAGCCTATTCTGAAACTTCTCTACAGCAAGAACGAGGAGAAGAGAAAAAGTGCGATCAGCCTTCTTGTTGAGGTCCGTGACAAGGACATGATCAACCCGCTCCTTCTTCACCTGAAGGAAGAGAAGGTCCTTGAGATCAAGGATCTGGTCATTCAGGGCATCGGCCTTACCGGCAAGAAGAGGGCCATCTTCGCCATCATGAACACCCTGAAGGAGATAGGTGACACAACCCTGAAGCTCCGCGCCATCGAATTCTTCGACTCACTCCTGGGAGAAAACGCCCACCGTTTCCTGACAGAAATAAAAGAAATGGAAGAAGACCCCGCCATCATCAAAAAAATAGACCAACTGTTACGAAGCTGAAAAGAAAAAGACAAAAGAGATGCGGGATAAACGTGAGACAAATCCTTGGTCTTTTTTTCCGGTTTTACTTTATTGTTTCCATTCCATACATGTACGGCCTGAGCGCTTCCGGGATGGTTATCGTTCCGTCGGCGTTCTGGTAGTTTTCCATGACGGCCATGACCGTTCTTCCGATTGCGAGGCCGGAGCCGTTCAGGGTGTGGACGAACTCCGTTTTTCCGCCCTGTCTGCGAAAGCGGATCTTTGCCCTGCGGGCCTGGAAGTCAGTGAAGCAGCTGCATGACGATATTTCCCGGTAGATGTTCTGGCCGGGAAGCCATACCTCGATGTCATAAGTTTTGGCGGAAGAGAAACCGAGGTCTCCGGTGCACAGGGCGCTTACCCGGTAATGGATATTGAGTTTCTTGAGGACATCCTCCGCATCGAGAAGAAGACGTTCCAGTTCGTCGAAGGAATTGTCGGGGTGGGCGAACTTGACGAGTTCCACCTTGTTGAACTGATGCTGTCTTGTCAGGCCGCGTGTGTCCTTCCCGTGCGCTCCGGCTTCTTTACGGAAGCAGGGTGTATAGGCGACATACTTGATCGGCAGTTCCTCTTCCCTCAGTATCTCATCGGCGTGGATGTTGGTGACCGGCACCTCCGCCGTGGGGATAAGGAAGTAATCTATGCCTTCGAGGTGAAACAGTTCCTCTTCGAACTTCGGCAGCTGGCCGGTACCGGTCATGGACGTACGGTTGACCATGAAGGGCGGCAGCACCTCGATGTATCCGTGTTCTCGCACGTGCAGATCGAGCATGAAGTTTATCAGGGCCCTTTCGAGAAGCGCCCCCTGTGATTTGTAGAGAGTGAAGCGTGATCCCGTAATCTTGGCGGCGCGCTTGAAATCGAGAATGTCCAGGTTCTCCCCGAGGTCCCAGTGGGCCTTTGGTTCAAAATCGAAGGATGGTTTCTCGCCCCAGGTCTTAATGACCTCGTTATCCTCATCCGAACTACCCACCGGGACTGAATCGTCAGGCATGTTGGGGATAACGAGAAGAACCTGTTCCCATTCTTCCTCCGCTGCCTTGAGTTCCTGTCCGGTTTCTTCGATCTTCCTGCCCAGCGACCGCTGGTACTCTATCTTCTCCGAGGCGTCCGCACCGGATTTTCTCAGCTTCGCGATCTCGTTTGAGAGGGTATTTTTTTCACTCTTCAGCTTTTCTGTTTCCTGGATAAGTCTGCGGCGTTTTTCGTCCAGGTCCACCAGTTTGCCGGCGTCGAAGGAGGCCTGCCTTTTTGCAAGACCGGCGTTCACGACTTCGATATTGTCACGGATCATTTTGGGATCGATCATTTAATCCTCCAGAATTTGGGAGTTGAATTCCATCGGCTTATAGGTATAAACGGTGCCGTTTATCGTTGAGAAGGCCTGACCCGCGGAAAGGAGCTGCACGTTTCTTGCTTTTGCGAAGTTCGCGAGAAAGGAATTGACGATGGCATAGACCGTCTGTATCTCTCTGAGGGGATCAAGCTTCATGAGGGCTATGTCGGGTGTGAAATTGAGAATGAGAGTTCCGTCCGTATCGGTGCCAAAGTCAATGAGCGCCAGCGTTTCAGGTATGGTCTTACCGTCCCTCAGACCCGATATGATGGCGTCAGCCTTTTCCCTGTCCGTTAGAGTGTTCTTGACAGGAACGCCTTTTACGCCGAGTTTGGCCGGAGGAGAGGGATAGTAGATCTTGAGTTCGCTCGTTTCCTCGACGACGACCGTCTGAGGCGGTTTGGCCATCTTTACGTAGCGGAAGGCAAAGAAACCGCTGGCCGCAAGGGTGATGACCACAAGCGCAATGATATAGGGAGTCCGTATGGGTTTAGTATGAGAAGGGGGTTTTCGCCCGATGTAGATATCGTCTTTGTTTCTACTCATGGACTTCTCTTTGGAACTCATCGATGAACCCACCCGACGTCATCACCCGGAAGATGGGATACAGGGCCGAATTGCGGTATGCGTCGAGAAAGCTGTCGTGAATTTCCCGCTTGAAAGCAGCGCTGGCGTCCTCGAGGATAATGGTTTCGAAATCGTTGCAGATTGCATCGAAGGCAGTGGCGAGGACACAAAAATGGGTGTTGATCCCACCGACGGCAACCGTGTCGACGCTAAGTGTCCGCAGTGTCTGATCGAGGTCCGTTTTGAAAAAGGCGCTGAACCGCCGCTTGTCGAGTACGATGTCCGAGCCCTCCGGTTCGAGTTCGGAAAGGGGTTTCGTGCCCTCGGTCCCCCGAATGGCGTGGGGTTTCATACGGCCCCCGAATATGAAGTCCTTTTCCAGGAAACTGTCGCAGGCAAAGATCACCGGGATATCAAGCCCCCGGGCTTTCTTGAGTAAGTCCCTCACGACGGGAACGATCTTTTCCTCTTCCTTGATCCCCTGCAGGGGTTTACTGTAATTTCCTTCAAGCATATCGATAATGACTATAGCCGGTTTCATGACCTGTCCTTTCGTGGGTTCTTGAGAAAAAGTCTGACGAAGTTGTCGCGCATGACGGCGGCCAGTGCCTCTGTATCCTTGCGACGCTCGCGGGCGACCGTCTCGATAGTTGTCTTTACGTAGTAGGGGACGTTTCGTTTCCCCCTGTGCGGAACGGGCGAAAGAAAAGGCGCATCGGTTTCCGCCATCAAGCGATCCTCGGGAATGTAACGAACCACCTCCCTGAGACCGGCGGCTGTCTTGTAAGTAACGGTTCCGGGAATAGAGATATAAAATCCCATGTCCAGGAACTCCTTCGCCGCTGCAAGATCATATGAATAGCAGTGGATCACCCCGTATCCGCCCGGATATTCGCTCCTCAAGATGTCGAGGGTTTCTTGCCGTGCGTCGCGGGAGTGGACGATGATTGGCAGGCCCAGTTCATGAGCGAGGACAAGCTGCCTGACGAAGACCTTTTTTTGCACGTCCCGGGGAGAGTGGTTCTTGAAGAAATCGAGCCCGACCTCTCCGTACCCGACAATCCCGGGATGCCGTGCCGCGTCCCGTATAACCTTTTCGACCCTGTCGTCGAAATCCTTCGCATTATGAGGATGAATGCCGATGGCCCCGTAAATAAAAGGATAACGCTCGATAAGATCTCTTACCTTGCCGAAATAGGATTCCTCCGTGCCGACGGTAAGGATATATTCCAGCCCTTCGTCCATGCTCTTCGAGATGACCTCTTCGAGATCGTCGTCAAAGGATTCCATTTCAAGGTGGCAATGAGAATCGACAAACATGAATTCTTATAACATATTAGGGGTGGGTCTTCAATGATAGAGGCCGGTTATGGGTAATGGGTCATAGGTCATAGGGAAAGAAAAGGCCAGGCCGCATCTTTTATCTTTCCCCATTACCCACATCTGTCCAAAATAATGTAAAGGTCAACCTCTTTCCTGAGCCTCCGTCATTCCGGCGCAGGCCGGAATCCAGGAGAAATTATGGATAAGGAATCATCATACGAAGGGATATCCAACTGTTCTCTCTATAAACATGTACGCTGTCTGTTGTATGAATGGTTTTCCTGGCTTCCGGCCTTCGCCGGAATGACGAATAGAGAAAGCCGGAATGACGAACTGCGAGATAAGGCAACCTGGTTTTGAAATACGGGATTTACCTGTCTTGAATCATTGCTTTACAAACAAAGCAGTCCGAGAAATGAATTATTTTGGACAGCAGTGCCCCATTACCCATTACCTATTACCCATTACCCGTCTTCACTACACATGACACAGGTTTCTCGCCGGGCAGTCCATGCAGCGGCTCGTATCGAAGGCGCTGAAGGGTTCGTTGGGGTCAAACATATGCGACAGGACTGTTTCGATACCCTGTGTATAGGCGTCGAGAAGGCGCTTGTTTTCCAATTCGTCCTTGCTCTTGAAGAACGTCTCTTCGCTGTTGCTGCCAAGGAGGAAGAGCCCCGCGTCCATGCTGTGGAGGGGGACGCTCTCCTGTGTTGAGAAGATGTACATGTAGATGGGAAGCTGGAATGAGGGGACGTGATTGTGGATGGACTTGATATCGCCGAAATCGGCCTTTTGCAGGATCCGTGAAGGGTATTGCCTGGCAGTTCCTGTCTTGTAGTCGATGACGGTGTACCTGCCGGACGCGGTGCTGCGGTCGACGCGGTCGATCCGGCCGACGAGGGTGACGGCATCACCCTTTATCTTTACGTCGGCACGGAATCTTTCTTCGAGATGCGCTATTATCACGGGTTCGCTTAAGGTCTTGAGGTGCCGTCTCAGGAAGGAATCAAGCTTATATGCGGCTATGCGCTGGAAGAGGTAGAATTCTCCTGAGCCGGGGCTGTTCTTGAAATGTGATTTCAGCGCGTTGTCCAGGCTTCTTCGGACTTCGACTTCCATGTCTTTCTCAAGGGGAAACCCGAGGAACGGGCGGAACGTTTCATGAAGGATACCGTGGATGATGGTCCCGCGGTCAGTGGCTTCGATATCTCCGGAAAATGTGCGGCGCTCTTCAATGCCAATAAGACGGGTGAAATAGTAGAGCAAGGGACATCGTATGTAGGTGTCGACAGCACTCGGTGAAAGGCGGTTTGTCTTCAGGGCGCGCATGACGGCGTCAGTTTTTTCGATAACCGGGGGCAGCTTGTCCCGCTTCAGATTGACGGGGAGAACGGTCTGCCTGACGGGTATGACATTGAGCCTACCTTGCGCCTTTTCTTCCCTCCAGAGCAGCTCCTCGATGTACCTGCTGCGGGGCCTGTCGTCGCTCCCGCGATATACGAGATGGACCTCGCCGGCGCTTCCGACAAGCCGGTAAAAGTTGTACCGGTAAATTGCCTCGGTGAATTCAGGGGGCGGAATCCCCAGGGTTTCGAAGACGCCCAGAGGGACCACGGGGTTAACCTCCCTCGGTCCGGGCAGGACGCCTTCGTTGACGTCAAGGATGATGACGCGGTCAAAGGAGAGGTTTCTCGATTCCAGCATCCCTATGACCTCGAGTTCTTCCACCGGATGTGTGTCAAAGGGAAGGGTGCCTCTGCCGAGATAGTCAAGCGTGATATCGCAAAGCGCCCGTGTGTTCAGGGCGGGATCGGCGGACAGCCGGTCGGAGCTGAACAGGGCCGACTTCAACGACGCCAGAGCTCCGAGGAAACTTTCGAAGATGGTACCCGACAGGACATAGGAATGAACCGGCGTCTTGAGGATTATCGCCTCCAGGGCCTCTTCCAGACCGGTCGCCACCTCGCTTATGGTGGAGACCCCTTCGAAGTTTCTGAACAGGAGCCGGTGTACCTCACTCAGTGCTCCGGGAACGACCGTCTTTCCCGGAGGCTGCGCCCATGAGGCCGCCTCGGCTTCTACCGCGGCGAGACTGATCAGGGGATTACCGGCTATCACGCTCTGTCCCGCTTCACCGGAGAGGACCCGTTCCATGTGAAGAAGAAGCCCGCGAAGGCCGGATTCGGGGTCGAGATTTTTGACGAACGGGTGGAGAACCACGGCCAGGTATTCTTCTGCCGGGTACTGCCCGTCGGGTCTTCTCTCCATCCGGGCGTTGAGGATATGGCGTATGAGATCGAAGAGAGCTGTTCTGTCCACGGGATGTCCGAGGGAGATATTGCACCGCAGGTCCGTCCTGTCCACGACGAAATTCAGAAGTGGGAAGAGGGGATCGGCGACAGGCAGGACGATCGCTGTCTTCTTGCGGGCACCTTCCTCGAGGATCCTGTACACCTCAAGGACCTCAGCGTGCGTATCCTGCCCGGCATGGAGGTGGATGGACGGGGGTGCAGCACCGGGATTTGCCTTGTATTCCACGGTGGCCTTGAGACAGGAGACAAGGTCCTTGAGGACGGGCCAGTCGTCAGGGCTGCCGCTCAGCACCACGGTTGCCCTGCCCGAATCCCAGAATGACCCGATCACCTGCCGTTCTCCTCCTGTGAGGCCGAAAAGCCCCGCAAAGATCACCGTGCCGAGGTCCGCGGGCGGCCCATCCCGCGTCTCTTCCACGGCGGCAATATGCTGTGTGCCCCTCGTAAACCAGCCGTTATCATGGAGTAAACGATGAAATTCAGTTCTCAGGAGGGATATATTGGAGAGGAGTTCGTTGACGCTCTGCGGCACATCGTAGCCGATGGAGGCGTTCCTTTCGATATTGACGAGGGCGTTGTTGTCGATCCCTTCCATATCCAGGCGGTCAATAAAGGTGACGAGGTGCCTTCCCCAGTGGAAAAAATCACCAAACCCCTTTCTGCCGAAGAGGTGATGATCGAATGCCTTCAGGGAGCGGATCAGATTGAAAACGAGCCAGACGGCGTCGGCATGATCGATGTCCGTGAATCCCGGGTTGCGCCTCCGGGCAAGGTGATCGATAAATTCATCGAGGGAAAAACACCGCGGCGGGAAAAAGGCCTTTCCGCCCGAGGCCTCGGCAAGACGGGCTTTGAGGTAGAGCGACGGACGTTTTCCCGGAAAGACGATGACCGGGTCTATCCCGGCGGCGGCATCCTCCTGAACGATGGCGGCGACTTCATCGATAAGATCGGTCCCGAAGGGGATGACGCGCAGAAGGCTCATACCTCGACAACCTCCCCTTCATCGGTGTACAGCAGGAACCTCTTTATTGCGCTGTCGGGATAGATCTCGGAGACGAGCCTCCCGTAATGCCTGATCTGATCCTTATGGGCGTCGGAGCGGATTTCACCGGTCTTGTAGTCGATGATCTCCACCCTGTCGGGCCGCACGATGATCCGGTCCATCTTGAAGGTATCGCCACTCGCGTCCACTATCTCTTTCTCGTTGTGGAACGTGACACCGGGGGTGACCTCAAAGAAACGCCGGAAGTCCGGGTTTGCGAAAAAGTCCCTGAGTGCCTGCCCGATCTCGCCAGCCGCATCGGCCACATGTTCGCGGGCGGCACAGGCGCGGCAAAGAGAAGCGATGACGTTTTCATGAACGGGCAGGACGTCTATGAGAGAAAGCGCCCGGTGTAGCGCATTACCCTTCCTGCGGGCCCTGACGGCATTCCGGCTCAGGCTTCCCGCATCGGAGATCCCGGCCCGGAGCTTTACCGCCCACCCGGATTGACCGGTGAAATCTCCAAAGATCACGGAGGCGGCATCGGGCTCACCGCCGGCATCACTTTGAGTCCGCACGGGGCCGGAAGGCGCCTTTGCCTGCCCCAAAACGATTCTGGAACCATTGACGAAGGGAGCGAGTTCCTCCATGCCGAAGAGGTGGTCGATGAGACGGTTCCTTTGCCTTTTCCTGTCGGTCAGGAATATATAGAGCTCTTCCTCGGCACGCGTGAAGGCGACGTAAAGATTGTTAAGCTCATCGACGAGGTATTCCCTTTCTTTTGTCCGGTAGAGAGCGGCAAGTTCGGGCGACACCTCCACGTAATCCTTTTTCAGATAGAGAAGTCTGAGGCCCTCCTCGCCGGACTGGAAGCATCGCTGCTTGTCGCGGCCCGAGGATGAACCGAAGGTTGTCAGGGCAACAAAGGGAAGGATGACCACGGGAAATTGAAGCCCCTTTGCCTTGTGGATCGTGAGGACCTTGATGGCGTTGAGAGAATCGGGGGTGGGAAGGAGGAAGGCCTTGTCGTCATCGGGGCTGCCGTAAGATGAACCCTGCGGGTTTTCCTCGGCGAAATCGACGAAGCCCGTGATCGTGTTGTTGCTCTCTGTTTCCCTGTCCTTCACCAGTTCCAGAAAATGAATGAGATATGGCGCGTCATCGGGGAAGCGGGCAAGTATCTCCCAATGTTTGAAGAAGCTGACAACGAGATCGTAGAGGGGCAGATAGCCGGCCCTGGCGAGGAAGCCGGCGAAATCATCATCGAAGATGGAGCTGAAATCGGATTTGAATTTGAGATAAAGAAATCCCGGATCCTCCGAAAGGTATTTACGGGCGAGCCACAGGGTCATTTCCTTGGGATCGATGCCGCAGCGCGATGCGAATATCCTTCCCGTTATGAAGGAGGCGAAGGACAGATCGTCATCGGTCTTGTCGATGAACTTAAGAAAGCTTATGACCTCCCGGACGAGAGGGTTGTTCCTGATGCTGACGGTGTATTCCGATTCCACGCTGAGGTTCATGGAGAGGAGTATCCTGACGACGGCCCTGGCCTCTTCCCTTGTCCGCACGAGAACGGCGATATCGCTTTCCATAAAGGCCCCCCGTGCCATAATACCTGCCACAAGGTCCCGCAATTTTTCCTCGACGATCCCCTTCGCCTCGTCCCCGGCAAAGACGTCCTGCCGGTCATCATCATCTCCTTCCAGCATGAGTTGCTCGATGAAAACATACCCTCTGCCCTTCTTTGCATCGAGAAAATGCTGCCTGGCATCCTGATAGGGGGTGATTACGTCCTCCACGGACTCGACAGGGTGTCCGCTCAATATCGCCCCGGCCAGACCGCGAAGATGCCCGACGTCGAAGACCTCATTATTGAAGGCGACGATGTGTTCGCCGCTGCGATAGTTGGTATCGAGATTGAGCTTTCCCACCGGGTATTGCTGTTCGTAGCGGTGCTCCACTTCCTCAACCAGTTCCGGTCTCCCTCCGCGCCACCGGTAAATCGCCTGCTTCCTGTCGCCCACGAGAAAAAGCGTTCCGCCGCGGCTTAGGGCCTCATCGGCGAGGACCTCGATGTTCTTCCATTGAAGAAGGCTCGTGTCCTGAAACTCGTCGATAAGGAAATGAATGTACCGCTCGGAAAGGGTGTAGTAGATCTCGGGGACGAAATCCTTCCGGCTTACGATATCCTGGAGAAGGCGGTTGAGCTGTTCGATAGGGATGACCCGCCTGTAGTACGTGATTTCCCGCTGGAACACCTCTTTGAAAAGCGCGTAGACCTCAAGATAGGGGAGAAACTTCGACACCGCCAGGGCCTGTGCATATATCCGGCGAAGCTGCCCGATGGCGTTCCAGAGCACTGCATCAGTCGCGCATGGCGGAGAACTTGCCTTTTTCAGACATTCCTCGAGTGAGCGCCCGAAGTAGACGCTCGATGACAGGGGATCGCCCTCATGATCGGCGCATCTTTCGATCGCTTTCAGGGCATTTGCCAGAGGCTGGACCTTCGTGTCCGCCGAGAGGGACTCAAGGAGGCTCCGGGCCCTCTCGACTATGGACGTGCGCGCCAGCGTGGCGGCGCCGCTCGTCCCATCGCCGGGTACGGAGAACTCCCTGTTTTCCTTGGCCTCCTCGGTCCAGAGAGAGGCTATGGTTGATCTCAGGAGCTCCCTGGGGACCCAGTTTGTATGGTCTCCTTCAAGCTCTATGTAGTTCTTGAGAAAGTTGTCGAAGATTTCTTGTGTCTGCCGGTCTTCCCCGGTTTTTTGAAGGCATTCCCTGAGGGCCAGGTCGATGAGTTCCTTCGTCTGGGTCGACACCTCGAAGTCGGGCGGAAGATTGAGCTGCATCGCCGAAGCCTTCAGGGTAAGGTTGACGAAGCTGTCGATGGTGCCAACGTTGAAGTGGCCGAAGTCCTTAAGCAGTTCCGCGAAAAGACGGTCCATGGCCGTCATGAGATAATCCCGCACCTTTTTGGCGCGCTCCGCGTCTTGAGGGCCGCCCGCAGGCGAACAGCCCGCGTCGGGAACGGGCAGTACCGTCGTTATACCCATCATGATCGTGTCAAGGGGCTTGACGGGAGAGTTGTCAAAGGGCAGGTCGAGTATAATGCGCTTCATCCAGTCAATGATACGGGCGCGCATCTCCTGGGCAGCCTTGTTGGTGAACGTGATGGCCACTATGTTTGCCATGCGCGTCTGGAGGGTGGTGTCCGCAAGCGCGCTGGCAAGAAGGACTTTCAGATAGTGCTCGGCGAGGCGGTATGTCTTGCCCGAGCCTGCCGACGACCGGACTGTCAGTACCTGGGGTATCGCCTCATCGGGTGGAGAGTCATCGGCCATGGACGGCGTCAGCGATAATCCTGTTCCTGGGTGATGGCGGCGAGTCTCCACGTGCGATCGCCGACCTTGCGCGCATATGTCCAGTACTCAAGGAATTTCACGGGGTCCGTGGAACTTCCCGAAAGGACGCTTCCCGCCTCGTCGGTGATGAAGTCGAGGAGGCTCGCGGTGTACCGTACCGTTATATATTCTTCGCCCTGTTCCTGAACTGCGTCGACGATGTCTACCTGCCTGACCGCTATATTTTCAAGGCGGTTGATCTTCTTGTCTGCCAGGTACCGGCTGATGTCACCCTGGAAGGTGTCGCGCATCTGGGGCGTCAGCAGGTCCGCGATAGTGCTGATATCCCGCCGTGTCCAGCCTCCCTGTATCTTGAAGAAGAGGTCCTCGGCCTTCTCGCGGAAGGCGTTTTCGTTGAATGTGGGGTCCATGCCGGCAATATGACGCAGGCCGTCAGCCACCGAATCCCCCGTTTGCCGCTCTGCGCCGTACGACGACGAATCATATGCAGGCTGATCGTTATAGGCATAGGAGCCGTATCCCGTCGGCGAGGCCGCGCTCATCTGCATTTGTTTGTTCGCTTTGTAGCGCTTGTAGACGAAGTATATGACCCCGGCGATGATGAGGAGGATGATGATGTCACCGAAACCGAACCCGCCGCCGCCGTATCCGCCCGTTGAACCATAACCGGACCGGCCGAACAGCATGCTGCCGATCATGCCGCCCATGAGGCCGCCGCCAAGACCATAGAGAAGGCTCCTGCCGGGGCTGTACTGGTTGGGTGTGGCGGGCTGCTGCGCCGGCTTTGTCGTCGAATATGGTGTAGAGCGGTTGTATGTCCCGCCCGAACTCCTGCTTCCCGAACTGAAACCTCTGGACCCGGAACTGCGTCCGCCTCCTGCGCGTGCCTCGGCCACCGTCTCAAGGACGATGCATGAAAGAAAGATCATGGCAATTCCAAGGATCAGCGTGCCGAATATCTTTTTTGACCGTGTATTCATCTTTTTCGTTCCCCCAATTTGGTGAAGATAATTGCCATGAAGGATATCATATAGGTTTTCATGATGTCAAAAGGTCAGGGATGGGGGGATAGGGGATAGGATTCTTCCTCCTCCACTTTTTTTCCCTTTGAATTATTCATGCGGGCCACGAGCACAACCAGGATTACGATGACGGCCAGTCCTCCGGCTACAATGGGTGTGGTGAGGAGACTCTTCGGCAGGTATTCCCAAAGACCTATGACCCCGAAAAGAATGAATATGATGGCCGCAAACCACTTGACGAAGCGTTCGGGGATCTTCTTGCCCAGCACGATACCGATGATAATGCCGATGGCGTCCGCGATGATCATCGCCGTGGTGGTGCCGAGCCAGACCACTATGATATTGCTGTATTTTGTTGCCAGCGCCACGGTCGCCAGTTGAGTCTTATCGCCCATTTCAGCGAAGAAAAAGGCAACCGCCACGGTCCAGAATGGGCTGAAGTTGAACCGTTTGTCTTCCCCCTCGAGCGTGTCGCCCCTGATGGTCCAGAGGCCGAAGAGTATGAAAGATGCCGAGGCACCGATCTGGATGTACTGGATGGGTATGAACCGGGTTATGTAGCTTCCGGCAACAACGGCCATGAAATGGTTAACCAGCGTTGCCACAAAGACGGCCCAAAGGACAGTCTGCCAGCGAAACCGCGAGGCGAAGGCCATCGCCAGAAGCTGGGTTTTGTCCCCCATCTCGGCGAGAACGACAAAGATAACCGAAGCCAGATATACGCTCATCAACACCTCCCGGGGTCATAAAAAAACGAGACACCTCAGCATGTCGGTAAAGCACACACCGAAGGTCTCGCTAATTGGTTTACATCGCCAACGGTAGGACCAGGGTCGCCCCAGCATGTTGATCCTGCCTGTCTAGCTACTCCCCTTCAAAAACAACGCATGGTCAGTATAAACCGAATCTCCGTACGAAATCAATCCGGAAGAAGAACCTGCCGGAACCCGGGGAGGAGGTACAGCCATTCTTTGGTTGTAAATCCGGAGCTCTCCAGTTATAATCAAATGGTTCCGGTTTAAATTGAGTCCAGTTTCTCAGTATTCCCGCGGGGTGACGAATGAAGATCAGATTTCTGGGTGCTGCAAGGAAGGTTACCGGCTCGTGCTACCATCTATTGACGGATGGAACCCAGGTCCTTGTGGACTGCGGCATGAATCAGGGCAGGAATTCCGATGCCCTCAACCGGGAACCTTTCAAATTCCAGCCCGATCAGATAGGGACCCTGCTTCTCACCCATGCGCACCTCGACCATTCGGGGTTGATACCGAAGGTTGTGGCCGATGGCTTTACGGGACGGATCCTGACCACATCCGCCACTGCGGAGCTTGCCGAGATTATCCTTCTCGATTCGGCGCATATCCAGGAAAAAGACGCCGAGTGGCACACGAAAAAGGCTTTGAGGGCAGGTAGAGACCAGGTTTTCGAGCCGCTGTACAATTCCGAGGACGCCAGGGCCTGCCTTCCTTATTTTGACAAGAAGGACTATGATGACGCCAGGGAGCTTTCCGGAGGGATCAGGTACCGTTTCATAGACGCCGGTCATATACTGGGATCGGCGACGCTGGAACTATGGTTCCGCGATAATGCGAGGGACAAGAAGATCGTCTTTTCGGGTGATATAGGCAAGAACGGTAACCCGATCATCAGGGACCCGCAGCATGTTACCGAAGCAGACTACGTTGTCGTTGAGTCTACCTACGGGAACCGTTTCCACAAGGATCTGGATGCGAGCATCGCTGAATTGGAAAAGGTTGTCAAGGACACTTTCAAGCGGGGCGGGAATGTGCTTTTACCTTCATTTGCCGTGGGCAGGACCCAGGACGTTCTCTATATTCTCGACAGACTTGTCAAGGAAGGGCGCCTCAAGGACCTCGATGTTTACATCGACAGCCCTCTTGCCGATAAAGCGACCAAAATTTATATGGCGCACCCCGAGTTTTTCGATGCCGAGGCGTCAAATAACTTCCATATCAAAAGCTCCGGAGGCATGAGGGTCCACTTCACGACTACCATAGAGGAATCTCAGAAGATCAACAGGATCAAATCCGGGGCGATCATTATCGCAGGCAGCGGCATGTGCGAGGGCGGCCGGATACGGCACCACTTCAAACATAATATCTGGAGATCGGAGTGCAGCGTCATTTTTACGGGTTTCCAGGTACCCGGGACTCTCGGCCGTTATATCGTCGATGGGGCGAAGAGGGCGTTTATCCTCGGCGAGGAAATGGCCATACGGGCGAAAGTCTATACCATCGGCGGGTTTTCGGCGCATGCCGATCAGGGAGAGCTTATCGAATGGCTCAGTACCTTCACGAACAATCCCAGGGTTTTCATCGTGCATGGTGAAGAATCTGTCGCCCTTGAGTTCGAGAAGACCGTCAGGGAAAAACTAGGCCTGACGACGCATGTGCCCCATCTTGGAGAGGAACTGGATATCTAACAGCTCCGGGCTTCCTTAAGTCCCGGTGGAATCTCAGAGGGAACGTGGAAGGACAAACTTCTCTCTTCAGCGATGCAGATTTTCTGAACTACCAGATCGTCCGCAGCAAAAACCGCAAACGAACGATGACACTGAAGGTCGAACGCAACGGGACGGTTGTTATCCTCGTTCCTGAACGAACACCCAAGGAAGAGATCCAGCGGTTTTTCAGATCGAAGGTGTCCTGGATAGCAAGAAAAATCAAGGAATACCAGGAGACGATCGGCAAGGCGGGCGGGCCGAAGAGCTATGTCACAGGGGAGAGATTTCTCTACCTTGGGGAAGAATATCCGCTGGAGGTGATCGAAGGCGGTTCGGCGATGCTCACCCTTTCCCGGGGCATATTTCAGATGTGCAGCGATCACAACGCCGATGGCAGAGAGATGTTCCGAAACTGGTACAGGACGAGGGCGCGCGAGATATTCGCCGAACGTGTCAGTTTTTACGGCAGACGGTTGAACCTGTCATATAACGGGATACGGATTACAAGCGCCCGGACCCGCTATGGTTCCTGTTCGTCCGATGACAGGTTGTCCTTCAGTTACCGGCTTGTTATGGCGCCTTGCGACGTTATCGACTATATTGTGGTCCATGAACTTGCCCACATCAAAGTCAAGAACCATTCAAAAAAGTTTTGGGAATACATCGAAAAAGTGATGCCCGATTACAAGCGGCGCAAACAGTGGCTCACATCCAGAGGGTATTTGCTGGACATATGAGGTTTATCTCCGCCCCGAAGAGTATACGGATGGTCCGACAAGGAGAGAAGATGAGAAGGATCGTGTTTGCAGTAACGATGGCAGCGGCGTTGATGTTCCTTTTCGCTGATGTCGATCTTCAGGCGCAGTCACAAAGAAAATCGGCCGTCCCGAAGCCCGGGAGCGGCAAGTCTCAGATCGTGATCGAATATGTTTCTTTTCCCGACCAGTACAAGAAATATGAGGTGTACCCCTGGGAGACGCTCACGCTGGATGATTTCCAAAAATCCTACGGGGCGATGATTCAGGAAGGAAAATTTGAGGACTGGGTAAAATCACTTTCCGGCACGGCCGCGGGTAAGAACCGGATGATCCGGGTCTTCAGGGAACAGTTTGTCCTTATCGTGTGCTGTAAGCCCCACCTGTGTGATGCGAGCCAGATCATCGTTCTCTACGATCCTGTGAAAAAGCGTGTCTTCAGCATACTGGCCGCGGACGGTAAGTTTTACTGGTTCGGCCAGCCGCCCCCCCACATGCGGGATCTTCTCAATGTCCTGCTCGTGGAGGAGTACAAGGCAATTTACCGGGGCCAGAGCTGAGTCGATAAGCCCCGTCGCATCGGGCGCCCCGTCTTCTTCACCTGCCGGTTGAATCGGAAATCTTTTAACGAAACAATGGCCCCCGGTATTTCGCAGCCGGTCCCCGATGTGCTATAATGCCGCATTCACAGGAAACGAGAGGATACCACTATGGGACATGGCGTTATCGTTGTTGGAGCGGGACTTGCGGGGATGATGGCGGCGATTGCGGCTTCGGATGAAGGCGGGGAGGTCGCCCTGATCGATCGGGGCTCGGTAGGGCTTGGAACGAACACGGCAATGTCGAATGCCGTCTTTACCGGAGTCTCCGCTTCCTACGGTGCTGAGGAATACATCCGGGAAACGATGGAGATCGGCCGCTTCCTTAACAGGCGGTTCAAGGTCGAGATCGTGGCTGAAAAGAGCCCCGAAGCCGTCGCCGGATTGAAGGCCCTCGGGGTTCCGATAAACCCGGCGGGAAATCTCTACCAGGTCAAGTCGCCGAACCCCAGGGTAGTCTCCGGTGTTACAATGGTGAAACAGGTGGCCGCGGCGCTGCGGTCTCGTTCAAATATCCATGTTGTACGCGATTTCTACGTAACCGGGATTATGAAAGAGGACGGGGCCGCAACGGGCATCGAAGGGATAGATGAGGCAGGCCGCCGCGTCATATACGGCGCGGATGCCGTGGTCCTCGCCACCGGCGGGGCCGGCGCGATCTATCTTAGAAACGACAATCAGAAGGGCATCATGGGACAGGGCTATTACCTTGCCGCCATGGCCGGCCTTTCACTTCTCGATATGGAATTCGTGCAGTTCTTTCCCCTTGTTGTGGCAGGCGAGGGCCTGGCCGCCAGCATCGTCTATCCTCCGATGCATGAGGCAATACGGCTTGTGAATAGCGCCGGCGAAGATCTGGCGGTAAAGTACAACATGGGCAGCCTCAGCGAAGCGGTTATGAGAAAGCGGGATGAACTTTCCATAGACCTCTACCGCGAGACGGAAAAGGGCACGGTCTTCCTCGATTACCGCAAAGTACCCGACGACGCATGGAACGTACACCCCTTAAGCCTCCTCAGGTTGATCAAACACGATTTCAAGGCAAAGCCCCTGCCTGTGTCGCCTGCTGTCCATTTTATGATGGGAGGCGTCAGAACTGATGAGGCTTGCCGGACCGATCTGCCGGGACTTTTTGCCTGCGGAGAGGTGACATGGGGTCTTCACGGGGCGAACCGCCGCGGCGGCAATGCGCTGATGGAATGCGCCGTGTTCGGAACGCTGGCAGGACGCAATGCCGCTCAATTCAAAAGCTCAGGCCCGAAGGGGATCGTCTCCGATATTAAAGGCCCGTGGGAAGACCGCACCGCCGGCACAAAGACGGGACACAAAGCACTTGGGCAGATCAAGGATGAGATCAGGCGGACCGCATGGGTTCATGCGGGCGTGATACGATCGGCCGACGGGCTCAAGAAGGGTCTCGATGCATCCTTCTTGATCGGCCGGGATTTGGAAGGCATCATATCGGAAAGCCGGCGCGAGGTCTGCGTCAAAGCTGACCTGACGGCAGCGGTTGTAACGTTGAAAGCGGTTATTACCGCAAGTCTGGGCCGACAGGAAAGCCGGGGCAGCTTTTACCGCGATGATTTTCCCCGTGAAGACGATGTCAGTTGGAGAAAGAATTCATCGTTGACGTACGACTCCGCGACAGGCTCTTTCGCGGTAGATTACGTACCAGTCAACTGAACGCGTGAAGGGATCCGCCCGGAGGGGGAACTGATGATCAAACATGGACCGCAGGGAGCGTTGATGGCTGACACGACCGCCTTTATGAAGAGCAGGGTCATCCTGACGGCGGCGGAACTGGATATCTTCGCGCTTCTTGACGGGGAACCCCTGTCATCCGCCCAGCTGGCAAAAAAAGCCGGGTTCAACATCAGGGCGCTTTCGCGCGTCCTCGATGCCCTTGTGGCCTTCGGTTTCCTGGCGAAGAAGGATGGGGTTTACTCACTCACCGAAAATGGATCTCTCCTTTCCTCGCGTCATCCGGGTTCGGTACTGCCCATGATACTCCACATGAACAGGCTCTGGGAGACCTGGGGCGACCTTTCCGGCATGGTCAGAAAGGGAGCCAGGGGAAAACGCAAACACGCAAGCCGCATGGAGCCTGGAACTCTCGGTGCCTTTATCGGCGCAATGGACGTCATAGGCAAAGACCTCTCGCTGGACATAGCCGATTCTTATGATCTTGGCCCCTGCAGGCGGCTTCTCGATGTGGGAGGTGCATCGGGGACGTATACCGTTGCCTTCCTGCGGAAAAACCCCCTCCTCAGGGCCACCATATTCGACCTCGAAGCAGTTATCCCCATGGCGCGGACGAAGATGTCCGCTGAAGGTCTTGCGGACAGGGTGGACTTTGTCCCGGGCGATTTCTATAAAGATAACCTGCCCGGGGGCCACGACCTCGTCCTCCTTTCGGCCATCATCCATCAAAACGACCGGGAAGAGAACGTCGACCTTTATCGCAAAGCCCTCGATGCCCTTGTTCCGGACGGAGCGATCCTCATCCGCGACCATATCATGGACGCTGCCCGCACGGCTCCGGCCGCGGGTACGCTCTTTGCCATCAACATGCTCGTGAACACCCGCGGCGGCGGTACGTACACCTTCGAGGAAGTAAGGGACGGCCTTGCCAGGGCAGGCTTCCAGGACATCGGGCTGGTTCGGACCGGCGACAGAATGGACTGCCTGGTGGAGGCAAGAAGGCCTCGCTGACCCCGGTCCGGGCAACCGGATCACCGTCCGGGAAATGACTGCAATACATCCGCGATGTTTCCACGGGGGGCCCCGGAGCTCCCGGTTTTACTGGCATTACGCGGAACCTCCTTGACAAGAATACCTATGGTTCTAAAATTGATTAAGCGATAACCGTCGCGAAACCGCACTCCTGTCATCAATGAAACGGCAGGGAACTCCAGAGGTGACCCAGGTATCGAGTCGGTGGGGGACGATCTGATCGTTGAGCAGGAATTCCATTCCGGTAATGCTTGTCAGCGGGGTATAACCATGAGAAAAATTGCCTTCGCAGTACTCTTCTTGTTTCTTGCTTGTCCTGTCGGGGCACAGGAGATCTTCGTCAGCGGCGGNNTGTTTGCGAGTGACGTGAGCATGCAGGAGGACAGTGGGGAATGGTCGGTTAGTTACGGGCAGGACCTTGCGGAACATCTGGCATTCAGCATCTCATATATAAACGAGGGGCATCAGCCTAACCACTACAGGGACGGTATCGCCCCGCAGATCTGGGGACGTGCGGCACCTTTCGACCCCCGCCTGTCTTTTGCCCTGGGTGCCGGTCCGTATCTCTATTTTGACACGAATGTCGCCTCGGACAGCGACGAATACGAAAACCTCCACGGTCTAGGCGTCATTTTCAGCGGGACAGCGACGTGGTACGGATTGAGTCCTTTCCTGCTGCAGGTACGCGCCAACTACATAGGGGTCGACCGGAGCTTCGACTCCTTCTCAGCCAGCTTCGGAATAGGCTGGCTCCTTCAAGCCAAACCCGGGCCGGGGGAACCTCCAAAGGCCGGCAAGAGTATACGTGAGGCAGACAACGAGATCGGGTTCTTTCTTGGCAAATCGGTCCTCAACAGCGCAAAGAGCGAACAGGGCAACGCGATGAGCGTCGAATACCGGCGCCGTCTGCTACCTTATCTCGAGCTGGCCGCGGCGTGGCTCAACGAAGGGGATTCTCGTCCCATAGGCCGCTACGGGTTTATGTCACAACTGTGGCTTGCGCGGGGATTTTTCGATGACCGTCTGTCGCTCGGCATCGGCGGCGGTCCCTACCTGGCCCGCGACAAGTACGATGGCGACGAAGGTTCGAGAACCACACTGGCGGGCGCCGTTTCCCTGATGGCTCTCTACCGCTTTACACCCCATCTTGGGTTTCGCGGCCTGTTTCATCGGATCGTCACGGATTATAGCCGCGACACCGATGTCTTCATGGGCGGATTGGTCGTGGCGTTTTGATGCGCGGTAACGGCTGCCTCAGTATTGTTGACAGGGCGACCCGGAACCCCTGAGAATCTTTTATTTCAGTTTTCTGATCCACCTTACCAATTCAACCAGGAGCTCCTTTACCTTTTCCCGCGTCGTTTCGTCTGTAAGTCTGCCTGTTTCATCGAACTTGCTTTCGGCGAAGGGTACCATGATCTCCGGCCGGTTCAGGGGAAAGGCGTTGAGAAATACCAGGGTCTGGCGGAGGTGATACTGCGCCCGGGCCGTACCGAGCATACCGATGGAGGCACCCATAATGGCGACCGGTTTTCCTTCGAAAGGGTTCGTCCCATAGGGCCTCGATGCCGCATCGATGGCGTTCTTCAGGACGCCGGGTACGGAGTAATTGTATTCCGGGGTTACAATGAGGATGCCATCCGCCCCTTTCACTTTTTCCTTCAGTTCCTTTACTTTCTGGTGGGGATTGTTCTCAAGGTCCTGATTGAAGGGAGGAATCCCCTCAAGATCGAAGGTCTCCAGCTCGACCTCCTGAGGAGCGGCCTCAAGGGCGGCCTTGAGAAGCATTCTGTTAAACGACCCTTTCCTCAGACTTCCCGCAATACCAAGTATTTTTACCTTCCCGCCGTCCATTGTTTTCCTCCTTGTCGGTAATGTCGAATGTTCTAAAATAAGGCGCGAAAACAGGGGTGTCAACGTACGGGGCAAAAGAGTTGCCTCACGCCCGGCGTCGCTTCGCCCTCTCTTGATAACTCACAGAGGACTGTGATCTCGAGCGAAGCGGGCGTGAGATAAGGCCTTCAGGCTTTGTTGTCCGGGTCGCTCGTGTCGACCGTAAATCTCCACTTGCAGAACAGGTCGGGTGGATGATCGGGGGGTGCGAGGAGGCATTCTACTTTGATGTTGGGGTCTATGGCGTGGGCGAAGGATTCGAACTCCGTCTGGTGCATGTCCCGGCAATAGAACTCCGGCAGCCCGTGCTTTACCCGTGCTACCTGGGTAGGGCATTCGGGAACCGTGACGAGCACTTCGTCTTCTGCTTCTTCGGTGACATTGTATCCGACTATCATGGTCCATGGCAGGTACTGAAAGGCCCTCACGAGCCCCTTGAGTCCCTTTTCGCGGATGTTGAAGCGTTCTATCATGTCCTTTACGGACATACCGGCTATCTTGCCCCAGACGTCTTCGTCGAATCGCTCTGCGACCTGTCTGCCATACTCTTTTTCAACACAGAGGAACCAGAAGCCGTCCACAACCCGGTAGTGCCAGAGGAGAAACCGCAGATATTCGCGAAGCTCGGGGGCTTCCATGTGTTCCAGAATGCCTATGTCCATTCAAACCTCCTCTCCAAAAAAGCCAGGGAATAAGAACCGGCGACGCCGGGTGGGACATATGGTAGCAATCGGGCCGGTGTCCTGTCAAGGAAGTCTGTAAAGAGTAAGGAGTAAGGAGTAAGGGGACTTAAGGTAGTGTGGTTCTATCTATTGTTTTCACTCTTTACTCTTTACCGGCCGCTTTGCGGCATCATCTTCTTGAATAATATGGAATATGTCTTAAGCTGAAATAAGCAATTCCGCTCAACCTTAAGGAGGCGCGCGCCCGGTGGCTCACAAGTTCAAGATACTCGTTACCGACGATGATCCCGATATCCTTGAGCTGAATTCCACCATCCTGCGCAAGGTCGGATACGAGGTCTATGAAGCCTCGACGGCGAAGGAAACCCTTGAAATGGTTCGGACACACCGTCCCGATCTCATCATTCTCGATGTTATTCTTCCCGACATGAGGGGCACCCGGTTATGCAGGATGATCAAAGACGACCCCGATTTGCGCGGGCCATTCATAATTCTCATGTCGGGAGTCCAGGTATCCTCGAATAACCAGGCGAAGGGACTCAACGTTGGTGCCGACGGTTATCTTGTCAAACCGGTTTCGAAGAAGGAATTTATTGCCAGGGTCCAGGCAATGGAGCGTATCAAACACGCTGAGGATGCCCTCATGGAGACCAAGAGGGAGCAGGAAGCAACTATTGAGAAGCTTCAGAAGGCCCTTGAGGAGATTAAGACGCTCAGAGGTCTCATCCCCATCTGCGCCTGGTGTAAAAAAATACGGGACGACGAGGGGTATTGGGACGAATTGGAGGTCTATCTCAGCAAGCATAGCGAGGCCGTCTTCAGTCATGGCCTTTGCCCGGAGTGTTCAAAGGCCATGAAAAAGAAGATTGAGGAAGACTAGCCTCCGCATGATACGGTATTTCTGTGTGCGTCCCGCTATATGTTTCATACGGCGTCAGTTCCCGGGACCGGAGATTCAGAGAGCATCTTTCTGAGTTCTTCGCCCTGTACGATTTCATTTACCGAGAGCAGACGGGCCAGTTCATCGAGAACCTTCCTGCGTTCCATGAGTATCTTCCGTACCCTTGTGCGGGCCTCGTCCAGCAGCCGGGCGATTTCCTCATCGATCTGGGCACTCTTTGCCTCGCTGTATGCCCTGGTCTGGTTGAAACCCTCCGGCGGGAACAGGGGACTGTGGGGGCGCTCGTAGGTTGCGAGGCCGAGGCGATCGCTCATGCCGTATTCCGTGATCATGGAGCGGGCAATGTCAGTCGCCCGCTGCAGGTCGTTCTGTGAGCCCGTGGAGCTCTCCCCGAAGATGAGTTCTTCCGCGACCCTGCCGCCGAGGAGCACGGCGAGTCGGTCAAGCAACTCGGGCCGGGTCATCAGGTAACGGTCCTCCGTCGGCCTTTGCTGGGTGTAGCCGAGCGCCGCAATGCCGCGGGAGATTATCGAGACCTTGTGCACCGGGTCCGCATACGTGACCGATTCGGCCACGATCGCGTGTCCCGATTCATGAAAGGCGACGATCTCTTTTTCCCGGGGGTTCATCACCCGGTTTTTTTTCTCGAGACCGCCGACGATTCGGTCAATTGACTCATCGAGCTCATCAGGCCCAACTGTTTCCTTGTTTTTCCGGGCAGCAAGGAGGGCGGCCTCGTTGATGAGGTTAGCAAGGTCGGCGCCCACAAAACCGGGTGTAAGGGCGGCGACTTTGCGCAGATCGACCTCGGGGCTCAGCGGGACGTCCCTGGAATGGATCTTCAGGATGGCCTCGCGGCCATTTATATCGGGGCGGTCGATCAGGACCTGCCGGTCAAACCTTCCCGGGCGCAGCAGGGCGGGGTCAAGGATCTCGGGGCGGTTAGTGGCGGCCATTATGATCACGCCCTTGTTCGATTGAAAACCGTCCATCTCTACCAGAAGCTGGTTGAGCGTCTGTTCCCTCTCGTCATTTCCACCAAAGACATTTACCCCGCGGGCTTTCCCTAATGCATCGAGTTCATCGATAAAGATGATGCACGGGGCCCGGGTCGTGGCCTGAGAGAAGAGGTCGCGGACCCGGGACGCCCCGACGCCGACAAACATCTCAACAAATTCGGACCCGCTGATGCTGAAGAAAGGCACTTTTGCCTCCCCCGCAACCGCCTTGGCAAGAAGGGTTTTGCCGGTGCCGGGGGAGCCGACGAGAAGAACCCCCTTGGGTATCCTTCCGCCAAGTCTTTGGAATTTTTCGGGGCTCTTTAAAAACTCCACCACCTCCTGCAGTTCCTGCCGGGCCTCATCGATGCCCGCCACGTCTTCGAAGGTGACCTTTATCTCGTCCTGGGCGGACAATTTGGCCTTGCTCTTGCCGAAGGACATGACACCCGCTCCCGGTCCTCCCATCCTGGACATTGCAAAGCGCCAGATGAGGAAGAAGATGGCGATGGGAACGATCCATGAGAGTATATTGCCCAGCCACTTGCTTTCATAACTCCCGGAATAGTCGATCTTATGTTCTTCCAGATCCTTCACGAGTCCGGGATCATCGACGCGGACGGTGATAAACTCACGGCCCGGTGCCTTTCCTTCACTTTTCATCGTCCCGGTGATGGTTTCCGGGGCGATGGCTACTTTGATCACGTTTCCCGCGATAAGGCTTTGTTTGAACGTACTATAGGAAATTGTCTCCCTCTGCACGGAAAAATAGTATTGCTGGAGCACGAGAAGCAGAAGAAAGACGAAGAGAAAATACCACAGCGTGAAGTGCGTTTTTGGAGGCAGCCCCTCCTTCTTTTGCCCGGACTCGGGTGGACCGCCGGGACTGCCTGGACCGAAGAGGGAACGTAATTTGTCGTTCAGATTCTGTATCGGTCCTTTCTTTCCGGTTTGCGCCATGCCACTCCCTCCTTGTTTCTGATAACATAATGTTTTGTTGAGGTTTGTCCAGTTCCGGAAACTGTAAGCCAGGTCGAAAAGGGTAATACAGGCGCTGCATTCAGGACTCGCGGAGGGACCTATGGCACTTTGATCCGAAAGAATCGTCAGCCGACAGTGGTCAAGGGTGTCAAAAGGAAGACCTCAGCCGAGATCCTCTTTACCCGATATATGATCGATAATTATCCTGACAACGGCGGTAAGCATCAGTTTGGCTTCGGGGAAGGGACCGTAGCCACCCTCGGGCTGATATTTCTCCATGAGGGCCTTCAGTACCCACAGTTTCTTCTCTTTCTCCTCAACGATGAGTGCCCTTCCTTTGAAGATCACGCTCTGGTAAAGATAGCCTGCCTTGCACGGGTTATCACGGGCGCAGTGGAAATACACATCGCCTTCCAGGTATACGAAATTGAGGGGTTTTATCATGGGAGAGCCGTCGGCGCCGATTGTGGCCAGTCTTCCCACGGGGCATTGGCTGAGCAGGCCGGAGATGACGGCCGGATCCTTGATCTGTTTTTTCTGCACGCGCAAATCCGTTGCCTCCCGTTTGTTTTCTGTTCTTATAGCACGTCCGGGAAGTCTCGTGAAGCGGAAATGTCAACGTGGCTTCTTTGAGAACCCCGGCCATCACGTTTCAGGGGGTAGTTCGTTAGGGGGTTTTGCTGATGGCCGGGGTTTGGGTACTCAGATGATTAAAAAATCTCCTTCTTCAATTCCTCCCTGTTGCGTATGTTGCCAGATTCCGGACTGCTGCCGGTCGTTCTATGAACCCGACGTCTTCGGGCGCTATGCTGCTTGACCTGATCGGCCGGGAGACCACTGGCCGGAGCTGACCTTGTTCCCAGGCCTGCCCAAACCGATCAGGGTTCCACACTGATCATCGCTTTATCGCGAATGGGTGGAGCAAAGGACTGTTCGGGATTAGAAACTGTATGTAAAACCCACCCCGTATACGACATTGTTCTTCACGGGCCCGTTCGGATTATAGGAATCTTTTATGTCCGCCCCGGGGACCGTATCGTATTCTCTTTTCGCATCACCGGTAAGGGGGAACCAGTACTGCACCATCGGCTGGATGACAAATGCTTTGGTTACGGGAATCGTCAGTCCGGCCTTTACCATGCCGTCATGGAACCCTTTGTACTTGCTGCTCGTATAGGTTCCCGTGGATTCGTCGTATGTTCTCCAATAGTCGCTTTCCCCGACGAAATAGCCGAAGGATGCTCCCAGGTCGAGAGCTATCGCCTTATAAACGGGGAAGGAATGAGAAAAGGACAGGTTGACGTACGTGCCCTTGTAGCTGGTGATGTCCCTGTATATCGATAATGTAGGCTTCGTTATGATGTCGTAGGCGATGGTGCCGAAGAATTCCTCGGTCTCATCGGCATACTTTGTGCCGTAATAAATATAACCGCCCGTTAGCGAGAGTTTATCGATGGCATGGGTGTAGCTGAGCGTGAGATCGGTCTCGTTCCAACCCTTCTTGAATTCCTGGCTGAAAGCGGCCGTCTTTGTATTCCTCTGGTTCGTGTCCAGGTTTCCCCAGAATGTCGCCGAAAAGCCTTTGTACGAAGCGGTCAATGAAGGCTGGACGACGAGGCCGCTCTGGCCTATCTCGTATCCGCGGAATATGTACTGGTTGTAGACACTGACGGAACCGCTTCCCGTTACGGCCGCTTCCGCAGGTTTTTCCTGGGTCTTCGCCGCTTCCGGTGCCTGGACGGAGTCTTTTGGCCCCTCCGCAAAAACAAGGCCCGCTGCCGCGAGGAACAAGAACAGTAAACAGGCTGTTACCGGCTTTGAATGTTTCATAGTATGCCTCCCTGATAGTTGTTTGCCCGTTATCAGCATTCCCCGTGTATCCACTACCCCGATACCCCGTCAATGACTGAACAGGCTTGTAGGTCTTATTATCAATAACCGTGCCGCTGGTCGGTCACCCAAGTATCCATCTACGGGTAATCGGGATATGTCAGGGAATTACAGGATGTTAGACACGGATGGTTGCCCGGCGAATGTATTGTGTCGCCTGTTTCCGAGGCGGAAAAGCCCGGGACAGAGCTACA
The DNA here is from genome assembly GCA_002412715.1 of Deltaproteobacteria bacterium UBA5205. Taxonomy (GTDB): domain Bacteria; phylum Desulfobacterota; class Syntrophorhabdia; order Syntrophorhabdales; family Syntrophorhabdaceae; genus Delta-02. The sequence goes on from DHVP01000036.1 coordinate 105,832, forward strand.
AAAAGGTAGGAAAGAGAGACGTATCCTACCTGAATGTTGCATTGTGGGGAGATCTTTGTTTCTGCAGACGCGATGAAGGTGGCAAGGGGAGGTGGAATGCGGGGTCAGCGTTTGAAATGGGTGGGATCGATTTCATACTTGGCAACCCGAAGCCCCATCATCCTTTCGGTAATGCCCAGCGTTCTGGCTGCTCTTGCCATGTTTCCGCGGGAGCGCCTCAATTCTTCAGTAATGATATCCTTCTCCAGTTTTGCCATCACATTCTTGAAGGGAGGTTCCTGTTCCTGTGTTCCGATATCGTGGACGATATGGAGGTTCGCGGGGAGATGATGGGTTTCGATTATGCCGTCATTGCAGAGGATAATCGCGCGCTCTATGCAATTCTCCAGTTCACGTACGTTCCCCGGCCAGTGGTAACCGACGAGCATGTCCATTGCCGGGGTCGACACTTCGATTATTCTCTTGTCTTGCTCTGCGCTGAATTTTTCCACGAAATGATTGGTGAGAAGCATGATGTCCCCCTTGCGTTCCCGCAGGGGAGGCACGACGATGGGAAAGATGTTCAACCGATAGTAGAGATCTTCCCTGAATTTTCCTTCTCCCATCAGGCTTTCGAGACTGCGGTTTGTCGCCGCGATCACCCTTACGTCAACACGCAGGGTCGTATTGTCGCCGATACGCTCGAATTCCTTTTCCTGGAGTACCCGGAGTAGTTTCGTTTGCACGGCCGGAGAAAGGTCGCCGATCTCGTCAAGAAAGATCGTTCCCTGGTCGGCTACCTCGAAACGCCCCTTGCGCGCCGTGGCGGCGCCTGTGAAAGCCCCTTTTTCGTGGCCGAACAACTCGCTTTCCACAAGGGATTCAGGCAGGGCGGCACAATTGATCTTTACAAAAGGTTTGTCGGCCCGTGGCGAACCATAATGGATGGCATGGGCGATCCGTTCCTTGCCGACGCCGCTTTCTCCCAGAATGACGACCGTCGTGTTTGTTTTGCAGACCTTGTCGATGAGGGTATAGACGTTGTGCATCGCCCTGGAGTTCCCTATGATGGTCTTCGACCGGTACCTGTCCTGAAGCTGGTCCTGAAGGCGCCTGTTCTCTTCCCTGATCTTGTCGAGCTGCTCCTGGGCCTGCTGGCGAAGGCGGACAGCCTGAGAAATGGACGATGCGATGATGGTGAGCAGACGGAGATTTTCCTCGAGAATACTGTCTTCCTGCGAGGGACAATCGGCGGAAAGGGCCCCTATGGTCTCGATACCCGCCTTTACGGGTACGCATAGAAAGGCGATGTTGCTCTTATCGAGGTTTTTCCGTGCTCCCGTTCTATCGAGAAAAAGGGGTTCATCGGAGATGTGGGCAATAACAACGGGTTGCCCCGTAGAGATGACCTTCCCGGTGACACCCTCTCCCACGCGATACTTGCCTTTTGCCTTTTCTTCGGGCCTGAGGCCGTACGCTTCCTCGACAACGATCTCCCCGGTGGTTCTGTTCAAAATGGTCAGGGTCCCGCGGGGTATCTTCATGTGCTGTGCCGTCATCTGCAGGATAGGTTTCAGAACCGTCTTGAGATCGAGGCTTTCGTTGAGTTTTGTACTGATCTCAAAAAGAAGAGAAAGTTTCCTGACCTCGTGCGATGTATTCAGCATGTCTCGTCCTGGCCGAAAATGATCCAAAAAAAAGTCTCAAGGATGCAACTCACCCTTGAGACGTCCCTGTCTCACCCGCACTTCGATGTGATGACGTGCCGATGAACCTTACGGAAGGTACAAGTGGATCCACAGCGCAATTGGTAACAGGACGGGAACGCTGTTCCAGCTTGTAAATTGTCTGAAATTGCTGCACAATAAGGAATTGGTGGCTAATCGAAAAAAACTGCTCGTCACGGCGATGAGTCCGGAGGAGGACCATGCCGTCAGGAAAACTCTGCACAGGGGGTTTTAGGTGCGCGCGGCGGATCTGGAAAGGATCATCGAAAACAAGTATTCCCTTCTTCTTTTCTTTCTCATTTCTTTAGCATTGATTTCCATTGTAAGCACAAGCAACGCCCTGATACATTTCATCATCGACGGGGTTTTCTCCATGATAGTCTTCGTCATCATGCTGAAGATCCTGAAGGCCCACCGCTTCTTATTCGTTCTCTATGTAACACTTGGCTTCCTGGCACTCCTCTTCCATTTTCTTTCCGTCTTCGTCTTTCACAGCAAAACCATCGGAATCGTTGCCATGCTCGTGTACATCTTCATCATCGGGATCCTTATCGCGTTTATGATAAGGCGGATATTCTCCGAAAAGCTGGTGACGGGCGATACCATAAAGGGCGGGATCTCCGTTTACATTTTGATGGGCACCTGGTGGCAGCTGATCTACTACCTGCTGTGGCTTCTCAATCCACAGTCGTTTATTTTTACTTCGGCCGGCTTCAGGCAGACTGATTTTCTCTATTACAGCATGACCACAATGACCAGCCTGGGGTTGGGGGACATCCTGCCGCAGTCTTATCCGGCCAAGGTATTTTCCATGTTTCAGGCTGTTGTTGGACAACTATACGTTGCCGTTTTTGTCGCGCGTCTCATAGGCTTGCACGTCGCCGTGCATTCATCGAAGAAATGAGGCAGTTGGATGGTGTGGGCTTGTTGCCGGGGCCAAAACACCGGAAAAACCTGAATTCCCGCCTCCTGACTTTCTTGGGGCAATTTGCCACGGTCTTGATCATGATTGACCCCACGATTTCCTGACTAAACCCATAAACTCCCGTAATTCCGCAGACTGACGAAGCTGGTACCGATCTTGCATATCCAAGATGACAGGCGATTGGGCCAGCCATGAGAGCGATTACCCGAAAGAAAGTTTTCTGGTCAATACGTGTTATCGTCGTTATCCTGGGAGTAACGTTTGTTACCAGCGTAACGGGAAAGCTCGCGGAGTGGCTCGGGATGGCGCAATTGGGCTATCCAGCGATACGGGGATTGAGGTGCCGGCCAACGTTTACCAGATCGTAAGGATGCCCTTGAAACCGGCCGCCGCACAGGTGCGAACATGTTGCAACTGGATTGCGAGAAGGTGTGGCAGGGGGTTACAGTTGGGGCAACTTTCCACCTTTCGGGGCGGTTTGGCGCTCCCGGCTTTCCCCGGGGAGAACCGAAATAACGAAAAGGAGGTAACGGGAATGAAGTACTTTTCATTGATAATGGTTGTTATAGGTGTTTTGATCCTGGCCGGCTGCAAAGGACAAGAAGAACCGGCAAAGACCGAAAAGCCTGCCACCGTGGAAGAGGTGAAGAAGGAGGCCGGGGAGGCAACGGCATACACCAGTCAGCAGATGGACGAATACCGCCAACAGGCAGAGGCCAAACTGAAGGATTACGACAAGAAGATCGATGAATTGCAGGCAAGGGCCGAAACAGTAAAGAAAGAGGCAAAGGCGGAGTTCGATCAACAGATGAGTGAGCTTAAGAAGAAAAGGGAGGCCGCATCGAAGAAGCTGGAAGAACTGCAAACAGCCTCCGGGAAAGCCTGGGAAGATGCGAAATCGGGATTGGATTCCGTCATGGATGACATGGAAAAAGCTTATCAGGAAGCCGCCTCTCGTTTTAAGTGAGAAGTTCGCCGGTTTGCCGCGCCATGCACGGGCATCCATGTCCGGAATGCGGCCGGAAGGACTTCTCGATATATACGCCGGATCTGAGGCCCCGACAGGAAGGAAAAGGGAGTACACCCGAATGCCGATGACGGGAGGCTTGCCCATATGGAACATATAGTGACGCTGACGATGAATCCTTCAATAGATATAAGCTCAAGCGTCGAACATGTTGTTGCAGACCGCAAGCTGCGCTGCAAACCTTCAACATACGAACCCGGCGGCGGCGGTGTCAACGTATCCCGGGTAATCGGGATACTGGGCGGAAAGTCATCGGCCCTTTACCCTGCCGGCGGCCCATTCGGCGAAATGCTTCAGGCGCTTATCGACGAGGCAGGAATCTCTCATCACCGGGTTCCCATCGAAGGGTCGACACGGGAGAATCTTACTATTCTGGAGGAATCGAGCGGAAGGCAGTTTCGTTTTGGCATGCTGGGACCGACGTTGAAGGAGAAGGAATGGCGGCAATGTCTCGAAATGCTGGAGGCGTTGGACCCGAAACCTGGCTATCTGGTGGCGAGCGGGAGTCTCCCCCCGGGGGTTCCGGAAGACTTTTACGCTCAGCTGGCAGAGGCCGCGCCACGGTTGGGGGCCAGGCTGATCGTCGATACATCGGGCGAACCGCTTCGATTGGCGTCGCGGGCTGGAGTGTATCTGCTAAAACCGAACATGAATGAGATGAGGAGCCTCATCGGAGGCGAAATCCGGGATGAGTTGGAACTGGAGGATGGGGCTGGGAAGCTGATCGGGAAAGGTTACAGTGAGGTGATTGTCGTCTCGCTGGGTGCGGCCGGCGCCATGATGGTGTCCAAGGACGGGTGTGAGCACGTGCGGGCTCCGACTGTACCGATCAGGAGCGTTGTCGGGGCAGGGGACAGCATGGTGGCGGGTATGGTGCTTAGCCTTGCAAGGGGAGAGACCCTCCGGGAAGCGCTTTCTTTCGGCGTGGCCGCCGGGGCCTCGGCGGTGATGTCCCCGGGGACCGGACTGTGTTGCCGGGATGACACGGAACGATTGTACCGGCAGATAATTCTGAGAGAACATCGTTCATCGGGGGAGGAAACGAAAACATGAGCAATCACGGGATCGAAGAGGCCGCCAGGAGAATTGTTGAGCAGCCCGGGAACGGAAAATTGCTCGAGCGCATGGGTAAGGCGGCAAGGGAAAGCATGGAAGCGTTCTGTGCTGAGCTGGATTTTGTCCATAGCGGTACATTGGATTGACCTGTGGACGCGGTTCATGACTGAGGCAAGCAAGACTGTGGTCGTTCAGAGGTGAGAGGGTCAGGGAACCTCGCGAGTATCCCTGACCTTTGAGGAAGAACCCGGGAGCAAGCTCTGGTGTCTCAGCGTTGAACCTCTTCATACCAGGCTATTTCCGGATGATACTTGAAGGAAATATTGAGTCTTACCCGATAGCTTACAACCTTTCCATTTTCCACCGTTACATCCTGCGTTACCACCTCCCCGATACGAAGGTCCTTGACGCTCTTTGCAGCGGTCTCTACGGCCGTCTTGGCTGCGTCTTCCCACGATACCGTGCTGGTGCCTACAATTTCATTGACGACGTACACTCTGTCCGGCATAATGACCTCCTTTCAATTTCCATTACCTCAAGATGTTATATGGTGTTAATAGCACAAATATCAGTGCTGTCAACAGAACGCACCGGTCGAACATCTCTGTAAACCCTTGAAACAACTAATGCCCGGGATAGGATAATCGAACCCGACGGTCAATAGGGATGTTGGTGAATATCCGGGCGGTAGCCCGGGTTGTCGTACAATTATGTAGGCCGGCGACCGCGGGACCCACTTTTATGTAGGATATATTCTCTATTCTGACGTTTCCAATCGGACCGGAGAGGGGACAGGCGGAATAGATTCTGAAGTGTAACACTTCGTAACAATTAATTAAGTTTAGTTCAACATAACATCGGGGAAAGCCATCATTGAGTTCTGGCACACCCATTGCTTTTAGCAAGACCAGGGTTAAGGTACAAGACAAAGGCGTCTTCGGCCAGCGCGGGTTTGGAGGCGCCCTTGTCTTTTTCCGAGGAGGGAGGTGCCAAAGTTCACGGGCAAAAAGAGGAGCAGTACCGGCATATAAAGGTGTATGAATAAAATCTTCGCGTGAGGCAGGAGATTGTGAGTAACGGAAGGACAAATAATTAAGGAGGCTTGATAATGAAAAGAGCTTTTATGTTCCTACTGTTGAGTTTTATGATCCTTGGCATGGCAGGTGCCGTCTTTGCAGAGACAGCGCCGGATCCTACCGGAGCAAAGACATTGGCGGAAAATGCGCAGGCACCGGTCGACTATGTCTGGGTTTTAGTGTGTGGCTTCCTGGTCATGTTTATGCAGGCAGGATTTGCGATGGTTGAAACGGGCTTTTGCCGGGCAAAGAATGCAACCAACCTGATGGCAAAGAATGGAATAGACTTCATCGTCGGCTCTCTCGGCTTCTTCGTCATCGGCTACACGCTGTTGAAGGGGACCGATGTCGGGGGGTTTATCGGTGTCGGTCCTCTATTCCTGGCCGGCAATCAATATGATGTTGGCAAGTACCTTGATTTCTTCTGGCAACTGGTATTTTGCGCAACCGCCGCAACCATAGTTTCAGGGGCAGTGGCGGAACGCCTGAAGTTCTCCTCGTATTTGATCTATAGCGTGATCATCAGCATGCTTGTTTATCCGATATATGGCCACTGGGTATGGGGCGGCGGATGGCTCTCGAAGTTGCCGTTCGGCCTGGGACATCTTGATTTTGCCGGATCAGGTGTTGTGCACACAATAGGTGGGATGTTCGGACTTGCAGGAGCAATAGTACTTGGGCCGAGATTCGGAAAATTTACAAAGGAAGGAAAGCCAAATGCTATCCCCGGCCACAGCATAACACTGGCAGCCCTTGGAGTGTTCATACTCTGGTTTGGGTGGTTCGGGTTTAACCCCGGTTCTACTTTCAATGCGCATCATCTTAGAATATCGGTTATAGCGGTCAACACCCTGCTCGCTGCATCCGCAGGCGGGTTTGCTGCGCTAATCGTCGTTCTGCTGAAGACCAAAATATACGATGTCGGCATGATGTTTAACGGTGTTCTTGCGGGTCTTGTCGCCGTAACCGCGCCATGTGCGTGGGTAGAGGCGTGGGCTGCTGTAGTGATCGGATTGATAGCCGGGGTGCTCGTAATTGTCAGCATATATACGCTTGAAGGAATGAAGGTTGACGATCCGGTAGGGGCGGTGTCTGTCCACGGTGTCAATGGCATGTGGGGGCTTATAAGCGTCGGCATATTTGCGGATGGCACGTACGGTAACTATCTGGCTGAGGCACCTTTTGTAAAGGGTCTTCTTTACGGAGGTGGCGCAGGCCAGTTGATCGCCCAGGTGATAGGTGCTGTCGTTGCGGGATTATGGGCTTTCGTATGCGGATACATTCTGTTCAAGATAATGGATGCTATTATAGGTGTAAGGGTTTCACCTCAAGAAGAGATTGGGGGCCTCGATGTAATTGAACATGGCGGCTCGGCCTATCCTGATTTTTATACTCAGAACAAATAGATAGGGGTGATGACATGCAAAAAATAACGGCGGTAATAAGAATTGAAAAGTTCGACGATGTGAGGGCTGCGCTTGAGAAGAGAGGGTATCCCGGCATTTCTGTTACGAGAATTGAAGGTCACGGAAAGCAAAAAGGACTGAGGCAGCAATTCAGGGGGCGTGAATACACGATAGACATGCTTCCAAAGTTTGAATTGAAGATTGTTGTAAAAGATTCTGAAGTGAAAGCGATCGTGAATACGATCATGGAGGCGGCTCGTACCGGCGGAGCAGGAGACGGCAAGATATTCGTCTCTCCGGTCCTTGAGGCCTATCGAATCAGAACGGGTGAGACAGGGGAAGAAGCTCTCTAGCGGGGCCGGGGCCTGATCCGCGCCAAAGACATCCGGGATCAATGACAGTCATCCCGATGCAAGGGGTTCAACGCGGGGCTGCCTTAGGGTTGCCCTGCGTTTTCTACCGGGAAAACCGGGAAGCTTTTATCGAAGAAGGTTTTGCAGTCCACCCCCGCCGTCACCATCTTCTCTCTGTGCGATATCGAGCTTTATCCTCAACAAAAAATGACGATAATACTACTTTGAGGAGAGATGAATGGAAATTGGACGCGCCATCACAGAACGGGCGGAGATGCTCGAAAATACCTCACTCAGCATGGAATTTACCTGGGCTGAACTTCTCGACCTGTCCCGTTATATGGGTACCATGAAGTATAAGAAGGGGACCACCGTCTTTGAGGAAGGCGACAGGGATATCTTTATGTGCGTCGTCGTGAAAGGCGGCGTCAACATAATGAAGAGAGATGAACATCTCGCTGCAAAACACGTCACCGCGATAGGGGTAGGGAAGGTCATAGGCGAAATGTCGATGATCGACGGCAACCCGCGCTCCGCGGCCGCCATCGCCGCGGCGGATACGATCCTCGTCACGCTGTCAAAGGAAAGCATGGATCTGTTGTTCAAGGAGAAGCCCTATGTCGGCCTGAAACTGCTGAAGAAGATAGCCTTCTCCATGAGCCAGAGACTCCGCCAGACGACAGGCGTCCTCGTTGACTATCTGGAAAGAGGCCAGTTGCTGTGAAACCGGCGGCGTCCATATCGGAAAGGTTCACTCATGATTTTAAACATACCTTTTTTGCCACCTTGCGGAAGTGCTGTCCGTAAACCATCAGAGTGATAACCTCGGGAAAAGATCTTCGATAGAACAACAGGGTTTTGACAAAAAGCCTCCAATAGTACCACTGGGTCTTGCCATTCCCCAGGATTCCGATATACAGGATGGATTTCAGGAGGGCCTTGATCTGGCCTTTTGCTATCTTTTGCTTCAAGTAAGGGTTATGATACCGCAAAAATTGGGAGATCCTCTGGTAATAGGCCCTGGGGCTGTATATGGTCTTAATGATCCTTTGATACCCTTCGATCAGTTTCATCCTGTCCATTTTGGAGACAAAGTTGATGCTCCCGTCCGTATTGTCCCCGGACGCAGTCAGTTCGAGGCGGTTCGCCTCTCTGAGCCTGTGCCAGAGTTTCGTATTCGGTAAGGCGTTCAGAAGTCCTACCATGGCCGTTACCACACCGCTTTCCTGGATGAACTTTATCTGCCTTGCAAAGATACCTTCATCATCACTGTCAAATCCGACGATGTAGCCCCCCATGACCTCAATACCTGATGCCTGAAGTTTTCTGATGGCGGCTGTCAGGTCCCGGCTGCAGTTTTGATTCTTTGAGCATTCTTGCAGGCTATCCTCGTTTGGCGTCTCCAACCCGATGAACACCTGCTTGAAGCCGGCTTCAACCATGAGATGAATGAGCGTTTCATCGTCGGCGATGTTGATCGAGGCTTCGGTGAAGAGATAAAAGGGGTAATCGTGGATCTTCATCCATTCGATTATGTGCGGCAGCATCTTCTTCACTGCAACGCGGTTGCCTATAAAGTTATCGTCCACAACAAAGAGGCTGCCCCGCCATCCCCGGTCATAAATCTTCTGCAATTCATCCAGGAATTGATCCGTGCCCTTAAGTCTCGGTGTACGGCCATACATGGCGGTAATGTCACAGAAGTCGCAATTGTAGGGACATCCTCGTGAGTACTGCACCATGAGGGAAGCGTAGTCCCTCATGTCTATCAAGTCCCAGCGAGGAACGGGCGTTAAAGACAAAGGCGGGAAGTCGTTCGATCGATACACCCTGGCGGCCCTACCCTCTGCAAGATCTTTCAGGAATTGCGGCAGCGTCAGCTCTGCCTCGTTCAGAACGAGGTGATCGACGAGCGATAAGAGCTCTTCCGGGGCGCCGTTGAAGAAGGGACCTCCGGCCACGACCTTTTTTCCCAGACGGCGGCACTCTCTGAGGACTGCAGCGACAGACTCTTTTTGTACGAGCATGGCGCTTATGAAGACGTAGTCCGCCCACTGGAGATCACTGTCTCTCAGATTGTTAATGTTCAGATCTACCAGGCGAATGTCCCAGTCTTTCGGAAGGAGCGCCCCCACGGTCAACAATCCCAGGGGAGGGAAGGCGGCCTTCTTGGAGACGTATTTCAAGGCATACTTGAAGCTCCAGAAGGTGACGGGATATTTAGGATAGATAAGGAGTGCTTTCATCGTGTTCTCGCTTTGCGGGTCTGGACCCTTTATTTTGTTGCTCTGATACGGTTTCAACCGGTGGTTCAGGTTTCTTCCATATAATAGTACCATATTGGATACTCGTCTGCCTCCACATTGCTGATTTTTTCCAGAAACCAGTGTCGTTACAAAGACAGACCGACGTCATGAGGGGGAGCGTCGAGGATAAATCGCAGATGGTTAGTGTCATCTCCTTCGGAAAGGAGTATACTATAAACACTGTCGATCTCATCTTCTTTGCTCCGCAGCTACACGTGATCGGCCGATACGGAATACAATCGCACAATCGCCTTTTGATTCCTTACAGATTAACAGCCAATATAAAGGGAGTAAATGATGACAAGCATCGCAGAGTTCATCAAAGTAAGAGAAAGCATCGAGGAACTTGCCAAACAGATCACCCTCCTTGTCGAGCGTAAGACAGTCAAGGATGCAAGAGGACACCTCGATAATGCAAATCGCCAGCTTGAAATACTCAAGACCATGGTTGCCAACGATACGCAGAAGATTGTCGAGAGCCGCCTGTCCGCGCAGCTTGGAGGCCTCGGGGTAAAGGTCGGAAAAATGGAAGCGAAAGTGCCCGCCAGAAAGAGGGTGGCGACGAAGAAGCCGGAAGAGACGCCGGTTAAACCAGAGATTACCGACGCACCTCAAATAGTTGTGTTCGAGCGCCCCTGAAAGAGCGCTTCCGGCTCCACACGCATAGTTGAATGCACTTGTTCCCCGGTCAACTTCGATGTCTTCCTGGCACGGACGTCCTCGTCTGTTTTGCCGGAAAAATCCCACCATACACACCGTCTATGAAAAGACGACAAAATTTCTATTACAACGATTACAAAACAATGATTGTTCGGGCGACAGACAAAGCGGAATCTTAATCATATTATGAAAGAAGACCCTGTTTTGCGGGAATGCGCCGGGAAGATCGTGGCGATCATTGAGGCCAGGTGGTAAACGCCGGCGAATCGCGCTCTTTCAGCTAAGGAGTGCAATAACCGAAAACCCGGCAACTCTCACACTGTTCGGTGGGTGTATTCAACCCGCCGGGAACAAGTATTTTCTTTTTGCACCCGGGCCCGATGGTGGGTGGGCCGACAATTTTGAACATAACAGGAGGGATGACAATGGGAATCATATCATGGATTGTCATGGGACTGATCGTCGGCTTGCTGGCGAAATTCATAATGCCCGGCAGTGATCCGGGAGGTCTCATCATTACTATTGTGATAGGGATAGTGGGAGCGTTTGTCGGTGGGTTTATCGGATCATGGCTGGGACTTGGAACTGTTACGGGATTTTCTGTAAGGAGTTTGTTGCTTGCTGTCGGCGGTGCCGTAATCCTGTTGATAATTTACCGTACTATAAGGAGTTAGATAACCGGCCGCCCCTACACGTCGGTCGAGGATCCTAAGAAGGCCGGTATATCGGACACAATGATTCAATCCATGAAACCCTATGGGGGACCTTCGGCAAGATCAAGGATATGATCAGCGTGGATTAATACGGGCATAAAAAAGGAGGGTCACATTTATGAAAACCTTACTAATCGTTGCGGGAGCAATAATTCTCTTTTCTTCGCTTGTCTTTGCCGCCGGTCCGAAGACCTATCAGGTTACGGGCCCGGTACTGGAGATGAAGGATGATTCCATTACCGTACAGAAGGGCAAAGAGAAATGGGAGATAGCCAGAGATGCATCCACGAAGGTGACGGGCGATCTCAAAACCGGGTCGAAGGTAACAATCGAGTATACCATGAAGGCAGTGACCGTCGAAGTCAAGGATGCAGGGAAACAGGCGAAACCCCCAAAGGCCGAACCGGCCCCTGCAAAGAAGTGACGCAGGGAGATATCTTTTGCTGAACACAGTGGCTTTGGCCTGATGGCAAAGCCACGTAGTCTCACGAATCCCCGGGAACTTTCGATCCCGCTTTCGCAAGCGGGATAACAAAGAACCTATCACAGAAACCCGCCTCACAACGATAAGGGAACACCTTACGAACATCTACAGGATAAAAGCCCGCCGAAGGCGTGCAAAATGCGGCCTGATCCCGTCTTTCTAGGGATCTGGCCGCAATTCTTCTAAGGCTTTCTCCCCACCCTCTCTTCTATGCCAGTGAGGAGCGCCAGCGACAAAACGGGCGTGAGACAGTCTTTTGCTGATCCATTAATACTGATTTCTGCTTTTCTTCTTAAATTCAAAGCACCCATGCGTGGTGGACGTCCTGTTCCGTTATGGTATGATTCTAAAGGAGAAGATGACAGAGGTCACTGCAGGAAGGCTCAAGGGGATGCGGGCACTGTGTATTTCGTGGAGATAAGGGAGGATGGAGCACAATGATAACGAAAGAGAAGCTGCACAAAATTCTGCAGAAGGATTTGGAAGATACGGTTGAGGCTGCGATTGTTGCGGCTGCAAAGAAGAAAAAGGACTATTGCAAAGTCGATATTACAGGTATTGATGAGATGATTTCGGTGCCTGTTGTTGGAGAACTGCGTGAGGGAGGGTTTGATGTAAGGGAGGAAGAGGATACAGAGGGAGAACATTCCGGGAAAACATGGATGCATATTCGCTGGTAACTGCAAAAGAGCCACAAAGCGAGAAGACCCCACGTTGGCTGCAGGGACGCGGCACAGCTTTTCGTCTGTTCCATCTTATCGGCAAGCCTCTTTCCGGCAGCACTTACGGTACCGTAATAACGCTCACCACGGTTCCCTTGTTTCACAGGTGACCCGCGATGTTCCTGACCTGTTGTTTGCATGAATGGGTTGTTTTTTCCGGGTCACCGTGCTACAGAATATCTGGGAGACGGCTTTTAACGTCTTGCCGCCAGGGGGGTTGCGTGATGAATGAAAAACTCGTTCAGGTTTTTTCTCCCGGCTCCATAGCGGTTATCGGGGCATCCAACAGTTTTGATAAACTCGGATATCATGTGATGAAGAGCCTCGCCGGCAATTACCATGGGAAGATCTTCCCGATAAATCCGAAGAGCGACAGGATCTGGAACCTCGCTTCATACCCTTCGCTTGAAGCGGTCCCCGGGGATGTCCACCTGGTGGTGATTGCCGTGCCTGCCCGTATGGTACCCGATACGCTTCACGCATGCGGGCGCAAAGGTGTCAGGGGAGCGGTGCTGATCACGGCTGGTTTTAGGGAAATTGAAGATGACGGAGGCAGGGTCCTGGAGGAAGAGATCAAAGAGATCGCCGGACAGTACGGTCTGCCGATCATCGGGCCCAACACTTTTGGTTTTGTCAACCTGAGCTCCGGGGTAAACGCATCCTTCACGTCGGAGTTCTCAAGGATCGAAAGAGGGGGTGTTGCCCTCATAAGCCAGAGCGGGGGCATCTGCCATCTCTGCGGTTTTCTCGCAATCGAGCAGAGGATTGCGATGTCAAAGCTGATGAGCCTGGGAAACCGCTGTAACGTAGATTTCCCCGAAGTTTTGACGCACCTTGTCGAAAAAGACAGTTCCACAAGGGTGATCGCCCTCTACATAGAAGGACTCGATGATCCCAGGAGACTTCTTGATGCCGCAAAGTCGCTTCGTGGAAGAAAGCCCATCATCGTCTACAAAGCGGGAAAGAGCGAAAAGGGCGATAGCGCCAGCCGGTTCCACACCGGTTCCCTTGCCGGGAACCATGCAATATGGAAAGGCGCGCTTCGTCAGGCGGGGATTCTCGAGGTCACCGGGACGGAAGAGCTGCTTGATACCGCGAAGGCCATCGATTCATGCAGCCTGCCCGGAGGGACTCGCATGGCCGTGCTTTCCGGCCAGGCAGGCCCGGGAATGATCGCGTCCGATGCCCTGGAGCCCGCGGGGCTTAAGTTATCGCGATTTTCGGAGGCCACCCAGCGGAGGATCAATGACCTCCTGCCGCCGATCGCGATTCGCACCAATCCCGTGGATATGGGGCCTGCGTGGTATGATCCGAAGAATATTATCGCGATCTTAAAGGCGGTGATCGATGACGAGCACACGGACGGCGTTATTTTTCTTGCCATGTATGCGTCGGCCAACCTGAACCTGGCAGAGGGGATGGTTGAATACATGAAGGCCGCGCACCCATTTCAGAAGCCCGTCATCGCCTGCTTTACCGCTCCTCCCGGCATATGGGATGAGCCGATAGGGGCCCTCGACCGGAAGAAAGGGGTGGCGATCCTCCCCACGCCGGAACGGGCCGTCCAGGCCATGGCTAACCTCTGGAAAGTCAGCTTTTTATCGAACGGCAGGGGGTGAGAACGTGGGATCATTGATACTTGGAGTAGAGGCCCTGGCCTTCCTCGAAAAGGAGGGGTTCCCCGTGCTCAGGAGCTTCCTGGCGACCAGCGAGGACGATGCTGCCGGTAAGGCGGCGGAGATAGGTTTTCCTGTAACGTTGAAGCTTTCATCGCCGGACGTGATACATAAGACGGAGGCTGACGGCATACGGGTGTCGCTCAGGGATGAAAGTGAAGTGCGGCAGGGATTCAGACAGATTGTCGGGACCTTCACAACGGATCAACCGAAAAAGAGGCTCGACGGAGTTATGGTGCAGGCACAGGGGGGCGGCATCGAGGTTATCGTGGGGATGGCGAGCGATGAACAGTTCGGCCCGGTTCTGATGTTCGGACTGGGGGGCATCTTCGTGGAAGCAATGAAAGATGTGTCCTTCAGGCTAATCCCGATGGAAGCATACGATGCGAAGGACATGATGGAAGAACTGAAGGGGTACCAGGTGCTCAAAAGCCCTCGAAGCGGGTACGTTGATCTGCCGGCGGTTCAGAATCTCCTTCTCGGGATCTCACAGTTTATCACTCGTCATCCGGAAATCCGGGAGATGGACCTGAACCCCGTATTCGTCTCCTCTCATGGCGCCCGGATCTGTGACGCCAGGATAATGGTACTGTGATGCTCCGCGATAAAGGTAGTTCAAGGAAGGAAAAAGATGGCAGCAAAAATAGATTTTTCAATCTCGTCTGCTTATGAATCCAAATACCCCGGTGTGGCCTTCGGGTTGACCCTCGTCTCGGATTGCGGGCCCCCAGATGACAGTGCGGGGTTCGATCAATACAGGCGGAATCTCTTGAGAAAGATGAGAAAGCGGGAAACGCTTGCCGGAATCTCCGAGCGTATCGACATGTACGATCGGTTTTTTCAGAGCTTCGGATTCCAGTGTCCCCTGCCGCAGCATCTCAAGAGAACTATCAATAGCGGGTTCCCGAGGTACAACCTCATGGTCGATGCCCACTTCATGGCAGAGATGTGTGCCGGTATCCTGGTGGCGGTGACCGATTTTGATCGGATTGAAGGCAAACTCACGCTCGATGTGGCCCAGGGAGGGGAGACGTGCGTTGGAATGGGAGGCCGCCAATTCTTAATGACAGAAGGAGAGATCATACTCCGTGACGAAAAGGACATCATTTGCGTCCTTTGCCAGGGGGCGGATGAAAAGACAAAAGTCCGCGACGATACGCGCAACGTTCTTTTCTATTCTTACGCTGTTCCGGGTATTGACGGGGTCTATCTTAAAGAAGGATTGACTGTCGCCGCACAAACCATGGCCCAGTTTGGCGGGGGAAACATCGAAGGCCTGGACGTGCTCGCTCAAGGATGACACTGCCCGTCGAGAATCTTCTTGACATAAAAAACAGCTTTCCCTAATCTGTATTCTAAGCAGAAGCATTTTTTTCAGAAACAGCATTGAGGGGGCGAATCTTGATGACATTATTAAGATTTTGCAGGGATATTCTGATCCTTTCAGGCGTTGCGGCGCTGGCGATGATACCACTGATAGCCGTATCGGCGGGTCCGCTTGAATCGGTCGCAATCGATCCGGGTGCGACCATTGTTTACCCGGAAAAGACGGTCATAGTTCCCGCGAACGGTGCCGTAGGATCCGACATTTCCATTTCCAGTCGGGCTTTCCTCTCTATAGATTTTGCAGTTCAGCCGGGCAAACAAGTCACCTTGCTTGTCATTACAGACGCTCAAAAGCGGGAGATGAATGCGGGAAGACCGATCACGGGGCGCCCGCGAGTTCGTGCACCCATCGATGGAACCGCCAGCCAATCACTGACCGTAAGCCAGGGAGGTTACTATGTTGCAATCCTTAATTCCGACTCGCAGCCCGTATCCGTCACCTATCGGGTATGCGCCCGTGCGTTCTGACCTCATTGCTCGCCGGTTTCTTCGGGCTAGTCGGGTCATTGCCGTCATTGTCTGCGGACTTTTTCTTATGGCGGGCCAGGCTCTTGCCGGTCCTCTCGATTCAATTCCCGTCGGACCTTCGGATCGCATGCTCCTCAACCAGAGCGTGACCCTTTCCGATAAAGGCGCGGCCTCGAACCTTTTCGTTCCCCAACAGGCGACGGTTTTCTTCGACGTTGCCGTTCAATCAGGGAAAGAGGTGCTGCTGATGGTGATCACGGAGGATCAATGGCAGGCGATCAGCGCGGGCGAAAAGCCATCAGGCCAGCCGATTCTTCGCGTGACTGTCGGAGGCGTCGACACAAGATCCGTTAGCCTGCCGCGCGGGACTTACACCGTTGCCATGTTCCCCAGACAAGGCGCGACTCAGGTGACCATGCGTGCCCGAGCCAGGTATTGAAGATGCGCCGGCCTTTTTCTGCGGGGACGGCGAAGCACCCCCGCCGTGGTACAGGGCGAGAAGGCGGATGGAATAAAGCTGCCGCGATGAGTATCGCGGTCCTGGCGGTGTTCCTTGCCGTCGTGGTCGATTCGCCGTGTGCCTGGGCCGTCAACGGAACACCCGTGAGCACACAGTGCTGGATAAACGGCACGCTGGTCGGGGGTTTTCCTGTGGGCAAGCCGTGTCCCGGGACAACCAGCGGGGGCGGGGGACGCGCCATCATCATGGGCCCGCCCGTTATCGTCTGGCGCCATCCCAGCGCTGAAGGTTCGCAGATGGCGGGGTTGTCTCCGGTGGACCCGAAGCTTGCCAGTCAGCTCAACACAATCGCCGATACCCCCATAACTCTCAGGCAGAAGGGTGAGTTCGCGATGAGGAACGGCGATCTTGCTCGTGCCAGAGTGTATCTCGAAGAAGCGAGCCGGAGAGATCCGCAAGACCCCCAGATTCAACAGGCCCTCGTGAGACTGCAGAACCTGTTCGATAAGGGCACGCAGAACCTGACGGTGCCGCGGCTCCAACTCCCAAAGCAGGAGTTTCTGAAACCCATGCCGGCCGCCACCGTCGACAAGTTTATTGGCAACCCGGAGGTCAGGGCGCTGAGGGAAGCTGAGATTATCTCCTACAACAAACTTGCGAATGCGGACGCTGCGCTCACCATGACGACGACCAGGGAAAAGACCGGCGCGGCAACGCAGAACGACGTCAACCAGGTGCAGTCGAAACTGAATGCGGCCGTCGAGGATTTCAAACGGGCCGAGACCAAACTCAAGGAAAAGATCTACGTACTGGACAAATAGATGAAACCGTCACTTCTTTGGGCCGCCGGTGCCGTCGTGATCGGGCTTGCCGCGACCGCACAAATTCAACCAGCCGGGGCAAAAGGGTGTCCCCCGAACTCCGCGTTCGTTTCCGATGAGGATAACGTCGTCCATTGTCGCTGTATCCCCGGATTTGAGAACCGCGACGGCGTTTGCGTGCGCGTGACGGAACCTGCGAAGGAGGGGAAGCCGAAGGACGTGAATTTCCCCCCGGCTGCCGCCAATCTTGTTCATATAATGGACAAGGTAACAAAGAAGCTGAATCGTCCCAAAGGGGGATATCATAAGGATTTGAAGCCCAGATTAGTATGCAACTTCTTCTTTCAGGGGGTGGGAGAAGAACTCAAGAAATTGGGTTTGCCGGCTGACAGGGGAGCATGGAAAAAAGGTCTGAGAGCCGCACAGATAAAGGCAAAGATAGAGGCTGACAGAACTGATTGGAATGAATTGAGAGAAGAGGACGTCCAGGAACGGGCTAATCGGGGAATCATCGTCGTTGCTGTTTCGCCCGATCATGTGGCAATAGCCTTTCCGATACCCCCGCAAATACAGTTTTCGGGCAGGGGTCCGCTGTTGAGAGATGGCAACGAACATGGCCCTGAGACACAGGCGGACCATCGCTTGCACGCAAGTTCATGGGGCGCCGTGCCTGCCCATAACATGTTTAGCTACGAATATTCAGATAGTCAGAAGAAGCATCTGAAGAGCCCGAAATTTTATGTTTGGACCCCCTCAGAGTCGCCCGCGAGTTCACTAAGCGATTATAAACGCGAAATAGCGCCGAGGTAACGTCGAGGGTGAAGATCGGGAAGGAAATGTTACGACCAGGCCGTACCAGGGGACGGGTTCGCTCTTGCCGGTTTGACAACGGTTATGGATTTCGGGGGGCTTTATTGACGACCAGCGCGGAGCCGAAAAGCAGCAGAAGACCGACGCATGTACACCCGGCCATCATCGATACCATTGGCACGATCGTCCCGTTATGCAGGTAGCTTAACAGTCCCGATGACACGGCCCCTCCCACCATCTGGAGGCTTCCGATAAGGGCCGAGGCCGTGCCCGCATTTCTCGTGAAGGGCTCCAGCGCCAGCGCAATGGCATTGGACGTGACACAGCCGAAACCGAACAGGTAGCAGAAGATGAGGCCCAGGATCGCCACCTTCCCAACGAACCCCGCCAACCCTCCTATCACCAGGAACATTATGATAAGGAATTGAGCTGCCGTCACTGTCCGTAACAACTGCGCAGCGCTGTACTTTTTGAGCAGGGTCCTGTTGACCTGGTTTGACAGCACCAGGCCGATCACGTTTCCTCCATATATCAAACCGAATTCCGTTTCCGTGAACCCGAGCAGGCCCATGTAGACAAAGGCCGATCCGGCGATGTAGGAGAAGAACCCCGCCGTTGCGGTCGCCGCGAGGAGTCCGTACGTGACGAATGGCCTGTTCCTGAACACTTCAACATATTCCAGTATCACGTTCTTTGGGTGTAAAGAAATGGAGGCATCGCGACCCTTGGTCTCCTGGAGA
Organism: Deltaproteobacteria bacterium UBA5205; assembly: GCA_002412715.1. Lineage (GTDB taxonomy): Bacteria > Desulfobacterota > Syntrophorhabdia > Syntrophorhabdales > Syntrophorhabdaceae > Delta-02. The sequence goes on from DHVP01000036.1 coordinate 124,627, forward strand.
AATCTGCTCATAGCGAGAAAGACGAGGAGGCCGATAGCCGCAAGGACCAGAAAAATATATTGCCAGCCGAATGCAGACACCACGAAACTCCCTATGGTGGGGGCAACGATCGGTGCAATGCCGAAGACCATCATCAGCAGAGATAACATACGGGCCATCTCGGTCCCGGAAAACAGGTCACGCACAACTGCCCGACTGCCCACCATTCCGACACATGCACCGAAACCGGCGAGAAAGCGCATTGCCACAAGGACATGTATGGTCGGCGAGAAGGCGCAGCCGACGGAGGCTGCGGTATAGACAAGGAGCCCGAGCATCAGCGGTTTTTTCCGTCCGTAACGGTCCAATAAAGGGCCGTAAATTATCTGGCCGATGCAAACCCCGATGAAAAAACTCGTGAGCGAAAGCCCCACACGGGCAATGTCCGTCTTCAGCCCTCTGGCGATGGCAAGAAAACCGGGAAGATACATGTCCGTCGCAAAGGGCCCGATAGCCATTATGCCCGCAAGAACGAGTACCAGGACATTATGCCGCTTCCGGTCCAGCACCCGTTCAGGCTGTTGTATTGAGGCGGCGGATGCGCCCCGGGTCCCCTTGAGGTCTTCTTGCTTCTCTCCAGACGCAGAATGCAGCGTGATCTCCTTCCAATCGTTATTGTCTTTACTGGCTGGAAAACGTCCGGCACGCTGCTTTACAACTTCAGGTCCGGCATGCCTCGTCTTTCGAAGGTCTGTAAACTCTTATCACAAGTCGGCCGGCCTGTAAATGATGAACAGCAGGAACTATAGGAGCATCGAAAAGAGAGTGAAAAAAACGGGCATGAGCGATTCGCCGGAGCATGGCATCTTACCGGTAGACGACGTTCCCGAGCACATGAGACGGGTTTCTGTCACGGCGCATCGAGGTTCCCGACTTTTTCCATGTATGTACGGATGGACTGCAGGAGGCTGTCATCGAGATCGTGGAACTGCGTACCGATGAACGTTCTTTTATCCCCGAGCCTGATGTTCCTTACTGTTGCCTTGATGGATTGCACGTCTGATGAACCAATGAGCCGTGTCGAAAAGAGGACCTCTTCACCCACGCTTATACCTGCCCCCGGGCTGTCGGATTGGTCAAAGAGAAAGCTGCATCCGCCCTCACTTACGTCCGTAAAGACACCTTCACGTGAAGCGCCGTTCACCGATATGAAAGCGGGGATCATGCATGGCGCCCTCTCGAACTTCCTGAGGTTCACTATCTCGATGTTTTCGGGATAGGAGAGGAAGGCCAGGCGAAAAGGTTCGTTCATGGCCCCTATGAGCGTAGCGTAGAACCCGTAAACCTTTCCGTTGTGGAGGTAGCGGACTATGATATTGTTCGTCTGGTAGAGCTTCACCCAGAGCCCGGGTATGGAAGGTATTTCGGCGATAAGGTAACGGTCCCTAACCATACCCACAAGGGCGCTCTTCCATGTGTCCTTGGCTCCTCTCAACTGAAGGCGAAGCGTTATCCCCAGCTCGACGCCGAGATGCTCTTTCTGATGTTGAACTGCTTGATTGCCGGTCTCTGCCATACGTGACATTTGAGACACACTCGACCCCCGAGTGGTCTCCCTGAACTATATAATCGCCATCCGGCCGGTTTTGTTAAGGAGTTCAGGCTGGAGACACTTGCTTAAAGCCTCTTGCAACTGTATTCTTATGGAGGGGCTGCGTCTTGTTCAGGCAGGAATTTGCTTATTCTACCATGTATTCCCGGTGTGGCTTTTTTCACTATGCCCTGTGTGCGCTGGTTTCCCGATGAATGAAAGGAGGTATCAAATTGAACTATATAATAGGAATTCTTTGGTTTAACGATGAGCTTACCTACCGCAGGGCACTTGCGATCTTTACCGATTCGAAGAATATGCCCGCCACTTTTGAAGATTGGAAAACACTCGTCAAAAGGCAACGCGAAGAGATTAAGCGTGCCGGTAATATCGCTATTCGCGTGGACTTCGATCCGGAAACATTTATCGATTGGTGCAACGTGCGTGGATTTCAAGCCAATTCTCAGGCGAGAGGGGCGTTCACCGAGCATGTCGTGCTCGAATATCAGAAGACCGGCAAAGGAACGGTCATCGAATAGAACCCTGGACATCTGTTTGCGGTAAACATGCAGGAACAGGGCAAGGGGGCTAACGTTCCAAATGTGTTTGATTGAAATATATTGAAATCATATTATTTTTATGCGATAATTCTAATCAGAAGTTTCGGAAGCATTAGTTAGTAGTAACTGCGAAAATGTTCATTTTTGTAGTATCTTCCCAACATATGTCCGTATCCTTCAAATTCTAATAAAGAGGTAGTAAATATGTCAAAAGGTACAGTGAAGTGGTTCAACGAGTCAAAAGGTTTTGGTTTCATCACGAAGGATGACGGTGTGGATGTGTTTGTACACTATTCTTCTATCCAGGATAGCGGGTTCAAATCTCTCAACGAAGGCGAAACGGTAAGCTTTGATGTTGTGAGCGGCCCGAAAGGTCCCGCCGCATCCAACGTCGTGAAAGGCTAAGCCAAACAGGGCAGGCTGGGATACCCCGGCCTGCTTTTTCCTTTCTAAATCCTCCAGAGTTTGGTCTATCGAATTGATCCCCTGCCATTTCCTGAAAGTCACCGGAACCGAGGGGGATTCTGTCGGCCGCTCCCAACAGAAAAGAGAGTTATTATGACTTCCCACCGAAAATTGCATGTCCTGGTCGTAGACAACGGCGAAGATATGACGAAACTGACCGTTGAGATGCTAGAGCGGTTGGGTTATAGCGCACAGGGTGAGACGCAGAGCCTGGCGGCGCTGAAAACTTTTTCTGAGGACCCCAACAAATTCGACCTTGCCATAGTTGAACCCGTTATGTCTGAACTTCCCGTCCGGAGTATGCGAAAGAGTTCTTCCCCTGCACCTGAGCTAACAGGGTTGGAGCTTGCGGTGCGCTTCAGGCGCATAAGGCCGGGTTTTCCGGTCCTGCTCTTCTATACAGGAGCCATCGAGCCGCCCCTGGAGGAAGAGATAAGGGCTGCCGGGTTTGGAGCGGCCATTCCTAAACCGCTGGGATTGAAGGGCCTGGAAGAAGCAGTAGGACAGGGGTTGCGCTCGTAATCCTCCGGTATCCGCTCACCGGGGTCTGGATTACATCTCACCTTCCCGGTTTAGCAAGACTTTGGGGGAGGAGCTACCGAAGTCATCTGATTATGAAATAGCACAGTTCCTCTCCCGTGATACGCGGATTCCTAGAGCTTCTCGATTTCTGTTCTCAGTTCAACCAGCTTGTCATAGACATTTTGAAGTTCCTTCTCTACGGGGTAACCGCTCAGTTTATTCCCTGATCCGGCGTAGACCTTTGTTATCTCTACCGCAGTTTTCAGAGCCTCGATTCTCAAAGCTTTCTCATCCATCTTTTTCACTCCTTCTAGCGTTCTTTGTGCCGGCGAGCAGATTATAGCACGGGGTCAGGGGGATTGAAAGGAGACCCTATTTTACATTGAACGCCGCATGACCTACGGGATGGCGGCAGGTATCCTGTTTGTACCTCAAAAAAAAGGGGGTAGCAGTAGGCATAACCAACCATAGAACAGAACATGGACCGGTTTATTGGAGTAGGTCAAGAATAGAAATGATAAATACGGTATTGTGTAGTAGTATTTATCTCATTGCGCCAGGGTGCCGGCAGTAATCCCATTGGAACAAAAGATAGGAATAAGCCTGGAGTACTGATGGTCAATACGATATTCATTCTAAAAAAAGTTATTTCCTTCTTTATCCTACCCTTGTCCATCGTGTCAGCCCTGATGGTGAGTGGCTTGATTCTCCTATGGGCAACCAAGCGCCAATTATTAGGTAAAATCTTTGTTACCCTGGGAACGGGCCTGCTTTTGCTCGCAAGCTTCGGATTTCTGGCAGACCATCTTATTATGTCTCTCGAAAACCGTCACCTCCCTTTACTCGATATCAAAGATATTCAAAGAGCCAAGGATATTAAATGGATAGTGATCCTGGGAGGCGGCAACATACCCGATCCACGTTTACCCATTTCCAACCAGATTGCCCCGGCGTCGCTGACCCGTCTTTTGGAAGGTGTGAACCTCTATCGTCAACTCCCCGGCTCAAGGCTTATTCTTTCCGGCGGGTCCGTATCTCGCACGCCGGAAGCGGAAACGCTTGCGAAGGCAGCCCGGCTGATGGGGGTAAGAGAAGATGATATAGTCTGCGAAAAAAAGTCTCTGGATACCGCGGATCAGGCAAAAATGATCTCAAGCATCGTTGGCCGCAGTCAGTTCATTCTCGTGACCTCGGCCATTCATATGCCCAGGTCGATGACCCTTTTTCGTAAATACGGCATGGACCCGATCCCGGCGCCAACGAGCTACATAGTCTACAAACAATCGCAATTCGACCCCGGTGTGCTTTTCCCCAGCACCGGTTCCCTGGGAAAAATGGAAATCGCCATCCATGAATATCTGGGCATGATCTGGATGCGTGTTCAATAAGGATTGTCTTTTGAGCCTGCATCAACTTTGAGGACACCCTTCACATTTTCACATTCTTGCCAGCTCCGGGAGAAACAAAGAGAGTCTTTTCACCACGCACTGCCTCGGTGAAAGAAACATCAAAGCCCCACCAATTCTTCCGTTATTATCATACCTGATTTGCATGTGCAGGAATAAACCTGCATCCTTTCGATCAAAGTGTTAGAAAAACCCTTCATTTCAATCCAGACAGACGAGAGCCCTCGTGCCATATTCCTTTCAATTCATAGGCATAGCGGTATTATCCTGTTCAGGCACACTTTTTGCGTTAACGATTCCGATTTGTTTCTTGATTGGTCGTGTTGAATAACAGGAGGAGAAAAATGAAACTATTTTCAACATCAGTATGCGGCATCCTGGTTACTTTAGCCATCATTGCCAATTGTTTTGGGGCTTCCCTCCCAAAATACACTATCACCGCTTCAGCAGATACGGGAGGATCCATCTCTCCTTCGGGGACGACAACTGTAAACGCCTGGAGCAATCAGACATTCAGGATTACCCCACGCAGCGGATACGCCATCAGTAATGTCACGGTAGACGGTGATTCACTGGGGGCAATATCGTCATATAGGTTTATGAATGTAAGGGCGAACCACACGATTCGGGCAAGCTTCCGGTATGTCTCGGGAAGCACGACGTATACGCTTACGATAACGAAAGCCGGCACCGGGTCGGGAACGGTAATGGCCAATCCGGCGGGACCCACCTATGCGTACGGGACACGGGTCACACTGACGGCAACGCCCGACGCGAACTCGGTATTCGTGGGATACTCGGGTGCGTGCACCGGGCTTACATGCAGCGGAACAATGACAAGGAATGTTGGCGTTGCCGCCACATTCAACACAAAAACGGCTGCATCCTACATGATCACCGCATCCGCAGGATCGGGCGGGTCTGTCTCGCCGGCGGGTACCGTAAGCGTTGCATCGGGATCAGGAAAGACCTTTACGATTACGCCCAATTCCGGGTATGCCGTCTCTAATGTTGCGGTAGATGGCCAATCAGTAGGGGCTGTCAAAGCCTATACGTTTACGAACGTGACGTCGAATCATACTATAACGGCGAACTTTGCAACGCAAGGCTCGACAGCAAACACGCTTCTGCTATATGAAGGTTTCGAGGACCTCAACTGGGCATACCGTTCATGGTATGACAACACGGCGCATGGCCTCCTGGCGACATCCGGCTGTTACTCAGGAAATTGTCTGCAATGGTCCTGGAATGCAGGGGCAACGATACCCACAAATGGTGCAGGCATTCGTAAACTCTTCACCCCAACGGAAGAAGTCTTCTTCACATACTACGTGAAAGTATCTTCCAACTGGCGGGGAAGCGGGGTTTCCTACCATCCTCACATGATCATGCTCTTAAGTGATCAGGATGCGCCTTACCAGGCTCCTGCACGTGCTAACCTGAATACCTATTTCGAAATTAATGGCAGTGATCCAAATATAAACCCGGTGTTCGTGATCCAGGATAGCGTAGTTATCAATACACAACACGGGAATCCTCCGGTCAATCTTGCAGGAACTACGGAAAACCGTGCTGTTGCCGGATGCAATGGAGATCTTGGAGACCCGGGAACATCTCCAGAGAGCTGTTACCAATCAGGAGGTACCTGGTATAACGGCAGACAGTGGAAAGATACTGCAACGGTTTTGTCCCCGAATACCTGGTACAAGATCGATTATCATCTCAAAATGAACACTGTTTCCAATGGTGTAGCCCGTGCTGACGGTATTCTTCAACAGTGGGTCAATGGTGTGCCGACAATTCAAAAAACCAATATGGTTTACAGGACAGGTCAGCAGCCAACCAAGAAATGGAAACAGTTATTCTTTGGACCATACATAGGTGACGGTTCACCCATCACCCAAACAATGTGGATAGATGAACTGTCGATCCATAATTCGAATTAACAGAGAGGTTGACGTCAGCCAGCCCAAAGAATCCCTGTAGAAATGTTCTCTCAATGGGACATCCTCTACAGGGATTTCCTGTTGTGATGCCGGCGCTAGTAGGCCTGACCCGCGAAGCAAAGCAGGGCTGCATTGATTAGGGTTGAATTAACCGTTTCTTCGATCCTGGCGTTTTGGCTTTTCGTATAATATTTCCTTAACCGCCATCTCTGCGACCTGTAGAAATGAACGGCGATCCATGACCACCAAGGCCCGAGCGAGCTCCAGGGTACCGCTGGCGACTGACGCCCCGTGACGGGCATTATAACTTCAGGAAAAGGCACGCAGGTCCCGCCCGGGATAAGCACGACGGCGATTGAATGTCCGTCGTATATTTAGGATGTAAAAGGATATAAAAGTTCCCGATGAAGTACAATTGTGTGCACAATTGCAATTCAAGATACAGAAAAGAAAAGCAAGATGAGTTGTATGCCCTCGAACTAATTAATGCCTGGGACGAGAATCGAACTCGTACAGCCGCTAGGACCGAGGGAGTTTAAGTCCCTAAACAACGATTTCACAATATTTCATAAAACATCACTAACATGTTGACATTCAAGGCAAAGATGTTATGATAGTATCATTAAGCGTCATTCAATATCAGTGCATTTCACGGAAAAAAGCGGGACTATAGCGGGACAGAATATTGAAAGGGTGGAAGGGATGACAGAATGGATCAAAACAAATTTCCCAGGAGTTCGTTATCGTGAACATAAAAGTCGTAGACATGGTAAGGTCCGTGACAAATATTTCACCATACGTTACAAAGTTAGCGGTAAAGATAAAGAAGAAGGTTTAGGGTGGTCCTCGGAGGAATGGTCGGCCGCCAAGGCATATGACCAATTAAAAGAACTCAAAGAAAATATCAAAAGGGGTGATGGTCCTCAAACCATGGCAGAGAAAAGGGCTATGGAGGCTCATCGAAAAGAAACCGAAAGAGCGGAGCGGGAAGCTGATGAAAAAGAACAGATAACTTTTAAGCAGTATTTCGATGATACGTACTATCCTGCCTCTAGAATTCATAAGAAGAAGCATACATATAGCAAAGAAGAAACTCATTTCCGTATTTGGATTGCACCGGTTATCGGAAATAAGCCGCTAAAGAAGGTATCGGAATTTGATATTAGGCGGATAACAAAGAACATCTTGGATGCCGGGAAAGCACCACGGACCGCACAATACATTATGGCGACGATAAGGCAGGTATGGAACATGGCACGACGGGATGGTCTTACAAATATCGACTCGCCCACGAAAAACGTCAAGATCCCTAAATTCGATAACAGGCGGCAAAGATTTTTAAGTCAGGCGGAAGCTAGCCTTCTTTTGAATATGCTAAAGGAAAAGAGTGAACAGGTTTACCAGATGGCTTTTCTGGGTTTATACACGGGTATGAGAGCGTCGGAAATATTTAATTTGACCTGGGGTTGTATAGATACCGATAGAAGCCTTATTACGATTATGGATGCGAAGAGTGGCCATGGCCGTACTGCCTTTATGATAAGGCAGGTCAAGTCAATGTTTCTTGATATGACAAAGGGCAAGAATGATGATCTTGTTTTCCCCAATAAAGCAGGTGGAGTTTATTATGAGATTCCCCATACGTTCAAAAAGGCTATTGAAAAATTGAAATTTAACGATGGTGTTGGGGATCCCAGGCAACGAGTGTGTTTTCACACTTTAAGACATTCCTTTGGTTCATGGCACGCCGAGGCCGGGACTGATCTTTATGTTATAAAGTCTTTGATGGGGCACGGTAGCATAACTCTTACCGAACGTTATAGCCATCTATCACTGGGGACCCTGCAAAACGCCACAAAGAACCTTGAAGAGGCTGTTAACCGAACCGGGCAGGATAAGGATGAGCGGGCGGTGAACTATGAAAAAGAATAGAAGAATCAATATCCCCTTCCCGTAAATATTTCCATACGGATTAATCCGTACTTTGTTGACAAGTAATACTGTGACACCCTGTTGTCATCCACGGTCGGTATAAGGAATAGGAAAGGGAGGGTCATTATGGCGCATTTAGTAGAATCGATGATGTATGTGGGCAAGACCCCTTGGCATGGTTTGGGGAAAGAAATGCCAGAGGGGAAGAAACTCGGGATTGATGAGGCCCTTATTGCCGCCGGCCTCGATTGGGACGTGGATCTCCGGCGCTTGTACACGGAGGATGGATTTACACTACTCAACATTCACGAGCGTTACGCCGTGTGCCGGCAGGAGGACAATGCCGTTCTTGGCATCGTTGGTCCCGAGTACACCCCCTTGCAGAATAAAGAGGCTTTCGCATGGTTCCAACCCTTTCTCGATACCGCGGATGTTACCTTGGAGACGGCGGGTAGCCTTAGGGGGGGCAGGTGGGTGTGGGTCCTTGCTAGAGTTCAGAGAGCGGGTTTAATGGTAGGCGCCGGCGACGAGGTTGCGCACTATGTTCTCCTTTCCAACTCCCATGACGGTTCCCTTGCGGTACGGGTCGGTTTCACTCCTATACGGGTGGTCTGCAATAATACGCTCTGTCTCGCCCACGAATCGGAGGCGAGCAAGCTCCTCAGGGTAAGACACACTGCTCGGCTCCTTAAGAACCTCGATGATATTCGCGAGATCATGGATATTGCACACGAAGAGTTCTGTGCCACCATAGAACAATACAGGGCCCTGATGAAGAAAGAGATCAACCAGAAAGACCTTGTTAAGTACGTGAAACTGGTATTTGACCTGCCCGAGAAGGGCGGCAGGGAGCTTATCTCAAACATCGCCTATCTATTGGAATATGGCAGAGGGTCAAATATGGCCGGCAACACCTACTGGGGTGCCTATAACGCTGTTACTGAATACCTCAACTACTTCCGTGGAAAGACCCAGGACAATACCTTGAGCAGCCTATGGTTTGGTGCCAGCTTTCAGGTGAGCAAGAGGGCCCTCGATGTGGCGATCGAGATGGCGTCATAGAGGAAGAATGGTTAAAATGGTTCCTTTTCCGGTGATTTTCCTTGAAGTTCCGAGGCTGAAGGGGTAAAACGATAATGGAGTATCGGGGCTATTGGCGGTGTAAACACCATCACCCTATCAGTAAATTGTAAAAGCGGAAAGCTCTCCAGTCATTTCATCGTAGGTAAGCATCTGGGCCTTCACATGGGTTAGGGGGTTTCAATGAAGCACTACGGCGCCACCATCTGTACGTACTTCAAAAAAGACCTGGTCAGATAAAACCCTCGCAAAGAGGGGAAAGGGGAACATGGACCTTACCCTCAAGAAGTCTTGCTAAGGAATTCACGATTTCAAGCACGGGAAATACCCTATGCCCCAGATATTTGACAACATAGAGAAGAACCTCCTTACCGCTCTTTCCCAAGCCATGGGGGTTTCGGAGCGGGCCGACTTTTGTGTTGGCTACTTCAACCTGCGTGGGTGGCGACAGGTCGATTCGCTCGTCGAGAGGTGGGTCGGCGGAGACGGACACTGCTGCAGGCTTCTCGTGGGCATGCAGCAAATGCCGCAGGATCAACTCAGGGCCGCCATGAGCCTCACCGGGGCGGAAGACCAGATCGATCAGGCCACGGCCATTGCTTTGAAGCGGAAGCTCGCACAGGACTTCCGCGATCAGTTGATGGTGGGCATTCCAACAAATGCGGACGAGGAGGGCCTTCGTCGGCTCGCGTCTCAGATTACAAATCGAAAGCTGATTGTTAAGCTCTTTCTGCGACATCCCCTGCATGCCAAGCTGTACTTGTTATTTCGACACGATCTCTTGAACCCGAAGATTGGTTACCTCGGCAGCAGCAATCTCACTCTGGCAGGCCTCTCCAAGCAGGGAGAGCTCAATGTTGACGTCCTTGACCTCGATGCATGCGACAAGCTATCCAAGTGGTTCGAGGACCGGTGGAACGACAGATTCTGCATCGACATTTCCCAGGAGCTCGTTGACATCATCAACAATAGCTGGGCGCGGCCCGAGCCGATCCCTCCATACCATATCTATATCAAGATGGCCTATCACCTTTCGCAGGAAGCCCGCTCAGGGTTGACAGAGTTCCGCATCCCGAGCGACTTCGGGAACAAACTCTTTGAGTTTCAGAAGGCAGCGGTCAAGATCGCAGCGCACCATCTGAACAAGCGCGGTGGCGTCCTGATCGGTGATGTGGTGGGCCTCGGTAAAACCCTTATGGCCACCGCCCTTGCCCGCATCTTCGAGGATGACCACGGTGTCGAGACTCTCATCATCTGCCCGAAGAACCTGGCGTCCATGTGGGAAGACTACCGGCAACAGTATCGCTTGAGGGCCAGGGTGCTTTCCATCACTCGGGTCCAGCACGAGCTTCCCGATTTACGGCGCTTCCGACTGGTTCTGATCGATGAAAGTCACAACCTGCGCAACCGGGAGGGTAGCCGCTACCGGGCAATCGCAGAGTATATCGCCGTCAACGACAGCCGGGTGATCCTGCTCTCTGCCACACCCTACAATAAGACCTATCTCGATTTATCAAATCAACTCCGCCTCTTCATCGAGGAACAAAAGGACATCGGCATCCGTCCAGAAAAGCTCCTTCGGGAACTCGGTGAGATGGAGTTCATCCGGCGCCATCAGTGCCCCGTTCGTTCTCTGTCGGCCTTCGAGAAGAGCGAATATACCGATGACTGGCGTGACCTGATGCGGCTCTATCTCGTTCGCCGTACTCGTAGCTTTATCCAGGAGAACTACGCCAAAACCGATCGCAAGCGCGACCGCAAATACCTTGAGTTCCCTGATGGCACGCGATCCTACTTTCCAACCCGTCTTGCCCGAACGGTGAAATTCGAAATTAATGAGAAGGACCCAGGGGATCAGTACGCGCGCCTCTTCGCCGACCACGTGGTGGCTGCGGTAAATGATCTGACGCTACCCCGTTACGGATTGGGCAACTACGAGAGGCCGTCGCCCCATAAGCCGCCGACGCCAGACGAAGCGCGGGTCCTGGCTGATCTGTCCCGCGCAGGTACCCGCCTGAAAGGATTCTGCCGAACCAACCTGTTCAAACGCTTGGAAAGCAGTGGCCACGCCTTTAATCTCTCAGTGGAGCGCCACATTCTTCGCAACTTCATCTGTCTCCATGCCATTGAGCACGGCCTGCCCATACCGATCGGCACGCAGGACATGGGTCTCCTTGATACATGGGCCAATGATCGGGACTCGGATCTATGGGACCCGGCAGCCGACGATAATGACAACGATCTAAGCATCGATCCTGCCGTGGGGATGCCCTCCATCGTGACTGAGGAGGATTTTCGTAATCGGGCGGCTCACCTGTATGACAGCTACTGGAAACAGTTCCGGCGCCGATTCAAGTGGCTCAAACCGGAGCTTTTCAGCGACGATCTTGCTGAAGACCTGAGCAAGGACGCGGCGGCTCTGATGAGGGTCCTCAAGGATGCCGGAGCCTGGGACCCAAACAGCGACACCAAGCTGCAGGAGCTCCTGACGGTACTCACCAAACAGCACCCCAACGACAAGATTCTGGTCTTCTCGCAGTTTGCCGACACGGTTGACTATCTCACCCGTCAACTGAAGGCCAAAGGGCTCCCGGCCCTCGAAGGTGTAACCGGCGATACCGACGACCCCACCGCTATCGCCTACAGGTTCAGCCCCATCAGCAACGACAAGCGTAAAAAGATCGATGCAGCCAAAGAACTCCGCGTCGTTCTTGCTACAGACGTACTGAGCGAAGGTCAGAACCTTCAGGATTGTTCCATAATCGTAAACTATGACCTCCCCTGGGCCATCATCCGCCTGATCCAGCGCGCGGGACGTGTTGACCGTATCGGCCAGCAGTCGGACACTATTCTTTGCTACTCCTTCCTGCCCGCCGATGGCGTCGAGCGGATCATCCGGCTCCGTTCGAGGGTGTGCCAGCGATTGCAGGAAAATGCCGAGGTCGTCGGTGCTGATGAGACATTCTTCGAGGACCAGGACGACTCCCAGGCCATCCGAGACCTCTTTACCGAAAAAGCCGGGATCCTCGACGGCGATGAAGACACCGAAGTCGATCTCGCCTCATATGCTTATCAGATTTGGAAGAACGCCATCGACCGTGATCCCGACCTTGAGAAGACCATCCCTGCCATGCCCAACGTACTTTACTCGACCAAGCCTCACAAAGCGACCGGCGACCAACCTGAAGGAGCGCTGGTCTACCTGCGAACCGCCGATGGTAACGACGCCCTGGCCTGGATCAATCAAGAAGGAAAAAGCGTCACCGAGTCGCAGTTTGCGATCCTGAAAGCTGCCGAATGCCCACCTGCCACCCCGGCCCTTCAGCGCCACGACCGCCATCATGCTATGGTCGCCGAGGGTGTACGGCTGATTGTGGAGACGGAGAAATCGGTGGGTGGCCAGCTCGGGCGCCCGTCGGGCGCCCGCTTCCGAACGTACGAGCGGCTCAAGGCGTATGCCGAATCCATAAACGGCACTCTGTTCGCCACGCCTGAACTGTTCAAGGCCATTGAGGACATCTACAAGTGCCCCTTGCTCCAAACGGCCGTTGACACACTGAACCGGCAGCTGAAAAGCGGTGTCTCCAACGAAGAGTTGGCCCAACTGGTGGTGTCTCTCCGCGCCGATGGTCGCCTGTGCAGGGTAGCCGAAGACGGGGAATCGACGGAACCTCAGGTGATTTGTTCCATGGGGCTTCGAGAGCAGGAAGGAAATAAGACATGAAGATCGATGTCGCCGCGGTGAGAACCTGCCTCAAGTCATTTGACTTCAAGACACTGTTCCGCGAGCACTTGGGGTGGGACAACCACCAGGACAGGCTGAGCATACCGATAGACGGCAACGCGATCAATCTGTCTGCCATTGCCGAGAAACGCGGCTTTGTCGCATTTGTCTGCGAGTCCATCCCTGATCGCCCTACGCGCCTTAAGATCGATCACCAGGTCACCAAGTATGCTCGCGAGCATTTCATCATCTATACAGACGAGAGTGTCGGCCAACAGGTCTGGCAGTGGGTCCGCCGGGAGCAGGGCAAGCCCCTATCCAGCCGTGACCACCGCTTCGATACCCGGCAGTCAGGAGAGGCGCTCATCCAGCGGCTCGACCAGATTGTTGTGAGTCTTGATGAAGAGGAGAAGATCAGCGTCGTCGATATTGCCAGCCGCGCTCGCGCTGCATTCGATGTCGACAAGATTACCAGGAAGTTCTATGACCGCTTCAAGGCTGAACACGCCGCCTTCTTGAAGCTCGTCAACGGCATTAGGGCAGATGCCGATCTCCAGTGGTACACGTCTCTGATGCTGAACCGGCTCATGTTTGTGTACTTCATCCAGAAGAAAGGCTTCCTTGACGGCGACACCAATTACCTGCGCAACCGCTTGACAATGGTTCGTCAGATGAGGGGCACGGATCAGTTCCAGTCTTTCTACCGGTACTTTCTCCTGCGGTTATTCCATGAGGGCCTCGGTAAATCGCCCGATGAACGTGAACTTGACCCGATGATGGAGAAACTACTCGGAAAAGTTCCATACCTCAACGGGGGCTTCTTCGAGGTTCACCAACTCGAAGAACAGAACCCCGAACTCGATATTCCCGATAAGGCCTTTGAGAGGCTGTTCGATTTCTTCGATGAGTACAGCTGGCACTTGGATGAGCGTCCTCTTCGTGCCGACAATGAGATCAATCCCGACGTCGTCGGCTACATCTTCGAGAAATACGTGAATCAGAAACAGATGGGGGCTTACTACACCAAAGAAGATATCACCGAGTACATCTCCAAGAATACCGTTATCCCTTTCCTGTTTGATGCGGCCCGGAAAAAATGCTCCGTGGCTTTCACACCGAACAGCGCGATGTGGCGACTCCTCCGCGACGACCCCGACCGGTATATCTACCAGGCCGTCCGCGAAGGGGTCATCGACAAAAAAGGTAACGTGATGGCCCTTCCCGAAGACATCGAAACAGGAATCAGGGAGGTTGCCAGGCGCGACAGATGGAACCGACCTGCCGCGGCCCCATACGCACTGCCCACCGAGACGTGGCGCGAACATGTAGCCCGGCGCCAACGGTGCCTTGAGATTCGCGAGAAACTCCTTAAAGGCGAAGTTCACGAGATCAACGACCTTATCACGCTGAATCTCGACATCTGGCAATTTGCCCGGGACGCTATCGTCAATGCAGAAGGCCCTGAACTACTCCGGGCTTTCTGGCACACCATCGAAAAGGTTACCATCCTCGACCCGACCTGCGGCTCAGGTGCCTTTCTCTTCGCAGCTCTCCGCATCCTGGAAACGCTTTATGGCGACTGTATGGAGCGCATGGAGCAGTTCATCGAAGACATAGCAGACAAGCCTCACCACCCTGAGCAATACAGTGACTTCAAGAAGGTCCGCGCCCAGATCGGCCGGCATCCCAACGAGCGCTACTTCATTCTCAAGTCCATCATAATCAACAACCTCTTCGGCGTGGACATCATGGAAGAGGCCGTCGAGATATGCAAGCTCCGTCTCTTCCTCAAGCTCGTCGCCCAGGTTGAGACCGTTGAGCAGATCGAACCGTTGCCCGACATCGACTTCAACATCCGCGCGGGAAACACCCTTGTCGGCTACGCCACCGTGGACCAGGCCAGAAAAGCATTCGTTGAGGGCAAGAAAGGACAGGGCCTGCTCATGCTGGGTGACAAGGCCGAGGCCTTCAAGCGCTTCGAAGAAAGCGTCGAACTTGTTGACAGGGCCTTCCAGCAATTCCGCGCCCAGCAGACGATGTACGGGGGCAACGTTACCCACGCGGACAAGCAGGAACTCCGTAGCCGCTTGGCAAAGGTCGACGCAGAACTTGACCGATATCTGGCCGGGGAATACGGCGTGAAAGTGGAGAAGCAAAAGGGCTTTGAGGCGTGGAAGGCCAGCCACCAACCGTTTCATTGGTTCGTCGAGTTCTACGGCATCATGCACGTAGGCGGGTTTGATGTGATTATCGGGAATCCGCCGTATGTGGAACTGAAGGTCTTGAGAAGCTACCGTATGCAAGGATACGACTGCGAAAGCGCAGGAAACATCTATGCTTTGATGTTGGAGCGGGCTTTCAGCCTTGAAGGAAAGGCAAGTCGCATGGGGTTCATTGTCCCCGTTTCGTCAATTTCAACGGACAGATACGAATCGTTACAGAAACTATTATCTACCCAGCTACTTTATTACAGCTCTTTTGATGACCGACCCTCCCGTCTTTTTGAAGGGCTGGAACACATTCGTTTAACCATTCACCTACTTGGATCTCCTCAAGAAAGGATAGTCTCCTATTCAACCTGTTACAACAAATGGAATTCCGAAGAAAGAGGGTCGTTGTTCCAGCTCTTGACGTACGCTGCCGCCAAGCCTGCGTTCGTAGCCGCAACCATGCCTAAGTTATGCAACCGTATTGAGGAAAGCATTATCGAAAAACTCAGTTTGGACAAAAGGCAGCTCTCTCACTTCTATTCGAAGAACGGTAACCACCGGATCTATTACTCTCGGAAAGTCGGTTATTTTCTGCAAGTTCTTGATTTTGTCCCAGAAGTTCTGGATGGCTCCGGAAAAATAAGGCCCCCTAGCGAGTTCAAGGAACTTGCCTTTGACGATCAAATCCTTGCCAAGGCAGCCTTGGCATGTCTCAATGCAAACTTGTTCTATTGGGTCATCACTGTCTTTTCTGACTGCAGGCACGTAAACAAACGCGAGATTGACTCGCTGCCTGTTGACCTGAGACGCTTGACACAAGGAAAACTCGGTCACGGTCTCGAAAGACTTTCGCTGAACCTCATGCGTGAACTCGACGAGAATTCTGAGCGCCGGTCTATGCAGTTCAGCCATGACAATCTGACTGTTCAGTGTATTATACCCAAGCTCTCAAAACGGACCGTTGACGAAATCGACAGGGCTCTCTCCCAGCACTACGGCTTCACCGACGAGGAACTCGACTTCATCATCAACTACGACATTAAGTACCGCATGGGCACCGAGGGCGCAGAAGTGAATGAGGAGGAATAGCGAATGAAACTCGTCCAGCTGTCCATCCATAATTTCCGGGGTATTCACAGTGCGTCGTTGAATTTTTTCGACTACAATCTGCTCGTTGGGCCTAACAATGCAGGCAAGAGCACGGTCATCGACGCAATTCGTGTGTTTTATGAGAAGGATGGGTTCAAGTTCAGGCCGGACCGCGACGTCCCCTTTATAGTCGGAGCGGATCAGGATTCGTGGTTGGAGCTTCTCTTCAGTCTTAGCAACGCGGAAGATTCCTCGCTGGCCGATGATTACCGGCAAGATGACAAGACGTTGCGTGTCAAGAAGTTCCTGAAAATCGGTGACAAGAACAGGGATGGTTCGATCTTTGCTTACAAGAATGACGGCAACTTGTCCGCTGAGCCGTTCTACGGTGCGAAGAATGTCCAGAGCGGCAAATTCGGCGATATCGTGTTCATCCCGGCGGTCAGCAAGATTGATGAGCACACAAAACTAAGCGGTCCTTCGGCTCTGCGCGATTTGCTTACCAACGTTCTTGAAGCCGTCGTGGCTTCGAGCGCCTCGTACGAGAAGTTTTCCAAAGATTTCGAGGCGTTCGCACAAGGTGTAAAGGCAGAGAGGACAGACGATGGCAGGTCTCTGGCAGGCCTGGAAGCTGATTTAGGTGCGCTCCTTGAATCGTGGGACACCGCTTTTCTACTTGAAATGAATTCCCCTTCAGTAGCCGACATCATCAAAACGCTACTGTCATATCAGTGCATAGACAAGGCACACGGCAAGGCTTTGGCTGCAGATCAGTTCGGTTCCGGCTTTCAAAGGCATTTCATCTACTCGCTTATACAGATCGGGGCAAAATACGTCGGCAAGAAACCCTCGAAAAAGACAAAGGACTTTGTCCCCTCCATGACGTTGATTTTGTTCGAAGAGCCAGAGGCGTTTCTCCACCCACCGCAACAGGAGAACCTAGCCCAAAGCCTGACTAAGCTGGCAAACAACCCTGATCAGCAGGTCATTTGCTCTACCCATTCATCGCACTTTGTCAGCCGCAATGCCGCGCACATTCCCGCCATTGCATGTCTGAAACGGGATAGCGGCCTCGTTTCCGCCTTCCAGATCGACACCAAGTCCTGGGACGAGATCGTGGATGCCAACCAGGCCATGAACAAGATAGCCGTCAAATGGCCGAAACTCAAAGCGCGACTTGAGGCTGACGACTTGAGGCCGGAAATGGAGGCCGTGAAATACTTCCTATGGTTGAACCCGGACCGCTGTGGGATGTTTTTTGCTAACCATGTCCTCATCGTTGAAGGACCGAGCGAACAGTCATTCATCAACAAACTATTGGGTGACGGCAACATCAAGCGACCATCGGATGGGCTTTACGTGTTGGACAGCATAGGCAAGTTCAACATGCATCGCTTTATGAATCTCTTGACTGCGCTGGGTATCCAACATTCGGTGATCCACGATGACGACAACAGCAAGGATGAGCATGCCGAGATCAATCAGCTCATCCAAGACTCAAAAAGCGTCCTTACGACCGCCGTGTGCCCCGTAACTGGTGACCTCGAAGCGCTTCTCGAAGTCTCGAAGCCGAAGTCGGATCACCGGAAGCCGCAGCATTTACTTTTCCTGCATGAAACGGGACAGATTACTGCGGATAGACTTCGAGCCTTTTGCGTCCTTGTGGAGGGCTGTCTGCCAAAGCCCCCCAAAGAACAGAAACCGGAGAGATGGATGAAACCGTCAGAAGCGGGTAAAGGCGAGATCGTCATCTACCAATGGGAAGACGGCAAAGCCGAAGGATAAAGAGGGAGGATGAATGGCGGTTCCCGATTATCAAAGTGTGATGCTTCCGCTCCTTAAATACGCAGCAAATCGGAAAGGAGAAATCTCTACCGGCCAAGCAGCCGATGCGCTGGCAATTTCCCTTGATTTGTCCGAAGAAGACCTCAAACAGATGCTTCCCAGTGGCATTTCGACAACATTTCTTAACCGGGTAGGGTGGGCCGCCACATACATGAAGAAAGCCGGACTCCTGGAGGCTACCCGTCGAGGCTTTTACCGCATAGCTGATCGCGGTCTCAATTTGTTAAAAACAAACCCTCAGACCATCAATGTAAAACTTCTTACCCAGTATCCGGAGTTTCAGGAGTTTCAAAACCTCAAAGGCACCCGAAGTGGAGACAAATCAAAAGAGTCGGCAGGGGTCTTTGACTTTACAAATATCACCCCCTCAGAAGCTCTCGAGAGGGCCTACGAAAACCTTCGCGATGAACTCACCGATGACCTTCTAAAGAGACTGAAGCAGATCAAACCGACATTTTTTGAACGTATCGTTGTAGACCTCTTGGTGAAGATGGGTTACGGTGGGTCCCGTGCCGACGCCGGTAAGGCTATAGGCAAAAGCGGTGACGGCGGTATCGATGGTATTATCAAAGAAGATAAGCTAGGCCTCGATGTAGTTTACATTCAGGCAAAGCGCTGGGATAGCAATTCGGTTGGCCGACCCGACGTTATGCAGTTCGCCGGAGCACTGCAAGCCCAGAAGGCCAACAAGGGAATATTCATTACGACATCACGGTTCACGGACGAGGCGACAAATTATGTGGCCCGTATCGGCAGCAAGATAGTCCTGATTGATGGCGAACAACTGGCGGAACTGATGATTGAGAATGATGTTGGCGTATCAACGGTAGGTTTGTATCCCGTAAAGAAGATTGATTCTGACTATTTCGATGAAGGCATTTAGCTGTTAAAGACGCTTGGAGCGTTGAAGTAAGAAGGATCAGGGAGAGTTATCTATGTCAGCTTTGAGCGATTACAATCTTGTTTTACCGCAGATACCCAGCGAAGAGGAATGGATTGAATACATTGAGAGCCTTGAAAGCCGAGAAAGAGATATTCCCACTTTGCGTGCCAAAGGCTACAATCTTCTGACCAATTTCAATGAAATAACCGCCACGTATGAGAGAGTTGGCTGGTTAAGTCTGTGGGCCAAGGTCATGGCGGCGCTCGAATCGATAGTCCCTGCATTGCATTCTGGTTCCAACCTGATTCTTCAATCATTGTCAAGAGCCACCTTTGAATGGATACAACACCAATTGGCCATTACTGATCCCGTTCATGACCTTCTTGAAAACAAGCAAGCCAATAGGAAAGTTGTAATGACGGACTATGCATATCGAAGCGTAGTTGATAGACTGCGGGCATACATGGCATGGTGTCTTTGGTCAGACAGAAACTACTACCGCGAGCTTATCGATCCCGGGACTCAGAAGAATATTTGGAATCCTGGACCGGCTCGGGAGATTTACAGGAATACTGAAAAATTACAGTGCTATGAAAGGTTTTACGGTCCACTCGATTCGGAAATTGATGAGAACAAATTGAAACAGGGTCGAAGAAATATGGAAGCATTATGCCGGGAAAAAATACGACGCATCGATGACTGGCTCGGAGATATTAAGATCCAGCGTTGGTCCAAAAAATTAGAGGAGAATAATGGGTCTCGAACATTTCCATTTTTCAGCCTCTTCGGGAATGACAACAAAATAACAAAAAGGCTGAAGAAATACCAACTCAGATTTGCATATGCAAGTTATTCGGAGGGTTCAATGGCCCTGCACGGATCAACTATCGAACAGTCTATGTTTATCGGTGATTCCGTAATTTCTCCCAAGATTCAGGTCAGCGACCAAGTTGAGGAGAGTCTCCTTGAAACAGTTCTTTTTAACTGCAATCATATACTCGTTGCTCTTGCGATTATTGATCAATTAATTCTGAAAAAACCCGAGCTTAGAAAATAGGATGCGGAGCATTGCAAAACTTCATAATAAGGAAACGTGGTTGATTGTCGAAAAATTGATGCTCAATGCCAATCCAAGGTCCTAATTGTGATATGCGAGATTGGGGTAGAGTGTTGGACGCTCGAAGTCCTGTCCAATCATGCTCTCGCACAAGCGTTTGATTGTCAAGAGTACTCGATGGGCGGTCGCCATCGCCGGGATTATTATTAAGAATGCTATTTCGGATGGATAGGAGGTAGTTGTCTTGCCAAATGTAACGACGCAACAGCATTTTCGCGTTCCTCACGCTCTGAGTCTTTTGATTGCCCATAATAAGCGGGCACAGGCACTGAAATTCTTAGACAAACTCATTGGGTCCGATTACGGTATTTTCGGAGCAGACTCGCAGATTCTTAACGACCGGCAGGCAGCCCTTCAGTTCAAAATAGATCTGTTACTTGAATGGAATCGATACAGCGAGGCGCTTGCGTGGTTGTGCCTTGAAACCGAGATTAATCCCAACAATGTGTACGCGCAGGCATTGAAGGAAAGATTGAAAAGAAGCCTGCATATTGACGATCTTCATAGACGGCAGTTTGAGCCTGTTCGTTCTGGCAGAAAATGTGCCGCAGACGGCGGGGCTTTTAATTGGGAAGGTGTTGCTGGCATGAGAGAGCTTAAACTGACGCTCGAAAATGATATTATCATGCCTTTTCTCGAGCCTGACATTTACAATAAATACAGGGTGCCGCTCCCTAACGGTATCCTGTTTTATGGCCCACCGGGTTGCGGCAAGACTTTTATCGCGCGAAAACTGGCTACAATTCTGAATTACAACTTCATTGAATTGAAACCATCCGATCTGGCAAGCATTTATGTACACGGTACCCAAGGGAAGATAGGCGATATCTTCCGAGAAGCCGGAGGTGAACAACAGACAATCCTGTTTTTCGATGAGATTGATGCTTTCATCCCTAGTAGGGAACAGGGAATAGGCCATCATTATAGCGCAGAGGTAAATGAATTCCTGGTGCAAATGAATGAATGCGCGAAAAGGGGTGTTATGGTAATCGGCGCAACGAATTATCTGAGTCACGTTGATGGGGCCGTAAAAAGACCTGGCCGTTTTGACAAAAAAATTTATATCGGAACGCCGGATCTGGAGGCAAGAGTGGAAGCCATTAAATTGTACATGAAAGACCGGCCACAGGAGAAGATTGAATATTTTAGCATTCTCAGTGACAAAGACTTATACTCTTACGCCGATTTGGAGCTGGTTGTTAATGAGGCTGCACGGAAAGCCTTACGGTACCGTGAGCCCGTTACAAGGGAATACCTCGAGGCGGCGTTTGGAGCCATATCCGCATCAATTACAAAACAAATGATTACAGAGATGTCAAAAGAGTAACAAGAGAACCGCGGCATTGTGGGTGAGTTACAAAACCTGAAACGAAAACGGATCACAACAAGCGGATTCCATCCACCCATCAACCCCTCAAAAACTGCGAAATCCTCCCATTGTTACTGCCAGAAGGATGAGGAAGAAAAATAAGCTCCTTATCCTCCGCCTCAAGCACCTGCCTAACATTTCTCCCACCAAGAACAGGTTCACAGACAGCTACCTTCCCCTTGCTGCCGAAAATAACAACCTTCTCCAGCCTCCGAAAGCCCGGATTAAGGATATCTTCCAAAAATCGATGAGTCAGGCAAAGCCTCGTGCAAGCATAATCCAACGGCTGAAACTCATTAGAACGCCCCGCCCCCTCCCTAAGTGCTGCACACTTAACCAAAGACGTAGTAAAAAACGAAGGACTGCGATTAAAATCAAAATCATCAGGAATCTCCACGTCCAAAAAATAATCGATACCAATCTTCCGGAGCATCCTCGCAATATTCCTGGACATCCTCCGAAAACCCGAAACATTAGCCGCCTCACCAAAAGGCAGACCCCCGTTATAGCCATCAATAAGTGCTCGCAACTGCGTATAGCCCGGACAGAGGCCAACCAAAGCAACCCGCGGATTAACCGCACCATTCCCAACAATACTGAAGTACAAGACCCTGTCACCCTCCCTGCAAATCACCAAATCCTCCTCCCTCAAACGTCCCACACGCGGAATAGTGACTGTCCTACCCCCACAATACATCCCGCAAAAATCAGAGCTCCTAGGCATAAAAGACACCCCCTCAAAAACACTATAACAAACACAGGACAAACAAACACACTTAAAACCCACCGGACCGACAAAAATGGAAGAAAAGACCGGTAGTCAATCAATGAAAATATTCATATAATAAAAGCAAACGCCAAATGTCAGAGGAAGAATGGAATATTCTGCAGTCCAAGAACTATATGACGATCTTGAAACGGGAGCTATCAATTACAAATATCATCATCAAATAGCCAACCTCTTTCAAAAAATACGCGACCAAAACCAGAACGATGGCCGAACCGAAGACGCCGAGAAAGCCCAATGGGAAATGGACTGCTTCAATTTTGCGATACAAAACGGCGAACTGAAGCCCAAATTCTCCGGCACAGACGATAAAGGCCAGCCATGGGAATACCCTTCCGTATCAACATTCAACGAGAAAAACCTCAAGTACATGGCTACCAGGCTCGAAACCACATCCAACCCGGTTCTCAAGGCACGATACGCCCACATCCTCTGGGCTAGTCAAAAGAAACATGCCAGCTACGCCAAAATAGCAGTCGACGCTTACCTGGAACTTGTAAGGCTCTATGAAGAAAAAGACAGAAAAGAACCGGAAGAATTCAACGGCCTCGACGTCCTACGCTGTATCGAAGCGGCGCTTCCGCTGGCAGGCAAAGTCAGGCACAAGCTCGACAACGTCCACCAAGAAATGTCCAGACTCGTCAAAGAGTTTAACTGGGGGAGCAAGTCGGCATTTGTAATAAGAGTAAGGCTTATCAACCACATGACCAGAGCCAAGTCAAAATTCGCAAACGAATACCTGGAAGGATTCCCACAGGTCTGCGTCGACCTCGGACTCACACTCTTCAAGCAGGGTAGTCTCCATCAGGCAATAGGCGTCTTCGAGGCGGGACAGAAGGTGGACAATAGACTGGGCATAAAGACAGAAGACTGGAACAGGCGCATAGCAGAGGCATATGAGGGACTCATGAACCAAAGAGACGAGTCCGACCTTGCAGCCAGTTCCTTCTGCCAAAACGCAATCGAATACTACAAAAGAGCTGGAGATGAGAAAAGAGTACAAGAACTCGAAAAGAAATACGACCATCTCAAAGGGAAGCAGACATTTCACAAATTCAGCCATGAAGTAGACATCACAAAAACCATAGAAGCCTCCAACAAAACCGCAGAAGAACTGTGCAAAAAAGGGCCTAAAGCAATTATATCGTTACTGATGGCCAACAAACACCTGCTCCCAAGGTACAAGAAAACTGAAGCAACAGCAGATAAAATAAGCAAAACAGCGGTCTTGGCAAGCATCGTTCCTGTATCAATCAATGACCAATACGGCCATACAGCGGAGAATTTCACGACAGAAGAAGAAATACACTACTATCATATCCTCGAGCAGTACAACATACAGATAATGCTGGAAACACAATTTTTGATTAATCAGATCTTCACTGAAGCAATCCGGAAGGAAAAACTAAACATATACACACTCGTAAAATTCCTCCAAAGCTATTCATGGTACGGAAAAAACATCACAAAAAGAACCCCCCAAAACCAAACGCTGACATACAACTGGCTTAACATGATAGCGCCAGGTCTAAACGACTACTTTAACCAGATGAAGGCGCACCTCGCCGAACCGGCATATATCCCCAATTTCATACTTGCCATGGACTCCCTAACCCTAAAGATAGAGGGACTTGTTAGAGACATATGCACGCTTTGCGGCGTAACAACCTTTTTTCAAACAAAGGATAAACACGGCCTTAACATAATAAGAGAGAAAGACATAAACTGGCTCTTGCGGGAAGAACCTATCAAGGGACTCTTCAACGAAGATGACTTGCTATTCTTCAAATTCATACTAGTTGAAAAAGCAGGACTCAACATGCGACACAAGATTGCACACTGCCTCATCTGGCAATGACAACCTAAAAATGACCCACTGTGATCACCTAAAAATGACCCACCCCTGTTTTAGTTAAAAAAATATATACCCTTCATTCCTTGTCCCTTTTTGCCGGAGATTTCTTCTTCAGGCTCTCCTTCAGTCTGTAGCTGTCCCAGTTGCACATGACGATGTGTGCCTTATGGGTCAACCGGTCGAGGAGAGCCGCCGTTAAGGTCGGATCCCCGAAGAGCTGCGTCCAGTCGGCAAACCCGAGGTTTGTCGTTATGATCACGGAGGCCCTTTCGTACCTCTCCGCCAGGAGCTGGAAGAGAAGCTGCGATCCCTCCCGGGAGAAAGGGACATACCCAAGCTCGTCGAGGATAAGAAGGCCGAACCGCGACATCTTCTGGATTATCCTGCTCACGGCACGTTCGCTGCGGGCCTCGATGAGTTCGTTGACGAGACCCGCCCCGGTCACGAACCGGGTGCGGACCCCCTGGCGGCATGCCTCGAGTCCCAGGGCTGTCGCAAGATGGCTTTTCCCGGTCCCCGTCTTCCCTGCAAAGATGATATTCCTTTTCTCCTTGATATACGTTCCCTCGGCCATCTCCCGTACCAATCTCTTGTCGAGGCCGTCGGCTTCCTCAAAATTGAAGCCCTCCATGGTCTTAATGACCGGGAACCGTGCATCCCTGATCCGCCTCTTCAGACGGTTGTCGGCGCGGGCCTCAAGCTCCGACTCTATGAGCGACAGCAAAAAGTCCTCATAATCCGAACCCGCGTTCCGGGCCTCGCGCGCACGGGCGGCATAGACCCTCAGGATGGCGGTGAGCTTGAGCTGTTTGAGATATTCCGCAAGAAGCGCCTCGGTCGCCGGCCTCATCGTATCACCCCCAGCCCGGCATACCGGGTTATATCCGGTACAGGCGTTGCCGGCCAGCCGGCAAGAGGCTCAAAATGCTCTTCCGGACCGGAGTACACAAGCATGTGTTTTATCCCGTCGCTTGTGGAGACAGAGTTCTCGAGGGCAAGCTCCACTACGGCCTCGATGTCTTCAGGCGGGTAGTCCCTGTAGAGCATGAGCACGGATATAAAGTCCTTTATCCCCGGTGTGTCCCCCTGCTTCTGCCTGAACCGCGCGAGGAGCCTCTCGAGGCACGCCGGCCACTCTTCGCGCCACCGGCGGATGACAAGGGCGCTGTCGAAGGCGCCGGGCTTGCGTCTTACCAATTCCAGGTAATGCTGGGGATCGAGCTGCCACTTGTTGTTCCCGAAGAGCCGTGCATGACGTGCTATCCTTCCACCGTCATGGAAGATGTCGACCCCGTCGATGGACAGCTCGACCCGCACCTTTAACCGGGCATATGAGACCGGTACGGAGTAGCGGTTCTTGTCGACGACGACGGTCGAGTACTTGTCGACGTTCGTTTCAAGAAGGGCGATATTGGCAAGCGGTACGGCGGGAAGAGGGACAAGACATTCCTTTTCTCTTTCAAAGAGGCTGTCGATGTTCTCCGTGCGCCCGGCGATCCGGTAGGAGCCATGCTTGAGGCAGGAGCGCAGAAGGTGCTCGTTGAGTTCCTCGAAGCTCTCAACGACAGGCACGGGAACGAGGAAGTTGCGCCTCACATATCCGATCACGCCTTCCACCCCGCCCTTCTCGTTGGCGGATCCCGGGTTGCAGAAGCGGGCCTCAAAATTATAGTAGGACCTCAATTTGCGGAAGGCGTCCTGTTCGATGCGGTTCCGGCCAGTCAGGACCTTCTCGACGGCGCTTCTCAGGTTGTCATACACAAGGACGGGAAAGACCCCGCCGAAGAAGGTGAAGGCATGGGCATGGGCGTCGAAGAAGGCCTGCTGCCTCTCGCAGGGATAGGCGCGTACGAAGGGCCTGCCGGAGAACCTGGGGCGCATGCAGAAGAAGTGGAACGGTGTCCGTATCCCCTTGACCATGGCAATGGCCTCTCCCCAGTCGACCTCCGCCTCTTGTCCGCATTCGGGTTCGAGGATGAGATATGCGCGGGACGTGTCCATCCCTTCTTTTGCCTTTACCTGGCGGACGTACCGGCGCACGGTCACCTCGCTTCCGGCGTATCCTTCCTCCTCGACGAGGCGCGTGTAGATCCTGCGGGCGGTGTGGCGCTGTTTTTTCGGGATCTCACGGTCCTGCCTCAGCCAGCGTTCTATTGTGTCCCGGTGCTTCCCGAGAACAGGGTACGATTGTACCGATCGCCGTTTATACTCGGGGAACTCACTTTCAAGGATCTTCCTGATCGTCACCCGGGAATGGCCCGTCTCTTTCTGTATCAGCCGGATGCTTTTGCCGTAAACCCGGTGTGCCGTCCTGATGTACTCGTACTGATCCATCGTTATCACCCTTTCCCTCCGGTACCGTCGGTCTTGTCAGACCAACTTACCAGAGATCGTTCTGGGGGTGGGTCATTTTTCGGTGATCATTTGCCCGTTGGGTGGGTCAGTTTTAGGTTATCACAACCA
>DHVP01000039.1:0-203 GCA_002412715.1 Deltaproteobacteria bacterium UBA5205
AGTTTGACTGGGGCGGTCGCCTCCAAAAAAGTAACGGAGGCGCACGAAGGTCGGCTCAGGCTGATTGGAAACCAGCCGATGAGTGCAAAGGCATAAGCCGGCTTGACTGTGAGACCTACAAGTCGAGCAGGAACGAAAGTTGGTCTTAGTGATCCGGTGGCTTCCGCATGGAAGGGCCATCGCTCAACGGATAAAAGGTACTC
>DHVP01000039.1:226-33888 GCA_002412715.1 Deltaproteobacteria bacterium UBA5205
GCTGTTCGCCAATTAAAGCGGTACGTGAGCTGGGTTTAGAACGTCGTAAGACAGTTCGGTCCCTATCTGCCGTGGGCGCAGGATAATTGAGAGGAGCTGTCCTTAGTACGAGAGGACCAGGATGGACGGACCTCTAGTGAACCGGTTGTCACGCCAGTGGTATGGCCGGGTAGCTAAGTTCGGAAGAGATAACCACTGAAAGCATCTAAGTGGGAAGCTCGCCTCAAGATTAGTTATCCCGCCTGGTAGCAATACCGGGCTAAGATCCCACGAAGACTACGTGGTTGATAGGCTGATGGTGTAAGCACAGCGATGTGTTGAGCCTAACAGTACTAATCGATCGAGCGGCTTGGCCATTAATCAAAAAATTTCAAAAACCTATATAGTTGTCCTAAAAATTTAGATTGATTTAAATTTTCCCGGTGACCATAGCGTAGAGGCCACACCCGTTCCCATCCCGAACACGGAAGTTAAGCTCTACCGCGCCGATGATACTGCAGGAGTGATTCTGTGGGAAAGTAGGTCGTTGCCGGGTTTATTTTTGTATAAAAAAGGCGTCAGGCGAAATTATTCACCGTGACGCCTTTTTTACATCCAAAAAGAGACCGGGCGCTTTTTGCGCCTTACTTCGTTGCCTGCGGGTTCGGGCATCCTCAACGTATACACGATACGCCTCCGGTGCCCTCACCCTTGTCGCCTCGTCTTGCATCAAAAATCACTCCGGCCAGAGACCAAGGGCGAAAGAGGTGTCAAGCGGGATAATCGGTCAGCTTCCTTTTCTCGTAAGAGATATCCAGTAAGCCTTCTCAAAATGTCGACAACAACATCAACCACCATGTACTCCTTTCTCGCCATACCGCCTCCCGTTCGACAAAAAGATAACGGGAGTTATAGAGAGAGTTTCGCTATTGTTTACGATGAGAAGAAAGCTATAAGGCACAAACAGGCCCTGCTGTCGGTCCCGACCCTCGTCGTGAGCATTCTCGGCAACCTCTTCATTATGTACATTGTTATTCTTAACGTTATTAGTGGAAACTATAGCTACGGCACAATAGCTGCTTTTATTGCGGCGTTCCTTCAGATTAATTATTATCTTGTCGACCTCATTCAGTTTGGAAGCTATCTGAACACAATACTTTTGTATTTCAAGAAATTGTTCGCTTTTCTTGATTGGAAGAGCACAATAGAAATAGGGCACGATATCGAGATAGCAGAGAATGATTCGGTCTACGATATCGAATTCAGGTCTGTCTCATTTCAATACCCGCATTCTTCAAAGCTCGTCCTGAATGATGTTTCCTTCGCAATTAAGCCAAAAGAGAAACTCGCAATCGTCGGAGAGAACGGGATGGGCAAGAGCACGATTGTGAAACTCCTATTACGATATTATGATCCCGTAGCCGGAGAAATACTATGCAGGGCGAAGAACATTAAGGAGTACGACGTAGATTCCTGGAGGAAAATAATATCGGCAGTCTTTCAGGATTACAGTGTATATAACATTTCCTTGCAGGAAAACATTGCGATAAGCGACCTTCGCAATGGCAACGGAATCGATGAAATGAGATGCTACGACATATGCAAGAGCATGGGTCTCCATGGTTTTATCAGCAACGGTAAAGCGCAGAATCTTCAGTTGGGGAAGGAATTTGGGGGGATTGAACTCTCGGGTGGACAATTACAGCGCGTGGCGATAGCCAGGGCTTTCTACAGGAATTCCGCGACAATTATGGTGATGGATGAACCTACTGCGTCATTGGATCCCCAATAGAAGCGCAGATATACAAAGACTTTGCGAAACTGTCTCAGGACAAGACGACAATCATGGTTACTCACCGGTTAGGATCGGTAACGCAGGCAGATAAAATCATAGTCCTGAAAAGTGGCAAGATTATTGAATCGGGCAATCATGAGACGCTAATAAGGCAGGACGGCGAATATGCTGAAATGTTCGATACGCAGGCAAGACATTACAGAAAGAATGATATTGCAATCAGGGGGCAACATCCGGTTTAACCAAAGTCAACCGTAAATAAGCACCAGGGACATCCCTTAAGTTTTTCAATTGCTTCCCTGCTGCCGGTCGATTACGAGGATCAATAGGTGCTGTTCAGCTTATGCCAGATCTGAACGAGCAATGATGGCTGTCGGCGGTATCAGACAGATGTTATCCCTCTCCCCCGAGAATGTCAATAACGTCCCCGCCTCCTCCCTTTAAGCTTGTAGTTTAATCACCGGCAGTCCCACAAACTTAATAACCCGTTCTCCCCAGCCGATAATAAGCGTGAGGCGTATCCGCAGGTTTAGACGTCGGCACTCCTGCCATCGTCCCGCTCGTACGCAGTAGCGGCCGATGAGATATTCACCGGCGGCCCCCCACTGCCCTACCTGCCGAGCGGCGTCTGCAACGCGGAACTCCTGAAACAGTTGAGCGCCGAAATGGCGGCGAAGATCGCCATTTTGCCGTAGCAGAGGTGCCCGACCGGGTGCCCCATGGGGCTGTTATGCAATCGGTAAAATTGGGAAAACCGGTGCGTCACAATAGAACAAGGGAGCCTGCAGATTGAAAAAACAGATTACCGCCGCCGTGCTTCTTGCGCTTCTTCTATTCCTGACCTTTGCAGGATGCGGAGGCGGTCGTTCGGGCGGCGCAGCCGCTCGGGCCATTACTTCGGACGTCGATTATGCGAGGTCCGAAAACTGGCTGGCGCTGTCCTCTTCTCCTGATAAAGCGGTCGACGTCTTCTACGTTTACCCCACGGAATACGTTGCGGGTCCGAACGGCCCTGTTATCAGCACGATCGACGACCCGAGCATGGTCGCGGGTGCACAAGACGCCCTTGGCGAGCAAGCGTCCGCCTTTGCGGCCATAGGGAATGTTTATGCGCCTTACTACAGGCAGGCAGACGCCAGCTATGCATTGAGCCTGCCGACTGTCGACGCCGTATATAATGTTGTTTCAGGCATCCCGCAAGGCGACGTAACCGCGGCATTCGACCACTACATCCGCCATTACAACCATGGTCGCCCCTTTATTTTGGCCAGTCATTCCCAGGGTTCGGCGGCGGTAGCATTGCTGCTGGAAAACTATATGAGAGACAATCCCCTGGTATATGCCAAAATGGTTGCCGCATACGCGATCGGATGGTCGTTCACACAGGATTACTTCAACAAAAACCCGCATCTGAGGTTTGCGCTGGGTCCCGACGACACGGGAGTCATCATTTCGTACAACACGCAGGGGCCTTTATTCGTGGGAAAAAATCCCGTCATCTTTCCCGGAGCCATGGCAATTAACCCGATTACGTGGACCAGGACACAAGGCCTGGCAACGGCCGGCCAAAACCTGGGGTCTTTGCTCCTTAAACAGGGCGGGCAGACCGTGCTCCCGGCCCAGCCCGGCGTCATGGACTTTGCCGACGCGCAAGTCACACCGATCAACCCGACCACCAGTCAAATCGACCCGACCTCGACGACGAGCGTGGTGCTTTGCCATACGGTCGTTCCGGCAGCACTCGCGACAAATTCGGTCTTCACCGCAGGGGTCTATCACAACTATGACTACCCGTTCTACTACAACAACATTGCGGCAAATGCCGCCAACCGGGTCCATAGGTTCCTGACCGCCGGACGCTAATGCCCTCTTTGGAAACGCCCTTCGCATCTTCACATTCTTTCTTCTACCAGGTCTGAACGAGCAATGATGATTGTCGATGGTATCAGGCAGATGTTATCCCTCTCTCTCGAGAATGTCAATAATGGCCGCGCCTCTCTTCGGATCTTCGGATTCAATGTCTACACGATGTTCCTTTGATCTTGCACGGATGCCGAATGTGGAAATGTGAAGGATGTCCCCAAAGGTCCGTCATCTTTTCCTTGATTGTCTCCGTAGTAATCGCTGTGATCCCCGGAAGGCGCTCGATGACGCTGTCATGAAGAACAAGTCGAGATGAGTGGACAGGGAACATTCGTTAAGAAGTAAGTAACTGAAACCAGGTTCTCATTTCAGGTTATCGCCCGATTAATTTAGAGAAATATCCGGACCGCAAGCGCGAACAGGATGAGAATGATTATTCCGACGCACAGTCGCAATATTCTATTCGAACCGGATTTGCTTCTTACTTTTTGATAGAGTTCCGGGTATGTCGATTTGATTGTAGCCGCTATATCACGGTTCGTGTACACCGCCATTGAGAAATAGTCGGTCGCTTCTTGAGTTTTCCCGGCTTTAACGGCTATAGATCCAAGAGTATACCACGCTGTATAATCATCGGGCCTTTTTGTAACGACTTTGAGATAGAGGTCCAGGGACTCCTGGTATCGGCCTGTATTATTATATGCTTCCCCAAGAAGGATCTGGGCCCCGGTCTCTTCAGGATATTTTTCCAGCCACATCTGGCAATGCCCAATGAGCCCGGGCCAATCCTCGTCCGCTCTGAGCTTGTCTCCTTTTATAGCCCAGGAATGGGAATCAGCGAATTCATCCATGATCAATATCTCCTTCCCAATCCTTATCTTACACGAATTTAGACCGAGTTATCAAACTAGAGGGGCAACTTTGGGGCCCTTCACATTTTCACATTCTCCTGTCTTCCCCGGTCCTGTCAGTGGTCACGGGGCAGCCAAGGGGACATTGTTAACAAGTAAATAACTCTCTCAGCCGAGCCTCAATCCCTTCCTCTCCGCGATGTCCCTTCTCCTTCTCACGCAACATAGGTTGTTTATGGTGTTCAAGGCTACATACGGTTAGCCATTTCTGACTATGATTGAAGGAATTCCTGCATCGATGCCGGCAACCCAAATCTGCCGTTCCCGGGGGAAAGCCTGAGCTTGTCTACGGGGATATAGCCATACGCAATATCCCCAGGCTGGACATCTTTCTTGTCAACGACATCAAAATACTTTTAAGCGGTTGTTGAATGTTGTGTATTGACTCCAGCCGGGTTACAATTCCCCGGAACAAGTTGATAAAAATGAAAGAGGAAAATCGCGTGTCTGGATCAGGGTTTAGAATTGATGTATTTCAGCCCGGCGACGCGGAAGGGGTTTCCGGGCTCTTCAAGGAAGTTTATGGTGACGGATATCCGGTGAAGATAGTCTATGATCCCCAGGGGTTTACGAAGGCGGTTGACAGACAGGACTATGTGCCTGTGGTTGCCCGCACTCCTGAGGGGGATATTGTCGGTTTCTCGTCCCTTTATCGGTCTGCTCCGAATCAGAAACTCTACGAGATAGGACTCGGCATGGTCTCAGCCGAGTATCGGCGTACTGCTATCGTTGGTCTCATGATGCGTCGCCTCGTGAAAGTGGCTCTTGCGTCGCCCGGCTTCGATGCCTTCTTCGGGGAAACGGTGTGCAATCATGTTCTTACGCAAAAAAGCTCAAGCACCTTTAAGGCCGTTGAGATCGCCATCGAAGTTGACCTCATGCCTTTCGAAGCCTACGAAAAAGAAGGGAGCGCTTCAGGGCGGGTATCGACTGTCGTTTCCACAAGGACCATTGCTCCCCGGCCTCATACGATCCATGTTCCTGAGATCTACGGCGGTTACCTGGCGCATATCTACAGCGGCTTTGATGACAGCCGCGTCCTCAGGCGATCAGAGGAAAGGCTGCCTCCTGACCGATCCACCGGCCTGGCAACCCAGATCTTTGAGAGTGCAGGGGTGGCGAGGATTGCAGTCAATGAGGCAGGGTCCGACTTCGAAACCATTCTGGACTCGGAAGAAAAGGCAGCCCGGAGCAAGGGCGTTATTGTAACACAGGTATGGCTCAACCTTTCCTGGCCATGGGTCGCCGGATGCGTCGAAGCTTTGCGCTCACGAGGCTATTTTTTCTGTGGACCCTTCCCCAGATGGTTCGGCGAAGACGGTCTTCTCATGGAGAAGGTGGAAGGACGGCCGAACTGGGAGGGAATCATCCTCTATTCCGAACGGGCCCGGCAGATCCTCGAGTTTATCAAGGAAGACTGGGCGGGGGTAACCCGGAAGATGGAGGGGTTATCATTGCAAGACCCTCCATGCTAATCCAACGCTTTCTTTATTCCTAGCTCCCCGAAGGCGTCAACGGCGCTCAAATATTTGCTTGCTGTTTTGAAGACCTTCACTTGTACGAACATAAATCTGTTTTCATCCCCTATCTTTTCAAGTCTGTAAAGAACGAGGAAAGTTTCGGTTTTATCTCCTAAGCTTTCATCATCCGTGAAAGTGCGGTATGCTTCCGCAAGGAATAGCTCTTTCGTTCCCTTCAACTTGATAAGGCTTACCGCGCTTATGTGACGCTCTCTGTCGAAGGGCCTGGTAATAACGGAGAAATCCGGGTAGGGCTCTATTTCTTCCTTGTCGATTTCGATGATCCCGAGAGATCGACCCTGAACAATGTAAAAGCTATGCACGTAGAAATCGTGGGCATTGAAATGGTCTCTATGCCCTGTTACGATGAGGTCTTTTATCCCATCCCCGTTGAGGTCAATCGTGAGAATCCCTTCATTGATGAGCCTGGAATACTCCACCCGACTCCTCACTTCCCGAATGCTCGAAGGAATCGGCTCAATAGCCGAGGCAATGGTTGTAAAGAATAACACGAACATGGTTACCGCAATCGCTTTGTAGTACACCGCAACACCTCCTCCTCTTCTCCCTGCCTGGAGTACGGACCCGGTAATACGGGGGCAGAGTGATAATGCTTTTTGCATCAGCTTCAACAGTGTATTTCTCATCAAGCACAGTCTCCCGTCTATCATTTCTCTGAAAGCTACGGAGACATCGTGAATCCCCAGCGATCATAATCGTCTTCTTCAAACTCCTCAATGCTTTTAGGGCCGGGTACGGGCTGTACAGGTTTTTCTATTAATTTGTTGTTTTTATCGTATTCAGAGACTTTTCCAATACCCCATCCCTCTTTACGTTTCATGGCGTCCAGCAGACGGTCCTTTTCTTCTGTTGTCAGATCGGCAATTTTTTTCTTGTCGACATCTATGCCTGCCCATTCCCCGATGTTATCTGCATATCTGTCGGGAAAATTACTGTCATTTGTGGGGGCATAGGCCGTTCCCTTTATTGGTTTTCCGTTCTTGTCTTTCTGTCCGCCGAGTACTTGCCGGATGCTGTCGTATTTGTAGTACTTCCCTCCCGGTTCAAACATCCTTCTGCGCGCTTCTTCTCCTGTCTGCAGGTCCGGGTAGATATCAAAACCACCGGCGTCAACACCAACACGCTTGCTCCTGACTCCCCTCAGATTCCCCGGATTGTTGTTCCGCCACGACCGCGATCCGCCCTCATGGACGATCGTATGGCCGTCATCGTGTTTGTAGATAACGCTCCTTATCCCGTTACGGTTGCTGTACGTAGCCTTCTTACAGGTCATTGTGGCCCTCCTTTCTACGAAGAGATGCTTTCTCCATAGTGCATATTACTTTTGTTGACGAAGAATTGAGACGTTAAGAGACGGGAAGATCCGTTTAACGTCCGAGCTTACAGGGCGGGTCATGGACGATAGACCAGAGGAATCTGTCCCCTGCCTGCCCCTTCCCTCATAGGATTTCTCACCATACACCTTGTGATAGAAAAGGCGACACGTTATGTATCAAAATGACCACGTAAGAATGGTGCTTTGTGTGACATACATAGCTGCTTGCCGACTGTATAATTGAACAATATACCGGGTTTCCGGCGCGGATCGACGGCTTCGACCGATGAAGGTATGGGGGGAGGTACTAACAACTCTGGTAAACAAATCAGGAGGTCAATAGTGGGAAGAAATGAATGTTTGGCAGGCATGATTACGCGAAGAAGGAGGTAACGGCCATGGCCTCGAAGGACAAAGCAAACTCAATTCATGTGGCGGTCAATATGTCCAAGGTGGTGAACTCCGAGGAGAGTTTCCGTCAGATGCATCAGGTGGGTCCAAGAGTGTGTATCACTACGGCTTCCCATCCCGGATTCCTGGGATTCCAGGCGAACGTTCAGACAGGAATACTCCCCCTGGCCGGTCGTTTTGGAGGTGGTGCGGTCGATATGCAGCAAACTTTGAACCCCATCAGAAATTACCAGTACACTATGTGGAAGAATTGGGGGGACCACGACGATTTTCATGTGAAGCAATTCGACAGGATCTTCGAGCTTTGTGGCCACTGCCTTTCCATGGTTGTTGAGGGACCGTGGGAGCCGGTCTACAGCATCGTCAAGGCCAAGATGCCTCCCGTTCGCTCTATGGGCCAGATAGCAGACCTTGCAAAGGATATTCAGCAACAGAAAGACATTGTAAGATTTGCCACACCCATGCGTTGCGTGGGCCTCGCCGAGCATACCGTCAAGCCGGGCAGGGAGAAGGATTTCGAGACCGGTGCGATCGAGACGATGGAAGCTATCTCCGATTCAACGGGTTTCCTCGGGTACATGATCATGAGGCAGATCGGTGTGTGTGCCATCGGCAGCTTCATGCTTGACCCTCAGTCCATGGGTGAGGCCCTCCAGACCCTTGGGGCAGTGCCTCCCAAGAACCCGAAACCGGCGTTTGAGACGCCCGACGCCGCGCCCAATCCACCTGAGTACCTCATTCACAGCGAGTGGGAAACCCCCGAAATGGCACAATTGGGCTTCGCGAAGGTTCTGGTCAACCACGAGATCCGCAAGATCCACGACCAGGGGGTGATGGCGCACCTGATCAAAGGGCCGTACATCATGTTTTTCCAGCCCATGATGGAGGAACCCGGGTGGAGGAAGTACCTCTAGAGGGAACGACGGGGAACGTTCCCCGGAGAAAAGTTACTTACTTCTTAACGAATGTCTCCTGCCACTCGATGCTGGTGTCCGGCCACTACATGTTTCGCAAAGCATGCCGGGTGATATAGACAACGCAGCCCGCTGCTGATTGAAGTCTGGAGCTTTCAGGTAAGAGAATGTGAAAAAGGGGCGTCCCCCAAAGCTCCCCCCTTGCGAGGAAAACCGAGCTGTCATATTAACATATTATCGTGATGAGATTACTCATGTTTGTTTCTAAGCAGCAGTTGAGATGAAAAGGTAATCAATGGGAGTCCCCGATATAATGTCACGCGTGAAAGCGACGGTAATTGCAAGCTTGATCATCATCCTGCTTAGCTATCACGTTGTTCAGGCAGCAAGCGTCACATACGACCTTGCGATTGACCAGCGGCAGGTCAATTTCACCGGTAAATCAGTCCAAAGCATGACAATCAATGGAGGAATCCCTGGTCCCACCTTACGGTTCAAAGAAGGAGATATCGCCCGTATTCATGTTCATAACAATATGAATGTGACAACATCTATCCACTGGCATGGCGTGCTTGTGCCTCCCGGCATGGATGGCGTTCCTTACCTCAGCTTTCCGCCGATCGAACCCGGTGCCACCTTTACGTATGAATTTCCCCTCCGCCAGAGCGGGACCTACTGGTATCATTCCCACACCGGCATGCAGCAGCAAAGCGGTGTTTACGGTGCCATTGTTATTGAACCGCTCCAGAATGGCCCGAAGCCGGATCATGACTATGTTGTCGTGCTGTCCGACTGGACCGACGAGAATCCGCACGAGGTGAGTCGAACACTCAAACGCGGCAGTGAGTGGTATGCTCTTAAAAAGGGAAGTGCTCAGAGCATTTTTGGCGCTGCCAACATCGGCATGCTCGGCGATTATTTCGCGCGAGAACTCCAACGCATGCCAGCCATGGATATTGCGGACGTAGCCTACGACCGCTTCCTCGCCAACGGCAAGCCTGAAACGATACTCCCTGCGGAGCCAAATGAAACCGTGCGGCTGCGCATTATTGATGGTTCTTCAACTACCTATTTCCACCTTGAATTTGCCGGCGGCCCGATGACCGTAGTCGCTGCGGACGGCCAGGATGTGGAGCCAATCAAAGAAACACGGTTTCTCGTTGGCGTTGCCGAAACCTACGATGTGCTCGTTCAAATCCCCTCTGCCGGCATGTATGAATTCCGGGCCACGGCCCACGACGGCTCGGGTTATGCATCGGTATGGATAGGCTCCGGCGAGCGTAGCCCGGCCGCCGATTTGCCTAAGCCGAACCTTTATCACGCCATGGGTCATCACGGCCTGAAACAAATCTTGTCCCTCACCCCGGCCGGCACTATGGGCATGCCCGATGGCGATGTCGAAGCCGGCAAGTTCGACCAACCCGGAATGATGAGCATGAACGGCATGGAAGGCATGCATAACAGCGCAGATCATTCCAAGATGAAAATGGACGGCATGGACCATCCGACGAGTGCGGGCGCAGGTGGCTCGCCACACAATGCCGGTATGCCGATGGAGCATCCTGCTTCTGAGTCCGAAAGTATGGACCACGGTACCCACTCCATGCCGGTCCCCACACGAGTCCCGCTGATCGACAAAGAATATGGTGCCTGTTTCAGTTTCCTCGAGGAGGACGTCTGCGCATCCAAAAACCTGGCAGTTGATGGAGTGGATCCGAGCCGCCCATGGCCGCCATACGCCAGACTGCGGTCCATTTCACCTACTGCCTTTTCGAAGGGAAAACCCATCCGCGAAATCCGCTTGACGCTTGATGGAGATATGGAGCGCTATGTGTGGTTTCTCAACAACAAGCCGCTTTCAGAAAGCGACTCTATCCGCATCCGCGAAGGCGAGATAGTACGCTTTATCATGATCAACCGCACCATGATGCACCATCCCATGCATTTGCACGGCCATTTCTTCCGTGTGATCAACGATCAGGGCGACCACGCGCCGCTCAAACATACCGTCGACGTCGCCCCTATGTCGACTACGGTAATCGAATTCGACGCCAACGAGTTCGGCGATTGGTTTTTTCACTGTCATCTGCTCTACCACATGGAGGCTGGTATGGCCAGCGTCGTTCATTATGAGGGTTTTACCCTTACCCCCCATCTTGCCGCGATCCGGCCTCAACTCTATAAAGATCTCTGGTATTTTTGGGGCCAGGCCGATGTTCTCAGCAACATGACTAAAGGTTTTCTGACACTTTCTAACACCCGCAATATCATAACTGCTGAGTGGGAAGTGGGATGGCACAATGTAGATGACACCAGGTCGGAAATCGTTTTAACGTGGGATCGCTACATCAATCGCTTCTTCAGCGTATTTGCCGGCGCCGATGTCTTGAGCGAGAGGAACGAAGCAGGCATAACCCGAGGGATACTGGGACTTCGTTATCTTCTGCCGCTCAATCTGGAATCTCGTGCGTGGATCGATACCGACGGAGGTGCGAGGTTCAATCTGGGTAGAACTTTTGAATTAACACCGCGTCTTGGGTTGTTTGGGGAGGTCGAATACGATACCCATGATGAGTGGGAGGGAGTTGCCGGTCTATCCTACACAATCAACAAGATTTTTTCCCTCGTCGGTCAATGGCACTCCGATTATGGTTTCGGTGGCGGCTTGCAGATTCGGTTTTGAGACGACCATTCCAGGCTTTATAGGCCGGATGGCTTCTCGGCAGCGCACTGAGAGGCTAAACTTCACCGTAAATGAAATAAAAAGGCGTGCTTGTATCCCTGAAGAGGTTACAAAAAGGGGCCCTCGTCCATCGAATCGTTGATATCTTGGATAGCGGACGCGAAGGCCCCTATTGTAGCACGAGAAACGCTATTTGACGCTTTCAGCCAGTTCCGAACCGGCTTTAAATTTTACCACGTTCTTTGCAGGGATCTGGATCGCTTCTTTTGTCTGGGGATTGAGCCCTGTCCGCGCCTCACGCTTTGCAACGGAGAATGTTCCGAAGCCAACAAATGCTGCCTTGTCGCCTGCCTTAAGTGCGCCGGTAATCGTCTCGAATACCGCATTCACGGCCTCCTCGGCCTTTGTTTTGGGGATCTGTGATCTCTGGGCAACTGCATCTACGAGTTCTTTTCTGTTCATGAAACCCTCCGATTTATGTCTGTCTGCGTATATTGCTTGCTGCAAATGCCCTCTTTTTACCGTTTAATGGGTGCCGAGTCAAATGAAAAGTCTCCAGTCTTGTTCCAGGGCCAAAAGCAAACGATGACCTATGGGCTTAATGCCCCGTATTTTCGGATCCGAAACGGCAGGGGGGATTGAAGCTCACCTGAGAAAGTTATTTACTTTTAAACGAATGTCCCTCAGTTGGCCCAATCGCTAAGTAGCGCCCTGCGCTAAGAATACGAATATTCCGGTCACCGGGCCGTAGGAAAAAAGATGACACCATCGAGCACAAAATGGTTACAAGATAATTGTCGGTTCCGCGACAGATATTAGAGAGCACCCGCCGTATCATTAATACAGAGGTAATATTTAGTGCGTGCTTTGTGTCTATGGATATATTTGATCCCCATTTTCTTCTGGTAGGTCAGGGCAGTCCTCTGTTTGTACCTGCAATAGGAGCACGGGGCATTTTATGTTGGAATTCAATGTTTGCAAGTTAAAACCAGGAGGAGAGATATGAAGAAGGCTGTTTTGTTGTCACTGTTAGTGGTTTTTGGATTAGCGCTGTTCTCGGGCTGCATCTCCATGCAAAGATGGCCCGACGAAGAAAGGAGCGCGGAGAACAAAATGGTTGTCATCCAGGAGAAGATCGGAGAAGGGCTGAAAACCGGTGCGCTTACCCCCGATCAGTCCCAGTCGTTCCTGACGACGCTGAAGGGTATTCGAACGGACTATACGGCGCTGAGAGAAAGAATGGTCTACAGGGAAGAGTGGGATAGCCTTAATGGAAGGCTTGATACGCTTGGAAATGAGATCGACAGGGCGATTGGCCGGCCCGCAAGAATTGAACGACCGGGGAGCGGGGACAGGATCGTCGCACTCCAAAGAAGAATCGATGACGGAAGGATCAGCGGGCGTCTCCCCATGGCGGAGGGTCGAGAATTTCAATCCAGGCTGGACTCCATCCGGAGTGATTATCTACGGATGACTGGTGAAGGCAGGTACGCCACGAACGAAGAGAGGGCGGACATTTCCCGCAGACTCGATGCGCTGGAAATCGATCTCAATCGATTCCGGTAGAATGTTTGAGAAAAATTGAAAAGGACCTGTCCGTCAGACCCGTTAAGGATGTAAACGGCGTGAAGAGCTTAAGGAACATTCCGGCCCTCGGCTAAGATAAGGAGGAGGATCACATGTTGTGGACGATTGCCGTAATACTGATAATTCTATGGCTGCTGGGGTTGGTGACCAGTTACACGATGGGAGGACTCATCCACATTGTGCTGGTGATTGCCGTTATTGTTGTCGTAGTCGGCTTCATCCGGAGGCGATGAGTGTGGTTTAAAAGCGCGGCGTGGAGGTTCAAATGACCAGGACAGGAGACATATCGGCGAAAAACCACCCCGGCATGGGGGCTATCCCCCATGCAGAGGGTGTAACGTTCCGAGTATGGGCGCCCCATGCTGAAAAAACGTACGTGACGGGAACCTTCAATGACTGCATTACCGCTCGTCCAGGAGGAGAACGGTTACTGGTCGCCAAGCTCATCGCCCTTCATCCCTGGGACAAAGAAGGCCCGGGCGATAGCGTCGTTGTGGTGGTTAATATGACGAATGAAAACCGCGATCGCTATGTGATCGGTTTAGCCCGTGCCGGATTGTGGAAAACGCGGTTTAACAGCGACTCCCACAACTACGACTCAAATTTCTACAATCATCCTTCGCCCGATGTCGAAACTCGCGAGGAAGGAGCCGATGGGCAGGCGTGCTCGGGCGAAATCAGTATCGGGCCATACACGGTGGTGATCTTCTCTCAGGATGAATAAGCTCCGGTCCCTTGTCACCAAGAATACGACGCGCCGGTGCACAAAAGCGCTACAGAATAATTGCTGGTTCTGGAGGAGACGCTCATGAGCCATCCAAACGATACTCATCTTAAATCGATCGGTTACATACTGTGGATATTCGGTTTCACGGGCTCGCACCGGTTCTACTATGGCAAGCCTGTTACGGGAACGATTTGGTTCTTTACTCTGGGGCTTCTGTTCATCGGCTGGATCGTCGACCTTTTTCTCATCCCCTCTATGGACCGTCAGGCCGATTTCAGGTATCGCAGCGGCAATCTTGACTACACGGTAGCATGGATCCTGCTGACATTTCTCGGATTGTTCGGCATACACCGTTTCTACATGGGGAAATGGTTTACGGGGATTGTATACCTGCTCTCGGGTGGGATCTTCGGCATAGGCTACCTGTATGATTTTTGGACCCTGAATGATCAGGTCTCGCTAATAAACAGCAGCCGCTGACGGGGCAACTTCGGGGACCCTCTTAGCTTTTTCACATTCCCAGGCTGCCGCCGGCCCCAAAGTTCCCCCAAAATTCCAACCATTATCATCATCTAACGACAGCTAACTACAGAGTGCAACGACAGACAAACATGTGTGCTGTGAGTGATAATGTGCACCGAAAAACCATGTACGTTCTACTGGAAAACCAAACGGCTTATTACATGTCGGGAGAATAAAACTAATGAATTAAGCTGGTTGGGATTCGTAATTCGGGTTTTGCTCATTACGGAGGAGATAATGAATCTATTCGACCCAATGCTCAAACGGGAGCATGGCAAAAAACAGCCTTTTATACCTTTCGGCCCTTTTGAGTTGAGGTTCCCCCAGGTTTCCGCTGACCGTCACCTACCACGATCCCTGCCACCTTCTGCGCGGCCAGGGCATCAAGAATGAACCGAGGCAGCTCATCGCCCGGGTGGCGGAACTCGTAGAGATGAAGCCCTCATGCTGCGACGCCGGCGGAGGCGGAACTGGTGAGCTGACCACTGGCACCGCTTCACCTTCTTACCCTCCGTGTTGCGCGACCAGACTATCCCTCAGGGCTTTGAGCCTGCTGCTGATACCTACCTTGTACACATGGGGATTTTCGAAACGTTTGTACTCTGCGGGGAGCATCTTCAGCCGTTCCCGACTGTATTGCGCCGTCTGGGACAGGGGAGGGGGATTATGGACGATCTTGCCCCCGGCCATTACAAGATGCAGCGATGGCTCGATCTTGCTGGCATTGACGGCAGAAGATTGATGAGGGACGAATGGATGGTGCATCATGTCGATATTTGTCTCATCATCGAATCCGACCACGTCGGCGCCCAGGAACAGCCCTTGATCATTGATGGCGCGCCATACCTGCTTTTTGTCGGGCAGGGTGATTTTGAAAACATTCTCCGAAAGTTTGATGACCGGATGTCCATTGGTCCACGCCAACTTGTAGACACCATCAAGCGCCGCATCGGGTTGTCCTGTGACCAGGCTGGTCCCCACGGCGAAAACGTCGATAGGCGCCGCTTGTGCCACAAGGCTTCTGATGACATACTCATCGAGCTGGTTGGAAGCAGCAATTTTGACGTAGTGTAATCCCGCTTCGTCCAGCATGATACGACTTTGCTTGGCCAGGTAGGCCAGGTCCCCGCTGTCCAGACGAATAGATTTGAGGCGATGGTCCCTTCTTTCCATTTCCTTTGCCACCGTGATCGCGTTGGGTATGCCGCTTTTCAGGGTGTTGTAAGTGTCCACAAGCAATACGCAATCATCCGGGCGGGCGGCGGCGAAGCTTCGGAAGGCCTCGATCTCGCTTTCGCAGCTCTGCACATAGGAATGCGCCATGGTGCCGAATGCCCGCAGGTCGTAATCCCGTGCCGTCCGTACATTGCTGGTCCCCTCGAAGCCGCCGATGACAGCTGCGCGGCTGGCATGGTAGCCTCCGAATCCCTGCGCGCGGCGCAACCCAAAATCGATTAGCAGCCCATCTCCGGCAGCAAGGCGCATGCGGCTGGCCTTGGTGGCGATAAGTGATTGAAAATTGAGCATGTTGAGCAATACGGTCTCGATAAGCTGAGTCTCGATCAGGTTTCCGTCAACTCTCAGGATGGGGCGTGTCGGGAATACCACATCGCCTTCCGGTAGAGAATAGATGGTACCTCTGAACCTGAAGCCCTTCAGATAGGCCAGATAGTCCGGATGAAAAGACTGCGCTTTCAGAAAATCGAGGTCGTCCTTGCTGAAACGAAAGTCTTCCAGGATGGCCAGCAGATCCGGCAGACCGGCGAAGATCGTGTATCCGCCTTTGAAGGGATTCTTGCGAAAAAA
This sequence comes from Deltaproteobacteria bacterium UBA5205, assembly GCA_002412715.1. Lineage (GTDB taxonomy): Bacteria > Desulfobacterota > Syntrophorhabdia > Syntrophorhabdales > Syntrophorhabdaceae > Delta-02. Next base: position 16,281 of record DHVP01000039.1, read on the forward strand.
GTAATCAAATACGGCCGATTCATCCTTTCGGCCCGCCAGGAAATAGGCCTGCCCCATGGTGAGCTCGTACAGGTCGGTATATGTTGCGGTGAGATCCAGAATAAGCTTTTTGTTCATCATTCCTTCCATTCTATCTTTAGTCCGCGTGGACACACAAAGACCGCGTCCGATTGCAGTATAAAGGGTACTCCCGGCCCTTCCTGTGCGTCAAATGGTTTCTTTCCCGTATGTTGGCTCAGAAAACTTTTAGGCCGGGTGAAGACGCTCTCAGATGTCCCCAAAGTTGCTTGAAAAGAAGAATGGAATGGCGTATAGAAATCACACTGTGAAGATCGACTTCCATACCCACATTTATCCTGACCGTGTAGCTTTTCAAACGGTCTCTACGGTTTGTCAGCGGGCGGGGATTGATGCCTATGCGGACGGTACTCTGGAGGGACTGAAAAGGTCCATGGCGGCTGCCGGGATCGGTCTTTCCGTAGTGGCGGCCGTGGCGACAAAGCCGGAGCAGGTTGTATCCATTCAACGATGGTTAACGGCCATTCGGCAGCCGGGCATTACAGCGCTGGCCGCCATGCACCCGCAGATCCTTTGAACTCCGAGCAGATGAAGATGCTGAAACGGGAAGGATTTCGAGGCTTAAAATTGCACCCTGATTATCAGGATTTTTTTGTTGACGATCCCCGCGTGTATCCTTTGTATGAAAGGGTAGCCGCAGAAGGCATGTTCATTCTCTTCCATGCCGGTCTGGATCGGGGGCTTCTCCACCCGGTCCATGCTACGCCGAAGCGCCTGGCCGCGGTTCACAGGGCCGTTCCGGAACTTTGCATGGTTGTCGCCCATCTGGGAGGAGAAGAGGCTCACGAGGAAACGGCGGTACATCTGCTGGGGCGGAACATCTACCTGGACACGTCCTTCGTGCTGCGCAAGATACCCGGGACATTCCTGGAACGCTTCCTCAAGGAACACCAGGCGGAACGTTTGATATTCGCATCGGACAGTCCATATACAGATCAGGGGGAAGAGCTTCAGTTTCTTTTGCAGTTGCCGTTTCTGACAGAAAGCGACAAGGAAAAGATCTGTTTTTCCAATGCGGCCCGGCTGTTGGGATTGGAATATGGAGAGGACGCCCCCACGGCTGCCTCCGAGCGCTGAACCGCCTTCGCAATCCGAATCAGGCTAAATCCAGCGCCTTTCTCACCGCTTCCGCCAGTTCCTGTCGGGCAAGAGGTTTCATGAGGAATTCTCTTATCCCTGCTGCTCCTGTTATCGCCGGATTAACGTCGTCGCTGTGTCCTGTGCAGAGTATGATGGGCATATTGGGACGCACGGTGAGGATGCGTTGGGCAAGACGCATACCTGTCAGGTTGGGCATCGTCTGGTCGGTTATTATCAGATCGAACCGGGAAGGGTTTGCACAGAAGAGCTCCAGGGCTTCTGTACTGTCGGTGAGGGCCGTGACGGTATAACCGAGCCTTTCGAGGAGCCCCGTACCCAGCTCGGTTATTATCTCCTCATCGTCGATGAAGAGGATATGTTCCTTGCCTTTGGGGACTCCCGTGGATCGGACGGTATCGGATGTCTCATCGGTTACAGCCTTCGGGAGAAGTACCCGAAAGGTAGAACCGATGCCCTGGCTGCTCTCAACGGTAATGTCGCCATTCAAGCTCTTGACGATCCCGTAAACCATGGCAAGCCCCATGCCTGTGCCGTCACCTACCCCTTTTGTCGTGAAGAAGGGTTCGAATATCCTCTTCATGACTTCTGTATCCATACCGGTTCCCGTGTCCTGTACCGCTAGCTGCAGGTAGGAGCCGGGAGGAAGCCCCGAGCCCTTCGCATCGGCATCGGCAAGAGTTATGGTGAGTTTTCCGCCATTCTCCCGCATGGCGTAGGCTGCATTGGTGGCGAGGTTCATGACTATTTGCTGTATCCCGGTGGCATCGGCAAGGACTGTGTCCGATGTGGCGGTAACATTCACATCGATCGTGATTGTAGTCGGCATCGAAGCCCTCAGAAGCTTCACTGTCTCCTTTACAAGGGGTTTTAAGGACAGGGGTTTTGCCTCGTATTCCGTCTTACGGCTAAAGGCGAGCATCTGTTTGATAAGATCACGCCCTCTGAAGCCGCCCTTGAGCACCAGTTCCAGGTGATGCCGTGCAGGACTGCCCGCGGGCAATTCGTCATCGAGCGCCATCTCGGTAAAGCCTATTATGCCTGCGAGGATGTTATTGAAGTCGTGGGCAATACCGCCGGTGAGAGTGCCAAGGGCTTCCATTTTCTGCGCCTGGCGGAGCTGTTCTTCGAGGTGACGCAGTTCGGTGATATCCTGCACCGCCACTGTAACCCCGATGACCTGTTCGGTCTCATCTTTCAGCGGGTTGATAATTTGCAGCCAGGTCCCCCTTACTCCCGGTAGTCCTCCTGTCGCGGCTGTGAACTCCATACCCGTAATTGGTTCGCCTCTTTTCATCACCTGGCGGAGCGCCGGTTCTATAATGTCTACCAGAGGTTGGGGCAGCAGTTCCTGAACGGTTCGGCCGATGTGCTCCGAGGGCGGCAGGCCGTTCAGATCCGCGAGACGTTGGTTGATTCTCAAGTACTTCAGATCACGGTCAAAGGCACACAGGCCTATGGGTGAACTATCGTAGTATGAATCAATCTCCCTTTTTTGTCTGAGCGCGGTTTCCTCGCTTTCCCTGAGTTGGGAGGTTCTTTGCTCCACACGTATTTCCAGTTCATCACGGGACTTGCGCACCGCTTCCTCGGAATACTTCCGTTCGGTAATGTCCTGGAAGATTGTGGCGGCTCCCCAGATTTCGCCGGTGGTGTTCCTCAAAGGTGTGGCACTCGCAAGGATGATGGCCTGCGTTCCATCGCTGCGTCTGATGGTGAGTTCCGCATCGGCAACGCTTTGCCCCTGGAGGGCAAGCGTCAGGGGCAACCGGCCTGCCGGGACCGGCGTGCCGTCGGGCGTGGAAACGCTGTATCCTCCCGGCCGTCCATGAGCGTCTCCGGTGAACGGGCCGCCGAAGATCAGCCGGGTAGCGGTGCTTGCCAGCAGAGCCTTACCTGTCATATCCACCACAACAACCCCGGCGGGGGCTCCGTCCAGGACGGCCTGCAAGGTTGCACGGGACCGCTCGAGCGCCTCCTCCACCTGCTTGCGCTCGGCAATCTCCTGTTGCAGTTCGATGTTGGTATTGGTCAGCTTCATCTCGTCTTGTTTCAGTTTTCGGTAGAGAATCTCCTGCGGTTTTGTCACGCTGGTTTCGATAAAGGCGAGATAAATCAGGTAGAAAGAGGCGATCTGGAACAGATGACCTACCATGTTGGTTATGCCGAAGGGATCTGCGTAGAGGGTAAAGGTCAAGCCGGTGACGATGGCCAGAATGATTGACCACACAATAATTCGCAACACCCGGGGATCGAAGGATCGGCGGTTGATGGCGAGCAGTCCTATAGCTCCCAGCAAGATCAGGCAGATGAGATAGTCGCTGATCACCTTGAAGGGTGTCAAACCCACCCCCTCCACGATACAAGCCGGGAATACCCCCCAGTAAAAGACAGACAGGAGGATCAGTGAAGTTACCAGCGAATATACGGCGAACATGAGGGCGGAGTTAAGGCGGCGGTTGATAAACAGCGGAGCGATCAACAGTGATATGCTCAAGACATATCTGCCGGCTATGTAGAAAGTGGGTCCGAGGTTACCGTAGTCGGGAAATATGCCCATGTCCTTGTTGCCCAGCAGGTGGATCGAATCCAGGAAGGCGAAGAAAAGAAATGAGATGCCGGTAAACAGGAAATAGTTGTTGTCAACCAGGTGCCGTGAATTCCAGATTATGGTGAAAGCGCACACGGCTATGACGATTGAGACCCCGTCAACAAAGCTGTGAAAAAGGTTATAATTGTACCTGCCGACGAAATAGAGGAGAATGAGCCCCACCATACCCGCGAGTGCAGCCGCATAGTGGGATGGGGTATAATGTTTTCTGTCTTTGTCGTCCCCGGTCTTCAAGAACGGTATTCTAACACAAGATAGCAGATGTTGTCACCGGTCACAGCGGAGGGCGGTCGGTTCCTCGCTTGCCTCCGCGGTTGTCCATCAGCCGGTGCTGAGATAAACGTGAAGAAAGGTACGGCATAAGAACCAGGCCGTAAGTTGACGATGATCGAGGCACCGATCCCGGAAAACCGGTACTCGGATCACCAACCGGTTCTTAATCTCCCCCGTCACATCTATGATATAATACCGCGCATGGTGGCTAAAATCCCCGAACCCTTCACCCCGAAGCGTATGAAGCGCATCGGGAGAGGTACCCTGCTTGGGATTCTTGTGGGTATCGTATCCGGCCCGGGCGGAATAGTTTTCAATTACATGATCAACGTCGGTACCCGATTCTTTACTGGAGATTTAATTACCTACCTGATACCCGGTCATGTCTCCAGCTTAAATCTCCTCGGTTTCCCATCGATCGATGGATGATGTTATGGATCCCCGCTCTTGGAGGACTTCTTTCCGGTTTCCTTGTGTTTCGCTTTGCTCCGGAAGCGGAGGGGCACGGTACGGACGCCATGATTGACAGTTTTCATAGAAAGAAAGGGATCGTGCGAAAACAGGTGCCGGTAATCAAGACTATCGCGTCAGCAATCACGATCGGGTCAGGAGGCTCAGCAGGGAAAGAAGGGCCAATCGCACAAATTGGTTCGGGGTTTGGTTCCATACTCGCATCTCTTCTTAAACTGAGCGATACGGAACGCGATCTGGTGGGGATCATCTCCATGACCGATCTCCGCACGGCAATGGCGGATGCATTCCTGCACCCTCTCCTCATTGCCAGGGACATAGCTGTTACCGGGGTCATGGCAGTCACAATGGAAGACACCTTGAATGCGGCCTTAAAGGTAATGGCAGCCGTGAATGTGCGAGAATTGCCGGTTGTGAGCAAGGAAGATTCGAGAAAGATTCTCACAATGGTGAGCAGAAAGGACATCACGCGAGCATATCACGAAGAGATGGAACGGAATAAGAGCCGCAAAACCGGAGCAAAAAGTTAAGAGTGGGGCATCTCTCGGACACCCCGCGCTGGTTTATTTAAGTGATGTTGACCAAGTTTCAAGCATGGTATGCATCCATCGAAAGTCGCAAGACACCATTTTATAGCATATAAGGCATGTATAACTGATGTATGGCGGAATGAGGTTATTCTGTTATTCCCGTAGAACGTATGAAACAGGTTCAATTTTATTGACATAAAAGACCGCATACGTAATATTTTGCAGAGCAGACGCAAAAAAGGGAGGATCAAAATGAGGTTCATGTTTTCCGTAGTTTTCCTGTTCATGTTCGCGTTGACCGGTCTGGCAGCCGCTGAAAAACCAGCATCGAGTTGTGTCCAGAAATGCGAGGCAGCGAAGCAATCGTGCATGGCCCAGTACACCAAATCCGACAGTACCAGTGGAAAATATGTGACCCCGGAAGGGCACAAGACATGCTGGCAGGGCTATCACGAATGCAAGAAACAATGCCCTCCAGGCAAGTAGACTGCTGAAGTTCCCGGGGGAAATCAAGGGGCCGGGCGCTGAATGATTTAATCATGGCTGGCGCCGCCTCGAAAGAATATCGATTATAACCAGCCCCTGTTTCAACCGGACGGTGAAGCGATGAGGAGGTAATGATACTTCCCCACGTCGGATACGCTGTCAATGCGAAAGTCAAAGGGTGTAAGGAGGTTTTCGACATCCTCTTCCGAAAGCCTTATGGTCAGAGGCGGGCCGGGACTGCCTTCAATCTTCTTGAACTCCAGCACCGCGAGTCTGCCGCCCGGCTTTAACACCCTCACCGTTTCACGCAGGACGGTCTCTCCTGTTCCGTCACGCAGCAAGTCGTGCAGGACGGTTGCCATGAGACAGATATCAATAATCCCGTCATCGAGCGGGATGCGTTTGTTCGCATCGGCCACCAGCGTGGTGATGTTGTGAAGGTGCCTGTCTGACGCACGCTGCCTCACCCGGGTCAGTCCTTCCGCCCACGCATCCACAGCGTAGATGCGGCCCTCAGACCCGGCAGCCTCCGCAAGAGGGATCGTATAATCACCGCTGCCCGCTCCGAGGTCAAGCAAAACCATTGACCTGTGCACATTGAGCATCTCGAAGAACCGTTTTGTGTCGATAAGGTCGAATGTGCTGCGGCCCGCTCCGTGCGGTTTTCGTGACTCGTTCATACTGTAAAATCCCCCCCGACACACAGGTTCGTCCCCGTTCTCAGGGACATCGTTTCTGCTTATTTTGAGCATCACCGGCGGCGGTGTCAACTTTCACTGGCCCTGAAAATGCGGAAGTCATTGCAATTGCTTCTTAAAACCTTGCACAAGAACCACTCTTCACTATCCAAATTTCGCCGCCGGGAGGCTTTTTTTGAACCGAGAATTTTTTCTTGACAAAGGTAGACGGATGGAAGTAGTATTGTCATATGGAACAGCGTTCCACGATACGGAACAAGAAAGGGGACGATATGGGTGATGTGTCGGAGAAGAGGTTCCAAAACAAATTACTGGAAAGAGCGTTTAATATCCTCGGCAGCTTCTCCCTTGATAAGAAGGAACAAACTTTGTCGGAGCTGTCACGGGCAGTGGGGCTGGCAAAGTCGACGTGCCACAGGCTCGTATCGACGCTGATCGCATTTGGTTATCTGAGCTACGACGAGTCATCGAAGTATTATTCTCTCGGGCCGAAATTGTTCGAACTGGGGTCAGTGGTCTATGACTCAATATCGCTGCGAAAGATCGCATCGCAGCACCTGAACGACCTGCTGTCAAAGGTGGGAAACAAGGCGATCGCCCTTGGCATCCTCGAGGATGATGAAATTATCTACGTTGATAGAAAGGAGGATGCGCACAACCCGATCAAGTTCAGCACTACTGAGGTGGGCAGGCACAGACCCCCGCACTTCGGTATGTTCGGGTTACTGTTCATGGCATATCTCAGCGATGAGGAAGTGGAACGACTGCTGAACAAATACCCGCTCAGCGCATTAACAGCGAAATCGATCACGGACCCTGCGAAATTCAGGGAAAGGCTGAAGGAGATTCGGAAGCTGGGCTATTCATTCGATGATGAGGGTGCATTCGAGAACCTCTCCGGTGTAGCGGCCGCCATCAGGGATGGAAGTAATTCAATTGTCGGAGGCGTTGGGTGCAGTTTTATATCGGCATCAGCGAACGATGAAGCGAGGCAGGCGGTGATTTCGGCCGTGTGTGAAACAGCCGGGGCGATATCGCGAAGCCTGAGCAACATGGTGTTGCCGAAAGCGATCTCCGGAAGGAGATAAGATCGGATGCGGGTGGTGACAGGAGAGACACGAATGGTAGCCTTAGGAGGATAGGCAGAAGAGCATGGATCTATTGAAGGTGGAGAATCTATCAAAATCATTCGGGGCCTTGTGGGCTGTAAATAACGTTTCCTTCACGGTTGGCGAAGGAGAGATCGTGGGCCTTATAGGTCCCAATGGCTCGGGTAAATCAACTGTGTTCCAACTTATTACCGGGCTGCTCAGGGCCAACAGGGGAACGATCAGTTATGATGGCAAAGATATCACCGGGTTCAAGCCCTATCAAATATCACGGTCCGGCATTGCCCGGACTTTTCAGATAGTCAGGCCCTTTCCCGAAATGACGACACTGAAGAACGTCATGGTGGGCAGGGCCTTTGGCAGTTCCAGCGCGCGATCCATGAAGGAAACAGAGGACGAGGCCCGGCGGCTGTTGGACTTAACGGGTCTCACAGACAAGGTATCCGCGACGGCCGGTCACCTTGGTCTTATCTACAGGAAGAAGCTGGAACTCGCACGCGCCCTGGCGACAAAGCCGAAACTGCTTCTGCTTGACGAGGTAATGGCGGGGTTAAACCCCACCGAGATGATGGAGACGGTGGAATTTCTCAAGACCGTCCGCAATTCAGGGGTGACTATGATCGTCGTGGAGCATGTGATCAAGGCGCTTTTCAGTATGACGGACAGAGTGGTCGTGCTGAACGCAGGCGAGAAGATAGCCGAGGGGATACCTCAGGAGATCTCTCGGAACGAGGAAGTGATCAAAGTCTACCTGGGGGATTACGAACATGCTTGAAATTACAGGGATCGATGTGTTTCACGGTGACCTTCAGGCTGTATGGGATGTCTCCCTGAGTATAGAAGGAAAAGGGATCACAACCCTTATAGGTTCGAACGGGTCCGGGAAGAGCACGGTGCTTTCAACAATAGCGGGTTTGCTGAAGCCGGTAAAGGGAAGCATCACTTTCGATGGGGTGCGTATAGACACGATGCCGGCACACAAGATCGTTGAAACGGGTATAGCCATGGTACCCGAGGGGCGCAGGCTGTTCCGGGAAATGACCGTTCTGGATAACCTCGAAATGGGTGCAATAACGAAAAGGGCCCGCCAGAAGAAGAACGAGACCATGGCGTGGGTCCTGGATGTCTTTCCCATCCTGAAGGAAAGGGCCAGGCAGAGGGCGGACACGCTGAGCGGCGGAGAACAGCAAATGCTTGCCATAGGAAGATCGCTGATGTCCCAGCCAAGGCTTCTGCTCGTGGACGAACTGTCTCTCGGCCTCGCTCCCGTGGTGGTTCAGAAGATCAGCCATATCCTCGATGAGATTAACAAGACAAGAGGAATAGGCATCTTTCTCGTGGAGCAGAACGTGGTCATGGCCCTGGAGCTGGCTGATACCGGCCATATCATCGAGAACGGCTGTATTGTCGGGTCAGGGAAGGCAAGCGAACTCCTCGCGAGCGATCAGGTGAGACAGGCATATCTGGGAATGGACGGCGAATAAGGCTTAAGGAGAAAATATGGAGTTTGCTCAGTACATCACCTACGGGGTCATAAATGGGTCGTTATACGCCCTTGTCGCTATCGGCCTTGCCCTTATCATGGGAATAATGGGGATTTTCAATATAGCCCAGGGCTCGCTGGCGATGATAGCCGGGTACGGGAGCGTCCTCTTTTTTCAGCATCTGAAGATAGACCCCTTCGTATCCCTGGTGTTCACTTTACCTGCCATGTTTCTTATCGGGGTTTTCATGTACCTGACGATGTTCATGTCCATGAACAAGTACGACTCCGGACAGAAGCTGAGGAATTCCATGCTCGTTTCCTTCGGACTGGTTCTGATAATGGAGACCCTTGCGACCATACTGTGGACTGCAAATGAAAGAACCGTCACAGTGGCTTATTCCGGTGCTGTTCTTGCCGTTGGGGACCTGCGGATCCCCTATACCGGCCTTGCCACGATAGTCCTTGCAATAGGCGTCATTTTCGGCCTCCACTTTTTCCTGAAGCACACGACCTTCGGCAAATCCATCTGGGCCGTTTCCCAGGATCATGACTGTGCCATGCTCATGGGGGTCAATGTAAGAAGGACAACCCTCGCTGCCTTCGGAATCGGCGTCGCGATTTCGGCCTTCGCCGGGGCAGTGGTGAGTCTTCATACAGTGAGCCCGGCGATCGGGATCGATTGGACGAACAAGGCGCTCATCCTCATTGTGCTGGCGGGTGTCGGCAGCATAAACGGCATCTTGTTCGCAGGTTTGCTTCTCGGCATCGTGGAAGCGCTGGGTGTCTATCTGGTCGGGGTGCACTACACGGGAGTTGTGGGCCTTCTGATCTTCATTATTGTGCTCATGTTCAGGCCGCAAGGCCTGTTCGTGAGAAAGGCGGGGGTGTGACGTGGCTGAACGCAAAAAAGGATTCGTAGTAGCTGCTGTTGTTGTTATCGCTCTCGCGCTGGTTCCTCTCGTTGTGGCAAGGGAGTATGTGTTCAGCATACTTTGCATGATATTTCTCTACGTGACGCTTTCACAAAGCTGGAATATCCTGGGCGGATATACTGGTCAGATAAACGTCGGTCAGGCGGCGTTCTTTGGAATAGGCGCCCTCGCAGCCAGGCTGTTGTGGGTGGCCGGCGTCCCCTTCTACCTGTCCATTCTGGCAGGCGGCCTTAGCTCGGTCATTCTGGCAATCATCATCGGGCTGCCTGCCCTCAAACTCAGGGGTCATTACTTTGCCATTGGTACGCTTGCGGTGGCATCTATAGCCCAGATCACCGTAGGGAACATACTCCCCGGCATCAGCTTCCTGCCGGCTCAGCACATGGCAACCTACAGCCTGATTCCCCGGTATTACGTTTTCCTGATCATCATGGTCACGGCCCTGGCAGCCGTGTATATCACGGTGAATTCACGGATCGGTCTCGGTATGGAGGCTACGAGAGATGATGAAGAGGCCGCGCAGATGGTGGGCGTCAACACTTTTAAATACAAAATGATCGCGTTCCTGATCAGCAGTTTTTTCGCCGGGCTCGCCGGCGGGGGTTTCGCCTACTTCAACGCCAGTTATTACTGGTATCTCCCGTTCACCCTGATGTGGTGTTTCGAACCCATCCTGATAGTGTTTATCGGCGGGGTTGGCAGTTTCATCGGTCCCATTATAGGATCAGTTTGCTACGTGCTTCTCAAGGAACTCTTTGCCCTCACCCTGGGCGAGGCGAACCTTCTTATCTTCGGCATCGTGTTCATTCTCACGATACTCTTTTTTCCGAAGGGCATTATCGGCCTTCCGGCAAAATTACGTCAATTGTTTCGCAGGAGAGGAAACGTTGTTGGCCGCTAATTTGGCGGAGAACCAGCAAAATCTTTAAACAGGAGGCTTCGAATGCAGAGTAAAAGGTGTACATTAGTTGTGGCGATGATCGCATTCATTTTTTTCTCGTTCACAAGTGTCTTGGTCTTTGCGCAGGACGTGCCCAAATCGATCAAGATAGGCGCGTCGATCTCCCTCACGGGACGATTTGCAGCGGGAGGCATTGACGTTGCCGACGGCTATAAACTGGCCGTAAAGCACATCAATGACAACGGCGGGATCCTTGTCAAGCAATTCAATAAGAAGATACCGGTGGAACTCGTCATCTATGACGACGAATCGGACCCCAGCAAGACAGTGACACGCCTGGAAAAGCTGAACGCTGAAAAGGTGGTCGCTTACCTGGGCGAGTTTGCCAGCGACATGAACATTGCCGGCCTGGGCATCGCCGAAAAGAACAAGGTCCCATGGGTGGGCGTTACAATTGCCGTGGAAAATGTGTTCAACCAGGGTTTCAAGTATGTTTTCGGTCCCAACATGTTCTCTTTCATGGAAGTTGCCGCCTTTCTCGATGCCCTTGATGCGATCCCGAAGGCGCAGAGGCCCACAAAGATAGCCAATTTTGAACTGCAGGTCGACTGGGGCAAGGAGTGTACCAAGTATCTCCAGAAGTATGCCAAGGAGCGGGGATACACGATTGCTCTCGAAAAGAAGTTCGCTCCCGATACGAAGGATTTCTCTTCCATGATCCTCGCAGCCAAGTCCGCGGGTTGCGACGCTGTCTTTGCCGTACCGACGCCGCCGCAGAGCATGGCCCTGATCAAGCAGATGAAAGAGCTTGATTATGCCCCCAAGGCGACCTGTTTTGTCCGGGGCCCGGACCTCTCCAACTTCTGGCAGGTCATGGGGAAGGACGCGAACTACATAATGACGTCTGGTGAGTGGACCCCCGATATGCCGTATCCCGGAAACAAGAAACTGGTTGCTGATTATCGCGCACAGTATCCCAATAAACTGATGGGCATGCCCGTAGGGAACGGGTATTCCGCATTCCAGGTCCTTGCCGACGCGATCTCCCGGGCAGACAAGCTGGACCGTGAGTCCATACGGCAGGCCCTGACCACAACCAACATAGTGACGGTAAAAGGGAAGGTCACCTTCGACAAGCGCGGTGTCGGCAATGTGCCCCATGTTCTGGCGCAGTGGCAGAACGGCAAGCTTGTCATCATCGTCAGCCCGGATTACAAACCGGCACCTGTCCTCGTAGCAACACCATGGAGTAAACGGAAGTGATCAACTAGAAAAACTAAAAAAGCCCTCCGGGCAACCGGGGGGCGCAGTATAAGGCGCAACATAATAACGGCAGCGATGTTGTTTCGCAGCAAGGAGGGAGAAGTATGCCCATCGCAGGATTCAATGAATACAGGCGCGAAGACGCCGAAAAATACAACAATCGCCGGTGGTGGCTCGGCCTCACCTGGGGAGACCTGTTTGACAAGGCTACGGACATTTACCCGGACAAGGAAGCCCTGGTAGACGACACGAGCAGATACACATACCGCCAGTTGAGAGATCAGGTGGACCGCCTGGCCGCAGGCCTCATCTCGCTCGGTATCAGGCAGGGAGATTTTGTACTGCTCCAGCTTCCGAACTGGACTGAATTTATCATTTCTTTCTTTGCCCTGCAAAAGGCAGGCGCAAGGACGGTTCTCCTGATCGCCCGTCACGGCAAGTCAGAGATAAGCTACCTGTCCGAGTTGACGCAGCCGAAGGCGTGGATCGTTCCCGAAACCTACGGCAAGATCAATTACGAGCCTTTGATAACCGATATACGCAAGGAGCACGCCTGCGTGGAACATGTGATCCTGGTGCGGGCGAAAGAGAAGGCTGGGTATGAAAACCTCGAAAATCTAATTAAAAAAGGGACGCGCGACCAGGCATCATTGAAAAAGATAGAAGAAAGAAGGCCGGACCCGATGGAGGTCTCTTTGATCCTGCCTACGGGTGGTTCCACGGGACTGCCCAAGGCCGTACCGAGGACCCATAACGATTTCATCACCAATGTTGAATATCATTCCAGGCCCTGGGAGATAACGAGCGAAGACACTCTGCTCACCGTTGCGCCGGTCAGCCACGGGCAGGGAATGCTGTGCGGGGTCGGGCCCGCTTTCCTGAACTATGCGAAGTATGTACTTATCGATTCCACGAAAGCCGAAGAGATATGCGCGGTGATCGAACGCGAAAAGGTCACGGCACTTCCCTCGGTCCCGGCGGTGATCCAGAGGATCGTCAACACGGAGGGGCTCGACAGGTTTGATCTGAGTTCGTTGAAGAAGATCTACTCCGGCGGCGCGCCGAGCAGCCCCGAACTCGTGAAGACCGTGTATGAGAAACTGCGGTGCAAGTTTGTCAACGCGTACGGATCGACAGAAGGCCCGTCGGCAATGACCAATCTTTATGACAATATGGACACTATCTGTACCACCGTGGGCAGAAAAGACTGTCCGTACACCGATTTCAAGGTGATCAACCAGTACGGCGAGGAGGTTCCCCCCGGAACCGAGGGTGAACTGGTGACGAAGGGACCAACGATCTTCACAGGGTATTTCAAATCGCCCGACGACAACGCGCAGATCTTCACAAAAGACGGTTACTACAAGACCGGTGACCTTGCCAGGATCGACGAGGCAGGGATTATCACCCTCACGGGAAGGATAAAAGAAACGATCCTCAGGGGTGGCGAAACAATCAGCGCGATCGGGATCGAACGGCTGATCAACTCACATCCCGCAGTAGCGGATGTGGCGGTCATAGGCATGCCCGACAAGGACCTTGGCGAACGAATATGTGCGTACATCGTCCGTAAGGCCGGCATGGCGCTTACGCACGAAGAAATAGTGGCACATCTCAAGATACTGGGCGCATCGGTCATGCAGCTGCCGGAAAGAACGGAGTTTGTCGAGTCCATACCTTCCACCAGCGTGGGCAAGGCCGACAAAAAGATGTTGAAGCAGGACATTGTAACAAAATTAAATTATGCAGTCTGAGAGGTTCGAAATGAAATATGGAAGATTGTTTTCCCCATTGCGGGTCGGAAATTGCGTATTCCCCAACCGTATCATGTCGACGGCCGCGGTAACGAGGCTGGCGTCGGAGGAAGGGCACATAACATCGAATTTCATCGACAGGTACAGGAGACTGGCACAGGGCGGGCTGGGCGCAATGGTTGTCGAGGCCGCCGTAGTCCTTCCTTCAAAGAGCTCTTTCAACCTGAGGATCAGCGATGATGCGTATATAGAGGAACTGAAGAGCTTTGTAGACGAGATAAGGAAAGCCAACCGGGAGGTCAAGGTAGGGATCCAGCTGATCCATTTTCTCAAGGTCGCCAGAAGCGGCTGGAGGCAAAAGGTCGAGGACCTGAAGCCTGAAGAGATAGGGGTGATACCTGATCAGTTTGCCGGCGCCGCTAAACGGGCGAGGGCCGCTGGTTTCGATTTCGTGGAGCTCCACATGGCCCACTTCACGACCCTTGCGTCCTTCCTTTCTCTCGTAAACAAGAGAGAGGACGAATATGGAGGTGATTTTGAGGGGCGGATGAAGCTGCCCGCGGAGGTGGTCAATGCGGCCAGAGAATCCGTGGGGAACGACTACACGATCGGCGTGAGAATGCTGGGTGAGGAATTCACCAAGGAAGGCAATACGCTTCTGCAGAGTGCGCGGGTCGCGAGGCGGTTGGCAGCCCTGGGGGTCGACTATATCAGTGTGTCCGCGGGCGAAAGGTTCGAGGACGCGGATCCCCCTCTTGAGAATTTTCCTCCCTTTGCCGGTACAGGCTACAGCGGCTATCGAATGAGCCCGAGATGGTGGAACCCGGACGGCGTGCAGGTATATCTGGCGGACGGCATTCGCAGGGCAGTGAGACAAGCGGGCTATGAAGTCCCCGTTGTTTGCGCCGGTAAGGTCAGAATGCCCGATCTTGCCGAGAAGATACTGGAGGAAGAAAGGGCGGACGTCATAGGTATGGCCAGAACCCTTTTTGCCGACCCCGACTGGCCCGTAAAGGCCAGGGAAGGCAGGGCCGACGAGATTGTCAAGTGTGCCGCATGCGGTTACTGCAGCGAGGCGGATGAAAGGTACGAAACGGTGGTCTGCATTGAATGGCCGAAAGGAGCGCTGTCCGCGCCATCTCCATGGCTGCTTGCACCTCCGTGCAAGGCCGCCTGCCCGGCAGGGCTCGACATCAGGAGCTATATCGACCTGGCGGCACAGGGAGAGTATGAGAAAGCGCTCGCCGTGATCGAAGAGAAGATCCCCTTTCCCGCATCGGTGGGCCGGGTGTGTCCGCACCCCTGTGAAGCGAAATGTAACCGCGGCAGCTATGATCAGCCGATTGCGATAAACGGATTGAAACGCTTCCTCGTTGATACTGTGATGGAAAGAAGAGGAAACAAGAAGATCGAGCCCTTCCCGAGGACGCGGGACGAGAGGGTTGCCGTGATCGGTTCGGGACCTGCGGGCATGACGGCCGCTTTCGATCTGACGAAGCTTGGTTATTCCGTCACCGTTTTCGAGGCCGGCCCCGTACCGGGCGGCATGCTGGCCCTTGGGATCCCCGAGTATCGTTTGCCCGGGAAACTGGTGCAGGCGGAGATTGATGTCATCGCACGGTACGGTGTGGAAATACGCCTTAACAGCCCTGTCGGTGATGGTGGCATGTCATTTAGCAGCCTGTGGGAACTGGGATTCAAGGCGATCGTTGTTGCCATAGGGGCCCACAAGAGCGTAAGCCCCGGAATTGAAGGCGAGGGACTGGCCGGCGTGCATCATGGTGTGAGTTTCCTGAAAGCCGTGAATCTCGGGACTTCTCCGGGCACCGGGCAAAAAGTCGTGGTGGTGGGCGGCGGCAACGTCGCTGTCGACGCGGCACGAACAGTGCACCGTATGGGAGCGCAGGAGGTTACCATAGTCTACCGGAGATCGAGAGACGAAATGCCGGCGTATACCGATGAGATCGAGGCCGCCGTGGCTGAGGGTGTCAAGATCGTTTACCTGGCGTCGCCGGTCCAGGTGACAGAAAAAGACGGGAGGGCGGCTGGTTTGCGGTGTGTCAGGACGGAACTTGGCGCTCCGGATAAAGACGGGCGCCGGACCGCTGTTCCCGTAAAAGGCACAGAGTTTGAAATTGCAGCCGACTGCGTTATCCTCGCGGTGGGTGAAGTGCCTGACGCCGGCTTCTTCACGTCTGCCGGGTTCTCGATGAATATACAGCACCATACACAATGGACAGGCCAGGAGGGAATATTCGCATGCGGCGATGTGGTAACGGGACCGGCTACCGTGATTGAAGCCATTGCCGCGGGACACAGGGCGGCAACAGGTGTTCACAAGTACCTGCGTGGCGAATCTCTCGACTACGGAATAGCGTCCCCTGCAGTGATACCCTTGGAGGACGTGGAAGTGGAGCGGTTCAAGAAACGCCAGCGGCAGAAAATGCCTTGCCTGGATGTGCGCGCCAGGGCCGGCAATTTCGAGGAAGTGGAGGTCGGATTCACAGAAGTGATGGCGTCATGTGAAGCCGAGCGATGTTTCCAGTGCGGCATGTTCCCAAATAAGGATAAGAATGCGGGGTAACCTGCTTGCGGGCAACAGGAGCACCAACAAAGAACATAGATGGAGGAACTAAAATGCCAAAAGAATGTTTTAACGTGTTTGACGAGATGTATAAGCGGAAGAAATTCACATGGAGTGACGCTGTAAAGAAGGGCAAAGTCATCGCCATCTCTGGCACCGTGGCCACCGACGAGAATCATCGGACCCTTTATGCGGGCGATCTGAATGCCCAGATGCGTTACATATTCGAGAGCGTCAAGAACCTCCTTGAAAAAATGGGCGCAAGCATGGACGACGTGATTAAGACGACGGATTATATCACGCCTCAGGCTGTCCCCGATTACGGAAAAACCGCGGCAATAAGGAAAGAGTATTTCAAGGAAGACGGCTATCCGGCCGCCACGGGCGTCGTGGTTCACAGCCTTTTGCGCCCGGACTGGCTGATCGAGATTGAATTTCTGGCGGTCGTAGACTAAAGACCGATAAGAGCGAGGCAGACCCCCGGAAAATCTTCGCGGGGTCTGCCCACAAGAGGAATATATGGACCAGGGCGACTTGATTGTGAGAAAAGACGGGCAGGTACTCCTTGTCACGATAAGGCGGGAAAAGGCGCTTAACGCTCTCAACAGGAACATACTGGAGAAACTTGCGGCTGTCTTTGAAGGTCTCGAGGACGATAACGACACAAGAGTGGTTGTCATAACCGGGTTCGGCCGGAAAGCGTTTGTGGCCGGTGCGGACGTAAGGGAGATAAAGGCCGCCGGCGCAGCGAGGACGGAATTCATCAGGATGGGGCAGAACGTCTTCTACCGGATAATGACATCGCCCAAGGTGGTCATCGCCGCCGTAAACGGGTATGCCCTGGGAGGAGGGTGCGAACTGGCACTGGCCTGCGATATACGCATCGCGTCCGAGAGCGCCTCCATTGGTATGCCGGAAGCCGGCATCGGGGTGATGCCAGGTTACGGTGGAACGCAATTGCTCTCGCGCCTCCTGCACGTTGGAATGGCGAAATACATGATCTTCTCGGGTACTTCGGTGAACGCGTCTGAAGCCCTGCAACTGGGTCTTGTGGAAAGAGTCTATCCTGATGGCGCCCTCATGGACGAAGTCGAACAACTTGCCCGGAAGATCGCCTCGGCCGGCCCTGTCGCTCTTGAATGCTGCAAGAAGGCGATTGATATGGGAATGGGCCTGCCTCTGCAAGAGGCTTTGAAGGTGGAGCTTGCGGAGTATGACAAGGTTGCCCGTTCACGGGATGCACAGGAGGGTCTATCCGCCTTCCTCGAAAAGCGGAAGCCGGTTTTCACCGGGACATAAGATACGTGTGAAAGGAGATAACAATGGAAATAAAG
>DHVP01000010.1 GCA_002412715.1 Deltaproteobacteria bacterium UBA5205
TGAGGATTAAGTTGACGCGTATGCGCAACGGACGGGATATGCTTCACCCTTCGGGTTTGCCGGAGGCAATGAAGAAAGCGTAAGGGAGAAACCTTAAAATAATCGCGGCCGGATTCGAGAAAACCCGAATCCGGCCGCATTTGTACCGCCTCCGGCGGGAATATTCTCTCCTGTAAAACACGTGTCACTAATTGTTGTGCAAACTACCTGATTCTGTTACATTACCAACAAACATAACAGAGGAGGAATCATGAAAACGAAGGTTCTTGTAGTTTTAGTTCTGCTGGCCCTGGCGGTGTGGTTCGGGAATGTGGGAAACGCAGACGCAGCCGCAAAACAGAAGAGGGTCGTGGTCAAAAACCAGCAGGCCACAGCGGTTACAGTAAGCATAAATTTCGGCGCCGATTCCGAAGTCAACGCACAGACTCTCGGAACCTTCTGTAAATCCAGCAACGGCAAGTCCAATTGTGTGTTCGACGTGCCCGCGAACGGCAACAAGGAAATACCCAATTTTGGTTTTAAATACCTTAATATGGCATTGGCTTTCAAAGCTAATGTGGGATGCGGCTCCACCAAGGCCGAAGTCACCGTCAACAACCCGAAATGGTATGACGTGATGGATGTCAGCCTCGTCGATGGCTTCAATGAAAAGATTCAGATAAACGTCACCCCTACCGGTGCAAAGACGGTCGTTCTGGGACCGCCGAAAGGAAAATCAGGCAATCAGCAGGTCTTTGGTGTTTTTCCCGAGGGATGCGACGTGTGCGTAGAGAGGAGAAATCCTCCCTGCGGCTATTCAAAAGGGAAAAGCAGTGAATGCAAAAGCGGGACAGAAATGCAGCCCGGCGTTGTATGCCAGTATCAGGACAATTCAAACGCCGGTACGATAGAGGTCGTTCTGATTCCCTGATCATTTTAAGATAACGAAAATTACAGGGGTGGGCTTATGGCTCACCCCTTATCGTTTAAGGGCACCTTGCCCGCCTCACCGCCTTTTGTAACTCCGGTGCTGCTTCTTAACTCTTTTCAAAGCTCCACTGTCTCTGCTGCTTTAAAATATTGCAGCGGCCGGAAAGTCGACCGTGTTATCATCTTCATGGGAGGTGAATAACTTGAAGACCATAGAGACGATACTCTCACGAAGATCATGGCCGTAATAGTCATGGGATATCCGGCGCAACCTCCCGAAGAAGGCGAGCGAAGGCCGCTCGAGGAACTTTTGATCAAAAACAGGTAAGGAAGAGACTATGAAGATTGTCAATAAACATCGGGAATTTTCCACCAAAGGCAGTGGTGATCTTATCGACATTACAACCGAACTCGTCCGCGTCCTCTCCGAAGCCGGCCTGGCCGTCGGGAACATGACGGTCTTCGTGCAGGGCTCGACGGCCGGCATCACCACATTGGAATACGAACCGGGCCTTATCGCGGATGTAGGAGAGTTCTACGAAAAGATAGTCCCCTCAGACCGCAGTTACCATCATGACGAGACCTGGGGTGACGCAAACGGCTTCAGCCACCTGAGAGCAACCCTTACAGGACAATCCCTGACCGTCCCTTTCGAATCGGGCACGCTGCTCCTCGGAACCTGGCAGCAGGTGGTTCTGGCTGAATTCGACAACCGCCCCCGAAAACGGCTGGTCGTCATCCAGATGATGGGGGAATAAGGAGAACAGGCAATGGGTTATGGGCGATAGGTCATGGGGAAAGGCATGAGAAAAACAGGCTTCCCGTCATCGTTCTTGATATTTATCGCCTGCCGGCTGTAACCTGTTTTTAATTGTGCCCTGTCCGAGAAATGGACTATACTAAGCCGTATTACACTGTAACAGCGCGGCAATAAAGAATGAGGATTTGGAAGGAAACCGGAGACCTTTCATGAACACTGTCTTCACGGGGAAACTGGTCACGATTGTCCTCTGTCTGGGAGTCGTCCTGTCTCTGTCTTTACTCCAGGCATGCAAGAAACCGGAGCCTGCCCGGATAACTATCGTTGTCGAGGGCCAGCTCTTTTCGGACGCGATGGTTCTGGTCGATGGCAAACAAGCTGGAAAACTGGTACAGACGCTCATCACACCTGAGGGCAAGCTCTATATGGATGGCATTCACACTGTCACCCTGCCCCCGGGCCACAGCGACATTTCCGAACACGACGACTACGAGGGAACTCTCGATTCCATGGAAATGAAAGCCGGGGAACATACGATCCTGCTCCAGACCGAAGACGGAAAGACTCTGCAGATCAAGGCGGATATATCTCCCGGCCGCCACCTCGTCACCTACCTTTCCGATGAAGAAAAGCTCACCTGGAACAATACAAAACTCGAAGCCGCCTCCGGCTCCACGGTTACCGTCAAGACGGCTCATTAAAGCAGATAAAAAGACAAAGACTCGCGCCTGCTACGCTAGAGTTCGCAGAGTACACAGAGAAAAGTAAAGAAAGAAAAGAACAAAAGGCGTATAAGACCTATAGGACCTATAATTCTTCTAAGAACCTGCACGCTCATACGTGATCTTTCAGGGTCACCGCGGAACCGGTTACCGTCTGACCCCGCCCGGGTCGTACGAGACTGCAAAGATGAGGATGTTCGTGTCAGCGTTTCGCTTGTACTCGATATTTCTGGCCGCCTTCTTCATAATCTTTGTCGAGGGTTTTTCCGCGGTATCGAAGAAATCATCCGTTTCGGGGAAGGTACCCGCAAGGAGCATGTTGAAGGGGCGGCCGGTGTCCGTGAATGTGATATACAGCGCACCGTTATCGTGGATTGTGCAGGAAATCCCAATCTCGGCCTCTGTGTCCCGGCAGGCGAAACGTATGATATTGATGGCCACCTCCTCGGTGGCTCTTCCCAGGTTTTCCACGGTATCATCGCGATAGCCGCATTCCATGGCCATGTTCCGGACGAATTCGACGAGGTCGGCAATCGAATCCTCGCGAGCCGGGCGCACGATGGCATCGGGCCCCGCGACGGTTTCGGTCTTCTTCATCATGATCGCAACTCCTTGTGCTGTTCGGTTGTCAGCGGTAAAAAACCCCGCCGGCAAAGCTGACTGAAGACTGCCCGTCAGTCCATTGATCGTAGCTTACGATGTCGGACCTGCAGCCCTCGAGAAGTTTGAGCTGAAAAAAGATCGGCGTGAGGCCGCAGATCCTCCGGCTATCGCGCTCGTTCTGTATGGCATGGAAAAAACCTTCCGCATCGACATTTCTGATGTGGGCGAGAATGGCTTCGTCCTTTTCCTTCGATTCCTGGAGGGTCATGCGGTCAAGGGGGTAGCTGTCCCCGAACTGCGCCCCGATATGTGCGAGATCGGCTCCCGAAAGAATGCAGTACGGCTTACCGCAGGCATGAAGAACATCTTTCAGGCTCTGAGTGAGCAGTCGCACCTCGTCTTCGGCTGTGGTCCTTGCGCCCTCGATATATTCATGCATGGAACCCGTCAGGATAGGCAGGATCTCGAAGTCTTCCTGGACCATAAACTGGATGAGAGGCAACTGCAGTTCAATGGAATGCTCGGTCCGGTGCGGCCATTCGTCTATAAAGTGCTTCAGAAAGTCGTGTGAGGTGATCAGTTCCTTCAGTCCCTGTCCGCAAGGGACAGTCTCCAGGGGTGTCTCGAAGTCTTTGAGCGATATGCTCCACAACCTGTTCGTCGGACGATGACATGTTCCAAAGATGACGATCAATGGTTTGGCGGCGTGTTTCACATAGGGGTATATCCCACGATATACCTTTATACCTCTCTGGTAATCGATATGGGGCGCCAGGATACCCGTGGCTTCACCCGGCGGAGCAGCACAGTCCGCGCAACCGTCGAACATCTCGTCGAGAAAGGCAAGAAGATCCATTCTGCCCGATGCATATCCCGTGCCTGCCAGGTATGCCCTTCTCACCGGAGATTGGTGGTATTCGTCCCGTACGGTTTTCATATAGGAGTTATAGCGATCGCTGTCGAGGAGGAGGTGTTCGTCCATTACCCTCACGAGTTCTTCAATGCGCTCCAGGTAGACCATCTCACCTGCGGCACGCATGAATTCGGTCTGAATGTCGCGAAGCGTCCTCGTGCCGTCCATCAGGGACACCATGAAGGCCACGTCCCGTGACACCGCGAGCGCCTCGTCAACAATTCCCTCGGCATCACGCAACAGTATCAGGTCCTGCCCGTCCTGCTCAAAGGGGATCGCCTCTATGTAACGAAGTTTTGGTTTTTCCATGGCAAAAGATATACCACAAGACGAGCAAAGCGGCAATCTTTGGATCGAGAAACAAGAGGCCGCAGTTGATACGACAGACCTCGCCGGTCTTTCGTATTCGCCCCCCGGCAACGGATCTCCGTGCCGCATCGGGAAAATCCATTGACATCATTGAGATAAAATTTAAGAATAAGAATCTGATTATGCCTCACCCCTCCTTCCTCGACGAGATAGAAAAATCTGCAGGGGTAACAGTTGCGGAGTGTTACCAGTGCTATCGATGCACAAACGGATGTCCCGTCGCGCGCGATATGGACATTGTCCCGCACCGGGTCATCGCGTACATCATAAAGGGCGAGCGGGAAAAAGTTCTTACGTCGACAGCTATATGGACGTGCCTCCAGTGCATCACCTGCAGCGTCCGCTGTCCGAACGGCATTGACATCGCCCGGGTCATCGAGACGGCAAGAAGGCTTTCCATCGAATCCGGGCTTGCTGCACAAAGGGATACCCGGCTTTTTGACGGCCTGATGATCGACAGCGTCGAAAGGCACGGCCGCCTCTATGAATTGGAGACGATCATGCGGTATCGCCTGTCAAAGAAGGAATTCTTCAAGGACACCGCCCTGGGACTCGATATGATCAGGAAGGGCCGAATCGGCCTGGCTCCCCATAATATCAGGGACAGAAAGACATTAAGAGCGATAATCCGGGTAATAAAGGAAGGGACCGGAAAATGATCGCCCTGTCCTACTATCCCGGGTGTTCGCTGGCCTCATCGAGCAGCTTCTATGACCGATCGTTGCGCAAGGTGCTGGCTTACTACGGAGTGGCACTCAATGAACTTGACGACTGGTCGTGCTGCGGCGCCGCGGCGGCACCCACGATACACCAGAACCTGACCGATGTCCTCGCCGCCCGCAACATTGCGCTCGCGGAACGGGAAGGACTTCACCTGCTGGCGCCCTGCTCGGCCTGCTACGCGCGCAGCAAGGCGGCCTCCCTGAAAATAGCGGGAGACAGGGCCACGCGGGATATGGTCAATCAAGCGCTCGCCCCCCTTTCATGCACGGGGTCCGTCGAGGTCAAGAACGTGATCGAGGTATTCCTGCAATACGTAGGCGTCGAACGTATCGCCGCCTCGGCGGCATATAAGCTGGGTGCAATCCGCGCCGTATCTTATTACGGGTGCCTTCTCACCCGTATCATGGGCGTTCCTTCCTCTGACGACACTGAGGACCCTACCGGCATGGACGTGATCCTCGATGCCCTGGGCGCCGTCGTGGTCCCCTGGCAATACAAGACGGAATGCTGCGGAGCGGGATCGACGATCACCAACAGCGAAGGGACCGCGGAGCTTTCAGGGCGCATCATGACGATGGCGGTCCGCGCAGGCGCCAGCGCCATCGTCACCACCTGCCCCCTGTGCCAGCTCAACCTCGACCTTGTCGTCCATCTGAGAAAAAATGCCGCAGCGCTTCCGGTCTTCTTCCTCACCGAGATCTTCGAGTTTGCGCTGTTCGGTGCTATCGAGGGCGGCGGAAGGCACCTTATACCCGCGGATGACATAGAACGATCCATTGAAACACCGGGAGGCGATCACCAATGAACAATCCCGCGGATGATAACGATCTCAACGAGCGGCGGCGGATGCTTGCCCTCGTAAAGGCCGAGGACCCGGACGGAGCGGAAAAGCTCGAAAAGCTCCTCACGAGAAAGGGCGAACTCATGGCGGGAAACGCTTACGGGGAATGCTTCACCGAGCGGCAGTTCTCGCTCGTTTTCGATCCCCTGCTGGAAAGGGCCGTGGAACGATCGCGTATACTCGAAAACCTGCGGCGACGTACAGCCTCGGTGCCGGCGCTGGCCGCAGATCTCGGGATTGAGGCACAGGTCGTCTTCGAGCACATGAAAGAGCTTGCACGGCGGGACCTCGTCGAGATTGCGGGCTATGAGAGCCGCGACGCACTGTACAGGAGAAAGTAACTGGATCCCGGAATGGATAAAACAGGCAAGGTCCTCGTCATAGGCGGAGGCATAGCGGGCATGGAGGCGGCCCTTAATCTCGTGGAGGCCGGCTTCAAGGTCTACCTCGCCGACCGCAAGCCGAACATCGGCGGGAATATGGCCCAGCTCGACAAGATATTCCCCACCAACGACTGTTCCATGTGTGTGATGGCGCCAAAACTGGTCGAAGTAGGCAAAAATCCCAACATCGAACTTCTCATGAATTCCGAGGTGTTCCGCCTGGAGGGCACCCCCGGACGGTTCAGGGTCACCCTCCGGACACGACCCAGGCGGGTCATTCCCGAGCGCTGTACGTCCTGCACCTCCTGCGCGGCGGCCTGCCCGCTGGAAGTCGGAAATGTCTACAATGAGGAGATGTCCCTCAGAAGCGCCGCCTTCATCAACTTCCCCCAGGCCATCCCCTCCACGTACATGATCGACAGGCAGCTCTCCCCGTGTATCTACACCTGTCCCATCAACCTCAATGCCCGCGACTACATCGGCCTTATAGCCGAAGGTAAGTTCCTCGAGGCGCTGGATCTCATACGTGAAAAGCTTCCCTTCCCCGGAATTATCGGCAGGATCTGCGCCCACCCGTGCGAAAATGCCTGCCTGAGAGGCAAGGAGGTGGACCAGCCTCTGGCGATCTGCGCCCTCAAGCGCTTTGTGGCCGATTACGAGATAGGCAGGCGACAGCCATCCATTCCCGTGACGGATATCGAAAAAGAGGGGAAAGCGGCCGTCATCGGCGCCGGCCCCGCCGGCTTCGCCTGCGCCGTCGAGCTTCGCAAGGCCGGCTACAAGGTGACGGTCTTCGATGCCAACGAGAAGCCGGGGGGAATGCTTTACGCAGGAGTGCCCGCCTACAGGCTGCCCCGGGACGTCCTTGCCCGGGAATTTTCCATCGCCGAAGGCATGGGTATTGAACTCAGGATGGCAACGAGGGTCGGAAAGGACATCCCCCTCGAAGACATCCTCGCGTCTTACGACTCCACGTTCATCGCCTCGGGGGCGCACGGGCGGCGCAAGCTGGGGCTTAAGAACGAAGAGGCGCTCGGCGTCCTCAGCGCACTCGATTTCCTGAAGGCCGTGAACACCGGGAAAGCCGTCCACCCGGGAAAGAGGGTCTTTGTCGTCGGCGGCGGAAACGTCGCCATGGACACGGCCATTACCGCGCGGCGCCTCGGCGCAGCTGAGGTCCACATCGTGGCCCTCGAAAAATGGGACGATATGCCGGCCCACCGCTGGGAGATAGACCAGGCCATCGAGGAGGACGTCGTCTTTCACAACGCCTGGGGGCCCATGAGGATCCTTGCCGACAAGGGCAGGCTCACAGGTATGGAACTGGCCCGCTGCATGCGCGTCTTCAATGCGGACGGCGCCTTCGATCCCGTCTACGATGCCTCGACAACGGTCACCTTCGACATGGATACGCTCATCCTCGTCATATACGAGACGATCGACACGGCGTATCTTGGGGAATCGGACACGATAGAGCGTCATGGCGACGGCAGGGTCAGGGTCAACCCCGTCTCGCTGGAGACGACACACAAGGGCGTTTTCGCGGGCGGAAACGCGGTGACAGGACCCCGCAGCGCCATCGACGCCATCGCCCAGGGCAAACGCGCCGCCGAATCGATGATCAGGTATCTCGAAGGAAAGGATCTGCTCGAGGGCCGTCTTGCGGAAGACGACAAGATACTCGACGAGGTCCCCTTCCCCGTAGAGCGTAAGGTACGGGTCAGCATCCCCCGCAGGGCGGTCCCCGATCGCGCGGGTTTCGTGGAAACGGTCGCCACACTCGATGAAAAAAGCGCGGTGGAAGAGGCGCGCAGATGTCTGGCCTGCCGGCGCTGCCTCGGCTGCGGGATTTGCGGGGAATCGTGCAAACCCGAGGCGATCAACTACAGCGAGGACCCGGCGGAGCACGTCATCGACGTGGGAAGTATAATAATCGCCTGCGGATTCGATGAGTTCGATGCCTCGACGATGAAGGAACTGGGATACCATTCCTGTGCCAACGTGCTCTCGAGCGTCGATTATGAACGGGTGCTTTCAGCGACGGGGCCCACGGGCGCCGTGGTCATGCGGCCTTCCGACGGCAGGATACCGAAGAAGATAGCCTTTATCCAGTGTGTCGGCAGCAGGAACAAGGAAAACCCGTACTGTTCGTCGCTATGCTGCATGTTTGCCATGGAAGAGGCCATTATCTCCCGGGAACATCACCGCGACATCGAGCCGACAATCTTCTATATGGACACCCGGACCTTTGGAAAAGGATACGAAGAGCACTACGAGCGAGCGAGGAAGGAATACGGCGTCCGCTACGTCAGGTCCCTTCTCTCCAGGATTTATGAGGACCCCGACACGAAAGATCTGGATATCACCTATACGGACGAGAAAGGCGCTGTCGTGACGGAGACATTCGATCTTGTCGTCCTCGCCGTTGGACTTCGCCCGTCGAAGCAGCTCGGCGGGCTTGCCAGAGTGATGGATGTGGCATCCAACGATTACGGCTTTATCGAAACCGGGCCCCTTTCGCCGCTTGCAACCTCCCGCGAGGGTATCTACGTCTGCGGGGGCTCCGCCTCTCCCCGGGACATATCCGAAACGGTCGTCGAGGGCTCAGCCGCGGCCTGCCTCGTCGCCTCGTCCCTTGCAGAGATGCGCTGGCGCGATATCGAGACAGCCAGTCTTCCCGATGAAAGGGATGTCGCGGGCGAGCCGCCGAGGATCGGCGTCTTTATCTGCAATTGCGGCGTCAACATCGGGGGTATCGTCGATGTCCCCGATGTGAAGCGCTACGCCGAAGGGCTCCCCGATGTCGTCTTCGCCGATCAGTACCTCTTTACCTGTTCCCAGGACACCCAGGAGAAGATCAAAAACGTCATCCATGAAAAGGCCCTCAACCGGGTCATCGTGGCATCCTGCTCCACGAGAACCCATGAGCCGATCTTCCGCTCCCTTATCCGTGATGCGGGCCTCAACAAGTATCTTTTCGAAATGGCCAACATCAGGGACCAGTGTTCCTGGGTCCACATGCATGACAGGGAAAAAGCGACGGAAAAGGCGAAGGATCTCGTCCGGATGGCCGTGGCGAATGCCCGCCACATCGAACCCCTCACGGAAACTATTCTGCCCGTGGAAAGGTGCGCCCTCGTCGTGGGCGGCGGGATAGCGGGCATGACATCAGCGCTTTGCCTTGCCGATCAGGGTTTCGCGGTGCATCTCATTGAAAGAGGGCCGTGTCTTGGAGGCAATCTCGTTAACATTTTCCATACGATCGACGGCATTGACATACAGGAGTTCCTCCGGGACACCATTGACCGCGTGACGAGACACGGCAACATCCATCTCCATACGGATGCCGAAGTCATCGGTTCCGAGGGGATCAGGGGGAACTTTCTCACGGAAATCATGACCGCCGGCAGGGAAGGGCCCGAGGAGATCAAGCACGGCATTGCAATTCTGGCAACGGGCGCCTCGGAATTGAAGCCCGAAGGACACTACCTCTTCGGCGAAGACGAGCGGGTGATGACTGAGCTCCAGTTTGAGGAGTCCTTGAATACCATGTCCCTGCCCCCCGTGGAAAGCTGCGTCATGATCCAGTGCGTCGGCTCCCGCAGCGACGCAAGGCCTTACTGCAGCAGGGTCTGCTGCCTCAGTGCGCTCAAGAATGCCATGGCCCTGAAAAAGAGGGGGCCCGAGACGGAGATAACCATCATGTTCCGCGACATGATGACCTATGGATTCTCGGAAAAGCACTACAAGGACGCCAGGAAAATGGGGATCAGGTTCGTCCGCTTTACCCCGGGGGAACCTCCCGTTGTGGAAAAAAAGGACGGCGTACTTTTCGTGCGCTGTGCCGACATGTCCCTTGGCGACACGATTGAATACCGCGCCGACAGGATCATACTGGCAAGCGCCGTCATTCCCAACGACACAAGCGCTCTGGCGGGCATATTCAAGCTGCCCCGCACCCGCGAAGGCTTCTTTCTTGAAGCCCACATGAAACTGAAACCCATAGATTTCGCTGCAGACGGCATGTATATGGCCGGCACATGCCATTCGCCGAAAAACATCCGCGAGACCATAGCAGACGCACAGGGCGCGGCGGCACGGGCCGCGGCCACCCTCGCAAAGGACACCATCACCGTAAGCGCCATGGTGGCGAAGATCGAGGAGCAAAAATGCGCGGCCTGCCTTACCTGCGTGCGCGTCTGCCCCTACGGCGTGCCGGTGATAAGCGAAGAAGGCAAAGCCGTAATAGATCCCACAAAGTGCAAGGGCTGCGGCACCTGTGCGGCGGAATGCCCCGCGAAGGCGATAGACCTCATGCACTCCAGGGACAGGCAGATCATTGAAAAGGTGAGAGCGGCAATACGGAAGACAGGATAGGTCCAATAGGGCTTATATGACCTATAGGATCTATGAGAATATAGAGGAGTTTCATGCAAGACTTTGAGCCCCGGATCATCGCTTTTTGCTGCGAGTATTGAGGATATACCGCTGCGGACCTGGCAGGTTCCATGAGGTTGTCTTATCCGGCATCAGTGAAGATCATCAAGGTACCCTGTACCGGCAGGGTGGATGTGATCCATATCCTGCAGGCCTTCGAGGGAGGGGCCGATGGGGTCTGCCTGGTGGGATGTCAGGAAGGCGACTGCCACTACGTGGCGGGAAACATACGCGCACGAAAAAGGGTGGAGTATGCAAAAACACTCCTCAATGAAGCGGGTGTCGGCGGCGACCGGCTTCACATGTACAATCTCTCGGCATCAGACGGCCGCAAATTCGCCCAGGTGGCCCGCGAGATAACGGACAGGGTCCATGTCCTGGGACCAAGCCCATTAGGAAAGGTTTCTGGTTTCGGGTTTCGGGTTTCGGGTTTCGGGTTCTCGGACAGACGATAACGGGTAGACTGCGGGAAGAAGATTATCTACACTATGGAAATTACATTTTATTTTATATGATACATATATAACATATGTAATAAACACAAGAGGGTTTGACACTTGCAATGGGAAACACTAAACATAAATTAATCTTTTAGGAGTTTTTATGATTGTCGCCGACCGTAAACCCTTCGATGAGATCATGGGGATGATCGAGCCCTATAAAAAGATACTGCTCGTTGGGTGTAATGAATGCGCCACCGTCTGTGCCGTGGGGGGCACGAAGGAGGTCGCTCTTCTTGCCTCGCAGATTCGGATGAAAAGCCAGGGTGAAGGCCGACTTGTCGAGGTCGATGAAAAAACCCTTGAGCGCCAGTGCGATCCCGAGTACGCACGTACGCTTGCCGGCACCCTGGAGGACTATGACGCCGTCCTCTCCATCGCCTGCGGGTGCGGCATCCAGTTCATCGCGGAAACCTTCCCGGAAAGGAAGGTGCTGCCCGGAGTGAATACCCGCTTCATGGGGGTCACCGAGGAGCACGGTGTCTGGGCCGAACGCTGCCAGGGTTGCGGAAGCTGTATTCTTGACCGGACATGCGGAATATGCCCCGTCACGAGATGTGCGAAGAGTATCATGAACGGCCCCTGCGGCGGTTCGCAAGACGGACAGTGTGAGCTTCGCAACGACATCCCCTGTGCCTGGCAGCTCATCATCGACAGGCTGAAGGCCCGGGGGGAACTCGACAGGTACGGTGAAATCGAAAAGCCGAAGGACTGGTCGACGTCCCGGGATGGGGGGCCCCGCAAGAGGGTGAGGGAGGACATGAAGCTATGATAGCTCCGGGCCGCCTGGAAGGTGTTCTCAGGAAAGGTGATTTCGCGGTCACGGCCGAGTGCGGTCCGCCGCGCGGGGCCGATCCCGAAACGATACGAAGGAAAGGTGAACTTCTCAAGGGGTCCGTCGATGCCGTAAACGTCACTGACAACCAGACGGCGGTGGTGCGGATGTCGAGCATGGCCGGCTGCCTTATCCTCGAGGAGATGGGGTTCGATGTGGTCCTCCAGATGACGGTCCGGGACAGGAACCGCATAGCCCTTCAGAGCGACATTCTGGGAGCCGCGGCGCTTGGTATCCGGAACGTTCTGTGCCTCACGGGAGACCATCAGTCCTTCGGCGATCACCCGGGGGCCAGGAACGTCCACGACATCGACTCGATCCAGCTCATCGACACTGTCCGAACCATGCGGGATGAAGGAAGATTCATAAGCGGCGATGAGATCAAAGGCAGACCGGAGCTCTTTATCGGCTGCGCCGCGAACCCCTTTGCCGATCCCTTTGATATACGGGCGCTGAGGCTCGCTAAAAAGGTGAGGGCCGGCGCGCAATTCGTCCAGACACAGTGCGTCTTCAACGTGGAAAAGTTCTCGCGGTGGATGGATATGGTCCGTGATCTCGGACTCCACGAAAAGGTCTTTATCCTCGCCGGGATAACCCCCATGAAGTCACCGGGCATGGCGAGGTATATGAAAAACTCAGTCCCCGGCATGGACGTGCCCGATTCCCTCGTCGAACGCATCACCTCCGTCCCGAAAGAACGGTACCGCGAAGAAGGGGTCGAGATATGCCTTGAGACCATAGAGCGGGTGAGGGCCGTAAGGGGCGTCTGTGGTATCCACATCATGGCAATCGAGTGGGAGGATATAGTACCCGAGATCGTGAAGCGAGCCGGATTGAGGCCCGGCTAGGCAAGAATCCCGATCTCACCGTGGTGTTACGGCCGCAAACCCATGGTACTTCCCGACCCGATAGATTTTTCTGGTTGTCGCTACGCAAGCGAACATACCGGCCTTAAGCCGGAATGACGCCCACCCCTGATCCCCGGTCCCTATTCCCTGCCTTCCAATATTTCAAACATCCTCCTGAATATATCCGGCTCCAGGGTCTCCGCCCTGACGGAGCGGGGGAAATCCATTTTTTCGTAGAGTTCTTCCACCTGTGGTTCGGGGTAGCGTTCGAGGAGGGCATGGCGCATGAATTTTCGTTTGTGGCTGAAGGCGCCGCGAATAAAGGTCATGAGGGCGTCATCGACATATGCTGCATCCTCCCGAAAGCGCATGGAGAAGTAGATGCTCTCCACCTTCGGCGGCGGGACGAAAACCTGGGGTTTCAGGCGCATCAGCACCTTTACATCGGCAACAAGCTGACAGACCACCGACAGGGACCCGTATGCTCGTGTTCCCGGTATCGCGGTTATCCGGTCGCCGATCTCTTTCTGGACTGTAAGGAAGGCGCTCTCGATGGAACTGCGCTCCGCGATGAGCTTGAAGATGATCGGTCCCGTGATACCGTAGGGGATGTTCCCCATTACCTTGACGGTGTGGTCCCGGGCAAGATCGGTTATGGAAACCGCCAAAATATCGTTGAAGACGATCTGAAGGTTCGAAAACTCCAATGCCAGGGTCTCGAGGTGCACAATCATATCCCGGTCAACCTCGACTGCCATGACCGCTGCCGCCGTGCGCGAGATGGCACGGGTGAGATCTCCCTGCCCGGCTCCGATCTCGACGACAGTGTCGCCGGATGTGATCCCGGCAAGAGAGACCATCTTGCGCAGAATGTTGCCGTCCTTTATAAGATTTTGTGAGAACCGCTTCTTCAGCATGGCTGCCGGATCATTTGATCGCCATCCGTGAGTATGCCTTGATATCAAGGTCCGAATAGTTCCCCGCCTCGAAATGGAAGGAAGCAAGCGATGCTATCATTGCGCCGTTATCGGTGCAAAACTGGGGGGACGAGATCATAACCTCGAAGCCTTCCCGCCCTGCCCTCTCCATAAAGACCTGACGAAGTCTGCCGTTGGCGGCCACGCCGCCGCCGACGACTATCCGTTTCACGTTGCTGCGCCGTGCGGCCTTAAATGTCTTGAATACCAGTACGTCACAGATGGCTTCCTGAAATGAAGCAAGGACGTGGTTGATGGTGGAGCCATCGATGGTATGTTTCTTCGCGTAGGTGAGAAAGGCGGTTTTCAGACCGCTGAAGCTGAAATCGCAGGTGGTGTCATCCATCATGGGCCGCGGAAAGGCGACGTAGTCCGTTGCCCCGCTTCGGGCCATGTCTTCGATGATCCGCCCTCCGGGGTAGCCGATCCCCAGGAACTTTGCGATCTTGTCAAAGGCCTCTCCGGCCGCGTCATCCCGCGTAGAGCCCAGCACCTTGAAACGGCAGGGCGCTTCCATGAGCAGGATGATCGTGTGCCCCCCGGAAACGACAAGCGCTACAAAGGGGAATTCCACCTCCCGCTCCAGGAAGATACTCATGGCGTGCGCCTCTATGTGGTTTACCCCCACAAGGTGCTTTTTGAGAGCGAGACAGAAGCCCTTGGCGAAGCTCAATCCAACGAGAACGCTTCCTATGAGCCCCGGCCCGGCGGTGACCCCGACAAGATCGATGTCCCCCGCCGCCGCGCCGCCCTGAACCAGGACGTCTTCGTATATCCTGTCTATGAGTTCGACATGTTTTCGGGAAGCTATCTCGGGGACGACGCCGCCGAAACGTTTGTGAAGGTCCGCCTGACTGGAAACGATGTGAGACCGGATCCTCCTGCCGTCTTCGAGCAGTGCCACCGATGTGTCGTCGCAGGACGTGTCAATGCCAAGGATCAACATGGGCAGGGTTTCTTTAGAGTTCCTTCGGTTCCTTGAGGATCTTGATCTTCCCCTTTTTCAGCATGGCCTGTTTCGACTCCTCCACGAAGGATTTCAGGAATTGTTCCTTGTGCCTGGCTGCATAATACCGTGTGAAGCCTTCCTTGTCTTTTTCCCATTCCTGCCGATCCGGGTCCTGCTCGCCGGCAAATGAGAACGTGTAGTAATTCCCGTCTATCTCCACAGGCCTGGCGTAAACCGGTTTGTCTTTCGTAAGCCCCAGGATTTCAACATCCGACCTGGGTATCTGGCCGAGTTTGGGGATCGATGAAGCGGTCCTCGACATGAAACCTGTTTGCATCTTTGACACCGCGGATTTGTTCTTCAGCGCGTCCTCTGCGGCAGCGCGGGCCATTTCCTTCGCCTTTTCGCCTGTTATCCTGCTCCTTATTTCGGCCAGCGCCGCACTCTTCTCCATCGGTTTGCCGTCTTCGCGCTCGACGAGCTGAAAAACATATGATTTCCCGTCGTCCCTTACAGGAAGGGAGACGTCACCTTTCTTGAGGTCCCTGATCCACGTTTCGATCTTGAGTGCCTTGTAGGTTTTAAAAAGTTCGCTCTGACGCACGGCGCCCGTATCGGACACGGCGAGGCCTTTCTGCCTGCCGTAGGCATCGATATCCTTCACCTTGAGGAGGTCCATGTACGCCTGGTCGTCCCTGAGACCGCTTTTGCCGTCCAGTACGATATACTTGAGCCGGTAGGTATTCTCTCCGCGGAAACGGTCTTTCTCCTTTTCGTACCTGTCGTTCAGTTCCTTTTCGCTTACCGTGACCTTATCCTTATAGGAAGCAGGATCGAATCGGGAATAGGCAAGATCCACCCTGCCCTTTTCGCGGACATACCCGGCCCATATGTCGGCATCGGAAACAGGAGCGCCGGTGTCCCTGATGACGCTTGCAACCTTGCGAACGAGAAGCATGGTCTTTTCCGATCTCTCAAATTGGTCAGGCTCGAGATTGTTTTGCCTCAACACCGCGACATAGCGGTCCTTGTCGAATTTTCCGTCCTTGCGAAAGGCCTCGACGGTACCCAGCAGATCCGCAAATTCCTGGTCGCTTACGCTGACCCCGAGTTTTTTTGCCTCGTCGAGAAGGATATATTTATTGATAATGTCATTGAGGACCTTCGTCTTCAGCTCGCTCATGAGCGCCTCGTCCATCTTGTCGCGATAAAGCTGCCGGAAGATCTCGATTTCCTTGTTGTAGGTCTCCCGGTACTCCGGGTCCGTTATATCGAAACTGCCGACCTCGGCAATTACGGTTTCCTGCTGGTTGATGGAACCCGCCCCGAAATAAAAGATAAAAACAAGGATGATCACACCAAAGATGACTTTGATGAGGTAGCTTTTTGCATATTTTCTCATGAACTTGAGCATTGGTTTTATTACCTCTAAAGATTATTGATTTTGAAACTTTAAAATAGTATATTAAGGCTGTTTTTTCAATAACTTTTAAATTTAGTTGAAAGAGGGGAGAGTCGATGTTTGAATCACTCTTTGGATTCATATCGAAAGATCTGGCAATAGACCTGGGGACGGCAAACACCCTCGTTTATGTCAAAAGCCGGGGGATAGTTTCCAACGAACCTTCGGTGGTTGCCGTCCATAAAGATTCCCGGGGAACGAAAAAGGTCATAGCCGTTGGCGAAGAGGCAAAGAAGATGCTCGGCAAAACCCCGGGGAACATCGTCGCCATCCGCCCCCTGAAAGACGGCGTCATCGCCGACTTCGAAATCACCGAGGCAATGCTCAAATACTTCATCCAGAAGATACACAATAAAAAATCCTACGCGAGGCCGCGGATCGTCATCTCCGTGCCGTCGGGCATTACACCCGTCGAAAAGAGGGCCGTCAAGGAATCCGCAGAGTCGGCGGGTGCACGTGAGGTCTACCTCATCGAAGAACCGATGGCCGCAGCCATAGGCGTCGGCCTTCCTATTACCGAACCAAGCGGCAACATGATCGTCGACATCGGCGGAGGCACGACGGAGGTGGCCGTCATCAGTCTTGCCGGCATCGTCTACTGTAATTCCGTGCGCGTTGCGGGCGACAAGATCGACGAGGCCATCATCCAGTACGTCAAACGGAAATACAACCTTCTCATCGGCGAGAGAACGGCGGAGATCATCAAGATCACCATCGGCTCCGCATACCCGAGCTCCGATGAAGAAGAAATGACGATGGAGATCAAGGGAAGGGACCTCGTTGGCGGGATACCGAAGACGCTGGAGATATCATCCAAGGAGATCAGGGAGGCCATCAACGAACCCGTCAACGCCATCGTTGAGGCCGTCAGGATCGCCCTCGAGAGGACGCCCCCGGAGCTCGCCTCGGACATCGTCGACAAAGGTATCGTCATAAGCGGCGGCGGAGCGATGTTGAAAAACCTTGATGTCCTTATCAAGGAAGTCACCCGTCTTCCCGTCATCATTGCCGAAAATCCGTTGACCGCCGTCGTGGAAGGCGCAGGCAAGGCCCTTGATGAGGTAAGTCTTTTGAAAGAGATAGCGACATATTTTTAAGATAGTGACGATTTGAGAAATTCGATAGCTATAATCATAGCCATTCTCGTTCTTGTCATATCATTCCTTTCTTTTACCAACGCACCCTTCGTGGCGAGATCCTATTCCACCGTAAAGAACGGCCTCAGCAGCGTCTTCGGGCCCGTCTTGAGTGTGGCGAGCAAGCCCCTCGATGCCGTCGGGGGTGTTTTCGATTCCTATTTCAACCTCGTCGGCGCAAAGAAAGAGAACGCGGAACTGAAGGAAAAATACGAGCGGATCTACGTCGAGAACCAGAAACTCGTTGAAACCGAACGGGAGAACGTGCGGCTCAGGAAGCTCCTCGAGTTTTCCCAGAAGAAACCCAATACGATGATGGCGGCAGGCGTAATCGGGGAAGACCTGAAGAACTGGTTCCGCTGTATAATCATCGACAAGGGCCGCAAGCAGAACGTGCGGGAGAAGATGCCCGTCGTTACGCCCAGGGGAATTGTGGGGCAGGTGGTTGAAGTGGACCTCTGGCACGCCAAGGTCATGGTACTTAATGACGCGAATTCCTCCATCGATGTCAATGTCGAGGGCAAGAACACCCGGGGGCTCCTCGAGGGCACGGGTCAGAACACGGTCAAACTGAAGTACGTGATAAAGAATGATGATATCGAAATCGGCGACAAACTTGTCACATCCGGAAAGGACGGCATATACCCGAAGGGGATCCCGGCCGGGATCGTCATCACGGCCAACAAGAACAAGGCCGGAATCTTTGCCGATATCGATGTCATGCCCTTCAACAATTTTAGACAGCTTGACGAAGTCCTGCTCATTAAAAAATAATGAAAACCACTGTATACATCATAATCGGCATCCTGCTTCTCGTTCTTGAAGCGGCGATATCCCCGCACGTCTCTCTCGATGTCCTCAGGCCGGAACTGGGGATGCCCATCCTCCTCTATGTGACCTTCTTCCTGGGGGCCTCGTCAGGGCTTATCGCAGCGTTGTCTATCGGCCTTGCCGAAGAAGGACTTTCCGCAGCACCCAACGGTTCGCTTCTCTTCGTCAGCATCTGCATTTACCTGATCGCCGTAGCGATGCGCAGGAAATTCTTTATCGATTCCAAGTACAGCTTCGCATACCTGTCCAGCGCCTCCGTCATTGCTCAATCCTTTCTTTTCCTGGCGTTGTCGTTCTTCGCCCGCGGTGAGGCCCGCGGCGCCGTCAGCATACTTTTTTATACGCTGCCGAACGCCATCGTCACCGGTTTTGTGTCCATCATCCTCTTTTCCTTCATCGAGTATCTCAACAACACCGTGCTGGAGAGGAATTAAATGAAGGAAGAGAATCTTTCCAGCAAGTACAAATGGTGCACCCTTGTTCTCGTTATAACAATGACGGTTCTTCTCATCAGGCTCTGGGACCTCCAGATAATGCGCGGGGCCGAGATGCGCAAACTCTCGGAACAAAACCGCATCAGGGTAAAGAAGATCGTCGCGCCGCGGGGTATCATCTACGACAGGATGGGAAAGGTCCTCGCGGACACGCGGCCGTCCTTCAATATTTATCTTACCCCCGAAGATA
The DNA here is from genome assembly GCA_002412715.1 of Deltaproteobacteria bacterium UBA5205. Classification (GTDB taxonomy): domain Bacteria; phylum Desulfobacterota; class Syntrophorhabdia; order Syntrophorhabdales; family Syntrophorhabdaceae; genus Delta-02. The sequence goes on from DHVP01000010.1 coordinate 18,883, forward strand.
TCCGCGACTTCAGCCAGACCGTGGACGGGCTTGCCAAACTCATCGCCTGTGACCGTGAGGAGATCATCGAGAAAATGAAGGCTGCCAGTGGAATGCCGCCTTCTTTCCCCATCAAGATCAAGTCGGACATACCCATGGATGAGGTTGCCCGGGTCGAGGCCCACAGGGTATACATTCCGGGCATCTCCATACAGATCGAGCCGAAGCGGAACTATCCCTATGCGGCGTCATTCGCGCACGTCATCGGTTACGTATCGGAGGTAAGCGACGAAGAGCTCAAGGACAAGAAGAAACACAAGGACTATTCCCCCGGCGATTATATCGGCAAATACGGGCTCGAACGGTCATATGAAAACGATCTCAGGGGGGTTGACGGGGAAAAACGTGTCGAGGTGGACGCCATCGGACGGGAAGTCAGAACCCTTGACGTCATCGATCCCATACCGGGAAACAGTCTCCATCTGAACCTGGACCTCGAGCTCCAGCTCAGCGCCGACAAGGCCCTTGAAACCAGAAAGGGTGCCGCCGCCGCCCTCAACCCCAAGACGGGGGGCGTCCTGGTTCTCGCAAGCCGTCCGGGATTCGACCCGAACCTGTTCGCCTCGGGAATTTCGAAAACGGATTGGCAAAAAATTGCGCTGGACAAGCTGCACCCTCTTCAAAACAGGGCCATTCAGGGTGGATACCCGCCGGGGTCGACCTTTAAGATACTGCTCGCCTTGAGGGCCCTCGACCTCGGGATCATCAACGAACGAACCACTTTCAGCTGCGGCGGCGGCTTCGCCTACGGCAACCGTGTCTTCAAATGCTGGAAAAAAGGGGGACATGGAAGTGTGTCGGTGCATCGGGCGATCGTGGAATCCTGCGACGTATTTTTCTATAACGTGGGCCTCAAGCTCGGCGTAGACCGTATCCATGACTTCGGCAACACCCTCGGCCTGGGACGGGTAACCGGGATCGATCTTCCCAATGAGCAAAAGGGTCTCCTCCCCTCGACGGAATGGAAGAAAAGGCGGTATAACCAGCCCTGGTATGAAGGCGAGACGGTCTCCGTCGCCATCGGCCAGGGAGCAGTCTGGCTGACACCGATACAACTTGCCATGCTCTCATCGTTCGTGGCGGGCGACGGAAAGAATTACAAGCCCCAGATCGTCAACCGGATCGTCTCGACGGAAGGTAAGGTAATCAAGACTTTCGAGCCCGTCGTCAACGCCGACTTGAAACTGAAACCAGGGGTGTTGACGATCGTCAAGGACGGGATGCGCGGAGTCGTCAACGAACCGGGCGGCACTGCCGGTGCCTCGAAAGTGCAGAATGTATTGATGAGCGGGAAGACCGGCACCGCCCAGGCGGGTTCCGACAAGGTAAAGCTTGGCGATCACGCCTGGTTCATTGCATATGCCCCGTCGGATGACGCATCCGTCGCCATGGCAATACTTGTGGAGCACGGGCTCCACGGTTCATCCGCGGCCGCGCCTATCGCAAAGGGCATCACGGAGACACTCTTCAAGGTTAAAACAGTCATAAAGGAAGCAAAGGCAAATGAGAATCGATAAACGAAGATATTACCATCTCGATTGGTACCTCATCATAAACGGGCTTCTGATATTCGGCATCGGCCTCCTGAATCTTGTGAGCGCTACAAGCTCCTTTTCCAGCGGCTCTTACAATTTCATGATCAAACAGCTCATAGCCTTCGCGATGGGGCTTGTGCTCATAGTCATCGTCATGTACTATGACTACCGCGTCATAGCCAATCACTCGCGGTGGATCTACCTAGGAGGAATTTTCCTCGTCGTCCTTGTCCTCATCATCGGGCTTGCCGCGGGAGGGGCCAAACGGTGGATCAGTATCTTCGGGTTCAGCATCCAGCCGTCGGAATTGATGAAGCCCATTCTGGTCATCTTCCTTGCGAACATGCTGTACGAGAAAAAAAGACAGAACACGCCATTGAGCCTGAAGGACATCGCCAAACCGCTTTTGTGGACCCTGATACCCTTCGTCCTCATCGTGAAGCAACCGGACCTCGGGACCGGCATCGTGATCATCCTCGTCTGTTTTGCCATTCTGTGGTACATAGGTCTCAAGAAATCAACCTATGCCGTTCTCTTCGGCGTCGGCGCCATATCGCCCTTCATCGCCTGGCACTATCTCATGAAACCCTATCAGAAGATGCGCGTCCTGAGCTTCATCAACATCGACGCCGACCCCGCCGGTTTCGGATACCACGCCAAGCAGGCCATTATCGCCGTGGGATCGGGAAGGTTCCTGGGCAAGGGTTTCATGGCGGGAACGCAGCACAAGCTCCAATTCATACCGGAGCACCACACGGACTTCATTTTTACGGTTTTCAGCGAGGAATGGGGTTTTATCGGCTCCGTCGTCCTCTTCGCACTCTTCATTTCCTTCATCAACCGCTGCCTGAAAATCGCCATGAACGCCCATGACGAACTGGGTGCCATCATAGCCTTCGGTATCGCTTCCATCATCTACGTGCAATTCACCATCAACGTCATGATGGCGATCCACCTGGCCCCCGTCGTCGGCATCCCCCTGCCGTTCATCAGCTACGGTGGTTCATCCCTCCTCTCAATGCTGGTCTCGGTAGGCCTGCTCCTGAACATCAGCACCCGAAGATATATGTTTTAGAGGCGGGTAATGGGTTCGGGGTGATGGGAAATGCCCCGTGCTCACGTGATGATCACCAGCTTCCGCGACATTCACACTCTTGTCCTGAGCCCAGATCGGACCAATACCGAGGCGGCGAGGAGAAGGCACCGGAGGCGTACATCTGTACGTCGAGGATGCCGACGACGAAGACAACGAAGGGATTGGTCCGATCTGGGCTCAGGACTAAAAGACCGGGGCTGATGGTTCTTAAGCCCCGGTCTTTTAGTGGTATATACCACCGGGCCGGCAAAAGTCGGCCCTTTGCAGACTACTTCAGATCTTCATTTCAAGATTGATCATATCCCCCCTTTTAAAACCCATCCTGTCGAAGAACTTCAGGAGATCCCAATCTCTCCAGTTCACGAAGACATAGATGGTGTCGACACCAACCTTCTTGAACATGGAGAACATCTCCCGGAAGAGGAGCCGGGCGATGCCCTTTTTCTGATACTCTTTCCGGACGCCCAGGGTGTCGATCCAGGCGATGTTTTCCGGTATACCATATTCCCACCCGCTCGCGCTGCCCACAATGAAACCTATGACACGACCATCGACCTCTGCGGCGAGCGAAGGGACTCCTGATACCTCGGCCCTCTCCAGCCTGACTTCCCAGTAGTCCCTTCTTTTTGTCCCCAGGAGTGATTCGTCGATATCGGTGACGGCATCGAGATCTTTCAAGGTGAGCACTTTCAACTTAACGGGCCCAATGAGATCCACGGCTTGTGCCTCCCCGTATTACTTCTTTTCTTACTGTCGAGTATAGCAGACAAAAGGCGGATGTCAACAGAGGCCGAGGTTACACGTTATCGGCCGGAGGAGCAGGTGTACAGGTTGCCACCTTACCGGACGGCCGTGATCCATACTTTGCAGCGGCAAGGTATGGTATCTTCACTGGCGTACCTTGAGACGCTCGCCTCCAGGCCCTCGCCCCTTGCCCGCAGCCTTCCGTTTTGTTCTTGAAACTAAAGCAAAAACTGCTATAATAATTGATGCGTATACTCGGATTGGATGTGGGGGACAAGAAGATCGGGGTGTCTTTGTCCGATCCCACGTTTTTGATCGCCCAGGGCCTGAAGCTTTATCGGCGCTCTTCCCTTGAGGAAGACCTCAGGGAATTCAAGCGCATCATCGAGGAGCATGAGGTCGGGGAGATCGTTATAGGCCTTCCCAGGAATCTGAACGGCACAATCGGAACAAGAGCGCAGACAGTCATGGGATTTGCCGACAGGATAAGGGAATCGCTCGCTATTCCCGTTACGCTCTGGGACGAACGCTTCAGCACTAATGAGGCACACAGGGTCTTCGACATGGCGGACGTGTGCCATAAGAAGAGAAAACCCTATCTGGATATCATGGCGTCACAGATAATTCTGCAGGGATACCTTGATGCTCGCAACGCGCGATAAGAAAACCATTGTCATAGCCTTCATAATTTTCATGTTCTCACAGACTCTCATATTCGCGAGCATCCCCAGGGACAGCGACCCCTCAAAACTCTCTGTGGTCATAAAGCAGGGGACGGGTCTCAGCGAAATAGCCGATGTCCTCAAAAAGGAAGGTCTTATCTATTCAAAAACGCTCTTCATGGCCGGTTCTCTCATGTACAGGGGCAGGCTCATAGCCGGTGAATACGAGCTCCAGCGGGACATGTCCACCATTGAGATACTCAGGAAGATGGGGCAGGGCAAACGGAAGATCTACGCCCTGAAGATCATAGAAGGTCATAACATATACACTATAGCCGACACTATCGACCGCAGCGGAATCATGACGAGACAGGAGTTCCTGGACCTCGCCACGGACAGAACATACCTGGAACGTATCGGTGTCCCCTCCGATTCGCTCGAAGGGTATCTGTTCGCGGATACATACTTTTACAGCAAGGAGATCAACAGGGAAACATTCATCGAAAGGATAGCGCGAAGGACGCTCAGACTTTTTGACGACAACGGCATCAAGGAAAAGATGGCGTCCGGGGGCATGGACATACACAAGACGCTCACCCTTGCCTCCATGATCGAGAAAGAATCACGGGCGAGTGAAGAAAAACCCCTGGTCTCCGCGGTTTTCCACAACAGGGTCAGGAAGGGCATGTCCTTCGACTGCGATCCCACCGTCGTTTACGGAACAAAGGGTTTCGGAGCCCCTATCAGAAAGATCGATCTTGTCACCCCTACGCCTTATAACACATATGCATTCAAAGGGTACCCGAAGGGGCCCATCTGCAGCCCGGGAAAGATTTCCATTATGGCGGCGTTGAACCCGGCCCCGGTGGACTATCTTTACTTCGTCTCAAAGAACGATGGCACCCATGTCTTCTCACGCGACATGGCTGAGCATAACAGATACGTAAACATGTATCAGAGAATCAGGACAACACAATAATAAGGAGGAATGTATGGCAAAAGATGTTGCAGTTATCGGCGTTGGCCAGACGTACTTCGTCAGGGGCTATGAAGGCTCCATCAGAGAACTGGCCTTCGAAGCCTTCAGAGAAGCAATGCAGGACGCAAACCTCACCGCCAAGGACGTGGACGCATCCATATTCTGCTCCGCCCCGGAATATGACAAGCAGAGATCACCCGCGGGCGTCCTCGCTGAATATCTCGGACTTGTCCCACAGCCGACATTCTACGTTGAGACCGTATGCTCGTCAAGCACGGTAGGCGTCAAGATCGGCTACAGCATGATCAAGGCAGGTCTCCATGACATCGTCGTCGTTTGCGGTTTCCAGAAGATGTCCGAGATCACCTCCGCCGAGTCCCAGGAAAGAATGGGGCGTGGCGGCGACATCCAGTGGGAAGCCCCCTTCGGCACGATGATGCCGGCTTACTACGCGCTCTATGCCCAGGCATATCTGGCGAAAAACGGTCTTACCCTCGACGACCTCAGGGATGTAAGGGTAAAGGCAGCCACGTACGGCCAGATCAATGAAAGGGCCGTTTACCGCAAAGGCGTAAAGCCCGAGGATTTCGATCCCAAGAACCCCGATGCCAAGATGGCCGGCCCTGTTGCATCGCCCCTTCGCGTGGGCGACTGTTGTGCAAACGCGGATGGCGCATCATGCATCATTCTCGCGAATGCCGAAAAGGCAAAGATATTCCAGAAAAAACCCGTCTGGATCCTTGGTATAGGCGCGGCGTCCGAGGTCGTCAACATGGCGGCACGGCCCGACTTCTCCAAAGGTCTTCAGGTTGCCAAGGCAGCCGCCAATATCGCCTATAAGATGGCCGGTGTAGGCCCCAAAGACATAAATGTCGCCGAAGTCCATGACTGCTTCACCATTGCAGAGATCATGGCATATGAAGGCCTCGGCTTCGCACCCGAGGGCGACGGCAAATCGCTCATCAGGGAAAAGGCGACCTATAAAGAAGGCAAGATCCCCGTGAACGTAGACGGCGGCCTCCTCTCAAAAGGCCACCCGATCGGAGCAACAGGCGGATCGCAGATTCGGACCATCGTCCTCCAGCTCAGGGACGAAGCCGGCCCGATGCAGGTTAAAGATCCTCAGATCGGCCTCAACCACAATATCGGCGGTGTGGGCCTCTACGGAAACGTCACTATTTTTGGGAGGGACTAAGATGGGATTCGATAAATTTGGAAGAAAAAGCTTCACCAGCTTCACGAAAACGGGAAAATTCGTCGACCTCCTTGCCGAGGGCAAGGTAGAGGGAACGGTCTGCAAACAGTGCGGAGCGAAATACTTCCCTCCGAGAGCCGATTGCGCAAAGTGCCTTTCAAAAGAAATGGACTGGTTTGACCTACCCAAAAAAGGCACCCTTGAGACCTTCACGACGGCAATGTATGCCCCCTTCGGTTTCGAAGCAGACGCACCTTACACCATGGCGGTTGTCGATTTCGGCGGCGGCATCAAGGCTTTCGCCCGTCTCGCAAAAGACTTCAGCGAGCCGAAGATCGGCATGGACGTGACGGTACGGCCCCTCAAGTATGATGATGGCCAGATTACGTTCGAAATAGCAAAGGCGTAAAGAAGAAGTCGCAATCAAAAAAGGCTGCCTCCGGGCAGCCTTTTTTGATTGCGAGGTAATGGGTTATGGGTTATAGGTAATGGGGGCAGGAGAGATCGAATCCCTTGTTGGTTTTCCAAAAACCTACCACCAATTACCCATCACCTGCCTTTTCAAGGGGGAATCGTTCATGACCAAATCCTTTATTCTCGAGATATTCAGCGCCGCCGCAATGCAACGGTGGAACGACAAGATACGTCCCGTGGAACTCAAGGAGCTTGACAAGCAGGCCCACAAGATGACCATTGCCTATTTCCTGGGGAAATTCGAAGAATCGGAAAAGGGGTTCGACTGGCTTGAAATTATCGAAGGCGGCCTCTTCGAGTTCCTGGAGCGCCTCGTTATAACGGACCTGAAACCCCAGATATTCAATAGGATCAAGGAAGACAGAAAGAAATATGAGGAATTGACAAGGTGGGTATTTAAAAAGCTGGAACCCATTATATCCCCTCTGGGCGCTGACTTTCTCCAAAGATTCAAAAATTATTTCTCCGGCACCGATACCACCATCAACCAGAGGATCATCAACGCAGCCCATTTTTATGCCACCCGATGGGAATTTGACATTATCGAAAGGGCCAATCCGACAGGCTATGAGATCCCGGACATAAAGAATTTCCTGCAGCAAAAGCAGGAGCGTTACTATGACCTTGCCGGGATCCAGCAGCTTGCCCTCTATGAGAAATACCGGAACTTCCTCGATCTGTGCGGGCAGCTGCGTTTCCAGTATCGCTGGAGCCATCTCAACATGATACCCCGCACGTCGGTGCTGGGCCACATGCTCATCGTTGCCGTCTTCTCCTACCTCTTCTCTCTGCAGATAGGAGCGTGTCCGAAACGCTGTTTCAACAATTACTTCACAGGCCTTTTCCATGATCTGCCCGAGGTCCTCACCCGGGACATCATATCCCCCGTGAAGCGCTCCATCGAAGGCCTTGACTCCCTTATCAAGGCCTATGAGAAGGAACAGATGGACAAGGAGGTGTTCAACCTCATTCCCGCCTCCTGGCACAGCGAGATGAAGACCTTCACGGAGGACGAATTCACGAACATTATCACCCTTGAGGACAAGGTCATCAGGACTGATACCGAAACAATATCCCGCAAGTATAACCAGGGCCACTTCAACCCCCGCGACGGGGCCATGATCAAGGCTGTCGACGACCTGACGGCCTATGTCGAGACGTATTGCTCCATGGAAAACGGTGTAAGATCGCCGGACCTCGCGGAAGCCCGGCGGTCGATCAGTGAAAAATACAGGGACACTGTTATCGGAGGTATACAATTCCCCGCCCTTTTCGCTCAATTCTAAACCGTTTCATATCAGGCGTTCCCGCATGCATGACGCATGGACCGGCTTGACAAAGGCTGTGCAGACTACTACCATTTTCTAGAGCGTTCATGAAAAAATACCTCCTCCGCATGTTGGTTCCGTTGTCGGCGATCGCATTTGCCCTTACTCTTTTCACAGGCCCCTCCCTCCTTCACCCTCTCGATGCCGTTGAAAGCGGGTGCGTTAGTTGTCATACGAACGAAAAATTACTCAAGAGCCTTCACAGCCCGGTGAAGGTCGAGATCTCGGAAGGAGTCGGGTGAGCGGGGGCCCCTCCGTCGGTGCCGGCGGAGTCTCAATACAAGAACTACATGGTTGACCGAAAGCTCATCGATACAGACCCCCATTTCAGCGGGGGCTGCCCCTCCTGTCATCGAGGCGATGAAAAAGCGTCTTCCCGGGAGAAGGCCCATGCGGGATTCGTAAAAAGACCATCAATGGATCCCGGGTTATGCGGGAAATGCCATGACAAGATCGCAAAAACATACAAGGATTCTCTCCACTTCACGACCGCCGGACTGAGACAGGGAGTATCCGGCAGGTTCTCGGCCAAAGAACAGAAAATATTCGATGAGAAGGTCTTTCAGCAATCCTGTAGGAGCTGCCATGCCTCCTGCGGCGACTGCCACGTGATGTCCCCGAGCATAGCCGGCGTGAGCACAGGGCTCCTCAAAGGCCATCAATTCGTCGCCAGGGATGACGGAAAGACCTGCGCCACGTGCCATGGGGGCCGGGTATACCCCGAGTTCACGGGAGATTTCGGCGGTTCCGCCGATATCCATTACCAAAAAGGAATGACCTGCTTCGATTGCCACAAGAAGGCCGAGCTCCACGGCACCGGAGTAGTTTACACATCGAAGACGGATGTAAAGGAGAAGCCGGCCTGTGCGAATTGCCATAAGCCGGGGAGCGAAAAAACGGAAAAGGCTAAGACGTCCCATACACAGCACAAGGACAAGGTAAGCTGTTACGCCTGCCATGCGGGCGGCGTTTACACCCAGTGCACTGACTGCCATCTGGGAAAAGGAGCGACGCCCAAACCCGGATTCTTCCTGGGTTTGAATCCCAAGGACAAAAAGACGGTCACAACCCTGCGAATCACCCCCACGGTCCGGGACACCTTTGCGAGTGCCGGGATCGCGATGGAAAAATACGATTCCGTCCCCAATTACTGGGCCACACCTACCCATAATATCAAGAAACGTACCGAACGGACCCGCTCATGCGAGGTCTGTCATGTTGAAAAGCAGGATTTCCTTACGAAAGAAACACTGATCAAGAACGGCTCCAGGGCGAACGAGCTTTTGCTTTACAGCCCGAAACCCATCAAATAATCAAAGATCGTCGGAAGAATGGATGAAAGACCCCAACGCGCCAACCGAACCATAGAGCCATGGAATTCGACCCGAGGGCACCCCTCCGGATGGAAGGGTGCCCTTTTTCGAGGAGAATATTTTCACCCTCAACCTTGTACCCACCGCGCCTGACAAGGCTCCGCGCCAGGGACACGCCACCATGAATCCCGCCCCTGTGATACAATTTACTTTGTCGGCAGGTGACTCGTCCTCCCCGGTACATCAGGGAATGAGATCAGCCGTACGACATTCAGACCCGAGACACTTTAAACCAACACGAGGAGGGATCCATGTATAGCAACGAACACGGAAAGAATTGGAATCAACAGGGGGAAAAATCCGGCCGAAGCCGGAACATCGTAAAGATATGCCTTCTCATGACAGCCCTGCCGGCATTTCTCGTCCTCGTTCTCGTGAACGGCGCGGCGCAGACCTCGACGTCCACCGCCGCGCCGGCCTTCAGAATACTGTCCTTGCCTTACCCCCAGAATGCGCTGGAACCTTATATATCCGCGCGGACCATGAGCTTTCATTATGGAAAACACCATCAGGCCTACGTCGATAATCTGAACAGACTGACGGCTGGGACTGCGTGGGCGGGACAAACCATCGAGAAGGTCATCATGGAAAGTACGGGAAAACCGGACAAGACCGGCGTTTTCAACAACGCCGCTCAGGTCTGGAACCACAACTTTTTCTGGCAATCCATGAAACCGGGCGGGGGAGGCAAACCCACCGGACGCCTCCTCGAAGCGATCGAAAAATCCTTCGGCAGTTTCGATGAATTCAAGACGGCCTTCAAAACCGCGGCCGTTTCGCAATTCGGAAGCGGCTGGGCATGGCTGATACAGGAAGGGGACACGCTGAAGATCATAAAGACGTCCAATGCCGATACCCCTCTCGCACATGGGCAGACAGCCTTATTGACCTGTGACGTCTGGGAGCATGCCTACTATCTGGATTATCAGAACCGTCGTCCCGACTTCGTGCAGGCCTTTCTCGACAACCTGGCAAACTGGGAGTTCGCCGCATCACAAATGAAATGAATGTTTCGGGTTTCAGGCAAAGGACAAAAACTGCAGGTGATATAAACCATAAAAAGACATCATCAGGTTTTTGGACGCTAAACGTGAAAAATGAAAAATTCTTTTATGGATTCATGCGAAGTACGGCTACTACCCTTCCCTGAAACCTCACATTGGCGGCGTCGTGGTACATGGGAAGCATGTAGGGGTTACAGGGCTGGAGCCTGACCCTGTCTTTCTCGAAAAAGACCTTCTTGAGGGTAACCTCCTGCTCGTTCTCAAGCCAGCATGCCGCCACGTCGCCATTTTTTATGGTGTCGGCCTGTTCCATGACCACAATGTCCGAATCGGCTATCATGGCGTCCACCATGGAGTTCCCCCTGACCCGAAGGGCAAAGAGGTCCTTCCGGCCCCTCATGATCTCCCGGGGCACATCGATCATCCTTTCCGCCTCAGAACTCCATTTATCCACTGACGGGACCCCTATAGGCTGACCGGCCGCTATAATACCGAGGAGGGGCACCTCTACCGCCTGACGCGTCTCGCCGACAACTCCGACACTCCTGGACCTGTCTTTGTCCTTTGTAATGAAACCGGTTTGTTGAAGCTGATCCAGGTGGTATTGCACGACAGAGGGGCTCTTTATCCCGCAATGACGGGCCACCTCCCGTACAGAGGGTGAATAGCCATTGTCCCGCCGGAATGTCCTGATAAACTCGAGTATGCTTTCCCTGGTATTCGTTTTCCTCGGCATCGGCCCTCCCTTTAGAACAAGTGTACTATGGAGAAGAAGGAAACAAAAGAAAAAAGTTTTGAACCTGAAACATTCTTCAAAAACTTCTTGCTTACCTAGTACATATGTTCTACTATATCTTTATGAGAGTGGCCTGTGTTCATATCCCTCATTTTTATCTCCAGATCGAATATCTTAAGGACCCCGATCTCAGGAACAGACCTGTTGTAGTCGTCGGTATGCCGCAGGAGCAAGGTTTTGTGTTGGATTGCTCCGAAGACCTTGCTCAAAGGGGGGTTGTACCATTAATGCCCCTCAAGGAGGCATACCATCTTTGTTACGATGCCGTCCCCGTCCTTGCGCGAAGAAGGGAATACACGCTCCTCTGGGAAGAGGCCCTGTCTTCCATCGCGGCGATAACCCTGCGCATGGAGCCTAAAGAGGCGGGCACGGTCTTTCTCGATATCACCCGGCTCCCCGGTATGTATAAAAGCGAAGAGCAGGTTGCCTCCGCCCTCGAACGCACGATATCGGACCGGTTTCACCTTCACGTGAAAGCAGGCGTCGGGAATTCCCGGTTCATGGCCTTTGAGGCCGCGCTTTGTGCCATAAACGGCGTCTTTGTCATCCCTTCCGGCATGGAAAAGACATTTCTCTCCCCTTTGGGCATCTCCCGCCTGCCCGTCGCTGACGATGTCCGCCAGAGGCTCTGCCTCCTTGGCCTCAATTCACTGGGGCAGATAGGTGCCTTCACGCTTGGCGCCCTCACATCGCAGTTCGGCGCCGCGGGCAAAGAGCTGTGGGAGATCTCGAACGGTGTCGGGGAGCGCGGCAGGATCCCCTGTGCCTTCTCCATAACCGATATAGACCGGGAACTGGTCTGCGACGAACCGGTCTATTCACGACAGGAGATCAAGGCGGCCCTTCTCGAGCTTCTCGATGGACTCTGCCTTGAGCTTGAAGAGCTGGGCAAGGCGTGCCGTACCATAAAGCTCGTATTCGACCTGCAGAACAGGACCTTTTTCGAGAAGCAGTTTTTCATGCATGCACCCACGGCCCACAAGGAAGAAATGCTGCGGAGGATCATGGCGGCCCTGGAGAGGGTCGAACTCGCAAGTCCCATACGGATAATGAGCATTCGCGCCGGTGCCCTTGTGAACTACGGCGGCAGGCAGGAAAAACTCTTCCGGTCGCGCACCGGCCTTGAAAAAGGCATGAAGGACGTCAGCGGATTCCTGAAGACGAAATACGGCGCCATGCCCCTCGCCCGTGCCGTCAGGAACGACAGCGGCATCCTTCTGCCCGATGACAGGTTCATCTTTGTCGAACCATGAAAGCTTCACCTTTTGAACCTGAACGTATAGAAGTGACAGCGGTCAACGATCTGCCGGTTCGGGTCACCTTTAAAAAGAAAAGGCAAAAGGTCAGACAGATCGTCAACATCTGGCGCGTCGACGACGCCTGGTGGCAAAAGCCTGTCGTCCGTATGTATTACGCCCTTGAGCTCGAAAGCGGCAGCCGCATCACCGTCTTTCAGGATTTGCCGGGCGGTGCGTGGTACCGGCAAAACTGGACCGTCTGAAGGGGGCGCTCTCATGTATACCGAACTGCATACCCATTCAAACTTTTCTTTTCTCGACGGGGCCTCCCCAACCCGCAGTCTTGTCGAACGGGCTGCCTGCCTTGGCATGAAAGCCCTTGCCATAACGGACCATGATGGGCTCTATAACGCCTGCGTCTTTACAAGGACGGCGAAGGAGGCGGGGATAAAACCCATCATCGGCGCAGAGCTCACCCTTGAAGAAGAAAACCACCTGACGCTTCTTGTGGAGAACGCCCGAGGATACACAAACCTCTCACAGCTGATTACGAAGGCACACCTCGCCGGTTCCAAGGGAAGCCCCGTGCTTTCCGAGACGGAGCTGCCCGGCCGCACGGAAGGCCTTATCTGCCTGTCAGGATGTATAAAGGGAAAGATTTCGCGCCTTCTCATGAAGGGCGAAAAACGAATGGCCCATGAAGCGGCAAAGGAATATGCGGCCCTTTTCGGAAAGGAAAACTTTTATATCGAGGTCCACAGCCACCTCCTGCCGGAAGACAGGCACCTGTGCCTGCGGCTTGCGGATCTCGCGCAGGGCCTCAACCTCAAGACCGTGGCATCGAACAACGTCCACTATGCCACACGGGCCGGGCATGTCCTTCACGACGTCCTCACCTGCATAAAACACCGGGTGCCCATCGACAGGTCGGCCCCGTTCAGGAGATTGAACTCGGAATTTTACCTCAAGGACCACAAGGAGATGATCGAGCTCCCCTGGCTTCCCCGGGAGGCGATACTCAGGACTGAGGAGGTGGCGGAACGCTGCGTTTTCAACCTCGATTTTTCTTCCTTTTCCTACCCCCGGTTTCCCCTGCCGGAGGGGGAAACGGCAACGGGGCTCTTAAGGAAGCTTGCCACCGGAAAGGCCCGCATGCGGTACGGAACTCTTACGGAAGAAATTCTCACACGGATCGACGACGAGATCGTGCTTATCGAGAAAAAGGGGCTTTCGGGATATTTCCTCGTTGTCCGGGACATCGTCGAATATGCCAGAAAGATGGGCATCTCGGCGCAAGGCAGAGGTTCGGCGGCAAGCTCCATCGTTGCCTATGTCCTCGGGATCACCCCCGTCGATCCGCTGAGACATAAACTCTTTGTGGGGCGCTTTCTCAATGAACTGAGCATCCCCGACATCGATATCGATATTGCGACAAACAGGCGGGAAGAGGTCATCCAGTATGTCTACGATACATACGGGCGTGATTGTGCCGCCATGGTCTGCACCTATGTGACCTTCCAGGGGCGCAACGCAATACGTGAGGTAGGAAAGGTCCTGGGGCTGCCCGCGCACATGCTCGACAGGATGGCAAAGATGGTTTCCTCTTACTCGGGCCGCGGTGTCATTGACTCCTTGAAAGAGGTTGCCGAATTCAAGTCCTGCCTCGCCTCCGGCGCCTGGGAGCATTTCGGCGATCTCTGTACGGAGATAGCCGATTTCCCGAGACATCTCTCCATCCACGTGGGAGGTATGATCCTCACTCCCGGACCCATATCGGAGATCGTACCGCAGGAACACGCCCGCGCGGAGGGAAGGATCGTCTGCCAGTGGGACAAGGACTCCGTCGACGACGCGGGGCTCATCAAGTTCGATCTTCTCGGCCTGAGGATGCTTTCACTTATCGATGATGCACTGGAGCTTATCCGTAAGCACAGGGGGCTTACCCTCGACTTCGACAGCGTCCCCCCTGACGACCCCGGAGTCTACAAGATGATCGGTGACGCCGATACCGTCGGCGTCTTCCAGGTTGAGAGCCGGGCACAGATGCAGACCCTGCCCAAGGTACGGCCCCAATCCTTTGAGGACCTTACCATGGAAGTGGCCATCGTGAGACCGGGTCCCCTGCAGGGCAACATGGTGCATCCCTTCATCCGCCGCAGGCAGGGCAAGGAACCCGTCGTTCATCTTCACCCGAAGCTGGCCCCCATTCTGGGCGAGACACTCGGGGTAATCCTCTTCCAGGAACAGATCCTCCAGGTGGCAATGGCCATAGCCGGATTTACCGCGGGCGAGGCCAACACATTAAGGAAGGTGATGGGACGCAGGAACGCCCGGGAGGAACTCATGAAATGGCATGAGCGCTTCGTGAAAGGGGCACAAAAGCAGGGGATAACCGGCCATCTCGCGACAAAGATCTTCGAGCACATCAGCGGCTTTGCCGATTTCGGGTTCTGCAAGAGCCATGCTGCCAGCTTTGCCATCCTCTGCTACCGGTCGGCGTACCTGAAAAGGTATTATCCGGCGGAATTCTACTGTGCCCTGCTCAACAACCAGCCCATGGGATTCTATGACCCCGAGGTAATAACGGGGGACGCGAAACGGCACAATGTTCCGATCCTTCCCGTGGACATCAACGGGAGCATGTGGAACTGCTCCATCGAAGAAGGGTCCGTACGGACCGGTTTCAGGTATGTAAAAGGGATCGGGGAAGAAAATGGGGACCGCATCCTCAAGGCGCGCGAACAGGCTTTTTTCACCTCATTGCAGGACTTCGCCGACCGGGCCGGGATCGACAATAAATCAACGCAGAATCTCATTGCCGTGGGGGCATTCAGTGCCATAAAAAGATCGAGGAGACAGCTCCTCTGGGAGGCGGGGACAATACGCGGCGCAGGGCTCGCAGGCATCAACTCGGGTGAGCGGGAGCAGAACCTGCCCATACCCGAAATGAACGCGGCGGAAGAGATGATAACCGACTATGCCTTCCAGGGGTTTTGTGCGTCACACCACATAATGAAACTCTACCGGCGGGTCCTCGACAAGCTGGGCGCGGTAACAAGCACCGGTCTTGTCAATTGCCCTTCCGGCGCCGCCGTGCTCACTGCCGGCTACATGGTGTGCTTCCAGATGCCTCCCACCGCGAAAGGGCGGTTTTCATTCATGACCCTCGAAGACGAAGACGGCCTTATCAACGTTGTGATAAAGCCGGAGGTCTACCGGACACACCGGACGGTCGTACGCCTTGAACCATTCCTGCTGGTGGAAGGTGTCGTCGAAAAGAAGGATGGGCTTATCAATATCAGGGCAAACAGATTCGCAAGCTTAAGGCACAAGGACGGATAAGCTCCTGACCGTACTTTTAGATCGTGGACGCCGGAGCTGCCCTTATTTTTCGATCTTTTTCCTGCACCGTGCACAGTACACCGGGTTGTCATCGTGAATAGCATCTTCCGTAATGAGATCCCCCGGTTGGATAGACTCTATCTCCTCATCGCTTGCGCATAACGGACAAACCAGTGCGTCGCTCTTGACGTGATAGGCCCTTATCTTCTTTTCATCGACCATTGCCATCGTGCTTGCCCCCTTTACGGTTCATTCTCTGTCGACTTCCATTGGCGTACTATAGTCACGCCATAGCCGCCCGTCAACTATGCCGTGGGGCAAAACACCGTCCTGTCATCTGTCCGCGACGGTGATTGAAAATTCCTTTTCCAATTCCATCTTCTGGAGGAAGTGGGTCTTGACGAAAATACGCACTTTCGACATCCCTTCTTTTTGGGCCCTCAACTCCCTGGCAAGCCACACCTCCGAGACGATCCAGCCATCCTTGTCAATGAGATCGCGGCGGACCCGGGTATCCCGAAGGGCAGCAATTGCGTCACCTTCAATCCTGACGTCATAGAAGGGGCCGCTCTTGCTGCCTTCCTGCCCGTATAACAGGACGGCGGTCTGACCAGGGGGCAGTGTGCCACCATCGCCAAGGTCGAAGAAGGTAAAATTCTTCGCAATGATACCGCCATCCAGTTTATCCGCATTGACGGTGAGCACGTTCTTGCCTTTCCTCCAGGCGGAGTCGAAAGAGAGGGTTTGTATGTCGCCGGCCGATGGCCGGGGATGGACTTCCTTGCCGTTGAAGAACATCTTCACGTCGGTGACATTCGCTGCTGCAACGGTGAGTTTCTCCCTCGCCATGATTATTTCCCGGTCTCCCGTATGTCCGATGATGGTGATAAAAGGCGCCGGTTTCCAGTCGAAGCTGCTTTTCGCGTCGACTCTTTTGCCGTCGATAACGGTCTTTACAGTGACAGATTGTTTCTCTGTCTTTACCGGGATGAAGAGGAAATCCGCCATGTTGCGGTCTTCCGAGAAGCCACCCGATCTCTGCCTCATCCTGGCGGGTTTCCCGTTTACCTCCAAAGTGAATTGCGGGTTCGTCCAGGCCTTGGGGAATTCGATGGAAACAGCTGCGTATATCTCGTCTTTCACAGGCACGACGGAGACGATCGTGAGACTTCGGGGGGTATCGGACTTGACCGGTTGATCGGCGCAAGCGATTGAAACAAGGGTCAGTATAAGCACGAATCCGAAAAGTAACTTTTTTATCATGATTTCCATTCCTCCTGGTACCATCGCCCGTTTAAAACGAATCCAACATTTCATTTTCTTCATATGGGACAACCGCTCTGAAGGGAAGACTGAAATCCTTCCTCCCTGTCTTAAGGATAATCGAAATGCAGCCGAGGCGTACGTCATTATGAAGAGGGGAATCCCCCCTCTTGTGGCGGAGGTCTATGCGAGTTCCTACTTAACTTTCAGAAGAATTTTCGTTGCCGCTTTCTGAGAGTAGCTCAGGTCCTGATCGCCACGGGCCTTCTCCATGGCCTCCTTACTCTTGAAACTGCCGGCCAGAAAGGGGTGGGCCAGGACGGTAAGAAGGTAGTCGCCTTTTACAATCCAGAGGTCGTAGCCGTTCCAGAAGGCTTCATCACCAAACCCGCCGATAGACTTCATTCTTTGCGCTGTGTCGGCATTTGCCATCCGGGCCTTTTTCTGCCTCTCGAAGACGTCTCTGGCGGATTTGAAGATCCCTTCGCTCCTGATCTCATCGGAGGAGGAAACTATCAGCTTCACGCTGTATGCGCCGCCTTTCTTCTTGAAAAAATACGTGCAATTGTTGCCTGCGGGTGCGGATACCTTGCCTGCCCGCTGGGACGACACGGTATCGTTGAATAGCGTCTCCGCGTCAGCCTTCGTAAGGAGCACGCAGGCATCGAGAGGAC
Organism: Deltaproteobacteria bacterium UBA5205; assembly: GCA_002412715.1. GTDB lineage: Bacteria > Desulfobacterota > Syntrophorhabdia > Syntrophorhabdales > Syntrophorhabdaceae > Delta-02. The sequence goes on from DHVP01000010.1 coordinate 36,625, forward strand.
CTGCCGCGCTTATCGCGATGGGACTGAACATCATAGCCATCGATGCTACGATTAGAAACACGCCTGCAGTCACGATGCTTTTTTTCATGAAACCTCCTTGAGAAATGGCTGCGCTCCAACTGGCTGAACATAGAAAGTGTTCTTAATAGTACTATAAAACGAAGCAGTGAATAAATAGCTTAGGGGGATTTTTTTTAAAACCGGTCGTCGAGACAATTGAAACGGTCAAAGCTGTTGTTTCGGCTTCAACTCGTCTTCAGGGTGTCACGGGCTATAAGGGCGGCACCTAGGGCGGCAGTGATCCGGGGCTCATCGGGGACAAAAACACCGGTTCCCAACTCGGCCCCTATGGCCTTTACAAGCCCAATATCCATGGCTCCTCCGCCGGTAACCGCACAATCCGGGGCGAGACCGACACGGATGACGAGAGTGACTATCTTTGATGCCATGGCATTATGGATTCCAGCCAGGATATCGGCCGGGGACGCTCCCTCGGAGATGCGTGACACCGCCTCCGATTCGGCAAAAACGGCACATCCTGTCGTAAATTCGACGGCCTTTTTTGCCGTAAGGGAAAGTTCGCCGATCTCGCTCACCTTTATGCCAAGTATGCGGGCGGCAACCTGAAGGAACTTTCCGCTTCCTCCCGCGCACTTCTCATTCATTATAAAGTTGGCTATCCTCCCCTCATCATCAAGGCGGATCGCCCGGGAATACTGGGCGCCGACATCCATGACGGTCTTTACGGAAGGGAAAAGATAATGAACACCCGCGGCATGGCATGAAATATCGGTGGACGTATCGTCGGCGAAGTCGATCATGTTCCCGCCATAGCCGGCAGCAACGGTACGTGCGATATCCCCAAAGGTGAGATTCAGCTTTTCCAGTGCAGTCCGGGCCACGGCCCTGCCCGCTTCGCGGTAATCGCCGCCTGAAGGTATCACCGCATAGGAGCGGATCTCACCCTCCTCAAGTACAATCGCCTTTGAGTAACCGGAACCTACGTCTATTCCGAGAACAAATGCCACGTCTGTCTACCTCATTCGAAGAATGTAGCTTCCTCGAGTTTGTTAACGCTGCGCGTTGGTTTTTGGCCTTCGGCCATATACTTCGCAAAGATATCTTTTCCCATCAAAGCGGCTCCCAGGGCCCCCGTTATGAGAGGTTCCGGAGGGACAAGCAGCGCTTGCCCGAATTTGGATTCCAGCGCCTTGACGAGACCGATGTTTTTTGCTCCTCCGCCCGTCACCGCTATATCCGCCTCGACGTTCAGCTTTTTCACCAGCGAATAGACCCTGGTCGCCACCGCGTCGTGGATACCCGCGAGCAGATTGGCAATCGGTTCGCCGCTTGCCAGCCGGGAGATGATCTCCTGTTCGGCGAAGACCGTGCAGGTACTGCTCACTGCCGCGATCTTCTGAGCCGTCAGGGAAATCTCTCCGATTTTTTCAAGGGGCACGCCGAGGGAATCGGCGATGATCTCGAGAAAACGCCCCGTACCGGCGGCGCATTTGTCGTTCATGACAAAGTTCATCACCTTGCCATTGACGATTTTGATGCCTTTACTGTCCTGGCCGCCGATGTCGACGACCGTTTTTACAGAGGGGAGGAGGCTGTGCAAGCCTTTTGCGTGGCAGGTGATTTCAGTGATCTGTCGGTCTGCAAAGGGAACGTTGATCCTGCCGTATCCAGTCGCAACTATGTATGTCAGGTCTTCGAAGGTGAGGCGCGCTTTGTTGAGCGCCTCCTCCATCACTCTGTTTGCAAGCTTTCGGTGTTCGGGGCCCGTCGGCCCTATGAGCGACACCTCTATCCTGTCGCTCATGATTACCACCTTTGTCATGGTGGAGCCGATGTCGACACCGGCAAAATAATCCATCTGATACCGCTCCTATTTAAATTTCGTGAAGCCTCCGGGACTTAACCCTGTCTCTTCTTAGAGGCCGCGAGGGTTTCAATAAAGGCATCGATCCTGTTATGGGTATCTGCCTCGTTATAGGAGCTGATATCGACAATATCGCCCTCCATGATCAGGATGGGGATATCCTTATATACTTTCTTCAGCGTCGCGGCCTGCTGCATAATACCCGCGTGCCAGCTTCTGCATGAGAAGGCGGAATGGAAAACTGCGCCGTCGCACTTGTAATCTTCGATATATTCAATGATCCTCTCTACCTTCGGGGTGGAGCCGGGGCGTTTCTTGGCCGCATCGTACCAGTGGGTCCAGTATCTTACCCATCTCCAGGCGATATGTTCCAGCGGGTCATTCGTCTTCGGCAGGTCGAGGCGCTCGATCTTTTCACAACCGCGATAGGTCACTTCCACGGGGAAGACGACTCCCTTCCCGTTGAAATACTGGAAGTCTCCCAGCGCGAACCAGCTCGGCAATCCGGCTGCCCAGATAATCCGGTATTTTTCCGGATTGGCCACGCCGACGCCGTCGGCGATCTTCTGCCTCAGTTCGGCATTGAGGTCGACGTAGAAATCGTATGCCTCCTGGGTCCCGAGGTTGAAGGTCAGCGGAACCATGGTGTTCATGGCATCGCCGGTATCCATCGGTGTCGGGATGTGCTTGCGCAGTTCGTATGTATCGATGAAGAGGTCCCAGGTCTTGTCGGACAGTTCGACAGTGGCCGCCAGGCGGTCCCAATCCATCTTCTTGCCCGTTATCTTCTCGCAGAACTTGACCGTCTCACGAAGTTCATCGGCGGCATATTTCACATAGATGGCTTCCTGTTCGTGGTGGTCTGCATTCGGATCCCAAGGAGGATAGTACATGTTGGTCACGAAAACAGGGACGTCCTGCTGATAGTGCTGCGTTGCCTGTGGCCACTTGAAGCGTGGGTCACACAGGAGCTGACCGTTGCCGAGCATCATGTCCGGCCTTCCCATGCCGCCCCAGGGGGCGCCTTCCGGGGTCGCACCGCCCAGCTCTTCGCGCATCATGTCGAAGCCGATGTTACAGGTTGCATAGGTACACAGGGAGCGGGAAAAGTTGTCCGATTCCGCCTTCTGGAGATACTTTTCCGCATCGCGTTTTGCCGCGCAGACGCCGGAAAAACTCTCGCCCCATGCAGGGACGATATCCATGGCGCGCATGATCTCATCCTGGCCGTCGGCGATGAATGCGGCTGCTACTTTCTTTCCCTCTTCCTTGGCCTTTAATGTTGCAGACAGGTTTCCCCGTACGAATTTCGGTATTTTAGCTGCCGTTGACGTTGCAACTGCTCTTCCTTTTTTCTCTTCAGCCATGTGATTCTCCTCTCTCTCAGTTATGCGATCATTTCCAGGAATGCCTCGATCCTCGTCTTCACCCTTGCCAGGGAAGATGTGGAATACTCATCCTCCAGGTAGAGGACAGGCGCTCCTGCCGCTTCGACGTAGCTCTTGATAGCCGGTACTTCAAATCCGTAGGGGTCGCAATACTTGTAGATGAAGAGGATGGCTCCGTCGACCTTGAACTCGTTCACGTATTTCTTCATGTGCCCGAAACGTTCTTCCAGAATACCCTGGTAGGTGTCCGCAGAACCCACGAATGTTGTCGGGATCTTCAGTTTTCTCAGGTAGCGCTCTGCAATACCCTGGACTGGATCGGCCGTGGCGTCAACATCCTGCCAGTACATCTTGGAACCTGTGGAAAGATCGTCCATGACGAGATAAGCGCCCGTGGACTCAATGGCTTCGATCACTGCGACGTCATCGATCTGATCGCCTATAAGCATGATGCGTTTTGCCTTCGGGTTCGCTGCCGCGGGCTTGCGTTCCTTTACTTCTTTCATCACGGCCTCGATGAGGGCGCTGGACTCTTCCACGGGAATGCTCATGGCCGCCACGAGGACCTTCATCATCTCGGAACCGGAGATAAGGGGAGGATTTGATTTTCTGAGATCATAAAGCTCTCTCATGAGCTTTCTGTTATTGTTATGGGCCTTCACCGCATCAGCTATGGCTTGATCGGTGATCGCCTTGCCCGTGAATTTTTCCAGGGTCTTGATGAAGATCCGGAGAATCTCTTTCATAAAGGCGATCGACGGGTCGTCGGTCACGTGGGGAACATTGAGGAAATGCCAGTAGGGAAGCCCCAGGGTGTAGCTCCAGGTCTCATTCGTGCGGTCGATAGAGTCACACTGATGAGGAAGTACCATGCCATCGAGAAAATCATACTTGCCCTTGACGGCTAGATCGAAGACATTGCGCACAAAGGGACACACGATAGTTTCCATGTACGCATCACCTTTGGAGATAGCTTCGGAAACGTTGCCTTTGAGCCTGATCGGGAGGACCCCCGCCGCCGTCATGATCTCTACCGGACCAAGCGCGGACAGGTACCCGATTACTTTCTTGCCCGAGGCCTTCAATTCTCTTGCCCTCGACCCGTACTGGGTATAGAGCTTTTCGGCGGCTGCTAAACCATTACCGTCTCGTATATCTGTCATCTTCACTCCTTATTCACCCCGTCCTTATCATGCCGACGATGCGGGGTCAGTATGTGTGGGATTGCCAAGTCAGACTTTTATTAGCGACCAATCTTGGCACACAATTCTAACGGAACGAGGCTGCCTTTGTCAATGAGTTATGTGAAGCTTTTCACACAATTATGCGCAGGGCGCACTGTGCTTCAAAAATTCGCTATCCGCCCGAACGACTTTGACAACGATCTTCTTTTTCCTGTCCACGTCAAATTCGATTACATGTTTGTCGCTGGGCATACAGCCGAAGATCTCGACGATGCTTTTTTCCTGCATGCCGAGGTTGGGTTCTACTTGAACCATCGGTGTCCCTCTCCTGATATCGAGTTTGATAACCCGTTTATAGTCCACCGGGATGCAACCGAAGATCTCAATTAATGTTTTTTCCAGCTCTCTGAATTTCAGGTTCGTGACTGTTTGAAGTGACCACTCTCTTGCCATGATTACCTCCTGCTCGAGAAACGCAATCGTCAAACACGCCGAAAAGAAACCCTCGTCACTTTTCCGGTCCTGCCAGCCCGACACAACCCGGGCACCATTACGACCGTCATCCGTTCATACAATGAAGCAAAGGATGTGCCATAGGTGAATCTTTAATATTATCCCACGTATATCGCAAACAGGGGTACCGTATCCTATCGCATGCGACAGAATGTAACTGACGTATGTGTCAGGATACATACATTTCTGTAGTATGCGTCAGCATCTCGACTACACGAGAAAACAGGAACGACAGGTTAATATAACCGGGCCATATAAAGACGAATCCCTTGAAAAAGAACGGTCGCTACACTATAATCGATACACAGGAACGGGGTCGTTCGGGCCTCCGTCACACTATTGTTCGCTATGGATCGATATGACTGTGTAATCATTGGCGCAGGTCCGGGCGGGTCGACATTCGCCCGCAACAGCGCACGTAAAGGTTTGAAGACCCTCCTTATCGAAAAGGAATCGCTTCCGCGCAATAAGGCATGCGGCGGGGCCCTTTCTCCGGCCATCAGGCATCTTCTCGATTTCGATCACAATACCATGGTTGAACGGGTCGTCAGGGGAATCACCTTTTTCTCCCGTGATGAGAGCGAAGATCGCACGTTTTATCCCGACGGCATGGCGGTCGAAATGGTATCACGAAAGGACTTCGACAACTACCTTGTCAGGCGGGCAGTCGATGCGGGAACAATCCTTGCGGAAAAAACACGGGTCACTTCCGTAAAGGAGTCAAAGGAGTATGTCACGGTCTCCACGGACGGCGGTGACAGGATCACCGCCTCCATCGTTGTGGGCGCCGATGGGGCGCGAAGCGTTGTCGCCGGGAATGCCGGCCTCGCGAAAGAGCCGGGCGGGCTGGGTTTCGAGGTGGAGGTCTATCCCCGCGACAGGGGTGTTCTCGACGAATACGGCGACAGGTCGATCTTCGGTTTCGGATTCATACCTAAAGGATACGGGTGGATTTTCCCGAAAAAAGACCATTTTTCCGTCGGCATAGGCACGACACGGAACCACATGCCCGGAATAACATCCCTGTACCGCCAGTTCACGTCGCGATTCAGTTTTCTCAAGGAAGGCTGCGAGAGTGACCGGCGGGGATGGTTCATACCCTACGCAAGGAACTCAGGCCCATTGAACACGCGCCGGATCTTGCTTGTCGGAGACTCTGCCCGTCTTGCCGATCCTTTCAGTGGCGAGGGCATATATTACGCAGTATTGAGCGGCACCATCGCGGCGCAGACGGTCTTCGACGAGCTTCAGAAGGAGGGTCGATTGTCGCGGGCGTATACAAAAGTTGTAACGAGAAACATCATTAAGGACTTCACGTATGCCAGGTTGTGCTCCGACATCTTTTATACGGCGCCATCGTTTTTTTACCGAAGAAACAGGGTCATCCGGGCCCTTACCATGCTGTCCAATAAGGAAATAAGATACAGGGACATTCTGAAGGAACTGCGCAAGAACGGAAACAACACTGAATCTTCAGGAAAGTTATGATCCGCTCACGCCTTTCGTGCCGCGGGCTCCCGGCTGTGCTTCGCGTGACCGTTCTTGTCGAATGACATTGCCTGTGATATCCTTGTCAGGAAACCCTTACGACAGCAGGCAACACCGAGGAACGCATCCAAAGGCTTAAGGTGAAAAGGGAAATCATGGATCTCTTGAAGCTCTTTCAACCGAAGACAATGGCCGTCATAGGTGTGTCCCTCACAAACGAATCCCATCCCGCAAACGTCATCTTCAACAAAAACAACTTAAGACAACGGGTAAAAGTCGTTGCCGTGAACAACCGTGGAGGTGAGCTGCGCGGCGAAAAGGTCTATGAAAGTATATCCCATGTACCCGGGCAGGTTGACCTGGTTGTGATCGCCACAAAGGCGCACCTCGTGCCCGACGTACTGTCCGAATGTGTGCAGGCCGGGGCAGGAGCGGGGATAATCATATCCGGGGGATTCGCGGAAACGGGCCGCAAAGATCTCCAGGACCGCGTCAGGGCCATCGCGACGGAAGGCGGCTTTCCCTTCGTCGGCCCCAACTGCCTGGGTATTTACTCTCCTCCCTATCTCGATACCTTCTTCATCCCCAGCGAGCGGATCGTGAGACCCGAGCAGGGCAAGGTGGCCCTGGTGAGCCAGAGCGGCGGCGTCCTTGTGGACCACATGGTAAAATGCGCGGCTGAAGGTGTGGGTGTTTCAGCCGCCGTAAGTATCGGCAACAAGGCAATGGTCAGAGAAATCGACCTCATCAGGTACTTTTCCGAGGACCCCGGAACCGCCGTTATAACTTTTTACGTGGAGGGCTTCGATGAAAATGAAGGCCGGCAGTTCGTTATGGCGGCGGGCGAGTGTCCCAAGCCGATCATCATCATGAAGGCAGGCAAGACATCGGAGGGGACAAAGGCCGTCAAGAGCCACACCGCTTCCATGGCCGGCGATTACGCGGTCTTTTCATCGGTAATGTCCCAGTACGGTATTGTGGAAGCAACGGATGAGTTCGAGCTCATCTCCTTTGCCGAGGCCTTAAGCTGCTACCACGGATCTATCGAAGGCAGGGTGGCCGTTGTGACCGGCAGCGGCGGACACGGGGCCCTCTGTGTCGACGCATGCGCCGCCCACGGCCTTACGGTACCCGGGATCGATGAGACCGCGCAGGGCGAGTTGCGCGACCAGGTCTCCCCGGTCATACAGGAAATAGCATCCTTCAGAAATCCCATCGACTTGACGGGCAGTTCCGTGGACGACGACTTTGCGGCCGTCCTGCGCTACCTCAGCAGGAGGCAGGACATTGATTGCATCATCGCCCTTCTGTTGCCTTATCTTCCGGGTATAAGCACGGACCTCGGAGCCCGGATCGGTATGATCTATCAACAGGAGAAGAAACCGATTATCGCTTATGTTCCCCACGTTGAAAAATACTGGATGCTCATCGAAGGATTCATGCTGAATGATGTGCCCGTTGCACATTCCGTGGAAGACGCCGTCCACATGGCCGAGGCACTAAAGAGGCACAGGTCATGGTAACCCGTGAAATGCAGGACATCCTTGCCGATGCACGGGAACATGGCTGGGTCATGGAACCTCAGGCAAAAAGGTTCTTCAGCCTCGCCGGCCTTGATGTCCCCCGGGGCGGCCTGGCAAGAACACCTGAAGAGGCCGGACAGATCGCCAGCGTCACGGGGTACCCCGTCGTTGCCAAAGTAGTGTCACCCGCGGTCATCCACAAATCCGATATCGGCGGAGTTGTGACGGGTCTCGCAAACAGGGAAGGTCTGGAAGAGACCTTTTCGCGCCTGTCTAAAACAGAGGGCTTCGAAGGTCTGCTCGTTGAAGAACAGCTGGAAGGCATCGAGGTGATCATCGGTGCAAAGATCGACCGCCAGTTCGGCCCCGTCATCCTTTTGGGCCTCGGCGGCACCATGGCGGAGATCTATGGCGATGTAGCCCTGAGAATGGCGCCCATTACCGAACGGGACGTCTCTTCAATGGTTGGCGGTCTCAAGGGAAAGGTGCTCTTCACGGGGTACAGGGGCTCGAGGCCGCCTGACATGGCGGCCCTTACCGCGCTTGTCACTACCTTCTCAATCATTATTGAGGAGATAGGCGACACAATCGATTCGGTTGACCTCAACCCCGTCCTGTGTTCATGGAATAGATGCACTGTTGCCGATGCGAGGATCATGCTGAAAAAATCATGATCCCGGGGGGGGAATGACGACCCGCCGGTTGGCGGTGCCGGTCGACACCTGAAGGATCAGGCCTCAGCCGCCGCCTTTTCCCTGGCTTTTTTCATCGCTTCGTTAAGAAGGTCTACAAGGCTCGTGACCTGATCGGGGCTGATGGTAACTCCGTCCGGTGTCGCCATCAGTTCACCGTCAGTCAATACCTTGTAGATTCTGCAATCGATGGATCTTGTGCCCTTGAACTTATCCAGAATTTCTACGACAAGGCGTTCACGAACGCCTGTGGAAACTTTTCCTACCAGCATCTTCCCCCCCTTTCTTAGGACCGTTTGAAATGTCCTCTGTTTGACGGTTTATACGTAATCCGGCGTTTATTCAACACCTTTACCGGTACGGTGAATTCGTCCTCGGGAGAAAGTGGGGCATGGCGTTTTATCGTTGTCTTCGCATAGGTCTGTATGTCCCTTAACTTCCCCATCTCCGTGGGCAGCACGAGAGTGAAGGCATGTCCCGCCTTTCCCATCCGTGCCGTTCTGCCTATCCTGTGCACGTAATACTCGTCATCGCGCGGAACGTCGTAATTAATGACCGCATCAACGTCCCTGACGTCAATACCGCGGGCTGCGACATCGGTGGCCACCAGGATGGTCGGGATGGTCGAATGCCCTCTCCTGAATTTCGACATCACGCGGTCCCGCTGTGACTGGGCCATGTCGCCGTGGATGCTTTCCGTATCATAGCCCAGTGCCTTGAGATTCCTCGCCACCTCATCGACACATCTCTTGGTGTTGCAGAAGATAAGTGACGAGGAGAACTTGTAGGTATCAACAACCTTTCTCAGCAAATTGAGCTTCTTGCCCGGTCTCACCTCGATGTAGCTCTGATCCACCTCAGCGACGGTCAGTTCATCACCGACAACTCTAACCACCGAGGGGTTCTTCTGATATTTTGCGGCCAGTCTGCGGATACTCTCCGGCATTGTGGCAGAAAAAAGAAGTGTTTGCCTGCTCGCCGATGTTGCATCGAGGATCGTCTCAATGTCTTCAAGGAAGCCCATATTGAGCATCTCGTCGGCCTCGTCAAGGACAACCTTCGTGACTGTTCCCAGCTTGATCGTTCTCCGCTTCATGTGGTCCAGCATTCTGCCCGGCGTGCCCACTACAATGTGGACCCCTTTTTTCAAGCTTGCGATCTGGGGGCGAATTGACTGTCCGCCATAAACAGGGATGATGATGATATCCTTTCTATACCGCGCGAGCTTTCTGATCTCGCCCGCGACCTGGATTGCCAGTTCCCGGGTCGGACACAGGACAAGCGCGTCGGTTTGTCTGCTTTTCGCATCGATCAACTCGATGAGGGGAATGCCGAAGGCCGCAGTCTTTCCCGTTCCGGTCTGCGCCTGACCGATAATATCCATGCCTTCAAGGACAAGGGGAATGGATTGTTCCTGAATGGGGCTTAATTCATCGAACCCCATGTTGTCCAGTGCTTTCTGCACCATTTTGGACAGATGTAGCTTTTCAAATTTCGTTTCTTGCATGTACTCTCCATAAAAGAATGTGTTGCCGCTTTTGCCCGCCCGGCATTCGACCATTCTTTTTTGGTTTGTTAAACGATGGCAGAGCTGAGAGGATCTAAGTAGCTGGGAGCATATTACCACAAAACTATTGAAAAAACACCTTAATTGTTGTGGAAGACCGTTGCGGGGTTCGGGTTTCGGACAAAAGAAAAGAAAGGCTTTCTATTCTCTAACGTGAAACCTTGAGACCCGATATCTGAAACGGCCTTCTATTTCCCATATTTTCTGTAGAGTTCTTCCGCCAGAGCGGCCAGGGCTTCGTTGGCCTTTTGGCCGCCGATGTTGGTCATCAGCACCATGGCGAATTCATTGTTCGGGTTGAAGAAGATCTGGGCAAGGTTCATGCCGTTCGAACCGGCGTGATAGATGAGGGGTTCCCTGGCCCAGGCAAATTTCACCTCACCCCACCCGAGAGCGTAGCGGCCATGAGAAGGCGTGCCGGGGGCAGCGCTGTCCATTTCAGGGACGTCGATGACGACAGTCCTCAGCTTCACCAGCGTTTCGGGGCGAACAAGGTGCGGTCCCCGTTTTCCCGCTGATGCGTTCCACGCCGCCCACCTGGCAAAATCCTCCACGGACATGTGCGCGGTACCCGCCGGTCCGAGAACAAGAGGGTTGTCCGAAAAAACGCCCGAAAGCATCGGCTTGACCTTACCATCGACCATCTTGTGCGGCAATGGCGCATCGGTCCTGCCCACGGTGGACTGGGGGCCGAGCCCGGCTGATTTGAGCTTCAGAGGGACAAAGACCCTCTCGACCACAAGTTCTTCCCACGACCTTCCGGCAACGCGTTCGATCATGGCGCCCACCATAATGTACCCCATATTCGAATAGGCGAATCGCCTCCGCGGGGCAGCGGCTATCGGCTGGCTGACCCACCTTGCAAGCATCCAGTAGCGGGTGTCGCTCAGATTATCGTTTTCGCGACTGAACGACTCCATAATAAGCCGGGTGAAGAGGGGCTCGTCGTCGCCGGGCATACCGCTGGAATGGGAAAGCAGCTGTTCCAGGGTTATGGAGCCTGTGCCGGGGGCCATCATCCTCTTCAGTTCGGGAAAAACCTCCTCCACCGACGAATCCCAGCGAAGTTTACCTTCCTCGACATACATGGCGGCGATGAGGGCCGTCATTGCCTTGGTGTCGGAGCCGATGTGAAACCGGTCGCCCGTTGTCACGGGAATCTTGTGTCCCGCCCTTCTCGTCCCCACCGTTCCGATGGAAATGATCTTCCCGTCTTTCACCACCGCGGCTCCGAGGGCAGGAAGACCGTATTTCTCGAGGCAGGGTTCCAATACCGCGGCAAGCGATTCAGGGGCCTTCGGCATGATCTTCGTCTTCTCAGCCATAATTCTCTGGGCACGGGCATTGGTTGCCGCGACACCGGCAATTAATATCACAACGCAGAAGGACAAACAGAGCAGCTTTATTCTTTTCATCATCAGGTAAACCCCCCTTTTGTGCATGCATTTCAGACGATATAACAGAGGCACGGGCTTGTAAAGCAAAAAGCCCGGGAACAGAGCGGCTGGTCATAGGGGCCTTATGGGACCTATTAAGAACCCGGGTCCTGATGCCGGCGGGGACAGCATGCAGGCGGGATGGCTTTCTTGTCCGAAACCGGCCTCTTTTCATTGACTTGGCTACCCCAAACCTCATATACTTCACGGGTACACACACCACCGCGATCTACCGCCAAAGAGGTACGCATGGAACTCGAACAGACATTTATGAATTTTCTCCTCCGCCACCAGGAGCGGCACAACAGGACGTATCACTTTCTTATCCTTATGGACGCCATCATAAGCGCGGCAAAACATATCGAGTACTACTACATCACCGGTGCGCTCAAGGGCAATCTCGGCCAGGCCGGAAAGGTAAACGTTCAGGGCGAGGACGTGATGCACATGGATGACATCGCCCATGAAATCATCATCCACTACCTGAGGACAACAGGACGCGTCATCAGGGCCGTCAGCGAGGAATCCGAGGAGATCATCTCCCTCAACGAAGACGAGGGGCGTTATTTCATGTACTTCGATCCTCTCGATGGGTCCTCCAATGTCTGCCATGGCCTTCCCGTAGGCTTCCTTTTCGGGATAGCAAAACGGAACCTGGACGGCCCTGAAGATTTTCATCTCAGGGCCGGGAAAGATTACATAGCCGCCGGTATGTTCGTCATTCCCACGGGGACCCTCACCATTGCATTCAGGGAGGCGGGAACGTGGCGTTTCCAAATGGATGAGACCATGAATTACGTAAAACCCGTCAGGATAACCCTCCCTGGCACCCCGGATACCTGGGAGCTCTCATTTAACGCCACCAATCGCTACACGTACAGGAAAGTGGTACAGGACTGGGTAGACAGGAACGAGCGAAGATACACGTTCCGTTACCTCGGCGCCCTGGCCGGCGATTTTCATCGAATCCTGACAAACGGAGGGATGTTCATGTACCCCGCCATCGTCAACCATACCGATCCCGCGAAGAACAGGCCCGAGGGAAAACTGCGCCTGATGTACGAGGCATCCGTGGTGGCCTTCATGTGCCGGGAAGCAGGCGGGGACGCGGTCGACGAGCACGGCACCCCCATCCTCGAAATCGTACCGAAAGACCCCCATCAGAGAACGGCTCTCTATGTCGGATCGAAGGCACTGGTGGATGATATCGCCGGAGTACTACGATAAAAGCAAACGAGCACAGGGGGCAAGAAACAGCAGCAAAACGACGTTACGGAGGAGGAAGATGAAAGGCAAGGGATATACTGTCCGCAGGTCAAACCGCCCCGTCAAGAAGGAGATCAAGGGATCCGTCGATGACATCGTCAGGGAGCTGACGAAGGACCGCGATGTCAGGAACGATCAATACCGTGAACAGTCGCTGAAAATGCACGGTCTGATGTGCGCCAGGTGCGGCAGGGAATTTGACCACACCGACAGGCATCTTCTCACCGTTCATCACAAGGACGGGAACCACAACAATAACCCGCCCGACGGATCAAACTGGGAAAACCTCTGCACTTACTGTCACGAGGATGTCCACGGCAGGAACTTCTTCGCGGATGAAGAGGATCCGAAAGAATAAGAACCCGTTCGTCTTGCCTCCTTCCGCCCTGATGAAATAATCATTGACAAGATTTTCCGATATCAGGAAAATAGCTTCCGGGGACACTACATTTCCCCATAGCAATAGCCCTTAAGGAGGACTCACATGAAGAAAGTTATCCTGGGTATATCGGTGATTTTTTTATGCTCCCTCTTTCCCCTGCCATGCCTTTCCGCGGACCCTGCCGCAGTCTTACTGGATGAGATCACAAGCAAGACCGCATCGACCTTGAAGACAATCGACCTGGACATTTCCAAAGCGGCAAAGATCATCGGCGAGGGCATATCACCGGCCACCGACATGAGACGGGCCCTGCGCGATCTCTGCACGGGAAAGAGCTACTCTGTCGATTGCTCCTTTATTAACGCAAAAGGTGTCATGGAGATCGTCGAACCCGAAAAATATCGTAAATTCGAAGGCACCAACCTCAAGGACCAGGCCGTGGTAAGCCGCATCCGCACAACCCGGAGGGCCGTTTTCAGTCAACTTTTCACCGCGGCAGAAGGATTCCAGGGCATCGTCTTTGAATATCCCGTCTTCAGCCCGAAAAAGGAGTTTGCCGGCTCCGTAAGCCTTTTTGTCGTGCCGGAGCTCCTGATGCAGGAGGTTATGAAGAATGTGAAGCTGGGTCCCGGCACGGGCATCACCGTCGTTCAGCCCGACGGCACGAACGTCTATGCTTCCGATCCGGAGCAGGCGCGGCTCAACGTTCTGAAAAGCCCTGAGTATAAAGGTTTTGGTGAATTGCGCCAGATGGTCGGGCACATCGTCAACGAAAAGGAAGGCAAGGGAACCTACCGCTACACCAAACCGGGCACGGAAAAGGTCGTGAAGAAGTCGGCCGTCTGGAAAACCGTACCCTTTTACGACAGCTACTGGCGGGTAGCGGTAACCACGGAAGGAAAGTAAGAAATACTCTCTTAGTCTTTAAACATGAAGAACACTGCCCCCGCCATCATGGCGAAGGAGATCAGGTAGTTCCATTTGAAATCCTCCTTCAGATAGAGGAGGGAGAAGATGGCAAAGATGACCAGGGTTATGACCTCCTGGATTATCTTCAACTGGGCTGCGGAAAACTGGTAATGACCGATCCGGTTCGCGGGAACCTGAAAACAGTATTCTGCGAAAGCGATGAGCCAGCTGACAAGTATCACTTTCCACAGGGACGATTCTTTGTATCGCAGGTGGCCGTACCAGGCAAAGGTCATGAATACATTCGAAACGGTGAGCAGCATAACGGTTTTCATACCAGTAATATACAGAAATCCCGAAAGGACGGGAAGGAAAAACAGCATGGAATTCAGTTGAAAAAAGAGAACGATTGCGCGACAATAGATCAACAAAACAGCAAATAAAATCTTACCGGAGCGGATGTGAAAGACATCAACAGCACATATGATATTATGCATTTCGAAGCCCTTGGGCCGGAAGCGCGCCATCTCGAAGAGGAGATCGCGAGGGCGATCGAAAAGGATGAGATCCCCAAAGAGCATTCGTATCTTATAACCCCGAAAAACGTCCAGGAATTCTTACGGGACAATCCAACGGTGAAACTGCCGGAGATCATAACGACGAAAACCCATTCGGTCCTGCCCGACCATTATCTGCAGGGGGTCAAAAAAAGTGTCATAACCCGAAGCGCCGGGTATGACCACCTGGAACATCTTGCGGACAGGGTGAACATAGCGTCGCTGCGCGAGTACTGCGTGAACGCCGTCGCACAAACGGCGATGAAGTTCCTCTACGCCGCAGCCGGAGAGCTGAACCATTACTCACTCAACACGATCACCTTCGAAAGGAAGGACTCCCGGGCCTTCATGGAGCTTGGCAGGCACCGGACCCTTACCGTTTTCGGCGTCGGCAAGATAGGTAAGAGGACATACGAACTTGCAGAGGCCAATGGGCTGACCGTGCAGGGCACAGACATCAGGCAGGAGGAACTCGATCGTCTCTACAAGGGATCGGTGCACTTTGTCTCCAAGGAAGAAGCCATCCTGTCCAGCGATGTTGTCATCAACGCCATGAACCTGACACGGAACAAGGAAAGCAGGTTCTATAACGTGGGGTATTTTTCAAAGAAGTATCTCTCTCAGGCAACCAAAAAACTCATTTTCATCAATGTGACACGGGGGGAAATCGCTCCGGAATCGGTCCTCCTGGACCTGTATCGTTCGGGAAAGATAACAGGCATCGGACTCGATGTCTTCAGCGGTGAATCCCGATTCGCCGCACTTTTGCTCGGGGAGCCAACGGCCACCGACGCGGACCTTCTGGCGGCAAAAGCACTGGTGGAGAGATCTATAGACAGAAGCTCCAACATCTATGTTCAGCCTCACCAGGGGTTCAATTCCGACCTCGCCGCCCAGACAAAGGCCGTCGAAGCGGTGAAGCATGTCGCAGCGTGGTATCGGAACGGCAAACAGCGCTTCGACGAGCAGCTGCCCTACTATTGACCCCACAGAGCAGACGCTTCGCACCGGGGAAAAAGCAAGCCTGGTGCGCCTCCACCAGGCACCCCGTTGACACGCGGGGTGCACCCGCATATCCTTAACTTTATGACGACAAAGACAGTCCTGTCCGCCGCCGTCCTCATCCTTCTGCTGTGTTGCGGTCTTGTCCCGGCACCTCCCGCGGGTTCCATCGAGGTAGGCCCCGTTCCCCAGACCGTGCGGGACAGGTTCATACCCGAGGGAGACAACGTTGTGGTCCGCCCCTGGATCACGAACCTGGAGGCGCCCTGGTCCCTCGTTTTTCTCCCCGACGGCAGGGCTCTCGTCAGCGAGAGGCCCGGCAGGGTGAGACTCATCAGAAACGGCGTCCTCGAGGCCAGGCCCTATGCTGTCGTGGAGGTCGCCCACACCGGCGAAGGCGGTCTCATGGGACTCGCCGTTCATCCGGAGTTTCCCGGGAAACCGTACGTCTATGCCATGCACACCTACCGCGACAAAGGCAAGCTGTACAACAGGGTCATCCGGTTGAAGGACGAGGGCGGGCAGGGGAAGTTCGACAGGATCATCGTTGACGCAATCCCGGGAGCCCGGTTTCACGATGGGGGGCGCATCGCCTTCGGCCCCGACGACGGCATGCTCTACGTAACGACGGGCGAGATATATGAGAGAAACCTCGCCCAGGACCTCAATTCGCCCAACGGAAAGATCCTGCGGGTAACACCCGAGGGCTCCGTCCCCACAGACAACCCATTCAGAAACTCGCCCGTCTGGTCGTACGGCCACCGCAACCCCCAGGGTCTCGCCTGGCATCCCGTAACGAGGGAACTATTCGCCTCCGAGCATGGACCGTCAGGAGAGTCCCTGACCTTCGGCAACGACGAGATAAACGTCATACGCAAAGGGGGCAATTACGGGTGGCCCGAGGTGGCCGGAGCCCCGTCGGGGACGCCTTACGTCAATCCCCTCATCGTGTGGAGGAAGGCGACGCCGCCTTCAGGTATCACCTTTTACACCAGGGGGCCCCTCACGCATCTTCACAACGATCTTTTTGTCGCCACCCTCAAGAGCAGAGCCCTTATTCGTGTACGGCTCAAGAGAGAAGCGGGCGGATACCAGGTTCTCGCCGTCGAGAGATGGTTCGCCACGGATGACAACGAAGGCCGTTTCGGGCGGCTGAGGGACGTGGTGGCCGGACCGGACGGCTACCTCTATTTCCTTACCAGCAACAGGGACGGGCGCGGCAGCCCGGGCAGGGATGACGACATGATCGTGAGGATCATGCCGAGGTAGACGAAGCCACAAACTGCCCCGGCCCGGCTACCGGAGTGCGTGAAAATTTACTTGTATATTCAATAGTAGCGTATTATACTAATTTCACACATTGACGTGTTCCCTCAAAGACCCCGAGGATATTACAAGCACACCGAACAAAGAAGTTCACCCCCAGGTCAACGTTTACCGACTGAATAAAACTTTCCTGACTTAGCGGAAAGTGTTAATATACGGCTTTGTCCGGTCCAAACTTGTAAGGAGGATACCATGGAACTGACAGAAATTTTTGGGTCCAACGTCTTTAACGATAAGGTGATGAAACAACGCCTGCCGAAAGAGGTATACAAGGCCCTCAGAAAGACGATTGAACAGGGCACGCCGCTGAGGCCCGATGTCGCCGATGTCGTCGCCAACGCGATGAAAGACTGGGCCATCGAAAAAGGTGCCACGCACTATACACACTGGTTTCAGCCCCTGACGGGGATCACCGCCGAGAAACACGATTCCTTCATCTCTCCCGCCCCCGATGGAAGCGTCATCATGGAATTTTCGGGCAAACAGCTTGTCCAGGGCGAGCCTGACGCATCGTCCTTCCCGAGCGGCGGCTTGCGGGCAACCTTCGAAGCACGGGGTTACACGGCGTGGGATTGCACATCGCCCGCCTTTCTGAAAGAGGACGAAAGCGGCAACGTTACCCTTACAATCCCGACAGCCTTTTACTCCTATCGGGGTGAAGCGCTTGACAAGAAAACGCCTCTTCTGCGTTCCATGAAGGCCCTTTCCAGACAGGCCTCGAGGGTTCTCGCGGCCCTCGGCAATACAACAGCCACGCGAGTTACCTCCACTGTGGGACCCGAGCAGGAATACTTCCTCGTCGACAAGAAATTCTACACGGAACGCCTCGACCTCCTTCTGGCAGGCCGCACTATCTTCGGAGCGCCTGCGCCCAAAGGTCAGGAGCTCGAAGATCAGTATTTCGGCGCCATAAAGGATCGTGTCTCCGATTACATGCATGCCCTCGATATAGAACTCTGGAAAATGGGCATCACCTCCAAGACAAAACACAACGAGGTCGCACCGGCACAATTCGAGATGGCCCCTATCTTTGACACCACCAACATCGCCACCGACCACNNCATGGAGACCATGCAGAAGGTGGCCGTCCGCAATGACCTCGTCTGTCTCCTCCACGAAAAACCCTATGCGGGGATCAATGGATCGGGGAAGCACAACAACTGGTCCCTTTCGACGGATGACGGCGTAAACCTCCTGGAACCGGGCAGCACACCCAGCGAGAACGTTCAGTTCCTTCTCTTCCTGAGCGCGATGGTCAAGGCTGTTGACACCCATGCGGATATCTTGCGGGCAACCTGCGCAACCGCCGGAAACGACCACCGTCTTGGAGCCAATGAAGCCCCGCCCGCCATCGTCTCCATTTTCATGGGCGAAGAGTTGACAGAGATACTCGAAAAGATCGCGAAAGGCGAAAAGACATCGTCGAGGGGAGAGCAATTCGTCAGCGTGGGCGTCGATACGCTTCCGATGATACCCAGAGACAACACGGACCGTAACAGGACCTCGCCCTTTGCCTTCACGGGCAACAAGTTCGAGTTCAGGATGGTTGGTTCGGCACAGTCGATCGCCGGGTCGAATGTGACATTGAATACCATAGCAGCGGAAGCCCTCGATGAGATGGCCACGCGGCTGGAAAAGACAAAAGACAAGACCGCGGAAGCCGCCGCAATTATACGGGATATCTGGAAGAAACACAACCGGGTGATCTTTAACGGGAACAACTACTCTGAAGAGTGGCTGAAAGAAGCCGAGAACAGAGGTCTTCCCAATATCGGGAACGCCGTCGACGCACTGAAGGCATTCGTAACCGAAAAGTCCTTCAAGCTCTTTGAAAAGTACGACGTTCTTTCCCGCAAAGAACTTCACTCCCGCTATGATATCTACGTTGAGACCTATGCGAAACAGATCAACATCGAGGCCCTCGTCGCCATCGACATGGTCAGGAAGCAATTCCTTCCCGCCGGGCTGGAATATGCCACCTTCCTTGCCGATTCCATTGACGGTCTCAAATCTGTCAAGGGTCCCGCCGCGATTCCCGAGGATATACTGAAAAAGCTCGGCGTCATTCTCACCTCCGCCTACAAGAACGTCGGCAAACTCGAGGCAGCGGTCGAGAAGGCCCAGGCCATATCAGGGACGGTAAAGCAGGCTGAAAGCTATCGTGACAAGGTCTTCACGGTAATGCAGGCCCTGCGCGTCGATATCGACAGCCTGGAGAAGCTGGTTCCGGCGGATACGTGGCCGGTTCCGTCTTACACGGACCTTCTCTTCAAGCTGTAAAGCGCCGCGAAAATAACTGAAAGGCCGGTCGTGAGACCGGCCTTTTTTGTCAAAAAAATACCTAAGGAGGTGAAGCGTGCAGGATGATTCTTGCATCGACAACATAGAGCTCACTGCCGCTGCCCTTGAGAGGATTGAGATCGATCTCACCGATGACGGGGAAATCATGGACGAGGCGACCCAGCCTTTCGACATAATCACAAACACGTTCCGTTGAGATTTCTCTTTGACCCCGGGTCCCCTCGAGGATGGGATAGCTTCGGATGGCCTTCACCATCAGGAGGCTCTCCTCCCTCGACACAGGAGCAAGGCAGAAGCTGACATCTTTCAATACCTCGGTGTATATCCCGCCAAGCCCGAACATCACGAGGTGACCGAGCCCATCGGCCCGGCTTGCCCCCAGAATGACCTCCGTCCCTTCCACCATCCGCTGGACCAGGACACCCCCCCGGGCACCCTCAATGCCCATAAGGTCATGCCACGCCGCCTCGGCGCCGCCGGCATCCTTTATCATAAGCCTCACCCCGCCGAGATCGCTCTTGTGCAGAGGCCCGAGGACCTTAATTGCCAGCGGATAGCCCAAGGTCTTGCAGGCCTTTTTCATTTCCGTGAGGGACAGGGCCTCGGCCTGCGGCGGAAAAACAAACCCGGCGTGTTTGAGGACCTGTGTCACGACCTGCGCCGTCAAAGGACCCGCTTGTCCCTTCAATGCACTCTGTATACCCGCCCGATCATAGTTCGCGAGTTCACCGGATGTCTCAAAAACTGCCGGGCGGCGCAGCACTTTGCCGAGCGCGCTTCCAAGATTCACCTCATCGGGAAAATAGAAATGTCCGTCATCCGTGAACTCCCTGATCGGCACCGTGCACGTCGTAACGGAACTCAGCGCGGGGATAACAGGAATGGGACAATTATTCATCGCCCGGGCAACCTCGTGATAGATCTCCCTGTTGGGGAACATTCCCGGGTTGCCGACCTGTATGGCAATGACATCTATCGAGTCCGATTCTTCCTCACCGAGCACCTGAAATATCTCCCGGATCTGGGAGGCCGTCCTTGATGGGAGACAGTCGATGGGGTTGATAACGGAACTTTCCGGCGGCAGTATACCGCCGAGCCTTCCCCGGGTCTTCTCACCAAGCACCGGCAATACAAGGCCTTGTCTTTCCAGTTCGTCGGTGAGCATGACACCGGGGCCCCCGGCATCGGTGACCACGCAGGCCCGGTTTCCCTTAAGCCGCCCGCCAGTGCCCAGAAGAGCGCAGGCCACATCGATCATCTCCATCTTGCTCTTCACCCGTATAATACCCGCCTTGTCAAAGAGGGCCTGAACGGCAGTATCGTCGGTTGCCATGGCGCCAGTATGGCTTGCCGCCGCCCTTGCGCCGGACGCAAAAACGCCTGACTTGATGCCCACGATGGCACACCCTTTCTCAGTCAGGGCGCGTGCATGCTTCAAGAGGAGTCCCGGTTTTTTCAGTGACTCGAGGTAGAGCATCAGGATGGGAGATCCTTCAGTGCCATAGTTTTCATCGTAGAGGGCGATGAGGTCCTCAACCCCGATCTGGATGGAGTTCCCTACATTTACAACGTTGCAGAAGGACAGCCCGCGCAGGACGGCTTGCTCCATTACGAGATCCACCGTCGCGCCTGAGCCGCTGATAAAATCAATGGACCGCGGCTTCAGTTCGGGGATGATGCCCGCGAATTTTCCGCTGTACCGGGGCGTCATGAACCCGGAGCAATTCGGTCCGATTATCGTCATCCCAAGACTATCGGCAATGGCAAGAAGGCGCCTTTCCTCCTGTCTTCCTTTTTCGTCTTTCTCGCCGAAACCGGCGGAAAGGATGACAACGGCCTTGGTCCCCCTGCGGCCGAGCCCTTCCAGCGCCTCGGCGACAAATGCAGCCGGTATCGCAATAATGCCAAGTTCGGGCACATCCGGCAGGTCCGATACCGAGGGAAATGTGGGAAGGCCTTTGACCTGCCCGCCGGGGTTCACCACCCAAAGGGTCCCGTGATAATCATGATCGACAATATTGGCAAGCACCTTCCCGCCGGGCTTGCTGAGGCTTTCGCTGCCCCCGACGATGACGATGCTTTGGGGTTTGAAGAGCGCATCGTATACGCGTTTTGAACGATCGTCTTTCACATCACACTTCCTTTCACCGGTACGGACTGTTTCACATCAACCTTTTCATTGCCCCGTACGTACATGGTAAGACCACCTCCTGCGGATGATCATTCAGATGATCATAGCATATAAGGAAAATGCAATCACCAGTATGCGTTTGGGGATCGTCGCAGGCCGGAACCGGCGATCATTCTTCAGACTCATCAATCCTTATGGTTGACAGGGGACATGGAATATTTCAAAAATGGGGCTGGGAGTGAACCGGCGGCAGGTATCTTCCCTGTCTGGTATCGAATACGGTTTTCGGCACGCGTCATATCCGTATCATCAGGGAAAGTGCAAATCAGTGAGGCCTCACAGACCTCCCATTGAGCTGAACTTTCCCACCTTCGGCATGACGAGCCGATAGAAATCGCTGTAGGGCAATTTGATAAGCTCCGTGTGCGATCCCGCGTTGAAGGCGATCGTCTCGTCCTCTGCGAGGCCTTCCGCCACGAACACTTCCATCCCGTAAAGGTTACCGAAGGGCGGCATGGCACCTATCTCGCACTCGGGAAATTTGTACCGGAACTCTTCCTCGTTTGCCAGTTCCACCTTTTGCCCGCCCGTCACACCCTTGAGGAGCCCGAAGTCCACCTTGTGTGATGCAGGGATGACGGCCATTGCCATCTTTCCATCCACCTTGATCATCACCGTCTTGGCCAATTCCTTTCCGGGGATATGGGCCGAAGCGGCGATTTCCTGAGAGGTAAAGGCCTGGGAATGGGCAATGGCAACGTACCTGATCTTATTCCCATCCAGAAACTCTTTTAATTTTCTCACCGGCATAGCCGCCTCCTCGCAAACACCGCGTTTTATATACAACTATAGTATAAACACGTCTCGCGATTTTATGAACTGAGGCAGCCACAACACCCTGATATCACAGACCAATAATATGCTTCGGCAAAAACGAGGCCTAAGCGTCTTAAGCGCTAAGACTCAGAATCGGTGCAGGATCTCACCGCCCGTTATGGTTATTCCCAGGCTGTAGTAGAACGCACCCGTCACCTCCACGGGACCCAGATCCGCAACCTCTTCGAATTCCGAAGCATGAAACTTCACGTCCCCGTCTCCCACCCACACATCGGCGACCCTCGGGTCCACAACCCGGCTCGAGGCGATCTGGTGTATATCCGGTTTCGTGATGTCCTCGATCCCGGGAAAATGGCGCATGAGATAGAATTTCACCGGGGGCACTTCGGAAGGTTCCGCCTGTCTTTTGAAGACCATTGACCCTTCCACGATACGCTGTGCCTGGGAAACGCAGATGCCTTTCACCTTTGCGCCCGCCTTTTTTCCGCCGACCTTCGGGGTGAGATCGTGGAGCCTCGTAAGGTACACTTTGCCCAGCTTTTTCGGAAAACCCTGGAAGAGACCTCTCACGAGGGTAAAGTCGTTGTCAACCCATATATAGGGTACGTAGTAACCCGGCTGATCCCGGAATTGACAGCTCACCATGACTATGCATTCCTTGTATTGGGAACGCTCGGGATTAATGAAACTGAGATCGGGATTGGCATCGCTTGCCGATACCCATTCGGTGAACCAGACCACCCCCTCCCCGGGGTTGGGCCCCGGCATAAGCGGCGGCGGGATCAGCTCGCGCACCTTTTTCTCATCTGCCCTGAAGGTGAGATGAAGTACATCCCCTCCATAATGCCACGGGGGCGGATCGATTATCGCGGACCTCCCCTTCGGGCTCATCGGAAGCGAGTAGCCTTTCAACGGAAATTCATTACCTGTTCCCATAAAACCTCCCTTCACATTTTATCTCTTCCCACAACCTACCGCCTGGTTCCCCCTCACCCGCCTTCTTCATCTTCTCCTATAACCTCTTGCCCATCACCCCTCACCTGTCTTCTAGCCTATTGCCCATTACCCTCAGTCTCCAACCCGTTGACAAATGGTACCATACCATAGTTTACTAAAACAAGTAGTTACAATTATGTTATATAGTTATACTGAGTATACCGACAGGGGGAAAAGCAATGGCAGAAGAAACATGTCCCGTCACCACAACCCTCAGCATTATCGGCGGACGATGGACAATGCTGATACTGAGGGACCTCTTCGGGGGAACCAGACGCTTCGGTGAACTTCGTAAATCGCTCGCCGGCATCAGCCCGAGAACATTGTCCGCGCGGCTCAAGTTCCTGGAACAGGAAGGCATTATCGTAAGAAAGGTCTATCCCGAAGTGCCTCCCAAAGTCGAGTATTCACTTACCGAACGGGAAAGGACCCTGGGCAGGATCATTAAAGGGTTAAAAGACTGGGGAAGAGAACACAGCAGTAAACAGGAATAACCATTGCCCTGTCCCCGATACTATTAGCGTTCAACAAATGTCTTAAGAATGTCTTAAACAATCCGATAATCAGTCAAAAGCGCTTACGTCATTATGGGTAATAACCAGAGAGTTTCATATTATAAGGAGGAAGTATGAAAAGAATGGGTTCTGTAATGCTATGCACGATTTTCTTCTCGCTGGCCTGCTTTGTCATGGCCGGGTACGTTCAGGCAGCCGGCAATACCGCCGAGGCAAAAGCACTTGTCGACAAGGCCGTTTCCTATGCCAAGGCGAACGGTAAAGACAACACCGTCGCCGAAATCAGCAAGCCGAAAGGTCAATTCGACAAGGGCGAGCTTTACGTCTTTGCCTACGATATGACGGCAACCGTGATCGCACATCCGAAAAACCCCAAGATCATAGGCAAGAACCTCCTCGAGGTGCCTGATCCTGATGGCAAATTTTTCAGAAAGGATGTAATCAGTCAGGCAAAAACAAAGGGCAACGGCTGGGTCGATTACAAGTACTTGAACCCCGAAACAAAAAAGATCGAGCCCAAGACAACGTACTTCGTACGTTCGGGTGACATGATCCTTTGTGCCGGGGCCTACAAATAACGGCCCGACCCCGAAAGGGGATCAAAAAGGGGGAAACATGAAGGGTTTGAATGCTTGCCATCCTCCGGGCACAAGGAGGGTTGATAGATGAAAAAGATGATCTCAAATCTCACCATGCAAAAGAAACTTCTTCTGCCTCCGCTGACGGTGATCGTCTTCCTTGTCATCTTCGGAATTGTCTCATTTATCGGGATGGCAAGCCAGAGGGCGACGATAAACGACCTTTACGCCAATCGTTTCAAGGGCTACCAGACCATCTCCACAGTGATCAACGACATTAGAGACGTCCACGCCAACACTTACAAGGTGCTGAGCTGGTCCAGCGCGGACTTCCTCAAACAAAATGTCGAGAAACTGGCAAAAAATGTGATCATCACCATCGACGCAACGGGCTCCGTCATGGATAAAGCCCGGACCTCCGGAAACCTGTCGGAGATGCAGAAGAAGCATTACACCACATCTCTTGCGGCACTGAAGGGATACAAGGACTCGGTGGAAAAGGTCATAGATATGTCCTCCAGTGATTTCAGCCTGGCGACCACACTGATGTTCCAGGCAGACAAGAGATTCCAGGAGCTCAACAAGGTCCTTAATGACCTCCTTGCCCTGGAGGACAAGCTGAGCCGGGAAAGCTACGATGCCTCACTGAAGACCTATTCGCGGGTCATTATAATCTTCGTGGCGGTCATATTCGTAGCGATCGCGGCCTCCCTCCTGGTAAGCATTACGCTGACGCGCTTCGTTCTCGCTCCGATAAAACGCACGGTGGAGGTCATAGGGGAGATATCGAGGGGAGACCTAACCAGGAGGATCGATATTGAATCAAAGGACGAAATAGGGGGAATGGCGGTCGAGTTCAACACCTTCGTTGAAAACCTGCACGGCACCGTCATGAAGGTGGCAGAAAGCAGCAACAAGGTCGCCTCCGCGGCGGACACGCTCGACAGCAATTCGGGGCAGATGGCCTCCGGCGTGGAACAGGCTGCGGGCCAGATAAACAACGTGGCGACAGCCAGCGAGGAAATGTCGACAACATCGATGGAGATCGCCCAGAATTGCGCCAAGGCCGCAAAGAGCTCCAAAAAGGCAAACGGTTCCGCTGTTTCGGGCGAGACGATCACGCGCCAGACCGCGGAAGTAATGGACAGAATCAATCTGAGGGTCAAGGAATCCGCCCTGATCATCAAGAAACTGGGCGAACGCTCCGATCAGATAGGCGCTATCGTCGAGCTCATCAACGAGATAGCCGACCAGACAAACCTTCTTGCCCTCAACGCGGCAATAGAAGCAGCCAGGGCGGGTGAACACGGCCGCGGCTTCGCCGTTGTCGCCGACGAAGTAAAGAAGCTCGCCGAAAGAACAACGGATGCAACGCAGGAGATCGAAAAGACCATCCAGTCCATGCAGACCGAGACGAAGTCCGCTGTCAGTTCCATGGAGCAAGGGGTTAGAGAAGTGGAAGTCGGAACCAGTGAAACGAGCAAGTCCGGCAGCGCCCTGAAAGACATCCTGGAGCAAATCAGCATCGTTGCCGCGGAAGTGAATCAGATAGCGGTTGCATCGGAGCAACAAACGGCGACAACCAATGAAATAACCGGTAATATACACCAGATATCCATGGCCATGCAGGAGACTGCGAAGAACATTCAAGGCAGCGCGATGGCGGCCTCTCAGATGGCAAATCTGTCGAAGGAGCTCCAGGGTATCGTAAACCAGTTCAAATTGTAGAAAAGGAAACTTCGCTACGCTGAAAACCCGTGGAACCCCGGCGACCACGGGTTTTTTCTTATCTGCGATATCAGATCGCGGTATTGAAGAAAAAGGCGCTGACGCAGCCCTGCCCGTAAAACTACTTGCAAACAAACACATCCTATAGGAAAATACTGCAAGAAAATCTTCTACCCGCCGGACGAAAACGAGGAGGCATACCGATGAGAATCTTAACAATGAACAACGCGGCTGTGACACGATTATGGCTGAGGGTTTCCCGCCTGGCATGTTCTGTCCTTCTCAGCTTGCTATGCCTTTTATTGTCCACTCACGACGGTTCGGCCCAGGGCAATCCATCCACGAGGGAAAAACCCCCGGCGTCCAGCGAATTGACGAAGCTCACCGGGGAAAAGGAAGAGATCAGGACTGCCCGATATAAGCTTTTTCAGGAAGAAAGCACCTTTCATGCCCAATATTTCAAGCCTCTCGACAAGATAAGAAAGCAGTTGGATGCCGAGGAGGCCGACCTTTTCGCGGAATGTTCAGGTGAGAAAGACCTCAAGAGCCCCCAGTACAGCTACTGCATCCCGGAGCTTAACAGGTTCAATCAAAACGTCACGTATTTCAACCAGCGTCTCGAGAATTTAAAGGCAAAACTTTCCGTTCAGCAACAGCAGTTCAAGGCAAAAAACGACGATCTGGACAGGAGGGAAAGAGAGCTGGATCGCAAGATCAGCCTCCTTCCCAGGACCGGCTCGAACCGTTAGTACCGCCGAAAACGATACTGTATCCGTTTTCGTCGTCATTCCCGCGGAGAAACGAGGGGACAGAAGATGCCCGGATCCCGGATCGAGTCCGGGATGACGGCTCGGGAGGATACGTTACGGGCAACACGAAAAGCTCAAAAGACCACCGTCTATGAGCCCGAAGACATCGTCCGGTGGAGGACGGCAAGGACAAGGAACCACATCAGGCTGTTTTTCCTGTATTCATTTTCATATCACCCATGACAAAGGGTTTCCTTACGGCTGCAAGGCGATGGGATTCAAATCCCGGCTCATACCATCCCGTGAGGTATTCCTAAACTCCGGAATCGAGTGCCAGATGTTTGCGCCAAAAAAAAGGAATTCCTTATAAGGCAAGGGCTCACAAAGAACTTACGCGGTCATAACCCGGCCTCCGTGCGGATTACGTGCTACACTTATTATAATGTGCCGCGGTTCCCCGGGACCGCTGCCCGGCGAGAACAAGTCCGCAAAGAAATCGAAAAGGAGGCAATAAATGGAAGCACAAAAATTGTATGTATTACCCGATCTCCCCTACGGCTACGACGCCCTTAAACCCTACATATCCGAGGATCTTCTCAGATTGCACCACGATAAGCACCATGCGGCTTATGTGAACGGGGCCAACGCAATCCTTCAGAGGCTGGACAAAGCCAGAGCCGACAAAGCGGATTTCGATACGAAGGCGACGTATAAAGAACTATCGTTCCATATAGGCGGACATCTCCTCCATTACATATTCTGGGAAAACCTGGCACCGGCCGGCAAGGGCGGCGGCGGCACACCGTCGGGGGCGCTCGCGGAACTCATCGACAGGGAATACGGTTCCTTTGACCGTTTCAAGAAGGTCTTTTCGCAGGCCGCGATGAGCACCGAGGGTTCGGGCTGGGCCACACTCACCTTTTGCAAGCTGACGAACAGGCCCTTGATCATGCAGGTCGAAAAACATAATACCAACATCTACCCCATGTTCAGGATCCTTATGGCCCTCGATGTCTGGGAACATGCCTATTACCTCGATTACAAGAACGACAGGGGTAAGTTCATCGAAGCCTACTGGAACATAGTCAACTGGGGTGCAATCAGCAAAAGTCTCGAGGAAGTGCTTTAAGGACGGTTCCTGCGATTGCATCCCGATCCCGGTCTTCCTGGGATCTGGACGCATTCTTTTAAGGTTTCCTCCCTGCTCTCTGAAGACTCCAGTGGAAACCCGCAGGGGTGGAACGGGCCCCCTCTGTTACGGGACAGGCGTGAAAAAAGTCTTTTGCCCTTGGGGCAGGGCTTTCTGCGGACGGAACAGCTGCATTAAGAGCTCGCCGATGGCGCGGTAGAAATCGGTCTTTGCATTTTCATGAATGCGGTCGCCGAGTGCAAAGGCAAAAGGCCTCAAGTGTTCGGCAAGGACCTTCTCCTGAAGCTCCCGGGCGTACTGCTCGTTTTCCCTATTCCCTTTGGTGATGGCCTCCGACTCGCTGAAGGCAAGATAGGCCGTGAATTCCAACTCCACCGCGATATGGTCGGGGGGCAGCTTGAAGGCCTCCTCGACCTTCAGCCCCGCATCGTGGTACAACCGGGCTATCTGAAAAGTCGACTCCTGGTATAGCTTTCCCTCGTTGTAAACGGACTCGAAGAGATAGGCTATCCTGGGTTTTGAGGCAAAGAACATCCAGGTGTAGTCTCTCTCCAGGTCTAAAAGAAGGGCCTTCCTCCCGGTGCCGCGGTATACATCGAGGGGCCTCAGGATTTCGATTGCGCGCATCGGGAGAACATCCGCCGGCATGGCGAGCAACTCGCCGTCCGCCAATGCACCGGCAAGGGCTTCATCGGGATAATTGAATGCCTGGGCAAGACTGCCATAAAGGATGGTCCGCGCCGCTGGAGTCAGCGCTGTGTCGCCTTGATCGCTCATGGGTTCTCCGATAGAAACTAAGGGGGGCGTGCAGCACACTGCCCCGCCCCCTGAAGGTCAATTCTCTTTATCCTTCTCTTTTTCCGCCGCGATACGTTCTTTCCGCTCTGTCAGCTTCTTGAAACCGCCCAGAGCGAGGGCCGCCATCACAGGAACATCAAACGTCCCTTCGGCAGCTTTTTTTACGGGTTTCTCCTTTTTGGCCGCTTTCGGGTAACCGGCGGCCGCGGGGTCGCCCTTCATGAGAACAAAGAGGTGCGTGCCTCCCGCCTCCTTGTCCCCGTAAAGCGTAAGCTTGCCCTTCTTTGCCATCTCCTGCGCTCTGGTCATTATGGCCTTGTATTCGCCGAACTCCAGGGCCCCCGTCGGGCACGCCTCCACGCACGCGGGCTGCGTGCCCTTCCCTACCCTTTGCGCACACATGCTGCATTTGACAATCTTTTTGCGGGCCTCGTCAAACTGGGGAACGTTAAAAGGACAAACCTTAACGCACGTCTGGCACCCGATGCAGGTATCCGCGCTGTAGAGCACGGGACCATATTCGCTCTTGGTAAGGGCATTGACGGGGCAATTCTTGACGCACTGCGGGTCGACGCAGTGCATGCAGCGCTTGTGATAGAGCCCGTCATCGTTGGTGGCCACGAAGGTCCGAAAAAGGCCCTTGCCGGCCTGGTCGTGATATCTGAACTCCTGCACGCACCTGTATGCACAGGTGTTGCATGCCGTACAGTTGGTGTTGTTAAGCAAAATCGCATATTCTTTCATGGTCTGTCACCTGCCTTTAAGCTTTCCTGATACGGACATAAACGTCTTCGACCCAGCCCATACCGGTTGGGTCATGCTTCTTCGCGATGGCCGGATCTTTCTGGGGTATGAGGTCGCCGTCGCGATAACCCCAGTTTGCTGCCGTCTTAAGGTTCCTGGCCCTGTGACCTATGCCATGGAAGGTGAGAACACAATCCTTTCGGGTGATTCGTTTCGTGATATGGACCTTTGCCTTGACGGGTCTCGGCAGTTCCTTCATGTATTCGGGGTTGTTCTCGAGCACGACCATATCCCCTTCTTTGACGCCGATCTGTTTCGCTGCGTCGGGATTGATCCACACACAGTCCATGAAATTCCTCTCCGTCATTTTGCGGAGCACGGGGTTGTTGACAAAGTTGGGATCGGCATGCATGATCCAGGGCGCCCTGGTGATGAGAAGCGAGAACGTGTAATCGCCTTTTGTGTCATGCCACCGCGGAGCCCATACGGGCAGGGGGTCGTAATTGACTTTGGCAAACTCGTCAATGTACATTCTGACCCTGCCGTTCGGTTTTCCATAGCCGATCTCCCGGATGGTCTTGTAGTTGTCGTATTTTCTCCTGTCGATCCACAAACCTCCCTTCTTCATAAACTCCGCGGTGTTCTCGGCGACACCCGCCTCTTTGACCGCCACGTCACTCATGTTGAGGGGAACACGCTTCTTGGGATCGGTGCTTCCATCTGTGGTCCAGTACTCCGGAGCCAGCGCCATACCGATCTTGACCGCCAGGCCGCCCCAGCCGATCTGATCGCCAGGGCTTTTCTGGACAGGGGCGCCGCCCACGTAGCACGGCCACTTGGGATAATAGAGCCTGAGGTCGAATTTGCCCTCTTCGAACTGATGGGGGGCCGCCAGAACGTAATCACACCAGTAGCCAAGGTCATCCAGGTAAAGGTTCCAATCTACGACGAGTTGCATCTTCTCCAGGGCGGCCTCGGCCATCTGGGGCTGGATCATTGCGTGGAGCCCCCGGTGAGGGTTCCTGAAGAATACGGCCTTGGTCCTGGTTGTCTTGTAAAGTCCCCAGCCCACCATTCCATAGTGGCCCGGGGCGGAGAAATCCTTATTCCGGTAGATGTCATCGGTAACGGGAAACTGGTTCCGGAAATCCACCGGTTCCTTCGGAAGCTCCGGATAGGGTTTTGCAGGTTTTGAAAGATCCTCCAGCCACGGTACCCTGACGCCGTGAAGCAGAATAATGCCGCCTTCGTGGTCCATGGCTCCGGTAAGGGTGTTGAGTATACTGATTGCATGGCGCAACCGCCAGCTGTTGGCGTAGTTGGGCCCGGCTGAATCGCGCTTATACGTGGGAATGAAGGCACTCGGCGCCGCTGCGGCAAACTCCCGTGCGATCCTGGCGATAACCGACGGAGGCACCTCCGTGATCCTTGACGCCCATTGTGTCGTGTAGGGCCTTACACCTTCCTTCAAAAGATTGAGGACGGTCTTTGCCTCAACCTCTTTCCCGTCCACCCTCACCTTGTATGGACCTCCGTCCATGACAGGAGCATGACAGGCGTCGATGGGCTCGGCTGTTTTGTGGATGCTGCACCATGCCATCACAGAGCCGTCCTTCGCCATAAGGGGCATCCTGGTTTTTGTATTGATAAGGGCCGATGCATCGGTGTATTTTTTCAGGAATTCTGCATTGTATTTCCCGCTTGCGACAATAACATTGATCATGGCCAGGGCCACAGCCAGGTCAGTCCCGGGTTTGATCGAATGGTATTCGGTTGCGAACGCGTCCGCCAGCGGTGTCCTCAAGGGGTTGAACATGACGATCTTTCCCTTGTTTTTTTTGCCCTGAGCCCAGTGATTGAGCATGCCTGCCTTGCCGCACTTGGAAAACGAATCGAATCCAAACCATACCTGGTATTGGGCATTGTCAAAATCATATCCCGCCACATGATGGGACGGGGTATACGTGCTGGAATAATATTTGTTCGGCGGGTTGGTGATGGTCAGGCAGTTGATGTAATAGTGGGTGCCGAAACACTCCGTTCTCTGGTCGCTTCGCGTGACGCCGATGGAACGGGCGAGTTTGTTCGTGTAAGGGTCTCCGGGGGAACACATGAGGATCTCTTCCGCTTTCAACTTCTTCAGCGTTGCGATGATCTCGTTTGCCGCATCCTCCGTTTTGATGGTAACCCAGCCCGGATCGTTGTCCGTGCCTTTCTTGGGCTTTGTCCTTTTCAGGGACACCATCAGCCTGTCGGGATCGTACATCGAATCCACGAAGGCCAAGCCCTTGATGCAGAATTTGCCGTTGGACACGGGATCCTCCGGCCTGCCCTCCAGGGTCAGCGCCCGTTCGAGTCCGGTTACAGGATCAACGCCTACCACGACGTTGTATGCGCAATCAGCCTCGCACGCCCGAGCGCATACCTGGGGAACCTTTCTCTTTATCACATATGTTGGTTGTTCCTGTGAATGTTTACCAAATGGCGTCTGGGCCGAAAGGTTTCGAAAGGGAAACCCGGCCATTGACACCGCCGCACCTGAAATACCGATAATTTTGAGGAAATTCCGTCTGTCGATACCTTGATTGTCGGCCATGACTCAAGTACCTCCTTTTCTCTCATAAGCCGTGGACCCACGGGGTTTTTTGGGGGGTCCGACCTGAATGGGCGCGAGGCCTGACACGCTCAACGTACATATTACACCATGCCACTCGAGGCCAAGTCAAGGCGGGCACAAATACCTAAGTCTTTGGAATTACTTGCCTTCTCATATTAGATCGGTGTCAATTACCGTCTGATATCGGCTTTTTGGGAGAGAAGGGCTGATAAAAATGTCCCATACTGATATTATAAATAAATATCATCGGGAATATAAAAAAGAAAAGTAATATATCTGAAGTATAGCTAAAATCGTCCCTCATAGGGTAATCTACTGCGGGTAACTCCCCGCCTGCTGCACGAGGTTTTTATGGAAAAAACAGATATTCACACATCTCCCCGGGACATCTTGAAGAAATATTTCGGGTACAGTTCCTTTCGTCCTCATCAGGAAGAGGTCATTAACCATCTTGTGGAGGGAGGGGATGCCTTCGTCCTCATGCCCACGGGAAGTGGAAAATCCCTGTGCTACCAGGTCCCGGCGCTGATCCGGCCGGGTATGTGCGTTGTGATCTCGCCGCTTATCGCGCTGATGCAGGACCAGGTGGATGCGGTGAGCGAACTCGGCATCAGGGCCGGGTTCCTGAATTCCACCCAGGGCTTCCGTGATGCACGCTCCATCGAACAACGGGCCGTGGAGGGCCGGCTGGATCTTTTGTACGTCGCTCCGGAGAGACTCGTCACGGAGAGCTTCATGGGACTCCTTGGCAGGATAAAGGTGTGCCTCTTCGCCATAGACGAGGCCCACTGCGTATCGCAGTGGGGCCATGACTTCAGGCCCGAGTATCTCGAACTGGGCGTACTGGCCGGAATGTTCCCCGATGTTCCCCGGGTGGCACTGACGGCAACCGCTGATGAAACGACAAGGAAAGAGATAATCGACAAACTGCGCCTCACGAAGGCAAGGCGCTTCATCACGAGCTTTGACAGGCCCAATATCCGTTACCGGGTGGAGATCAAGGATAAGGAAAAAGAGCAGTTAATTGACTTCATCAGGTCGGAGCACCGCGGAGAATCGGGCATCGTCTACTGCATGACGAGAAGAAAGACCGAGGAGATCGCCGCGTTTCTTCAAGGCAAGGGTTTTCCCGCCCTTCCCTATCATGCGGGCCTCAATCGGGAAGACAGGCTCAAAAACCAGAGAGAGTTTCTCCAATCGGAGGGCGTCATAATGGTAGCAACGATAGCCTTCGGCATGGGCATCAACAAGCCGGATATCCGCTTCGTCGCCCACCTCAACCTTCCCAGGACCCTGGAGGGCTATTACCAGGAAACAGGGCGCGCGGGCCGCGACGGAGAAAGCGCGGACGCGTGGATGGTGTACAGTCTTGCCGATGTTGTCATGCTCAGGCAGATGCTTGAGGGTTCATCCGGGAATGACGATTTCAAGGCCGTCCAGTACCGGAAGATGGAGGCGATGCTGGGTTACTCGGAGACCGCGAGATGCCGCAGGCAGGTCCTGCTCGGCTACTTCGGGGAGACCTTTCCCGAACCTTGCGGCAATTGCGACATATGCCTCGGAAACGTGGAGGTGGTTGACGGTACCCTGGTTGCGCAAAAGGCCCTGTCATGCGCATACAGAACAGGCCAAATGTTCGGCGCCAACCATCTCATAGACGTTCTCGTCGGCAAGGACACACCAAAGGTTCGCGCCTTCGGACACGACACGGTTTCCACGTTCGGTATAGGCAAGGAACTCTCCGTATTTGAATGGAGGTCCGTCTACAGGCAGCTCGTCGCAGCGGGGCTTATGAAGGTGGATATGGAAAAGAAAGGGGGCCTGCGCCTTTCGGCAAGCTGTGGCCCCGTCCTCAAAGGGCAGCAGGTGTTCGAGTTGCGCAAAGACCCCGTCCCGGTAAAGAAAAGCACAAAACACACAGTATCCGGGAGCCTGCCCGATGCACACACCGAAGGAGCTCAGACTTCTTTTGAATTCGACCCCGCCCTGTGGGAGCGTCTTCGTTCATTACGGTTCGAACTGGCCCGAAAGTCCTCAATCCCCGCCTACACTGTCTTTCACGACAGCACCCTGAAAGAACTGGTCACCCGTCTTCCCGGCACGCCTGAGGAGATGCTGACCATATCAGGCATAGGCCAGGCAAAACTCGACAAATACGGAGACCTCTTCCTTGAGGCAATAAGGCAATACCGGGAAGAAACAACGTGAACCACCGACCCCCATCACCTATCACCTATAACCCATTACCCGCTTTTCTCTTCTTCATATAGACCCGGCGGGCCAACAGAAGGCAATAGACGACGAGTATCATGGCAAGAATGAAGGCAACGACGGGGAGGATGAGGGAAAGAAAGGAGACGATCGCCGATGCCAGGAGCTCAAAGCTCGCTACGATGAAATTACCCAGGCCCCCGGTGAAGAGGGATGATTTGGTGCGCAGTGCGACAGTTGCACCCTGCAAGAGACCTGCTATCCCGCCGCCGGCGACGATCGATATGGTCCATTTCAGCGAAGGCGGTATGTCGGTCAACAACGATGCAGTCGCTATGGTGCCCGCAATTATGCTCACAGGCGAAGCGATGGCGTCCATAATATTATCGAGCCAGGGGACATAGTACGCGACGATCTCGAGTACGGTCGCCAGGGAAAAGGCTATCGTAACCTGATATCCTCCAATCCATTCGAATCCCGGAGCGAGA
Source organism: Deltaproteobacteria bacterium UBA5205 (assembly GCA_002412715.1). Taxonomy (GTDB): domain Bacteria; phylum Desulfobacterota; class Syntrophorhabdia; order Syntrophorhabdales; family Syntrophorhabdaceae; genus Delta-02. Next base: position 71,586 of record DHVP01000010.1, read on the forward strand.
CCGACGTACCCGGACATGGCAGCAAGGTTAAGGGCAAGCAGCGGCAGAAAGATCCTGAAACCGCATGCCGCACTTAATCCTATGCCCGTAAGTATGGCGACTATCGTCTCCACGTGCTCCCGCGTTATATCCATATCTTTATTTTCTTCTTACTGACAGCCCGCGGTCAAGAAAAAGAAATTCGATACTTTCAGGCGTAGGACAATTCTTACATTTTTTTGAGCTAACTCCTACATCATAATCAGTGTGCCGCCACATATTCTCGGATCTCAGTCCCGCCGACAAAGAGAGTATGTCAGAA
>DHVP01000028.1 GCA_002412715.1 Deltaproteobacteria bacterium UBA5205
GGGTGCAGTCGGTGATTACTTTCTTGATGTCTTTTGCCATGATGGGTTCACCTCTAATAATCCTTCGTATTGGCCGCATCTATTTCAACGCCGCACAGCCTTAAACCGAGCTATTTCGTGTAGTCGTAAAAACCCTTTCCGCTCTTTCGCCCGAGCATTCCCGCCTTCACCATACGTTTAAGTATCAATGGCGGCTTAACCATCGGGTCCTTCGTTTCTTCATACATATGGGTGCTGATCGCGTAAAGCACGTCGAGCCCGAAAAAATCCGCCAATGCTATGGGTCCGATAGGGTGCGAAAGTCCCTTGACCGCGCCCATATCGATGTCTTCCGCGCTTGCAATCCCGTTCTCGAACATGCGAACGGCATTGAGTACGTTCGGGATCATCTGGGCGTTGACGATAAAACCCGGGGTGTCCTTCGCGACGATCACGGTCTTGTCAACGCTCTTTCCGAATTCCACCGCCATATCCATCGTCTCTTTGCTCGTTACGATGCTCTGCATGATCTCGACGCAGGGCATCAGAGGCGGCGGGGTAAAGAAATGTATACCCACAACCTTCTCCGGCCGGGACGTCGCCATCGCCATATCGACTACGGGGAGGCATGAGGTATTCGTCCCGAAGTATGTTTTCGGCTCACAAATCTTGTCCAAATCAGCGAAGAGCTTTCTCTTCAGTTCCATGTCCTCAAACACGCATTCGATGACGAGGTCGCAGTCCTTGTAAACGTTAATGTCCGAAGACCCTTTAATGCGGCCGAGGGCGACATCCATCTCCTGCTGTGTCATTTGCTTTTTGGCGACCTTCTTGGCCAACCTTTCTTTTATGACATTTATACCCTGGGTAACCGCCTCATCGGTGATATCCGTGGTGACCACGTCGTAACCTGCCGTTGCACAGACCTGGACGATACCTCCGCCCATGAATCCGCAACCCACCACTCCAACTTTCTTGATCTTCACAGCCTACTCCTTTCCGAATATCAGGTATCCGTACCCCCCGTGCACCGCGGGTACGGTGCACGGGGGATCGAAAATTCACATGTCATATTTTGGTGCCTGCATCGCGGCCTGAATTCATGGCCTCTCTGAGCCTTTTCTTGCCTCCGCCGCCGGCGCTTTCACCAACGACATACACCTCGGCCACCTTGTCTTTCAATTTGTCCGCGAGTTCCAGGTTCTCTTTGAGCCCCAGTGCCAGCAGAATCGTGTCCGCTTCAAAGAAGACCTCGCTACCGTCTTCCCTCTTCGCTTTCACGCCTTTGTCAGTAATTTCCGTGACCTTCGTGAGGGTTTCCATGGCGACACCACCCTTCTTCATCATGTCCATTTCCACCCATCGGGTAACGGGACCGATGTCGGCACCGAGACGTTTCGTCTCTTCGATGATCCTCACCTGTTTGCCCTTTTGCATAAGGGTCAGCGCAAGTTCGCAGCCTGCAAACTGGCCGCCGATAATCGCGACCTTCTTCTTGATGGGAAAGTTGAGTCCCATCAGCTTTCTCATAAGAGCGGGACTCCCGGCAACGTCTTTTCCGACTTTTGCAGCCAGCGTCCACATGAGACCCTTCTTGGTGCTGGTGCCGCTGACAAAGGCCTCTATATCATGACTGCTGATCACGTTGTCGCTGTCTATCCCGGGTACCTTCAAATCCGTCGGGGAACCACCGGTAGCCACAATCACGACATCGGGCTTGAATGCGTCGACAACGTCGGGTTTCACTTCAACGCCCAGCTTCACTTCAATATTAAGATCCTTGACCTGCTTTACCAGCCAGTCATGGAAAGGTTCGATCTCTTCGTTCAAAACCGATGCAAGCGTGGTCAGGCCGCCGAGTCTTTTGCCTTTTTCGTAGACCGCCACCTTGTGGCCCCGCATCGTTGCTACCCTGGCTGCTTCCAAACCGGCGGGCCCTCCGCCGATGATCATTACTTTCTTCGCCTTCTCAGCCGGGGTTTCGGGAAGTCCTTCGAGGTTCGTGTTCACACTGCACGTTATGGGAACACCGACAAAATTATCGTCCATGCAGCGGCAGCAGGTGATGCATTTCCTGATGTCGTCCAGTTTGCCCGCCTGTGCCTTGTTGGCCCAGTCGGCGTCGGCGATGAGCTGCCGCGCCATTGCGATGATGTCAACCTTTCCGGCCGACACAATCTCTTCCGCCATGACCGGATCTTTCAATCTGTAGCCCGTTGCTACAGGTACAGTCGCAACCTTCTTGATGGCTTCGCCCAGATAAACAAAGGCCCCTTCGGGAACCCACTGCTGGACGAGAGGGATCGGGCTTTCGTGCCAACCCGCCTGAACGTTGAATGATGCGATGCCGGCTTTTTCCAGAACGGGAATCATCTTCTGTACGTCTTCGATCTTGTTGCCACCTTCGAGAAGCTCGTCTCCCGATATACGGCATGTCAGTGTGAAATCGGCACCCGCCTTTGCTTTACAGGCCGCGATTACATCGAGGAAGAAGCGCAGTCTTTTTTCCGGGGTTCCGCCGTACTCATCGGTCCTTCTGTTTGAATAGGGCGACAGGAACCTGTTGATGAAGTAGCCTATACCGGCATGGAATTCCACCAGGTCGAAACCGGCCTCTCTGGCTCTTCGTGCCCCTTCACCAAACTGGTCGATTATGAGGCGGATCTCATCCACCGTCAGCTCCCTGACTTCCTTCACGCTCGGACCACCCGCACCGGCCGACGGACCGACGCCTTCCAGGGGATTATCATTGTTCGCCCTCCACTCGGAACAGATAACAAGCTGGCAGGAGGCCTTGCCGCCATTGTCCTGGATTGCCTTCGACACGCGCCTCAGTCCCGGTATCTGGTCATCATTCCATATACCGACACCCGAGGCGATATTGATGTAACGGGGCGTAACACCGCTCAGGTCAAAAGGATAGGCTGAACCGATAGTTACGAGACCTGTTCCTCCCCTGGCCCGCGCTCCCATGAAATTGGCATACTTGTCGGTCACATAGTAGTTGTCAAGAAAACCTGTCGTGACACCCAGCATCATCACACGGTTCTTCAGCTCCACATTGCCTACTTTAATTGGTTCAAACAATTTTTTTGGTGCACTCATGGCTGTCTCCTTAATGTGTATGACATGAGTAGGCCCGATCTCATGCATCTCTCAGCACGACCGCCCTACCTCCTATGCTCATGATATAGCGTCCTTCATTTCGATCTTTTCGTTTTATTCTTTCCCTTGAGGGGATTTCGTATAGGCCCGGCCGCAAGGCACAGAACCTGGTTTCTGTCTTCCATGTAAAGCGCCGATTCCAGGCTGGCCCCCCCCATGTTCTGGTTCGCCACCTCTTTCGTCAGTTTCAGGCCAAGAGCGGATTTCGTCAGCATCTTACCGGCGATCTCCTGCGCCCTGGCCATCAGCTTGTCGGGGGAAACCACGTGATTGACAAGCCCTATTTCCCGCGCTGTCTTGGCGTCGATCGCATCACCCGTGTAAAGGTACTCCAGGGCACGGCCAATGGTGACCTGCCTGGGGAAGTGGTAGCTGCTTCCCATATCCGCGCCGGACAGTCCGATATTGACATAGGACGCTACGAATTTCGCCGTCGGGTCGGCAACCCTGAGGTCGGCGGCGACGGCAATACTGAACCCTCCACCGGCTGCATAGCCTCGTACGGCGGCGATAATAGGCTGAGGCGCCCTTCTCATCAGGAGAATGATGTCGGACATCTCATGCTGAAACGCATATATCTCGTCGACGCTCCACTTGTAGAACGGGTGAGACGGGTCGTCCATCTCGTCGACGTCCTGACCCGCGCAGAAGGAAGTGCCGGCGCCGGTAAGAATTATTACCCTGCATTCCTTATCGATCTGCATCGCACTCCAGAAAGCATGAAGCTCAGACCTCATCTGTTTCGAGCAGGCATTGAGTTTATCCGGGGCATTGAATGTCAGGATGCCCAGTCCCTTTTTCAGTTCGAACTTCAAGAATTTGTATGCGGCTTTCATGAAAACTCCCGTTATATTCCTCTGGCCTCAAGTGCCTCTATCAATTTGAATTTCTGTACTTTACCGAGTGCCGTCACAGGGAACTCATCCATTACCACCACTACGTTAGGCACCTTATAATTCGCGAGACGACCCTTGCAATAGGTGATAATATCCTTGTCCACAATAGCGCTTCCGGGGGCAGGAATCACGCAGGCAACGATCTTCTCGCCCATAACCTTGTCGGGCAAACCAACTACCGCGACTGCCTGCACGCCGTCGATCAGTCCGATCTGTTCTTCAAGCTCGGCCGGGTATACGTTGAACCCTCCCCTGATGATCATCTCTTTCTTGCGCCCCACTATCGCCAGCATACCATTATCAAGATACTTGCCCAGATCGCCGGAACAAAAATACCCGTTTTGATCGAACGCCGCCTTCGTCACTTCCGGCTGCTGGTAATAACCGGAAAAGAGGTTCGGCCCTTTGATGCTGACCTCTCCGACTTCTCCGACAGGAAGCATTTCGTGTTTATCATCGGTGATAATGATATCCACACCATCAAGCGGACGGCCCACCGTTCCGACCTTCAGGGATTCGTCATCCTCCACGTCGTTCATCGAGCAGGCCCCATTCTCACTCATGCCATACACGGAAACAAGCTTGCAGTTCATCTTGTTTCTCACGTTCACCATGAGCTCTTCGGGGATGATCGCCCCACCCGTATATCCCGCCCGGCTGCTCGAGAAATCGGTTTCTGCAAAGTCGGGATGCTCCAGCATGAGGACAAACATTGTGGGAACACCATATATCAGGGAGATCTTTTCAGTGCTGTACATCTTCAATGCGTCCGCGGCATTGAATGTCTCCATCATGACGATCCTGCATCGCGCCATGAGAGAGTTGGGAAACTGGATAAAGGCGCACAGGGTATGCGAACAGGGCACGACCATCAGGGAGACGTCATCGGCTGTGATCCTGAGCCTGCGTGTTACCTGCATTGCACCGAAGATGAAGGCCCTGTGGGTCATCACGACACCCTTGGGCAAGCCCGTGCTGCCGGAAGTATAGAGTATGGAGGCAACGTCCTCGTATTTCGGAAGGTCTTCCCTCAGCAGTTTCTCATCGATCGTCTTGCCGAGATCCAGGGCTTCCTGGTAGGGGCGGGCCCAGGAGGGAACCTTGGGACCGTTGACGAAGCACATTTCCAGGTTGGGTAATTCCGGCCGCACCTTCTCTATGATATCGGTAAAGCTTGTCTTTAAATACTCGTCTACCGTAAACAGGCACCGGGCTCCCGAATGCTTCAGCATGTAGCTGAGCTCGTATTCCCGGTAACGCGTTGACAGCAGAACGAAAACCGCACCTATATAAAGAGTGGCCTGCTGCACGACAAAAAAATCCGGGCAATTGGGAAAGAGGGCCGCAACCCGGTCGCCTTTTTTGATCCCGAGCCTCTTAAGGGCCATCGCAAGCGTAGTCACTTTCTTATAAAACTGCCCGTATGTCATTCTTTCCCCGTTGAAGGAGATCATTTCCTTATCGGGAACATCCCGTGCAAGCCCATCGAGTATCTGACCGAAGGTCTGTCCTTCGTATTCGCTGTAATTGTCGCGTTTCCCCAGTTCTTCTTTCATGGCTCTACCACTCCTTTTTTATTAAGTTCTCAGGTCTCATCCGTACATCCAACTCGTCCGCAAGACATGGCATTTTCTATCAAAAGACGCGATTGCGCGCCGCATGCATCCTGGAAAGCTGTACTGCCGAACAGGGGAACCGGCCGATAAACAAGAAGGTAAAACAACGACGTATTCTGTAAATGGGCATTCGTGAAGGTTCGCCGGGCCTCATTACCGGCCGGTCGGACAACCAGGTTCTAAAGGAGGTCGGCGTTACACACAAAGCCACCGGCATGACGTTACAACCGCAAGAAATCTTCTGTCGCCCCTGCATTGCCGCTCTCAATCAAGCTTCAGTAGAATAACAGCCAGATGTGACTATAAAAACGGGACTGTAATCCTACAGCCCGCATCTTTCGCGAACCTCTTCGCTCTCGGAAAGGAACTGCACGGTACCCTCGCACTTCACCAGCCCCTTCTCCAGGACATATCCCCTGTCGGACATCTTCAGGGCCAGCGCCGCCTTCTGCTCGACGAGCAGAAGCGTCATCTTCTCGCTTTCACAGAGCTTTCTTATTATGTCTATGAGTTCCCATATGACAACCGGCGCCAATCCCTCGAAGGGCTCATCGAGCAGGACGAGCTTCGGATCGCACATCAAACCCCTGGCTATAGCCAGCATCTGCTGCTGCCCGCCGGAAAGATAACCTCCCCCCTGCGACTCCTTCTCTTTCAGAATCGGGAAGTACATATAGGCCTTTTCCAGCATTTCCTCTTTTTGGGATTTCGTCATATTAACCGCGCTGCTCGTACCGATCATAAGGTTTTCTTTTACGGACAGGCGTGTAAAGATCCTTCTGTCCTCGGGAATATAGCTTATCCCCATGCAGGCTATGGCGTCGGGCCTCTTATTCTGTATCTCGCGGCCCTGGAAATGGATGGTGCCCTTTTGAGAAGCCACGAGCCCCATGATCGACTTCAGCGTTGTACTTTTGCCGACCCCGTTGCGTCCGAGAAGACAGACGATCTCGCCTTCCTGGACGTCAAGGGTAATGCCCTGCAGTATGTGGCTTTTCCCGTAGAATGTATTCAGATCCCTGAGTTCGAGCATTTAGATTTCCTCCCCGAAATAAGCGGTCTTAACCGCTTCATTCGCTTTGACTTCCTGGGGAAGACCTTCGGCAAGCACACTTCCCTGGTCCATAACGATGATCCTGTCGGAAACCGCGAAGACCATGTTGATATCATGCTCGATAAGAATTATGGTGACCATCCCTTTCAGTTTATTGATCAAAGCAATCGTGGCCTTTGTCTCCATAGGTGTCATGCCCGCCGTGGGCTCATCGAAAAGGACGAGCGAAGGCTTCGCCGCGAGGGTCATGCCGATCTCCAGATATCTCTGGTCCCCGTGAGAGAGCGTCCCGGCCCTCGTATCCCTGAGATCCAGCAATCCCAGCAGATCGAGAATCTTCTCGGCCTCTTCGATGGGCTCCTTCAGTTTGGAAACGTGAGAAAACATCCGCCTGGTTGCCTTTCTTCCCTGGCATGCAAGGCGAATATTTTCAAAAACCGAGAGCCCCTGGAATATATTGGTTATCTGGAACGATCTCGCGATGCCCTTGTGACAGAGCTTGTCCGGAGGCATTCCCGTCACTCGTGCACCTTTAAATGTCACCTCGCCGCTGTCCGGCTGAAACACACCGGTGATCAGATTGAAGAGGGTCGTTTTACCGGCCCCGTTCGGTCCTATGATAGACAGAGTGGTACCCTCATCCAGTGTGAAGGAAACATTATGAACCGCCTGAAGCGCTCCGAAGGACCTGCACAGCTCCTTGACCTCAAAGAACATTTTCAACTCCCGTTATTCGTTTCTGTCTTTTTTTGCAAACAGCCCGAGAAATCCTTTCGGCATGAATATAACTACCGCCACGAAGATCGCCCCTATTATGATGTTATGGGCGGCAAAATGCGTGGAGATAATCGATTCGAAGACGGTAATGACCACCGCGCCGATCATGGGCCCGATCAGGGTTCCGATTCCGCCTATCAGGTCCATGACTATGACCTTGCCGGAGAGCAGAAAACTGAGCTGTTCCGTATCGGCGTAACTCTTGAACGCCGTGAACATCGCGCCGCTGAACCCGGCGAAGGCCCCGGCTATCACGAAGGCCGTCACCTTGCTCCACTTTACATTGAATCCGAGGAAGGGCACGCGATTTTCGTTTTCCCTGATTCCGGACAGAATACTGCCGAAGGGCGAGCTGACTATTAACTTGCACACCAGATAGGACAGGTATGCAAACGCAACAGCCACCCAGTAAAAATTTGTCGTTGATTTTAAATTGATCTCGAAAGGCCCCAAACCCAACATCGGTGTGGGAACACCCACAAGTCCGTCGGATCCGCCCAAAGGCGTGTTGTATGAATGGAAAATGATTCTGTATACAACCTCGGCAAAGGCGAGCGTCAAGATAGCGAAATATATGCCCTTGGCCCGGATCGATACGACGCCGACAAAGAGGGCTAGGACCGCACTGCAGAACCCCGCCAGAATCAGGCCAAGCCAGATTGACGGGAAGAGGAATTTGAGCATCACTCCCATTGCGTAACCGCCGATGCCGAAAAATGCCGCATGTCCAAACGTTGCTATACCTGCATAGCCCATCACCAGATCGAGGCTCATTGCAAAAACGGAGAGGATTATCGCCTCCACGGCCAGCTTCTGGTGGTAGGTGCTGAGAAACAGCGGCAGGATTGCAAGCACCGCAAGTACAACTGCATGAAACAAAATTACCCTCGTGATATTAGAGCCGGAATTGAGCTTTCCCATAGCGCTACCTCTCCGCCTTTCCGAACAGTCCGGCAGGCCTGACTATCATGGTTATGATTAGGATTATGAACACAAGCGTCTCCGCTATGGTCGGCGAGATCCATATGGAGGCGAGGGCCTCGATCTCTCCTATCATGAGAGACGCCAGGAGCGCCCCCATGATATTTCCCAGCCCTCCTATGACGACGACAATGAAGGCGCGCAGGATAACGTCTATGCCCATTGTGGGATAGACGAAATTGATGGGGCTCATCAGAACCCCCGCGAAACCGGCAAGGGCGACGCCGCACATAAAGACCGAGGTGTATATGACCGGGACCCTGATGCCCAGCGCCCAGGCCATCGTCCTGTCCTGTGCCACCGCCCTGATCTTCGCGCCCACACTTGTGTATCTCAGCACGTACCATATCAGCAGGATGACGCATATGCCGATGCCCAGGATGAGCAACCTGTACACAGGATAGACCATGCCGATAAATTCGATGGTCGCAGTCACGGGAGCCTCTATCCTCCTCGTGTCCGCGCCCCAGATGAGTTGAGCGGCTTCGCGGAACATCATTCCCAGTCCGAATGTCAGCAGCAGGTGGAAGATCGGATCACGACCGTACAACCTTCGAAAGAGCACGAACTCCGTGAACAACCCCAGGAGGGCAACCGCAACTACGGCAACCGGCACGGCAATCCAGAAATTCGGAATGACGCTCATGACCGTGTATCCCATGAAGGCTCCGACCATGTAGTACTCGCCATGGGCAAAGTTGACGATATCCATGAGGCCAAATATAATCGTCAGCCCCAGTGCGATAAAGGCGATCACCGTGCCCCATACGAGACCATGGAGAACCTGCGGCAAAATTACATATATCAGGTAATCAACCAAGAGCTACCTCCCTCTTCCAGCCACTTCATTCAGGTTATAAGCACCGACTGCATGTTTCCTTTTGTCAGGTGTGAATCGGACAAGAAGAGGCGGCGGCACCCGGTCGCCGCCTCTTCTCTTCCAGCTTTTCTGTTCTAGTTTGCCTTTTCCATGACCTTGTACTTTCCATTCTCTATCTTGATCATGTAGACATCAAGCGAACTCTGGTGGCTGACGGGGTCCATCTTCTTCGACCCCTGCGGGCCTTTGTACGTGGAGCCTTCGAGGGCCTTGACCACTTTGTCCGTATCCGTGGAGCCGGCCTGCTTAATGGCCTGCGCTACCCACATGACGCCTTCATATGAACTGAGTGCCATCTTGCTCGGCAACTCTTTCGTGCGCGCAAGGTAGTTCTTGACGAACGTCTTGTTTTCCGGCGTATTAAGCGTATCGACGTAGAAATCGGCTATGATGATGCCGTCTGCGTTATTGCCATGTGCCTTGATGATGTCGGCGGACACGAAGGAACCGTCGGCCGCCAGTTTCATCTGTTTCGCAAGACCGTACTGCTTGACCTGGGAGGCCAGGGACACGGCATCGTTGCCTGCGCAGATCATGAGCAGCACTTCCGGTTTCGCGGCCTTGATCTTGCCGAAATAAGGCGCAAAGTCTTTATTTCCCAGAGGGAACCAGGTTTCGCCGATCAGTTCCGCACCGGCTTCTTTCAGGAACTTGGTGTAAACTTCCGCTGTCGACCTTGGCCAGGCGTAGTCCGCCCCGATGATATAGTATTTCTTGCCGAGGTTCTTCATCATCCACTTCACCTGGGGTTTCGCCGTGATCTCGCCATTAGCGAAGCAGCGGAAGGTGACCTTGTTCTTGTTCTCACCGGTGATCTTCATCGACTGGGCCAGCGTAACCATCATAAGTTTGTTGTGCTTCAGTGCGACGGGCATCATGGCAAGGACCGCGGACGAGGTAGTGGGAGGAATGACGAAGTCCACTTTCTCATTGAGAATAAGACGCTCGAGTTTCTGGGTGCCAAGCGAGACGCTTGTTGCCGAATCCTCGACAATGACCCTCATCTTTTTCCCGAGCACTCCACCTGATTTGTTGATCTCATCAACAGCCATGTTAACTGCGTCCACCTGCTGTTTCGACAATGCCGCGTAGGTGCCTGTCAGGTCAGATATACACCCGACGACAATCTCATTGGCAGCATGTGCCTGAAAACAGAAAAGGACTGCCGAAACGACAATTAAAGCAACGGCGAGCAAGCGTTTCATTACACTACCTCCATAAATAGTTTAACAACAATCCGTTAAATTCACGGCTTGACGGCCAAACTCAATGCAAATCTACAGATCACACCATCTGTTTGTTCTTGAAGGTCTTCTTTTGTGAGGACGTGATTTCAGAAGGCTTTTCCTTCCTGGCAGCCTCACCTTTCGTTCCCTGGACGTCTCGGGCCCTGATCCCGTTCAAAACCAGGTCTACTGCGTGCTCGCGGAACTCCAGAAGATCCCACTTCTCATCCTTAAGGAGCCAGCGCGTTACGTAATGCTCCAGAACTCCCAACAGCAGTTCCTGTACGATATGCGGATCCATATCAGCTCTGATGGTGCCTTCTTCCTGACCCTCCTTGATGATATCAAGAAGCGCATCGGACCAGCCCCTGAACAGACGATATCCCTTTGTTTTCTGGAAGTTCTTGTTGACGCGCAATTCAAGCATGGCTATCCGGGCATATTCCGGATTCTCTTTAAAAAAATAAAGGTAGTACCACGCAAATTTAGCCAGCTTGTTGGAGGCATCCTGAATTCCCTGCAGGTGCAGTTCCAGCCCCTCACAAAAGGCAGCGGTCCTTTCGCGCGGTATAAAGAACAAAAGGTCTTCCTTATTCTTGAAATGCTGATAGATCGTCCCTTCAGCCACTTCGGCCTTTTGTGCGATCTCGGATATGTTGGCCTCGAGGTAACTCTTCCCACCAAATACCTGGATGGCCGCTCTGACTATCTGGTCTCGCGTCATATCCTTTTTTCTATTATGAGTAGGATTCATAAATGATGTGAGTATTATTTAGTTCATTCTATGACTTCTGTCAAGAAAATAATCTTACGATCTCTCGACACTATGATGCCAATTTGTAAGTTATTGTAATTACACTACGTTACTTTCTACTATCACTGAACTCTCGATTGTTCCCAAAACTGAATAGCATTCATTTTTAAACTGAGCAGAACTCATTTTTATTAACATGCTTCCTGTGTTTCACGGGATGCACCCGGATTCACCAGCCGCAATTCCTCCATGTCTCACTATCATTCTTCGCCCCTGAAGGGGTTTATGATCCGCGGCGAGCCGAGGCAGAGCACCTGGTTGCGGTTCTCCAGGTAAATTGCCTGTTCGAGACTGGCGGATATGTTCTGGTTTATCGTCTCCTTCGTCATCCTCAGGCCAAGGACGGACTTCGTGATCATCTTGCCGGCAATGGCGCGGGCCCTGGTCATGAGCTCTTCCGGCGCGACAAGATAATTCGCAAAACCATATCTGTATGCAGCTTGTGAATCCATGACGTCTCCGGTGAGAAGATACCCGTTGGCGATGCCGAGGCGCACCTGACGGGGCAGATAGAAGCTGCTCATCATGTCGCCGCCGCTGAGACCTATATTAATGAATGACGGAAGAAAGCGGGCCGACGGGTCCACAACTCTCATATCAGCGGCGAGGGCAAGACAGAAACCGCCGCCGGCCGCCCAACCACGGATTGCGCCGATAACCGGCTGGGGTGCCCGCCGCATCAGGAAGACGACCTCCGACATCTCATCGGTGGCCCGGTACATCTCTTCGGGCGAACGTGCGCTGTCACCGAGTTCATCGAGGTCTGCGCCGGCGCAGAATGCCCTGCCGGCACCGGTGAATATAATGACCCGGCAAGACCCTTCATCGTTCTGCCGGGCCCGCCAGAAGTGAAGCAGTTCTTCCCGCATCTTTCGGCCATGCGCATTTAATTTGGCCGGCACGTTCAACGTCAGTGTCCCTACGGTTCCATCGAGTTCATAGCGAAGGTTCTCGTAATTCATCGTATCCTCTCAGAAGGGTTTTGCACCCATCAAAACCTCTGTAAGCCTTCAGAGGAGGATCAACCGGCGTGGGCGCAGATGGCACGCCCCACGTGGAACCCGTCCCAGATGGCTTCTTGTATCGTTCCCGGTTTTTTCATATCGCCGACTGCGAATATTTCCGGGACCTCCATTTTCAACGTGTCATAAAGACTTCTCTCCGGCGTGAGGCCTATTGCCAGCACGAGTGTATCGCACTTCACCGATACCGTCTTGTACACATCGTCAGTGACAATTATTCCTTCGCCGGTCATTTCGCAGATATGCATTCCGTTAAGAAAGATAACGTCCTCTCGTTCGAGGAGCTCGAGAAGCATGTTCTCATTCGCATTAAAAACTCCCATCGATGTCTCCGGAAGCTTTTCCACGATCGTGATCTTCTTTCCCTGTCCTGCCAGCCACAATGCGACCTGACAGCCGATGAGACCGCCGCCGGCCACAACGACACGGTTGCCGCATTTTTCCTTGCCGAGAAGAAGGTCTACGCAGGTCGTCACGTTGCCGCCCGCGGCCCCCGGCAATTGCGGGCTGACGGGCCGTGACCCCGTGGCGACAACCACCGCATCCGGGACACTTGCCCTGACTATCTCCGGCGTGACTTCCACACCGCATTTGATCGTCACTCCCATGGCTGTAAGCTGCTCCTCGTACCAGTCGCGGAGCCTTCCCAGGTCGTGATTGAATACGGGAACAGCGGCTGGAAGCAGGTGGCCGCCGATACGAGATCCGGCCTCGTATAGTTCGACATTGTGGCCCCTCAGTGCGACTGCCCTTGCTGCTTCCATTCCGCCTATCCCGCCGCCGATTACCATGATCCGTTTCACTCTTGGAGGATACATTGTGTTATGTAAACGTTCTTTGCCGCATGCCGGATTAACTGCACAACTGAGGGGCTTTCGGTCCTCGCTGATTCTCTTCATGCAAAAATGGCAGCCGATACAGGGTCTGATCTTGCTGTGATCGCCGTTCCTGGCCTTCATCGGCCAGTAGGGGTCGGCGAGCAGTCCCCGCCCGAGCGCTATTATATCGGCCTGTCCCCTGGCAAGTACTCCTTCAGCCAATTCGGGAATATCAAGCCGGCCGACAGCTATTACAGGGACATCGATAACACTCTTTACCATCGCCGCCAGATCCACCATACAGGCATGTTCCTGGTATACCGGCGGATGGGCCCAGTACCGGCTCTCGAAACAGCCCGCGTCGATCTGCACGGCGTCGAAGCCGGCGTTCTCCAGAAATCTGGCCAGTTCCAGACCCTGGACGATATCGCGGCCCGCTTCTTCCTGGGTGTCTCCGGGAAGTATGCCCGACCAGGGCCCGGGCGATTTTCCCTTCATGTAATGTTTCAGGCCGAACTGATATATAACCGGAAAATCCTTGCCGGCTTCTTTCTTGATAGCGTTCAACGCCTCTATCGCAAACCTGAGCCTGCCCTCAATGGAACCGCCGTATCTGTCCGTTCGCCTGTTCCAGATTGCCGTCGCGAACTGATCGAATAAATATCCGTCGTGGCCATGGAGCTCTATTCCGTCGATTCCCGAGGAGGCGAGGCGGCCGGCAACCTCTCCGAAAGCCTCTACGATCTGCTGTATCTCTTCAGGGGTAATTTCTCGCGTCAGTACCGACTCCTTCCAGAAGGCCGGGCCGACACTCGAAGACACGGGAGTGCCCACGATCTCGAGGTAGTCAGGGGGCATGACCCTGCCGAGGCCCGCGGTAAGCTGCACAAAAACTCTTGTACCGTAATAGTGAATCGACTCGGCAAGCTCGCCGTAGGAGGGCATGGCGTCAAAGGCGGGCGGTATCGGCCCCGGCAGCCGCTCCACCGTGTTGTCGACCCGGGTGCAGCCTGTTATGATGAGGCCCGCGCCGCCTTTTGCCCTTTCCGTATAATAATCGATGCAGCGCTGCGTGAGACTTCCGTCGGGATTCATAAGACCGCCGGTCCTCATCGGGGCCATCGCGATCCTGTTCTGGATCTCGAGACCCGCTATCCTGACGGGTTCAAAAAGCGGTCCGAATCCTTCGACGCCTTGTTTCATGTTCATACGTCCAGCCCTGCCCTTTGCAGGCATAGCAGGCGTTTTCACGGTCAGCCTACTTTGTTTCCCCTTTCTTGAAGGGATTGACGATCGGTTTGGCTCCCAGGCATAACACCTGATTGCGGTTCTCCAGATAAATGGCGCTTTCGAGGCTGGCCGAACCGATGTTCTGCCCGATCACTTCTTTTGTCATTCTCAGGCCGAGAACGGATTTCGTAATCATCTTGTCGGCAAGCTCACGCGCTTTTGCCATAATTTGGTCTTCCGGCACAAGATAATTGATGAGGCCCCACCTGTAGGCCGTTTCGGCATCCATCGTCTCTCCCGTCAAAAGATACTCGTTCGCTATCGCCAGGGGTACCTGTCTGGGAAAATGAAAGCTTCCCCCCATGTCGGTACCGGTCAGGCCGATATTGATATAGGATGCGATGAACCTGGTGGTGGGATCGCCGACACGCAGGTCACAGGCCAGCGCAAGGCTGAAACCGCCTCCTACCGCCCATCCGTGAACGGCGCCGATGATGGGCTGGGGGGCCCTTCTCATGAGAAGGATAACCTCGGAAATCTTATCCTGGTCTATATAGCGTTCTTCGGGTGTCTGTTTGTAGACAGGGCTTGCCGGGTCGTCTATCTCCGCGATGTCACCGCCGGCGCAGAACGCCTTGCCCTTGCCCGTCATGATAATGACCCGGCATTCCTCTTCGTTGTTCTGCCTTTCTCTCCAGAAATGCAGAAGCTCGGCTCTCATCTGTTTTGTGTGGGCGTTCAGTTTACCGGGAACATCAAGGGTCAATGTACCGATCTGCCCATCCAGATCGAAATGAAGTGTCTCGTACATTATTGGGCCTCCTTTAAAATTTTCACCAGTTCCAGCTTCTTTACCTTGTTCGTGGCGAGCGTTGTCGGCAGCTCCTTCATGAATTCCACTCTCCGGGGCACCTTGTAGTTAGCCAGCCGTCCCTTGCAGTAATCGATGACCTCTTCATGCGTCGCGGTCATTCCTTCGCGCAACACCAGGCAGGCGACGATCACATCGTCCTTCCCTTCCTGGGGAAGACCGACAACCGCCGCCTGTTCCACGTACGAGAGGCTATAGAGCACTTCCTCCACTTCGAGGGGGTAGATATTGTAACCTCCCCCAATGATGAGGTCGGTCTTTCTTCCGAGGAAATGGAGATAGCCTTTCTCGTCCATCATCCCGATGTCGCTTGTATATATAAAACCATCCTTGTCGACCACTTTCGCCGTCAACTCGGGGTTCATGTAGTAGCCGATCATGAGGTTGCCGCCCCTTAACGCTATCTCTCCGGGCGTGCCCACCGGCAGGGGCTTACGGTTCTCGTCCACGATCCGCGCCTCGGCACCCCGTACGGGTTTTCCGATGGTGGTCGCCTTTACCTCGGGCAGATCGTCATATTCGCTGATGGTGCTGCAGGGGATCTCCGAAAGCCCGTATGCAACGCTGACATTGCATCCCATGTCGCCCTGTACCGCCTTTACAAGCTCGAGCGGGCATGTCGCCCCGGACATGTATCCGGTCCTCAAGGACGAGATATCGTATTTCCTGAAGTCCGGCGAGTCGAGCATGTAGGCAAACATCGTCGGAACGCCGTAGAGGACGGAAACCCGATGCTCATCGACCAATTGAAGCGCGCGCTGCGCGTTGAACACGTCCATGATGACCATTTTGCACCCGCACAGGATGGCATGGGAGGGTATGGTAAAACCGCCGAACTCATGGCAGAAGGGCAGGGGATTGAGAAGCACGTCCTCTTCGGTTAGCTTCATGCGTTCGGCGTTGCGGATGCCCGTCCAGACCCGTCCATGGTGGGAGCCAACAACCGCCTTCGGCTGTGATGTCGTGCCCGACGTAAAGAGTATCGAGGCAGGCGCGGCATCCGGTACAGCCTGCGCCTTCAACGTTTCTATCTCCTCCCAGCTTGCGCGATACCTGAAAAGCTCTTCGATATCCGTCATGCTCTTCGGCAGAGTCCCCCCGTCCACAAATATATTCTTGAGGTCCGGCAGACCGGGCAGGACTTCTTCCATGATTGCCACGAAATCGGCCTTCAGAAAGGCATCGATCATAAAGAGAAACCTGGCCGAGGAAAAGCCGAGCATGAAGTTGAGTTCATGTGCCCTGTAGCGTGTATTCAGGGGAATCATCACGGCACCGGTCTTCAGTATCGCAAACTGCAGAAGCATATAGCGTATGCTGTTCTGGAACAGCAACCCGCACGGTTCACCCGACTGCAGCCCCTTCTTTCTCAGCGCTGCCGCGAGGTGGTCGGTGGCGTCGCTGAATTCCCTGAACGTCAACGACTGATTCCCGTCGGTAATGAACACCTTGTCCGGATACTTCTTCGCCTGCGCATCAAGCACCTGTGTAAAATTCAACCCTTCATATTCCTCAAGCGTGGACACCTCTTGCGGTGCCGCCGCGGCTCTCTTATCTGTGTTCATGTCGTTCCTCCGCAGTAGTCTTCACAATTAGAGAAGTAAATGAGCAGCCAGTTCTATGCTCTTTTTTAACAAGCCTTCCCGACCAGGCCGAGGTAGGCCTCCCGTACCTCTTTCGACCCTTTCAACACTTTGCAGTCACCTTCCATGACAACCTTTCCGAGATCGAGCACGTATCCGCGGTCTGCAAATGAAAGGGCGAGGTTCGCGTTCTGCTCGACGAGCAGGATCGTAAGCCCCTTTTGTTTCAGCACCTCCAGCGTTTCAAAAATCCTGTCGACAAGAATCGGAGCGAGGCCGAGGGACGGCTCGTCCAGAAGGAGCAATATCGGGTGGCTCATAAGTGCCATGCCTATAGCCAGCATTTGTTGCTGGCCTCCCGAAAGGCTTCCGGCTTTCTGGTTCAGGCGGTCCTTTACTTCCGGGAAAAGCCCGTACACGAACTCAAAGTCATTTTTCAGCTCGTCCTTCGATATTTTCCTGTAAACGGGATAGCTGCCCATTCTCAGGTTCTGTAAAACCGTATAGTTGCCGAAAATAGGTCTGCCTTCGGGCACCTGGACTATTCCCATTCTTGTTATTTTATGGGGAGCGACCTTCGATATTTCCTTTCCTTCAAACTCGATACTGCCCGCCCTGGGCTTCAAGATCCCGCTTATGGCATTGATCAGCGTCGTCTTTCCTGCCCCGTTATTTCCGATAAGGGTGACAACCTCACCTTTCTTGACGCTCATGGACACACCCTTGAGCACTCTTACCTGGTCGTATGCGGTTTCGATATTCTTGACCTCAAGCATCGTGTGTGCCTCCCTTACCAAGATATGCTTCGATGACTTCTTTGTTGCGTTGTACTTCTTCCGGAGTCCCGTCGGCTATCTTCACGCCGTAGTTTATGACCGTTATCCTGTCACAGAGTCTCATGACCATCTGCATATCATGCTCCACGAGCAGAATTGTCAGACCGCCGTCGATCAACTTTCTCAGGAAAACGCTCAATTCCTCCGTTTCATTGTGGTTAAGCCCGGCGGCCGGCTCATCAAGGAGAAGGATCTTGCCTTCGGCCATGAGGATGCGGGCGATTTCGAGGATCCTCTGCCTTCCATAGGGCAGGTTTTTTGCCAGAGACTCACGCAGATGGTAAAGGCCTACCTTCTCCAGCACCTCTTCCGCTTTCTTTCGGGTCTCAGCAAATTCCCGCTTTCCCCACGGCAATCCGAGGGCTGCCGTCCCCAGCTCCGTTTTTGTCTTCGTATATCGTCCAGCCATTACATTTTGCAGAACAGTCATTTCATTGAACGTTTTGAGGTTCTGGAAAGTCCTCAGGATACCAAGACGGGCTATCTGGTGGACCCTCAGATGATGGATCGCCTTCCCTTCAAATGTGATTTCACCTTCACTGACCGGCAATACGCCGGTAATGAGGTTGAAGAGTGTCGTCTTGCCCGCGCCGTTCGGCCCTATGATGGCATGGATATCGCCTTGTTTTATATCGAAGGACACCCCGTCTACCGCTCGAAGTCCTCCAAACTGTTTGCTCACACCCTTCAAAACAAGCAATTCCATTGTCAGCTCCTTTAACTAGATCTAAAAAATCTTCTCCTAAACCTGTTCCCTTTCCGCAGCCTCTTCCGGCTCATTGACCTTTTCTCCACTGAGCTTCCCGCGGATAAAACCGACAAATGACGAAAACAGGCCGACTATTCCTTTTGGCGCAAAGATCACCACCAGAAGCAGGATGACCCCGTATACAAGGAGCCGGTATTCTTCAAACTCATAGAGAAATTCGGGGAGAAGCGTAATAACGACCGCTCCGACCACGCTTCCCGCCATGCTCGCCAGGCCTCCCACGACGATGATGACAAGCACCTCGATCGACAGAGGGAGCGCAAAGCTCTCAGGACTTACAAAAAGCGTCAGGTGAGCGTAGATCGAACCCGCAAATGCGGCAAGGGCCCCTGAAATTGCGAAGACCATCACCTTGTAGTAGAGGACATTGACACCGAGCGATTCGGCGGCCTCCTCGTTTTCCCGGATAGTCTCGAGGGCAATACCCACTCGCGAATTAACCAGGTTTCGTATCATGATAAAGATGATCAATGTGAATAGAGCAACGAAATAGTACAAAGCGACGCCTTGCAGCGGATACCCGAAAATAGTCGGCGCCTGTATCCCCATGACACCTTCAGCCCCGTTCGTGAGCCACTTGGCATTAAGCAGGAAAAGCGTGGTCACCAGGCATAGCGCAAGGGTTGCCAGGGCGAGGTAATGGTCCTTCAGCTTCAGGGTGGGTATACCTATGAATATCGCCACGATCACGGCAAAAATTATGGCGATAGGCGTCGTCACCCAAAAGGAGAGTCCGGCATGGACCTCCAGAAGTGACGTCGCATATGCTCCTATGGCGTAAAAAGTGGCATGAGCCAACGATATCTGGCCCGTATAACCGAAGAGAAGATTGAGGCCGACAGCCAGTATTACCATGATCCCTATCATGACGGCTGTATGAACATAATAAGGATTGGTGGTGAAGATCGGCCAGATGGCCAGAAAGACCACTAACGCTGCAATTGATAGTTTTTTCAGCATGACCTGTACTCCCCTTTACTTAGCGGCTTGAAACACCCAGAATCCCCTGCGGCCGCACGTAAAGTACGACGAGCAGGATGATGAAGGCCATAATAGTCGAATATGCGGTCGAAATATACACGCCCAGAATTGCTTCCAGAAGACCAAGGAGCAACCCGCCGATAATGGCGCCAACGGGAGATCCCATTCCGCCGATCGCCGCGGCGCAAAAACCCTTTATTCCAAGATCGAAGCCGATGAAGCTCGAAACGAAGGAGATCGGACCAACCACGACGCCTGCCAGTGCGGATGAAGCCCCGGACAGGATAAAAGACGTGATGATCATCCCCCGCACATTCACTCCGCAAAGATGCGCCATCTTCGGATTGAACGCCGAAGCCACCAGGGCCATGCCAAACATGGTTTTCGAAAAGAAATACCACAGGAGGAACATGGAAACCACGGCAGCACCGATTACGGCCACACTCTGGGACTGTATGCTCGAATTCCCCAGATTAAAGATCTCCTGTGAAAAAAAACCCTGAATAACGAGGGGATATTTTCCCCAGATAACCTCCGCAAGGTTTTTGAAAATGATGGAGAACGAGATGAATGCGCAGACCATCATCACGATGCTTGCGCCCTTCTTGCGCAAAGGATTGATGGCAAGCGCCTCTATCAGAACGGCAACCAGGGAGATTGTGACAAGTGAAAGAAAAAGGCTCACGATAAAGGGGAGCTTCAGCACTACCGTTCCCGTATAGTGCATCATGGCCCCCAACATGAGGAACTCGCCTTGCGCGAAGTTCATGATCTGGCTGGAGTTGAAAACCAGGGCGAACCCGAATCCTACCATGGCGTAGATGCAGCCCATGGTTATTCCCGATATGATGATCTGTAAAATCACTGTTTCCTCCGGGCGAGTCAGACCCCGGGACGGGATGAATTGCTCGCCCGCCCCGGGTCTGTGTCAGATAGTTATTTCAGCATTTCGTAGTCGTTGTTGTGGATCTTCCAGAGAGCAAGCTGGGAAGCATCAATAGCGTTTTTCCGGGTGCTGCTCCATGCGAATGAGGTGCCCACCTTGCAGGTGGCGCCGTTGACCGTGATGCCCGCACGCATTGCGTCAGCCAATGCCTGCCCGCCCTGCCCCTTGCTCTTCTCCAGTGCCTTGGCCAGCCCGTAGATGGCATCATATGCCTGGCTTGCCGGGTGGTAGGTGGGGATGACATTGTAACGGGCCCTGTACCTCTTGATGAACTCCTTGAACTGCGGTTTGTTGCCATCGACTGTGTCTGCAAAGATCCAGCCTTCCAGTTTGTCGGCTGCTTTCAGGGTGATGCGCATACCAAGGCCATTGTTTCCTGCAACAGGCACATCATAGTTGACCTGTTTCATCAGCTTTCCGATCGTGATGGCGTCGGCGCCGACAACGCTCGCGCAGATGAAGTCCGCGCCGGCATTTTTGATCCTGGTGATCTGAGGCATGAGATTCAGGGTGTTGACCTCGAACTTCTCTTCGATGACCACCTTAATCCCTCTCTTTGCAAAGGCCTTCTTGAACTCCGTGGCTCCACCCTCGCCGAGACCCGATGTGTCGTGAAGCAGGGCGAACTTTTTGTATTTCCCGGCGACGAGATCTACGATACCCTGCACCTGATCGCTCCATTTACATGCGGAGCCGAAGATGAACGGCATGTCGTTGCTGAAGATCGCGTCGTTGATGGCCGGTGTGACCATGACGGTTTTCGCCGTGTTGGCAACCTGGCGGGTGGCAAGTGCGCAGCCGGAACCGGCGGGCCCAAGAACGACCGTAACCTTGTCCTTGTTGATGAGCCTCTGGATGCCACTGACGGATTTTGACGGGCTGTTCTCGTCATCAACGATGACCGGCTCGAGTTTCCTCTTTACCGACCCGCACTGGACACCGCCCTTCGCATTGATCTCCTCAATGGCAAGCTTGGCTCCTTGCAGCATCGGTTCACCGATGTCCGACGCGGGACCCGTAAAGACACCGAGGATACCGATCTTGATCGGCTCTTCAGCATAAGACACCGGGATCACGGTAAACGCGAATAAGACGGCGATACCAACCAATAACACCAAAAGTCTTTTCATTATCCCCTCCTTGGGAGTTTAGTTGAGTCCTTCATCCTTACACTTTCCGTCCTGTCTATGTGATATCCGCCGGGTTTTCGCATCATGTCTTTCGCGAATCCTTGGACATGGCGATTGAGATTGCAATCACTATGCCAGAGAAACGGCAAGGAGAGCACGTGGGCGAGAACGCCGGATCTTCCCCTCTTTAGCGTCTTGAGCACTTTACGTTTACGGCGGAGTCTACTGCAGGATGGAATCATATGATACTAAGTTGCATCATAATTCTTTTTGGTAAGCTTTTGCATCTTACGCACGAACGTGCTTTGGTTCATATTTAAACTCTTTGCTGCTTTATAGGTGCTGCCAAACCGCTCCATCGCGGCTTTGAGCATCTCATACTCAACCTTTTCCAGGGTCCCGTTGAGAGAATTCTCCGTTGCTTCCTTGCCGCAAATGGTCAATGGAAGGTCTTCAACGGATATTGTGTCCCCCTTGCTGACCATATATGCCTGTTCGATAATATTTGAAAGCTCCCGGACGTTGCCCGGAAAGGAATAGTAGGACAGTGTCTGGAACACCTTCGGCTCGAAGGACTTGTTCGATTGGTAGCGGGTATTCAATCTTCCGAGAAAATGTTGAATGAGAGGGATAATGTCTTCCGGCCGTTCCTTGAGAGGCGGTATCACAAGAGAGATCGTGCTGAGGCGGAAGAAAAGGTCGTGCCTGAACTTTTTCTTTTCGATAAGATCCGCCATATCCTGATTGGTTGCCGCCATTATCCGAACCTGCAGGCGCACCCTCTTGGTCGATCCGAGCCGGGCAACCTCCTTGTCCTCTATTACGGTCAGGAGTTTTGCCTGCAGTCTCAGGCTCATGTCCCCGATCTCGTCGAGAAAGACGGTTCCCTTATCTGCAACCTCAAGAAGCCCTTTCTTTCCCTTGACGCTGGCCCCGGAAAAGGCCCCCGGGTCATAACCGAAAAGTTCGCTCTCGAAGAGGTCTTCAGGGATACCCGCGCAGTTAATTTTCACAAAAGGTCCGTCTCTTCTGCCGGACCCCTCGTGGATGAGCCGCGCTATCAGACCCTTGCCGACCCCCGATTCTCCGGTTATGAGCACATTGGAGTCGAAGTGCGCTACTTTTGACACCATATCCAGTATATCGAGCATCTTCTTGTTGAAGGTGAGAAACTTGGAACGATGTTCATGGAAGGCCTTCAGTTTGTCAAGTTCGGCAAGATACCTGTTGGCCTCCAGCGTACGTTCGTGAAGTTCATTTCTTAATTCGACAAGCTCGGTTATATCACGGACGTTATTGACAACAAGAATGACCTCTTTTGTTGCCGGGTCCAGCACCGGGTTGCCGGTCACGAGAAATTTCTTGCCGCCCTTCGATTCCTGCACGATGGTCACAGGTACCTTCTTTTCGATGACCTCAAGGCTTACCGAGCGGTCGATGATGCCGTTTCGTACGGAATCTTTCGTGTTCTTGCCCAATACCTCTTCGCGGCGTATGCCGGCAATGCGCTCGTAGGCCTTGTTCACCATTATCGTGTTCGATTGGCCGTCGGTTATGTACAACCCATCGTACGTGTTCTCGAGTATGGCCTCGAAATCGTAGGGTGATTTCTTAAAAAGTCTTGGGAACTTGTCGAAAGCGAAGAGCATGAACACCTTGTTGGTATTTCCTTCGCTGCTGTTGTTGAAAGGGAAGGTCTGCACGAGCACCTTCCTGCCCTTCGACAGAGGTATGATCTCGAGTTGATCCTCTTCCGAAGATCCGGCGGGCTTGAGGATCACAAACCTTTCGAGCAGATCATCGGGAATATCGCTCGCGGAGTCATACCCCAGCAATTCAAGGGTCTTCTGATTGAGTGCCAGTACACGGCCGTTTTGATCAAGCGCAAGGACTCCATACATTATAGAGTCAAGTATGGAGAGATAGAGATCGTTCATAACAACAAACCTGATTATCTTAACGCAAAATGTCCATTAATAACAAGGATTATCGACGAAGTAGGGGGGATCCGCGTTCAGGACCGGAGAATGAGCCCTTACCAGATGCATGAACCCTTGCAGAACTCCAAAACGCTTTTCCTCAAACCCGCTATCGACAGGTTGGCCACGTCCTGCCTCGTGAGCCCCAAGCTTTCCATAAGCGCCGGGACCAGGAAAAGGACCCCCTTCAACGTGTCTTCGTCTTCTATCGAGAGCAGGAACTTGCACGCGGAATTATCGAAGTCGATGTTGTCAAGTTCACGCCGGGCTTCCCGTCTTAATATTCCGACGAGCTCGTCAAGCCGTGTTCCCGCCCCGGAGCGTTTCTGAACACAGTCTTCATTCAACTCCCGGGGTATCACCACAGACAACAATTTTTCGATTCCTTCCAGGGTTGAGAGGGGAGAGATGAGGCGGAACGTGTTTTCCGGAAGCCGGCAGATTCTTTGCCCGCCGCCCGGGTCGTCGCGACCCCCGATCCTTTCAATAAGCTCTGTGATCTTTATCCCGCCGGAAGAGATCCGGCCGCCGTGCGAGGGAAGACCATAGTGCATGAACAGGCGAAGGTCTTTGCCTCTCGCGAAGAGAAGGACTGCCTCTCCCTCATTATCGGCGTTCACAGCCACGCGTTCCATAACCGCCCCGTCCTGGACTACAAGAATGACCGTCTTCATCCACTTGTCCGCGTTGAACCCGCTGCGCAGCATATGGATAAACATCGGAATGAATACAATACCGCTAAAGATCGGTCCCGTCCCGTCCACCAGCCACCCGGGCGAGACCTGAAAGAATTGTGCGATCCTCTTCTTGACCTCTTCGGAAGGATCGTACGCCTCCGCCTCCCACTTGGCCACGTAGGATTGTTGCGCACCCAGCGCATTTGCGAGCCGAAGCTGGGATATGCCGAAGCTGTCCCTCACCAATCTAAGCCGTTGTGCAAAGGCTCTTTTCATATGTCCCAAATTTAACGGTTCTCAAAAATCCTGTCAACACGTCCACTGAAAGCCATGGAGCCGGTAAAAATAAAATAGGTCTTATAGGACCCATGGCAATACCATTCACTGGAGAATAGTCTCCCTGATCCCTGATCCCTAGTCCCTGCCCTTCAGCCTTTCCGTTATCTCTTCGTCCGTAGCCACAAGGCCCGTTATCCCGCCTGCACCCTGGGCCGCCAGGAATACACAGGCTTTTATCATCATGTCCGGAGGGTCCCAGCGTGTCTTATCCGCCGATGCGTGGAGATATCTCATACCTTCGGTATCTACCGCGCCGCGCGGTTTGAGACAGTTGACGGCTATGCCGAAAGGCGCCACCTCCGCGGCCAACCCGACCGTGAAACGTTCGAGGGCCGCCTTTGAAACACCGTACGCCAGACCCGTATCCACAGAGCCCTTTTGCGTCGCCTGAATCGAGGATATGTTGATGATGCTCCCCGCCTTGCGCTCCATCATTCCCGGAAGCACCGCCCGGGCGCACAAAAAAGCGCCTGTCAGATTCACCCTCAGGACCAGTTCCCACCTTTTCAAAGGCATCTCCCAGGTGCGTGCCGGGAACGCAATCCCCGAATTGTTTACAAGAATATCCACCCGGCCGAACCGGTCCATGACCGTCGAGACCATCCTGCCCACCCCGGTTTCATCCGTCACGTCGCAGACAACGGGGAGTGCTTCTCCCCCCGCCTGCCGGATCTCCTCGACCGTCATCCCTATTGTACCGCGCAGATGAGGCGTCTCAATTTCAGTCCTCGCCGCAACGACCACGACCGCCCCGCTCTTTGCCAGGCCCATCGCCATTGCCTTCCCGACTCCCCGGCTGCCTCCCGTAACTATGGCGATCTTCCCATCAAGGCTCATTTCGAATCCCCTTCACACCATCGTTCTTTTAATAGGTCTTATAAGACCTATACGACCTATTGGACCTATTATAACGGTTTCAGGTCGAACGATCCACGTTTTACCGCCCGCCGCTGCCCGCCATGAATGAGGAACCCTCCCCTGCCGTCAGGCAAGGGAGGGTTCTTGTTTCAGGAGGAGCTGCTTGAGGAGTTGGATCAACTCG
>DHVP01000042.1:0-136404 GCA_002412715.1 Deltaproteobacteria bacterium UBA5205
TTCTGACATACTCTCTTTGTCGGCGAATTCCGCCCTGAGATATACTCGATTCGGCTCATTTTGTTGTAGGAGTTCGCGCAAAAAAATGTAGGAATTGTCCTACATTCTGAAATTATTTGTCAGCCGATACTGAAATCCTGTAAGATTTGAGATGACGGTGCGCTTCAACGACAAATCCCGATCGTATGGAAGGAAATAATGACGGAACCGGAATTCTTTAGGACCCTTGACCGCTTCGACCAGCCTCACATTATGGAACACTATCAATCCCTGTCATCCCACCAGAAGACGGTCTTTCTGGAAGCAAACTCCGGGCTGGACTTTTCCCTGGTCTTCAAGCTCCACAGGGATTTCTGCAAACCCGCCGTTTCCGCGCGCACTCCTTCTGTCATCAGACCACCCCGCGTCGTTCCCCTTCCAGAAGACGCAGGGGCCAGGGGCGATGCCGCCCGCGCAAGGACAATCGGAGAATCCCTGATTCAGCAGCAAAAAGTTGCCGTTCTCATCGTTGCCGGCGGCCAGGGATCACGGCTGGGTTTCGAGGGACCAAAGGGCACATTCCCTCTCTCACCGGTTAAGGGCAAGACACTCTTTCAGCTTTTCGCCGAACAGGTAAAGGCCCTTTCGGACCGTTTTTCCGCAACAATACCGCTCCTCATTATGACGAGCGACGATAATCATGACGACACGGTGCAGTTCTTCCGGAAAAACGTCTGCTTCGGTCTTCCGCCTCAAGCGGTCCATTTCTTTTCCCAGGGAGTCCTCCCCGCCGTCTCTCCTCAGGGCAAACTGATCCTGCGGGACGAGGTCCACCTCTATACGAGTCCAAACGGCCACGGAGGCTCACTGAAGGCATTATCCGATTCGGGCCTCCTCGCGCAACTGACCGGTGCGGGCTACGAGGAACTGTTCTATTGTCAGGTGGACAATCCCCTTGTAAGGATCGCCGATCCCGTTTTTCTGGGATACCACCACCTCGCCGATTCAGAGGTATCCACCAAGGTCGTCAGGCGCAGGAGCGTGGAAGAAAAGGTCGGGGTCTACCTCGAAGTCAACGGGAAGGACGCCGTCATCGAGTATAGTGACCTCGATGAGAGCTATATGTCGGCTCTCGATGAAAAGGGAGGGATACTCTATTGGGCGGGAAATACCGCCATCCATCTTTTTTCTCTTTCCTTCATCAAAGACCTCAACAGGGACGGATTCGCTTTGCCCCATCATTGCGCGAAGAAGTCAGCCTATGTGGTTTCCTCCGACTGGGAACCGGCGAGTATCGACGTTTGGAAATTCGAAACCTTCGTCTTTGACGCCATACCCCTCGCGAAGAAGGCCTGCTGCATGGAGGTCGCCCGCCAGGAGGAATTCGCGCCCGTCAAAAATAAGGAAGGCGCCGATTCGCCCGAGACCGCACGGCGTGCTCTTGTCGATTTGCACCGAAGCTGGCTTCAAAAGGCAGGCGCCGAAGTGCCCGAGGATTCGCTGGTGGAGATCAGCCCCCTGGTCGCCCTGGGCCCCGAAGATCTCGCAGCAAAGCTCCATAAAACAAAGATAACTCCCGCCGCGGAAATGTATATTGAGTGAGACGGGTAATGGGTAATGGGAGGGCTCATCCCTGGTCCCTGATTAGTTTCCCAGTCCATTTTCTATGCTGTATCTGATCAACTCCGAATTGTTCTTGAAATTCATCTTCCTGAGGATTCTCGTCCGATAGGTGCTGACGGTCTTGATACTGAGAAAAAGTTCTTCCGATATCTGCTTGATGGAATGCCCCGAGGCGATCATCACCATGACCCTGAACTCCCTCTCCGACAGGGTGCTGTGGAGTGGAACGTCGGTCGGTCTTTCAATGACACCGGCCAGTTTTTCTGCAAGAGAATTGGTGATGTATTTTCTTCCCTGGGATATCCTGCGTATCGCCATGACAAGTTCGTCGGGTGCGCTTTCCTTAGTCAGGTAGCCTGACGCACCTGCCTTGAGCACCCTCATGGCATAATGTTCCTCGGGATGGACGCTCAGGACCAGGACATTCGCATCGGGTTTTTGCTGCTTAAGCTCCTGGAGGACATCGAGACCGCCCTTAAGGGGCATCGAAATATCCAAAATGATGATATCGAAGGACCCCGCAAGGGCCTTCTTCAGGGCTTCCTGTCCATCGCTGGCTTCATCAACTACGACCATATCGGGAACATCCGAGACAATTTGTTTTAGCCCCTCCCGGACAATAAAATGGTCATCGGCAATCAATATCCTGATCATGGCCGCCCCCCGTTGGTCTGATAGGGGATTTCAACCCTTACACCGGTCCCCTTACCGGGGACCCCGTTGATGAGAAACCGGCCTCCTATGAACAATGCCCTCTCGCGCATCCCAAGGATGCCGAAAGACCTCTTGTCCGCTATTTCCTTATCCGATACGCCTCGTCCGTTGTCCCTCATTTCCATGGCGATGACGTCCTGGTGCCGCTCAAGCGACACTTCGAGCTTCGTCGCCCCGGCATGGCGTATCACGTTGGTGGTTACTTCCTGGAAAATACGATACAGCGCTATGCTACGCTTCCTGTCAAGATCCACCGCAGGGTCCAATTTTACCTCTGTGGCAATCCCCGTCTGGCTTTGGAAGGACTGGGCCGCGTGTTCAATGGCCGGTATGAGCCCGAAATCCTCGAGAATGACGGGGCGCAGCTCTGACGATACCTTCTGAACCGTTTTGACCGCCTGTTTCACCAGGGAAATAACCGCCGTGATCTTGCCAAGGACAGCCTTCTCTTTTTCCGGTATCTTTTTCTTCATCCAGGCCAGGTCCATATTCATGGTGGTAAGCATCTGACCCAGGACGTCGTGCAGTTCCCTGGCGATGCTCTTCCGTTCGTGCTCGCGCACCTCCTGGATATGGGCAGAGAGCATGCGAAGGCGCTCATAAGATTCCCGCAGTTCCTTCTCGGCTCGCTTTCGTTCGGTGATATCCCTCCATGTCCCGAAGGTAACCATCGGCGCACGCTCGGAGATGGCCGTCAGAAATACCTCGACCCAGAATTCCTTGCCGGCCAGGTCCCGATGGACCCACTCGAAGGCGCCGCAGCCGTCACGCAACACCTCTTCCGACAAGGCGCGCGTCTTCTCCGTCGACTTTCTCCCGTCAGGCTGAAGGGGGGGTGATATGTCATCGATGGACAGACCAATCAGATCGGTCTTGGCGCCAGCGCCCATGACCTTCAAAGCCGCGCCATTACAGTCGATGATGGTGTTGCCGCTAAGGATAATGATCGGTTCGAGAGATCTTTCGAAGAGAAGACGGAATTTGTCTTTTCCGTTTAGTCCGATACTTTCTGTAGTTTGATGAATCACGGACAGGTCCTCGTTGTGTATATCAAAGATGTCGTTCAATGAAAGACCCTGACGCAAAATTAAACGTGTGTGGTCTCAGCGTTGCCACAATCTATTTATCATCACTGCGCACGAATACCTTAATATGATAAATACAACCTCGTTGAAATTAAATAAATAGAGATAGCGAAGCCCCTGATGCTTAAAAGAAACAGTCGGGGGGGATGACTTTTGTCTCTTTCGTGTTCTTGGAAGCTAACCTTGATGAGTAAACGGCAGTAGTGTGATGCGCAAGCTTTAAAGGGGCTTCGCTATGGGAAGTCGCGCATGTGATTACTTTTTGCAGAGTGTCAGTCATCTGATCGTGTAATTATAACAGAGTCTTTGGAAAGAACGATATGTAATTTATAGATACGGAATATAGATGCTGTCTATATACTATTGCCTCTATCCCATTGATATCAAATATGCTCTAAGATTCATCTTCTTTCCGTTGAGATTCAGTTTGCTTCGTATGTTGTTCCGATGGGTATCGACGGTCCCCGTAGACACCTTCATAATCTCCGCGATCTCCTTGGATGTCTTGCCCGCCTTTATCAGATTGGCAACCTGTATCTCCGTGGGCGTGAAATTCGAATACTTCATGGACATCTTCTTCAGGAAAGGAGAAAGAATGTCCTTCAGATTCGTTTCCACAATATCGATGTAGGAGGTCTGTCCCGGATCGAGCCTGCCCCTTTTCATCTTGTCAACGTAGGGCAAAACCAGCTCCTTGATGTTTGCGATCAGCTTTTCCTCAAGCTCCTTCTTATCGTCGTCGCGATGTTTCAAAAGGACTTTCAGTGCGGTGTTGGCTTCTCCAAGACGGTTCGATTCTATTTTTAGCTCCACCTCTCTCTTTTTCAGCGCCTCCTCGGTTATCTTCCGCCGCGTAATGTCCTGGATGATCGCGCAGATATACCCGTCGCCCTCATATTCCATGTAATTACCGGCGATCTCCACGGGAAACAGCTTGCCCTTGCTTGTCCTGAAGACATCTTCCACGCTTTCGGCGGCACGGCTGTTTGTGCATATGCTGTTGTGGATCCACATCTCGTCAGGGCTATTCGCATCCAAATCGAACAATTTCTTCTGCCTTAATTCGTCCCTGTTGTAGCCCAGGAGGCGGCAAATCTCATCATTTCCATAAATGATCTCCCCGCTTTCCGAGACCCACAGGACACCCACCGCCGCGCGATCGACAGCAAACTGGGTGAACTTCAATGCCGCCCCGGCCTTCTTGATTTCCGTGACGTCGTTAGCGAGAAAGATTCGGTAATTTCTTCCGGGAAACTGCAGGGCGTGGCCTGTAATCTCCACGTCGACGATAGTACCGTCCTTCTTCTTGTGCCTCCACGGCACCCTCTCCTGCGAGGGATCGGGTTTTGACAGATGGGCAAGCAAAGACGGGACGTCCTCGTCGGGTTTCAAGTCCTTCAAGGTCATCCCCAACAATTCCTCCCGTGAATACCCGTAACTCCGGACGGCGAACGTATTGACGTCGACGATTCTCAGGGTGTCGAAATCGTATACGAACGTGGGGAACGGGATGTTGTCGAACATGTTCCTGTAGCGTTCCTCGCTGTTCTTAAGCTCCTTCTCTGTCTTTTTTCGTTCCGTTACGTCCCGCCAGACGACATACATGAGGGGCGCTTTATCCCCGAACGGGATCGTCGTAATGGAAATGTCTACCCAGAATTCCCTGCCTTCCAGGCTCCGGTGAAGCCATTCAAAACGGCTGCCCCCATATTTTTTTGCCTCATCTATGATCCTCGCGCCCTTCTTCCGCGAAAGTTCGCCGTCGGGTTGATACTCCGGAGATATCTCCAGGGGATGATACTTCAGCAGTTCTTCCCTGGTCTTGCAGCCCATGATGAGAAGAGCCGCCTCATTGCAGTCGACATAGCTGTCGCCGTCGAATATGAAGATGGGATCGACGGACTTTTCATAGAGCAGCCTCAACTTCGTTTCGTTCTCTTCAAGTGCCTGCCTTGCACGAGTCAGCTGGGTAATGTCCTCATAGGCAATAAGAATTTCCCCGGAGGCGAGCTGGACGGGCATAAAGTGTATGGTCTTGACAGTTGAGTCCTTGCAGGCGACACGGAATACCCAGGGTTTCTTCTCACCTGGTCTGTAGAGTTCGAAATCCTTGATCCATGTATCGATTACAATCTTGCGGTAATCTTCATCGGGGTATGCCTTCTCGAACCACGCTCTTCCGTCAGGTATGTCCGAAAGGTCGTAGCCGAACATCTCCCTGAATTTCGGATTGAGATACCGATATTCCCCCCGGGTATTGATAAGGGCCAGGCCCACCGGTATATTCTCCGCAAGAATTTGAAAAGTCTCGCCTTCCACGAACATACTTGACCGCTCCTCTCCCACAGACTCCAGACCAGCCGGCCTGCAAGGTGACTCCCAACTTGATTGTGATGGTAATGCTGTGTGAACAGTATAAAGTAGTAAGTTTTTGCAGTAAACATATTTTATGATCCTTGTTATGCCCCGGGCAAAATATCGGATCCGAGAGGGCTATCGTCCCCTCAAAGACCCGCCGCATCACCCCGCCGGCTTTACCTATCAGACATCTTCCGGGCAGCGAGAAAACATCTTATGCCATTGATGTGAAAGATGATTTCAAAGTTAACATAGCGAAACCACAGGTTGACATCACGGATCAACTATTGTATGAATTAGGCATGATAACCTGGTACCGGGCACGATTCATTGCGTTTCTGATCATGGTGATCCTCTGTTTTACAATACCTGTAATGGCGCTGTATTCCGGGCTCCAAAAGCAGCAGCACATCAGAGATCAGATTGCCCTTCATGTCATAAATGGAAACGAAGATCTGGACAAGAAAGATGTTCGGGCGATTTCCCATGCGCTTTACGAGGCATCAAAGCAGCATGGCATCGATTACAGGCTTATTCTGGCGTTGATGAAGGTTGAATCGAATTTCCAGCGTGACGCGGTCTCAGCCATGGGGGCAAGGGGTCTGCTTCAGGTCAAGCCTTCGCTCGCCAGGTTCATGGCCCGGGATATGGGGATTGAATGGGATGGAAACAGGACCATCGACGATCCGGGGAATAATATCAGGATCGGCATCCGTTTCCTTTCCGAACTTGTATATCGCTTCCACGACGTCACTGCGGCCCTTCGGGCCTACAACATGGGACCCGGGAAGACCGAGGAACTCCCCCCGGAGAAGATGACCTCCGTAAAGGGTTTCCCCGGAATGGTCCTGCGGGAATACGACAGGAACATAGAAATTCTCCCCGATCCTTAAAATAAACGTTATCCGGTGTACCCTTCCGTGAATGAACCCATCAATAAAAGATTTGATCATGCCTATGACGGATGTCTGTATATTACCGGCAGGGCAGGCTCCTTTGTATCGTTCCTTGTCGCCCACACCAGGAAAAAGACACTGGTCCTGTATGAAGACGAGGATTCCGCCGATCTCCTGCGCGAGGAGATCTCATATTACGGAGACAGGGAAGTGGCGCTTTTCCCTCCTTTTGAGGCCCGCTTCTTTGAAGAAGAAGACAATCTAAGGCGCAGCGGCTTTTTGTACCGTCTTGCAACGGCCAGCCTGTTTATCGGGCTCTTCCCCGTGTCATCCCTGACGCATCCCCTTCCCGCCCCGGAAAGCATCTCCGAAGACGTTATGACCATACGCGTGGGCGATATGGTTTTCCCGGAGGACATCCACGACAACCTCGACAGGAAAGGCTACGAGCTGGTACCCCTGGTGCGTGAGGGAGGGCAGTATGCAAAACGGGGCAGCATCGTTGACTTTTTTCCCCCCGCCTCGGAAAAACCCGTCAGATGTGAGTTCATCGGTGACCAGATACTCTCTGTGAGGCATTTCAACCCCCTCTCGCAGAGATCGGAAAAAGAGCTGACTCACTGTGACATAACTTCGATCGTAAACAAGGATAACGGCAACTCTGCCACCATCGTGGATTATCTCGATGATTCCGTTACCCTCGTTCATCCGGGCGCCTGGTGCATCGACCACACGCTCGCTGCGGCAGACCCCTCTATTAAAGCGGGCTGGGCCCGTCTTCTCGGCGGAGCGCCCCAGATAGACCTCTCCGGTGTCGTGGGGTCTTCCGAGGATCAAAAGACCATCAAGGCGGTTTCCAATGACGACCTGAGACAGCTCTTCCTCCAGCACAGAACGCAGATCTTTCACATCCTCCGGGAGAAACTGCAGAAGGAATGGTCACATTATCCCTACGTGTACCTTTTTGCCAATACACCGCACCAGGCAAAGAGACTCCAGGATATTTTCGAGAATTACGGGTTGGTGCTGCCCATCCTGCCGCGTATCTCCTACCGGAAAAAACACAAGGAATGGGGCATCATCCAGGGTCCCATACGAAGGGGGTTCAGGACCGATGATGTCATTGTCCTCACCGAAGATGACATAGTGGGCCCGAAGAAAAGGGTCGTAAAGAAGAAGTGGGACAGCCGGGACGAATTCCTTGCATCCTTCAAGGACCTTAACACAGGCGAACGGGTCGTCCACGTCGATCACGGCATCGGTGTCTACAGGGGAATCGTTCCCCTTACCGTCAACAAGTTCACAAAGGACTTTCTCCTCATCGAATACCTGGGCGGAGACAAACTCTACGTTCCCGTCGATGACCTGCATCTCGTCCAGAAATTCATCGGCGGCGAAAAATTCAAGCCCAAGATCGACCGCCTGGGCTCGAAACTGTGGACAAATACCAAGAAAAGGGTGCGCAAACAGATAGAGGACATTGCCGGCGAACTCCTGGAGATCTATGCCGCGCGGCAGATGTCCGAAGGCCACAGCTATCCGCCCGAAGACGAGCTCTTCAGGGAAATGGAGTCCCGTTTCGAATATGAAGAGACGGAGGGTCAGGTCACTGCGATAAACGACGTCCTGGGAGACCTGAAGAGTACGAAGCCGATGGACAGGCTGGTCTGCGGAGACGTAGGCTTCGGCAAGACCGAGGTGGCGTTGAGGGCCGCATTCAAGGCTGTCCTCGACGGGAAACAGGTGGCAGTGCTGGTGCCGACCACCGTCCTTGCCCAGCAGCACTACAAGACCTTCAGTGACCGCTTCTCCGATTATCCCATCGTCATGGGCACGCTGTCCCGTTTCAGGACAAAACAGCAGCAATCCGAGACCGTCGGACAACTCGGCAAGGGACAGGTAGACATCATCATCGGGACCCACAGGCTTCTTCAAAAGGACGTCTCTTTCCGTGATCTGGGACTTGTCATCATTGACGAAGAGCACCGTTTCGGGGTCAAGCACAAGGAACGGCTGAAGACACTCAGAAAAACCGTCGACGTCCTGACGCTGAGCGCCACCCCCATCCCGAGGACCCTTTACATGGCCACCTCGGGCATCAGGGACTTAAGCGTCATCGACACGCCACCGTTGGACCGCCACGCCGTCAGGACCACGGTGGTGAAATTCAACGATGCCGTTATATCAAAGGGGATAAGAAACGAGATCGAACGATCGGGCCAGGTCTTCTTCGTCCACAACTTCGTTCATAACATAGGCGTCGTTTACGACCATCTGAGGAGTATCGTGCCCGAGGCGCGCATTGCCGTCGCTCACGGGCAGATGAGCGGAAGCAAGCTGGAAAAGATCATGGTGGACTTCATAGAAAGACGCTACGACATCCTCCTATCCACGAATATCATCGAATCAGGCCTCGACATAACGAACGTAAATACGATATTTATCAACAACGCAAATCGAATGGGCCTGGCCGATCTCTACCAGCTCAGAGGAAGGGTCGGAAGAAGCACCCGGCAGGCCTATGCCTACCTCCTTGTCCCCGATCAGGAAAACCTGACCAGGGATGCCCGCCTGCGTCTTAAAATCCTGGAAGAGCTCACCGACCTGGGCTCGGGGTTCCAGATCGCAAACTACGACCTTGAGATCCGGGGTGCCGGCAACCTCGTGGGCAAGGAGCAATCGGGCAATGTCAATCTCATCGGTTTCGAGCTTTACTGCGACATGCTCGAAGAAACGATGAACAAGCTCAGAAACAGGGATACCGTTCCCGAGGAAGAGATCAGCACGGAAATAAATATCCCCATAAACGCATTCATCCCCGACGCCTACATCCAGGACCCCACCCAGAAGCTCCTCATGTACAAGCGCCTCTCCCGTATACGCCAGGAAGACGAATTGAGGGACATCGAGGCGGAACTCAAGGACCGCTATGGCTCCCTGCCCTCCCCCCTCGTGAACCTGCTTGCGGTAATCTCCCTCAAATCTCTGCTCTCCGGCCTCAAAGTGCGCAAGATCGAGCAAAGCAACAGGCAGGTGATTCTCCACATCACCGAGCGAACCCCTCTTAACATGAAACGGCTCCTCGGTCTCGCCACCGACAGCCACAGAAATATTAAACTTCTGCCCGACGGCCGTATCGTGGTCCGTTCGGATCTTCATGAAGGGGAACTTATGAATTTCATAAGAAATATATTGATGGACATTGTGGCACTGTGATATAAGAGTTCGTTACGGACTAATTTGTCGCCATTGCCCTTATCGGGTCACCCCCGGTAATCGGGAGTGGTCGGCCAGATAGGTAATATATGTTGAAAAAACGAGAAGGGTTGGAGAGGTGGGGAATGAAGAATGCTGTAATCTGCCTGTGTTTGGCGTTATTATGTCTCTTTGCGTGCAACAAAAAAGAGGATGGTAAGGTACTGGTCACCATAAATAACGACAAGATCACCATGACCGAGTTCAACAAAGAACTCGATAAGATACCCATGAACATGAAGATGATGGTTGCTTCCGAGAGCGGCAAGAAGACGTATCTCGACAGGTTGATCATAAAAAAGCTCCTTCTTTCGGAAGCGGCGAAGAGTAATATCGAGAAGGATAAGGAATTTGAGAACAGGCTGGCCGAGATCAAGGAACAGCTCATCATAGAATCGCTTCTTAAGAAGAAATTGACCTCGGGGGCCAACATTTCCGACGAAGACCTGCAGAAGTACTACGAGGCCAACAAGGAGAAATTCCGCAAAGACCGTGAGATCAACACGCGCCACATTCTCCTGAAATCGGAAGAAGAGGCGAAACAGGTTAGAGACAAACTCCAGGCCGGTGAGGATTTCTCCGACCTCGCAAAAAAGTATTCCATCGACCCCAATGCCAAGGTGACGGGCGGCGAGGTGGGTTTTCATCCGAAAGGAACGCTCCTGCCGGAGTACGAGGCAGCGGCATTCAAGCTCGCGAAGGTGGGCCAGACAAGCGGCATTGTAAAGACACAGTTCGGCTACCACATAATAAGGCTTGAGGGAATCAAACCCCCTCAATATGTCCCGTTTGCAGAGGTAAAAGACTTCATAAAGCAACAGCTTATCCAGGAGAAACAGAAAGACGTACTCGACAAGTACATCGAGGAATTGAAAAAGAGCGCAAAGATCACCATCAACGAAGAACTGCTAAAAGACCAGACACCTGCGGCGGCCGCTCCCCAACCTGAATCGAAAACTGCAAAACCCGAGGCCAAAGAGGCAAAGCCTGAGGCCAAAGATACCCCGGCGGGACCCAAGGCCGACACGACCCCGCCTAAAAAGGAAACGGTACCACAGAGCAAATGAAACATTTATCAAAACTCATCATTGTTACAGCCTTTATCGTGTTGACCGGTTTTGCCGCCAACGCCGAGGTCATTGACCGGGTCATCGCCATCATCAACGACGACATTATCACTCTGAAGGACTTCGAAGCCTACATCAAGGTCGAAAAACGCACAAAGTTCACATCCATTGATGAATATTTCAGGAACCAGCAGATGAAGGAAAAGCTGGAAATGTATGTTGAAGGAATACTCATCAAACAACAGGCCAAAAAACTCGGGATTGCTGCAACCGATCAGGAAGTCAACAACTTCATCGAAGGCATCAAGAAGCAAAACCTCATCACCGACGCGGAACTCAGGGAACAGTTGAGAAAAGACAACGTCACCTATGCGCAGTTTACCGAGGGGATCAGGCTGAATATCCTCCGGACCAGGCTCCTCATGCGCGTTGTCTCCACCGAAATTAACATAACCGAAAACAGTCTGAAGAGTTATTACGACAGTCATCAGGACGTTTTTCGGGATCAGGAATTCCATCTCCAGCAGATATTCATCTCCGGCCAGCACCAGGACATCAAGGAGCGTGCCGAAAAGGCATATAAGGACTTGACCGCGGGAAAGCCCTTCGGTGACGTGGCCCGCGGCATATCCGATGACCCCTCTGCCAAACAGGGAGGAGATATCGGTTTTGTCAAGAGAAGTGACCTTCTTCCCACTTTGAGGGACTCTCTGAACAACCTCGCGCCGGGCTCGTTCACCCCGGTCATCCCGACGCCATACGGCCTGCACATATTGAAGCTCATCGAGCTCAAAAAGGTCGAAGTCCTGCCATACGAGGCGGTGAAGAATGCCATCAACGAGCGCATGGTCATGGAAGAGTCAAACAAGCGTTACCGGACTTACATGGATAAACTCAAAAAGACATCCTATATCGAGGTAAAGATCTAGGGCGTTTTTTTCAAGAAAGCAATCATTCATGAACCGCATCGCAATAACCATGGGTGACCCTGCCGGTATAGGCGCCGAGATCATACTGAAATCGCTTTCCATCCTTACCGCGAAGAGCATACCCGTTGTCGTCGGCGACATCAAGGTCTTCGATCAGCTGTGTTCCCGCCTGCCGTCTCTTCCGCGCTTTTCGTTCAAACATCCCGGGAGCGGATCATCAGGGGACGTGGAATTCTCCGATGTCGGGCGCATTGACACCGTCGAGCCCGGCCTGTCGGATGGCCGGTGCGGTGAGGCCTCATACAAATACATCATGGAAGCGCTAAAGCTCGTGTTTACCGGCGAAGCAATGGCGCTTGTTACCTGCCCCATAAGCAAAGCTTCGCTGAGTATGGCGGGAATTCCTTTTCCCGGTCACACGGAACTCCTCGCCCATGCCGGAGGAGTCGACAGCTACGTGATGATGCTTGCAAATCCGAAGATCAGGGTAAGTCTGGTTACAATCCACATCCCCCTGGCGACCGTACCCGCTGAGATAACCGAAGAAAAAGTCTTCCGCTGCATCCGTATCACCACGAGGTCGCTTCAGGAACGTTTTTCCATCAGGAACCCTTCCATCAAGATCTGCGGGCTTAATCCTCACGCCGGCGAGAAGGGCGTCATCGGGCACGAAGAAGACGGCATCATAAGGGCCATATCCCGGGCACAGTCCATGGGAATGGATGCAACGGGCCCCTACCCCGCCGATTCCGTTTTTCATCACATCGATTGTGACGCATACATCGCCATGTATCACGACCAGGGGCTCATACCCGTAAAGACCATCGATTTCGAAAGGACCGTCAACATTACTTTGGGACTCCCCTTTGTCCGGACCTCTCCCGGCCACGGCACGGGCTTCGATATAGCCGGCAAAGGCACTGCAAATCCCACAAGTCTCATCGAAGCATACAGGATGGCCGAGATCATGGCCGAGGAAAAGAAAAAGACCATCTCACGCCCGCTGCGCTAGAATTCTCACCCCGTGATCTTCTTGATTCTCCGTGAACTCGAGAGAGGAGCGTCAGCAACGAACGGGTCCCGTTTATTACGTCGTTTATTACGGGATAAATGCGAGGGCAAGTCTTAAAGGGTTTCGCCGGTCAGGATTTTGTAGATCTCCTTGTACCTGTCCGATGTCTTCTTCGCTACCTCCGGCGGGAGTTCGGGGCCGGGGTAGGTCTTCGGCCAATCGAGGGTGTTCAGGTAGTCCCTGACGATCTGCTTGTCGTAGCTGTCCTGAGACTTGCCGGGGGCATAGTCCTTTAAGGACCAGAAACGGGAGGAATCGGGCGTGAGGACCTCATCGATGAGCACCACGTCGCCACCGATAATTCCGAACTCGAACTTGGTGTCGGCAACAATGATGCCCCTCTTCTCGGCCAGATCGCGGGCTTTTTCGTAGATGGCGATGGTCGTATCACGCAGTTTCCTTGCATAATCATCGCCGATGATCTTTACCGTCTCCTCAAAGGAGATGTTGAGGTCGTGACCCTCGTCCGCCTTCGTGGACGGCGTGAAGATTGGTTCTTCAAGCTTCGAAGACTCCTTCAGGTTTTCGGGAAGCTTGATGCCGCACACTGTCCCGGATTTCTTATACTCGTTCCAGCCTGAACCTGCAAGGTATCCCCTGACGACACATTCCACGGGCAGAACCCTGGCTTTTTTTACAAGCATGCTCCTGTCCCTGAGTGCGTCGCCGTACTTTCTCAGGTTCGCGGGGTATCTATCGACGTCAGTCTCGATAATATGGTTGGGGACAACGTCCTTCATCTGTCTGAACCAGAACAGGGAGAGTTTCGTAAGGACCTTTCCCTTGTCCTCTATCCCGGTGGGAAGGACGACATCGAAGGCCGACAGTCTGTCCGTGGCCACGATGAGTAATTGATCGCCGAGATCGTAGATGTCCCGGACCTTGCCTTTTTTCGGCGTTCCCAGTGCGTCAAAATTAGTTTCCCGTATTATGACCGTCATATTCAGTCTCCGCTATTCCTTGGAAAATTCGCTCTTGGGCGCATTGCATACCGGGCATACCCACGAATCCGGCAGGTCCTCGAATTTCGTGCCCGGTTTGATTCCGTTTTCGGGATCACCTGCCGCGGGATCGTAAACGTAACCGCATACATTGCATACATATTTCCCTGATTCCGCAGGTTTCGGCGGTTCCGATTCGTCTTTCACATATGTCGGGGCGGTCTTGGGTGATTTTCCACCCTTCACCTGGTGATAATATGCATATGTCATTGGTTCGGCCTCGCTCAGAACATCACATTCGACAACCTTTCCGATAAATATCGTGTGTGTACCCACATCGGTCTCGCTCAAGACCTCGCATTCCAGAAAACCTACCGTGTTGTCGAGCACGATGGGAGCGCCCGTCATGCCCTGCCTGTGACCGGTGTCTGCGAATTTCTCCGTATCCCTGCCGGACTTGAATCCGAACTTGCCAATAAGGGTCATGGGGGCGTACTTCGAGAGGATCGATACGGTGAAGACCTTGCTTGATCGTATATAATCATGCGTCAGATTTTCTTTATTGATACTGATCGCCACCGTGGGCGGGTCGGACGTGATCTGGAAGGCCGTGTTGGCTATCTGCCCGTTGATTTTCCCGTTCTTCTTTGAACTGACGACGTAGACGCCGTAGCATATCTTCTGAACAGCCTTTAGATTCATCCCATTCTCCTTTTTCTTACGAACACGATTTCAACTTAACAGAAATCGTTTAAAGATCCGGCCAATTTTTCTCTCAGTTCCTGCCACTTCCCAACTCCGTCCACGAGGGGCCTCGCGGCGAGCATGGGAAGCCTGCTCTCGAAACTGGGACGGTCATTCCGATATATGACACCGATGGGTATCCTGTCGCCCCATTCCAATGCCCTCGCAAATGCCTTTATCCTGTCTGAGGGGTCATGATCGTCCCCTATGTGATAGACCCGTTTCCCATACCATTCGAAGGTATTCACCTTGTTCAGGGAAACACAGGGTTGGAGGATATCGACGATGGAAAAACCTTTATGACTGAAGGCCGAACGTATGAGTGCCTTCAGATGTTCATGGTCGCCCGCGTATCCCCTCGCCACGAAACCGCAGTCGAGGGCGACCGCCATCGCCATGGGATTCAACTGCCCCGAAAGGACGCCAAGGGGCTGGTTCTTGGTCACCATGCCCTCCATGCTCGTTGGCGACGCCTGACCTTTCGTGAGCCCGTAGATCTGGTTGTCGTGGACGAAGAGCTTCACGCCGATGTTGCGCCTGATTGCGTGGAGAAGATGGTTTCCTCCCTCACCGTACATGTCTCCGTCTCCGCCAACAGCGACAACGAGCATCTCGTGATTGGCAAGCTTGATCCCTGTGGCTACAGGAAGCGCCCTGCCGTGGAGCCCGTTAAAGGTGTTGCAGCGGACGTAGTGGGGAAATTTGCCCGCCTGGCCTATGCCTGAGACGATGCAGAACCGGTAAGGTTCAATCCCCTCGGCGTCAAGTGCCTCCTTGAAGGCGCGAAGAATGGCAAAATTACCGCAGCCCGGACACCATGCGGGTACTTCGCCCAGATATTTTTCAAGCCCTTCCACGCAATTCCTCCAGGAGTTCTTCCACCAGGAAAGGTCTGCCGTCGTACCGCAGGACCCTGTCCGTCACCGCGTAGCCCGTCTCGGCCTTCAAAAGCCGGGCGAACTGCCCTGTGGCGTTATTCTCTACGCAAATTGTCCGTCCTGCCTTCTTGAGGACCTCGACGTAGTCGAACGATTGAAGGCCCGGCAAAGGATAGATTTCACTGAAATGGAGCATGGCGATCTTCTTATCCCCCATGCTCTCTACGGCCTCTCTCACGACACCATATGTTGAACCCCATGATATAATGACTGTTTCTGGCGCAGCTGACCCCAGGAACACAGGGGGTGCGATCTCTTTTCGGATATTCTCCAGCTTGAGGAAAAGCCGCTTCTCCACCATCTTGCTGCGCAAGCCTTTGTCCTCGATGATATGCCCCGCTTCATTATGTTCGTCGCTGTCGGTCACGACTACGTGCTTCGTCTTCCCCGGTATGCCGAAGGGCGATATGCCGGAGGCGGTGAAGGCATGCCTCGCGTATGTATCGAGCGCGTCAAGCTCTGCGGCATCGGTTCGATAGTCCTTCATCGGGAGGTTATCCAAAGCAACGCTATCCAGGGTCCACTGCGTGTCGGCGAGATACTGATCGGTCATGACAAAAACGGGGACCTGGTACTTTTGGGAGATATCGAAGGCCTTTGCGGTCAGCCGGATGGCCTGTTCCGGGTTGCCCGGCGCGAATATGACACGCGGAAATTCGCCGTGCCCGGCATAAAGGGCAAAGAAAAGATCGCCCTGTTCCGTTTTCGTCGGAAGCCCGGTAGCAGGTCCCGGCCTCTGGGCGAGGGCTATAACGATGGGAGTCTCCGTCATCGCCGCCAGAGAGAGGCCTTCGACCATAAGAGCGAAACCGCCTCCCGATGTCCCCGTCATTGATCTGACCCCGGCAAAAGACGCACCGAGGGCCATATTAATAGCCGCAATCTCGTCTTCCGCCTGCTCGACAACGATGCCGTATTCTTTCGCCCTGGCTCCCAAATACGTCATGATACCCGTGGAAGGCGTCATCGGATACGCAGAGTAAAACATGCACCCTGCCGCCAGTACGCCGAAGCCAACGGCCTCGCTGCCCCCCACAAGCATCTTCGGAACGCCCGTGGAGGCGGGGCTGAAGGAACAGCGACCGCAGTTCTTTACGGCATACTCATGGCCGGCGACAGCGGCCAGCCTGTTCTGTTCCCGCGTCTGGTCGTCCTTCCTTTTCAGCAATACCGTGAGAATATCGAAAAGTGGATCGAGGGAAAGACCGAGCATCCCCAGAATGGCACCCGTAGCGACGGTATTTGCTACGATCCGGCTCGCGCCCGTGTCGGTGGCAAGTTTCACGAGGGGAATATCGAGGAATTGGGGCCCGGCGAAGCTCTCTTTCAACAAAGAGGAATCATAGACTATAATCCCCTCTTCGCGAACTTCGGCCTGGTGAGCCGGGATCGACTCCCGGTCAAAGGCAAGGAGAATATCCAGCGGCCTGCGTGGTGCCCGAATAGGCCGGTCAGACAGGCGTATCTGGTAGAAATTGTGCCCCCCGCGGATCCGTGATTCATAATCCTGATTGGTAAAGACATGGTATCCGAACCGGGACAATACCTTCGCGAGGGCATCACCTATCGTCTGTATCCCCTGCCCGGCCTCGCCGCCTATTTTCAAGCTATAATCCATATCCCTCCCAAAACACCATTATAAAGGCTTACCGGACAAATATCAACTGCTCTATCCCGTGAAAGCTTGGAACCACTGGCTAAACGTGGTATAAGGTAAAGGAACGGGTCGAAGAAATGAAGAAACGAAAAAAGGACATCCACCCCATCACCGACGACCAGGTCTTGAAAGTGCTTTCAAGTGCACGACGGCCCGTGGGCATCGATGAGCTCGAGAGCATTTTCAGACGAGGCAAACCGAATCGAAGAGAACTGCTCAAGCTTCTCGGCGCTCTCATAGCGAAAGGCCGCGTAATCGAGCTTCGAAGCAAACGGTTCGGGTTAACGAAAGAGATGGATCTGGTTTCAGGAACCCTCTCCTGTACCCGCAGCGGCAATGGTTTCGTAATACCCGACTCGGAAGGCGCACAGGACGTCTTCGTATCGTCCCGCAACTTTAACAACGCGGTCCATGGGGACAAAGTAACAGTCAGGCTCGACCATTACGCCCGGGGCAAGCCGGAAGGCAAGATCATAAGGATAACTCAACGTAAGTCCAACAAACTCATAGGCTTTACTAAATTGTATGATAATATCCTTTACGTTATTCCAGAAGATTGGCGATATAACATACAATACAAAGTGGTAAAGTCAAAACCAGATATCGGCGACGGCCGACTCGTAGTCGCGGAAGTGACAGCGTTTCCGGGAGAGAAAGTTGAACCGGAATGCAGGATCACCAAGGTTCTCAGGGATCTTACGAGCGTTTCCTCCATCAGTAAATTCATTGAATACAAGCATTCGCTTTCCGGCCGGTTTTCAAAAGCCATGGAACAAGAGGCCCGGGATCGGGTAGCCCCGCTGGTGCCGTCAGGCAGGAAGGACCAGAGGAAGCTGAGGTTCGTCACCATTGACGGAAAGAACGCACGGGATTTCGACGATGCCGTCGCCATTGAACGTTCGTCGCATGGGTTCATCCTCCATGTTGCGATCGCCGACGTATCCCATTATGTAAGGGCCGGTTCACTGCTGGACCAGGAGGCCTTCAAGCGCGGGACAAGCGTCTATTTTCCCGACAGAGTCCTTCCCATGCTGCCGAAGACACTCTCCAACGGCATATGCAGCCTCAATCCCCTCGAGGACAGATATACGGTCACCGCGAGGCTTGAGTTCGATAGAGAAGGAAGGGTGGCGAATTCCTCCTTTCATCCCTCGATCATACGAAGCACCATGCGCCTCACCTATGAGGCAGTAGAAAAGGCTGTGGTCCAAAATGACGCGAAAACCCGGCGCAAACTCGAGGCCATCCTCCCTGGCCTGACCGACATGGCCGAACTGGCCGGGCTTATCACCTGCACCCGTGAAAAAAGAGGCAGTATTGATTTCGATCTTCCCGAACCGGAGGTCATTCTCGACATAGAGGGCGGAATTCGCCA
The DNA here is from genome assembly GCA_002412715.1 of Deltaproteobacteria bacterium UBA5205. Lineage (GTDB taxonomy): Bacteria > Desulfobacterota > Syntrophorhabdia > Syntrophorhabdales > Syntrophorhabdaceae > Delta-02. The sequence continues at coordinate 18,634 of DHVP01000042.1, forward strand.
GATCCTCCGGGCACAGCGCCTTTATTCACATCGCATCATCGAGGAGTTCATGATTGCGGCCAATGAGGCGGTTGCGCGCTTTTTCGAGGCCAGGGGTATTCCGGCACTCTTCAGGATCCACGAACCGCCGGAACGAGAGAAGCTCCGCGATTTTGAACGGCTCCTTCAAGGTCTCGGCATCGGATACAAGAAAACGGGCACTTCCCGCGCCTTGCAGGACGTGTTGAACACCGTCTGCGGCACCAACTACGAATTCATCGTCAACAGGGTGCTGCTGCGTTCCATGAAGCAGGCGCGTTATTTCAGCCACAACCGCGGACATTACGGCCTGGCATCCGAGAGCTATCTTCATTTCACATCCCCGATACGGAGATATCCCGACCTCGTCTGTCACAGGATATTGAAGGACACGCTTGCCGGCAAGCCGCCCGCTTACAATGAGGAGGAACTGGCCGCGATGGCCAGTCACCTCTCCGAACGGGAGCGCCTTGTCATGGAGGCCGAACGCGAACTTGAAGACAGAATTCGTATCCTCTACATGAAAGACAGGGTGGGAGAAATATTCGAAGGCGTCATCTCTCATGTCACGTCCTTCGGCTTCTTCGTGGAGCTCTCCGAGGTGTTCGTGGAAGGTCTTGTCCTCCTGTCGGCCCTTGCTGACGACTACTACCATTTTGAGGAAGATCGTTTCAGGATAATCGGGGGCAGGACACACAAGAGCTACCGCGTCGGCGACACCGTGACGATCAGGGTTGTCCTGGCGGATGTCGAGTCCAACAGGCTCCACTTCGAGATCGCTCCCGCGTGAAAAGGTCATTCGCAAAAAGCACCTGATATTGTTCGCCTTTTTGGTGATAAGATTATAGGATACACCAAAAGATAGAAGAACATGCCGTGAAAAACAAGACGAAACTTGGAAAGCGTCGCGCAAACACCCATCGGCTACCCAGGAACAGGCCTTCCGTCGCGGTGCGGGAAGCGTTGCGGACGGGCGAGCTCAGATACCGCCAGATGTTCAACAATAACCCGTTCCCCTCGCTCGTCTACGACATCGAGACTCTTGAGATAGTCGACGTCAACGACACTGCCATCGAACACTACGGTTACACTCGCAAGGAATTCCTGTCCATGACGCTGAAGGATATCCACCCGCCGGAAGAGGTGGATAAGCTCGTTGACTTCATTGAGCACTCGTTATCAAGCCGCTGCATGTCATCGTCGCGCCATGTGAAAAAGGACGGCACCATCATCGATGTCGAAGTCTCCGGACACCCGCTTGATTTTCCGGGAAAACAATACCGTATCAGCACCATCATCGATGTCACGGGGCGCAAGAAGACGGAAGAGCGGCTCAATTTCACCCAGGCGGTAGTCGACCGGGTCATGGACTCCATCTTCTGGTTGAACAAGGACGCCCGCATCATCTATGTCAACGACGCCGCGTGTCGAATCACCGGATATTCCCGTGAGGAACTCCTCTCCATGACCGTTTTCGATATCGACCCCCAGTTGACACCGGAGGGTTGGGACTGGCACTGGAGGCAGAAGAAGGCCTGCGGCTCCCTGCTGATAGAATCCTGTCACCGTGCAAAAGACGGCAGGGTCTATCCTGTCGAAATATCCGGCAGCTATTTTGAATATGACAACCAGGAGTACAACTGCACATTCGTGCGGGACATCACCGAGCGCAAAAAGGTCGACGAGCAACTTCGTCTCACCCGGTTCACCGTTGACCGCGCTGCCGCCATTATCCTGTGGGTAGGTGCGGATTCGCGGATATTGTATGCAAATGATGAGGCCTGCCGCTCCACAGGGTACACACGGGAAGAGATCCTTGGCCTATCGGTCCCCGACATCGATCCCACCCTTACCCCGTCAAAGTGGAAAAACCAGTGGAAGGATTTGAAAAGCAAGGGCACCGTCATCTTCGAGTCTTTTCAGAGACGCAAGGACGGGTCTTCATATCCCGTTGAGATTAAAGGCAACTACATGGAGTATGGCGGCATTGGATATGTCTGTTCCATCGCCTTTGATATCACGGAGAGAAACAAGACCGAGGAACTCCTGAAGATGACGATGTTCTCCGTACACCAGTCCGCCATGCCCACTTTCTGGCTGAGTATGGGGGGATATGCCATTCGTGTCAACAAAGCCGCCTGTGACGCTCTGGGCTACACGGAAAACGAGATCCTGGGCATGAACGTCAGGGCGTGGGATGAAGATTTCCCTTATGACGAGTGGAATCGACGGCTTCGATCCAGCCTCAAGACAAAACATTCCATGACGATAGAATCACAATACAAGAGAAAGGATGGAACCAAGTTTACCGTGGAGTTGAATCTGAACTACATGGAATACAACGGGAATGAATACATCTTCGCCTTCGCCCACGACATCAGTGAGCGAAAACGGGCCGATGAAGAAAGGGAACGCCTGCAGGCCCAACTCCTTCAATCTCAGAAGATGGAGGCGATCGGCCAACTCGCCGGCGGCGTAGCCCATGATTTCAATAATATCCTCACCGCCGTCATCGGCTACGGCAATCTTCTGGAAATGGAGATGCAGGAGGAGGACCCGCTTCGGATGTACGTTGAAGAGATCCTCGCTTCGTCGGAAAAGGCGGTCAGTCTGACCCAGAGCCTGCTGGCCTTCAGCAGGAAGCAGGCGATAAGCCTCACGCACCACAATATCAACGACATTATTTCCGGGGTTGAAAACCTCTTGAAAAGGCTCCTTTCAGAAGATATCGATCTGAAGATATCGCTCGGCACGCCCGGTCTGGGTGTCATGGCGGACATCACCCAGATCCAGCAGGTACTTATCAACCTGGCTACAAACGCCCGGGACGCCATGCCATCAGGGGGAGTGCTTTCCATTGAAGCCGGGCAGGTTCGCCCCGACAATAGTTTTGTCACGTCGCGTCACGGTAAAGGTTCCCTGTATGCGACGATTTCGGTATCCGACACAGGTATAGGCATGGACCAGCAGACCCGTGCAAGGATCTTCGATCCTTTCTTTACTACCAAGGAAGTCGGGAAAGGCACGGGACTCGGATTATCCATCGTTTACGGCATCGTAAAGCAGCATAACGGCTTCATTTCCGCCTATTCCGAAAAAGGTGTCGGGACCACTTTTCACATTTACCTGCCCGTCGTCGACCAGAAAGCCAGGGGCCGAAGACCAAAGCCCGCCAGGGTCAGGAAGGGCAGCGGGACGATCCTCCTTGCCGAGGATAATCCTGAGGTTCGCCGCCTCGCAAAAAGCGTCCTTATGAGAACGGGATACAGGGTCATCGAAGCAGCTGACGGTGAGGAGGCTGTAGACGCCTTCATCTCAAACAAGGATAGTGTCGATCTCGTCATCGTTGACGTCGTCATGCCCCGGAAGAACGGCATAGAGGTAATCGATGAGGTCAGGGCCCTCAAGCCCGATATCAAGGTTCTCTTTACGAGCGGATATACGAGAGACATTCTGTCCGACAAGGGCATCTGCGAAACAGGTTTCGATTTCCTCGCAAAACCCCTGTCGCCCCACGAACTCCTTCAAAAGATCCAGGATATTATGGAAGGATAGAGACGGGTCGGAAACCCCTTGCGAGGGGAGTTTCCGACCCTGTGGTTCTTTTTGAACCCGGAACAGTTCTCTACCCGTTGGAAACCCTGGCGGTCTCCAGGTCGGATTCCTGGATTATCGTTCCGAGGTCTTCAGCCGAAAAGACCTTGGAGCTGTCGAGAATGATGATAAAACGGTCATCCCTTTTGCCCATGCCTTTTATGAATTCCGTCCTCGCGTGAGTGCCGATCCTCGGCGCCGGCTCTATATTGCCGGCCTGCAGCTCAAAGACTTCCTGAACGGAATCCACGAGTGCGCCCATGATGATATCTTCGTTTTCATAGCTAACCTCGACCACGACTATGCAGGTATTGATCGTTTTTTCCGTTCGGCTCATGCCGAATTTCTGCCTCATATCCACGACGGGAACTACGCTTCCCCTCAGGTTGATCACACCCCTCATATATTCCGGCATCTTCGGTACACTGGTAACCGTTGTAAACTCAAGTATCTCCCGGACATTTGCGACATCAATCGCAAACACCTCTTCTCCCAGCTGAAAAGTCAGGTACTGCCTGCTGTCTTCTATCGCTGACATGCCAATTCCTCCCCGATATATCTACGATCTTTCAAATTCGTCGTCGAGTCCGCTCGCAGCATCTGCCAGATCAAGGACAATGCCCCGGGCTGATCCGTCGTTACTGCCTCGTGCCTTTTGATGACCGTTATTTCCAGAGTGGACGGCCTGAATATGTTTTGGCGGGACTCTCACGGGGCCCCTTTCACCGGCGTTCTTCCTGTCTATCTTGAAATAGCCGATGGTATCCATAAGCTGTTCCGCCTGGGAGGAGAGCTCCTCGGCGGTAGACGCGATCTCCTCCGTCGCGGAGGCGTTCTCCTGGATGACCTGGTCGAGCTGCTGGATTGCCTTGTTGATCTGGTCGGCGCCGGAGTTCTGTTCGTTCGAGGCCGCGCTTATCTCCTGGACGAGCTCCGCCGTCTTCTGGATGTCGGGGACTATCCTTGTCAGCATCTCGCCCGCCTTCTCCGCCACTTCCACGGATGACGCGGAGAGCTTGGAGATCTCAGCCGCCGCCGTCTGGCTCCTCTCGGCGAGCTTCCTGACCTCTGTGGCGACAACGGCGAAGCCCTTGCCGTGCTCCCCTGCCCGTGCGGCCTCTATGGCGGCGTTCAAGGCAAGGAGGTTCGTCTGGCGGGCTATCTCCTCTATGATCGAGATCTTCGTCGCTATGTCCTTCATCGCGGCGACCGTCTCCGTTACCGCCTGGCCGCCTTCCTTTGCGTCGCTTGCAGCCTTCAGTGCTATCTTCTCCGTCTGCTGGGCGTTGTCCGCGTTCTGCTTGATGTTGGAGGACATCTCCTCCATGGACGAGGAGACCTCTTCGGCGGATGCCGCCTGGACGGTGGCGCCCTCGGACATCTGTTGTGAGCTCGAGCTCATCTGCTGACTTCCGGTGGTTACATTCTGTGCCGCGACACCGACATCGAATACAACCTTCTTAAGATTTTCCACCATGTTCTTCATCGCCAGCAGGAGTTGTCCCGTCTCGTCAGTCGAGGTCGCATCCACGTTCATGGTCAGATCTCCTTTTGCAAGCCGGTCGGAAATATTCACGGCCTCGCTAAGAGGTTTGGTAATACTGCGGGTCATGAGGAAAGCAACCACTATACCCATGCAGACGGCCACGAGCCCTATGATGAGAAGCATTGTCCTCGTCGATGCATAGGTTTTCATCGACTCATCGTAACGGGCCATCGCCTGTTCTTCCTGATATTTCGCGAGATCGACAAAGGTATCCTTCACTTTATCCGAAACCGGGCGCGCCTGGCTCACATACACTTGCATAGCCTCCTGCAGCTTGTTCGCTGCAGCCAGCTGAAGCGTCTTGTTGTTAGCCTCGGCGGCTATCTTTATCTCGGTCTTGACCTTTTCTATGAGTTGTTTTCCCCTCTGGGAGGTATCAATCTTTTCGAGGAGATCCACGCTCTCTTTGTAGCTCTTTCGCCCCTCTTCGATGTCTTTCTTTGCCTCTGAACGAATGGCCGCGTCGTTCATAGAAGCCGTCAGGAGTATTCCTTCGGCGGTCTTGTCAATCGCCTTCATCGCATCGCGGGCGCATTTGATCTTTACGTTGCTTTCTTTGACGATGGTTTCCATACCGGTGTTTATGGAACGCATGCTTCTAATACCCATAAACGTAAGTACAGCGAGCAAAACCATCATGATCCCGAAGCCAATCCCGAGTCGCATGCCGATTCTCATGTTCTTGAAGTGCATCTCTCTTCCTCCTGTGCTCTTGCGCTTGTAGTATGAGATCTCATTCCATTGAAGTCCCGTGCCATGCCCTTTTTAGTGAACGACGCATGGTCTCATGAAGCGATAATGCGAGGTCTCCTGCACCCGTGAAGGAATCTGCAGGGACTGACTAAACATTAATATAATCGGGTGATTTGCTTCAGAGCTTAAAACAAAGGTTCAAAAATCTTTAAAATCGTCAATATATGGCCTCCATCAGTGAATTCGTTATTACCCATTCACCGTCCCTTTTCTGAAGCGTCACATAATAGGCTACCCCGGCCCTTGGTCCGGCTATGTGGTCGACGTGTACCAGGGCTGTCGATCTGTTCTTGTCGAAACCCACGCGCGATACGTATGTCTTGCCTCGCTTCAGAGGCAGCACTCCGGCCTTGTCATCCGCTATCGTGATCCTCCGCACACCATCATCGGGAAAAGCATTCTCGAGGGAATAGCTGATTTTGTTCTTGTCGTTGAAATCCTTCAGGAGAGCCTTCTCTATATTAATCTTTTTACTTCGCAGTTCATTGATGCTGGTTGCTTTCTGAAGCTCAACCCGCCCGCGCGGAATACCTGACGGCACCCTTCCCGCGAAAAGCGCGGCATAAACCTCATATTCTTCGCTGGGAATGAAATCCCCGCAGTCAAGCCGGTAATCCGTTATCTGGAAAATGTACTGCGGATCACCGCTCTTCGGGCAGAAGACCTCTTTGAGGTCCCGAATCTCCTCAACCGTGAACGGCGGCGAAAAGTCCTTTGCCATGCTTTGCCATCTCTCGCTCTGGAATCGGTGGGCATAGGGAACAAGCCTGGCAATGTCATAGATAAAATCGTCTTTGAAGTTGTAGGGGCCCTTGTATCTGAGCACCTGCATATAGATCTTTGATCTTCGCCCGAAAAACCCGGAATCGAAATACAGGGTCCCTGCCTCCGCGCGGTACAATTTAGACGAAGAACTCAGCTCGATTCCAACGCCGGCGCCGAGCGTGAAGATTCTGTTCACGTCCTGCCAGATGTCTTCCGTGATGGAGCCCGGAAGTACGAGGATCATCTCGACCATACCGTTGCCCCCTATCAGGTTGGATGTCTTCAGCGGGTAGTATATCTTTTCCGTCGTGAAGCTGTATATCAGGGGCTCGACAAATCGTGTTTTGTCGGCAACCTTCACGTAATCGAAAACAAAGTGGTTGTATCCCCTCTTCATGTAGTCCCGGGCATTCGTGAGGACGCCGGACAGTCTCCGGCTGTCTGCTTCAATTCCTTTACCCCGGAAAAAACCATCAAGCCACCGGGCAAATTCATCTATGTCGTTGATCTTTATGGCGGTGACATCATGGAGCCCGATCTTTTCCGAAAAATGTATCTCCACGGGGGCAGTCGCCGTTCCTGGCGCGCCACCCTTTGTTGCGACATCACCAACCAGAAAAACCAGGCCTTTTTCGGTAATAAGCCTTGCAGCCGCCTTGAAAGGATCTGAGTTTGCCAGAGTCACTTTTGGCTCGGACGGCAACGGTATGAATTCCAGAAGATCGATCTCGCTGCTTGCCTTCAATTCCGTTCCCAGGATCAGGACCTCCCGGGTCCCATTGTGGAGAATGATCGCCTTTTGCGATTCCTGTGTGAGGCTGACATCTTGCTGCCACATTACGGGACCCCTGTCGGCCGCGGCCGAATTGAAAAAACCGAGCACTATGGCAAGTACCAGCATGATATTCTTCATCATCGACTCCTGTTTGGCCTGCTGTTAGGCCATTCGTTTCCACTGTCTAATTCAACATCATTCGCTTGCGGCATGTCCACAGCTTTATCGAACCTAGCCGGCTCTCGTGCGGCAACCTTGAGAATTGAGATCATCCGGCCATCAAAAAAGTTCCCCGACAGGTCCGGGAGACTTTGAATTTATGCGGTCTTTAGTCTTTTTCGGCCCCGGCGGATGTGATATGATTACAACCATAACCGGCTGATGCCGTGAGACATCGATTAAGAGGTGACCGATCATGAAAAGAACCATTCATCTGCGTGCCGCATCCATCCTGTTGTCGGTCCTTGCCGTCCTCTGTCTTGCGACCGTCGCCCGTTCGCAACTCGATATAGAAGATCCGGAAAAAGCCGGGCTCTTTGCCATGGTCCAAGACGGAAAATGGGGTTTCATCGACAGGACAGGGAAAACGGTTATCGCTCCCGCCTACGATGCAGCCCATCCGTTTACCGAAGGGCTTGCCCGCGTGCAGCTGGAAGGAAAATGGGGATATATAGACAAAAAGGGCGCGATGGTCATCAAACCTCACTTCGCTGCGGCGGACCGCTTTTCCGATGGTCTTGCCGAGGTGTCGATCGGCGGAAAGTTTACCTATATTGACAGGACGGGGAAGGTAATCATCGACGCACGTTTTGACGACTCGGCCGTCTTCTCCGAAGGCCTCGCCGGGGTGAAAATACGCGGCAAATGGGGTTTTATCGATAAAACGGGAAAGACTGTCATCGAGACACAGTATAATGACGTCCAGCGCTTCAGCGACGGTTTGGCCGGCGTGCTCCTCGGTAAAAAATTCGGGTATATCGACAGGACCGGCAGGATGGTCATCGAGCCGAAGTATGATTTCGCCCTTCCCTTTACAGAAGGGTTCGCTCCGGTGGTAATAGACAAAAAGTTCGGTTTTATCGACAAGACAGGCAGTACTGTCATAAAGCCGCAGTTCAAAAATGCCAACCGCTTTTCCGAAGGTCTCGCGAGGGTGCAGATCGGCAGGAAATGGGGTTTTATCGATAAGACCGGTGCCGAGGTCATAGCCCCCCGGTTCGACAAGGTGAACCGTTTCACCGAAGGTCTGGCGGGTGCGCAGACGGGCAAGAAGTGGGGGTATATCGACCGTTCGGGAAGGTATGTCATCGATGCACGGTACGATTTTTGCGACCCTTTCTTCGAGGGTCTGGCACGCGTACAGGCCGGCAACAAATGGGGCTACATCGACCGGACGGGGAAGTATATCTTTGAACCGACGGAATAGCGATTTACAGTACCACCACTTTCAAGAATGACACGAAAACATATTTAAAGGAACCGCCTCTGAAAATCATGAAGGATAAGACATCCCTGTTCCTGTTTCTGCTCCTGTGCCTGTTCGTCCTCGCATCTTTCCACACACCCGTCCCCTCCTTAGCCCAAACGGCCGAGGACGATGAGGGCTACGAAGACGGTGACATAGAAGTCGAGGATTCGATCGAGTTTCAGTCTCCAGTCGGTGAGCGGGACCTGATAAATTTCGATATATTTGAAGATATTTCCCGCGCGACGGCCCGCCTTGAAAAAATGAGCTGCGGATTCAACGTGGTGAGATCGAAAACTGTAAAGAAGGTAAAGAAGGGAAGGAGATGGAAGACTCAGGTAACGTGGGGAAAGAACGAACTTGGTGGGTTCACTATCCTTCTAGCCCTTCTGAACGTGCAAAACAGGGAGATACAGGTCGTGAGGGTCCATCCTCGGCTTGGCACCCGCTCGGACCGCGGCGTTATCGAACCGGGCAAAGCGAACGGCGTCAATACGAAGTTCACCGTCCTTTATCCCGAACGCCATGTTGTACTCGCCCTCAAGAGGCCGGTACGCAGCGGGTCGACATTCAAGGAAGTCATATACACCCCTTATTCGGAGGGCATCGATACCCCCGCCGTACGAAAGGCGGGCATGGACTACCTGAAAAACATCATTGCCGGAGCGAAGGACGACCTTCTTCGCAGACGCGTCCGACCCCGTTCCTGCAACAGCTTCATCGATAACGATATTTCCGTTGTACTGGCTATCATCGAGCATATCGATCCCGGGAAATTTTCGAGCGGAAAGTACACCACGGAAAAGCTGATCAACGAAACGCTTGTCATCCTGGGAACCAACAAGCATAACGCTTATCGATACTCCAGATCGAAGGCGGGGGCCATGGGCCTGTTTCAGTTCATCCCCGGCACGTACAAGAGGGTGTCGAACCTTTACCCGCAGGCGGGCTTGATAAAAGACTTCGTCCGCGGAATGGAAGACCACGAGAACGCCGCCAAGGCCTCATTCCTTCTTTTTGACGCAGACATGAACGTGCTGAGCGACACCAGGAAACAACGTCTCCTGGACGACCCCGCGGCAATGGGCAGGTTTTTGGCCTCGGCCTACAACTGCGGACCGGGCAGAACCCGGGGCAGTATGGAACGACACGGCGAAAATTGGCCTTCGGCCGTCCCTTCAGAGACGCAGACCTACCTGCAAAAATTCGACGCCGTCCTCAGGTGGTATCGCACCGAAGCCCTGCTCTACCGGTAAAAACCCTCCGGCCCTCCCCGGACTGACGAATCGAACGACGAAGTGCCCGGAAGACCCGAAGCCCCCGCGAGATACCGACCCCAACGCATAAGTCGATCAGAGACTGTCAGTTACAGTGCTGCCGGAGCTCACTTTCCAGATTTTTTCCGAATACTCGAGGATGGAACGGTCGGAAGAGAATTTGCCCGTCCTGGCGACGTTGAGAATCGACATGCGCACCCACCGGTCGGCGTCCCGGTATGCATCGTTTATTTGCTCCTGGCAGTCGATGTAGGATTGATAGTCCGCCAGCAGCATGTACTCGTCGTGATTAAGGAGAGAATCGATGAGAGGTCTGAAAAGAGCGCCGTCTCCACTTGAGAAATACCCGGAAGCGATGAGATCGAGGACCTCTCTGAGTTCTGCGTTCCTTTCATAATAGCCTCTGGGATCGTAGCCTTTTGATTTCAGCTCCCAGACCTCTGCAGCATTCAGTCCGAAAAGGAAAAAGTTTTCGGGGCCTACCTCCTCAAGGATCTCGACATTCGCCCCATCAAGGGTACCGATGGTAAGCGCGCCGTTCATGGAAAACTTCATGTTCCCCGTGCCCGACGCCTCCTTGCCGGCCGTGGAGATCTGCTCTGAGACGTCTGCCGCCGGGTATATGCATTGGCCGTTCTTGACGTTGAAATTCGGGAAGAAGACAACCTTGAGGCGCCCTGCCACGTCGGGATCGTTGTTTACCACGGCGGCAATCGACGTGATGAGCTTGATGATCAATTTTGCCATGAAGTAGCCGGGGGCGGCTTTTCCGCCGAAGATCACCGTACGGGAGGGTATATTCGCCCCGGGATCCTTTTTGAGCTTGAGATAGTGATAGACAACATGGAAGGCATCGAGATGCTGGCGCTTATATTCATGGATCCGTTTGACCTGGATGTCGAACATGGTCTCCGGGTCCACGATCGTGCCGGTTCGTTCTTTAATGAGGCGGGCCAAAACCTGTTTGTTCTCACGTTTCACCCTTCGCCAGGCCCGTCTGAAATCCCCGTCATCCGCGAAACCCTCGATCTTGCGGATCTCGTTCTGGCAATTGCAGATCCAGCCGTCGCCGATGGCATCCGTAATGAGCTTCGACATCGCGGGGTTGCTGAGCACCATCCATCGCCGCGGCGTGACGCCGTTTGTAACATTGAGGAACTTCTCCGGGGTCAGTTCATGGAAATCCCTCATCACGGTCTTCTGCAGCAATTCCGTGTGCAATGCGGCCACCCCGTTCACACTGTGGCTCCCTACGGTGGCCAGATGCGCCATGCGCACAAACCTGTCGCCCATTTCATCGATGATGGAAAGGCGGCGTACCCGCTCGTCATCGCCGGGATAGGCCGCCCGGACATCATCCAGAAAACGCCGGTTTATTTCAAAAATGATTTCCAGGTGCCTGGGAAGGACCCGCTCAAACAAAGGAAGGGGCCATTTCTCGAGGGCTTCCGGAAGGAGAGTGTGATTGGTGTAAGAGAAGGTCTTCCTCGTTATGTTCCAGGCCTCCTCCCAGTCGATCCTGTATTCATCCACGAGAAGCCGCATAAGCTCCGCCACGGCTATCGAAGGGTGCGTGTCATTCAATTGGACGGCGAATCTCTGATGAATCGTGTCCGGCGTGCCGCCCGGGAGAGAGTGAATACGGATCATGTCCTGCAAGGAGCAGGAGACAAAGAAATACTGCTGGGATAGTCTCAGTTCCTTGCCGGTGGGGGGATCATCATTGGGATAGAGGATCTTGGATATGGTTTCGGAGGCAACTTTTTCCTCCACGGCTCCGTCGTAATCCCCTTCATTAAAGGCCTGGAAATCAAAGGACTCGCAGGCCTCCGATTTCCACAGACGCAGGACGTTCACGATGTCAACACGATACCCCGGCACCGGGGTATCGTAACCCATACCTCTGACAACCCTGGCAGGTATCCAGCGGACGCAATAGCGTCCATCACTGTCATAATAGTGCTCCGTATGACCGCCGAATTGCACGTAGTACGTGATCTCGGGACGGGCTATCTCCCATGGGTTGCCCAGCGCCAGCCACTTGTCCGTCGTTTCACGCTGCCATCCGTCGACGATCTCCTGATCGAAAATGCCAAACTCGTAACGTATCCCGTACCCTAAGGCATGGACCTTCTGGGTCGCGAGAGAATCGAGGAAACACGCGGCAAGTCTTCCCAGTCCACCGTTCCCGAGACCGGGTTCCACTTCCTGTGCTATAAGATCGTCAAAATCGAGGCCGAGCTGGACCACGGCCTCCCTGGCCTCCTCATAGATGCCGAGGTTGATCATGGCATTGGCCAGATGGGGCCCCGTCAGGAACTCCGCGGAGAGATAACAAACGGCCCGGGCACTCTGGCGAAGCGCCTCCGTCGAACGCACCCAGCGGCCAAGCATTCGGTCCCGGACCGTGTATGCCAGCGCCATATACCAGTCGTTTTTTGTCGCAATCCGTGGGATGCGGGCCTGGATAAAATTCAGGTTCTCCAGGATAGCTCGCCGTATGGTATCCGTCCCAAGACCCGTCCGAACATCATCGTATAACAGGGCCTTACCATTTTCAATTCCAGCGCCTTCCTGATCCATGGCATTCCTCCCGTGATGTTATACCGTCCGTATCACAATAAAAACCTTATTTCCCCCGTTTCTGTCAATTCCGCGGACAGAAAACCGCCTAAAAACAAATTCCAGGCCTACGGGCTTGACATTGTTGAGCCCATTCAGTTAACTTATTTCACAAATAAGTGGTTAGACTATGCGCAGAATAACAGGGACATTTATTCCACCAGAGACGGCCTTGTTTTGCCGGGTGCGGAGTAAGTCATGAATGCAAAGGCTCCTTCCTGTTCCATTATCTTACCCGTGTTGCGGGAGGCGTCTCTCGTCAACGATGTTATCGATCATCTCCGCGGCCTTGAAAATAATAACGAAACTGAGATCATCGTGGTCGACGGCGACCCGGAAGGCACCACGTTGACGGCAATCACCCGTGATAATGTCATAAAACTAGGGTCTCCCAGGGGGCGGGGAAGACAGATGAACGCGGGGGCACGAGAGGCCAAGGGAAAGATACTGCTCTTTCTCCACGCTGACACTGAATTGCCGTTAAACGCATTGCGGCTCATTGCGGCCGCGATGAAGGACAAACGATATGTGGCCGGTGCATTCGATCTCGGCATCAGGTCCGAAAGGCTTATATTCCGTCTGATAGAGTCCGCGGCATCGCTGCGTTCCCGCGCGACACGGATTCCTTTTGGAGATCAGGCGATCTTTGTGCGGAAGGATTACTTTGAGAAGATCGGTGGTTATAAGGACATCCCCATCATGGAGGATGTTGAGATCATGAAAAGGATCAAGAAGAGGGGCGATACGATCCTTATAGTCCGTCAAAGGGTCCACACATCATCCCGAAGATGGGAAAAAGAAGGTATTCTCCGCTGCACCTTGAGGAACTGGCTCCTTCAGGTTCTTTACCTTGTTGGTGTTTCACCTCACAGGTTTTCTAAATTGTACGGGCACAAACAATGATTGAAACATCAACAAACCGGCCCTATATTGATGAAATGAGTATATTCCGACTACATCCGGTATCTCTCCGCATCTTCCTCGCCGTTTTCATTGCGGTCGCCGTCGTGTTTCTCCTTGCACCCTCGTCGCATTCACAGAATCCGACGGTCCTGTTTCGGGAAGACTTCGCAAACCTAGGAAACTGGCGTCCCCTTTATTTTCCGAAAATACCCAAGCACACTACGTACACGATTGAGACAAACGAAGGTGACAGCCTCCTTGCGGCTCAAAGCGCCGGTTCTGCGTCGGCCCTTGTTTATAAAGAACACTTCAACGTCTATGAATACCCGCGGGCAAGGTGGAGATGGAAGATAAGCAACATCTACAACAATGCCCTGCCGCAGAAGAAATCGGGAGACGATTACCCGATCCGTGTTTATGTTGTCTTTAAGTATGATCCGGAAACGGCCGGCGTTATAGACAAGGTCAAATATGGAGTTGCCAGGAAGCTGTATGGCGAATACCCTCCCCACAGCACCTTGAATTACGTTTGGGCAAATGACGACGGACAGAAAACGATCATTACGAGTCCTTACACGGACAAGGTCAGATTGATCGCCCTGCAGAAGGGAGGGGGAAAAGCGGGGACCTGGCAGGATGAAGAGATCAACATCCTCAAAGACTACCGGGCGGCTTTCGGGGCGGATCCTCCGCCAACCGCAAGCCTCGCGATCATGAGCGATTCAGATAACACCGGGCAGAGCGCGGTTTCTTACCTGGATTTCATAGAGGTTTTCAAAGATGGCCAATGAACACTGCGTCATCATGTTCGTCAAGTCACCTGACGTGGGAACCGTCAAGTCCAGGCTGGCCGCGACCGTTCAGGCTGACGTTGCGCTGGAGCTTTACACGTGTTTTGTGAGCGACATGATGGGTACGATCGCAGAGGGCGGATATCCCCTCACCATATTCTTTTATCCCCCACAGTCAGAACAGAAGATCGCCGGGTGGCTGGGGCAGGAACATACCTTCCTTCCCCAGACCGGGGACGATCTTGGGGAAGGAATGAAGAACGCATTCAGGACTGTTTTTTCTCAGGGCGTCGCCTCGGCAATCCTAATCGGAACCGACATTCCCGACCTGCCGGCCCGTGTCATCGACGAAGCGCTGACATCGCTCGCGGATCATGATGCGGTCGTGGGACCCGCATATGACGGGGGCTACTACCTGATAGGGTTCAGGGCAGACACATTCCTGCCCCAGGCCTTCGACGGGATCTCCTGGAGCAGCCCGGAGGTGTTCGCACAAACCCTCTGCGCCCTCGAGGCAGCGGGCTGCCGCGTCCATGTCCTGCAGAGGTGCAGGGATATCGACACCTTTGAGGATCTCGAGGCGCTTTTTCGTGATAGTCAGTCTACATCCTTTACCGAATCGGCAACCATCAAGTATATGCGGCGCAATATGTGCGGACCGTTGTCAGGCGATAATCCCGATCCTGCCCGGATACGGCCGCGGTCGCATGATGTTAATAACTTTGGAGGAGATTCAGATATGGTAAACGAGTTTGAAAACACGATTTCCTCCCAACCGGGGGACAAAGGCCTGTTCAGCGAAACAATTGAAACCCTGCAGGTCAACCTCGGTCTCGCGTGCAATCAGCAATGTCTTCACTGCCACCTAGAGTGTTCCCCGGAACGTAAAGAGACGATGGAATGGCCCGTCATGGAGCTGATACTCGATGCCGTCGAGACCTCACGTTGCCGGTTCGCTGACTTAACAGGAGGAGCCCCGGAACTGAACCCTCATTTCCGCAGATTTGTCATGTCGCTTCGCGCGAAAAGCTGCCATGTCAAGGTGCGAACCAACCTGACCGTCCTTCTCGAGCCGGGCATGGAGGACCTACCGGGATTCTTCAAGGAACACGGTGTGGAGCTCATCGCCTCCCTGCCTTGCTACACAAAGGACAATGTGTGCGCCCAGAGGGGTCCCGGTGTTTATGAGAAGAGCATTGAAGCTATCAGGCGGCTGAATGCCCTTGGCTATGGTCTCCAACCATCGCTGCCGCTTAGCCTCGTATACAATCCCGGGGGGGCATTCCTCCCGTCGCCCCAGCTATCCCTCGAAACAGACTACCGGCGGGAGTTGGCCGAACGTTTTGGAATTTCCTTTACCCACCTGCTTACCATCACCAACATGCCCCTGGGACGTTTCAGAAAGGAGCTTGCCGCGCAGAAACAGCTGGAGGCCTACGCGGATCTTCTGAGGCAATCCTTTAATCCGGCAACGGTTCCGGGGTTAATGTGCAGGCGTCAGGTCAGTATCGGCTGGGACGGGACCCTCTATGACTGCGATTTCAATCTCGCCCTCAATCTTCCCGTAAACCATGGCGCCCCGGATAACATCCGGGCTTTTGTGCCCGACGCACTGCGCGCCCGAAGGATCGTGACCGGGCAACACTGTTTCGGGTGTACGGCCGGTGCCGGCTCATCCTGCGCAGGGTCCATCGTCTCAGGGAAAAGATGACATAGCAGGGTAACAATGGTGACATGGTGACCACTAAAAAACCGGGCAATGGAGAGTATGCGGAACCCGCAAGCGGCACGGATATAACGGAAAAGCTGCGGGAGGTATCCGAGGCCTGCACAGGCTGCGATGTGTGTCTAAAGGAATGCGCATTCCTCAGAAAATACGGCAAACCGAAGGAGATCGCCGAGCGCTACAATCCCGAAAAAAAAGAGGACCAGGGGATGCCCTTCGAATGCAGCCTTTGCGGACTCTGTACTGCCGTCTGTCCCTGGGGTGCCGATCCTTCCGGCCTATTCCTCGAAATGCGAAGGGAAACGGTGAGGCGGACGGGGGGGGATTATCCCGAGCATGCCGCCTTACGGGCATACGAGCGCCGGGGGACATCCCGGAGATATTCGTACTACGGCCTCCCCGAGGGTTGCGATACCGTCTTTTTCCCCGGTTGCACCCTGTCGGGCACACGATCGGAAAGGGTCATCGAGTCATACCGGTTCCTGAAAGAAAAGATCCCCTCTGTCGGCATAGTCCTCGATTGCTGCACAAAACCCTCCCACGATCTGGGCCGGCAGGACCACTTCAGCGCCATGTTTGACGAAATGAAGGATTACCTGGTGGGACACGGGATCAAGAATGTTATCGTGGCCTGTCCCAACTGCCACAAGGTATTTTCGCGTTACGGAAGAGACCTCTCGACGAAGAGCATCTACGAACTTCTGGCTGGGAGCAGTATCACCAAAACGGTGCAAACAACGGGTGCGGTGACCGTTCACGACCCCTGCGCCATACGATCGGAAGGAAAACTCCAGGACTCGGTCAGGGAGCTTCTCAGGAATAAAGGCTGCGCCACGGAAGAGATGCGCCACAATAGGGGGCGGACCCTTTGCTGCGGCGAGGGCGGCACCGTGGGCGCTCTTGCTCCCGATCTTGCGGGAAACTGGAGCAGGCTTCGTCGTCAGGAGGCCGCCGGAAGAAAGGTGATCACCTACTGCGCAGGGTGCGCCGGCGTGCTCGGGCGATTCGTTCCGACGGTCCACATCCTCGACATCCTCTGGAACACCGGGGTGGACGCAAAGGGCAACGCAAAGGTCACGAGACCTCCGTTCACATATTGGAAGCGGCTTCGATTGAAACAGTGGTTCAGGGAGCATATCCCGGCGGCCGCCACCCGCGAGAGGACCTTCACTGGAAAGGAACCGCCCAGGAAAGGCGCCGTGATCAAATTTCTCATCTTCCTTCTTTTCCTTGCTGCCGTGGTTGCTGCGGTCCGGATTACCGGTGTTTCCCGATATCTTGAACAGCAGACGCTGAGGACCTGGATCGGGAGCTATGGCGCCCTCGCCCCGATCGTGTACATCCTGGTCTATACCGTTACCCCTGCCCTCTTTCTGCCCGGTCTTCCCATTACCGTTGCCGCAGGTATCCTCTTCGGGCCCCTGTGGGGCGTTGTCTACGCGATAATCGGTGCCACCATGGGTGCCTCGGTCGCATTTCTTGTTTCACGGTATCTTGCCAGGCAGTGGGTTGAAGAGCGGCTTAAGAGTCCCAGGTGGAGGAGGCTCGATCAGGCGGTTGAGAGGCATGGCTGGAAGGTGGTGGCCTTCACCCGCCTCGTCCCGCTTTTTCCCTTCAATCTTCTCAACTACGCCTTCGGCCTCACCAAAATAGGATTCAGGCAATATGTGGTCGCCACTTTTTTCTTCATGCTTCCCGCGTGCATTGCCTTTATCGTGTTCTCAAGTTCCCTGCTCGAACTGATCCGCGGGAAGATCTCCCTGACGTTCGTCATCGGTCTTGTCCTCGTTATCCTTGTTTCGATGCTCCCGTTCATTTATAGACGTTATAATGCAAAGCGGGGAAAGGATGACCCGGTATGAGTCAAAAAATGAAGCCCCGCACGCCACCCGCGCGGCGGGGACGATACGGAGCTTCATAACACAGACCTCGTTTTCTTCTTATTTTGCTTTCTCTACGGGATAATCCGCCTCGGCCCACGCCTTGATCCCGCCGGGATGCCGATAGACATTCTTGTATCCCATCTTGACAGCCCACATTGCACCGTTGTGGCTGCGGGTACATTTAGTGAAACCGCAGTAGAACACCATCAGCCGGTCCTTGTTCGGCCCGAGCAGTTTCTCCAGGCCGGCCTTGGTCTTATCGTCTATCTGGGTCATCTCGGGGATAGGCAGGACGAAATTGACGGCTGCGGGAATATGCTGTTTCTTGAAGCTGTCCTCAAAGGGCATCGTGTCGACGATCAGCATGTCCTTCTTCTGGTCCACCCAGCCCTTCAGCTCCGCCGTTGACACGATCTTGTAATTGCCCCGCTGGACTTCTTTCAGGAAGGTCACTGCTACTTTCTCCGTCTCCAGTTCCTTGTCCCCCCAGGCAGCGAGAGCGGCCCCTGACCAGATGAAACATGCTGCCAGTACAAAAACTGACGTCATAACCATTCTTCTTCTCAATACCATCTCAATTCCTCCTTTTATTATTTGGGTATATTTTTGGTAGATTCATGTGAAAGGCAACGATTACGGGTCAGCCGCGACCAGTAAAGGAACGCGACAGCGCCCAGGAACACCAGATCACGATAAAAGGCATGCGCAAGACTCCTCTGGCCCTCAAGCTCCTCCGGGCCGAAACACCCGCAGTCGATATCCATATTAGTCAGAACCCCGTACCCGAGCACAACCACGAAGAGTACAATCATGCCCGAGACGCCATGGAGCCCCGGTCGCATATCAAAGATAAGGGCGGCCCCGGCCAACACCTCGGCAAGGGGAAGCCCGATGGCAACAACGGGCAGGAGAAATTCCGGCACCAGGTCGTAGTGGGAAATGATCCTGGCAAAAGCCTTCGGGTCCATCAGTTTCATCGATCCGGCGTAAATAAATATGAGCGCCAGAGCAACCCGGACGACGAAGTAAGACCAGCGCGATAGAAACATTCCAAGAAAGAAGTCCTTGATCCGCACCATTGTCCGTCCTCTCACCCGTTCCGTGTCTCCCTAATCCGGGCTTTCACATTCACTGGAACCGGTTTCCATAATATTCCTTGACCACATAGAGACCTCTTGAAGCAAAAAACCCGGCCGCAGGACTCCGCGCCGGGTCATAAGGAAACAACGCAGCTTAAGGCGGAGAAACTGCGAACACCATCATTCTGGAAAGCCGCCCGGGCTTCCGACATGTTTCTCAGCCTAATGGAATAAATACATTTGCTATTCTGTGCATAGTCTTAATGCCTATTTGTGAAATACTTTAACAGAATGGGCGCCGCAATGTCAAGCCTTGTCTGGGCCGGTCGGAACATCTCTAACCATATCCTGTGATAGCGGCAAGGTATAAAAAAGCAAAAAGGTCTCCGCGTTGCAGGGCCGCGAATGGACGGTGATGGTGTTGCGGGCTCTTCCAGTCTGGAATGTGAAAGCGTGAAGAGTGTCGCCAAAGTTGCTCCCCACTTGACCGGGAGTTGACAAGAGACCTTCAAGCGTCTAAACATACTTTAAAAACGAGAGGAGACAATGAGGGGCCGGATTACATACAAATGTTATAACGGGGCCAAGGCAATACGACGATGGGTCATCCCTTACCTCTACTCATTGGCTCATTCTGAACAATTCAGGCCCGTTCTCTGCTACCTCTATACAGATTGGAAATGTAATATTGACTGTCATTATTGTCACCAGTACGATAACGAGCGCCTGGGTATGGGCATCGATACGGCAAAGAGTGCGATCGATTGGCTCAAGTCGATAGGTTGCAGGGTCCTCCCACTCATGGGCGGCGAACCACTCGTCAGGAAGGATTTTGTCCTGGAAGTTCTCCGGTATGGAGTTAAAAACGGCTTCTTTGTCTATCTGCCGACAAACGGTTATTTAATGGACAAAGAGTTTGTTGACGAGATGGGACATGCTAAGGTTGCAGCAGTAAATCTGGCCGTCGATTGCGTGGCTCCCAGGAAGGGACTCCCCAAGGCCCTTTTGGCGATAGAACCACAATTCCGCTACCTTGTGGAACAAAAGGAGAAATATGGGTACCTGGTCTTTTTCAATATCAACATCTGCCGGGTAAACATTAAAGACGTGAAGCTTCTTACGGAAATCGCCCATGAGAATCAGATCGGCACCGACTATCACTTGAACGAACCGCCCCATGACTTCATTGACACAACTTGCTACGGCCATAGACAGAATAATCTTTGGATAACGCCAGAAGAATATACGGAAGTCGACGAACTCCTCGACTGGCTTATCGAGAGACAAAAACGCGGTTGGCCTATGGTTAATTCCATAGCGCATCTTCAAACCTTTAAAGAGCGAATGCGAGGTTACATCCCTCCGTGGAATTGCCGGGCAGGGATGAACGGGGCGCTCATCCGCCCGGATGGTTCTCTCTCGCCGTGTTTTGATCTTATCAGCTATGACTCAGACTGGGGAAGGATCTGGGAGCCAAAGTTCTCGAAGGATGCCTTGAGGGCTATAAAAGAGAGATGCCAGCCCCTTTGTTCATCAACGTGCTTTCACACCATGAGCTATTATTATGATAACGCTTCCTTCATGCCCCAATGGGTCCTCAAGCATGCCAGAGTAGGCTGATAACCTGCTGGATTGATAAAGATGGTCCCATGGGTCTGTCCGATTACCATTATCTTGACAATAGGAAATGCGGGACCGATATTGACTTTACAATACATGCAAAGGAGGTAGTCAAATGGCAGAAGACAAAATCGTAAACGGCGTGAATGTTTCCGAATTATTCAATACGATTGAAGCCATCAAAGGCAACCCCGCCATTGCGGAGTTCAAATTTCGTGCGACCAACGGGTGGGTGGGTGGAACTCATTGTCGTGCAACCATCAAAGGCTTTTATGGCGCTCTGAAAGAGGATAACTCCCGGCCTCCCGTGGATTACGACATGGATGAGCCCCCTGTTCTCCTGGGAAATAATGAGGGAAGAAACCCCGTCGAGTATCTTCTTGTTGCCTTGTCCGGATGTCTCACCACGAGCCTAGTTGCCCACGCCTCTGCCAGGGGAATCAAAATACAGGGAATACGATCGAAATATGAAGGCGATCTTGACCTCCGCGGCTTTCTCGGGATATCAGAGGACGTGCCGGTAGGGTATCAGAATATCCGGGTCTATTTCGAGATCGACGCAGATGTTGCGGATGAGCAGAAAGAAGAGATGATCCGGACAGCCCAAAAATATTCACCGGTGTTTAATACACTCACGAAATCGGTTCCCGTTTCCGTGCATCTGGACAAGGGGAAATAGACCGAAGCTGTTTGTCACTCGACCCGTCTGTCTCATTCGATCGGTCCTGCTGCTTTACCACGCACGCCGACGTGCGGGCCTGTAGGCGCAGCGTCTGATCAGGAGGGATACATGACAAAATTATCAACCCCTCACGGTTTTCAGCAGATGCTGTCTTTTCCTCTCATGGAAGCCCTTTTGGGCCGTCGGTCCCGGAGATTCTTTATGGGAGCGGATATCCCGGATGGAGTGTTTGCACATACGTCGGAGCAGAAGGCGCTGCCGTTAACCGATCTTGAGAAAATGCTGGTGGTATCCGCCTGCGGCGGCAATACGTCCTGGCATCACATGATTTACCGGGCGGCCCGTTATGCCCCACATCTTTCCAATTACGCCGGATCTGCCGGAGGGCGCGTATTTCCTTCAGCAGCTGGATTTCACACAAGCCAGACCTTCTTTACGGATGATGAAGGTGTGTACATATTAGAAATGCGCGATGCCTCCGTTCTTGATGACCGCGCCGATGACGGATCACTAAGCCTGGAGGCATTCGTTGACAACGTCAGAAGACGGGTGCGCAAACTCCAAAGTTCCCGCCTTGAGCTTCTGTCCGAGGTACCGTACACGGAGGCGCACAACACCTGGGTGTTCAACAAACCCTCCACCCTGGTTGTAATCCCTGTTGGAGACCTTTCTCAGCACGTCCTGCTCAACATTTGTTACATGCTTCAGAACGGTCTGGTGCTTTACGATGACATCAACAAATGTTCCATTCCGGGCATCGACCGGTTTAAAGACAGTGTGGACATTGGCAACGTCTGGAATATCACCTTTGTAGAGCAATGGTCGCTTTCGGAACTTACTGTGGAACTCGGGACAAGCTGCTATGCCGGCGTGTTGATGCTCCAGGCAATGGGTCTCGGTGGATGGATGTTCAACGGAATTGACCCCTTCGCCATGCTTGGCGCAAGCGGCAGGCCCGAAGTGCCGGGTTTGGGATTCCGGTATGACGAGGACGAACGCTGGCCTTATCCCAATTCCACGGGACTGGAGGGAGTGATGGAAGGCTACTGCCCACCCCATCACCAGGATATGCGGGCTGCCGTGGATGCGCTGTGCGAGCGCAAATTCGGTCCGGGAGGTCCGTTTCACCCCGAAACCCCCGGACCGTGGAAAGACAGTCGCAAAGTACGTTCGGCCGCACAAAATCACGACGAAATATTCAGGGAGTGCGTTGCGTTGCAAGCCCAGTACATATATGATACCTTTGGTAAATTTCCCGGTACCGTGCCCTCCATGTTTGTTATTATGTATCTGCAGGCGCATCATCTCGACCTGGAATTTTACGACAGGTTCTTCAAACCGGGATCTTACCTGAAGACGCATGCCATGCACATAGCGCATTGGCACCCGGGCGACTCAGACTAAAGTTAAGGGTCGGACCCCCTTCCCTGCCGCGACCCGGCTCAACGCCCTAAAGACGTACTCCAGGAGAGACAGGACATGACACATATTCAATCCGTTTTAGCCGCAACCGATTTTTCCCCCGACTCCCGGCACGCCGCGGAACGCGCGGCCATGCTCGGCACGACGCTGGCAATGCAGAGAGGATTGCTGCTGCACGTGCTGGAACAATCGTGGCTGGACAGTCTGAAACAGTTCATAAGCTCACCGACTGAAGTCAAAGATGGAATCATTGACGATGCCGCGCGTTCCCTGAAGAAACTTGCCGAAGAGGCTCGCCTGTTGTCGGGTTTCCCCCTTGAGCCGCAGGTCCGCATGGGGAGCACCATGGACGTGATCGTCGAGACTGCTTCAGAGTACGACCTGCTCGTACTTGGCGCTCAAGGGCGGCACCCGGTACGGGCATTGGCCCTTGGTACCACCTCCCAGAGGCTTCTGAGTAAAACAAGGAAATCTGTCCTGGTTGTCAAGCACAAGCCTGGCAGACCATACCAGAGGGTTCTCGTTGCCGTCGATTTCTCACCAAATTCCCGCAAAGCCATCGAGTATGGTTCCGTGATAGCTCCGGGGGCTCTTGTCAATATCGTGCATGTTTTCGAACCGCTCTTCGAAAGACAGATGATCTCTGCCGGAGCGTCCGACAAAATAATTGAAGACTATCGGGCAAAAGCACGGATCAATGCTGAAACTCAAATGTCAGCCTTTCTGGCGACCGCTCGTGTTGGTGCAGACAAAGCGCTTCAATCGATTGAACACGGACATGCGTCAGTCAAGCTGCCTGAAATAGTTGAAAAGTGGGACCCGGATCTCATAATTGTTGGCAAGCACGGAAGGTCTCGCATTGAAGAGCTCTTGCTGGGCAGTGTTACAATCCACATGCTGGCCCAGTCACGATGCGATGTGCTGGTTGCCCAATAGCGGTCCCGGCGGGAATGTCTGTTTTCGGACTCCTATGCGCCTTTCCGGCATAGCGCTTCCCGATACCGCCCGCCTGACTGCACGAACTCTTTAAACTGGAATATATGATACCGATCGAACACGTTCTCCTGATAGGCTCGCTCCTTATTGTCGTGAGTATTGCGGTTGCCAGGCTTTCTGAAAATCTTGGCGTGCCGACACTGTTGCTATTTCTCGGCATCGGGATGCTTGCCGGTTCTGAAGGACCTGGCGGGATCTATTTCGACGACGCCCACCTGTCTCAATCCGTTGGCGTCATTGCGCTCGTATTCATCCTTTTCGCAGGTGGTCTCGATACAAAGTTGCCGGAGGTCAAAACCTCCTTTTTCCCGGCGGTAAGTCTCGCGACAGTCGGGGTCTTGCTCACGGCCGTTGGGGTCGGTTTCTTTGCCTTCTTTGCTTTGAACTTTTCGCTTCTAACCGCTGTGCTCCTCGGGGCTGTTGTATCATCGACAGACGCCGCGGCCGTTTTTTCCGTGCTTCGGTCCAAGAACATAAGCCTCAAAGGCCGTCTGAAACCCCTGCTGGAGCTTGAATCGGGCAGCAACGACCCTATGGCGGTTTTTCTCACCATAGGGATTATTCAGATCATAATGAACCCTGGAATTTCATTTGGTTCCATGGCCCTCCTGTTTGTCCGGCAAATGGGACTCGGGATTGTCTTTGGGCTCTTCTTCGGGAAAGCAATGATCGTGATGCTCAATCGATTGAAGTCCCATTATGAAGGCGTTTACCCCGTCTTCTTTCTTGCCCTGGCAGCGCTCACCTACGGCGTCACGGCGGCCGCGGGAGGGAGCGGTTTCCTTGCGGCGTATATCGCGGGCCTGATTGCCGGCAACAGCGAGTTTATCTACAAAAAAAGTCTGCTGCGCTTTTTTGACGCTCTCGCCTGGCTCAGTCAAATAACCATGTTCCTTACCCTCGGTCTCCTTGTTTTTCCATCCCACATCATCCCCATCGTTTGGACCGGTCTTGCCTGTTCAGCATTTCTCATGTTCGTTGCCCGCCCTGCAGGCGTCTTTATTTCGCTGCTCTTTGCGCGGCTAAACTGGCGGGAAAAGACCTTCGTTTCCTGGGTCGGCCTGAGAGGGTCAGTACCCATCGTTCTGGCGACCTTTCCTCTTCTGGCGGGTGTAACCGGCTCCGAGGCAATATTCAACATCGTCTTCTTTATTGTCCTGACTTCAGCTCTGCTCCAGGGTTCGTCGATTCCCGCCGTTGCCCGCCTGTTGAGGCTGCAGGCACCTCTTGAAAAAAAACGCCGATACCCCATCGAATTTGCTCCCATCGACGGGGTAGACACTCAACTCGTCGACTTCATCATTCCCTTCAATTCGGCAATTGCAGGTAAACCGATAGTGGAACTCGGCCTTCCCCCCGACAGCCTTATTGCGCTTGTAAACCGTGACGAGAAGTTCTTTGTACCAAGCGGCGGCACTGTTCTTGAGGGAGGAGATGTTGTCCAGGTCCTTGTTAACGACAAGAACCTGGGCAAAGTCCGGGAGATAATCATGAAGTGGAAAAAGCCCAAAGAAGAGTGATAAGGTCTATGTAATACAATCGACCAGTATAATGGATGTAATAAAGTCTATTATCGTATATTTCAAAGATAACGTTAGTAGACTTTTTTAAATCCATTGTATATATTTATCTATTATAGTAATCCTAACGAGGTCTATTATGGATATGTTTCGCACAACTGAGGAATGGGAACAGGAGATCGGGCAACAGCTCGGCCGCATGCGGCTGCTGCAAAACATCGACCAGCGTGTTCTGGCCGAGCGCGCCGGTGTCTCCCTGAACGCGGTAAAGAACCTCGAGCACGGCAAGGGCTCCACGCTCAGGTCGTTGATACGAGTCCTGCGCGCCCTGGGCAGGATCGAATGGCTAAACTCCCTCTCCCCGGAGGTTTCGATCAGTCCCATGCAGATCCTCGAGTCGAGGAAGAGGACACCAAGACAGCGTGTCTCCCGCAAGAAAGGTATGCCCGGTGCATAAGCCCTCGGAAATAATTGAGGTTCGTATCTGGGGTAGACGTGTCGGTGCCCTGGCGCTCGATCCTAAACTTGGCTACTACGCTTTTGAATATGATCGAACATTCACCGCCGCAGGTATCGAGCTCGCACCGCTAACGATGCCGCTCTCCATGGCTTCTTCCCCCTTCATTTTCCCCGGCCTGCCCGAGCTGACCTTCAAACTATTGCCCGGTATGATTGCAGACGCCCTTCCGGATGACTTTGGCAATTTACTTATTGATGCATGGATGGCTTCCAAAGGCGTGGACCGGTCAAAGATAACGCCCCTGGAGCGCCTGGCCTATATGGGCAAACGCGGCACGGGAGCGCTGGAATTTAAGCCAGCTATAAGGGCGGGGCAAGAAAGCACCACCATAAAGCTTTCCCGCCTTGTCGAGAGCGCCCGGCGAGCAGTTAAGGGTGATGTCGGTACGGAGCATATGGCAAAGACGGCATTGATGCAAATCATCCAGGTGGGGACGTCCGCCGGCGGTGCACGGGCAAAGGCCGCCATCGCCTGGAACCCGGAAACGAATGAGATCCGGTCGGGCCAGTTCGATGTCGATCCGGATTTCGAACACTGGATACTCAAGTTCGACGGGATGGGGACGGACCGGGAACTCGGAGGATCGCAGAACTACGGGCGCATTGAATATGCGTACTACCTGATGGCACGCAGGGCGGGTATATCCATGTCCCCATGCAGCCTAATGGAAGAGAACGGTCGTGCCCACTTCATGACGCGCCGCTTCGATCGTGACGGGAACGTAAAGCACCACATGCAGACCCTCTGCGCCATGATGCACCTGGATTACAAACAAAAGGCGACCCACGATTACAACCAGCTTTTCATGGCAATAGAGCAACTGAAACTTGGCAACGCAGCCATGGAGGAGGCCTTCCGGCGTGCGGCGTTCAATGTCATGGCGGCGAACTGCGATGATCACACGAAGAACTTCTCCTTCATCCTTCGCCAGGGAGGGAAATGGGAACTTGCCCCGGCATATGACCTCACCCACGCGTACAATCCGAAGGGGGAGTGGACATACCAGCACCTCATGGCGGTTAACGGCAAGTTCAGTGATATAACGTTCAAGGACGTCCACGTCGTCGCTGACAGATTTGGGATCGCCAATTCGAAAAAGATACTCGGACAGGTCCAGGAAGCCGTGGAGGCCTGGCCGGAATTCGCGACACAAGCCGGGATCAGCGAGGGTGATATCGAGCGTATCCGCGGGCATCATCAACTGGTCCTGCCGGCAAGCCGTGTCGCAGGACGGTAAGGACAAGTTCTATTGACCTTGTTTAAGCCGGAACCAAACATCCCCAACCTGTCCCGGACTTGTGTTACCCGACACGCTCATCAATATTCTTCATCCGAACTTCTTCTGCAACGCCCGCCGAAAAAGTCCGTCGTTATAATCCGGGAGATATTCTAAAGTAACAGTTCCATTCCAGCCCCGGGCCTGGAGCGCCTTCAGGACCTCGATGCCGTATGATTCCGCAGGCAGGTGGTTCATGACCTTCCTGCCGGACGTGGGGTCTATGCTGTTCTCTGACAGGTGCACGGCGACGATGTTGCCGGAATACTGTTCTATGAGCTCGAAAGCGTACACCTCGTCGACGTGACCTGTATCCAGGACCATGGGGAGACAATGCTCCATTATTTCCGAGGGGGTAAATATCCGGCTCTTGTTTCCGAAGGTTTCGATCGCGACCGTGACCGGTGTTCTTCCCTGGAGCGCCTTTATATTCCCGAGGGCCGTCGCCTGAAACCGAAGTTTTCTAGCCCTCGCGATGTTGCCTTCAGGATGATACACAACGAGCCCGGCTCCGGTCCTTTCCGCAAACCTCGTCACCTGTGGCGCCCAGGCCATGAACGCGTTGCCGGAAAGCCGACCATGGGGCGCATGGATTGAGTTGACAAGGAACCCATTATCGCGCACATACGCCGCCAATTCCCCAAAACGGCCGACAGCAGACCAAAACTCCTGCATGTCATGGGGCAGCGCGAGCTCGAGGGGAATTCCTTTGAGGCCGGAGAACCACCTGTTGAAGTCATCGAAATGCACGCTTCTGCGAACACAGAACTTCATCCGAACACCTCCCCCAGCAACTGCCGGACCGGTATCGGCCAATC
The DNA here is from genome assembly GCA_002412715.1 of Deltaproteobacteria bacterium UBA5205. Taxonomy (GTDB): domain Bacteria; phylum Desulfobacterota; class Syntrophorhabdia; order Syntrophorhabdales; family Syntrophorhabdaceae; genus Delta-02. The sequence continues at coordinate 46,685 of DHVP01000042.1, forward strand.
CCGGCATGCAGGCAGGTATTCGAGCACCACGTTGCCATCCTCACCGAAGTCCGCCACGTAAACATCTTTCCTGATCGATAATTTCATAAGGCACCATTATAGCACAGGTGCGTGACCAAGGGGCTGATCGGAAACCATGCATGTCATCTTCCGGCGGACTTTATCTGATATCCTTCGTCTTCTCTTTCGCTTTCTCCACCGCGCTGTCGGTCAGCTTAGTTGCCCTGTCCCCGGCCTTGGGGTTGTTCCTGCCTATGAGAAAGCCAGCGCCGAAAATTAATGCCGCAATTATGATGAGTAATGCTAGAGAGACGTAAGTCAAGGTTATATCAGCGGGCTCCTGGCGCTAGGGCAAAACCCGGATCGTGTCCGAATGAGTGGCGATATCACAACCATAGCTTTACTGCCTCCCTGCAACATAAAGTTGATAGGAAAAGAGGGCGTACATGATCACCCCAATTTCCCGGTAGACGATAATCGACCCCAACTCATCCGTAACTTCTCCCACAATGTTCGGAAAAAACCCCAAGAGCTGTCCCAGAACCAGGTCGTGGAACTCCCGGTGGCTGCCGAGGAAGTAGCCGAAGATGGAAACGAGGAAGAGCACAAAGGGTATGAAGGCAAGCACGAAAAAGCAGGAGATCGCTGCGGCGAGCATCATGCAGTCGTCTCTGACAAAATCGATGAATGTCTGCAGAAATAACCCAATCTTCATAAAAATGTTAACCCAAACCCCTCCCACCACAAAAACATAACCATGGGCCATGTGCCGGTCAATGGTAAATGTTCCATAGGGGCCGTCCAGATAGGCTTTACTACCGGGCATAACCGTACCGTCGCACCGGCCGCTTCGGCCCTGCGACTCTCACGTGGACGCGCTTACCCATGGGGCCGGCTGCTTACCCGCGCTTTTCCCTTTCATGACCGGCCTGTCTCACGGGAAGCCGTATTGTTACCTCGGTGCCAGCACCTGGCTTGCTCTTCACAGAAATGGCGCCTCGGTGCTGATCAACTATCTTCTTTGCAGTGGCCAAACCAAGGCCCGTCCCCTGACTCTTCTTCGAATAGAAGGGGGTGAACAAGTTCCCAAGAGTCTCCTTGTCCATCCCGGAACCGTGATCCACGACTCTTATGCTCAGATAATTTCTCTCGACCGTGGTTCTTACGTTAACTACCTGTCCTTCTTCCGAAGCATCAATGGCATTATCAACGAGATTCGTCAGGGCACGCTGAATCTGCAGGCTGTCCATGGAAACCTTCAACCGCTCCGGAGGCATATCAACGGAAAGCTTGATTCCCGACTTCCGAGCCCTCTCCAAGCTTGTATCAAGGACCCGATTGAGTACATCCGCCACATCCTCCTCTTTCAAGTCCAGATCAGCCGGCTTGGCGAAACCGAGAATACCCACCGTTGTCTTTTCCATGGTCTGCGCTGCGTCTATGATCATCTGCGCTGCCCGGGACGCCTCTCCCCTCCCCTCCTTGATGCGCGCAGCAAAACCCGAGATCGCCATCAACGGGCTTTTCAAATCGTGGATAATCTCGGCAGCAGCCCTGCCGACTCCTGCCAGATAGCGCTCCTTTCCCAACTCTTCACGCCGTCGCCAGTCGCGCTCGATAAGAAAACCTGTAAACACCGCAAATACTCCGGAGAATATCAGATGAAAGAGTCTGTCCAGAAACTCAATCGGGCTTGGGCCGACCCAGGCTCCGAAGAAGAAGGGCAGGTAGGAAAAGGAAGCAAGCCCGAAAGTCAGGAGCGCCCCTTTCATGCCGAAAATGACGGCCCCTGCGAGGATGGGCATATAGTAGAGTTCCTCAAGAATCGTCGGGTGAACCCGCTCCTGCGGAACTATGTAATGCAGGCCCGTGATGAGCAACGTCGAGCCCACAATGAGTATCATGTAATATCTCTTCCTTCCCATGCTCATTCCTCCCGCAGATTTGTCCATTTGCCGCCGGACTGTCGAGATTTGCTCCCCCTTCGCAGGGCCTTGTCGATCTCTACGGCGATGATCACCACTGTTCGGGCCCTATTGGTTGAACCGTTCTGTGCCTCCTCTGCAGAAAGACCTTCGGAACCGGTACTGCATTCGGCGAAAACTTCTTTTGCATCCATCTGGTACCATTTCATCTCTATCACCTTCCATGAGCCCTATACCTTCAACTGTTCATTTCCTCATAGACAATGCCTTCAGGGGAGGCTCTTCCATCCATCACTGCCAGTTCCTCCGGCGACAGTAGTTCGTCCCGGGACACACCAATAACCTGAGCGACCTCGATGAGAATGTGACACCAACTGCAACGGTTTACAAAGAGCATCCCGGGAGAGTTCAAGGTTCCGCCATGATTGATAAAGCCCAGGGCTCTCGTCGTTTTGTGCCCGGTGTGAAGTCTTTCCAAGACGCCCAGGAGGACCTCGGGCCTGATGTGGCCGACAAAAACGCGGGCAGGAACGGAATCGGGATAGAGATCCTTCTCCACGTGTACCGGCACCCTGTGTTCTGTTTCACCACCGCTCCTAGGCCGGCGATACTTTCCCGGCTCAATCATGTAGACCACCGAGTTTGCCACCTGTCTCTCCTGTAAGCGCCGGGAGGCCTTCAAGACCTCCTCGAGCTGATAGGCGCCAAGGGCCGTAAGGACTACCTGCTCCAATCCCGCCCGTGAACTCGCCCAGTCGAGTCTCAGGGCCCCCTGCCGGAGCAGCCGCAGGGCCTCCGGCGGGGTAAAAAGGTCAGCGGCGGTACTTGCCTTCGGCACCACCATGGTCCAGATCTGGCCACGAGTACGGTATATTTCACACATTGCCTCTGAGGCCGTATTGTAATCGGGGATGAAAAGAACCCTCGATACGTGGGAAGGCTCTCCGAGCATGGCTTCGGCCATGGAGGGGTCCTGGTGAGAACGCTCGTTTTTGCCGTTCTCCCAGGTGTGCGATGTAAGCACGAGGGGCACGGAAATCCAGCCCGGCTTTAGTCCCACGTCGGTGCAGTGATCGGCAAAAATCACCTCCTGACGTATCACGCCGTGCATCTTGAGACCGAAGGCTTCATAGGTGTGGATAAGGTTGATCCCCCCTTTGTTCCCAAGAGCCGCAGAGGCAACCGCTTCCTCGTTCAGGGCTGTAATAACGGCGCCGTGAAGGTCTTCCGGAATGCCTGCTTCCGGATCGGTGACCCTGAATTTCAGATGCTCCAGCGTTTTAATGAGACGGTTGGACCGCATTTCGTCAGGATTCCCGACCCTGGGGCGGAGATGAGGGTTTGCCTTTACTGTACCCAGAAACATCGAATCGACGGCGGACATAGGGGAAGTCCGTGTCCATAAAGACCGGTTCTGACGGTCCTCCGGTACCGGCCTGAAGATCGGGTCGGGGAAAGCCTTGAGGCTCACCGCCCTCCGCAGGAGGGCGTGCTCCCCTTCTCTGGGCCTACGTGAGGTTTCGTGCTGCTGAAGGACTTCTCTGCTTTTCCGGAGTTCCTCGGGCTGCACCCATAATTTGCGGGCGCTTTCGTTGAAATGTCCAGCAGCCACAGGGTCAAGCGCGGGATTTGAAAGAAGGGGGAGGTTGTGAGCCAGATTGGTGCCTTCACCGTAAAACCCGGCGCCCTTGGGCGCCACGGCAATTCCATAGGGCAATAATAGAGGGTATTTCTCCTGCCCGGTTCTTACCGCCTCAGAGGCCGCAGTGAGCCTTTCCTCCATCTCAAAAATAACCCAGGCAAAGGCTGCAGGGTCCCTTCCGTCGATGATGATAGGGTCGAAGCCGTTCAACCTGAGATGGTCCGCAAACCACTCTGTTCCACCCTGTTGAGACATGGTCGTCCTCTGATCAATGCGTCGGCCGTTCTTGATCATTATCGGCACAGGCATGCCGCAATCATCGGCTCGCCACCATCTTGGCGCCCAGTCGCTTCCCCGCTGTTCTTCGAAGGCGCCGTCGCTCAGGAAAGCAACCAGTCGCTCACCGGGCAGTGGCATATGAACATATTGAAGCTCTGTGAAACCGAGGTATCCGCCCTCAGCCAGTCCACCGGCGGTGTGAACGTTCACATGGCTGCCAAGGGGCGAGTCCTGCCTCCCGTCACTCCCGATCCTGTACGAATAGAAATCCCGGACATAGCGCGTGAGCCCTTCATCGGTGACAGAATATCGCCCGGCATGGGCAGCGGACATATTTCCGAGGAGGAGATTAACGCTATCTATGGCAGCGACACAGTGTCCCTGCCCCATGATCCAGGAGCGGGTCGTCCCCGTGAGAGCGTTGACGGCCATGTACCCGACGTAGGCAGGAACCATGTTCAGAGCGCCTCCGGTGTGCCCTTCGGGGGTAGCCCTGAAATCTGCGGGAAGGAGTTCACGTCCGTCCAGATATACGTTGCGTGCGTAAGTTTCGTGAACGACAAGCCACATGGCCATGCTCGCGATCCGGTCCGCCCCGTGAAGCAGGTCGAAGAAAGAGACGCCATCGCCCTGGACCGATCGCGCAGCCAGTATTTCCGCCACAGTAAATATCCTCGCCTGCGTCTCCAGGGTGTGACGAATGGCGCCATATCCCTGGGCCCAGCGCTCGGCAGCCGCGTTGTTCCTCCGAAAGAGCCTGACCCACTCTTCTTTCCGAATTGCCTCGGTTGTATTATCAAAAGGCATGCTTTCCTCCTTTCCTCTGTTCGTTTCTCACCGGTTGCCGTGATAGGCGTTCAGCTCATCAGGCATCGCAGGGTATCCCGGGCAATCACCGCCTCTTCGTCAATGGGGACCACATAGGCTTGTATCTTTGAATTGTCGGCACTAATTATCCCCTCGATTCCTACTGTTGCGCTGTTTTTTGCTTCGTCAATGACAAGACCGCACCATTCCATCCCCCCACAGATACGTCTCCTCACCTCGGCGGCATTTTCTCCGATTCCCCCTCCAAAGACTACGGCGTCAGCTCCTCCCAGAGAAGCCAGATAAGCGCCGATTTGTTTACGGACCCCGTAACAGAACATTTCCAGTGCCAGGCCTGCTTTTGCATCTCCTGCCTTCTCTGCCTCCAATAATTCACGCATATCCTGTGAGTATTCCGACACTCCAAGGAGTCCCGACTGGGAATTGAGCCATTCCTCTACCCTGTCCATGTCAACATCTTCCATCCTGGCCAGAAACCCGGGGAGATGAGGATCGATATTCCCGGACCTTGTTCCCATCATGAGGCCCTCCAGAGGAGTAAATCCCATGGATGTGTCGATGGAACGTCCTCCCTTGATTGCAGCGGCTGAGCAACCATTGCCCAGTTGGAGGGTAACAAGGTTAGCGCCATCGCGCGGGGCGCCTGTCATGGCGGCGTGGCGGTCGACCATGTACCGGTGAGCTACTCCGTGAAATCCATAACGCTTGATATGATATCTCGATGCAATTCCTTCAGGGATGGCATAGCGGGAAGCCCGCTCCGGCATGGTACTATGAAAAGCGGTGTCGAAGACGGCAACCATGGGGACCGATGGACCCAGCACCTCTCGTGCCGTACGGATTGCCATAAGTGAGGGCTCGTTATGGAGGGGCGCAAGGGATTTGGCGGCCTCAATGGCGCCTATTATTTCATCATTCAGGAGAACGGGGCCCGTAAAGAGATGTCCCCCATGAACGACCCGGTGACCGACTGCCCCTATGTCGCCATGCTCCATAGAGGGGGTGGAGCGAAGCCGGTCGAAAACCCGAAGGGCGGCATCAGCGTGATCTCTTGTTATGGCAGCCTCCTGAAATCGTTCACCGCCCTCAGAGACAAACTTGATTGTTCCGGTGCCGCCGATTCTTTCGAGAGACCCCTGGACAACGTTTTTTCCCCCCCGGCAGGAGTGCATCGATCGAGTTCCAACACCTTGAACTTGAGGGTTGAACTGCCACAGTTGAGGGCAATAATCCTCATCGGCACGTCCTTAAGATAGTCTCCGCAGCTTCCTCTGCAGTCTCAACATATTGAAACAGTTCGATATCCTGCGGCGAGATGGTGCCTTCCTCGACCAGGGCGTTAAAGTTGATGATCCGGTCCCAGAATTGTCTGCCAAAGATGAGTACGGGAATGGGTTCGATCTTTGTCGTCTGTAAGCTGAAGACGGGTGGGGCGCAGTTCGTCCCTGAGGAGGAAATCGAAATCCCTGTAGGCCAACCGGTAGGAGGGCGAGAGGGTCTGGGGCGACTCTACATACAATTCAGCAGCCCGGGCATCTTCCTGTGCTGAAGGAAAGGCTCCCTTCTTCCTTCTTTTTGTCATGATCCGTCTCCTTCCGCTTTCCGTCCTGTTGCTGAATGAGTCCGACGTGATGTTAAGTTCCTGCCCTCTTAATTCATACTCCCCCGGGGGTTGCTGCCTCACGATGATCCAGTCCGCTTTCTTCCTTTCTCCGACGAGGGCTAAGGAGGACTATCCTGAGCGAGTGCGCGTCTGCAAGGTTGCTTATCGGAGTGTCTCCCGTTACTATTGCCACTGTCTCCTCGGAGGCCAATCCCGGCTCGCCGGTGTCTTGGTTCGCCGCTAGACATGTCCTCAAGGTAAGCGCCAAGGTCGTCTTTCTTCATCCGCCGCTCGCTTCGCCATAACAGCCTTTACTTCTGTGGTACTGAAACTCCGATTATTTTCCCCAAATTTCCTAGAACGGAAGAGGCCGTACTTCCTCACTTCCAAACGCCGTGATGACGATGATGGATGCCTCGGGTTGAAGTTTTCTTATTCCTGGAAGGATGTCCAATCCAGTCAATTCAGGCATTCGAACATCATGAGCGTCTTTGGCGACGGTCTCATCCAGCCAGGACATCCTTTCTCCTTTTAGACCGAAGTACATAATGCATAGCAAAAAGAATGCCGCAGCCAAGGAAAATAGTGCGTTAAGTAATTCAACTAGTTAGGATTTCTTACAAGTAATTCGAAAAATCTAAACAGGGGAATAAAGAAACAATGTGTGGCAAAATAGGGCAATTCTGATTCTCACATCAATGGAATAGGAATTCGTATCTACAAGAGGGCGGACTTCTCTTATGAGAGATAAAACGGAGGGAGTAGGATTCGAACCCACGGGGCACTTGCATGCCCAACGGTTTTCAAGACCGCCGCTTTCGGCCGCTCAGCCATCCCTCCGGGGATTGATTATTCTAAATATTTTTGATTCAAATGTAAACTGTTACCACCGGATCAGGCTGCTTCCCCATGTGAGTCCGCCGCCGAAGGCGGTGAGCAGAACGAGGGAATCCTTTTTGATTGTGCCGTCGTGGACCGCTTCGTCGAGTGCGATGGGGACCGTCGCCGAGGAGATGTTGCCGTACTTTTCTATCGTCATGTAGATCTTTTCCATGGGGACGGCGAGCTTCTTTGCCATGCCCTGAAGTATCCTCAGGTTCGCCTGGTGAGGAATAATGATATCGGCGTCATGGACGGTGTAGCCGCTGAATGCCGCCGCTTCCTCGCTCGCCTCGGCAAAGCGCGTAACGGCCACTTTAAAGGATTTGTTCGCCTCGATCATTTTGAGGAAATGAAGACCATTGTCGACGCTTTCGTAAGAGATGGGAGTTGTCTTCGATCCGCCGCCGGGCATGAGGAGTGTGTCGCCGGCTGCTCCGTCCGTATGGATATGGGTGGAGAGGATCTGCGCGCCGTTGTCGGATTCCGTCACCACTGCCGCTCCCGCGCCGTCGCCCCAGAGAATGCAGCTTTCCCGTTCTTTCCAGTTGACCACCCTGCTCATGATCTCGCCCGCAACGACGAGGACATTCTTGTTCGCTCCCGACTTGATGAATTTGTCGGCCACGTGCAGGGCGAAGAGAAATCCCGAGCAGGCGGCGGTTACGTCGAAAGAAACCGCGTTCGTGCAGCCCAGTTTTGCCTCAAGCCAGTTCGAACCGGCGGGGCAGTGTGTATCGGGTGTAATTGTGGCGAGAATAATGAGATCGATATCGGCCGCCGTCATGCCGGCCACCTCCATCGCCCTCTCGCACGCCACTTTGCACAGGTCTGAGGTTGCCTGGTCTTTGTCTGCTATCCTTCGCGACTTGATCCCCGTACGGGTATAAATCCATTCGTCCGTGGTGTCGAGGAACTTTTCAATATCGAAATTCGTCATGATGTGATCCGGAACATATGAACCCGTCCCGACAATAGCAGTTCTCTTCATAGGAAAGCTCCGTGTTTTTAGTGGTTTTGCTGCTAATAGAAACAAAAATATCGACACATTGTCAAGGGAAAACCCTGAAATGGCGGGTCTTGCGGCCTTGAGTCTCCGAGGGACTTAATTTCCTTGACATAGAGTATGTATGTTTATAAAACATGGGTCGTTATCTCAATGAAAACCGACCATATCGACACGCGGGGATTTGTCGTCATCCTGATTCTTGCCCTTCTCTGGGGTTTCAACTACTCGGCGATCAAGGTTACGAATACGGGGTTTTCCCCTATCTTTACATCCTTTCTGCGCTCGGTGATAGCTTCGGCACTGGGGATCGCCTACTGCCTCGCCATCAAACAAAGGCTTTATCACCGGGGAACTCTTCTCGTGCACGGGATTGTGGTTGGAGTCCTCTTCGGCCTGGAATTCGCCTGCCTCTACCTGGGCATGCTCTTTACGGGCTCGGCGCGGGCCGTCATCCTTATCTACCTGTCGCCTTTTGTGGTTGCGGCCGGGGCCCACATCTTCCTCGGCGAAAGGCTAAACCCCCTCAAGTGGACCGGCCTTATACTCGCCTTCGCAGGGCTTGTCAGTGTCTTCTACGGAAAGCCGTCGAAATACACCCGGCTCATGTTTATAGGTGATATGCTGGAGATTCTTGCGGCCTTTTTCTGGGCTGCCACTACACTGTACATAAAGAAACATCTCGCCGAGAAGATGCACCCGATCAACACCTTCCTGTATCAGCTCGTCTTTTCAATTCCCGTGCTTTTTCTCTGTTCTTACTTCATTGAACCCCAGTGGATCAAAGACCCCGGGGTCATGGCAATCTGGTCACTGATTTTCCAGTCTGTTGTCATTGCCTTTGTCACGTACCTTATCTGGTTCAAACTCATCCATGATTATCCCGTGGCGAAGCTTTCGGTCTTCACTTTTCTTACTCCCGTTTTCGGCGTGGCCTTCGGCGCTCTCTTCCAGCACGACGAGTTGACAAAGGGTCTCATAATCGGACTTCTCATGGTAAGCGCCGGTATATTTGTGACAAACTATAAGAGATGAAAAAACACAGGACCATTACCATCCTCGGTTTCATTATCAGCATTGTCCTTCTCTATTTTTCGCTTCGCGGGATAGAGTTTCGGCAGCTTGCCGAAACGATAGCGCGGGCGGATATGACGTTTGCCTTCCTGCCAGTGTGTTTTATCTTCCTGTGCCTGACGCTGTGCTCTTACAGGTGGTCGAAGATAACCGGCTATAACGTAAGGCTTCGCGACGCGTTTATCGCCCTTCTCATCGGCCTTTTCATCAATAATGTCCTTCCCGCCCGCATCGGTGAAGTAGCGCGCGGCTACGCCATCTCCAAGCGAAGAAACATCCCCTTTACCTACGCTGTCTCCACCGTCTTTATCGACAGGGTCTTCGACTTGTTGGGCCTGCTTTCCATCACCTTTCTGTTCTTCCCGAGTCAGGCCCTTCCACCCTCGGTATCCAAGGGCCTGTATATCCTCGTCGGCATTTTTGTCATCTCCGTGATAGCGTTATTTGCCGTGAGCCGCCAGAAGACAGCCCGAAAGATCGCCGGCTTTCTGGAACGTTTCAAGCGACCTTTCCTGAACAAACTTGCCGTCAGGGTAATCGAGATCCAGGAAAACCTTCGACGTATCAGCACGCCGGGGCAGATCGCGCTTTTCGTCGTTCTGTCCATAGCCAACTGGCTCTCAATGAGCAGCGCCCTGTATTTTTCCCTGAAAACCCTGGGCGTTTCCCTGCCCTTTGCCTACGCCCCTTTTGTCTGCGCCCTTCTGAACATGGGCCTCGCGGTCCCATCATCGCCCGGATACATCGGGGTCTATCAATTTCTTCTTGTCTATCTCCTCGCCATCTTCGGAATACCCAAATACCAATCCTTCGCCGTCTCCCTCTTCTTCCACGCCTCATGGTACATCCCCTACAACATCCTGGGGTTCATCTTCATCGTCAAGGAACAGCTCCATATTAAGGATATACAGAAGATGGGTGATGGGTGATGGGTGAAACAAAACGGCCTTCGCCGGAATTACGACGGGAGATGCATAACGGAATTATACGATAGGCAACGCCTGTCCAGGCTGACCTTCCCATGCCACCCTATGACCCATGACCTATTGCCTATAACCAGTCTTTAAGGATACTGCGGGATGCTTGAGAGGCCGGCGGATTCGGGGAGGTTCAGGGCTACGTTCATGTTTTGGAGGGCCTGACCCGAGGCGCCTTTTACGAGGTTGTCTATTGCGGAGATAACTATGATCCGGCCGTCATCGAGGACCTTGAGGCCGATGTCGCAATAGTTGGAAAAACGGACATAGCGGGTATCGGGATAGACGTTTTCATCCAGGACCCGGACAAAGTGATCGCTCTTGTAGGTGTCACGAAACAGGGCCAGTATATCGGCCGTCTTCGCCTGCTTTGACAGCCTGCTGTATACCGTCGTCAGTATGCCCCGGGACATGGGAACGAGATGGGGGACGAAAGAGATCTTCTGGGGCGAATACTTGTTCACTTCTTTCTGTATCTCCGGCTCGTGTCTGTGGACACCGACGTTGTAGGCACGGAAGCCCTCGGAAACCTCGCAGAAAAGACTGCCGATCTTTCCTTCACGGCCTGCGCCGCTCACACCTGACTTGGAATCGATGAAGATATCCCCTTCGAGCATGCCCTGCTTGACAAGGGGGTAGAGGGCCAGGATTGCCGACGTTGGATAACACCCGGGGTTCCCTACAAGCTTTGTCCCCTTGATCTTGTCCCTGTACAACTCGGGTAAGCCGAAGACCGCCCTGGGGATCAGGTCTTTTGCCGTGTGGGGCACATATGTGGCCTCATAGGTTGCGAGGTCTTCGAAGCGAAAGTCGGCGCTGAGGTCGATGATGAGGGCCTTTTCGTCAAAAAACTCCCGGGCCTTCGCCATGGATGTACCGTGAGGCAGGCACAGGAAATAGACGTCGCATGCACCACGGTAATCAGAGTCCGTAGGCTGCAGCACTTCCTCGAAGCGGCCCTTGAGGAGTGGAAAAATATCCGATATCTTGCGGCCCCGATACGTATTGGACGTGATAAGGTTTATTTTCGCATCGGGATGGGTAAGGAGCAAGGACATCAGGACAACGCCCGTATAGCCCGTTGCTCCTACGATTCCGATATTCAGCATGGGTTTATCTCTTAGAGAACTGGAAGCTGGCGCGTGCGCCTTTCTTTCCGTATTTCTTCCGTTCCTTCGATCTGGGATCCCTGGTTATGAGACCCTGTTTTTTCAAGGCGACTCTGAGGCCTGCGTTCACTTCGAGAAGTGCCTTGGCGATTCCATGACCGAGAGCCCATGCCTGGGCAGGTATCCCGCCGCCGTATATGCTTGCCACGACGTCGAACTTGCCGACGTTCCCCGTCAGCAAGAAGGGCTTGTTGACCATGAGCCGCAGTTCTTCCACGGGAAAATAGTTTTCAAACGGCCTGCCGTTGATAAGGAATTCCCCGGAACCCTGTTTTATCCAGACCCGCGCTACGGCGGTCTTTCTTTTACCAGTTGCGTAGTACCTTTTTTCAGGCACCTTGTACCTCCTTCAACGATATCTCCTTTGGCATCTGGGCTTTGTGCGGATGTTCGCCGCCCCGATAGACCTTCAATTTCTTAAGGATCTTCCTGCCGAGGGTATTCTTGGGGAGCATGCCTTTAACAGCCTGGTATATGACCTCTTCCGGCTTCTTTTCAAGCATGGTCTTTGCATTCGTCACCCGTAATCCGCCGGGATGGTTGCTGTGCTTCTGATACGTCTTCTGCAGGAGTTTTGCCCCGGTGAGTTTTACCTTGTCGGCATTGACGATTATGACAAAATCGCCGGTGTCGGCATGCGGCGTAAAGACCGGTTTGGTCTTACCCCTGAGGATCATTGCCACCCTCGCCGCCAGTCTTCCTAATACAACACCGTCGGCATTCATCACATACCAATCGTTCGAAACTTCGCCTTCTTTTGGAAAATATGTTTTCATAACCATTTTCACCCTTAAAAAAATTTGTCTAAATTAATATATTTGGTGTGCTAAGTCAAGCAAAACTTTAAGATTTACGCGTGTTGCCACGGGTTTCAGGGCCCTTCCCCGGTGCGAAAAAGTACGAGGCCCTCCCCGCCATCTTTCTTCCCTTCGGGCGATTGGGTAAGAATCCTGGTCAGCTTGCCCTGTCCGCATTCCTTTTTGATACGATCCGTCAGTGCCTCCTCGGTAAGAAGATATCCCCCCCGGTTCCTCTCACCGAAGGAACAGACTTCCCGGGCATCTCTCAAGGCCCTGATCGGAGTGGCCCTGTCAAGATAGAAAATAAGCGATGAATTGCCTACACCATACATGGCGAACTTGTCGTCACCTACCCCATTGATGTGTCCGGCCAGTTGCCGGGCGAAGGGCTTCAGTGTCCGGTTCCTTTCGCCTATCGCGGCCCCGGCGGTAAGACTCCACAAGAGCAAACAGAAAAAAGCGAGAGACATAAGAACCGTTCCCTGAGCGACGCGACCTTTAAGGACGAACATTAACGCCGCGACTGAGGCTATGATTGCCAGCGGGCCGACAATGATCTGCGACGCATGGTGGTACTCGCCGAACGTGAGGTATCCGAAGACCATGGCCAGCCCGGCGATAAGAGGCAAGAAGGCCGTGATGACGAGGCACGTCTTCATAACCGGGCAGTCTCTTTCTTCGTCGTGAAAAAGGAACCCCCGGATGGACCTCCCCATGATCAGTGCAAAAGCGGGAACAAGGGGCAGTATGTAATAGCTTCTTCTGGAACCGGAGATGGTGAAGAAAAGAAAAATGGCAACCGTCACTGTCGCCAGCCAGCGCCTTCGTCGGTCGTCCTCCCAGTTTCTCATTGCGGCAAAGGATCCGGCAGCCGCAAACGTCCAGGGAAGCAGGAATACCGGAATGTGTTTGAAATAGATGTAAAAAGGTTCAACATGGTCGAAGGGCTGCAGGAACCTCACGACATTTTCCCGCCACATCAGGTTGACGGCGTCCCAGGATCCGGTGACGATCACGGGCAAAAAAAGGAGCAAGGCGAACAGGGCGAGTCCGCACAAGGCTGCAAGAAAACCCGCGTAGGAGAGTATCCAGTGAAAATGACCGGCTATCCTCTTTTGCGCCTCCTTTAGCCCGTCCTTTCTGATATCGAAAAGAATGTCCACGCAGCTCAGCGCGAAAACAGCTGTCAGTGCAACCGCAGGGGCAAGCGGTCCTTTACAGAAGGATGAAACAGCCGCGATAAGATAGAAGAACAGGTACCGAATAAAGGAGCGTTTGCCGCCCCCTGCCGGCAGGACGACCCACAACATCGACCATATGGCGATGACATTGAGCACCTCCGCGGAGGCAGTCCTCGCCCAAAAACCGAACATAAACGTCGTCAGGAGGACGAGGCCGGCAATGAATCCCGATGCGTATCCGAAGAGTGCCCTGCCGATGGCAAACACCAGCGCCACCGTCCCTATACCGGCGAGTACGGCCGGAATGCGGGCGGAGGCTTCCGTGACACCCCAGGGAAATGAGAAGGGGATGATGGCCCAGTAACTCAGGAGCGGTTTATCGAAATAGACCGCTCCGTTGATGGTCGGAAGAAAATAGTTGCCGCTGTGAATCATTTCCCGGGCGATAACAGCCCAGCGGCCTTCCGAACCCCACAGAGACCTTACGGAAAGACCGGAGCAAAGAAGGATGGCAGCCGCCGCAACGAGAATGGCAAGCGCCGCATAATCAGGGAGAGACCATTTCTGAACGGATGTCCGGTTTACATCGGTATTCATCGGGTTATTCGGCTTTAAGGATGGAAGGCTCCTTCTTGCACTGGACAAGAAGGCTGGCGACAAACAGGACTATGGTAAGAAGTAAAAGGGTAACCCCACGAGCATTGTCGTAAACAAAAGCAAGATCGAAGGACCACGCCTTCCACAGACCCGAACTTTTAAACGCATGAATCAACATAATGAGACATCCTGTCGCCCAGAAGCGCATAAACCGGGATATCTCGTTGCGCGTGATCCTCTTCGTCGAGAAACCCGTTGCGATCTCCTTCATGCTTCGGATAGAGTACGCGTCCGGGAATATCTGGGGCACATCGAGACTGTAGCGCAGGAAACTGCTGTCGTGGAGTCGTGCCAGAGTCGCCTCTTCCTTTCTGATCGTCGGTCCATACGACCAGTAGAACAGGAAGGGGTAAATCAGCAGAAGGTAGACATTGCCGCTCAAGAGGCAGAAGCTCGAATCTATCAGATAATTCGCCATATAATAGGGATGCCTCACTACGCTGTATATCCCCGCCTGGCACAAAACGACGTTGCGAATAAGAACGCCTTTGGTCATGTAATGAAAAAAACAGCCGAAGACCATGAGAACGCCGAACAGAACGAGTCTCACCCAGTCAAGATCGTAGAGCACGGCAGAAATAACACAAACGACAATGATGATATCGCGGAGATTACTGCGGTTGATAAGCGGGCGTCTTCCCTCGACCTGACCGTTTTTTGCCACGTTGTGATCGAGTATCAATCTTTTTTCGGCAGGTTTATTCTTTCCCACAACTATATGGTCCGTATTGCTTTTTCCTTTTCCGGGTGGTATCTTTTGTTTTCGTTACGTATATCACGAGCACAGAAATATTACAAGAAATAAGAACTTAGGCGGATTCCAATGAAAAAATTCAAGATCCTCGTCACAGACCACCTTGCCGAAGAAGGTCTTAAGATCCTCGCGGCGGACACGGAAGTCGAAATTGATGTTCAGGCCGGAATAAAGGTCGATGATTTGAAGAAGATCATAGGCAATTACGACGCCATCATCACAAGGAGCGGCACGACTGTCAAGGAGGGTCTCATTGAGGAACCGGGCCGGCTCAAGATAATCGGGCGCGCCGGTGTCGGAGTCGACAACATCGACATTGAAGCTGCAAGCAAGAAGGGCCTTATCGTCCTCAACGCCCCTACCGGGAACACTCTGGCTGCGACGGAGCTCACCATGGGAATCATGCTTGCCGCCGCGCGAAAGATACCCCTGGCAAACGACTCATTGAAACAGGGCAAGTGGGACAGGAAGAAGTTCATGGGAATCGAGCTTTACAACAAGACCCTGGGAATTATAGGTCTCGGCCGCATCGGCAGCAACGTGGCAATCCGCGCAAAAAGTTTCGGTATGAAAGTGATCGCTTACGACCCATATATTAAGAAAAGTAAAGCCGATAGCCTGGGGGTCATCCTTTATGACAACCTCGACGACCTTCTTAGAGTATCCGATGTAGTCACCTTTCACACACCGCTGACCGGCACGACACGGAACATGATCACCGCTGAAAAGTTGGCCATTATGAAACAGGACGTCATCCTCGTCAACTGCGCCCGGGGCGGCATCGTCAACGAGGATGATCTGTACGACTGCCTGATTTCAGGCAAGATCTTCGCCGCCGGCGTCGACGTCTTCGTGGAGGAACCGCCCAAAAACAGCAAACTCCTGCAGCTTGAGAACGTTTTTGCCACCCCCCACATCGGCGCCAACACCGCGGAAGGCCAGAAGGCAGTGTCGGCAATCATTGCCGAACAGGTCCTGAACGCTCTGCATGGCCGGCCCTATCAGCATGGCGTCAACATACCCTTCATGAAGTCCCTGCTCCCGGAACACCTTCAACTCTATTTCAACCTTTCGGAAAAGATGGGCAAACTTGCAGCTCAGATCTCCAAGGGCAGGCCTGAGAAGATCAGTGTCATAATGGTGGGGAAAAACTTCGAGGAAGATCTGTGCGAACGCAAGTTCGATGTCCCATTCAGCTACCAGCCTTTTACCATCGCGGGAATAAACGGTTTTCTGGAGATATCTCTCCAGGGGTCCGTCACGTATATCAACGCACCCTATCTCGCCAAAGACCGGAATATCGTCGTCGAGGAATCAAAGACGGAGCAGTTCGACAAATTCAACGATCTCATTATCTTTAATCTGAAGACAGACGTCGAGGAGATCAGCATAGCCGGAACAGTCTTTCCCGACAAGCTCGGGAGAATCGTCCTCCTCGACAGGTTCCACCTGGACGTGATCCCCGAAGGGACATTTCTGGCTTTCAAGATTCTGGATCGTCCGGGTGTTATCGGCAAGGTTGGAACCATCCTTGGCGACCACGGCATCAACATCGCCGGTTTCAGCGTGTCTCGTGAGATAAGCGGTGAAGAAGTCGCCTTCGTTTCCGTGGACAGCCCCATCGGTCAGCCGGTCCTCAAGGAGATTCGTGCCATTGACGGCATGATAGAAGCAAAAGAGATCGCGCTCTAAGAGAGCGGGTTATGGGTAATAGGTCATGGGTTATAGGGGCGGCAAAATCCTGTTGCTCATTGTCCCCTCTCCTATTGGCCCTCAGCCGTATCTAGTATTTCCCGTATCTTTCTACCCAGGCCTGCCATTGTAAAGGGTTTGCGGATGGCGCTGATGCCCTGTTTCTGCACAGCACCGAGGCCCGAGGCTTCAAGGCTGTATCCTGTCATGAAAAGAGCGGCGATACCGGGTTTCATTTTCTTGATTTCATGGTAGGCATCAAGGCCGCCCATACCGGGCATCGCTATATCCATAAGTACCAGGTCTATTTCTCCGGAACTCTCCCTGAACAACGTAAGTGCTTCCTCTCCGTTCTTTGCCGTAATAACCCGGTATCCCAAAGTCTTTAAGAATTCGGCGGCTATTTTCCTCAACGCATCTTCGTCCTCGCCCACAAGAATGGTTTCGGTGCCGCCCAGGACACCCCGTTCAACAGGTCTGCCTACCCTTGCCTTCTCTGCGGACAGGGGCAGATACATCTTGAAAACGGCGCCCCGGCCCTCCTCGCTTTCGCATATCACAAAACCCCCGTGCTGTCTGACGATCCCCAGAACAACGCTGAGACCGAGTCCCTTCTTCCGGCCGGATATATCCGTGGTATAAAACGGCTCGAATATCTTGTCTCTCGCATTGCTGTCGATCCCCCGCCCGGAATCGGCCACGGATATGACGGCATATGCCCCGGGGGCTATCTTCCCGTCGAGCGTGGTCGTAACGTCCGTCAGTTCTTCCGTATTCACCCGAATGGTCAGTGTGCCCGGCCCCTCCATGGCATCCCTGGCATTCAGTATGAGATTCAGAAGGGCCTGGCCTATTCTGGCAACATCCATCTTCGCCATAATGGGGGTCGCAGGCAAAGATACGATCGTGGTAATCTTCTCCCCGATGATCTTTCGTACCATCTTCTCGAAATCAGCCACGACGGCACCCACATCCACCGTCCGCATGTCCATCGGGTGCCTGCTCCCTGAAGCCAGAAGCTCATCTACCATGTCCGCCGCCCTGAATACCTCATCCTCAATGGAGGAAAGGTAGGAGCCTACCTCCTCAGTGCAGTCGGGCGACATCTTCGCCAGCTGGGCATTCCCCACGATAATATTGAGGACATTGTTGATGTGGTGCGCTATATCTCCGATCAATTCCCTCACTACGTCCATTTTCTGAAATGCGTGTACCTGTTGTTCGAGCTGCCTGATGCGGGTCAGGTCCCGTATGATACCGTGATATACGGTCAGTTTTCCCACCTCATCGTAGACGGCGTTCGCGGTTATCGATACAACGATTATCGAGCCGTCCTTCCGTTTTAAGGCAAGGTCGTGCATACTTGCACTGCCGTACCGTTCGATGGCGTCCCGGAAGTTCTTGCGGTCCCCGGCATTGAAATAGAGATCGCGGCCGATGTCCAGTTCAAACATTGCCTCCTTCGTCCTGTAACCAAACAATTCCAGACCGGCTCTATTCATATCGACAACCTTTCCATCCGGCGTCGAGATGAAGACTGCATCCCTCGTATCTTCGAAGAGTCTCCGAAACTTGTGCTCGGATTTCTGCAAAGACTCCAGGGTCTTTTTCCTGTCGGTCACATCCCTGAATAAGGCGATCATATGCCACTTCTCGCCTACCTTCTCGGAAAGCAGGGAGAGCTCTATGTACGTTTCTATGCCGTCGTTTCCGGTGATGGAGAAATCGAGGACCCTGTCCGCCTCCACCGCCTCTTCAGGTATCGACGACAAAGGCATCACCTCGGCGATGGCCAATTGCAGTTTCTGTTCGTCGGAATAGTGGGATGGCCTGAGAAACTCATGGATCTCCATGCCCCGCGCCTCTTTGTCGTCGTGACCGGTAATCCTCAATGCGGCAGGGTTCGCGTACAGGATCTTCCCGCTGTCGTCAAGAAGAAGCAGCGCTTCGTGGCTTGCATGGCTGAAGAGTTTGAACCGCTCCTCACTTTCCCTCAGTGCCGTTTGAGTCTTCTTACGATCGCCGATATGCCGCACCAGGCCGACGAACCTTACGCCCGCATCTGGCAGGGAGTATCGGACAACCGTCACTTCCACGTCCACCGATCCCCCGTTCTTTTGCCTGTACGTGGTCTCGTATGCACCCGCCTGGTCGCCTTCGGAGCGGGGAATGCCTGCAGCGAAATCGTCGAACTTCCCCTCCATATCGATATCACGCATTGACATCCGAAGAAATTCGGCAGGAGAATACTCGAACAGTGTGCAGAAGGAAGGGCTCACGTGCAAGAACGATCCGCCGGCGTCGGTTATAAAGAAACCTTCCCTGAACAAATCGATGAGAATGGCAAAAAGGTTGCGGCAATGTTCCCGAGAACCGAACAACCGGTCAAACTCGCTGATGGAAAAGTCTTGTTCCGTCACCAGTCCCCCCTCGTAAGCGGACGACTAAATGTCAGTGGCAACGGGTCCGCTATATATAACCAATTATAGCATCTGGCTTCACTTTGTAAATCTCGCGGGACAATAGAGACCAATGACGATGGATGCCCCTGCCGCATGGCTGTGCAGCGCTGTTCAGCGCTGAGAAACATATTTCAAACCTCATGGTTTTCTGATATGCTTTACCTATGCCAACAGAAAACCCAGGATCTAAAAAAGGCTTTAGAAAACGTAAAGATATCATCCTCGAGATCAAAGGCGGAAACAAGAACAAGGACAAGAAGACAAGGAGTTTTACGTTCCTCTATTTCATCATCGCGATCATCGGTATCCTCGTCATCCATAGCTATCTTTCCTTTCGGTCCGAGATCAAAACCGTTCCTTACAGCGAATTCAAAGGTCTCGTCGCCCAGGCGAAGGTCAGTGATCTCTTGATCGATAATGAAAAGATCCAGGGCACCATGACGCAACAGGACGACAAGAAGGTGAAATTCGTGACGAGCCGGGTGGACGACCCCGACCTTGTCAAAGACCTTCAGAAAAACAATGTTCAGTTCTCCGGCTCTTTTGAGAACAAGCTCCTCCGAATAATCATTGAATGGATCCTTCCCTTCGCTATCATAATCCTCATATGGAACCTTCTTATGCGCAGAATGGGCGGCGCCCCCTCGGGCGTTCTGAACTTCGGGAAAAGCCGGGGGAAGATCTACGGGGAAGATGAGATAAAGATCACCTTCGGCGATGTAGCAGGTGTCGACGAAGCAAAAGAAGAATTGCAGGAGATCATCGAATACCTCCGGTATCCTCAGAAGTTTCTCGACCTCGGGGGAAAGATCCCCAAGGGGATACTTCTCGTAGGACCGCCGGGCACCGGCAAGACGCTTCTCGCCAAAGCCGTCGCGGGCGAAGCGAAGGTGCCGTTTTTCAGCCTGAGCGGGTCCGATTTTGTTGAGATGTTTGTCGGCGTCGGGGCATCCCGCGTACGGGACCTCTTTTCGCAGGCCCAGCAGAAGGCACCATGTATCATATTCATCGACGAACTGGATGCAGTGGGTAAAGCAAGGGGTATGAACCCTCTCTCCTCACATGACGAACGCGAGCAGACGCTCAATCAGCTTCTTGCGGAAATGGACGGTTTTGATACCAAGACGGGCGTCATCATCGTGGGCGCTACAAACAGACCGGAAATCCTTGACCCGGCCCTCTTGAGGCCTGGCAGGTTCGACAGGCATGTCCTCGTTGACAGGCCCGATATCAAAGGGCGCGAAGAAATTCTCAAGGTCCATATCAGGGACGTCAAGCTTGCCAAAAACATTGACCTTTCCATCCTCGCGGCCAGAACCCCGGGCTTCGTTGGCGCCGATCTTGCTAATCTTATCAATGAAGCGGCCCTTCTCGCCGCAAGAAAGGGAAAGACCTCCGTGACCATGGCTGAGTTCGAAGAGGCCATAGATCGAGTTGTGGCGGGTCTTGAGAAGAGAAAAAAAGTCATGAGCAAGAAGGAAAAGGAGATCGTCGCCTACCATGAAACAGGCCATGCGCTTATGGCTGAATCGCTGGAAACCACGGACCCCGTCCACAAGATATCCATAATTCCGCGGGGTATCTCAGCCCTGGGCTACACAATGCAGCTTCCCACCGAAGACAGGTATCTTATGACAAAAACCGAGCTCCTCGACCGCATGTGCGTCCTTATGGGGGGTAGAATAGCGGAAGAGGTAATCTTCGATGAGATATCCACCGGTGCCCAGAACGACCTGGCTCGTGCCACCGATATTGCAAGGTCCATGGTCAAGCAATACGGTATGAGTGAAAAACTCGGCCACATGACCTTTGAACAGGAACGCAAGCCCCTTTTCCTTGATATCATGCCAGGTGGGGGAACCAAGGAATATAGCGAGGAAACGGCCCGTGAAATAGACAACGAAGTGAAGGTCATCATCGAACATTCCTACACCAGGGTCAAGGAAGTCCTTACCGACAAACGTGATCTTCTGGAACTGGTTGCCAAAACACTCCTCGAAAAGGAATCCATCGACGGCGAAGAACTCAGGAAAATGCTCAAAGAACACGCAGAGGGGGATCATGGTAACGAATCTGGATAAAAAACAGATCGATCTCATCAAAGAATCGCTGTGCGTCTACCAGAAATCCCTTGAATTGAAGGCCCTGCTTCGTCAGGGACAGCTTTTCTTTACAAACATCGAAGACTTTGTCGATGACAGGGGCAGGAGCTGTCTTTTCAGGCTCAAGGAAATGTGCCACGATCTTTTCCGTAATTCCACCGAAGCGAGCTACAAAGAGAAACTCTTCGACATTACCGTCGGCTACACTTTTCACGGTGCGATGAAGCTTCGCGAAAACCTTTATCTCCTGGAGTATTACCAACCCCAGTGCGAAATGACGCTTCAGAACAACCTTAGCGAACAGGAGAGAAAGATCGTCAACGAGATAGGCACGCTGGTGCGAAAGGCCAGGGCACGTCTGAAAGAAGAGTTCAAAGAGGTCGCCATACTTGCAGATGAACTTGTGAGACAGCTCAAAGACCTCATCCTTCTGTACAAAGGAAACTACCTGCTGCCCCGTTTCCTGTACGAATACGATAAGACCCTCGTAAAGATTTACGGGCGTAAGGGCTTTGAAGAGATTTTGTTGACCGCCTACGAGAATGGCAGAACGCTTCTCGTCTTTAAAACTGCGAACAGTTACCTGGAGAGCGAATATTTCGATACGGCCCGAAAACTCTTCAAGCGTGTAATCAGAACGGATAGCTCCAACAAAGCGGCATTCTTTCTCTACCTCTACGCGTCGGCCAACCATTTCTATTTCAAGAACATGTTTACAAGGGCTCTGGCGTTCGCCAGAGAGGCGGAAGGTATAAAAGGGGTGGACAGCATCAGTGACAGGTACCGCCAGCCATTGACAGCGCTCATCACCGACCTGTCCAGAGAGACAAAGAAAAAAGGGAGCTGACGAGGGGGGAGGACAATGCCCATCTATGAATACACCTGCCGCGCGTGCGGCCATGAGTTCGAAGTCATAGTCTTCGGAAATGATGTGCCCGAATGTCCTGCATGCGGGGCCAAAGACCCGCAAAAGAACATGTCCTCCTTCGGCTTTTCGGCGGGAAACAAGTTTAAATCATCCGGTAAATCGGGTGGCTCCTGCGCCGGCTGCTCCTCGCCCAACTGCTCAAGCTGTTCGTGACCGATCGCGGCCCCCACACCACCTTTTAAGATGGACCTCACCCGGAAAATACTCGATCTCATCAGAAAGGAAGGAATGATCCATGAGACGGACCGTGTCCTTCTCGGTTTATCGGGGGGCGTGGATTCGGCGACACTCCTCTTCATTCTGACGGAAATCCGCAGGGAGATCCCCTTCGATCTGGCCGCCGCCCATGTAAACCACCTTCTGAGGCAGGAAGAATCCGAAAGGGACGAGGCATTCACGAGACAGGCAGCCACGGACTACGGCATCCCCTATTTCCTTGAAAGGGTGGATGTCAGTGGCTATGCGAAGTCCCGAGGCCTCTCGCTCCAACACGCGGGCAGGGACATCCGGTATCGTTTCTTTAATGAAACTGCGGACCGTGAAGGGTACACAAAGATCGCAATCGCGCACAACCTCGACGATCAAGTGGAGACTTTCCTCCTGCGCCTCGTCAAGGGAACGGGAATTCGCGGGTTGTCTTCAATACCTCCGGCACGAGACAGGATAGTCAGACCTTTTCTTAACACCTACCGGTCCGAGATCGCCGCATGTGCAGAGGCGAGATCGATCGCATACGTCAGTGACTCTTCCAATGCGAAGACTGTCTATGAACGCAATTATATTCGTCACAGGGTCCTGCCGCTCCTCGATGAACTGAACCCGGCATTCAAAGAAAAGGTCGTCTCGCTCCTTGGGGATCTCACGGGGATAAACAGCTTTTTCGACGAAAGGAAACGTGCCTTTCTGGCGAAGCATATCCGGGAACGCGGCGGCGATATCCTCGTACCTGTCGGCCCCTTAAAACAACTGGACGAAGAGACACGGTTCAGGGCCATCAGCGATATCATCACATCCCTGTCCACTTCTTTTGTCCCCTTGAGGGAGCATATAAGGCTGATCGAAAAAGTCCTTGAATCTCAGAAGCCAAATCTGCGGCTCGATCTGGCATCACCACTTCGGATGAAGAAAACCTACGACAGACTCATATTCACCGCCAGGGGGCCGTCGTCACCCGCCACGGACAGTTACCCTTTACAGGAAGGAAAGAACTGCATTGCCCCCCTTGGTGCCACCATAGCCGTCAGGATCCTGAGAAAACCCCCTTCCTCGTATCCAAAAAGTGCTTTCACGGCCTATTTTGACCTCGGCAAGATCGGCGGCCTCAGTGTAAGGACGTTCCGCAATGGCGACAGGTTTCATCCCCTGGGCATGAGTCAACCCGTCAAGATAAAGGATTTTTTCATATCCCGCAAGATCCCCCTGGAAGAGCGAAGGATTATCCCGCTTCTCGTCTCCGGCGACATCATCATCTGGGTGGTAGGCCATCGTATTGACGACCGCTACAAGGTCGACGAGAATACGACTAAAGTCCTGAGGGTGACGGTGAAGAAATCCTGTCAACCATCTTCAATTTATGATTGACAGTTCATTCTCTCCTGGTGTAAAAAGTATCCTCTAATACCGGCCTCAACGGGGCACACTACTGCGTTAAAGGAGTTCCCACATGTTATCTGGAAGAGCCGCCTCACTGAAACCTTCACCCACACTGGCCATCTCCGCAAAGGAAAAAGCACTCAAAGCCCAGGGAATCGATATTGCCGGCTTCGGCGCCGGTGAGCCTGACTTCGATACGCCTGCTCACGTAAAAGAAGCGGCAATCAAAGCCATCAATGACAATTTTACCCGTTATACCCCCGTTACCGGCATCGATCCCCTCAAGGATGCAATAATCGAAAAATTCAACCGTGATAACGGACTGTCCTACAAGCGCGAAGAGATCATCGTCTCCTGTGGAGGAAAACACAGCCTGTACAACCTGTTTCAGGCCCTTTTCCAGGAGGGCGACGAGGTCATCGTCCCGGCCCCCTTCTGGGTATCCTATCCTCCAATGATCGAGCTTGCAGGAGGAACACCCGTCATCGTCGAAACCCGGGAAGAGGACGATTACCAGATTACCGGCAAACTTCTTGAGAAGTACCTGACCCCGAAGACAAAAGCGATTATCCTCAACTACCCTTCAAATCCCGTCGGCAGCGTCTTTTACCGCGAGAACCTGGAAGCCATAGGCAGGCTTGCGTTGGAACGCGGTTTCTTCCTCATCTCCGATGAGATCTACGAGAAGCTCGTTTACGATGAGTACAATCACGTGAGCATCGCCTCCATGGACAACGCCTTCAGAGAAAAGACCATAATATGCCACGGCGTTTCGAAGACCTACGCCATGACAGGCTGGAGAATCGGGTACAGCGCGGGCCCGGCCGCTATCATCAAGGCGATGGGAAATATCCAGAGTCAGAGCACGTCGAATCCCACCTCGATATCCCAGATGGCGGCCCTTGCAGCCCTCGGCGGCAAACAGGATTTCATCTCCACCATGGTGGCCGAGTTTAAAAAGAGAAAGGATTTTCTCGTAAGCAGCCTGCGGGAGATTGAGGGCGTGACCTGTTACGACCCCAAGGGGGCCTTCTACGTATTTCCCAATTTCAACGTCGTTCTTGGACGAAAATACAAAGGCCGCGTTGTCGATTCATCCACAACACTGACAGAAATACTCCTCGACGAATTTCACACCGCGGTTGTTCCCGGCGTTGAGTTCGGCAAAGAGGGTTATCTCAGGTTGTCTTTCGCCACCTCCATGGAGGTCATAAAGAAAGGCGTCGAGAGGATAAAAGAGGCGGTTGCATCTTTGGAATAGAACCTCCCCAAAACCCGGATCGATTTTCCTGAAGAGGGAACAGATGCGCTCCATCGCATCGTTCCCTCTTCTTCTGTGCAACCCATTGGGTGAAAAAGACCCCTGCTTGTGATAAAATATCGTTACCGTAAAGGTGAGCAACTGAAGGAGGGTGCAATGGCAGATAAAGAATCCAAGAAACGTATCATATTTAAATTCAACGACGCCGGGGCCAGGCAGGTTTATATCGCCGGTTCTTTTAACTCCTGGGACCCGTCGGTTCGTCCTCTTAAAAAAGACGCCAAAGGGGTTTGGAAAACGAGTATTACGCTGCCCCAAGGAGCGCACCAGTACCGGTTCATTGTCGATGGCCAGTGGATCGAAGACCCGGCCTCCGATCACAAGGAGATGAATGAATTCGGCGGCTTCAACTCCGTCGTTCACGTTTAGCTTCCCGGAAGCCGGCAGGCATTGGAGCCATTTCGTTCATCATGGCTTCGTAAACAATTTATTCCATGGCTTCACGTTTGACTCAGTCAAATGCGTTATTAGTGGAGCGTACCGCCGCCCGGATTGAGCCGCGAATCCGGAAAATCTTAACAATCATCGTTTAGGGTACTGACGTTAGTCATACAGACCGGGAGAGGGCCCGGCACAAGGGTACATTTGCCGAACGCGCTGGTGTCCCGGTAACCCAAAATCCGATTGTAATCGATGGCAAAAGTGAATATACTCTTGCCATCCGGACCAGGAGGCGAGTCATGCTTGAAGGACATATCTACAAGACGTTCGACCTTGAGCTCAAGGAGCTCAAGGAGAAACTCCTCTATGAAGGCGGACTGGTTGAAAAAGCTATCAGTAACGCTATTAAGGCGCTCCTCGAACGCAACTCCGAGCTTGCCGACAAGGTCATTGAAGACGACCCCATTGTTAACGCCCTCGAGGTCGAGATCGATGAATTCTGTCTCAAGCTCCTGGCCCTGCGGCAGCCTGCGGCGCGTGACCTGCGCTTCATCACTACGGCAATCAAGATCAACTATGACCTTGAACGCATCGGCGACATGGCCGTAAATATCTGCGAGAGGGTCCAGGAACTCAATCAAGAACCCCAGCTCAAACCCTACATAGACCTTCCCATGATGGCTGACACGGTGCAGATGATGCTCAAGGAGAGTCTCGACGCCTTCGTTAAGGAAGACGTCGCGACCGCGCGAAAGGTCACCAAAGACGACCAGAAGGTCGATCAATTGCTTGACCAGATCTTTCGGGAACTGCTGACTTACATGATGCAGGACATGCGGACCATATCGCGGGCAACGCGGGTGCTTTTCATCGCCAAGTACCTGGAGCGGATGGCCGACCACGCGGTTAATATCGCCGAACTGGTCATCTTTCTCGTGGAGGGCAAGATAATACGACATTCCAAGGACCCCCAGGAATAAAATATGCGTCTCAGGCGTTGGGCCATCATACTACCTCTTCTGTGTGCATTTCTCGTCTCCTGTTCCCCCAGATCCAATGACAGGCCCGGTGGGAAGCATACTATAACTATCGCCGGCTCCACTTCGGTCATGCCGTTCACGGAAAAACTGGCCGAGCACTTCGTGGTAGACCACAAGAACTTCATCATTGACGTGCAGGGAGGGGGTTCCACGGCGGGCATCCAGGCCGTGATCAATAACACCGTTGATCTTGGGATGTCCTCGAGGGAATTGAAGGAAGGGGAAAAGACACTCAATACCATCACCATCTGCCATGACGGGATCGTGGTGGTCGTCCATCCCGAAAACCCCGTCACTGAAATGGGTCTCGACCAGGTACGCCAGATCTTCAGCGGCCGCATCTCAAACTGGAGCCAGCTGGGTTGGAAGAACAGGAAGATAGATGCCGTTTCGCGAGAGGAAGGATCGGGGACCCGAAGCGCTTTCGAAGACCTGGTCATGAAAGGCAAAGAGATCAATGACGCCACCATGGTTCAGGACTCCAACGGCTCCGTAAAGGAAGTCGTCGCCACCGATCCCTATGCCATCGGATACATCTCCATGGGCCTTGTCGACAAGAAGGTGAAACCCGTTGCGATCGACGGAGTAAGTCCGTCCATAAAAACCATAAAATCCGGCCGCTATAAGATCGTGCGGCCTTTTCTTTACATTACCAACGGCGAATTGGAGCCGAAGGCCAGGCAGTTCGTCGATTACATCCTTTCCAAAGAAGGACAGAACATACTAAAGAACGAAGGGCTCGTGGGGTTCTATGATTGACAGAACTGTTTTCAAGGAGCGATTCGTCAAGTGGGTGCTCGTTGCCTTTGCACTTTCATCGCTTCTTTTTCTTTTTCTCATCTTCCTCTTCATCCTTTCGGAGGGTCTGCCTCTCTTCCTCAAGGTAGGGGTGAAGAATATCATCTTCGGCTTCAAATGGGCTCCGACAAAGGGTTATTTCGGCATTTTCCCGATGATCATATCTTCGTTCCTCGTCACCATCGGAGCACTTGTCATCGGCGCACCCATGGGACTGTCCTGCGCCATCTACCTCTCGGAGTATTCCGGAAAGAAGATGAAGATGTTTCTCAAGCCGGCCTTGGAATTGCTGGCCGGAATTCCTTCCGTCGTCTTCGGCTTTCTCGGCGTCATCTACATCGTGCCTCTCGTGAGGAATTACCTCGGAGGATCGGGATTTTCACTCATATCCACATCCCTTGTGCTCGGCGTGATGATCCTGCCAACGATCATCAGCATTTCCTTCGACGCCCTGGTCAGCGTTCCCAAGACCTATCGGGAGGGCTCAGCCGCGATGGGCGCGACAAAATGGCAGACAATATACAAGGTCATCATCCCCTCCGCCAAATCGGGCATACTGGCAAGCTTCATCCTGGGCATGGGCAGGGCCATAGGGGAGACGATGGCGGTCATCATGATTGCCGGCAACGCCCTCAAGATACCAGGAAGCATCCTGGACCCTTTGAGGACACTCACGGGCAACATCGCCCTGGAACTCGCTTACGCCACGGGCGACCACCGGCTCGGTCTCTTTTCGACAGGCGTGGTCCTCATGGTCATAATAATGATACTTAATTATATCGCCAACTTCGGAATAAAGAGGAAAATCGCAAAATGAGAATCAACCCCCGAATAATCAACCGGCTCGTGCGGATGGGGCTCAATGTCCAGGCATTCTTCACGGTCGGGATTCTCATCATCATCGTGGCGATCATATTCTTCAAGGGTTTTCCCCACATGAGTTTTGCTTTTATCTTTTCCTTTCCCGAGGACATGGGAAGGGAGGGCGGCATTTTCCCATCCATAGTCGGTACGATACAGCTCGCCCTGCTGTCGATCCTTTTTGCCACGCCCCTTGGTCTCGGGACGGCAATCTTCCTGACAGAGTATACACGGGAGTCTCTTTTCACGAAGTTGATCCGTTTCGGCGTCGAATCCCTGGCCGGTATCCCCTCGATTCTTTATGGCCTCTTCGGATTCATCTTCTTTGTGATCAAGCTCAAGATGGGCTGGTCTCTTCTCGCGGGCGTGCTGACGATGACCATCATGATCCTCCCCACCATCATCAGGACCTCCGAAGAGGCAATACGGGCTGTTCCCCGGCAGCTGCGGATCGTCAGCTATTCGCTGAGCGCGAGCAAGTGGGAGACGATAAAAAAGGTTGTTCTGCCAGCCGCGATGCCGGGAATACTCACCGGGATCATGCTCAGTATCGGGCGCGCCGTGGGCGAAACGGCGGCAATCATCTTCACCATGGGAAGCTCGCTGAGACTTCCCCTTTCGGTCATGGAATCGGGCAGAACCATGGCGGTCCACTTTTACATCCTGGCCCGGGAAGGCATCTCCATGGAAAAGGCGTACGGAACGGCCGTAGTGCTGGTTCTGAGCATCCTGCTCATCAATATACTCGCTTATTACATCATGAATAAGGCTATTGCACGGTATTCATAGGGGAAAATGGACACCAAGATCTCTACAGACAGACTAAAGGTATTTTTCGGCAAAGCACAGGTGCTGAAAGAAATTACGATAGCGGTCCACAGAAACACCATCACCGGTTTCATGGGACCTTCGGGCAGCGGCAAGTCGACCCTTATTTCCGTTATCAACCGCATGATCGACTTCGAAAACAACGTCAGGATCGAGGGAGAAGCCGCGATCGACGGCACGAGTATCCTCGACGGGAGTATCAATCCCATCGAACTGCGCAGGCGCGTCGGCACCGTTTTCGCCGTCCCCATCCCCCTGCCCCGCTCCATATTTGAAAACATCGCCTATGGACCGAAATTAAAAGGGACAACCGACCGCACCAGCCTTCACCATATCGTTGAAGACAGTCTAAAAAAGGCCTTCCTCTGGGATGAGGTAAAAGACAGGTTGAGCACGTCGGCTCTCAAGCTGTCCGGAGGGCAGCAACAAAGGCTGTGTCTTGCCCGTACCCTGGCGCTGAAACCGGAGATCATTCTCCTCGACGAACCATGCTCGGGACTCGACCCTGTCTCCACTGCAAAGATAGAGGATGCCCTCAGCGAGTTAAAGTCGGAATACACCATCATACTCGTATCCAACAATACGAAACAAATCGCCCGGATCAGTGACTTCTCGGCCTTCTTCTACCTTGGCGAACTCATTGAATACAATACCACGGAAAAGGTGTTCACAACGCCGACCGAGAGCAAGACCGAAGATTACATACAGGGAAAATTCGGATGATCGATAATTTCGCCCTTCAAACGAAGAACCTCAACCTCTATTACGGAGATTTCCATGCATTGAAGAACGTCGATTTTCAGGTTTATCCCAATGCCATCACGGCTCTCATAGGCCCGTCGGGATGCGGAAAGTCGACGCTTCTGAGGTGTTTCAACCGCATGAACGACCTCCAGGATGACGTCCGCATCGAGGGAGAAATCTATGTCCACAACGAGAGGCTGGAAGATATCGACATTATCAACCTGAGAAAGAAAGTGGGCATGGTCTTCCAGCGCCCCAATCCTTTTCCTTTCACGGTCTATGAAAACATGGTGTACGGCTTGAAGGTGCACGGCATGGGCAGCCGAAAGACCATGCGGGATATCGTCGATCGCTGTCTCCACTCCGTGGGGCTCCTGGACGAGCTCAGAGACAAGCTCCATACCCCTGCCCTGGAGCTTTCCGAAGAGATGAAACAGCGCCTGTGTGTAGCCCGCCTCCTGACGGTGGAACCGGAAATCATCCTCCTCGACGAACCCTGCTCCGCTCTCGACCCGATCGCCACCATGAGAATAGAAGAACTTATGATGGAACTGAAGGAGCATTACACCATACTCATAGTCACCCACAACATGCAGCAAGCCGCCCGCGTCTCCGACCACACAGGTTTCATGCTGCTCGGTGACCTGGTGGAATTCGGCGATACCTCCCAGATATTCACCTCTCCCCGGGATGAAAGAACTGAGGGGTATATTACGGGAAGATATGGGTAATGGTAATAGGTAATGGGTTATAGGTTATAGGTTATGGGAAAATATTTTTCTGTCGCTTGGCACCTATCCCCTCTCCTGTGCGCTTCGTCATTGACATGCTCCGGGAAGCATAGTAGTTTTTTTCCTAAAAAAAGACCAGGGGGACGGTATGGGGAATTTCCTCGAAATTATCGAATGGTTTGATGACACGGGCAAGGAGATTGCACACAGGGTGCCCGAAGAGGGTTCCGGGGACATCAAGTACGGGGCGCAGCTTACCGTCCGCGAAAGCCAGGCGGCGATCTTTTTTTACGAAGGGAAGGCATACGATGCCGTTGGGGCCGGGCGGTATACGCTCTCTACGCTGAATATTCCCATCATTACAAAGTTATTGAGCCTTCCCTGGGGCTTCACAAGCCCCCTTCGTGCCGAGGTCTATTTCGTCAACACGAAAACCTTTACAAACCTTGCCTGGGGAACAAGAGATCCCGTTGCCTTCAAGGATTCCGCACTCGGTCTTATCAGGCTCCGCGCCTTCGGTATGTTCAACATCAGGGTCATCCAGCCGTCTCTGTTCATCAACACCCTTGTGGGAACAAAGGCCTCCTATACCGTCGAGGACATCGAGGACTACCTGGGAAACGTCGTGCTTTCCCGTTTCAACGACTATCTCGGCAACAATCTTGATACCCTCCTTAACCTGCCGGGACAATATGACGCGATGTCGGCCGGACTGACCGAGGTGCTGGAAAAAGACTTTTCCCACTTCGGCATCCAGCTCTCCGGTCTTTACATCAATTCTATCACCCCGCCCCAGGAGGTCCAGAAAGCCATCGACGACAAGAGCAAACTCGCCATGTTCGACGATCTCAACAAACTTCTCAAGATGAAGGCCGCCATGGCGATGGAAAGCGCCGCGCAGAACCCCGGCCAGGCAGGCGCAGGTCTCGGAATGGGGCTCGGTTTCATGATGCCCGCCATGTACGCAGAGAGCTTGAAGGCGGCTTCCCAGCCCGCCGACACGATCAAATGCCCTGAATGTCAAAACCCCATTGCCAAAGATGCGCATTTCTGTCAATCATGCGGCCACCACCTGCTTGTGGTTTCCCAATGCTCCCATTGTTCGAAAAATCTGCCCGCGCGCGCGGGGTTCTGTCCTTCCTGCGGGCAAAGCGTCGACCAGGAGGCGCAGCCGCCCAGGTGCCCTCATTGCGGATCTGTAAATCTCAAGGGTTCGGTCTTCTGTAATCACTGCGGCGAGAAGATCTGACAACGATGCAGATCGAGCACCAGTGTCCCCAATGCGGCGGCCCGGTCATCCTTGAAGAGACGGACCGGCTGCTCACCTGCAGTTTCTGCAAGACGAGGCTCTTTATCCAGCCGCGGGACTATTTCCGGTACTGCCTTTCCCCTTCGGACCCCTTCCTTGAAGACATCATCTATGTCCCTTACTGGCGCTTCAGGGGTATGCATTTTCTCTGCAAAACGAGTGGTATCAAAGATGGAATCATAGACAAGACCTTCCTCGCCGTCCGGAAGGGGGGCATGTCCGCCACACTCGGCATAAGGCCCCAGGCATTGAAAACAAGGTTTTTAAGACCTGCTGAGAAGATGGTATTCCTAAAACCCGGGATCGTATTCGACAGGTCTTCCGCAGAAACGAAAAAGGCGATTACCTATGAACTTGTCCGTATACCCGAAACCCGCTTTGTCCGGGGAGGAAGGAACGGAGAATATATCGAGGTCTCCGACACGCGCCTGGAAGTCAAGGAAGAACGCGTCCACGCAGAGGCCTTCGTGGCTGACACGGTGAGTATCGTTTATGCACCCTTTTTTGCGCGCAACGGAAAGCTCTTCGACGCCATCACGAATGAAACGATCGATTCCAACCCTCTCGATGACCCTTCAGACACCGAAACATTTTCAGGAGACTGGCAGGTCAATTTCCTGCCCACCATCTGCCCCAACTGCGGATGGGACACGATCGCTGAAAGAGACAGCTGCATCATGTTCTGCTCGCAATGCAGGAGCGCCTGGGAGGCTGAAGGTAATGGTTTCAAACGCACAGCCTATAGAACGGCCACATCAGACAAAGTCGCCGATAAACCGAAGACCTACCTGCCCTTCTGGCGTATCAGGGCCGATATTGAAGGAGTAAAACTCTCCTCCTATGCCGATCTTATCAAATTCGGAAACCTTCCGAAGGCCCCCAGGCCCGAGTGGGAAACTAAGCCCTTCCACCTCTGGGTCCCTGCCTTCAAAACAACACCTTCCGCCTTCCTGAGGGTGGCAAAGCAATTCACGATAGCCGATCCCGACACGACGTCAGACCCCCTGCCCCGGGAACCAATCTTTCCCGTAAACCTCCCCCTGCAGGACGCCCTCGACACCACACTAATGATTATCGCCGACATAGCGTTGAGGAAGAAAGACGTCCTGCCTCGCCTGCCGGACATAAAGACAAGCGTACAGGAAACCCTCCTCGTCCTCGTCCCCTTCGCCGAGACAAACCACGAGTACGTCCAACCGGACATAAACTGCGGCTTCATGAAGAACGCCCTGGAATGGGGGAGAAAAATTTAGGGGACAGGTGATGGGCCATGGGTAATAGGTTATAGGAAAAAAATATCTTTCCCATTACCTATTACCCATTTTCTGTCATCAAACATTAAACCGTATATGCAGGATATCACCATCCTGTACGACGTAGTCGCGGCCTTCCAGTCTCAGGAGGCCCTTTTCGCGGGCGGCGTGTTCGCTGCCCCAGGTGATGAAATCGTCGATATTGATGACCTCCGCCCTTATGAAACCCTTTTCCATGTCTGTATGGATCTTTCCGGCGGCTTTGGAGCAGGTTGTTCCCCGCGGAATGGTCCAGGCACGCATCTCCTTGCCTACAACCGTGTAGAAGGTGATCAGGTCCAGGATCCGGTAGCCGACATGGATGATCTTTTCTATGGAGAATTCCTTCATATCGTAGAGTTCCATGAAGGACGCCCTGTCTTCCTCGGGAAGGGCGCTCAAGTCCTGCTCCAGTTTGCCGCAGATATAAACGACCTTCCGGCCTCTCTTTGCTGCCGCCTCTTCGATTGCGGGATGCGGGATATTCGCCAGACCTTCCTCGTCGACGTTGGCTATATAGAAGAGCGGTTTTGTCGTGATGAGATCGAAAGTCCGGAGGATCTGCCTTTCATTCCCGTCAAAATCGTCCATTGCTATGAAACGGCCGGCCTCGAGGTATCGCCTTACCCTCAGGAGAAGTTCCATTTCCGTCTCGCCCTTGTCCTTTGAGATCTTCGCAAGACGGTCGATCTTCCTTATCCGGTCTTCGACGATCTCAAGGTCGGATATGATGATCTCCGTCTCGACGATATCCATGTCTCTGGCAGGATCGATATCGGCGTACACGTGGGGCACCTGGCCCGCGGTGAACGCCCGGATTACGTGGGCTGTCGCATCGACATTCCTGATGTGGGAAAGAAACCTGTTGCCGAGACCTTCTCCCTTGTGGGCATCCTTGATGAGACCTGCAATATCGACAAACTCGATCGTTGTCTGGGTGACCTTTTCAGGATTAAGGAGCGCCGCCAGACTGAAAAGCCGCCTGTCGGGGACAGCTACGATACCGATGTTGGGATCAATGGTGCAGAACGGATATGGCTGGCAGGGCACAGCCAGTGCGGTGAGTGCGTTGAAAATGGTCGATTTGCCTGAATTAGGAAGTCCTATGAAACCGCAGGAAAAACTCATGACACCTGCTCACTCCGGCCCGCGCCTGTTGAAAAGGCTCATCGCCTTTGATCCACTTTCAAAGACAAAGACCTTCAGGGCGTCGCATGCGACATCGATAATTTCCGCAAGCCCCTCTGTCTCTTCCCTGGGGAATCGCGACAGGACATATTCCTCGGCAGGTATGCCGGGTTGTCTCCCTATGCCTATCTTGAGTCGATAGAAATCCGCGGTACCCAGGTTTTCGATCACCGACCGGACACCCTTGTGACCGCCGTCCCTGCCCCCGAGACGGATCCGCATTTTGCCGAAATCCATGTCGAGATCATCGTGTATGATGATTACATGATCGGGCGAAACCTTGAATTTTCCAACCAGCCTGGCCACAGGGCCACCGGAGAGATTCATGTATGTGTCGGGTTTTGCAAGGACCAGGTCATCTGTCAACCCGATCCTGCAACCCGAATCTTTCTTTGTAACGGGTATCTTGAAGCGTTCGGAAAAACGCTCTATGACAAGATAACCGATATTATGCCGCGTAAAGGTATAATCGGAGCCTTTGTTGCCAAGCCCGCACAACAGATGCACGAGCCCTTACTCCTCTTTCTCCTTTGTCTCCAAAACCTCGGCTGCTTCCTCGACACCGGCCTTCTTCTCTTCCACCGCCGGAGGTATGACACTGAGGATGGCGACATCTCCGTGTTCCACAAGTTTTACGCCCGGCAGAGATAAGTCACTCACATGGACGGAATCGCCAATATCGAGTTCCGACATGTCGATGACGATCTCTTCGGGGATCTGACCCGGAAGACACTCCACCTTCATGGACCTCAAGTGGACATCAACGATACCACCCAGGACCTCGCCCTTGGCTTTGCCCGACAGATGGATGGGCACTTCGACTTCCACGGTCTTTTCCATGGAAACGTTGTAAAAATCGATGTGCATGATCCGTGTGCCAAGGCCGTCCCGCTGTATCTCTTTCACCATGACGGGCCGACTTTCAACGACCTCGCCGCCATGGATCTCCATATCGAGAATGACGTTTCTCTTCATGCGCCGGGTGATCTTCTCCCAATCCTTCGCCGAGACGGTTATCGAAACCGGCTCAACGTTGCCGCCGTAAAGCACCGCCGGAATGCTCCCTGCGCCTCTGATCTTTCTTGCTACATTCTTTCCCGTTAAAACTCTTTTGTCTGCCCTGATTAAAACCTGTTCCATAATGTTCCTCCCAACTATATGAACAACGAACTTACGGATGCATCGCTGTGTATTCTCTTTATGGCTTCTCCGAGTATTGGCGATACGTCCAGAACTTTTATCTTCTTCGATCCCCTGCCCTCTTCTGAAAGGGGAATCGTATTTGTAGCGATCAATTCTTTGAGCGGTGAATCGTTGATCCTCTCTATGGCCTTTCCCGAAAGAACCG
Organism: Deltaproteobacteria bacterium UBA5205; assembly: GCA_002412715.1. GTDB lineage: Bacteria > Desulfobacterota > Syntrophorhabdia > Syntrophorhabdales > Syntrophorhabdaceae > Delta-02. Next base: position 82,077 of record DHVP01000042.1, read on the forward strand.
GATGGGTACAGCAGGCATAGACAACCTTCGCGCCGCCGTCTACGAGCGCCTGCGCTGCCTGAACGATAGTCCCGCCCGTATCGATCATATCATCGATGAGGATGGCCGTTCTGCCCTTGACGTCGCCGATGACATGCATAACTTTCGATTCGTTCGCCTTTTCACGTCTTTTGTCGATAATTGCGATGGTGGCATTGATCCTCTTGCCCAGCTCGCGGGCACGCTCCACGCCGCCGGCATCAGGGGAAACGACAACGACATCCCCCTCGATCTTCTTGATGTAGTCAAACTGAACGGGGAGCGCGTACAGGTGGTCCACAGGGATATCGAAAAAACCCTGAATCTGGCCGGCATGAAGGTCCATAGCCAGTATCCTCGATGCGCCGGCAATGGTGATAAGGTTCGCCACGAGCCTCGCCGAAATAGACGTGCGGGGAAGAACCTTACGGTCCTGTCTCGCATACCCGTAGTAAGGCATCACCACGGTAATCCGTCCCGCTGAGGCCCTCTTCAGGGCATCCACCATGATGAGCAGCTCCATAAGGTTATGATTTACCGGCGGACAGGTGGACTGCACGACGAAGGTATCCATACCGCGTACGCTTTCGTCAATCGAGACCTGAATCTCGCCGTCGCTGAACTGATTTATCTTGGCCTTCGCCAGCTTGATACCCAGGTACTCGGTGATCTTGTAGGCCAATTCCGGGTTTGCGTTGCCAGTCAATATTCTGAGTTTATCCAATCAAAACCCCCTGAGGATTATATAATGTTTGCTGGGGCGGGAGGATTCGAACCTCCGAATGCAGGCTCCAAAGGCCTGTGTCTTACCGCTTGACGACACCCCAAAAGTTTTCACAATGTTTGAGGTCTGTTTATTTCCTGCTCGTAGGCCCCGAGAACGCTCTCCTCTATCATCTGCCGGGTGACGTTATTCAAAGGATGGACCGTGTCACGGAATGAGCCGTCTTTCATCTTCTTGCTCGGCATGGCGACGAAGAATTTGCTCTCACCCTGGATTACCTTGAGATCCCGGACAATGAAACAATCGTCAAAGACGATCGATGCATACGCCTTCACCCGCTTTTCATCAACGGGGAATATCCTTACATCGGTAATCTCCATTAGTTTACCCTCCCTGCACGCTGTGCGCAATAAAAACAGTTCCTATCTTGTTTATTGCCGACAACAATGATGCCTGCTTCGCATCTTCTTCATTTCCGAAGATGGCAAACACCGACGAACCGCTTCCACTCATCAGCGAACCGAGAGCTTTTGTCTTTTTCAGCGCATCCTTGATCCCTTCGATTTGAGGACACATCGAGATGGCGACACGTTCGAGGTCATTCTCCAAAATGCCCGCGATTACATCCGGATTACTGAAATTTCCCCTCAATTTAATATCGTTTTGCTCCTTTGTCAACACGATTTTTAAGCCTTCATAAACGGCTTTCGTCGATATGCTGACATTCGGATACACAACGACATACCACATCAGGGGCAGTTCGATTGGTGTGATTACATCACCTGTCCCTTCCATGATGCAGGGAGTTCCATGGAGAAACAGGGGAACATCGGCGCCCACCCGGCTGCCGATGCGACTTAGTTCTTCGCTGCTGAGACCAAGCTCCCAGCGTGCACAAAGCTCTTTCAATACCGTGGCGGCGTTGCTGCTCGGTCCGCCGAGACCGCTGCCGATGGGGATGTGTTTTTCGATGGACACATGAATGCCTCTGCGGACCGAAGCGGCCTCGCTCAGCATCCGGATTGCCCGGTACACCGTGTTCCCTTCTCCCCGGGGAAGAATTCCCTTGTCATCGTCAACGATAATCTCATCGCCCGCAATGTCCTCAATATGAATTCGGTCACAGAGGGAAATAAGATCGACAATGCTGCGGATATTATGATAGCCGTCGGGCCGCCTGGAAAGGACTTTAAGATACAGATTGACCTTGGCAGGTGAAAGAAGGGTCTTCATCGTTCCTACATTATTCCTTCTATCTGGAACTTTTCAATCCCAAAATCGGGATTGGCGACGAGGTTCACCTTTGTCCCGTAGGCCGTCTCTATCTGTTCCAGCGAACTTTTCTCCTCTTCATAGAGAAGATTTGCCACATCCGGAGAGAGATAGATGGTGAATATTCTCCCTTCGCCCTTTCTGCATGCGCTCCTGAGTTCTCTGAGCACCTCATAACAGACGGTAAAACGGGATTTAATATATCCTGAGCCTTCACAATTGGGACATGTCTCGGTCAGGAGGTTGACAACGTTGTGACGAGTCCGCTTCCTGGTGAGCTGGACGAGCCCCAATTCGCTGATGGGATAAGCGAAGGTCTTGATCCTGTCCTTCTTTAGGGTATCCATCAGCGACTGGAAAACAATCTCACGTGATTCTTTGCGCTCCATGTCGATAAAATCGACGATGATAATGCCGCCGACATTCCTGAGGCGTATCTGGTAGGCAATCTCCTTGACGGCTTCGAGATTCGTCCTCAGGATGGTGTCTTCCAGATCTTTTTTGCCAAGATACCGGCCTGTATTGACATCGATGACCGTGAGGGCCTCGGTGTAATCGAGGACGATGTAGCCCCCGGATTTCAGCCATATCTTCCTCTGCAGAAGCTTGGCTACCTCCATCTCGATGCCGTAGACCTCGAAAATGGGGTCCCTTTCGTCGAAATAGACTACTTCGCAGCCCTCTTCCGGCAGGTATTCTTTGAGGAACTCCTCCAGCCGGCTGTAGACAAACTGATCGTCAACGATCACTTTCTTCAGGTTGTGCGAATGAAGATCGCGGACCACCCTGAAGATAATGCCAAGCTCCTGATGAAGGATCGCCGGGGCACGCGTTGCTTTTGCCTTCTCCTGGATGCTCTCCCAGATGCGCTTCAGGAAGATGAGGTCCGTCTCAAGCTCCTCTGAACTCTTACCTTCCGAAGCAGTCCTGCTTATGAGCCCGTACCCCTTGGGGCATATATCTTTCAACACTGTGGCAAGGCGTTTGCGTTCCTCTTCGTCCTCGATCTTTCGGGACACGCCGATATGGTCCGTACCGGGCATGAGAACGAGGAGTCTTCCGGGAAGCGTGATCTTCGACGTTACCCGCGTTCCCTTCTGTCCGATGGGCTCACGGGAAACCTGCACGATCAGCTCCTGGCCATCCTCAAGAACGCCCTCGATCCTCTCGCCCCCCTCAAAATGAAAATCGGCGCCATCGAACTCCTCGTACATCATGCGGTCGAGAATGATGTCTCCAACATAGAGGAAGGCCGACTTCTCAAGTCCGATGTCAATGAAGGCGGCATCCATCCCGGGGACAATCCTCACAACCTTGCCCTTGTATATGCTGCCCACCATGCTATGATCGTTTTTCTTTTCGATAAAGAATTCCACGAGAACGCCATTCTCAAGGAAAGCGATCCTCGTTTCGCTGTACGTCACATTTATAACCAGTTCAGATGCCATGTATTCGTCTCGATTCTACCTTGATGATCCTCGTGTAACCGCCCTCAGTCCAAAGTTGCTTGACGCCCTTGCCCCGCCACAGAGACAGATACCTTCCCGCGGCGCCCTTCCACGCAATGGGTTCACCCTCCGGCGGTGCATCCGAAATCAAAATGAACAGATAATCTTTTACCATATCTTTCAGAGAACCTTCCATAAATTCGTATATTCTTATGCCCGAAGGCAGCCTTTCGTTGATCTTTTGCACCGCCCGCGCATCCACGGTCATGCTGCTGTCCGTTTCTATCTCAATAAGCTCGCAGAAACTCTCCACCCCTACGGGAAGCGCGTCCGTCAGGGCTATCTTCGGCAGCGGGTGATACTTTCCCCGTGTCCTTATCCTGATACCTGAAGCCTTCATTGCCCTTACAAGGATGTTCATCGTGTCGAGGTGGCCGATGTACCGGGCGTCAGCGTACTTGCCGTAGCGAAAGGTGACCTTTTTCGTTCCCTCGGGCAGATCGACCGCGTGCGCGGCCGTGTCGCCGGATTTAATGGAGATATCGGACGGAGCCCGGACGGATTCGCATTTCCGGAGGCCTTTTTCAATCCCCGTGCATGCAAGCCCGCATGCGGCGCATCCAGTCAGGCAATCCACTGTCATGTCACCCGTTTCTGCCTTTTCCAGTTCTTTCAGAAGAAAACTGGTATCGAAACCCATGTCGACCATATCCCAGGGCAATTTTCCCGCGGGGTCGCGGGGGCCCGTGTATGACTTCATATCCGACAGATCTTCTTCAAACCACTGCAGGTATGGTTCAAAGGAAAAAAACTCCCTCCACGCTTCGAGGCGTACGCCCTGCCCGTGAAGGTACTCGAAAAGCCCCGCAAGACGCTCGTCCGCCCGCGCCACGATACCCTCGACGATGCTCACCGAGGTGTCGCGGTATCTCACCCGGACGCCGGTCTTTTTGAGGGCGTCCTTGATGAGCATGATCTTCTGTGTCAGGATGTCTTCGTCATCCATGGACAGCCACTGAAAAGGGGTATGGGGTTTGGGAGTAAAGGGCGATACGGAGAGGTTCACATCCATGCCCGCCGCCCGGAATGGAAGTATCACGTCACGGACGGCCAGAAGGTCATCATCCGTCTCCCAGGGAAAGCCGACCATGAGATAAAGCTTCAGTCTGCGCCAGCCAAGGGCTTTAAGCTGAGGCAATTGCCTCACGAGATTTTCCACGTCTATGTCCTTGTTGAGCCGGGCACGCAAGCCCGGGGTCGGGGCCTCCAGGGCAAAGGTGAACCCCGTGCGGGCCATCTCTCCCATGGCGGCTATCTCCGCGCTTCCTATACTGCCGATCTTGAGCGACGGGAGGCTGACGGACAGGCCCTGATAGTTGGTCTTCGCATAGTCAAGCACGTCGAAAAGGGACCCATAATCCCCGGAACTCAGCGACAACAATGAAATCTCCTCATAACCGGTATTGCGAAGCCCTTCGTCAATGACCCCTTTGACTGCCTCGAAGGAACGCTCACGGTAAGGACGGTAGCCGAACCCGGCAAGGCAAAACCTGCAGCCATTCCCGCAACCCCGTGATATTTCTATGTTGAGCCGGTTATGAACGCTGTCCACCGTAGGTATGGGAGGGCGAACGGGATGGTACGCGCTGTCAAGATCACCGACGAAAAGGCGCTTCACGTCCGGGGAAGAGACAAACGGGGAATGGACCCCTTCCAGCTTTGCCAGTTCCGCTATAACCCTGCCCCTCGTTTCACCTTTCATCTCCCGGACTCTATTCAGTATTGAAACGAGGACCTCGTCGCCTTCACCTGCCACTATGATATCGAAGAACCGTTCGTAGGGCTTCGGGTTAAGCATAAGCGGACCGCCACCGATGACGACGGGGTCTTTGCCATCCCTTTCCTGTGCACGTATCTTGACGCCCCCGAGGTCAAGCATGTTGAGAACGTTTGTCACATTCAGCTCGTAAGTCATTGAAAACCCTATGACATCCATTTCATGAAGAGGCGTTTTCGATTCCAGGGTTGCAAGTGCGGCACCTGTGCTCCTGAGATAATCCTCCATATCCGACCAGGGCGCGAAACACCTTTCACACCAGACGCCTTCAACATTATTTGCGATCTCATACAGAAGAAAGAGACCATAGTACGACATGGCTATCTCGTATATATCGGGATAGCACAGGGCAAAACGAACCCTGACGTCCTTCGGGTCCTTTCTCGTATGATTGGGCTCGCAGCCAATATACCGCGCGGGCCTCATGATATGTCGGGGAATGTTAAGCATGTTTTTTTCTCGCTGTGCTCCAAAAAAACAGGTAATGGGTTATAGGTTATGGGAAAAACCTTTCCCTATCACCCATTACCCATTACCTGTATCTCTTCATTATCTTTTCCAGATCTTCATTTACCATGGATTGGATGCGGTCGAGTCCCTCCCGGGTGCCGGCTTCGAACCTGAGAACGAGGATCGGCTGCGTGTTGGAGGAACGAACCAGCCCCCACCCACCGTCGAATATCGCTCTGACGCCATCAGTGTCTATGATGGGGTACTTGGAACGATAGAGGTCGGTCAGTTCGCGCACGACGTCAAACTTGACATTGTCAGCACAATCTATGCGTATCTCCGGGGTTGAATACGTCCGGGGAAGATCGCTCAAGAATTCCGATACGGGCCTGCCCTCTTCCTCCATTATTTCGAGGAACCTGAGAGACGCGTATATCGCGTCGTCATAGCCGAAGAAACGGTCGGCGAAAAAGATGTGGCCGCTCATTTCGCCGCCCATCAGGGCATGGGTCTCTTTCATCTTCTGCTTGATCAGGGAATGACCCGCCTTCCACATGATGGGGACACCACCTCGCCTGGCGATATCGTCGAAGAGATTCGTGGAGCACTTCACCTCCGAAACAAACGTCCCTCCCTTGTGCTCTTTAAGGATCTGCCGGGCAAAGATCAGCATGAGGTAGTCGCCCCATATGATACCGCCCTGTTCGTCGACGACGCCTATCCTGTCGGCGTCGCCGTCATAGCCGATTCCCACATCCGCCCTTTCCCTGCGGACAGTGTCCCGCAAAGCCACCAGGTTCTTTTCCACCGTCGGATCGGGAAAATGGTTGGGGAAATGGCCGTCCATGTCGCAAAAAAGATCCGTTACCTGTTGACCGAACTCTCTCATGATGGGAAGAGCGATGACGCCTCCCGTACCGTTGCCGGCATCGATGACAACCTTGAAATTCTTTCCAATTTTTATGTTTGAGCGCAGATATCCGTAGTAATCTTTGACGATGTCCTTATATTCGCCGTACGACCCCGTCCCCCTTGTATATCCTTCGGATTCGATGATCTTTCGTATATTCTGTATCTGTTCGCCATAGATGGTGGATTTGTCGACGGCAACCTTGAAACCGTTCATTGTGGGCGGGTTGTGGCTCCCCGTCACCATGATCCCGCCTTCGACATCGAGGTTGAAAAGCGAATAGTAAAAGAGGGGTGTCGGGGCAAGCCCGACATCGGTAACATCGAGACCGCTTTCGACCATTGTTTCGACAAGAAGATCGCGATAATGCTCGGAACTGAGCCGGCAATCGCGGCAGATGGAGGCCCGTTTCTTTCCCAGTCCCGCCATGTAGGACCCGAAGGCCCTGCCAATACTGCTAACGACGTCGTCGGTAAGGTCCTTCTCGACGTTTCCCCTGATGTCATATTCCCTGAAAATCTCGTTGTTCATGGCAACTCCTTATCCGGACCGATTATCCTTCCTGTCGGCTAATAATGGCGGTCTTGACAATGTAAAAATCCGCGGCAGGGGTACGACAGGCCTGTCCGAGGTCAAGCTGGTGCTAATTGTGGGGAGCGGCTTTGGCTGCCGTGTCGAATGCCGGCTTCTGTCGCAGCAACTCTAACATCATGAGAGCATTCCTCGCCGCTTTGCCTTCATGGCAATTATTGAAAAAGACGAAGGTCGTATCAGCATGTGAGGCTATGTCCTCGATAGGTTGTACGAAGGTCTTCAACTCTTTCTCTGTATACAAATAATTATACCGGACGTCGACAGGTTCCCTGAACCAGGCCCGGTTTCTGCCATGAAACCGGAAATAACCGGTTCGCGATGTGAGAACGGGCGTGAAGGGCATCAAGCCCTTGAGCTTTGGCTCATCGACAATGCAGAAGCCCAGGGAAAGCTCTCTCAAGAGATCGAAATACCGCTCGTCAAACCATCTGGAATTACGGAATTCCATGACCGACTTGTATCCGGCGAATTGGTCCTTCAGTTTTCGCAGGTACCCGATGTTTTCATCCGTCGGCAGAAACATGTAGGGAAACTGGAAAAGAAGGGCCTTCATGTTTTCTCCCAGCGGCTCGATACCCTCTTTGAAAAGCCGGCATGTTTCCTTGATGTCATCGGCGATGCAATGGGTGATGCCTTTGTATCCCTTAACGACGAATGAAAAATCTCTCGGGGTCCTCCGGGCAAAGGAGTCCATCGTCTTACGGGAAGGCATGGCATAATAAGTATAGTTCACTTCCAGAGTCTTAAATCCCAGCTTGTTGACATAATAAGGGAGCATGTCCTGCTTTCTTGTGCCCTGCGGGTAGACCTCCCCTATCCAATCATCAAAAGAAAACCCGCTTGTTCCGATCAATATTTCGCCCATTCGTTTTAATTTGACAAGCTATTTGTATGTAAATAATATATGTCAACGTCCAAAATCTCAAGGTAAAAAGGGGAACAGATGGAGAAACAATACGTCATAGATGACATCAACCTCAAGGAATCCTGGAGGCTTTTTCATATCATGGCCGAATTCGTCGAGGGCTTCGAAAACTTAAACGAGATCGGCCCCGCCGTTACGGTTTTCGGGAGCGCCCGCAGCCAGAAAGGCGACGAGCTCTATGACAAAACGTACGGACTGGCCAAACTACTCGGAAGAAACGGCTTTAACGTCATAACCGGCGGCGGCGGCGGCGTCATGGAGGCGGCGAACAAGGGGGCAAGGGACGCGGGGGCCAAATCCATCGGCATCAACATAGAGCTCCCCTTCGAGCAGAAACCCAACCCTTACGCAAATGTCCGGTTGAGCTACCGGTACTTCTTCGTCCGCAAGGTCATGTTCCTCAAGTATGCAGTGGCCTATATAGTCATGCCCGGCGGCTTCGGTACCCTCGACGAGTTCTTCGAGGCGGTCACCCTCATACAGACGAAGAAGATGAGGCCATTCCCCGTCATCCTCTATGATTCATCATACTGGAAGGGGCTCATCGACTGGATGAAAGAGCAGATGCTAAGCCACAACAAGATCCTCAAGGAAGACCTCGACATCTTCAAGATAATGGACGACCCCCAGGAAATAGTCGACTACGTGAAGAGATTCATAGTCCTCTAGGCGTCGCCAGGCGTTTGCACCACATCCAGCGTATCCAGCTTTCGTGTGAAAACCAGGTACCCTGTGTGGGCTATCATGCGGTCGGTGGGACGGACACGTTCGGCTACGGTCTTGTATTTTCTGATGAGGATCTCAAGGACCTCCGTGTCGCCGAACCCCTCTTCCAGGGCCTTAAGGATATCCGATATCTGGTTGGCAGTGGGAACGATCATGCCTATCGGGGCGCTTCCTTTTACACTTTCTCTTACCTTTTCCAGCACCGTCCAGGGTTCCCTCACATCGATGAAGGCGGCATCGAAATCACCATCGGCGTATCCGTTGAATTCCTCGTTGTGGAGTTCCACGTTGTTCCATTCGCCGAAGCGATCGATATTCCGCTTTGCGTTCCTGAAATGCCGCTCTTCCTGCTCGAAAGAAACGACAAGCCCGCCGGGCCCCACGGCATGGGACATTATGTATGTGTTGGCGCCGCTACCGGTGCCCACCTCCAGGACCCTGGAGCCTTTCTTGAGGCTCAGACGGAAGGCGATAAAGAAACTCTCCTTGGGAAAGACTATCTGGGTTTCCCGTTTGAGGCCGTACATGACTATATCCTCGATAGTCGGTTCGAAGATATCGTATTCCCCGATCCTGACGCCGTATGGCTTGCCGATGAGGTCGCCGTAGCGGAGCATCCCGCCCTTTCCGTGAAACGACTGATCGGCGGCTATCCGCTTGAGGTACTTTCTGCCGCGCCAGATAAGCAGTATCAGCTGGTTGTCTTCAATGGTTTTCATGCGTTCACTTTCTCCGTCCGGAAAACTGTCGCGCTCACCGCCGCCGGGCTAATGGAGCCGGTACTCTACAGGGAGAAGCACGTAAAGCCGGACAGGCACCTTTCGTTTAAGATTTGTTTTTGCTATCGTGTTCCTGGCATTCTCGTCAAGGATGGGAAAACCGGAACTATTGACCACTTTAACATCATCGATGGAACCATTCTCGAGGACCGTGAACGATAGGGTGACCATGCCTTCCCACCCCATTCTTCTCGCCCGGTCCGGATAGACAATGCCCTGCATGATCTTATCGCGAATAAAAGAAAAGTTTCGTTCATCCGCACCACCGGACCCGAGATAATTGAGCGTCCTGGCGCCCGACCGTCCGGTCTGTCCTCCCCTGCCTGCCGGTGCCATGGAAACGGTATCCTTCGCCTCGGCACCTTCCCCGGTAACCGCTGCCTGTCCCTGCGGATCGGCGCGCGAAAGACTCTTCTTCCCGTCAGGAACCTGGTCCTTCCGCACGAGGGCGGCCTGGTGCTCGACGTCCCTTTCCCGCCGGCGCGTTTCAGCGGCATTGACCGCCCTTGACGACGACCGGTTCTTTATCGCATCGCTTCCACGGGCGGCCTGCGCTGACGCGTATCGCTCCCCTCCCGTTCCTTTGACAACACTGAAATCAAGGATGATGCTTTTCTGGTGAGCCACCATGTCAAGGGGGACGCTCAGAACGACAGCAGCGACGGCAGCATGCACGGCAAGGGAAATGGCATAGCCTGCATAACGGGTTCCCATCATCTGGCTTCCTCGGTCTGGAGACTCACTTTCCTAAACCCCATGGACTTCACGGTTTCAAGGACCTCCACAAACCGCTGGAGCTGAATATCGCGGTCGGCCCGTATCAAAAACGGGGTATCGCGGGAGGTGCCTGCGAGGGCCACTCTCAGACCGGCCAATTCGATGCGCTTCGTCTGGTAATAGACGACACCGCCTTTATCGATCTCGATGACACCCGTCTTCATCGCCTTCTGCTGGGCCCGGGAGACTTTCGGAAGCTCGACGGGGATTATGCCCGTCGCGACAAATGTTCCGGTCATGAGGACTATCACGAGAAGGACGAGCATGACGTCAATGAAGGGAATCATATTGATATAGCTGAATTCTTTCTCTTCCATCGTGTCAGGTGCTTTCCATACCTGTGGCTCTAGATTTTACTGCGGTTCCCCGTGCCGCACGTGCGGTTTACGTCCCTTGTTGCCCATCCGCACTCTTCGTCCCCGAAGTCATACCGGCATATGCGGCATCCCACCGGAGAAGGGCGACCTTGACCTTCCTGACCAGATAGTTATGAAAGACAATGGATGGTATGGCCACAACGAGCCCTATGGCGGTGGCCTTGAGCGCCAGGGCCAGTCCGAACATGACACCCGTTGCATCGACATATCCCTGGCTTCCAATCGTCGAGAAGGTAAGCATGATGCCCAGCACCGTGCCGAGAAGACCCACGTAAGGGGCGTTGCTGCCGATTGTGGCGATGACGGACATTCTCTTCGTCATATCGATTTCGAACAATTTTCTGTCGTTCTCGTAGCGGGCCATGTCAAGGCGTTTGAAGAAAAGATACCGTTCGACGAAGAAGGCGACTGAGAAAAAGGACATTATGCCCAAAAGCCCGATAATACCGTAATCCACAAGATAAACAAGCCATTGCATGTGTCTAATCTATTATAAATGCTGATTGTTGTCAAAAGTTCTTCTCCTGTGGTAAATATGAAGATCGATGCAAGGAGCGACACAATGACAGCTGCAAACAACCTGATCGGCTGCATCACTCCGCAGGATCGGAAAGAACTGCGATGTGGGGACATCACGTGCCCGGATGGTATCTCTTTTGAAGGCCACGTCTTTCTCCTCTCCCTCATGCCATGCTGCGGCCTGCTTGCCCTTCCCTTCTGGGCGAAAGTATCCGGCTGGCTCGTCAATGAAAGACAGGAGGAGGCCCTGCTTTCCATCGCGGTCACGGTCCTTGACAAGAACGCGAAACCCCTTGGCGCTTACTCCGACGTCATCGCCGTTGAAGCCGGTGAAAAAGGCTCATTTGATGTAAAGCTCATTGATTTTGAGGAGACCTCCGAAATCTATTCCATAACGGTCACCGATATGGAACTCTCCTGAAGAGAACCGATTCATGGAAGACAACGATTCTATCAATAAACCCTTTTCAGAGCTTTCCCGTTTCCTGAAAGAAAACCGGATCACGCTTAAGAAGGAACCTTCGCCGGCGCAAGCCAAAGAAACGGTCACAGCGGAGGACGACGAGCATCTGCTCACCGAGGCCATGGAAGGCGTACGGACCATCCCACCCGGCGAAAAGAGGATAAGGGCAAAAAAAGAGGCATACATCGCGAGTCATCCCAGGGAAAGCGAGGAAGAGAAACTTCTCCAGGAGGTCCTCGCGGACCACAGTGTCATCAACGTCACCAATCTCCCGGAATATATGGAGGGCTACGTAGAGGCCATCAATCCCCTTATCATGGAAAAGCTCCGCAAAGGCGAGTTCTCTGTTCAGGAAGTCATTGACCTCCACGGTCTTTCCATAGAAAGCGCCCGTGAAACATTCGAATATTTCCTGAGCGACGCCGTCAAGAAAGGCCTGAAATGCGTGAAGGTCATCCACGGCCGCGGCCTGAAATCCAAGCGTACCCCGATCATCAAGGACTACTTGAAGACATGGATCGTAAGGGCAATGCACCGCAAATGGGTGACCGCCTTTTCCAACGCCACCATGGCCGAGGGCGGCCCCGGCGCTACCTGCATACTCCTTCGAAGCAGACCTGCGAAGAAACGGATACGCATCATAGGATAGAAGAACGTCTCAAGGCTTCAGAATTTCGCATTTCAGACAAAACAAAGAACCGGGCCTCGAACAGGTGCTGTCGGTATCCCACCTTGCGGGAAGGGCAGTTTTGACTTTAATTTAACCCTTCGTTCTGATATAAGGTACAAGGAGGAAGTCATGGAGAAGGTCGGGATCGTTGGTGTGGGAAACATGGGAGAGTCTATTCTTAAGGCCCTCTTGAAAAGCAGGATTAAGAAGGACAACCTCTGTTTTGCCGAGGCAAAGAAAGAAAGGGCTCTCTCCATCGGGAAGACCTACGGGATCAGACAGGTAAAAAAGATCGCCGAACTGCCGAAGAGATCCGATCTCGTCGTGGTTGCCGTCAAACCGCAAGACGCGTCGAAGGTACTTCCCGACATAGCGTCTTCCATGGATGATTCGAAAATCCTCGTTTCCATCATGGCGGGCGTCACCATATCGAACATCCTGTCTCTGACGGACAGGCCCCTCAGGATCGTCAGGATGATGCCCAATATCGCTGTCAAGGTAAACCAGGGGGTCATCGGCATCGCGGCCGGCGCTGATGTCGCCGAGGAAGACGTTGCCAGGATAAAGGCCCTCTTCTCCTGTCTGGGCCTGACCATCGAGTTAGGGGAGGAACTGATGGATGCGGAAACCTCGCTGGGTGGGAGCAGCCCCGCTTTTTTCCTTCTCTTCCTCGAAGCAATGATCGATGCGGGGGTCAAGATCGGGATCCCCAGGGACAAGTCCAAAGCCATTTCGATGCAGGTCATAAAAGGCACCGTCGCCATGCTGGAAGAGGAGCAGATCCATCCCGCATTGATGCGTGAAATGATAACCTCGCCCGGCGGCACTACCATTAGTGGGCTCGCCGCTCTGGAAGACAGAGCCTTCAGGGGAATCGTCATCGAGGCAATAGAACGGGCCTGTCAGAGGGCGAAAGAGCTCTCCCTATGATGAACCAGTACCAGAGCAGACGCCAGTTAATGGTTGACACGCAGATCGTGGCCCGGGGCGTAAAAGACCGGCGTGTTATCAATGCCATGTTAAAGGTGCCGAGGCACCTTTTCGTCGATGAAGCTTTGTGGCCCGAGGCATATGACGACCATCCGCTTCCCATCGGTGAGAAACAGACAATTTCACAACCCTACATCGTGGCCCTCATGTCGGAGCTCCTTCGGCTCACCGGCAAGGAAAAAGTCCTTGAGATCGGCACCGGGTCGGGTTACCAGTGCGCCATTCTGGCGGAACTTGCAGACCAGGTCTACACCATAGAACGGATACCCGCCATTGCAAAACGGGCACGAAAGATCTTCGACCAGCTCAAATATTCCAATGTGATAATTCATATCGGTGACGGCACTCTCGGCTGGAAGGAACACAGCCCGTACGATGGGATCATCGTAACCGCCGCCGCGCCGCACCCTCCAGGCTCTCTCCTCGAGCAGCTCGCAATGGGAGGAAGACTTGTCATTCCTATCGGAGACGAATTCTCGCAGGATCTTTTTGTTTTTACCCGCGAGGACAAGAACAATTATTCCGAGGAGAATTACGGCAGCTGCAGGTTCGTGAAACTGATCGGCGAACAGGGATGGAGAGAATGAACGGCGAAAAAGACGCAATAGGTTTTGTCCGCTACGACGATATTCAGGTAGAACGTCTCTATATGAGGGACCTTCGCAAACTGCCGGTCATTACCGTCGAAGAAGAAAAGATGTACGCCAGCAAGGTGGCGCAGGGTGATCCCGAGGCGCGCAGGAAGATGATCGAGGCAAATCTGCGCCTCGTCGTCAAGATCGCGCGCAGGTATGTGAACCAGGGCTTAAGCCTCCTCGATCTTATAGAAGAAGGCAACATCGGCCTCATCAAGGCAGTGGAAAAATTCGACCTGGCAAAGGAATGCCGGTTCTCGACATACGCCACATGGTGGATCAAACAGTCCGTCGAGCGGTCAATAGCAAACCACTCCCGCACGATACGGCTGCCCGTCCATGTATCTTCGAGGGTGAACAGGATATCGAAGATCATCAACGCCTCCGTCGAAAAGACAGGCAGAGAGCCTTCACTGGAAGAGATCTCGGCAGAATCGGGATACCGAATTGATTTTGTCAGAAATCTCTTCACGATGGCGATCAAAACGTACTCACTGGAAAGTTATATTGACGAGAACTCGAAACTGACCCTCGAGGAGGTCATCCCCAACCCCGACAACGAAGAACCTCTTTCCATCCTGGAACACACCAAGCGCATGGAAGAAGTGGCCTCATGGCTTGACACGCTCAACTCGGATGAAAGAAAAGTGATCATGCTGCGTTTCGGCCTTGACGGGGACGAACCGCAGACTCTGGAATCCATCGGGAAGACTTTCGGCGTAACGCGGGAACGTATACGCCAGATCGAACAGAAAGCTCTCAACAAGCTTCGGAAAATAGTGAAAAGAAGGAATATTGGAACAGAAAGCATCTGAAGCAGCCCGCCGAAACCCCGCACTGGACATCATTCGAAAAGGTTCAATCATCACGATAATAACACTTGTCAGCAGGCCTCTCGGTTATGTCCGCGAGGCCATTCAGGCGTACCTGTTCGGTGCCACCCTGCTCGTCGATGCCTTCATCGTGGCCTTCAATTTTCCCGAGCTCATTCAGACGCTCTTCTTCTCCGGGGCAACAAGTGCTTTTCTGATACCCGTGTGCACGAAATATCTTAATGACCGGGAGGAATACTCCCGCATCTATTCGACATTTATAAACATTTCCATAGTACTCACACTTTTTGTCTCTGTCGGCTTTTTCCTCTTCAGCGGTACCGTTGTCAGGATGATCGCCCCCGGATTCTCCCCGGAGGCAAAGGTCATCACGAACAACCTCTTCCTTATCATGATACCCGTCATCGCCTTTCACACGGTCCTGTCCGTCATGAAGGCATTCCTCAATGCGAAGGAACACTTCGCGGCCCCCGAGCTCTCAGGGATAATCTGGAATCTCTTTTTTATCGCATCGGCGGTCCTGCTCGGAAAAAAACTCGGTATCTACAGTCTTGCAATCGGCGTGACCGCGGGATCCCTCATGCAGATCGTTATGCAGTACCCGTACCTCAGGAAGTACGGTATCCGCTATCATCTTGCGCTCGATCTCAGCCACCCGGCCATCGCAACGGCCAAGCGCCTTTTCACCGGCGCGCTTATCGCAACATCCATCGTACCGATCAACAGTTTCGTCGGGAGGATCATTGCATCCTACCTGCCTCACGGCGAGGTGGCGTCGCTTTCGTATGCATTCAGGATATTCATCCTTCCCTTCAGCCTCTTTGCGGTCCCTGTCTATACGGTGATGTTCTCCAAGCTCTCGAAGCTGTTTCATGACAGGGACATGCAGAATTTCAAAGCCCACATAGACAGTTCCATTGTGCTCATCTCAGTCACCCTCATCCCGGCCACTATCCTGCTGTGCACCACAGGCGATTTGTGTGTGAGGATCCTCTACGAGCGCGGCGCCTTTACCGCAACCGACACGGCAATGACAACAAGGGCCCTGTTCGGCTACAGCGTCGGCCTTCTCTTCTATGGGTTGTCCATCTCCTTCGTGAGGATATTCAATTCCATGCATGACATGAAAACACCGGCGCTTATCGGCATCACGTCCATCGTACTCAATGCGATCATCGCATCTATCCTCATGGTCCCTTTCAGGAACCTCGGGATCTCTCTCGCGACGTCCATAGTCTCGCTATACAACTTTGTCTTCCTCTATGTCATCCTCAAGCGCAGAACCCGTTACGCGCTGACCCGGACCGCCACGAGGGACATAATCAAATCAATCTTTGCCGGAATCGTGCTGACCCTTCTTATTGTGCTCACCAGGCGGCTTCTGCCCGGCAGACTTCTCACCCCGCTTATCATCAGCGCTTTTCTCACAATTGCTGTTTATGGTATAGTCTTCAAAAGTTATTACCGAAAACTCCTGCGCAGGGGATAGAGGCGAGGCGATGCCCGTATTCACAAGAAGCGAGCTTACACCAGCAAACCTCCTGAAACACATTACGAAAATCCACAGTGAAAACTACGGCGATACCGACATCTCTCTCATTACACGTGTGTTTAATGATGTTCTGGATCTTTTCCATGGAAAGAGGGCCGGGTTTCATCGGTGCGACGCGAAATATCATAATCTTTACCACACCATGCAGACCATACCGCCCTTTATTGAGATCATCAATGGATGGAACGCAAGCGGCGCCGTTCCAAAAATATCATCGGATTTCTTCGCCTTCGGAACTATCGGGGTGCTGCTTCACGACACAGGATATATCAAGGAAGAAGGGGATGATGAAGGCACCGGTGCAAAATACACCCTGACCCACGTGCAGCGCAGCATCGATTTCGCGAACATGTATCTCAGAGAGATCCATCTGCCTCCGAAAAGCATACCCTATGTGCTGAATATTATAAGATGTACCGGTGTTACCCTCGATATGAACATCCGCTTTCACAATGACGAGGAACGAGTAGCAGGGTATGCCCTCGGCACCGCCGACCTGCTGGGCCAGATGTCTTCCCCCGATTACATAGACAGCCTCGCCATCCTTTTCAACGAATTCGCAGAATCCTACAGGTTCGAGGGGGTCGAACAACTTCACGGAAAGGGTTCGACATTATTCGCGAACGTCGATGAACTCATCAGGTCAACCCCGAAATTCTATGAGGAAATCGCCCTGAAACGCTTTAAAATGATGGGGTCGATGGAAAAATACATCCCCTATAGTTATGACGGGAAGGAAAACCCGTACATGGCCGCCATAGAAAAAAACATCGCGACTATCAGGGAAAAATGGGGAAACTGAAAGCTAAAACAAAAAAATAAGTCCTATAAGTCTTATTCGACCTATAGGACTTATTATTCTCTCATCCCCGACCCCTGATCTCTAATCCCTGATCCCTTTTCACAGTACCTCCTTTGTTGACTCAATCCGGACCCTGTGTTAGCATTCCTCTTAAATACAGGGAACCACGTGAGGGTATGATAGAGACGATCAGAGAATTTCACGTATCACGGAAGGCCAGGGATATTTATCAATTCAGCGAATCCCTGTTCGGACTCAACGGCAATGTCATTTTCACCAATTTTCTGGCCGCCCGTACCTTCGCACAGAAGATCAACCAGAAGCGGGACCTCATCCTCTATCCCGAGAGTGCAATCCGGGCAGGTGCGCTTATAGCCATGGGTCTCATAGACGAGATCCTCCATTATGTGGTCGGTGTATATGCGGGCTCGACGCAGAAGGACATAATGGGCCGCGCCCTTTCGTATGTCGAGGCAAAACTCGGTCCCGAAGAGGTCGGAAAGGTTATCCGGCAATTTACGGACGAATTCCCGCCTCTTGCCGTCTATCAGCGGAAAATGACAACTGATGAGTATCTGGCCGGCCAGACGGGTGATACGCCCAACCGGCAGATCGCCCTCGAGGAAATGCTCCTTCTGTGGCTCGCAAATATGAATCATGCTTTTTCCCCCTTCATCGAACTCTTCGATGATTCGTCTCTCAAGAAGGAGACGGCATTTCTCAAGACCATCGCCGAATTGAGGTCATTCTTCGACACCCAGCCGTCTTTCGGCCCCGAAGGGAAAAATCTGATCGACATGCTCCGCAGTCCCGCCGTAGCCGTCCCGCATTCACTATCCGGCCAGCTCGAATACATCATGGAACGCTGGGGATACCTGCTCAATACATTCATTTCCAGAATGCTCAAAAGCCTCGACCTCTTCAAGGAAGAGGAAAAAATGCCTTTCCTCGGCCCGGGCAAAGCGGAAGTCTATCGTTATACGGGGCTCCAATTCGAACCTGAAAAGTTCAGCGCCGACAAGGACTGGATGCCACGATTGATCCTCATTGCGAAGAACGTATACGTCTGGCTCGATCAGCTCACAAGAACCTATGGCCGTCCGATCAATAAACTCGATCACATCCCCGATGAAGAACTGGATGTGCTCCGCAGACGAGGTTTCACCGGCATATGGCTCATTGGGGTCTGGGAGCGCAGCGCCGCATCACAGCGTATAAAGCAGATGTGCGGCAACCCCGAGGCTGTTCCGTCCGCCTATTCCCTGCATGACTACATTATCGCCGATGACCTCGGCGGCGAAGAGGCCTTCCTGGATCTCAAGGACCGGGCGACTCAAAGGGGCATCCGGCTTGCCAGCGACATGGTGCCCAACCATGTGGGGATCTACTCGCGGTGGGTCATCGAACATCCTGACTGGTTCGTCGCCATCGACCACAATCCCTTTCCATGGTACACCTATGGCGGGACCAACCTTTCGAAGGACGACCGCGTTTCCATTCAGATAGAAGACCATTATTACGACCGCACCGATGCCGCGGTGGTATTTAAACGCCGCGACAACTGGACGGGAGACGAGAAATTCGTCTATCACGGGAATGACGGGACGAGCATGCCCTGGAACGACACTGCCCAGCTCAACTATCTCAATCCCGAGGTCCGCGAGGCAATGATACGCACCATCATCCATGTGGCGCGGAAGTTTCCCGTAATCCGTTTCGATGCGGCCATGACCCTTACGAAAAAGCATTTTCAGAGGCTCTGGTTCCCTGAACCCGGTACGGGAGGCGCTATCCCCACGCGTACGGAGCACAGCATGACCTATGATGATTTCTCGAAGGCCATGCCGCAGGAATTCTGGCGCCAGGTAGTGGACCGGGTCGCCGTGGAGGCACCGGACACCCTGCTGCTTGCCGAGGCGTTCTGGCTCCTGGAAGGGTACTTTGTCAGAACCCTCGGGATGCACCGCGTCTACAACAGCGCCTTCATGAACATGCTTCGCGATGAAGAGAATTCCAAGTACCGTCTGGTCATGAAGAACACCATGGAATTCGACCCCCAGATCCTTCGCCGTTTCGTCAATTTTATGAACAATCCCGACGAAAGGACGGCGGTCGATCAGTTCGGCATCGGCGACAAGTATTTCGGGGTCTGCACCATGATGGCGACCATGCCCGGTCTGCCCATGTTCGGTCACGGGCAGGTCGAAGGGTATGGGGAGAAGTACGGCATGGAATACCGCCGGGCCTACTGGGATGAAGCACCGAACCAGTATCTCGTTGAACGTCATGAGCGGGAAATCTCCCCTCTGCTTCATCAACGTTATCTCTTCGCCGATGTCGAGGATTTCCTCCTCTTTGATTTCTTTACACCCGAGGGCACCGTCAACGAAGACGTCTTCGCCTATTCGAACCGCTATGGTGACGCAAGGACTCTTTTCGTTTTCAACAACAGGTACGCGCCAGCCAAAGGCTGGATACACAGATCGGTCGCATTTTCGCTCAAAGAGGTTCAGGGCGAGACCCGGCGGCTTATCCAAAAGGATCTTAAGGATGGACTTGGTTTGATCCTGGATGGAAGACATTTCACAGTGTTCAGAGACCATGTCTCCAACCTGGAATACATCCGTGATAACGAGGACCTGGCGCAAAAAGGTCTTTTCGTGGAACTTCAAGCCTACCAGTACCACGTCTTTCTCGATTTTCGGCAGGTTGAGGACAACGAGTGGCAACACTTCAGGCAGCTGTGCGGCTACCTGTCGGGCAGGGGCGTTCCCAGCGTGGAAGAAACCATGCGGGAGATCTTCCTGCAGCCTATTCACCGCTATTTCAGGGAGCTTGTAAACCCGTCCTTCTTCAGGCATATCCTCATCACGCACAAAGACATTGTGAACCACGAGCTTTTGTTGCCGCCGAAGGTTTTGACCGATGAGGTGACGAGCAAGCTCTCCAATCTCCTTGGGGAGATCAAAACGTATACCGGTTCATCTCAGGACGAGCGGGCGCTCATTGATGAAGTAACGGCAAAGCTGACGGCGCTCATTCAATCCCATCCATTCACACAGGATATTACCGAGAGCGACACCGATATTCATGCCGTCCTTTCCCGGGACCTTTCGGCATCTCATCTTGCCTGGCTCTTTGTGCATGTCCTTGGGGGGCTCTTCGATGGAGCCGGGATCCGCGAGGAAATCAGCAGGAGCTGGATCGATGAATGGCTTTTCGGCCGGATCATTGGAGAAACACTGGCGGAGTTGGGGTACGACGAAAAAGAGACACACGCTGCCCAGCTGCTGATAAAAATCTTCACCACTCACCAGAACTGGTGTGACGAACTGAATCCCCGAAAGATCCTTTCATCACTCATGGCCGATGGTGATGTCCACTATTTCCTCGGCGTCAATCGATATCAGGGAGTCCTCTGGTTCAGCAAGGAGGCCTTTGAGGACATGATCGCCTGGATGCACTTCACTGCCGGTGTGTCAGTCATGTCACGGAAGGGAGTTGAAGAAAAGGAACTGCTCGGAGAACTGCGTGCGTGTTTCACAACCATCGACGTGCTGCACTCCGCTTCTCTGTCCTCCGGATACCAGCTGGAAAAATTGATCACTACCGTCCGGGACATCGATGCCCCGGCACCACATAAGGATAGTTACGAACCCCGTTGATACCCCTATCTATTTCGTTTTTCTTGAAGTCTTCAGGACTTTCTGACTGCAGGGCATATTCTTGTGAACGAGCGTCTTCTTGAGTTCACACCTGAGTGCCACGAAGGTCCGGCAACTGCCGGCGCCATCCACTCCCGTTTCCTTCGGCATTGACGCATATTTGCAGGACAGGTCACAAAAATCCATTAACACCTTCATAAAAAAGTAATCCACCACCTCGCAAACAAGGCCTCAAAGACTTTTCACAATACCGCTCTCGTCAACCCGCCACAATGAGGACAATGGCAATGAACAGCGCAGCGATCACCACGAGTATGGTCCACGACAGCGCACTGGTCTTTGCCTTTCTTTTCGTCGTCACTTCTTTCCCGTCGGCCTTCCCCAAATGTCTTGCCATCAACCTGGAAGACAGGATAAAAAGGACAAGGCCGATAACACCTGTCAGTACATATACCATTAGACCGCTTGAGGAAGAGTGCTGTTGCCTGGTGAGTGCTATCACCGTTCCACCTAACCCGATAACGGCCATGAGGCCGCCCGCCACCTTGCCAAGCATGAAAGGCAATTGTCTGACTTCCGATTTGATTTCATCCTTCATTCGTTTTTCCTTGCTGCTGACATTAGTTTGTACATTACATTTTCGTCCGCTTTTTTCAAGTCAAGAAGAATGGAAACATACGCTGGATGTCTTTACAGCCGGAGAACGCTCTCAGGCTTCGTAGACATCCCGGGAAGATGCATCGAGGGCGCGCAATTCGTCTTCGCTCAGATCGATGGGCACACCGGCGATGTTTTCTACGACCTGGCTCGCTGACCGGGCACCAACGACAACAGATTTTATCCCCGGTCGGCCGAGGAGCCACGATAGAGCTACGGCACCAGTCGTCGCGCCCTTTCGCTGCGAAATTGCCTCCATCTCATCAACCAGGCGCCGTACCTTTGACCAGTATTTCGGTTTGAAATAGCGGTAGAAGAACGATCGAGCGTCACCCCTGGTGAATCGCGGGCACTCCCGGTACTTTCCTGTCAGCATGCCCGCCCCCAGGCAGCCATAGGGGAAAACGTTTATATTATTTTCGACGCAAAGAGACAGCAGCTCCGTTTCGGGACTTCTTTCAAGAAGCGAATAATGCGGCTGCAACGAAAAAATAGGGGCGCAGCGCAGGGCTTCCGACAGTTCCGCCCTGCTGAAATTGGAAACCCCTATGTGGCGGATCTTTCCCTGCTGCCTGAACTTGAGAAGCGCCGACATTGTCTCTTCCACGGGGGTTCGGGGGTCCGGCCAGTGGCATTGATAAAGATCGATAAAGTCCGTATTGAGACGTTCCAGTGACCCATGGAGATCCTTCTCTATATACGAGGAAGATAGATCGCGATCATATTTGCGGGAATAGATATCAAGACCGCATTTCGTGGCCAGAAAGACTTTGTCCCTTTTGCCGCGGATCGCTTTCCCGATCAGTTTTTCAGCATGACCGTCTCCATAAACCGGGGCCGTATCGATTGCATTTATGCCGTTGTCGAGCGCCGTCTCGACGGCGCTCACGGCATTTTTTTCATCGTAAGGCCCCCAGTTGCTGCCCCCTATCGCCCACGTTCCGAGAATTATCTCCGATATCCCAGCGTCGGCATTATTGAGCTTTACCTGTTTCATATTTCACTGCACCTTTATCCAGGAATCATCGGGATCAAATGCCTTCATTACATTCGCTGTCTTCGCCGTGGTCTTGCCCATGTTCTTTTGGTATACGACGCCATCCTGGTTGACGATAAAGGTCATAACTCCCGTTGCCCCATACTGAGCGGGGTAGGCAACGAGGGCAAAGCCTCCGATCATCCTGGCCTTCACGACGTAGTCATAGGCGCCTCCGGGGGCATTTTTCCCCTGGGCGCTGAGTATCCTGTAGAAATAACCGTGATACGGCACGGGCTTACCCTCCGCCTGCTTCGGCGCGTAGCCTTCTTTGCGTGCTCGGGCCATGAAAATCCCCAGGGGGCTGGGTTCTTCGCCGTCCTTCGTTTCCCAGTAGAGCCCGTTACGGGTTCCCGGATCGCTGACAAACTTCCGGGCGTATTCGGTAAGGCCGTCTTTTTGACCAACCATTCTTGCGTAATCCTTCTGGGCATCCACGTAGGCAAGGCAGGCCTGGACGGTGCTGAGCTCATTTCTGCCTATCCTTCTCTGAAGTATTTCCGCCTTGCCTGCCTTTGCGTCGAAAACCCACCTCTCCCCTTTCTTGACGATGGGGATCGGGAATGGCCATTCATTGTTGCCGACGTATAAAAAGACCTTGTTGTCTGTCGACGTATCGATCCTGTTCTTTTCCTTGTAGGCGGCAACGAAACGATCGAAGAGGTCATTATCCGCCGCCTGATCGCCGGAGATGATAACACCCTTTGCATCCGAACCAAACAGGGCAAGCATCGCCTTCGTGTCCTTCGCCATCGCGGCATCCGCCAGAACCCGGACCGCCTCTTCGGGAGAGGCGAAAGTCAACTGTTTGACTGATTTCCCCCCGGCCGCAAATGTTTCAGTCCCCAACAGGAGCATCGCAAACAGGACGGCTGCACCCAAAGCAATGCCGGATCTCACCATCGACAAAAGCTTTACTCTATTCATAACGCGGATCATACGTTTTCCTCCTCGTAAGATTGATCAGGCACATCATAGCTGTTGCGAAAGCCTAACGGCGTCGGCCGCCGCCTGCGCCGCGGCTGACACCTCCGCCCGACTCCCGTGCCCCGCCTGATTGAAGACCGGACATACTCTCGCGGCTCGTACGGCCGCGGTCGCTTGCCATTTTAGTCTCCGCGCCGCTCCGGTCCATTCCCTGAAAGGCATTACCGCCTCCTGATCGCTCGGTGCCGCGGTCATAACCTGGCGTCTCGGGCCGGGTGCCGGTGGATGTTCTTCCCTGTCCCATCGTCTGTTTTCCCGAACGGTCGCCGGTCTTCGCCTGTTGTCCCCTTGAGTCGGGTGAATACCCTCTGAAATCTTTCCTGGTATCGGAGCCGGGCCTCGGGGCCTGTCCATATTTTGCGCTCGTGGTCTGGTCCCGGTAGGCCACGCCTTTGCGATGATCCGGGTCATGCTTCCACTCGCCCTGACCTGAGGGATTCGTCGATACCTTTGTTGCGTAGTTCGTTCTGTTGATCTGGTTATTGATGGTAGCGTTTTTGTTGACGTTTACATTGACGTCCCCATGGTTCCAGTTGCATCCTCCCCATGCATAGCCCCAGGCGGCGCCTACGGCCGCACCGGCGGCAAAGGAGAACGCGGCCGTCCCCGCCACGTATCCGGGCGGGTAATAATAGTAGGGGGGATAAGCCGGATAGGGCCACGCTCCGTAAACGATTGTGGGGTTATATGTGGGCACGTAAATTACCTGGGGGTTGGCGGGCTGTATCACGATGGCCTGCTCCTGCACGACGACCTTTTGTTCCTTCGTCGTCTTCAAATTTCCCTGCGCCTGTGCTTTGGCCCTCAGTTTCTGGACGGCGTTCATCACGTCCTTCTGCTGGGCAAGGAATGCATCTCCCAGCTTCTGTGTCCAATCGAGTTTCTCGTTCATCATGCTCAGCACCGAAGGAAAGTTTACAAGGGACTTGACGCTGGGATCCCAGGTCTGCTTCTCCAGGGCCGACGTCAACTGGTTTCCTTTAAGGTTGGAATTCGCTTTCTGCCACCTGGCGGCCTCGACTATCTCGAGGGGATACGTCGACGCCATGAGTATCTGTGCCACGAGATCGTCGGGGTAGAGGGCGATGGGTGCAACCAGTTGCTCCACCTCCTCCTGTTTAAAAACAGGCTTCGACGAGCCCTGTGCAAATACTCCCGCGGGAACAACCAGGGACAATGCAATAAACCATATCAAGGTTCGTGCAAACACTTTGTTCATCATGCTCCTCCTGATTTATAGGAAAGACAATTACGACAGACTCTACAATAACGACGGCCTCGTTCTCAACCTGATAATGCTCAAGCCACCCGTGTTCTTCCCGAGAACTACAAAAAAGGCCATACCGGGGCCAATCCTTTTTTCCCTTGAACCCTGAGACTCTTAACCGTCCTTATATTTCAAGCCATGAATCGGAATAGAGCGTCTGTCCCATGAGTACCCGGGTTGTTTTTACGTAATCGCCCTCTTCCTTCGAAAGCTCTGAGAGATCCACCTGTTCGCCATCCATGACCCGATGGATCAGCGCTTCCAGCCCGGGCGCTTCTCCGCGGGCGATGGCGATGAGCTCCTTATCGAAGGCGTCGACTATGGCCGAATACATGCCGTACCGTTTGAGCATGACAAGATATGTACTGTTCATTATACCCCTCAGGTGACCGGGAACACCGTTGGAGACGTTTGACAGGCCGCAGGTGGACTTCGAGGAGGGTGCCAGATCGGGAAGCATCATCACGAATTCCGTGCATCCCTGAATCTGGAGCTGCTGGGTATTTGCCGGAAGAATAATCGGGTCGATCCAGATATCGTCATCGGGTATACCGTAACTTGCCGCGGCAGCCATAATCTCCGCCGCGCACAGTCCCCGTTCGTTGGCGTCACGGGGAATTCCCTCGGTGCTGAGCGTCAGCCCGATGAATGGCGCATTGTACTTCTTCGCCATGGGCATGAGGGCTTCCATCCTTTCGGGTCGTGCGGAAATGGAGTTTATAAGAGGCCTCGTTTTCGCTGCCCTTAAGCCCGCTTCGATGGCATCAACATTCGAGGTGTCCAGCGAAAGCGGGAGGTCCGTGACCTCCTGCACCACGTTTACGAGCCATTCCATGAAGTCCGGACCGGTCTTTCGCGCGGGTCCGATATTGAGGTCGATCATATCCATACCGGCTCGAGTTTCCGCCAGAGCCATCTCCTGGATCGGCCCCGCATCCCTGTTCTGGAACGCCTCGCCGAGCCTCCTGGACATAACGTTTAGATTCTCACCTATAAGAAACACGATCACCTCCAATGAACATGGGAAATAGGTAATTGGTCATGGGTAATGGGAAAATATAGTGATCTTACCTATCGCCTATCACCCACTGCTGTTCAAAATAATCCATTACCCAGACTGCTTTCTTTCTAAAGCAATGATTCAGGACAGGTTAAATCCCGCATTTCAAAACCAGTTTGCCTTATCTCGCAGTTCGTGATTCCGGCGCAGGCCGGAATCCAGGAAGACCTTTCATACAACAGGAAGCATACGTATACAGAGCACCACACAGTGTTTAAAGAGTACAGTTGGGATGTCCCTTCGTATGGTGGTTCCTTATCCATAATCTCTTCTGGTTTCCGGCCTTCGCCGGAATGACGGAAGAAGAAGGGGCCGGAAGACTGTGACTGTCCGGGAAGAGGTTGACCTTTACAATGTTTCGGACAGATGCGCCCATCACCCATAACCTATCACCCATTACCTGTCCTCTATCGTTTTCAAATACGCAGGCAAATGTGCTGCCTCGCGAGGCCCTATCAGTATCTTCCAGCCTGGCAGCTCCTCTTCCAGATCGCCAAGTATCGCGGCGGCGTAACCGGGGATTACGAGATTCCTGTGTTTGATCTTTTCCTCAACCCCGGACTTCTTTATGAAGGAGCCGACGAGATCGCCGACGAATTTTCCGGCAGCCCAGGCGGTCATGACCGAAAGCCCTTCCGTGTCCATGATGCAGAGCCAGCTCGGCACGCGGGAATTCTCAATCTCCCCGCTGACTATAAAATAAGTAAGGGAGAAATTGCAGGTTACGACAACCGGCGAATTCTCGTCAGGATTGTTGATCGGGTAGATCCCTTCCTTCGTCGTCATCGGACGCTGGGGATCGGTGTAAATATTCAGTCTCTGGAGGAGGAGCGGGAATATCGTTTCACCGGTAATATCGCTAAGGACGATGATGCCTGCATACTTTGCCACGAAAAGTGATGCGATGAGAGTCTCCTTCATCGGGTCGTTCGTCATTTCGCAGGGAAAGGTGATCGTCGGAAAACCGAGAGGCTTGAACTTGGAGACGAGCGCGGCCCTTCTGATCGCGACCTGTTCCGTGAAAGAATCCTTGATGCCCCGGGAAGAGGTATCGATTATGAGATCTTTAAGTCCCATGGCCATAAGTTTTTCAGTGAGACCCGCCACATCGTCGAACCCCTTGCCGACAACGGCAAGGGGTAACCCGTATTCCTTTGCAAGAGAACCGAAGGTTTCGTAATTCTCCCTGGTCGCACCGTAAATGAGAGGCTTCTTGTCCCGTACAATATCGAGCGCTTCTTTCATCACCGCGGCATCATTGCAGATAAGAATCACAGAACACGGTCTTGCCGCAGCCTTTTTCACGACGGCAAGAAAACGTTCCTTATTTCCCGTAAATCTGAGCGCGGCAATCTCGGGCTTCATCGTGACTCCCACCCGCTCATACCGGAAATATTCGAGCGCTGTAAGGCGACGCTCCACTTCACCGTCATCCATCACATCGGTTATCAGAACCGCGATCCCCGGCTTATTGAAAAAGGTCTTCTCGTGGCGGAACAGCACCGTCTCCCCGCCTATCTTTATGCCGTAGTCGTCAACGCCGATGGAAAGCTGCCGGATCGGCGGAGCGGCCGCATCGGAAAGTTCGTCCTTCGCCCCGGCCGGTACGTGCGGACACAAGTCAAGCTCCGTCTTTCCCGCGGCCAGCGCCATGGCAAAGGCAAGGCACGTCGGAAACTTACACTCCCCGCAATTTGTCTTGGGAAGAAGTTTCAAGATCTGAATCCCCGTTAACGCCATCGATATCTCCTTTCGAAAAAATACAGGTTATGGGAAATAATAAAAGATTCTTTCCTATTACCTATTACCCATCTTCTTACAACAACTCTTCCATCCCCAAACAGGGATGGCCTTTTTTCGTTATGTACTCCAGGACCTCGTCCTCTGTCTTTGCCACGGTTTCGTCGGCGATCATGTCGGGGAGGTCGGGGTATCCCAGCTCTTCGCCTCTCTTTTTCAGCCTCTCGTATATCTCGTCCTTGAGCCTTTTCGGCATCCAGGCTATCCTCAGGAGGCCGCCGTCACCCCGCAGGAACTTTTTCTGGGTGATATTGTACTTGCTGTGGCCCAGAAATCCCGGTACCTGCGCTCCGCCGCCGACCGAACCGGCAAGGCTGGTGAATTTCATCCCGCAGGGCGTCATGTCGGTGAAATCACGGTCAACGGTCATGATGGCGTTGCACATGGGCAGAATGGCCGCGATGCACTCGCAGCAGCCGCAGGTCGTCATGGGATCTACCATCAGGCTGTACAGGCTCACGTTCTCCACCTTCTGGCGCGACGCCTTTCGGATATATTCGTTGCAGCCGCGGAACTGGCCGTAGCGTTCGTCGATTACCGCGCCTTTCTGCACCGGCTGATTGGGACCCTCGGGGTTGATCTCGTAAGCGGCACGGCAGTCAAGCCAGTTATATGCGCCGCATAGACCGGTCCGCTCGGGACTTACCACGCAGACGTGGCTGGGGGCGAAGGACTGGCAGAGAATACAGGAGTAGAACGTCTCCACGCTCTCGTCCGTCATACCTTCGATCCTCGCGTCCCGGTGGGTATAGGATGCCCGCGCCATATTTAGGACTTCACGGACCTTTGCCTCGTCGGTATAGATCTTGATCTGAACCTTGTCGAAGATGGCGCCGAAGTCCTGGTGGTACTTCGCGTGGATTATCCTGCCGATATGCTCAAGGGTAAATCCCTTCCCCACGGCCTGACGGGAGATCCTGATCCAGGCGATGTCGCGCTGGCCTATGTGCATGATGCCTTGCGCCTGATTAATGAGGTGATGGTTCTGCCGCTCCAGTATGGGTTCGAAATCCTCCTGGAAATTCCGGCCCGCGACTTCCGCAACCATGGCGAAATGCAGCCGTGAGCCGGGGGTAAGATCCGAAACATCGGGACCTACGACCTCGATCTTGCCGTCCTCCACGTCCTCCATGTTCCGTGAAGTCGTCCATTCGACGGCCATCGTCCTTCCGCCGCCCATTTCAAGGAAGATGTCCTCTCCGCGGACACGCTCGCCTTCGAATGCAGGGCCGTAGGAAACGGGAATGGGGACTTTCGCAACCTGGACCTTGAGGCCCCGGACCTCGACGGCCTTCTGGACGATCTGGTCGTGAGGGATGTTGGATACCACGTGCTCATAGGTGCAAATGCCGGTGGGGAGGACCTGTGGTATCGGCGTGTCGGCAATGGTGGGGAAACCCCAGTTGATCGCACCCGCCGCGTTTGCGTACCACTCGTCCGTCACGTCCCCCAGGGCAAGGACGAAGGCATACGTCCTGTCCTTGTTATATATGAGGTTTCGCCTGAAATCACCGGGACGGACCCCGCCGAAGGCCATGGCGACGCGGCATGCGAACCCGATAGCGAAAACAGCCTGGTAGATATCGGGACCGAAAGGCACGAGGCGCGTGGGCCAGCCTATCTGGACACCGGCCTCGCCAAGCTGCTCGGCAAACCGTTTGCCTCCGTTGTGTCCGCACATGAACACGTAGAGGTTCTTTTCCTGTAGTTCGAGGGCGATCCTCGCCGCCGTGGCCGCATCGGGCGCCGCGCCCACGATGGCCGCGAAACCGGGAGCCGTACCGTCTACGAATTCAACCCCCCTCTTTCTGAAGATAACGTCATTGGCTGCCCCGAGCCAGACTGTTTTCTCCGTCGTCTCCTCGGAGTCGGCGGCATACCGGTCGGGTTCTTCAAGGTAACGAACGGCTTCGATCATCTCCTCGGCAAAAAAGGTGGCCATACCGGCATCGAGCGCCGGGGCGAGGTAGGGCAGCGGCGTCGTTTCCCTGACGGGGGGCGGGATGAGCCTGCGGCACACATCGAGAACACGCTCCATGTCCTTCACCCGGGTCACAGCAATCCCCGTCATCGAGTATATAATGGGGAGGTAATAGGCCGTGTTCGGAAAACCGATCTCCTGATCGGGCCCGTACTTTTCCAGGGCCTGCCGGTATTTCCCTTCGGCCTGGGCGAATATCTTCCCGGCACCTCGTATCGCCGCCGATGCTATGATCTTAGACATTCATCCGCTCCTTCGCCTTTCCCGTACCCACCGTCGATCCCGTCTCCATAACCGTCAATCCATCGCTCTTCGCATAGCCATGTCGAAAAGGACACGCTCCCGTGCCTTGTCGATACCAAGGGCCTTGCGCTTCTTGTCTATATGGGCGATCATGAGCTGCGCCGCCTTTACCGGGTCTTGTTCGTAGGCCCACATGCCTTTGTACATCTCCTCGTATTCTTCGAAGAGATGCTCCGTAACCTTATCGCTCCCAAGCGTAGGCCAGGTGGTCCCGAAAACGGTAAAGATCCCCGAGGCCACGAAGTACTGTCCGATGGCAAGCGCCTTCTCGCTCATCCATTCAGGCGCCGCCCCGGCGGCAGGCAGATCGGAAAGGTCGTCCCCCAGGCCGCCTTCCTTGACCATGGCCGTGGCCGCGATGAGTATCCGCGAATTGTCGACGCAGGCACCCATATGAAGGACCGGTGGTATGCCGATAGCCTCGCAAACCTCAGCGAGTCCACTGCCCGCGTACAAACGCGCCGCCTCGGGCGTCAACAGGCCGGCCTTGCCGCATGCCATGGCGCTGCAACCCGTCGTCAGGACGAGTACGTCGTTTTTGATGAGTTCCTTTACCATTGCAAGATGGGCGGCATCATGCTGAGTGCGCACGTTGTTGCACCCCACGACGCCCGCAACACCCCTAATCCTGCCGTTGGCGATGTTGTCATTGAGCGGCCGGTAGCTTGCACGGAAAAGACCGCCCAGCAGATAGGTTATCGTTTCGTGACTGAAACCCGCCACCATGTCCTGTTTTTCAGCCGGAATATAAATCGCATGGCGCCTGTTGGGATAGTTCTCTATGGCCATTGCCAGAATCTTTTTCGCCGTTTCGAGGCCCTTTTCCGGATGGAACTCGATATGTTCGGCGCCTTCTATCATGGCGCGGTCGGACGTGGTTATGAGCTTTGTGTGAAAGCATTCCGCCACCGTCGCCAATCCCTGCATCTGGCACTGGACATCGACGGTCATGAGCTCGACGGCCCCCGTTACAAGGGCCAGCTCCTGCTGGAGAAAATTTCCCGCGCAGGGTATGCCGTGGCGCATGAGTACCTCGTTGGCGCTGCAGCACATCCCGGCAAGGTTGATGCCCTTTGCGCCGGCCTTTTCGGCAAGCTCTTTGATGGCCGGATCACGGCTTGCCACGACCAGCATCTCCGGCAGAAGAGGCTCGTGACCGTGGACAACGATATTGACGTGGTCTTCTTTTAACACACCTAGATTGATCGAGCCGAGCACGGGCACGGGGGTCCCGAACATGATATCCTGCAGCTCCGTGGATATCATCGAACCACCCCAGCCATCGGCAAGAGCCGCCCGCGTGGCCTGCTGAAGGATGTGCCGGTAATCCTGATCGACACCCATGTGCGTCCGGTGCATCACCTCCACGATCTCGCGGTCGATACCGCGCGGCATAACGTTGTATTTCCTCCATATCTCCTGTCTGCGAAGAGGGGCCTTGCCCGCGTAGATAAGTTCGCCGCTCTGCTTGCCGAATTCGTTCAGGGCCTTCTCGCCAAGCTCGATAGCGATGTCTTTCGTGTCGCGCTTTTCGATAGCGATGCCAAAATCAAGTGCCACCTCAAGGAGTTTTATCTCGTCCTTGATGGAAAAATCCTGCGTCTGTCCCCGGGCCGTCATCAGAAAGGTCGTAACGACTTCCCGTGCATGGTCCGAGTGGGAGGCCGAACCGGCCGCGACCTTTCTGGCGAAGTTTCTCGCCACCACCGTATCGATGGTCGCTCCGCAGACGCCCACACGTCGCTTGTCTTCACCTTTTTTTGAGCGCGGCATCCTGCATGGCCCCATAGAGCATACCTTGCAGCAGCTCTCTTCGACGCCTATGGGACAGGGCTTTATCTCATCGGCACGGGAAAAGACGGTGGAGATACCTTCGTCTTGCGCCTTGCTGATAAGCTCCAGGGTCGCCTTATCGATGCTTTTTTCCTTACCGTCGGCCATTGATTCTCCTTTTACGCGCAGAGCTCGCCGATCATATCCCTGACGAGAGATACGCTGTCGGGGTGGCGCATTACGACAATGTCGGCCCCTGCAACAAGAAGAGTCATCGCGGTGACCGCCTCCATGAGCACGGAGCGTTTCTTCTCGTCACCCAGCTTCGGGTCTTCCTCTTTTGTCAGCCGCGTTTCCCGTGTCTTCCAGACCTCAGGGGCGATGTTGCAGATTATGGGGAACTGCAGCTTGGCGTCTTCCTGTGTGAGTGCCGCCATTCTGTCACGCTCCATCACCGAATAGGTGTACTCGAGACCATAGCCGAGGCCGCCCGTGGTGGGATCGATAATGACCTTCTCTTCGCTGACGCCCAGGTTGCCGAGCAATATGTTGAGCTGCTTCGCAAGGTTGACGTCTATCGGGGACGATGCCATGACTACCTGCCCGTAGCCGATGGCCATAGCGCCTATCTGCTTGTAGTTTTTGTCCGTTACCGGGCCGACCGCGACGTTCTTACCTTCGCAGACCTCGGCCACCCTCCTTAAGAGCTCGCTGTCCTTGTCATCGTTTGCAGTGCCCCAGACAACAAGCGGCACATCGATGGCGTCGGCCACTTTTTTTACAACCTCCACGACCTCTTCGGCCGGTTTGTTCTCACCGTTGGGGTCTGCGCTTCTCAATTGGAGGACGATCATCTCGGCCCCGTAGGCTTCGATGCACTTCTTCGCCCATGCCGCGGGGTCGCCGATAACATCCCGGTATGGCTCCACTGCCCAGTCCTGCCATTCTTCGGGGGGGCTGTCCCAGACTTCGAAGGCAACCTTCGGCACGTTTGGCATATCACCCTCGAAACTATAGAAGGGATAGCATGTGGCACCACCCACCTTCACCGCCCTGGGCCCGGTACCAACTTCAACTTCTTTGATCCGTCCCGTGTATTTTATTTTAGGAATTTCAAAGGCCATCTATCTCTTCCTCCCCTGTACCGGCTGTATAGTTAATGTTATCCTCAGGCTTCCTGCTTTCTCTTCTCGCTGCCGTACCAATCCGCATTATACCAGTAACGCATGGCCGAGCGGATAAAACCGAGCCTTTCATCGCGCGTGGCGAGTTTTTCACGCCAGTCCCCGCGCTCTTCAGGTTTGCCCTCTTCAAACGTAGATCCAAGGACCTTCACCTTCTTCCCGGCAAAGTCCTCCTTTTCGTCATATGTATACTCTTCCATGCTTTACTTCCCCTTCGCAGCCATCTGGGCCGCCTTAAGCGTATTCTGCATGAGCATGGTGATCGTCATGGGCCCCACGCCGCCCGGCACGGGCGTGATGACCGAGGCCTTCTCCTTCACAGCTTCAAAATCCACGTCCCCACAGAGCTTTGCTTTTCCTTCGGGCGTCACACCGATCCTGTTGACACCCACGTCTATAACGACGGCGCCTTCTTTGACCATGTCGGCGGTGATCGCGTTGGCCTTTCCGGCCGCTACTATGAGGATGTCCGCCTTTCGCGTATGCGCGGCCAGGTCGCGTGTCGCGGTATGGCACATGGTCACCGTCGCATTGGCGTTCGCCTCTTTCTGGACGAGCATCATCGAGATAGGTTTACCCACAAGGTTGCTGCGTCCGACCACAACGACCTCGGCGCCCTTCGTTTCGACACCACCCATGGCAAGAAGCTCCCTGATGCCGAAGGGAGTGCAGGGATAAAAACGGGCCTCGCCTATCATGAGCCTTCCCAGGTTCATCGGGTGCAGGCCGTCCACATCCTTGTCGGGGTCTATGGCATAAAGGACATTCGTCTCACTGATGTGCTTCGGCAGGGGCAGCTGCACCAGGATGCCGTGGATCGCCGGGTCGTCGTTGTACTTCTTCACCAGTTCGACGAGCTTCTCTTCGGAGATGTCCTCGGGTTCGTCATCCTGGACA
The DNA here is from genome assembly GCA_002412715.1 of Deltaproteobacteria bacterium UBA5205. Taxonomy (GTDB): domain Bacteria; phylum Desulfobacterota; class Syntrophorhabdia; order Syntrophorhabdales; family Syntrophorhabdaceae; genus Delta-02. The sequence goes on from DHVP01000042.1 coordinate 115,988, forward strand.
GAATAAAAACCCAGCTCTTTCGCCGTTCTCTGTTTGCCCGTGACATAACTAACCGAAGCGGGATTCGCACCGACAAGGATAGTCACGAGCCCCGGCGTGATACCCGTCTCCTCACGGAGTTTCACGACTTCCTGCGCGATCCGTTCCCTTACCTGTCTCGCGACTTCCGTCCCGCTGATGATCTTAGCCGTCATAAATGCTCCTTCACCATAAACTCGCTCTCGATCAACTGCCTGCTGTTTTGTCGAAGATGGCATAGGCGTCAGAAAGGGAATCCGATCCAGGGGCCAGTTCGAATATGGTCTTTTCAGCCGCGTCGCCCCGCACGAGCGCTTCATCGTCCCTTACCGTACCTCCGATAACCACGCCTCTTTCCGCCGCAGTCTTTGCCAGCACGGCCTCATCCTTTTCGTGAAAGCGATTTACGATGACAACGGTCCTGGCGATGTGAAGACCCAATTCGTTTATGATCGAAAGGATCCGCGACACGGTGAGGATGCCACGCGGTGTCGGATCCGATATCACGTAGAGGACGTCCACGTCCTGCGTCACCAGCCTGCTCATGTGCTCCATGCCCGCTTCGTTGTCAACCACCACGAATGAATAGTTTCCCTTCAGGGCATCGATATACTTTTTCGCCATGCTGTTGGCCGCACAATAGCACCCGGGACCTTCGGGCCTTCCCATGACAAGGAGGTCGAAGCCCTTGGCCTCGATGACGGCCTCCTGTACCTTGTATTCCAGCCAGCTGTCTTTGCTCATGCCCGTGGGAACGTCCTGTTTAAGCTTCTCCCGGGCCTCGCCTATCGTTGAATGAACGCTCACCCCCAGGACCTCATTGAGGTTCGAATTGGGGTCCGCGTCCACGGCAAGGACAGGCCCCGCACCCACTTTTTCAACAAGATACCTGACCAGCATCCCGCCCAGTGTTGTCTTGCCGACACCACCTTTGCCCGCCAAGGCAATTACTTTAGGCATGAGGGCATCCTCCTTCGGAGGCAGGTGATAGGTGATGGGTAATAGGTAATAGGAAAAGATTCTTCAAGTCTTTCCCATAACCCATGACCCATAACCCATAACCTCTCTTCATTCTTTTTCCCATCACCCATCACCTATCACCTATTACCTATCTTCATTCCCTTCATCACCCCGGGGAATGCCTTTTCGTCCGTATGCGGCAGGAACAGGGCCGCCATGAACTCGTCCATGAACTGCGTATTGTTCGACAACTCAATGTTTGTCATCGACCCGGCCACCTCGCTGGTCCTCTCGAAGAAGGCCCGGGATGCGGCCGCTATCCGGGCGCCACCAAGCGAAGCGTTGCCGAGAAACCGAAAACGCTCGACAGGCAGCTCGGGCAAGAGGCCTATCGCAATTGCCTTTTCAACATCGATAGAATGACCAAAGCCCCCGGCTATAATAACCATAGCGAGATCGGTGAATGCAAGACCTCCATTTTCGAGCAGAACCTTGCATCCCGCGTAGATCGCCGCCTTTGTTCTCATGAGATTGTCAAGGTCGATCTCGGTTAACACGATGTCCCGTTCGATCCGCGTCTCAGCGGCAAAGCACAGGACGTATTCACGGCCGCTCGCATCCTTTCTTATCCGCTCGGTCGGCTTATCCGTGGAGAACTTCCCGTTCCGGTCGATAACACCCGCAAGAAAAAGATCGGCCACAAGATCGATAAGCCCTGAGCCGCATATACCCAGTGGTTTTGTCCTTCCAATGGTAAGGATCATGGGTTCCAAAGTGACCGGATTAACACGCACCTTTTCGATGGCCCCCGGGGCCGCCCGCATGCCATGCTGGATGCCTCCGCCTTCAAAGGCAGGACCGGCGGAACAGGATGCGCACAGGAGCCATTGACTGTTCCCCAGCACGATCTCGCCATTGGTCCCGATGTCCATGAAAAGTGAAACCTCGTTGCTTTCCGTCATCCCCGACAGGGTCACCCCTGAAACGATGTCGCCTCCAACATAGGACGCGACACCCGGGATTGCGTAAAGGCGCGCGTGCTCGCCGGGATCGAGACCGATGTCGCGGGGAACGACGGGTGCAAAGGCCGTTGTAAGAGGGGTATACGGCGCCAGCATGATGTGCGTGGGATCGATCCCGTAAAGAAGGTGCATCATTGTTGTATTACCCGCTGCAACAATGTGGCTGATGTCGGCGGGATCTATGCCCGCCTCTTCAACTATCTCACCGATGAGCCTGTTGATTGTCGACACGACGACGTCCTGGAGCTTCTTGAGACCTTTGGGTTTCCGGGCATACATGATCCTGGAGATGACATCCTCGCCGTAGCTGATCTGTCCGTTGTAGTCCGAGGATGTTGCAAGGATCATCCTGCCCCTTCGGGCATCATCGTATGAATTGCCTGATGGCTCTTTTCCGTTGTCGCATTGGATAAGCTGGGCCGCAATGGTCGTTGTCCCGACATCGACGGCTATCGCGTAGTGGTCCTTTTCCCTGTCGCCCCGTGCGATCCGGGTTATTTCCCTCATCTGGCCGCCAGTGGCGACGTTCACGGTTATATTCCAGTCCGTTTCCCTGAGGCCGCCACCCAAATCGCGCATCACACCGAGGGGAACAAGAGGTTCTTCACATCCGATCCTGGGTGCGAGGCACCGCATCAGCCTCGCGGCATCGGAAACGTTGTCCTGCATGTCGGGCCTGGGAAGCCGGAGATTGTATCTGCCGACCAGCGCTTCACAGCCATACTGACACAAGAGCGATCGATCGATGGCTCCGGCATCTACATCGCTCATAACGGCCGACCTTCTGAGAATGCTTCTATCTACCTGCGATTCCAGGGGAATCTCGACTATGGCATCACCCTTGATGGATGAACTGCAGGCAAGACGAAAACCTATAGCCTCGTCCTTTTCACTCAGCGAAGAATGTGGCGATGATTCAACCGAACCGTCTGCTATCCTGACCCTGCACTTCCCGCAGGCGCCCCTTCCCCCGCAGGAGGCATTGATATGCACCCCCGCCTTCATGGCGATTTCGAGTAAGTTCTCTCCTTCTTCCGCCGGAATAGTGCGATCTATCGGCAGAAATCTTATCCTGTATTCTCGTGGCATAGTCTTTAGGTTCATCATTCTACCAAATTATCAAATCTTTGAACATACCCTATTTAAGGTCCTCTCTCCTGGAAGTGCTGTATGCCGCTTATCCGTTCACTATCATAAATCCACGTGCCCCGTTCGGGCAGCTGGCTTCTTCAAGCAGTATTATCAACAAATTAACGTTGACAAATATTCCCGAATATTATATAGTGTTCATCATAATGAATTATGTATAGCGCGCCCGTCATAAAGAAAACCTTCGAAGTACTTACCCTTATCGTTGACAGCAAGAGGCCCCTCGGCGTCACCGAGATCGCAAGGACGCTGGCTCTCAGCAAAAGTACCGTCTTCGGGATACTCAAGGCCCTTCAGGAAGGGAACCTCATCGTCAAGAGTAAATCCACAAAGCGCTACACCACGGGAGAAGAACTCTTCAAGATTGCCAAACGGGTCCTTCAGGGCGGCGAACTTAGTTCCATCGCCCGGCCTTTCCTGGAAAAACTCGTCGAAGACGTCGACGAAACGGTCTTCCTTTGCGTCCGCGAAGACAGCGTCGTCAAGGTGATAGAAACCATAGAGACACGAAAGAAACTGAAGATATCATCCCCCGTCGGAACGAGACTGCCCATAACCGCCTCTGTTTTCTGCAAGGCCTTTCTCTCTCCCATGGAAGACAACGAGATCAGGGATTTCCTGAAGGAAAAAGGCCTGCCGAAATACACCACAAACAGCATCACCGACGTCGACCGCTTCATTGATGAAGTCAAAATCGCGCGGAAACGCCATTACAGCCTCGATCTTGAAGAGTACCTTATGGGCGTCAGGGCAATCGCCACGCTTGTCTATGCCAATGATTACCCCGTCGGGGCCATCTGCATTCTCGGTTTTGCCGGCTCCATGCCAACGGAAAAACTACCCGAAATGGCACAACATCTCATAGCCACAGCCCGCAAAATATCAGAAAGACTCTCGCAGTAGGAAAAGAGAATTTCGCGTTTCATGGAAAGGCAATTAAAGGATTTCTTGCTTTGAAACCCGAAACCGTCTTTATTTTGCCTTCTTAAAGATCTCGACTGCCTTTTAATACATCTTTTTATCGATTTTTTTTTGCTCTATGCTTAATCCCGTCGTGGTATCATAGACAACACCCGCTGCGAAAAAGGAGGTCCCGGAACCATGACAAAGCCCGAAAATCCTGTTCATGACGTGCTTCAGAATCTCCCTCGGGAGACGCTCATAGAGCTCATCAAGATGTATTCGAGGAACTGGCACACCTGTGACGGACTATGGTTCTCCGGGGTGGAGGACCGTTACGGAACCGAGAAAGCTCTCGAAATCGATATCACCATGTGGGATACATCCTCAAGACTGGAGGCCGGAAGAATAAAAGAAATCCTTGCCATGCCTGACAATGCCGGGCTTGACGAGGTTCTCCGGGCCGTCAACCTTATGAGCTGGGCGGCAAAATGTTCCTACCGTATTGAAAAAAGCGGCGAAACGGCCCTCCTTACAGTAATCTCCTGTCCGCCGCAGGAAGCCCGCATCAAATCGGGCAAGGGTGTATTCGCGTGCCGGCCCACCTTTGAGCATGGGTTCACGAATGTCGCGGCGGTTATCGATCCAAGAGTCAGGGTATCGTGCAAATACTGTCCTCCGGGGCCCTATCCTTCAGACAGCTGGTGCCAGTGGGAATTCAAAGGGCCGGAAGGGCCTCCATAAGCCGCACGGGTTTACTCTTCATCGCAGATATTGTGTCTTGTCTTTTACTGCCTTTCTGGGGACCTCGCGTATGTCCGATGCCCGCTGCCCCAGGCACACAAGAGCAAGGGGCACCTTAGCATCCTCGATGCCCAGTATTTCCCTTATGGCCTTTTTGTCGAAGAGAGTATACCAGAGCGAACCCAGTCCGAATGAATAGGCGGCAAGGTGCATGTTCTGGATCGCGGCGGCACAGGCGGCCTGGTAGCCCATATTGCCCTCCTCCATGAACATGTCCACACCGGTCTTCTTCGGGTCCCCCACCACCACGATCATGGCGGGCGCCTCCTTCAGAAAATCAACCTCATAGGAATCAAGCCATTTCCAGCCGCTTTTCTCAAAGGCCCATAACCTGCAGCGATCCGCTTCCGTGAATATCTTCTCCCTGATCTGTCGATTTGTGATAACAAAGAATTCCCACGGCTGGGTGTTGAGCGGTGAAGGGGCCCAGGTCGCGGCCTCCAGTATCTTGTCGATCACTTCGTCGCTGACCGGAGCCGGCAGGAAATCCCGACAACTCCTCCTTCCGCGCATAGCCTCAAATAGATCCATATCATCCCCCTTTTCGCTTTTTCCCCTCCCTTTCGATGTTATCAGTCGGATGGTGTTCCTGTCAATTGTAAGCTAAGCGGCAGAAATTTAAGTTAAAGTTGACATCATCACCGCGAGCGGTGTAAAATTTTTTTGAACCGGAGCACTCAGGGACATCCGGCAAAGAAGTATCCCGCACCGGCTAAAAGTGTCCACCGTGTTGAGAAAAACCCTCACATTAATCAATCCCACATTGAAGGTGGCTCAACGACAAGACAGGTCTACGTTCTAAGTTCCAGGTTAGAAATAAGGACCTCGGGCAGCGAACACCGATCGGGCAGGGACCAAGCATGAGAAAGAAACTGGCGCAAACGGTACTGGCATCTCGAAACAATTTGATATTTGAACATCGGCAAAGGGCGGAAGCCACCGAGGAAGAACTCTACAAGACCATCGCCAACAATCTGCAGGTAGGCGTCTATATTGCCGCAAACAAGAGATTTGAATTCGCTAACTTCCACATTCAGGAATACACCGGCTACACGGAAGCGGAAATGCTGGAGATGGATCCCCTCGGCCTCGTCCATCCTGACGACAAGGAAACAGTAACCAGGGATGCCGTCCATATGCTCAAGGGTCTCCGGCTGGCACCCTACGAATACAGGCTGATAACGAAACAGGGACAGATCAAATGGATCCTGGAAACGGTGACACCCATCAACTTCAAGGGGCAACGGGCCGTCCTCGGCAATGCAATGGATATCACGGAACACAAAGAGGCAAAAGTAAGCCTCGAGGAACTGGACGCCTTGAAATCGTCCATCCTGGACGCCATTCCGCAGGCTGTTGTCGGACTGGAGAACCGGCGGATCAACTTCGCCAATACGGCTGTCGAAGAAGTCTTCGGATGGCGACCGGAGGAACTTATCGGGAAAAGCGTTACCCTCTTTTACAGGAATGATAAAGAAGCTGACGAGATCGGCCGTCACTTCTACAGCGGCCTCGAACATCAGCGCACGTATGTCGCCGAATTCAAATGCCGCCGCAAAGACGGCAGGGACATTCTCTGTCGAATGAGATCGGCCCGGATCGGGGACGTATTGAAGGATCGGCGCATCGTCATCACCTACGAAGACATCACCGAACAGAGACGAGCCGAGGAAGAACTGGCGAATTCACGGGAACAGCTTCGCGATCTGTCCATCTATCTTCAATCCGTCAGGGAAAAAGAGAGCACCAGGATAGCCCGGGAAATACATGACGAACTCGGGCAGTCACTTACGGCCCTCCAGATGGACCTTGCCTGGCTGAGTTTCTCCATACCCCCGGGCGACTTGTCCCTGGCTGGAAAGGTACAGCGCATGAGAGGGCTCGTGGACACGACCATCGACAGCGTACATCGAATATCAACGGAGCTCAGACCAATTCTGCTCGACGATCTCGGGCTTACGGCCGCCATGGAATGGCAGGTCGGGGAGTTTCAGGCAAGAACCGGCGTGCGGTGTGATGCACGTTTCGACTGTAAAGACCGCGCCGTCGAAAAAGATCTGGCCACAACCATTTTTCGTATTTTCCAGGAGACCTTGACCAACATAACGCGCCACGCCGATGCGACGCTGGTCCGGGTGGGTCTCGTTCAGAAGGGTGATGAACTCCGCCTTGAAGTCTCCGACAATGGAATAGGAATAACACCGGAGCAGATCGTCGACCCAAAGTCGTTCGGAATCGTGGGTATTCGGGAACGAGTCAATCTCTGGGGCGGCAGCGTGAGTATAACAGGCAAACCGCGCAAGGGGACCACGATCAAGGTACGGATACCCATGCACCACAGGAGAAGGATAATATGATACGAATTCTTGTTGCGGACGATCATGCCGTCGTCCGGGAAGGCATAAAACAAATTCTGGCGGGCCTGGAAGACATGATAGTTGAAGATGAGGCGGAAAGCGGCCAGGATGTACTCTTGAAAATGTCTTCAAAAGACTACGACTTGATCCTCCTGGACATTTCCATGCCCGGAAAAAGCGGACTGGAAATCCTGGAAGAGATCAAGGTCATTCGGCCCAAACTGCCCGTCCTCATTCTCAGCATGCACCCCGAGGAACAGTACGCAGTTCGGATGCTTCGTGCCGGTGCCTCAGGATATCTTACGAAAGCGAGCGCACCCCAGGAACTGATCAGTGCGATTCGAAAGGTCTCGCGGGGCGGCAAATACATCACCGTCTCGCTGGCTGAAAAGCTGGCTTTCGAACTCGACGCCGGCGCCCAGAAACCGAGGCACGAGCGGCTTTCCAACCGTGAATACCAGGTCATGCTGATGCTTGCCTCCGGATTATCGGTGAGTGAGGTGGCCGAAGAACTTTGCCTCAGCGCAAAAACCATCAGCACATACCGGACCCGGATCCTTGAAAAGATGGACATGAAAAAGAATGCGGAACTTACCCTCTATGCGGTAAAGAACAACCTCATTCTTTAAGAGGCCGTTCCCCTACCCCCGCCAAAGTGAAACCCCTCGGTCGCGTTTCCCGTGCATATGACCAGTCTTTTTATCTCCCCCTGTCAGTTATTTACTGTCAGGGAATCTCTTACTTATTCGGACATAAGAAACAGACGCGAGCCGATACCACCCATGCCCCTGACGTGCAATACCACAATAGCGGTGATTGCAGAGCTACTGACAGACGCCGAAGGAACGGGAAATGAAATCGACAGGGAAACGACACGTCAGCACCAATCGCGGCCAGCGCAGCGACACCGCCGGGATCATTCGCCGGTCACGATCCGAAAAGCGCGATTACCTGATGGAGCATGAAAGCAAGGCAATCCTGGAGAACGCCGGGATCGAGACAACGGGCACTACGGTCGTTCTTTCCGAAGACGAAGCGGCTGAAACAGCCCGTGGCCGGGGTTTTCCCGTTGTCCTCAAGGTCGTCTCTCCCGACGTTGTCCACACGACCGACGCGAGCGGCGTAAAGTTGAACGTGCAAAACGACGGTGATGTCAGGCAGGCCTACCGGGATATCCTCTCGGCATTCAGCGACCGTAAGATTGCCGGCGTCTCCGTACAGAAGATGGCACCGCCGGGGGTGGAAGCCATCGTTGGTTTCACGCGGGACGAGAGCTTCGGACCGGTGCTCATGTTCGGACTTGGCGGGATTTTCGCGGAGGTCCTGAAGGATGTGACATTCAGGGTACTGCCCATCACAGAAGACTGCGCCAGAGAAATGATCGAAGAAATAAAAGGTTTTTCCATCCTCGCCGGATACCGGGTAGATTCCTAAGTCTTTACTTTTTGGATTTGATAGGGTATAGAATAGTGAGTTGAGGGAAACTCTGGTAGAATCCCCCTCAACTCTGGCAGACGCCGATCGTAATACGGGTACGATCGACAGAAGTATACTTGGAACGAATGGAATCTTTCAAGGTGAACCCGGCTGCGGTACGACCGACGGCCGGGTTCACCTTTATCGTCTTATTTTATTTTCTTTCTTTCCGCTACCAGGTCATCGACCACGCCCGGCTCGGCCAGTGTTGACGTATCGCCGAAGTCTTCGAACTTCGAGGCTGCGACCTGCCTGAGCACGCGGCGCATGATCTTACCGGATCTCGTCTTGGGAAGCCCGTCGGCCCACTGGATCAGGTCGGGTGTTGCGATGGGCCCGATCTCCTTACGCACCAGCGCGATAAGATCCTTCTTCAGGGCATCGTCTTTCTCAACGCCGGTGTTCAGCGTCACATACGCATAGATTCCCTGTCCCTTGATGTCATGAGGAAATCCCACGACCGCCGATTCTGCAACCTTCGGGTGCGTTGTAAGTGCCGCTTCGATCTCGGCGGTTCCCAACCTGTGGCCGGAAACGTTGATGACGTCGTCGATCCTTCCGGTGATCTTATAGTCGCCGGCCGCATCCCGCTCGGCTCCGTCGCCGGAGAAGTAATATCCCGGAAACTGGGCAAAGTAATTTTCCTTGAACAACTTGGGATTGTTCCATACGCCCCTCATCATGCCCGGCCAGGCGGTCTTCATACAGAGTGCTCCCTTACCGGGGCCTTTGATCTCATTGCCGTCCTCGTCCATGATAGCCGGTACAACACCGAAGAAAGGAACCATACACTTGGCAGGTTTGATATCAATTGCGCCGGGCAGAGGAAGGATCATGTGTCCGCCGGTTTCCGTCTGCCACCAGGTGTCTGCGATCGTGCATCTGCCGCCGCCGACTTTGTTGTAGAACCACCACCACGCTTCGGGGTTCAGCGGCTCGCCGACGGAACCGAGAACGCGCAGAGAGGAAAGATCGTGTTTTTCAACCCACGCATCGCCTTCCTTGGCGACTGCGCGGATGGCGGTCGGTGCGGTATAGAAGTTGTTGACATTGTATTTCTCTACTACTTCCCAGAACCGGTCGAAACCGGGATAGCTCGGAAGCCCTTCGAAGAGGATGCTGGTGTGTCCGTTGGTGAGAGGCCCGTAGGCAACATAACTGTGACCGGTCACCCAGCCGATATCGGCCGTGCACCAGTAGACGTCTTCGTCGCGCACGTCGAAGGCAAGCTGCTGTGTCATGGAAGCGTACAGGAGATAGCCTGCGGTCGTATGCTGAACGCCCTTGGGAGTTCCCGTGGAACCTGAGGTATAGAGAATGAACAACGGGTCTTCGGCATCCATTTCCTCGGGCTTGCAGTAACGTCCTGCTTTTGCCATCAGATCTTCGTACCAGACATCGCGACCTTCCTTCATGGTGACCGGTGTGCCGGTACGTTTGACCACGATCTCAGTCTTTATCGTCGGGCACTGCTCCGCCGCCTTGTCTGCGTTGTCCTTCTGGGGGACAGCCTTGGCGCCGCGGTAAGTACCGTCACAGGTAATGAGCACGGTAGACTTGCAGTCGTTGATCCTGTCTCTCAATGCTTCTGCGGAAAAACCGCCGAAGACGATGGCGTGGACGACGCCTATTCTTGAGCAGGCAAGCATCGTGATGACAAGCTCGGGGATCATGGGAAGATAGATGGTGACTACATCGCCCTTCTTGATTCCCATATCTTTGAGGACGTTGGCGAACTTGTTGACTTCCCTGTACAGGTCGAAGTATGTGAAGACCTTCCAGTCATTGGGGTCGTTGCCTTCGAAGATGATGGCGGCTTTGTTTTTCTTGGTTTCCAGATGGCGGTCGAGGCAATTGTAGCTGACATTCAGCTTGCCGCCTTCGAACCATTTAACATGAAGATCGTCACCGAATGACCAGTCGGACACTTTGTTTTTGTCGAAGGGCTTGAACCAGGTCAGTCTTTTTTCGGCCTCTTTTGCCCAGAAGGCGTTAGGGTTCTCGATGGACTCTTTGTAGAGCTTGTCATACTCGGCCCTGCTCTTGATGTACGATTTTTCCCTTACCCTGTCAGGAACGGGAAATATCTTGTCGTAGAAATCGGTTTCGTTAGCCATTCTTCTTCTCCTTGTTCTAAGATTTTACCAACCGCGGCACTCACAACCGCGTTTTCTGATCATTTACCAAATCCCACAGATGAAGATTAGAATAAATTGAGTCGCTTTGGTATCGGTATGCGGATGAATTAGATGTAAGTTATACACCTACACGGTATAGTCGTCAGGCCCACCGGCACAGCAACGAATAGCCTTACGTTACTACTCGTCGTGCCGGACCGATCCAGGGAGGGTAAAAAGGGATTGTCCCTATTCCTGTATTGTTGGTCCCCGTTGGACCTTTTTTTCTTGCCTGCAAGGGAAGATCTAGAGAAAATATAGAAGTTCCCGTAAAGTTTTAAAATTTCCAACGCCCTCGTGAAGTAAATTCGGCAGCGCAAGAGATTCGGAGATTAAGGGGTAAGGGGTAAGGGGTAAACGATGCAGAACGAGAAAAAACAGACGCTGGAAGATGATCTGTCCGGGTTCGCGTTGAGGGCAGTGCGTGAAAGGATCGATCCCGAAACACTTCATGTCCTCAAACGGAACATACTCGATTCCTATGCCGGGATATGCGCTTCGCTCAAAGATACGGGGATGACACGGATATTCCAGCGCATGACATCGATGGTCCCGGACGACAGGGGAATCACCGTCTGGGGTGTCGGCCTCAAGGCCCACGCAACGGAAGCGGTGTTCATGAACACAATCCTCGGCAGGCGCAGCGATCTCGTCAACACATACATGTCGCCCGACAGGATGGGAGGCTCTCACCCTTCCGACAATGTCTCCCTCGTGCTTTCACTGGCAGAATGGCTTGGCAAGGGTGGAAAGGATGTCCTCTCCCATACCTGGCTGGCATACCGGCTTTCCTGCATGTTTGCCAATTATTATGACCCCGAAAGCACCGGCTACGATCATGATGCCCAGGCGCTTTTTTTCACTCCCCTGGTCATTGGTTCCATGATGTCGCTTACCACCGAACAGATGACGCAAGCCCAGCGCATCGCCGGGATGCTCGGGCTCAACATCAATCAGGCTGCCGTGGGGGATGTGACCGACTGGAAACACTGCACCTTCGCCTCATGTGCCATGCGGGGACTCGAGTCCGTTATTATGGGCCTTTCCGGTTTTACAGGTCCCGGCGAGATATACGAAGGCGAATCAGGCGTCAACCGTTTCATTACACACGGTCCTTCCATCCTGGATACTCCGCCCGATCTGGGGTCCATCATATTCAAACGATGGCCCGCCCTTGTCTTCTGCCAGACCCCCATAGATGCCGCCGTAGAGCTGTCACACAGGATCGGCGATCATGACAGGATCGCAAAAGTTGAAGTGCAGACTTACAAGAAAGCGATCACAGAGGCTGCCATCGGATCGTCCTATTATCCCATGAGCAGGGCGGCACGGACGCACTCACTCCCCTATTGCGTGGCCGCCGCCCTGGTTAAAGGGACCGTCGAATACGGCTTCTTCGATGACGGCTTCATAGGGAATGAAAGAGCGGTCGCCGATATGATCCCGAAAATAGAGGTCACCGAGGACAAAGAGATGACCCGGACGTTCCCGAACGGTGCTCCCTGCCGACTCGTGGTCACGCTGAAAGACGGATCGATAGTCGACTGTCTCCGCGCCTGTCCCCATGGCGACCCCGGGGACCCGCTTGATGACGGGGAGATCGAAGAAAAGACCATAGCCTATCTGTCCGAACTTACACATGTCAAACACGCCCGGAGTCTCGTCAGCCGTGTCTGGGAACTGGAGAAGGAGCCATCCATAGCCTTTCTGGTTGATCCGCTGAAAAAGAGGGTCAATGAGAAACTGAACCAAAGGAGGAGTCAAAAATGAAGAGACCGGCACTGGCCGCGGCCAGCGACATCGAGCTATTCTTCAACGCTTTTAACGATCGTGACTGGGCAACCCTGTTATTGTACATGAGCGACGATTGCGTCTGGGATGCGTCCGAAAAACGTTTGGTGGGCAAAGAGAACATTATCGATTACTGGACCAATTACCACGCCTCCTTCAAGGAGACGCTCGGCAAGCCGGAAAAAATAGTTTTCGGCGATAATGTGGTCTATCTCCAGGTAAAGATCCGTCTCGATTTTCTTGAAGACGGTATGTTCTACGGGAGATCATGCAGAAAAGGGGACGTCCTGGAATTCGGCTGCGCCGACTTCTATGAGCTCGATGAAGAGGGAAGGATACGATCCGGGTGCGTATATACAAAGATCTTTAATTGATGTCGCAGCAACTGCCCTCCCAGCTTGGCGCGAGTATATCAACCGGTCCGCGCCTGTTGGGATCGGGTTCGCGTATCTTGCTTTGACCCGGTGGATCGTAATTATTTATACAGGGGTCATCCACTCATGGTACGGAAGGAGATAATCATGGAGACTTTTTACAGGCTCAGCCTGATTTTTCAGGGTATCGTTCCGTTGTCAGGCCTCTGTGCAGCAGCCGCCATCGCCGGCCGCTCCAAGAGAGAAGTCCCCCCCATCCTGAAGGACCTCCGCAAGGAATTATCGCCCGCCTTCAAACAGATGGGACGGCCGATGCATCTTTTTCACCTTGATCCTTCGAAGACGGCCTTCGTCATAATCGATATGCAGAATTTCTCCTGCACGCCCTCACAGGGCGCAGCCATGACCGACATCGGCAAAATAACATCCGAGATCAATGGGCTTGCCGGCTGCTGCCGTTCGGTAAACGTTCCCGTGATATGGGTACGACATAATGTAACCGCCGGATCGGCCGGCAACGACGCCGGCCTCTACGCGGCCTTTCATGAAAAATCCCGCCTGAAAGAGCTATACAACGAGGGGAAGGGAACGGAGGTCTTTCCCCACATGCACTTTGACCCGGCGGACCACGTTGTCTTCAAGAACCGGTACAGTGCATTCCTCTCGGATCCGCCCGAACTCAGACGCAAACTCGAAAGATTAAAAAGAACGCAGCTGATTGTCGCCGGGATCGCTGCCAACGTATGTGTGGAGTCCACAGTCCGGGACGCCATGCAGCTGGACTACGAGGTGGCCCTCGTTGCGGACGGTGTCGCAACCTTTGACCAGGCCCTCCTCAAAAGCACGTTGAAGAACACAATGCTCTTCTTCGGCGACGTCCTGACCACGCAAGAGATCATGGACGGGCTGAAGACCTGGGACGTCGATCGCTCGCGCTCCTTGCGCCGATAAGGTGGATCGTAGTACTCTATAGTCGTTTTCAACGCCACCCTTAAGGAGAAACGATCATGAGGACCATCCCCAGGCTGATTCTGATTCTTCACGTTATCGCTCTGGCATTGAGCTTCACTCTGTCAGCAATGGCGGACACTCCCGCCCCTCCCCGCGACTACATGAAGGTGACCGAGAACGAAAGGTACGTCTTCGTCATGCTCGCTCCCCCGATGAAATGGGTAAGCAAAGACACGGAGCTCAGAAAAACCTACAAGGAGTCAGGGCTTTACAGGAACGATGGATCGTCCGAACCTTTGTGGGCTGTGCTCTGGTACTCCTTTTCCGTCTATCCAAGCTCTGACGGCAAGCACATCGTCCGCATGGGACCCTGGGCAACATCCGTCGATGACCTCGCCCTGGCCGTTTACGAAAACGGAAAAGAGCTCAAACGCTACCTGATCAGGGATTTAATCAAGGACGAAATGAAACTCAAACGCACGGTAAGTCATTTCTTCTGGCGCAAGGAACCTCGTTTCAATGACAAAGAGGGCACCATGCTCATTGAGACGACAGACGACCAACAGTACCTGTTCTCGGTTACAACGGGGGAAATCCTGAAAAAATAGTTGCGCGTCTCGCGGAAAGAAAATCATTCGTAAAGGTTCCGGGCTTACTGTACACATTTACACGGAGCTGTTAGATTTTCCGTCATTCCAGCACGGGAAGGCTTTTGATGCGGCCGCGAAGCACGCGTGCGGGGCACCGCAGGGTGTTAAACAGATAAGGATCCGGTCAAAGAGGGACTGACTGCCCTAAAGAGATCGGGACACTTACAATTCCCATCACCTACAACCCATAGCCTATTACCTGTTTCTAGAAGAGTCCTTTTACCTTTCCCGTTTCCACATCCACGTCAATTCTGCGAAAGGCGGGGTCGGAGCTTGTGCCGGGCATCAGGCTTATGGCTCCGGTCACGGGGCAGAGGAATTTCGCGCCGGTAAAGATGAGAACGTCACGAACGGGAAGCCTCCACCCCTTTGGGACTCCTTTGAACTCAGGCTTGTGCGACAGGCTGAGGTGGGTTTTGACCATCATCGTAAAATAATCGCTCTTTGTGGGATCAGCCTCGAGTCGTTTCGCCTTTTCCTCCGCCTCCGGGATCCACAACACGCTGTCCGCACCGTAAACGTTCTTCGCGATAACGTCCACCCTTTGCATGAGCGGCATTTCGAGGGGATAAAGGTATCCGAACTCCACCTTTTCATTACAGGCGTCGATAACGGCGTCGGCGAGTTCCAACGCTCCGTCCCCGCCCTTCAGCCACTGTTCGGATACGGCAACCCGGGCACCCTCGGCCTCGGCGAAGCACCTCACGAGGGCGATCTCATCCTTCGTGTCCGTCGTGAATTTATTAATGCAGACAACGGGCTTCATACCCGACATCTTGACTATACGAACATGGTGGAGAAGGTTCGGGATACCCTTCTCCAACAGCCCCAGGTCTTCCCGGGTATACTCCTGCGGGAGCGGAATACCGGGGGCCACACGCGGCCCGCCGCCATGCATCTTGAGCGCCCTTATCGTGGCGGTGATGACGGAGACATTAGGTCTGAGGCCGCTCAACCTGCACTTTACGTTCCAGAATTTTTCAAAACCTATATCGGCCCCAAAACCGCTTTCGGTAACGTGATAATCGAAAAGCTTGAGGCCCAGAAGATCGGCAATGATCGATGACTGTCCGATGGCTATGTTGGCGAAGGGACCGGCGTGCACCATGACTGGCTGGCCCTCCACGGTCTGTATGAGAGTCGGATTGATGGTGTCCTTCATGATCGCGCACATGGCTCCGGCCACCTCAAGATCCTCCGTGGTGACAGGATCGCCGTTCTTGCGATAGGCAACGGTAATCTCGCCGATGCGCTTGCGCAGGTCCTTTAAGTCCCGCACGATGGAAAGGATGGCCATCAGTTCCGAGCTTACGCCGATATCGAAATGGGACTGCATCGTAAAACCGTCCATCCTGCCGCCCATGCCCACGACAATATTACGGAGGGCCTGCGCGCAGAAATCTATGACCCATCCCATCTGGATGTTAGTAGGATCGACATCGAGGCGTTTAAGACCCCGTTTCGCCAGTTCCCTGTCTCCGTAGTTCCGTTCGTGCTGCATCCGTGCCGTGAGGGCAACCATGGCGATGTTGTGGGCATTCATGATCCGGTCGATATCCCCGGTTAGCCCGAGCGAAAATTCTGTCAATGGGACAACCTGCGCGTTCCCCCCGCCGCCGGCGCTCCCCTTGACGTTCATGGTGGGACCCGTCGACGGCTGGCGGATGGCCCCGCCTACAATTTTGCCTCTTTTTCCAAGACCTTCGAGCAAACCAATTGTCGTGGTTGTCTTGCCTTCGCCAAGCGGGGTCGGCGTAATGGCCGTAACATCGATATATTTGCCGTTGGGCCTGTCATTCAGACGGTGCATTATCGCGGCATAATTAAGACGGCCCATCTTCCCGTATGGTAAGACATCTTCCGGCCCAAGACCCATCTCGTCCCGGAGTTGCCAGATCGTCTTCATCTTCTCTTCGGCGGCCTCGGATATCTGCCAATCGGCCATCTTCGTCGCATCATAAGGCATGTCAGGCTCCTTTTACAGGGAAGAGGTTCTGCCCCCTCCAGCATTGTCAAATATACAGGGTTTAATCACTTTTCTCAAGTACCTCGGGGCCTTATGCAACACAAAAGATCCCGTGCGACAACCATGCCGTGTGTCGTTTTGAATTGAATTAACCACCGTCTTTTGATACTGTTAACGGTGATGTTCCAATTGACGTGTTTATTCCAACGTATACGGTGAGAACGACATGCCGCGGTCAGGCAAAAAAATGTGCGTTCACCGGCCTTCGCGGGACGCACTGCAAACGAGGTTCATATGGATCTGCTGTCAACGGGAGATTTGAAAGGGATACTTGACGTCCTGTCTTTTATGGAAGAAATGGAAAAGACGATTGCCGAATTTTATCGGGTATGCGGCGAACTGTGGACAGAGCGGCGGGAATTCTGGTCCGTCATCGAAGAGGATGAAAGACAACACGTCCAGCACTTAGGGACGATGAAAGAGATCGTCTCCAGAAAACCGCAGCGGTTCGAAAAGGGACGTCCCTTCAACATTATGGCAGTTCAGACGGTAATCACGGGCATACAGAACAATATAGCGAAGGCAAAAGCGGGAGAGCTTAAAATGTCCGGCGCCCTCTTCATTGCCCGCGATAACGAGCAGTCTTTCCTTGAGAGCAAGTACAACGAGGTCGTCAAGACCGAGGATATTGAATATCTCACCCTTGTGAATACGATAGTGCGGGACACCGTCAACCATAAAGCCGCTATAGACCGGGAAATCGGGAATATCCGGAACTGATCGAAGGAAATCATCGCTTACAGGTTGTTCTTTCCTTGTACGCCGCCGCCAGGCTGAGATAGTGCTTCCCTTCTTCTTCTTTTCCCCGTTTCATCGCTCCGTTGGCATAGATGCGGCATTTTCTCACGAGTTCCTGAACGGCCTTGTCTGCAAGGCCGGGGTCCAATGTTCCGCTGTCGAGTATCTTCGCTATGCTCGCTATTCTGAAACGGTCCATGCCCTCGCAGGCGCGCGACAGCTGGTCGGAATGACCGCCCTGTTTGATGATGAGGGGTTTTTCGATAAACGTCACAGGATAGCGGGCCGTTATTCTCAACCACATGTCATAATCTTCACACACGGGCATGGACTCGTCGAAGGATCCGACGGTATCGAAGACGCTTCGGTGGATCACCGCTGACGACGGGCTGATGATGCAAAGCGGCAGGCAACGTTCGAAGATATGCCCCGAATATTTACGGTGCCTTATTTTCTGATTGAGGCTCTCCCCGTTGCGTATCCAGATCTCGTCCGTATACGTGAGCACCGATCCTGTCTCCTCCATAACGCGTATCTGGGTCGAAAGCTTCCTCTTTTTCCACAGATCGTCAACGTCCAGGAAGGCGATGTATTCGCCCGCCGCAATCTCGAGCCCTGCGTTCCTGGCACTGCTTATACCGCCGTTCTCTTTCCAGACATAGCTGACGGGCAATCCGGTGGCAATCTCCATTGAGTTGTCCGTCGAGCCGTCGTCGATTATTATGACCTCTCTATCATCGTAGTCCTGAGAAAGCACTGACCCGAGGGCCTCACCCAGAAAGTGCCGGCGATTGAATGTTGTAATGATGACGGAAACCCTTGGCATCGGTCCCTGATTCCTCGTTGTATGTTTGATGAACTGAAGTACTGGTCTATTTTGGGTCAGACATGAAGGCCTGCCCAAATCGCACCTTCAGACGGATGTCTCTGGGGCGGGCGTTCGAAAGGTCGATCGGCCATACCGGCATCACCATGGTGCTCTGGTAATTTCGCTCGAAGCCGTTCTCCGAAAGTGAAACGACCTCTACGGGAAAGGTCCAGAGTTGGGCCGCTTCGCCGAGTTCCAGAAAGACCTCGATATTCTGATAGGGGTCGTGGAATTTCAGGCTGGCGGCTGCCTCGAGAACACCTCGATCTGTCAGCGCGTATCTGCCTCTCTCCGTTTCCAAATAGCGGTCCCCACCGCTGCCCAGAAAGGCGAAGTTGAACTCTATGCCAAAAAGAAAGGGGACGTTGATCTCTCCCGCGAGGCGATAGTCCGCGGTGAATTCGGAGGCCCCTTCGGTGACGGATATTCTTTTCTCGATCGACAGCGGGAAATTCATGTCGCCCTGTCGGAAATGTCCGTCCCTTCGGAGGACGAGTTTCGTCCTGGTCTTTTCCTTCTCGATTTCCACGCAATAGGGTTCCTTCACAAAATCGCCGGGCTCCGAATACTCACATCGGTAAAACGCCTCCAGGGTGGCATCCATCCCCAGGACATGGTCCACGAGAGAGGCCCTCCGATACCAGTCGTAATGAAGGTAACGGTCAAGGCCTTCTTCCTTCGCCATCACCATGTCGTGGATCGTTTGCGTTCCATCCGCCTGGGACTTCGAGGAGAGGGTCTCCTTGATCTTCTCGTGATACCCTTCGTAACGCCTTTTCAGCGTGGCCATGATGTTGACCGACGAAGGCTTGTACTCGAACCCGTAAAGCACTCCTCCTTCCTTCAGGCGGAAGGATGCCTCGATCTGGTTGGTCCTGATCACAGCCTCGTCATGACCGTCAAGATTGATATCTTCGAGGTATCCGTCGACAAAGGGCTCCTTCGGATCAAGGGCCTTCCCCGCCTCGATGAGATGGCGCCAGACCGATGCCCTGAGGTGCGGCAGATACAGCCCGCCGAAAACCCCGTGCCAGTAGCTGTCGTTCGCCTGGGCCATGTAGATGTGCTTCTTTGCCGTGACGTTCCCGCGTGCGGTCTTCGAAAGGCGCAGCATCCTTTTGTGCATATCGTTGCTTTCACTGTACTTCACAAGAAAATGCCGGTAGTAGCCCCCTTTGAAGAATTCGCGATAGGGCAGGCTCTCATCGTGGAGAAGGTCTCCGTATTCCTTCGCCCGAAGAGCCGGCAGGCACCATTCTTCCATCTCCCTGTAGGATTCGCAGGCCAGATAAATGCGGCCCCTGGGGGGTACTTCCTTGATGTAATCGCTGAACGTCACCGTTTCCAGCCATGAGGTATTTTCGGTGAGATAACGAAAAAAGGATTCCAGCCAGTGCTCTTTCTCGTAAACATAATCGTAGGTGCCGGGCCATAGTCCGAATTTTTCGCCATCATCGCCGAATATGGCGACGTCCCCGCCTGCAGCCTTGATATCCTGGAAGGATTCATGCACCTTTTCGACGCTCTTGAAAGGGATCGCATACCGAAGGACCTCGAGACCGGGAAAGACGAGAAGATTTTCACCGTCATATTCCGTGATGTAATAGCCGTAAAGCTCCTCATCCCTCAATCCGACGGATTTGAAGTGATTATCGTCGATAATGGTGTATTGAATGCCCGCCTGTGCAATGACCTTCGGCAGTTGCGGCTCGTATACTCTCTCGGCAAGCCACATGCCCCGTGGACGCACACCGAAGGTCTCTTCCATCAGGTCACGATGCATTTCTATCTGGGCAAGGGCATCATCCTCCGGCAGAAGCGCGAGGATGGGCTCGTACATGCCCCCAGAGAGGATCTCAAGCTGACCCCTGTCATGGAGCGTCTTGAGAAGGTCAATGTAATCCGGCTTATGTTCCTTGAGCCACTCGAAAAGAAATCCCGTAAAATGGATGTTAACCTTTATTCCAGGAAAGTCCTTCAGGGCATAAAAAAAAGGCATGTACGATCGTGTACAGGCCTCTTCAAGAATATAGTCCATATTGCCGACTGGTTGATGATTGTGTATACAGATAATCAGTTTCATCCAGGCACCAGTCTTTGTATAAATGGCGGGGTCGACGAGAATCGAACTCGCGGCCTCCGGCGTGACAGGCCGG
>DHVP01000042.1:136422-227259 GCA_002412715.1 Deltaproteobacteria bacterium UBA5205
CGGCTTGTAAGGCCGATGCTCTCCCGCTGAGCTACCCGCCCAACAGCCGTCAATATAACAGCTTCAGCGCGAAATGTCAACCATTCACGCACTCTCCGCCTCTTCTTCGTAAATAAGAATCGGTCT
Source organism: Deltaproteobacteria bacterium UBA5205 (assembly GCA_002412715.1). Classification (GTDB taxonomy): domain Bacteria; phylum Desulfobacterota; class Syntrophorhabdia; order Syntrophorhabdales; family Syntrophorhabdaceae; genus Delta-02. The sequence goes on from DHVP01000042.1 coordinate 136,549, forward strand.
TTCGTGGTTCATGATGACTTCTTCGCTGATGACACACTCCTTGACGTTCGACAAGGTAGGTATCTCGTACATGACATCGAGCATCACCTTTTCCATGATGGACCTCAATCCGCGGGCACCGGTCTTCTTCTTCATAGCTTCCCTGGCGATACCGCGCAACGATCCCTCGGTGAAAGTGAGTTTGACGTTCTCGAGGTCAAAGAGTTTCTTGTACTGCTTGACAATGGCGTTTCTCGGCCTCTTCAGGATCTCGACGAGGTTTTCTTCCGAGAGTTCCTCGAGAGTTGCCGTGATGGGAAGACGGCCGATGAACTCGGGTATGAGTCCGTATTTCAGCAGGTCCTCGGGCTGAATATCGCGGATGAGTTCCGAATACATCTTGTCCCTTCCGCCCTCCACATCAACGCCGAAACCAATGCTCTTCTTCCCTATCCTGCCGGCGATGAGGCCCTCGATACTATGGAAGGCACCGCCGCAAATAAAGAGGATGTTCGAGGTGTCAACCTTGATGTAATCCTGCTGCGGATGTTTCCTGCCGCCCTTCGGGGGTACGTTCGCTACGGTCCCTTCAATTATCTTGAGCAGGGCCTGCTGGACGCCTTCACCCGATACGTCACGGGTAATGGAAGGACTGTCCGTCTTGCGGGAAATCTTGTCGATCTCGTCGATATAGACAATGCCGCGCTCTGCGCGCTCCACGTTGTAGTCCGCCGCCTGGAGCAGGTAAAGGATTATGTTTTCCACGTCTTCTCCGACGTACCCCGCCTCGGTGAGCGTCGTCGCATCCGCTATGGTGAAAGGTACGTGAAGGATCTTGGCGAGCGTCTGGGCAAGGAGTGTCTTCCCCGACCCCGTAGGTCCGATGAGCAGGATGTTGCTCTTCTGGATCTCCACATCGTCGAATTGCGTCTTGGATTCAATTCTTTTGTAATGATTGTAGACTGCGACGGAAAGGACCTTCTTTGCGTGTTCCTGCCCGATGACGAAGTCATCGAGGAGCTTGTTGATCTCGTGAGGCTTGGGAATGGCCGTCTTGATGTAATCGAAACGTTCCTTTTTTGCCTCTTCCTGAATGATCTCGTTGCACAGTTCGATACATTCATCGCATATGTAAACCATTGGTCCGGCTATAAGCTTTTTGACCTCATCCTGGCTCTTTCCACAGAAAGAACAGTTGAGCTTTATGGTCCTTCCGTTTGTTTTTTTGATCATGTTCTACGACCTCTTCTCAAGGATTTGATCTACAATACCATACTCGATGGCCTGCTGAGCATCCATGAAATAATCGCGTTCCGTATCTTTCTCAACCTTTTCAAGGGGCTGGCCTGTATGTTTTACGAGTATATGGTTGATCGCTTCCCGCATTCTTAATATTTCTTTTGCTTGTATGTCAATGTCGCTTGCCTGCCCTTGTGCCCCGCCGAGCGGCTGATGGATCAGGATCCGCGAGTGAGGCAGGGCGAAACGCTTGCCCTTCTCTCCCCCCGCCAGGAGCACGGCACCCATGCTCGCCGCCTGACCGATACAGGTCGTCACGACGGGTGCCTTTATATACTGCATGGTATCATAAATGGCAAGCCCGCTGGTTATGATACCGCCGGGGCTGTTAATGTACAAGTAGATGTCCTTTGACGGATCTTCCGATTCAAGAAAAAGCAACTGGGCGATGATGATGTTCGCTATCATATCGTCGACAGCGGTGCCCAGAAAAACAATACGCTCCTTCAGGAGCCGTGAGTAAATATCATACGCCCGCTCGCCCCTTCCGTCCTTTTCAATGACTATTGGTACGAGACTCATTCCTTCTCCTCTGCTGCATCTTTCACTGCATCCTTTATCACGGCATTTGCAAGCACGTAATCGATGGCCTTTTCTTCAACGATGCTGTCTCTGAGTCCGGCGATAAGGCCATACTGCTCGTAGATGCCTTTCACTTCATTGTATGTTTTATTCGCATCTTGTGCAATTGTTTTCAGACGCTCTTCAACGTCTTTGTCGTCAGCCTTGATTCCTTCCTTCTCTGCAATGCGGGCAAGGACGATTTCAACCTTGATCCGCTCTTCGGCGCGTTTTTCAAAATCGCCATGCATTTTTTCCGTGAGGGCCTTCATCTCTTCCGCCGAGAACTTGCCTGACTGGTAACGCGACTGCGCTTCCTCGATCATGCCGTACACACGTTTTTCAAGGAACCTCTTCGGAACGGGGACATCCCTGTCCTTGAGGAGCACGTCAAAGGCCTTCTGGGTCAATTCGCGCTTGCGAAACCCCTCCTTCTCCTTGATCAACTCTTCTTTGACGCCCTTCCTCATGACCTCGAGGTTCTCGAAGCTCATGTCTCTGGCGAAGTCGTCGTTGACCTCGGGAAGCACCTTCTGTTTGATCTCTTTTATCGTAACCTTGAAGAGTATCTTTTTGGAAGCGATGTCCTTGTCGGGATAGTCGTCGGGAAAGATCACTTCAACATCCCTTTCCTCGTTCTCCTTCATGCCGATGACGCCCTCTTCGAACTGAGGCATCAACATTGCATTTCCCAGTTCCAGGGGATAGCCGTCCGCCGCTATCTGTTTCAACGGTTCGCCATCCAGGTATCCCTGGTACTTGATGACGATGAAATCACCCTTCTGGGCCGTCGAATCGCTCGCCTTCGCCTCGAAGCTGGCGTGAAAATTGCGCATGCTGTCGATACGCTGTTCAACGTCTTCATCGGAGATATTGATGGCTTCCGCCTCGATCTCAATACCCTTGTATTCAGGCAGCTCGATCTCGGGGAGGATCTCGCATTCAAGGGTATAACCGTGTTTGTCACCTTCAAGGAAATCAGCAACGGGCTCCATGATAGGCTCAACCTGTGCCTCTTTGAGCGCGTCAAACATGGTATTCTGAAGCATCCTTTTCCTTGTTTCCTCTTCGATATATTCCTTGTAATACTGGGTGATGATAGGTCTCGGGATTTTCCCCTGCCTGAAACCCTTGATCTTTGCGTTTTTTCTTACCTCATCGTAGATTGATTCCCTGATCTCGGTAATCGTCTCTTCGGGAAGAAGAACTTCTACTTTCTTTCTCACGCTGTCGAGCGCTTCAACCTGAACCTTCATAAGACCTCCGACAATAAAAAGGGACTTTATTAACAAGTCCCTTAAAAACTGCCTTATTATAAACTAAACTTTCCCAAATTAGCAATAGAAAGGCAGGTAATGGGCACGGGGCAATGGGTGATAGAGCAGAAGAGAAATGACAGGTCCTGTAAGTCGTGTAAGACTTACAGGACCTCTAAAAGACATTTCTTTCTATTTCGCTTCTTGCGGGGCCGCGAGGATGGCCTGGCAGATAAGACGCTGCGGGTCCACTTCTTCGCGCAGCACCCGGAGTTCTCCAGGTGTGGGAGCGGGAGCTTCCACTGCGCTGGACGTGTCTATGGGAAAACCCGTGCTCTCCACGATCTTCTGTATCGTGACCCCGGGGAAATATTCGGTCAGATACATCTCTTTCGTTTCCTCGTGGAACTTCAGGACGCCAAGATTGGTGACCACGGCCAGGGCCCCTCCTCGTTTGAGGCCGAGTTCCCGTCTTGAATCCCCGCCCTTATACCAGCCTACGCTGGTCAGATAGTCGAGCTTTTCGACGAACCTGCGTTTCTCGTGTTGCATGAAGGTGATCACCCCCGATGCGAAGGTCGCGACATCGCAGGCGCCGCCGCTTCCCGAAAAACGGGTTTTCGGTTTGAAATAGTCGCCTATGACCGTTGTGTTGAGGTTCCCGTACCGGTCTATCTGTGCCGCGCCGAGAAAGGCTATGGTGTGGAGCCTGCGGTTGCCCACGATGGAGAATGCCTCTATGAGTCCCGAGTTGAGGGCCGTGCCGCTCATGGCCCGGAGGTCCGCGACAGCCATGGGTATCTCATCCAGAGACGGATCGATGCCGCCCGTCTCGAAGAAGACAACCGCTCCGGGTGCGAAAATTCTCTTTGCGGCCGTGGCCGCAAGTATGGAAACACCCGTCCCGGCAAATACAATGTCGCCGTCCTTTATGAACCGTCCCGCCGCGAGAGCCATCATTTCATTGTCGCTGTACTGGATCATCGCAATACCCTCCTTATTTCCTGTCGAGTCCGACCGCGTAACCGATCACCGGATTCGCCTTGATCTTGAGGATCGTCTCCATTCCAACCTTCGTGAGATACTCCTCCCAGGAGGCGACGCTGTACACCCATTCATCGAGATACTCCTTGAACAGGCTGTCGTCCCCGGCCATCTTGCGGTAGAGGTTAAGGTGCTGCGGGTCGGAATCATAGAAATTGAAGCAGGCCGTCGGATGGGCCCCGTAGGGGACCTTCACTATGGCATCCACGAAAAAGGAAGGCAATGAATTCTGGTCGGGATCGCTGCGGATGAAAGACCTCGGCACGATCTCCTCGCAGGTGACGATGACCTTGTCGGCAGCTTTGGCCTGTTCTATATCGGCAAAGGTGAGCCCTTTAATCCTCACCGTGCCGTCCTCCCCGACATACTGAACATGGAGGATTGTCACGTCCGGAGTCAGGGCGGGCAGGAGGACGACTTCATCCTTGTCTTCGCTGAAGGGGTTCGCGATCTTCGCATACTTCATGTTTGCGACCTTCGGTTCCTTTCTCACATCCCGCGAAAAACCTTCGTAGTTCATAAGATCGGAGCCAAGGCCCGACTTTGTGGGAATAAAAGGGATGCTGAGGGCACCGGCGAGGAACCTCAGCGACATCTGGTAGTTGGAATAGTCCTCGAACTGGATTTTCGAGCCCTCGACGGCCTTTTTGAACCTGACGCACGTCGGTGCGTAACGTCCGTTGCCTCCGTATGCGATCTCGAGCCTTTTTACGCATCCCGCGCCTATGAGTACATCGAGAGCCTGCCCGTTGGAGTGACAGACAAGGTGAATATCCTTTACCCCCTGGCGAATGATCTCGTACGCAACCGCCATGGGATTGCGGGTTATCGTAAACCCCCCTATGGCGAGCTGGCAACCATCCTTAACGAACCGTGTGACGGCCTCATCGAGACCCATCAGCCTATCAGCGATCTCCGGATACCTGTTCATTCGTTCTCTCCTTTACGAATTTTCGGAACTCAAGATCATCTTTGATTCGGTGGCTCAATATTCAGTTTTAGTTCGAATATAATGCTGTGGACGACTCGCAAGGTGATTATATCACAGAAGCTCGAGGAGGCAAGCATTAAATCAAAGCCATTTGCTAAATCTTTGGTGGCATAAACCTGATCTTATTGCAGCGATAACAGGTAGGAACGCAGGTTCACCTTCGCCTTGCCCAGCCCCAGTTTATTCCTGATGTGGTGCCGGTGGAGCCCGATGGCGCTTCGCGTCACCTTCATGATGTCGGCAATCTCCTTTGTTGTCTTCCCCTCGCGGATAAGCGTTGCGACCTGGATCTCCTTGGGCGTAAAGTGATACTGCTTTGACGTTATCTTTTGCAGGAATGAAGAGAACACATTCTTGATCGTGGTCTCGATAATTTCGAGATAGGTCTGTTGTTCGATTGTAAGTCCGGTCAGTTTCAATTTGTCTACGTAAGGAAGGACGAGCTCTTTCACGTTTGATTTAATCTTGTCTTCCATAAGCTTCTTATCGTCTTCTCCGCGGGCTAGAAGGGTCTTCAGGGCCTCATTCGTTTCTTCAAGAGCGTGGATCTTCATGGCCGTCTCTTTATCTGTCCGCTTTGTGCCGGGTGTTTTGGGAGATTCGTTGGATACTGGGGATTTCATGATGTTCACCTCTCATGATGTATTAACACGATGAAAGCCGAGGTTTGTACGGCTATCTCAAAGTCCTTATATAAATATATCGCACTATATTTTGTCAAGAAAATATTATTATTTAACCGATAATCCAGTGAATCTGCTTCCTTACCCGCGGATACACTATCTCGACGTTTCTGCCGGCAGGCAAAGACGGCGGACCGGAAGAGTGAACGGCAAAACGTTTTATGCTATCATAGCTAACCGGCTTTTGTTACGGGGGCTATGAACGTACGTGAAATAACCTGCAGGAACGCGCTTACCAGGACCGGTATCGCCGGTTATGATTACTGTCTGAACCCCTATGTCGGCTGCGCACATGGGTGCAGATATTGTTATGCGACTTTCATGAAACGTTTTACAGGGCATCCTGAGCCCTGGGGAACCTTCGTAGACATCAAGATCAATGCGGCCGATGTGCTGCGGCGCCAACTCATAAGGATCAGGAAGGGGGCTCTCCTGATAGGCACCGTTACGGACCCCTATCAGCCTCTCGAAGAAAAATATCACATCACCAGGGATTGCCTGTCTGCCCTCGTGTCTTCACCGCTGTCCGTAAATATCCTGACCCGATCGGCGCTTATCGTGAGGGATATCGATATCTTCAAGCAATTGCCTTCCGTTGAGGCCGGTTTCTCGATAACAACCAACCGGGATGATATAAGAAGGATCTTTGAACCCGGCGCACCACCCATCACGTCCCGCATTAAAGCCCTGAAGGCCACCCACGATGCAGGCATCAGAACATACGTATTTATCGGTCCGATGCTTCCCATGGACCCGGCCGCCCTTGCCGGGATGATTGAGGGTATTACGGACGAAGTCCTCATCGACCGGCTCAATTACCCCGGCAAGGTCGCCGCCATCCTTCGTTCCACGGGCCTGGCGTCCCGGATGACATCCGATCGATTCAGAACTGTAGCGTGCGAACTAAATGATATCCTGACAGAGAAAGGTATCCCCGTTTCGATACTGTTTCCGTGACATCTTCAAGCCGGGCAGGCTGCTGCCGTTATTTCGTCGAGATTGGCAGCGGGTCCCCATCGAGCGCGCGGCGAATTGCCTGGGCCAATTCCTCTTTGGCGATGGGCTTCATAAGAAAACCCTTAATTCCGATCCGGCTGGCCCTCTCCTGCGAAACGGTCTCGCTGTAACCGGTACACAGAATGATCGGAATGGCCGTTCTTATTTTCAACAGTTCGACAGCAAGGTCCATTCCGGTCATACCGGGCATTGTGTGATCGGTGATGACAAGGTCGAATCCGTCGGGATCTTTCCTGAAAATAGCCAGCGCATCCATACTGCCTGTTGTCGCTTCCACCCGGTAGCCGAATCTGGTTAATCTTTGCTTACTTAACTCCACCAGTATATCTTCGTCATCAACGAGGAGTATCCGCTCATTTCCTCCTGTAAAGGAAGCGGTCTTTTCGGGTTCGGTACGAACCAAAACCCGGGGTTTCGGTAAATAGACGCGAAATGCGGAGCCCTTACCCGGTTCGCTTTCGACGGTTATGTACCCATCATAGCTCTTAACGATACCATGGACAACGGATAATCCCAGGCCCGTCCCCTCCCCTTTCTTTGTGGAGAAAAAGGGATCGAATATCCGTTTCAGGGTCTGGGGAGTCATTCCGCTGCCGGTGTCCCGTACTTCCAGTCCAAGGTACTCCCCCGGCACCATTTCGGGGACAGGCGCGGGATTACCCTCGGCGATGACGATCCTTGAGAGGCTTATATCCAAAACACCTCCTTCCTGGCGCATGGCATGGGCGGCGTTGGTGCAAAGGTTCATCAGGATCTGATGCATATGTACCGGGTCGGCGAGTATTTCGTCGTGGTTCGTGAGGCTCTTCCATACGATTTCAATCGTGGATGGGAGCGCGGGTCTCAATAGTTTAAGCGCCTCTTCGATGATGTGGCTCAAAGCAAGAGACTTCCGGTCATGCCCGGTCTGCCGGCTGAACGCAAGTATCTGTTTCACAAGATCACGTCCCCGGTTTGCTCCTTTCAGGGCCAGTTTTAATCTCCTGTACTCGGGGCTGTCGGGGGGCACGTCTTCCATCACCATTTCGGTGAAACCTATAATGCCTGCAAGGACGTTATTGAAGTCGTGGGCAATTCCTCCGGCGAGGGTACCGATGGCCTCCATCTTNNCATCTTCTGGGCCTGGCGCAGCTGTTCCTCGAGCATCAATCGTTCCGTAATGTCCCGGCCCAGGAATACATAATTGACAATGACACCTGACGGGTCTTTGACCGGGGAGATCGTTTCTTCCGCATCATACACGGATCCGTCCTTCTTCCTCCGTTGGAGCCGGCCCTTCCATACCGTACCCTCTTTAATAGTGCGCCACATTGCATCATAGAAGGCAGGGTCATGACTGTCGCTCCGAAGAACCGTGTACTCGCGGCCGACAATTTCGCTGCCTGAGTAACCGCTTATACCGGTGACGGCCGGGTTGATATATTCCACGTACCCGTTTTTGTCGGTAATCATGACGCTTTCCGCCGCCTGTTCCACAGCCGTTGCGACTTTCTTGAGAAGTTCCTGGGTATCCCGCAGCTGGGCCTGTGCCTGTTCATTCGCCTTGAGTTCCTCAACCTCCCTCAGGGCCCGGGATACTGCTATCGGCAGTCTCGCCAGCCTGTTTTTCAGGACGTAATCGGTAGCACCCTTCCTGAGGAGATCAATGGCCAGTTCTTCGCCAAGCGCCCCGGTCACAAAAATGAAGGGTGTATCGGGTACGCGCTGACGGGCTATCAGCAGTGCCGTTTCCCCGTCAAACCGGGGGAGGGAGTAATCGGAGAGAATCACGTCGGGCGAGAACTCCGACAGCGCCGAGACAAAGGCCGGCTCGGTTTCCACCCTGTGCGCAAGGCACTTCAATCCGGCACCTTGAAGCTCGTACTGCATCAATTCCGCATCGGCAGGTACGTCTTCAACAATGAGGATACGCAGTTTATCGGACATATGAGCCTCTCTTTCTCGTCTATGGCAGTCCGGGCAGAATAAACATTGCGGTCAATACGGCGGCTTGTTCATCAACAACCAGTAGCATCCTATCTCTGCTACGGATCTGGCGAAGTCATCGAAATTCACGGGCTTGACGATATAGCTGTTTACTCCCAATTTGTAACTCTCTATCCGGTCTCTTTCTTCATTCGAAGATGTAAGGACCACGACAGGAACGGATTTCGTCCGTTCATCGGAGCGGATCCTTCTTAAAACCTCCAGCCCATCGATCTTGGGAAGTTTCAGATCGAGAAGTATGACCTTGGGAAAGCATTTGTCTGTCTGCCCGGCGACGCAGTCCACATTGTTCATAATGTAGTCAACGGCTTCCGCGCCGTCCTTGAGCAGCTTTACTTTATTGGCGAAGTTATGCTCGCTTAAAGCGGCAAGCGTCATCTCGGCATCGGCCGGATTGTCCTCTACGAGTATAACTTCAACAGTATTCTCATTCATGTCCTACTCCTTTCCCGGTAGTGTGAAATAGAAAGTGGCGCCTTCGTCCACCTTTCCCTCGGCCCAAACTTTGCCCCCGTGACGGTGAATGATACGCTCCACGATGGCAAGCCCCACGCCCGTGCCTTCAAATTCTTCCTGACTGTGGAGACGTTGAAAGACCCCGAAAAGCTTGCCGTGGTACTGCATATCGAATCCCACCCCGTTGTCCTTGATAAAATAGACAGGCTCGTCTGTCTGGCGGACAACACCCACCTCAATGGAAGCGTTCTCCCTGGATTTTGAAAATTTTATCGCATTGGACAAAAGGTTGAGGATAACCTGCCTGACGAGTGTCCGGTCACCGATACCCGAAGGAAGCTTGTTCAAGACAAGGGTCGGCTGGCGCTCGAGGGTTACAGCCGTGAGGTCCTTCCACGTATCCCGGACGAGGGCCTCCATATCAAGACTCGTCTTTGTCATTTCCTTCCTGCCCAGACGGGAAAACGACAGAAGGTCATCGATGAGCTGGCCCATTGTCTGGGTATTGCTTCGGACAACGTTGAGCTTTCTCCTGCCGTCATCATCGAGCTTGTCGGCATAATCTTTCAGGAGCATCCTGGAAAAACCATCGATCGCCCGGAGCGGGGCACGCAGGTCGTGAGAGACGGAATAGCTGAAACTCTCCAGTTCCCGGTTGACGGCCTGCAGCGATTGGTTGGCCTCAGAGAGCTCTCTCGTCCTTTCCTTTACCCTCCAATCCAGGTCGGCGAGGAGTTTTTGGAGCTCCTCCTGGGCCGTCTTTCGTTCCGTAATATCACGGGCGGCGGCGAAAACGCCGATGACCTTGCCTTCCTTGTCTTTATAGACTGAAGCGTTATAAAGCACGGGGGTCACGTGTCCGTCCTTATGGCGAATGCCAAGTTCATAGTCACGGACCAGACCTTTCTTGAATACGAGCCGGTACCCGCTTCTGGCCCTTTCCGGCTCAGTAAAATAGTCGGAGAAATCGGTTCCGATCAACTCCATTCTCGATCGCCCTGTCACAAGTTCAGTCGCAGCGTTGACGTCGCTGATCTTCCCCTCGGGATCGATGGTTACGAGAGGATCGAGGCTCGCTTCAATCAGGCTCCTGTTGTAGGCAAAGGCCTGCCCGACAGCTTCTTCCGCGCGCTTGCGTTCGGTGATGTCGCGGGCGTAATGCACCGATCCGAACAACTTTCCGTCAGGATCATAAAGGGGGGACACCGAGACGAGAAAATACCCGCCCAGCCGTTCGTCGTAAACCTCTGCCACGCCGGCCCGTCCGTCAACCAACAATTTCGCGTGAGGACAAAAGAGCGGCGGTTCGTCCGTGCGGTGCAGGGCCTTGAAGCATATGAGCCCTTCCGCCGAAGACGGCGAAACGCCCAATTTGTCGGCCATGGCCCTGTTCGCCTTCATCACCCTGTGATTGGTATCTACGATCATAATCGGGTCGGTTATGGCATCGAATGTCCGCTCCCATTCTTCCGTGGCCCTGATCAATCGACTCTCTGCCCGCTTGCGCTCTGTTATGTCGCGGGCGGCGGCGAAGGCGCCGATAACCTTTCCGGCGTCGTCATGATAAAGGGCTGCATTGTATAAAACCGGTGTGCTATGACCATCCCGGTGAAGGATCTCCAGGGGATAGTCCTGTACCGAACCTTCGCTGAAAACACGACGGTATCCGTCTCTGGCCTTCTGAGGCTCGGTGAAGTAATTGGAAAAATCGGTGCCGGTAAGTTCGTAGCGGGTATACCCTGTCACTTTTTCCGTGGCCAGATTCACGTCGGTTATTGTACCGTCCGGGTCAATGGTGACAAGCGGGTCGAGACTTACTTCGATCAGGCTCCGGTTGTACGCACCCGCAAGGCGCAGGGCCTCTTCCGCTCTTTTCCGCTCGCCAATGTCGCGATTAATCTCCAGGATCTGGGCGGCGCCTCCCGTTTCGTCCCGACGCAAAGCCCATCGGCTGAGCACAACTGTCTTCTTCCCATCCTTCCCTACGTGGGTAAGTTCACCTTCCCAGCGACCCATTTGCTCGGCAATGGCCATGATTTCTTTTAAGGGCACGGGAAATTCCGTCCAGAGGAGGTCATGCGAAATCTTGCCAACGGCTTCGCCTTTTCCCCAGCCGTACGTTCCTTCGGCGCCGGAGTTCCAGAAGACGATCTTTCCGCCCATATCTCTTACAATAATGGCATCGTGGGCAAGATCGAGAAGTTCGGCCTGCCGTACCAGTTCACCTGTCCGCTCCCGCACCCGGGCTTCCAGTTCACCCCGTGCTTTTCTCAAGACCTCCGACAACCTGGTCTGTCCCTGGCTTTCGATGATCTCCCAAACACCGTCTCGTCTTATGAGGGCGCTCTGGTGGGTGTTAATGACATCGATTACCTCATTAGCTCCACATCGATCGAGAGGATACGTACAGAATACCAGTAGTTTCTTGCCCTCAATTATGTCGTTGACAGCACTCTCATATGACATGAAGGTTTTCCAGTCCTTCTTCTGGAGCCACATCGTGTCGCCGGTAATCCTGGCGCCGGCATACCCCTTTTTCAGCGTATAATCGAGCTTTTGGCTCCAGCCGTCGAGGACCCTTTGCGCATTGAACCCGTCATCTCCAGCGTACCACTCGGTATGAGGGAAAATTTCCAGTTGCCCGGAACGGATGAAATCGTCGATATCCGGGACCTCTTTTCGCATGGCTTCGATGGCGTCGTCCATGCTCACTATTTCCGAAGTTACCCAGACACAAAATTCATTGCGCCTAAGGCCTGCCCGCAGGAAGGGCACCAGTATGTCGATGAGATCCTGTTTTGTCTGATAAAATTGACACAGGTGGGTTTCCCAGGGAATATCCCCAAGAAAATCCAGGCCTGAATCGCAGAACTCTACCGCCATCATCGCCTCGCACCGGCTCAACAAAAAAACTTATCTGAGCCATTGACGCCGTTTTGCGGAGATTCAAATGCTGGTATTTTACGACAATCGCCAGATGTTTTCGGTTCCTGAATTTTCCTGCTATCCCGCGGCTTTGTCAAGAAATTTGTAGCGCCCTCTTTTCTCCCCGTCGGCGCTTCCATTGTCCGGAAAGTGGGATTGTTTTGCTACTCCACTTTCTTCCAGGTGGGGTCGGGATTGAAGACGCCCATTGTTTCCGCAATTTTGACCGTGTTCTTCCCAAGGTCTTTCTGGTAGACGATTCCATCGTGATTCACGATGAATGTCATCACTCCCGTCGACCGGTATCGGGCGGGGTATGCGACAAGTCCGAAACCACCTATCATTCTGCCGTTGACTATGTAATCGTAGGCACCACCCGGGGCATCTTTCCCCTGGGCCGTAAGTATCCTGTAAAAATAACCATGATAGGGTGCCGCCTCGTCTCGACACCCGGGTGTGAAACCTGTCCGGCAGGCTCGTGCCACAAGGGGTCCCATGGGGCTTGCCGGATTCTCCTTCTCGTCGGCGTCCCAGCACAGGCCGTTGTCCTTCCCCGGGTCGCTCGCAAACCTCTGTGCATACTCGAGAACACTGTTGCGCTGCCGCTGCGCGTACTCGCGCTGGGCGTCCACGTAGGCCAGGCATACCTGAATTGCGGCGAGTTCGTTGCGTCCGATCCTGCGCGCCAGAATCTCCTGCCTGCCCTGTTTCGTGTCAAAACGCCATGTTCTGCCTGTCCTGACTATGGGGATGGCCATGGGCCAATCGTCTTCCCCCACGTGCAGGACAGCCTTTTTGTTGCTGACCTTTTCAAGCCTGTTTTTCTCCTCGTAGGCCGTGAGGAAACGATCGCGCGCTTCCCTGTCCAGGGTTTCATCCCCGGACACCACAAGATCTCTCCCCGCAGCCCCGAAAATGGCAAGAAGGTGCCCGGTATCGTTCATCCTCACGGCCCCAACCAACTCCGCCACCGCGTCCTCAGGAGTGGCAAAATGCCTCTGTCCCGTACCTGCCGCGGCACTGCCTCCCCACAATAATAGAAAGGCCGTAAGGATAACGAAGGTGAAAGATACGGCGGTACATGGACCCTGCCGCTTTGTATCTATGGAGTGCATCGTTACAACCCCTTTCCGGTAAATGGCTGCCATCCCTGAACCCATCATCTGCCCCTGCCCCTGCCGGATCTACCCGCCGGAGAGCGTCCACCACCCCCCGGGCCGCCCCGCGGACCTGGTCCTGACGGTCGGAGGGTTGGCGGCGCTCCGGGTGACGATTGGACTCCCCTTCCGCCCGGCGCGGAACGACCGGGCGCTTGAATCCGGGGCTGAGGGCTTAACGGAGGCGGGGTCGATCTCATGCTCCCCCTGCCGCGCTCGCTTTCCCGCCTGACTTCCGGTCCGCTCGTGAGACCGCGGAAGGTGCCGAAATCTCCGGGAGGCACGACAGTACCTCTCGGCTGTATTTCGCGAACCCCCGGGGTACGCTGCCCGGGTTGGATCTGCCGGACACCCGGCTGTGGCGACCTCGGTATCCGCGGCGGGGACACTCCGGGCGGCGACACTCCCCGAAGACCGGGCGTGGGCGCAGGAGTCCGGGGGGGTTGTATGCCCCTGGGGGCCGGGCCTTGCGGCGCCGGGGGTTGTACGCCGGGACCAATAGGCCGGACTCTCTGCACCCCGGGAGCCGGTCCTGTCCCCTCAAAACCCCTGTATCCGCGCCGCTCGTCTACACCGGGGCCCGGTCCGTGGCCGAAGCGCCGACGCGTCGCAGGATCATGATACGACACACCTCTGCGGTGAACGGGGTTATGTCGCCAAACCTGTGGCCCCGAGAAGACACTCGTCGCTCCGATCCTGCTAAAACCAATGGTAAGCCGCCTGTCCACGTAAATCGAACGCCTGGGCCACCTGAAACCGGACCAGTAACCATAGTGGCCCGTATAGATCGGCCTGCCGAAAACAAAAGCGCCTGAAACGACTACACCCGGATACCAGAACCAGACCGGCGAACAAGCGGGATACCACCAGGAGCCATAGATCCAGCAGGGGTCATAAACTGGGACATAGACTATTTCGGGAGATGCGGGTTGCAGCATGATATAAGGCTCTTCGACCACCAGTCTGAGCTCGCTGACCGCCCTCAGATGACCGCGGTCGTACGCCCGCCGCCGCAGCATCTGTATCGTATTCATCACCTGGTCCTGCTGGGCAAGGAAGGCATTTCCGAGGGAAATTGTTTCGTCGGGATGTTCGGCCATCGTCCTTAGCACACCGCGGTACTTGCACAACGACTTGACGCTTACGTCCCAGGGTTTGTCCCTCAAGGCCTCGTCGAGCCTGGCCTCCGTGAGGGCGGGATTAGCCCGGACCCATTTGTCGGCCTCAATCACCTCCGCCGGATAGGTGGAAGCCATGAGAATTTGTGAAAGCAGGACATCCGGATAAAGTGCAATAGGCGCGAGCAGTTGATCCAGTTGTTCCTGCGTGTAGACGTAGCCCGTCGCTCCTGCCTGCCCCCCTGAAAGGTCTTGAGCCGTGACATCAGTACATGCCGTCAGCATCAGCAGCAACACTATCAGTGCCGGAATAGGCGTTCTCGACTTAAATGTACCGTGGGAGCCACACACGGGCCTGAAGTCTGTCATGGCAAAATATACGTACCCTCTGCGCCACGCACAAGCCCGATATCGCTAAACCGATTGAAATATAACGTTATTTTGTGATTACACTTTGAAACTGTCTGTTCAGCCGTGAAGAAAAGACTCGGGTCATGTCAGGATTGCCTCATCCGGTAATCCCTGTAACCGAATCTTCTGGCCACCTCCACCGAGCCCCCTGTCCGTGCCACTGCTATATCGGGAAGGTTGATGCCGTTGAAGGTGGTGCTTTTCACGATGCTGTAGAGGGCCATGTCGATAAAGACAAGCCTGTCGCCCCTTTTCAGAGGTTCGTCGAAAGAGTAGTCTCCAATTATATCCCCTGCGAGACAGCTTGGACCCGCGAGCCTGTACGTGTGTCTCTTTTCGCCGGGTCCGGCCGAGCGGAGCACGAGAGGTCTGTACGGCATGAGGAGAACATCGGGCATATGTGTCTCTGCCGAGGTGTCCATTATGGCTATCTCCATTTCGTTCTTCACGATATCCAGAACGGTGGAGACAAGAACCCCGGCATGATAGACGCTCGCTTCGCCGGGTTCCAGATACACCTCTACCCCGTACTTATTCTTGAAATCACTCACGAGCCTGATAAGGCGCTCAAGGTCGTAGTCGTCCCGGGTTATGTGGTGACCGCCTCCGAAATTCACCCATTTCAAGCCCTTGATATAAGACCCGTAGAGTCTTTCGAAAGACGTCAGCACCCTTTCGAGGACATCCGAATTCTGTTCGCACATCGCGTGAAAGTGGAGCCCGTCCACGACGTTCAGACAGCTCGTAATTTCCCTTGCGAACTCATCATGAACTATTCCCAGTCTCGAGCAGGGCGCACAGGGGTTGTACATCTCCGCGGCGACCTCGGCGTGTCCCGGGTTTACCCTCAGGCCGACCTGCACACCCCGCTTTCGTGCAAGCCCGGCGTACTTCCTGAGCTGATAAAAGGAGTTGAATGTGACGGAATCGGAGTATTTCACCGTCTGCCTGATCTCTTTTTCTCCGTAGGCCGCTCCAAAGGTGTGGACCTCCTTGCCGAACTCCTTTCGTCCCAGTCTCGCCTCGTTGATACCGCTCGCACACACACCATCGAGGTATGCGGCCATTACCCCGAAAGTGGCGAACGAGGCGTACGCCTTCAACGCGTGAAGTATTTTGCAGCCCGTGCGATCCTTCACATATCTCAGGACGCGCATGTTCTCTTCAATCAGGGCCTCATCAATCAGGTAAACAGGGGTTCGCTGCAAGACGTCGGCAATTCCGGGAAGCCGCTTGCCCGCTTCTCTGAAACTCTTCTTTTTGGAGTCTTTGATGAGACGCGTCAGGAGTCTCAGTCCTCTGTGGTCGAGCGCTCCAAGGACGTCGTGTCTCAAATGGTCCGGCAGGGCATGATATTCACCCGCGGCGGACTTCTCTTTCGCTGAAATCGCCCGGATAACATCCTCAATCCTTCTGTCGGCACTCATAAATTATTCTTCACACCCTGTCGGGAAGCGGTGCGTGCTCAATGACCTGCCAGGGAAGGCCATATTTGCCGAGCGCCTCCATGAACGGGTCTGGATCGAGCTGTTCTATATTATGTACCCCGGACCCCTGCCAGACACCCGTGAGCACCAGCATTGACCCTATCATCGCGGGTACGCCCGTCGTATAGGCAATCGCCTGTGTTCCCGTTTCCTTGAACGCTTCCTCGTGGTCGCACACATTATAAATGTAGCGGGTGATGGTCTCGCCGTCCTTTATCCCGGTCATGATATTGCCGATGACCGTCTTTCCCGTATATTTGGTCCCAAGAGAGGCGGGCTCGGGAAGCAGGGCCTTGAGAAACCTTATCGGAACAATCTTGCAGCCCTCGTAGTCAACCTCGTCGATCCTCGTCAAGCCGACGTTTCTCAGGACCTTCAGGTGGGTAAGGTAATTCTCGGAGAATGTCATCCAGAACCTGGCCCTTTTCAACCCCTTTACGTTCCGAGCAAGGGACTCCAGTTCTTCGTGGTAGAGAAGATAGCTTTCCTTCATCCCCGCCACCGGGTAGTCGAAGCTGAAGTGCACGCTGCCTTCCTCGATTATCGCCGGCGTTTCCACCCAGTTTCCTGCCTCCCAGTGCCGCACAACCTGGGTTACTTCGCGGATATTGATCTCGGGATTGAAGTTTGTCGCAAACACATGTCCGTGCGTCCCCGCGTTGCAGTCCAGTATGTCGAGGTAATGTATCTCGTCAAAGAGGTGTTTCCCGGCATATGAGGTGAAGACATTCGTCACCCCGGGGTCAAACCCCGAGCCCAACAGCGCCATAATCCCTTTTTCCCGAAACCGCTGCTGATACGCCCATTGCCAGCTATATTCGAAATGGGCCTCATAGGGAGGCTCGTAATTGGCGGTGTCGATGTAATGCACCCCCGTCTCGAGGCAGGCATCCATGATGTGCAGGTCCTGGTAGGGAAGAGCAAGATTAAGAACGGCATCCGGCCTGAATGATCCTATAAGGGCTGCAAGTTCCGGGACATTGTCGGCATCGACCCGGGCGGTTTGAACGTCCCTGCCATATCTGCCCTTTATGTCGTCCCTGATAGCGTCGCATTTGGAGAGCGTCCTGCTCGCTATCATAATTTCCCGAAAAACCTCGGGGACCTGCGCGCATTTGTGGGCCGCTACGGTTGCAACGCCTCCGGCCCCGATTATTAATATTCTTCCGTGGTTCTTTGTAGTATTCATAGGCTTTTCTCCCAAAACGAATTGAACGTGGTCTAGTTGATGCCGGAATCGAGGAGCATGATAATTTCCCGTGCGACCTTCGAGGCACAAACAGAAGAGACAAACGTGGTATCGTAATCCGGCGCCAGTTCCACTACATCGGCGCCCATGATCTGCATCCCTTTGAGAACACGAAAATAATCCATGACTTCTTTGAACATAAGGCCTCCTGGTTCGGGGGTTGTAACCCCCGCCACCAGAGACGGGTCGAAGACATCCATGTCAAAGCTGAGATAGACCGGTTCTGCCCCGTCGAGGCACCCAGCGAGCATGGCAGGCGAATCCACGGGAGCCAATTCCTTGAACTCCTGCCGTGTCCCCGACCTTATGCCTATCTGATGCATTCGCGATACGCCCAATTCCCTGACCAGCTTCATCACCGTGGCGTGAGAAAGTTTCTGACCCTCGTATTCATCTCTCAAGTCGCAATGAGCATCGAAATGTACGATTTGAACCGTGGGAAATTTGTATTTTACGGCCTTCATGATCGGATATGTTACCAGATGTTCACCGCCGAAAAGCAAAGGCTTCCGGCCCTTCTCCAATATCCCGGCAACCGCGTTCCCAATGGCATCGAGCGACTCCAGAAGATTTCCCGGGGGAAGTTCCAGATCGCCCGTATCCGAAAAGGCTATGTCCTCAAGGTCAAGGTCAAGGTAAGGGCTGTATGACTCCAGGGTCCATGACGCCCTTCTTATACTGTCGGGACCGAATTTGGATCCGCCCCGGAAAGAAGACGTGACATCCAGAGGACAACCCAGCAGCGTTATGCCGGGATGCCCGTCATCGGACCTGGAACACATGTACTGGTTATGAAAAACACCTTTCGTCACTATAGCCTCTGGAAGTTTCCGATTAAATGAAGGTCCCGACGACAGCAGACTTCAACTAGTCCCACAAGACCACACCGGCGAACACCGCACCGATGTCGACGACTCTAAACGTCGCGGAAATGGCCATAATCTCCTTGATTGGCCGCTTCCTCAACTCCATTCCCTTTTCGGCCATCTTCTTGACCTGTTCGAGCACTACGCTTTCTTCCGCCCTCGCCGAATACTCCATGATCAGACCCGCAAGATTCGGATCTTCCGGTATCCCTATCGCCACGGCGGCGGACACTATCTCTCCCGGAGCATCGCTCGTAAGAGAGGCGTAAGCCACGGGGACAAGGGCGCCCTGTGGGAGTGCCGCCGGGCGCGGATTTATCTCTGTGCAACCGGGAGGCAATATGCTGCTCATTCTCACCAGATTCGTGTCGCCCACACCTGAAGCCAGAAGGGCCCCGTCAAAGGCGTTTAACAAAGAAAAACCATCGGACGAACCACTGACAAGAAAAAACTTCGTGGGTGTTTTGACAATCAATGTAACCACCTCCCAAATTTTTTTAGCCCCAGCAGTTCGTGGGCATTCCCATTGCCGCAAAACGTCGAACCATTTGTATAAATGAACGGGCGAAAATAAATCTCGCCCTTTTCGTATGTTTCCCGTTATGGTTCTTCTTCCTATCTCCTTATCCCGCCAGGGATCTCAAAAATTAGGAGGAGAAGACACCCACAGCAAAACTGCCGTCGCATTTCGTTTATTTATGATGTAGTGCTTCCTGCTTGCCTTATAATAGAAACACTCGCCTTTCTTTACCTTCTGCGGTTTTCCACCCAGTACGAGTTCGACGCTCCCCGAAAGGACGAAACCGAACTCCTCACCTTCGTGTGGTTCTTCTTCCGGGGTCCTCTCTCCCATACCCAGTTCGAGGAGGGCCGGATCCAGAAGCCGGTTCTGCGCCGCCGGGACAAGTATCCGAAAACCCTTCACCCCTTCGATCTCGAGATCGACCCTGTCCTTGAGCTTAAAGACGATCTTTTCATCAAAGGCGCCGTTGAAGAAATGTGACGGCTTTTCATCGAGAGCATCGAGTATACCGATCAGGCTTTCAACGGACAGGGACGTAAGATTACGCTCCACCTGCGAGATAAAACCCTTCGTCAGTCCCGCCCGCGTGGCCAGTTCCTCCTGGGTAAGGTTCTTGGCCTGCCTCAGCACTTTGATTCTTTCCCCTATGCTCATTTCGCCCGATTTCGCCATAACAGTATACACCCACTAAAAGTTTACAGTATTAAACTAAATTAGTATTTTTCTTGTCAAGTCAATTTTTATTTAACTTTCAGGTTCAGTATGCTAAACTGTGGACTCTGAGCATATTATGCAAGGAAAACAACTAATTAGAGCCTTTTTTCACGAAGCTGATATATCTCATATCTTCCAATTACCCGGTTTGCATACACTTGCCCTTAATGCGGAGCTTTTTTGCGATCAAAGCATTAAAACGATAACTGCCCGTCATGAAACAAATCTCGCATTTATGGCCGACGGGTATGCCAGGGCCTCGGGAAAACCGGCCGTTATTCTGATCACCCCCGGTCCGGGACTCGGAAATATCGTGTCGGGTTGCATGGAGGCTTACTCCGACGACGTGCCCCTTTTTATCCTCCACATCGACACCGACAGAAAGGATATCGGAAAAGGCATCCTCCATGAACTCGAGGCCCCCGAAAATATTTTCAGGCACTTTATCAAGGCCGTGTTCACAGCCGGCAAACCTGCAAACCTCGATGCGTCCCTGAAGCAGGGATTGAGAACATGCATGACTGGCCGCCCCGGCCCCGTACTCGTATCCATTCCCTTCAGTATTCTCGACAAGGAGATCCCCGTATCCGGGCTTTCCGGACAGGGGCGGCAGCCGGAACCGGAAAAAGCAGACGCCGGGGGGCTGCAAGCCTTCCTGGGGGACCTGAAACGCATTCTGGACGGCAAGGACAGGCCGGTCCTCCTGGGCGGCAAGGCCCTTATGGGAACACACATGGGGGAACTGGTGGAGGATATCTGCGGCCGCGCCCGAATACCTTTTTTGACCTCAACGGGAGGAAAGGGGGTCGTCAGCGACAGGAGCATTTTCTCTCTCGGAAATATCATGGCAAAGGGTCTGGCCCGCGAGATTCTCGGATCCGCCGATCTTGTCATTGCAGCCGGGACACGGCTGCGTGAGGTGGATGCAAAGAGACGCGGCGTCCGGATCAAGGATCTCGTACACATTGATATCGATGACCGGTGGATACACAAGAACTATCCCGCGATGATCCACTTCACAGGGGACATCGGCCGCGCCCTTGAAGGGCTGTCGGCGATCGTCGGTAAAAGGGCTTTTTCCTGGGACCTTGTCCGGTTGAAGAACCAGCAGACATCGGAAATAGCCTCCCTGAAGGAGTCGGCCGGCGGTTATGGCCTGGTTGACCTTCTGCGCGGCGTCATCCCCGATACGACCATGGTCGTCTGTGACCTCAACATGCCATCTTACTGGGCGGAATATTACCTGCCCGTCTACTTTCAGAGAAGCTTTATCATGCCCCGCGGGATATCACCCATTTTTTATTCACTCGCGGCTGCCGTGGGGGCGAAAACGGCCCGGCCCGACCTTCCCTGTCTGGCCCTATGCGGTGACGGCGGCGGGCTTCCGCAGATGGCTGAACTCGCGACGATCATGAAGTACAACATCCCTCTCGTTATCTTCGTCCATAACAACAGCTCTTACTCCATCCTCGAGGATGCCATGCAGAGCCGCCATCAGATAACCGGTTCCATGAAACTGACCAATCCCGATTTCGTCAAACTCGCCCGTGCCTTCGGAATAAAGGCACGACGAACGCGAAGCCTCCGCGGACTCAGGGACATCTTTTTGCGCGATGTCCGCTGGGATGAACCTTTCCTCGTGGAATTCGTCGATACGGTCTCATCACCCCCCTGGAAATAGAGACCAGAGACGGGGCCAGAACCGGGGATCAGGGGGATCGGATTATTCGTGCCGGGCCGGCGTTCCGCAGACGGCACACAGTGGGTTTTTCTCGATAGCGATGTTCTGAAAGGTCATGGTCATGCCTGAAAAATACAGAAGCGTTCCCGCCAGCGAGGGCGCATGGCCGAGAATGAGCTTGGCAGCTTCCAGGGCTTGCATGGATCCTACGAGCGCAGGCAGCATCCCCACCACCCCTTTTCTCTTCGCGTCCTCGGAGATGTGTGCGAAAAGGCACTCGAAACACGGGGTCTCACCGGGGATAAAGGTCGAAACCATTCCCGAAAACCCCTCGACCCCTCCATAGATCAGGGGTATTCCACTTCGTACAGATGCCAGGTTCAGGGAACGACGCGTCCTGATGTTGTCCAGGGCATCGATGACCACGTGGCAACCGCCGATTATCTCCTGCGCATTGCCCTCATTAATATCCGTCTGAATCGCCTCGATCCGGGAATAGGGGTTGAGTCTCTCAAGCTTGTCAAGGCCCGATAATACCTTCGGCTCGCCGATATCGGCCGTGAAGTGGAGTATTTGCCTGTTCAGGTTTGAGAGCTCCACCCTGTCGCGGTCGACGAGCCGGATACGACCCACTCCGGCGGCGGCAAGATAATATGCCGAAACGGACCCCAATCCTCCCGCGCCGGCGATACAAACCTTCGCTCCTTTGAGGAGTTTCTGGCCCTCGCGTCCGACGGCCGGGATCATCATCTGCCGGGAATAGCGTTCTTCTTCCTCGGCGGTGAAGTGTATAGGCTGACTATGGCCTTCCTTTTTGCCGGTCATCGCTCAATGTCACCGTTTCAAAGTTATCCTGTATTTCTTCACGAAATGATCGGGACCATATGAAAGCTTGGCATCTCTGAGTCCGGGTATCCCGAGGTCCTGTTCGCGATTGACGAATTTCACGTTATGCCATTTTCTCGCACAGAATTGCTGATTGATGAGCTGATACAGACCGGGTACTTCAGGATCGGCCTTTTCTATATGAATGACCGCCATGTCACTTGCCATGCTTTCTCCGAGAGTGAAGGCCTTCACCTCGCCATCCACCAGTATAACGGCCCCGGCGACTTCCAGCGCCCGAAAGCTGCTCAGGATTTCCTTCGTTGCCTCCCACTCCCCCAGCAGATTCAGGTCCTCTTTACAGCGGCGCGCAAGACACCATTTTTCCTGGACCTCGAGGCAGGCCCCGATATGCCGCTCCTCAAGCTCTTCGTATACGTAGGACTGGTATGCGCGGTAAAACTGATTGATATGATTGCGTTTCGTCCTGTGTTTGTTGCCCGCGAGATCGATGAGGTCCTGTGTCAGGTAAACATAATCGAAATGCTCCCGCCTTTCTTCCACCTCAAGCCCCGGCAGGCTTGACGATTCAAGGGCAAGCTTTTCGTCCGCCCGCTCGATGCAAGGTTCGGCAATCCCCTTATGCTCCTTGAGCCACTCAAGAAGCATCCTGACAACCTCCGTGCTCCCCGGCGGCCCGGCGGGCCCCATGGCAAAGCACGGGCCGTCGCCTTCCCTTCCGATAAGACAGAGCCAGTCTCTGTGGACCGACCACTGAAAATCATAATGGTTTCTCCAGATGAAAAGGTTGGTGAAAGTAAATTCCGATGTACCCGGCCGGTAGTCCCGCAAAATGCCCGACATGAATTGCCTGTCATCGAGCTCGATGGGCTTGAATAAAGGAAACCGGGGAAGAGACTGCATCCTTCTATTGAAGCTGAAATAACGGGGTTTGTCAAGGGAGTGAAAAGGATGTCCCTGTTCCCTATTCCCTCACTTTTGTGTTACAATGACTTGCGTGGACAGAAAGGACCTCGCCGTCGAAATGAAAATGGACCTCAACAAGATCCACCATATCAGCGATTCACTCTCGACATATCTTCAGGGCAAGGAACGGCCGCTGGGCTTATCGCTTATCTCCTTCTTTTCACGGGGGCACCTTCTGATCGAAGACCTTCCGGGCCTCGGAAAAACAACACTGGCTATCGGGATCGCCAAGTCCCTCGGCCTGTCATTCGGCCGTATTCAATGCACGAGCGATCTTCTTCCCACGGATATCACCGGCCTGTCGATCTACAACAAGACATCGGGAGAATTCGAATTCCACCCGGGGCCGATCTTCAACAACATCGTTCTGTGCGATGAAATCAACCGTGCAACACCGAAGACCCAGAGCGCCCTCCTCGAGGCAATGGAGGAAAAGCAGGTCACCATCGAGGGGAAGACATACAAACTCCCCAGGCTCTTCTGCGTTATAGCCACACAGAATCCGGCCGAGCAGTTCGGGACCTTTCCTCTTCCCGAATCGCAGCTCGATCGTTTCATGATGAAGATAAGCATCGGCTATCCTTCCCGGCAGGCGGAGAAGGAAATCCTCAAGATCGGCAGCAAGAGAGAGGACATATATCTAATCGAGCCTGTCGTCAGTCAGGATGAGGTATCGCGGCTGCAGGACGAGATATCTTGCAGCATTCATGTTTCGGACAAGATCCTCGAATACACACTTTCGATCATACAGGAAACAAGGACGAGCCAATATCTCTCGGCGGGCCTCTCAACCAGGGGAGCGCTTACAATCATCAATACCGCAAGGACCAATGCTTTCTTCCACGACAGGGATTTCGTCATACCCGAGGACATAAGAGACCTCGTTGAATACACAATACCTCACCGCGTGATCTTCAAGGAAGAGTATGAGAACCTCAACAAAAGGGAGATTGTACGATCAATCGTAGACGTCGTCCCCACACCCCTGTAATCAAAATATCCAAAGCAGGCTTCATCTATATAGCGCTCACCATTTTTCTCGGTATAGCGGCGGCGAACACCAACAATAACCTGGTCTTTCTCGTGGTTTCGGCCCTGCTCAGTTTCATGAGCATTTCCGGTATCTTCGGAAAGACCAACCTTTCAAAGCTGGACCTTGCGATTGAGTTTCCCCAGGAGGTCTACGCGGGGAGCCAGGTGCCCGTTAAGATAACCGTGGAAAACCGGCGCAGGTTTTTACCGGCCTTCCTCATCGGCCTGACCGCGGAAAGGATTTCGGCGCTTCTTCCTTTTACACCGAGCAGGGGCGCCTCGTCCCTGTATGCCAATGTGACCTTTCAGGAACGTGGGCTCCATACCATCGAGAATCCCCATGTCTTCTCCCCGTTCCCTTTCAGTTTCTTTACTCGCTTCAAGAAACTGCATCGGACCTACACGATCACAGTGCTGCCAAGACTGAAAGCCTGCGATCTGGCGAGCCTTTACCGCAAGGAGCGCAAATCAAGGGGAGAGAACGTATCAGATAAGATCGGTTACGATGCGGATATCGTTTCCATCAGGGAGTACGTACGCGGAGACCCTATCAAGTATATCCACTGGAAGGCAACGGCCAAGACCGGCAAACTGAAAACAAAAGAACACTCGTCACTTTCCTATCAACCGGTCGTTATCGAATTCGAAAAGGTCTTCATAAAAGACATCGAGGACCGCATTTCCTGTGTGGCCTACACGATCGTCCAGCTTCTGAAGAACAACGTCCCCGTCGGACTCAAGATAAACGGACGGATGTATCCGCCTGATGTGACCGGGATACACAGGATGAACATGTTGAGAGAACTGGCGTTGTATGGGAAAGAGGGGTTATAGGTTATAGGTTATGGGTCAGAGGGGAATTATGGGGATAATATTCGGATGGGCGAAAGGGCCTGAAATGGTAAGATCCCAGCTTGCAGGGTTGAAGAGAAATGACCGTGCTTAGTTTTACACAGTTGAAGGTGCGCACCGTTGTCGATGTCTTTACATACCTTACCGGGGTGCTCTGCATCTTTGCCGTCTCGGGCCATATCACGTTTCTTTATCCTCTTTTACTTTTTGCGGCCATGGGTCTTTCGGCCTGGCTTGATTTCAAGAAGATCTCCATCTCCCGAAGGATCCTGACGGTTTTCTCCATTGTCGTCATCCTGTATTTCTTCGTGCGAATCGGCACTGAGGACCTGATAGGACAGATCATGGAGGCCCTTTTCGTTCTCATGGGGATCAAATTCCTCGAACGCAAAGAGGTGCGCGATTTCATGCAGATATATGCGCTCGCGCTCTTCGTCCTCGCCGGTTTGGGTCTTATGACCCTGGGAATGGCCTTTGTCGCATATCTCCTCGTCTTCTTCATCCTCCTCTCCCTGTCGCTCATATTTCTCACCTTCTATTCCCAGGACCAGAACCTGGAGCTAACGAACCGAACGATAAGGACAATGATCGCCAGGTGCCTCTGGATACCGCTTCTTGCCATCCCGCTTTCCACCGTCATGTTCGTAATACTGCCCCGGACCAGTTATCCCATCCTGACTTTTCTCAACAGGGCTGATAAAGCCCGATCGGGATTTACCGACAACGTAAGGCTCGGCCAGATCTCGGACATCCAGGAAGATGAACGGGTTGTCTTCCGGGCCACCATGGACAGGATCGATGAAGGATCTCTTTACTGGAGGGGTATTACCCTCGATCATTTTGACGGTATATCGTGGAGGAAAGGTACCCGAAAGGGTCTTTATTCAAACGCTGGCGCAAGGAACATCACCGGTAAACCGGTGAGCCAGACAATCTACCTCGAACCCTATGAGAATTCCTGTCTCTTCGCTCTCGATAAACCCGTCTACATGGACTTGAGGAGGGTCAGGAAGAACGATGACCTTACATTCACCATACCGGGATTTGTTGAAAGAAGGATTCGTTACACCAGTCTATCGATGGTTTCCGCCGTGATACCCGAAGAAAGTATCGATCTGAAAACCTATCTCCAGCTTCCAGCCGATCTGTCGCCGCTGATCGTTTCGCTTGCAAAGAGCCTTGCTGTCCGGGAGGACAAAACAGGCACACTGCAGCGCGTCCTGGACCATCTCGGTTCTTCCCGGTACAGCTACACCCTCAAGGGCCTGCCCCTCTCAAAGAACCCGCTGGAAAGTTTTCTCTTCGATTCCCCATCCGGCAATTGTGAGTATTTCGCATCGGCGATGGCGGTTTTGCTGCGCGTCAATGATATCCCGTCCCGCCTTGTCGGAGGATACCGCGGCGGATACTACAATGAAATGGGGAAGTATTACCTCGTTCCCCAGAAAAATGCCCACGTATGGGTGGAAGCCCACATCCCCGGCAAGGGATGGGTTCGATACGATCCGACACCGGCATCGGCGGAAGCGTTCTCGACGGTTTCGGGGAACGGTATGTTCCTGCGGCTCAGGATGGTTTTCGATACAATAAATTACTACTGGTACGGGGTAGTACTTACCTACAATCTTGAAAGACAGATATCCATCACCAGAACACTCATGTCCGAATTGAGAAGGCCGTCCATCTCCTTTTCTGTGCACCAGCGAAAGGTGCTGAAGTATTCGGGGACCTTTATCATATCCTTCGGATTGATCGTTCTGGCCTGGTTTCTCGTAAAGTCGGTGAAGCCGCCTGAAGTGGCGCTCCTCAACCGATTCCTCAAAAGGCTCAATGCAGCGGGCTATGAAAAACAGAAATCGGAGGGCCTCGAGGAATTTCTGTCGCGTATCCCCGACGAAGAGTTGCGGAGCATCTCGCTGGAATTTGTCCGTGAGTACGAGAAGATCTATTACGGCGATGGACGGTTCACTCCCGAAGACCTGAAAAGGCTGAAACATCTCGCAGGGGAAGAAAAATAGGGGATCGGCCGTCTTTAGGGCGGTTCACAAGACAGTTTTCTGGTATACTCAAGGCATGTTCTCCCTGGTGCGCGAAATCAACCTTCTCTGGGAACAGGTTTATCCTTATCTGGCCCGGCACATCGCCGAGGTATACGACCGCACCGATGGCGCAGTGCTTGAAGCAGGACCATTCTGCGGAGTGATCTACGATCTTGCCAGACAGCACATCGGCACCTCCTTCCGCATCGCCTCCTTTCCCGCCTCCATGGAAGCCTTTTATGCCGAAGAGATAAAGAAGCGGGGCATGACGGGGATGATCGACACAGTGATGACAACCCCGACACTGAAAGGCGTCGATGACAACAGCATCGATCTTCTGGTCTTCAGAGGGGCGTTGTTCTTCCCATCATTCTTCACGATCGATTATCAGGCCATTCTTCGCGTTTTGAAGCCGGGAGGGACGATGTTCGCCGGCGGCGGTTTCGGCAAATATACGCCCGCCGAGGTGATCCGCCCCATAGCGGAGCGTTCGAGGAAACTGAATCTCCTGATCGGCAAGACGGAGGTCACGGTCGACAGGATACGACGAGACCTGGAAACGAACAATATAACCGAAAATGCCGGGATAGTAACGGAAGGCGGACTATGGGTAGTAATGAAAAAATGGGTAATAGGTGATGGGTAATAGGTGATGGGTCAAACCGCTTTTCCTATGACTTATGACCTATTGCCTGTAGTCTTCATCCCCCCGCCAGGGGGTCCATGTATGCTTCTACCAGGACAGTATCGCCCTCGGTCAGCTGTTTCTTCAATCCCTCGGAAAAGGAAAAATGACTCTGTCCGTTAACGTACAGGTGCCTGAGATCGTCGCCCATTTCACCCTTCTCGATAAACCTCAGATAGGGGTATTTTTCGGCGAGCTTTCCCAGGACATCCTTCAAAGTATGCTCGTCATCCTTCAATTCGAGTTCCAGGGGAGGCTCAAAAACATTCTTGATCTTCAGGTTTGAATCCACTTTAACCTTTATCTTCATTTTGCACCTCCGGATCATCTCTCTGCCACATAATATACATCATAACCAACGGGGCGTAAAGACGGCTGGAACCGCCTGGAACCATCTCTATGCATTCCGGCGGTTCCAGGCGGGAGCAATCATTTATTTGTCTACATGGTCTTTCTTGCCGCCTCCTCCACCGCCTCTACGATCTTCTTGTATCCCGTGCAGCGGCAGATATTGGAGGAGATCGTCCTTACGATCTCTTTCTTTGTCGGCTTCTTATTCCTGTCAAGAAGCGCCTTGGCGGTCATTATCATCCCGGAAGTACAGAAACCGCACTGGACTGCCCCCTTCTCCATGAAGGCCTCCTGCAGCGGGTGAAGGTTTCCGTTCTCCCTCAAACCCTCTATCGTCGTGATATCCGCGCCTTCCACTTCGGGGGTAAGCACGAGACAGGATCTCAGGGGTATTCCGTTGACTATGACGGTGCATGCCCCGCAGGCCCCCATACCGCAGGCCTCTTTCGCCCCGGTGAGGACAAGCCGCTCACGAAGAGTTTCCAGAAGTGTCTCATAGGGACGCACTTCAAGGGTGACATTCTCGTTATTTATCTGAAAACTGACCTTCGTTGTTTTCATCACTTCCCCTCCGCAAATACTCTTTTAACGGCCCGCTTCAAAAGGACTCCAACCATTTTCTTCCGGTAGGCCGGCGTCAGTGTACCGTTCGCGACAGGCCTCGCGTCCGCGGACGCCTTATCCGCAGCTTCTTTTACGGCGGCCGCATCGCCCGCGTTCTTAAGGTCGTATACCTGAGGCGCAAGCCCCACGCCGCCCACGCAGACCCTGGCTTTGGCGCCTGCCGCGCTGACGGCTACCCCGACCAGGGGGTAGTCTATGGAATCCCGAACGCGCAACTTCTCATAAGCACCCTTCGTCTTCTTCATCGGTATGAGTATCTGCGTCAGGATCTCTCCGGCCTCAAGCGCAAAAGGCTTTATGCCGTCGCCGGTGAACAGGTTGCCCAGCTTCATTCTACGCTCGCCCTCAGGGCCCACGAGCGTCACTTCTGCCGACAGGGTGATGAGTGCCGGAGCGTTGTCACTGCAATAATTCGCGAAACAGGTCCTTGCGCCCTTGACGACGTTGCACTCGCTGCCACCCATCCTCAGGCAAAAACCCCTTGCCGTGCGCCATTCAAGAGACTGATTATATTCCAGACAGCGTGTATCCTGCAGGATATTGCCGCCGATCGTGCCGCGCATCTGGAGCGTTTCACATGACGTGGCGTCGAGCGATTCATAAAGGGCGGGAAAGTATTTTCCCGTCACGGAATCGTTCTTAAGATCGAAGAGCGTAACGTTGGCGCCCACCGCCAGCCATCCGTCCCGTTGATCAATGGTTTTCATCTCCCCGATCCCCTTGAGGTCAATGACGGCCTTCGGCGTCGATAGTTTATGTTTGATAAGCGGGATCAGGTCTGTTCCGCCGGCAAGATACCGTGCCTTTCCTTTTTGTTGTTTATAGAGGGTGACCGCCTCGGCCACGCTCCGCGCTTTCTTGTATTCAAACTTTGGCAGGACCATCATTTCACCCCCTTCTTTCGTTCCAGAATCTTCATAACCTTGTCAGGCGTCAGCGGCAGTTCCGTGAAAAGTTCGCCCGTGGCATTTGTCAGGGCGCAGGCGACGGCGCTGTACGCGTTCATGCGGACGGTGAGACCGCCTTCCTTTGCGCCAAACGGCCCTGCAGGGTCCCGGGAACTTATGATGATCGTATCCATATCAGGCATATCACACGCCAGCGGCACCTTGTATTCGAGAAGGTCCGGATTCAGAAGATGGCCCTTGTCCCAGAGGTTGCCTTCGGTGATCGCCGCCACGCCCGCCTGCTGGATGGAACCTTCCATCTGGCCCTCCACGGCCATCGGGTTGATGGCTCGCCCGCAGTCATGGGCTGACGTGAAACGGGGGATAGTTATCCTGCCGGTCTCGGCGTCGATATCTATCTCCGCCACAGAGGTCCCGAAGGAAAATGTACCCGCCATCTGGCCCCAGGGTCTTGTCACCCACTCCCTCTCAAAATCTATGTTGGGGAAGAACGAGCCAGTCGCCACTATCGGCTCTCCCCTGAAGAACGCCTCCCGCACGACCCAGGATATGGGCATCTTCTTGTCGGGATCCTTCATGGAATAGGCCGAGCCGTCTTTAAGGCCGATGTCGGCCTCCTTCACCCCCAGTTTTTCTGCCGCGATGGAGACTACCTGCTTGCGCGCGTTCTCGCAGGCAACCCTGACGGCATTGGCCCCCACGAATGCGGCGGCCTGCGAATAGGCACCGGGGTCCAGGTTCGTCACTTCCGTATCGGCGCACACGAGGTTGATATCTTTCATGGGAACACCGAGGACCTCGGAGGCGACCTGGATGACCATCGATTCGTTTCCCTGCCCGTTATCGACGAGTCCCGTCACGAGCGTAACCTGACCGTCGTCGTTGATCTTGACATAGCAGGAAGAGCCCGATCTGAACCCCATCGGAAAACCGCACATGATGGCGACGCATCCCATGCCGACGCCCTTGAGCTTCGAAGGCTTCGCCCATCTCTTTTTAAAATTGGTTTTCTCAGCGGCCGCCAGTATTGTCTCCTTTAGACCGCAGCTTGTAATCTTCGACTTCGTAGCCGTGACTTCACCGGGCCTCAGACCGTTTTTCAGCCGCACATCCATCGGATCGAGGCCGAGCTCTTTTGCCATGACATCCATTTGCGCTTCGTTCCCGGCCAGAAAGGCCCTTCCGTGGCACCCGTACATCCCCCGGATCCCCTTGTTCGTGAAAACCCGGTAGCCGTTATAGCGGACGTTGGGGAAACGGTAGCATTCCTCATAGACATAAAAAGGGATGGAGGTGGCGATGGGTCCCGTCGAGCTGTAGGCTCCGCCGTCGTATATCACCTTGTAGTCCTTTGCCAGAATCGTACCGTCCTTCTTCATCCCCGTCTTAATGGTGGCGATAATGTCGTGAACCTGCCGCGAGCTCTTTGCATTCTCCTCGCGGGAGAGGACAAGCTTCACCGGTCTTCCGGATTTGATGGCCAGAAGTGAAGCCACAAGGTCGCCCGGCGCAACCTCAGAGCGTCCTCCGAATGCTCCCCCGGAATTGATGTGGCGTATCCGTACCCTGTTGAGGGGCAGCTTGAGCATGTTCGAAAGCGCTTTAGCACGCACGTGGGGCCCGGCGTTGGGCATATAGAGGTCAAGGTATCCGTTCTTGTACGAGGCAACGACGGCATACGGCTCCATCATCGCATAGGCCTCTCCGGCTGCCTTGAAGGTATCCTCCCTTACAAGAAAGGCCTTCTCCATGGCCTTGTCCACCTCGCCCACATCGATATGGATATGAACGTTGATATTGTTCTTGTACTGGTCATGGATCTGGGGAGCACCGTCCTCCATTGATTCGATCGGGTCATAAACGGCAGGCAGGGGCTCGTAATCCACCTTGATATGTGAAAGTGCCTCTATCGCCGTCTCTTCATCGACGGCCGCAACCGCGGCTATGTCTTCGCCGATATACCGCACCTTGTCGGTATGGAGCATGGCGTGGTCCTGTGTGTACCTGAAGACGCCCCACTTCACTCCGTAGGAATCAAAACCACTAATAGCCGCCTTCACTCCAGGCACCTTCAGGGCGCCGGAGACGTCGATACCGGCTATCCTCGCATGCGGATAAGGGCTCCTGAGCACCTTTGCCACAAGCATATTGGGAAATTGGAGGTCGGCGGTGTAGCGTGCCTCGCCGGTAACCTTGGCAAGGGAATCGCTTCGCACAACCCTTTTGCCGACAATATTCAGATCATCCTTCATTAATGTACCCCCTACCCCTTATATTTCTCACTCACATAGGCCATCGACTCATCGATTGCCTTTACCGTCAGGTCAAGGTCTTCTTCGGTGTGCCTGTAGCTGATATAGGCGTGATGATGCGGCGTGAAGAAGAAACCCTTGCGGATTAGCTGAGTGTAGAAATCGGTGCGCCGGTCTCTCTGTGTTTCGGGGTCGCCTTTCGTGAAGGTGACTATGAACATCGGCGCCACACCGGTCAACTCGGCGCCGGTATTCGGATATTTGTCGATGATGTCCTCGATCTTCGTCAAGAGGCGGCTGCCCTTATCCCATATGTTGTCAAGGACCTTCTCGCGCTCCATGATCTCTATGGTCTTCAGGGCGGCGATATAGCCTTCGCTATTGGGGAAGAACGTGGATGAAATAAAAAGCTTCGACGCGGCTGCCATCATTACGTCCTTTTTCCCGGTAACAACGCTGATGGCATATCCGTTCGCCATGCCCTTTCCCAGAACCGTCAGATCGGGGGTGACTCCGTAGAGTTCCTGTGCGCCGCCCATTCTGAGCCTGAAGCAGGTGCGGACTTCGTCGTAAACGAGAACTGATCCGTATTTGTCCGCA
Organism: Deltaproteobacteria bacterium UBA5205; assembly: GCA_002412715.1. Lineage (GTDB taxonomy): Bacteria > Desulfobacterota > Syntrophorhabdia > Syntrophorhabdales > Syntrophorhabdaceae > Delta-02. The sequence goes on from DHVP01000042.1 coordinate 169,107, forward strand.
AGCTTCCGCACACCTTCGAGAAAACCCGGTTTCGGCACCTGCATCTTCTGGTGGAGGGGATGCCCGAAAGGCGTCATGATGATGGCTGCCGTCTGGTCTCCGTGTTTCTTCATCAGGTCCTCGATCATGTCGAGATCGTTGTAATGGAATTCATGGACGTCTTCATAGAACTTCTCGGGGATACCCCCCTTCATCTCGACACACCAGTCATGCCAGCCGTGGTATCCGCAGCGCATGACCTTGATCCTTCCCGTGTAAGCGCGGGCGATACGAATGGCCGCCGTTGTCGCGTCGGACCCGGTCTTGAGGAAAATGCTCAATTCCGCCGAGGGAACAAGGGCATTCAGTTTTTTCGCCAGGTCATTCTGGTACGGCTGGGTAAGGGTAAAACAGAACCCCTTGTCCTTTATCTGCCGGTACACGGCGTCATCGACCTCATCCTCCCTGTAGCCGAGGATGATCGGCCCGTAGCCGCAGAGAAAATCGATGAACTCGTTTCCGTCGACATCGGTGAGACGGCAACCTTTGCCGTACTCGAGAAAGATAGGATATTCACCCATGATAAAATCGCCGGGTTTTCTCGCTCCAAGGACGCCGCCGGGAACGAGGGTCTTCGCCTCTTCAAAAAGCTGGATGCTTTTCGTTATGTTCAATTTCGGGACCTCTTTCATATGAATCCTCCTTATAAGAACCCTTGACGGCTTAAAGCGCGAACATGGACCGAATCGTTTCTGTTTGATGTATCCTTGCACCCCTTTTCAGCAATTCCGCAAGGAACCGGTCGGGGTCGATGCAGCCTTCAGGTGCCACCACGCCCTTTACGGTAACCTCGCCCGCTTCCATCATGAGCGCCGCTATCGATGCCGGCAGACCCGTTCCCGGGGCCATTCTGCCGACTATATCGGCGGTGTAGGTCACCTGTTTTCCCTGTCGTTCGCCTTTCACGATCACCTTGAGCCCCGATGCGGCAGGGCCGTTGTCCCTGCCTTCAGGGATGGTATTCCAGAGCTTTAGCGCGAGGTCGTAGGGCACCACTTTGGTCCCCTTTACCTCCATCGGTTCGTTGCCGAGAAGGCCCATGTCTTTCTGTTCCTTGATAAGCCGGTCCACCCACACAGGGATGAGGGCTCCTTTTATGACCACCGTCTTCACGTCTTTTATATAGCGGGGTATCGTGATCGGCTGGGGATGGCCGACATAGCTGATAAGACATTCCCCGAGCGGATCCAGGAAATGCTCCACTTCTTCCCCACCGCCGCCGTCAACCTCAACCAGTTTGCCATCGATGTACTGGGGGATCTTCCCGAGGACCATGTGAAGACTGTGGTCCCAGGCGGCACCGGCGAGTTCGGCAATGCTGACGACCCAGTACAGATAGATCTCATCGACGCGATCCAGCCTGTCGGCGTACCACTTGACGAGCACGTTATTCGTTCCGGGGTCGGACCCCATTCCCGTCAGGACGGTAATACCCGCCTGTTTTGCTGCTGCATCGATATCGGAGGCGAATAGGATCTGCGCGGCCTCGTAATCGTCGCAGATATCGATGTAATTGACCTTAGCCTCAACGGCCGCCCTGGCCACCGCAACGGCGGTCTTGTAAAAGGGCCCCGCGCAGTTGACGACGACATCCACCCCTTTTATCGCGCCAACCATGCCGGTGTGATCGTTTACATCGATTTTCACAAGGGACACCTTCGAGCTGGCGCGCAATTTCTCCTGCACCCTCTCAGGATCGGTATTGATGTCTCCGAGTGTTACCTTTTCTATCCGCTCCTGTTTGATCAGGTCTCTCGCAACCCCCTGACCCATGCCTCCTGTTCCGCCTACCACCAGTACCTTCATTCTCCCTCCTTCAGATCGTGGTAACTTCAAAGCCGTATATTCGTCCGGCGATTCTCGTCCTCATTTGTTGATATCGAAATCCCCTTCCAGGAGTTCCGTAAGCACCCCGTGAAGTTTGTTCGGGTGGTGTACGAAAGCATATCGTGTGCCGAAAAGCTCCCTGGGCTTTTTATCGATGAGATCGACCTTCTTTTGTGTGAGTTCGTCCATTGCCTTCGTGAGGTCATCGACCTTGTATGATATCAGGAAGACTCCCTCCCCCCGCTTGTCGATGAATTTGGCGACCTCCCCGTCAGGTGCCGTCGATTCCATGAACTCGACCGCCACCTCGCCGATGTAGTATCGTGACACTTTTATCTTCTCGGAATCGGCGGTATATTCGCATGCCGGGATAAGTCCGAAATCTTCCCTGTACACCCTCTTCGTCTCTTCAAGGTCCTTCACTGCAAAACAGATATGATCGATCTTTTCGATCTTCATGCCCTGCCCCCTTATCCATTCTGTTTCGCCTTCTCTTTCAACGCCTTCAGGATCTTTTCCGGCGTGATGGGAAGGTCTTTGATCCTTACTCCGACGGCATCATAGATGGCATTCGCTATTGCCGGGGCGGTCGGGACAAGCCCCGGCTCCCCGATTCCTTTAGCTCCGAATGGCCCGGCATGTTCATCGGACTCGACGATAACCGCCTGGACGGGCGGTACATCCCTGACCGTCGGCATCTTGTAATCCAGGAAATTACCGTTCTTCAGGTAGCCTTTGTCATATATCATCCTCTCACCAAGGGCATACCCGATTCCCTGGAGCCCGCCGCCGTAGATCTGGCCTTCGAGCAGCATCGGGTTGATCGCCTTGCCAACGTCATGGGCGGCGATGTAATTGAGGATCTTTACCTGCCCGGTCTCTTTATCTACCTCAACCTCAACACCATGGGCGCCGTAAGCATAGGTCACTGAAAGATTGCCTCTGAAGGTCTGATCGAAATTCTCGTTCGGCGGGTCATAAAAATTCTCGGCCACGAGCATCCTGCCCCCCAGGGAATAATGGGCCTTGCGCAAGACCTTGCCGAAAGGGATGTTCTTCTCTTTGTCGTTCTTCGAGAAGATGATCCCATCCTTCATTTCCAGTGCCTCCACAGACTCGCCAAGGCTCTTCGCGGCTATCTCCATGATCTGGTCCCTTATCTTTTCGGCCGCGCCGAGGGCAGAGTTGCCCGCCACAAAGGTGGTCCTGCTGGCATGAGCCCCCACATCCCACGGGCACACATCGGTATCATTGTTGATAATGTTGATATCGTCAACACCTACGCCAAGCACTTCCGCAACGATCTGTGCGATGATCGTGTCCGAGCCCTGGCCGATCTCGGAAGATCCTGTAATAACATCGACCTTGCCGTTGTCATCCACCTTGATGATGGTCCCGCAGCCATCAGATTTGTACACCCTGGCAGCACCGCCCACGTGGATCAGCGATGCCATACCGACGCCCCTGCCGTCCACCTTCCCTCTTTTACCCTTCCAGTCAAGTCTCTTCACCACCTCTTCAATACAGTCTTTCATTCCGCAGGAAGTGATCTTGAAATTTTGAGGTGTCAACTCACCCGATTCGTTTGCGTTGATCCGGCGGATCTCGTGGGGATCGATGCCCGCCTTTTCCGCAAGCTGGTCAAGACATGATTCAATTGCAAAGGTTGCCTGGGGGTTCCCGTAGCCGCGGAACGCTTGGCAGTAAGTATTGTTCGTATAGACGCATTTCGCCGTGTATTTGATATTGGGTACTTTGTAGAGGGATGATATGGGCACCATCATGACGGAAGGCGTCGTGGCCCCCCATGAAGTATAGGCGCCGTTGTCGAGGACCATTTCCATCTCACGGAAGGTGAGCCTGCCATCCTTGTCGCAGCCCTGGGATATCTTCGTGATCGTACACTGCCTCGGAGACGTCGCCAAAAACTCCTCCTCGCGGGAGAAGACAATCTTCACGGGTTTTCTTGTCTTGAGTGCCAGCAGAATAGCGATATATTCATAGGCATAGGTATCGAGCTTGCTGCCGAAACCTCCGCCTATTACGGCTTGAATGACCCTGACCCGTTTTTTTTTCAGGCCGAAGGTTTTGAGCGCTTCCAGGAAATCATTCTGTGCCAGCGAGGGTATCTGGGTATTGCTGTAAACGGTCAGATTATTACTCGCGTCGAAAGTGGCTACGCAGCCGCTCGTCCCAAGGCAGCAGTGTGTTACCCACTGAGTGCTGAAGGTATCCTCGGCAATGAACGCCGATTCTCTTTTCGCGGCCTCCACGTCACCGTGCACAAACTTCCAGGGAAGCTTCAGGATGTTTGACTTGAGCTCTTCGTGAATGAGCGCCGAACCCTCTTTCATCGCTGTAAGGGGATCGAAAATCCCGGGGAGCTCTTCGTACTCGACCTCGATGAGATCAAGTGCCTCTTCAGCGATCTCCTGGCTTATGGCCGCCACGGCGGCGATCTCGTCCCTGGTGGACAAAACCTTACCCGATTTGAGAGGAGGGTTGTCTTTCAAAAAACCAAATTTGAAGTTATTGGGAACATCGGCACCCGTGAGCACCGCTTTTACACCAGGGAGCGCCTGCGCCCTGGCTGTATCTATCTTCACTATCTTGGCATGGGGATATTTACTGTAAAGGATCTTCCCATGGAGCATGCCGGGAACTTTCAGGTCCTGTATGTACACCGCATCGCCGGTGGCCTTCAGCGGTGCATCCTTCTTGGGAACTCTTTGTCCTACAAATTTCAGGCCGTCCATGGTTACCTCCTGTCCGCAACGGTTTTGATGGCATCAATGATCTTCACGTAACCGGTACACCTGCAGAGATTACCCTCGATGCTCTCTTTGATCTCATCTTCAGTGGGTTTTTCCTTCTCATCAAGGAGTGCCTTTGAAGACATGATCATACCGGGGATGCAAAACCCGCACTGAACGGCGCCTTCATCGACAAAGGCCTTTTGAAGCGGATCGAGGTCGCCGTCCTTCGTCATAAGGCCTTCAATGGTCACAATCTGCCTGCCTTCGGCCTCCATCACCGGATAGAGACAGGAATTAACCGCCTGGCCATCGATAATGACGGTACACGCACCGCACTCTCCATAACCGCAACCTTCCTTTGTCCCCGTCATCTCAAAGACTTCCCGAAGCAGATAGAGGAGCGTCCACTTAGGATCGACCTCGACTATCACCTTTTCATTATTCAATGTAAATGTGATCTCTTTTTTCATCATCCACCCCCTACCATAGCCTGTCGGGCCATATCGTATCATCCGGTCTGATCACCCGGTCTACAGCCTTGAGAATTGCCCGTTTCGTCAGCACTTTTACCATGTCCCGGCGGTACCACGCCTCGCCGCGAATACTGTCCCTCGGCTGCGATTCCGACGCCGCTATCTCGCCGATTTCTTCGAACAGCTTCTCGGAGATAACCTTGCCCTTCAGGGCTTCCTCGGCCTTCCTGGCCCGTATCGGCCTCGGCGCCACGACACCCATGGCTATCCGCACATCCTCGCATACAAGCTTCTCATCTTCGAGCCTCTTGAGGATGTTCGAGATGCTGTCTACGGTACAGAAGGCATCCTTGCATCCGACCTCGCTGCCTCCGATATCTATTGTGACCCTCGCGGCAACTCCCAGCATGGGGAGGTCCATTGCCTGCCGCCTCGTATGTTTGAAATAAGCTGAACCCGTGTTCTCGCCGAATGCAGGCATGGTAAAACCTTTAACGATCTCGCCTTTCTCAAGGGCCACCTTGTTGGGCCCCAGAAAAAAATCATCGAGGGACATTTCCCTCTCGCCTGTTTTGCCGGCAATGATAACGCTCGCGTCGAGGACCAGAAGCGGGCATGCCGTGTCCGCTGACGGTGCCGCGTTGCAGATGTTCCCGCCCATGGTGGCAACATTGCGTATCTGCAGGGAACCGACTTTTTTTGCGGCATCTGCGAGCGCAGAGTAGCGCCTTTGCACAAAGTCGTTCTTCGCTATCGAGTTGTGGGTAACAGCGCTTCCGATCCTGAGCCCTCCTTCGGTCTCCATATAGTTGAGGTCCCCTATATTCCGCAGGGAAATAAGTCGCGCAGGGACAAGCTTCTTCTGCCTGATAAGTACCATCACATCGGTGCCGCCGGCGATGTACTTCGCGTTTTCGAGGCCCTCCATGAGATCGATGGCCTCTTTCACGGTCTGAGGTTTATGGTATTCGTAACCTTTCACAATACCCTCCTTTAAAATCCTTTCTGCTTTGAAACTTTCTACGTATCTCTATTGTCGTAAACCCTTTTTGTCTTGCGTTCCGACCGCGGAAGTGACCCGTAATCTTCCACCTCCACGTCGCAACTGACGAGTACCTGTCTTTTTACCTCTTTTTCTATGGTCTTTGTGATGTGCTTGTCGGCATCGTGGGATTTCTGAATTCCCTGGGCCCGCTCCACCTTGATCGTCATGTGGTCCTTGCCGCCCTTGTCTTTCCTGAAAAGCAGGATCTGGTATTCACTGCCAACGTCTTTGATATTGGAAAGTATCTGATCGATATGGCTGGGATAGATATTGACGGCCCTGAAGATGAACATGTCGTCGCTGCGGCCCAGGATCCGGTCGTGGCGCGGCATCATGCTCCCGCAGGGGCATTCCCCCGGGATGATCCTCGTCAGGTCCCTCGTGCGGTAACGGATGAGCGGGGCGGCCTCCTTGCGAAGGGTGGTCACCACCATCTCGCCGATCTCTCCGTCAGGGACAGGCTGGAGCGTTTCGGGGTTGAGGATCTCAAGAATAAAATAGTCCGCCCAGTAATGGATGCCGGTATGGTAGCGGCAGTCGAGGCCCGTCCCGGGGCCGTAGAGCTCTGTCATGCCGGGAATATCAAAGAGGTGGTCGTAGGCTACGCCCGAAAGTTCCGATATCCTTGTCCGCATGGCGTCGCTTGCCCGCTCGGAACCGAAGATCATCTTCTTGAGTGCAATCTTGTTGCGCAGTCCCCGTTCTTCAATGAGTTCTGCCATTAAAAGTCCCATGGAGGCCGTGCAGGTCATGGCCGTGGTTCCGAAGTCTTCGAGGAACTGGCACTGCATGTCCGTGTTCCCGGGACCGATGGGGATAGACATCGCGCCGAACCGTTCGCAGCCATTCTGGAAACCCCAACCGGCGGTCCAGACGCCATAGCCCACGGCGATCTGGATCCTGTCTTCGGGCGTACAATCCGCATATGAATAGCACCGGGCAAACATATTGGCCCAGTCGTCAACGTCCTTTGCGGTATAGCAAAGTACTTTCCGCTTGCCCGTTGTTCCGCTCGAGGCATGGATACGGACGACCTCTTCAAAGGGTACACTCCTTAGTGGAAAGGGATATCCCTCCTGGAGGTCCTTGCTCGTCGTAAATGGCAGCTTGTGTATATCCGCAAGGGACTTTATGTCTCCAGGTTTGACCCCGGCCTCGTCAAGCTTTCTCCGGTAATGCACGGAACCGTTGTATGCATGTTCAACCGTCCATTTCAGTCCGTCGAGCTGGAGAACTTTCAATTCCTTTTCCGATTTCACCTTTGTGTCAAACGGCCGCTCCATTTTCACTGTCCCTCCTCCCCATGACATACCCTCGATGCGGTATATCGTTCTAGTGTCTCAGTTTCTTTGTCTCTTCCTCGTCGATCTCGAGAGTCTTCGGATCGATCGCCACTTTATAATCTGACCGGGCGCTCTCAAAACTTATGTATCCTTCAAGAACGTCGTTCAGCACCATTTCCGGGTCGCGCTCGATGGAATTGCCGTAGCCGCCTCCGCCCGGCGCGTCGATCGTTACGACATCGCCCGGCGCAAGCTGGGTCAACCCGTAGGAATTCCCCGGAACGCCATTTACAAGGAACTGTGCCCTGGCACCAGGTTTGCCTCCAAAGAGACCTTCCGCGGGATAAATATACCGGCCTGACTGAATCCCCAGGTTGACCGGCGGGATCGGCGCATATTCGTCATCTGGCACTTTGAAGATCTCGCGTTTCCCCAATCCGCCTTTCATCTTGCCGATGCCGCCCGAATCGGACAGGATCTCCCGTTTCTCGACGATCAGCGGTGTATCACTCTCAAAAATCTCAACGGGAGTATTCGCACCGTTGGCCGGGAAGATATAGACGTAGTTACCGTCATTGCGGGCCCCCGCACCCATGCCCCCGCCCCGTATGATAACGCTGTGCCACGGTTTGGCGTCTTTTCGCTTTCCGTAGAATACGTTCATCGCCGCCGGGGTGCCGCCTGACGCCGCTATCACCTTGTCGGGCAGGACGTCGGAGAGGGCCCGGTAAATGACCTCTGTCAGAAAATGGCCGACCCCCATCCGCGCGGCCACGGCCGCAGGGAACTTGCAATTGATTACCGTACCCTCAGGCGCTGTGAGCACGATCGGCTTTGCACATCCTTCATTATTGGGGATGTCGGGCGCGAACATGCTCTTGATCGCCATAAAGACGTAGGCATAAGTAAAGTTATACACCACGTTGCCGCCCCAATTGACCTGGCCCGATGAACCGTCAAGGTCAACGATGATATCGCTTCCCTTTATCTCCACCTTTGCTTCGATGACGATGTCGCCGTTGCCTTTCATCTGTTCGATGACACCCCTTGTCCGGTATATGCCGTCGGGGATCTTTGCTATCTCCTCCCTCATACTCTTCTCGGTCAACCCGATGACCTGATCCGCAAGGTCGTCGAGGTTTTCAAGGTCGCTCTCCTTGAGCATCTGGCATATCTTTTCGCCGCACACATGGTTCGCCGCTATCTGCGATCGGATATCGCCGATCACCTCATCGGGCGTCCTCACGTTCCAGCGGATGAGGTCGAGAACGGATTCGTTGAGCACCTCTTTGTCATAGAGCTTCACGAAGGGAATGAAGAGTCCCTCCTCGAAGACATCATGGTTGTCGGACGCAACTCTTCCGCCGATGTCCGAATGGTGGAAGACGCAGGCGGTGAAGGCCACCAGCTTGTCCTTGTAGAATATGGGGCTCATGACGCAAACATCGTTGAGATGGCCCGCCAGTGCCCAGGGATCGTTGGTGATAAAGGCGTCCCCCGGGCTATAGTAGTCGTGGGGATACTTATTGACAAGATTTTTGATACCAAGCGCCATGGCGCCTGACTGTCCCGGTGTGGCGAAGGTACCCTGCGCCAGTTCCCGGCCAAAACGGTCGGTGAACATGCAGGTGTAGTCATGAGCGTCCCGAAGGAGACTTGAAAACGCCGTACGGGCTACGCTTCCGTCCGCTTCGTCAACGATCGAGATAAGCCTTCTCCACAAGATTTCAAGTGTTATCGGATCAAACGTACGCGCCATCAGCACACCTCCTTGAGATCGATCCAGAGGAACCCGTAATCGTCGACGGAAACATGTGAACCCTCACCCACTATGAGGGTCGATTCTTTTTCCTCGATGATCGCGGGACCGGGAAACTCCGCTGACGGAAAAAGATTGTAGCGGTCATAAACGGTAAAGGGTATGAAATCCTTTGAGATTGGCGAATATGCCAGACGTTGCCCCTTGACCGCCTTTTCCAGGGTACGGCCCTTTCCATCGACCCTGGGCAATTGCAGCAATTTTTCGGGAAGGCTGGCCCTGACTTTGAAGTTTATGAATTCTACTTCCGAGTCGGGGTAGGTCCTCCCGTAAAGCCTTTCATAGACATCGTCAAAAAACTTCCTGACCTCGGCAGGTGTAACCTTCGCGAAATCGCCTCCCGGCACCGGGATGTTCATCTCCGAGCCCTGGCCGACGAAACGCATATCCAGGGATCTCTCGAAACGGATCATGTCTCCGCTTGCCTCTTTTTGCAGTATCTTCGATGCATCACTTTCAAGCCCTTTAAAGATGCCTTCGATATCGTCAAAAGAGGCATCGTTCAGGGACACCTTGTGGCTCCTGAGAAGGTCGAATGCCCGGGGCGCCGTGAAGAATCCCATCGCCGATCCGACTCCCGCATTGGGTGGAATGAGCATTCGGGGTGCTCCCAGTTTCTTTGCAAGCCCGTATGCATGGACGGGTCCTGCGCCGCCGAAAGCGGATATGGTGACAATCTTGGGATTGCCGCCCTTCTCGGCGATGTGGGTCTTTGCCGCGGCCGCCATTGTCTCATTAATGAGATCATGGATCCCCCAGACAGCCTGAATGAAGGAAACACCGAGGGGTTTGGCTATCTTCTCCTCAACACCCCTGCGGGCTCCTTCCTTGTCGAGTTTCATTGTCCCGCCGAGAAAATAGTTCTCATCGAGATAGCCCAGAAGGAGATCGGCATCGGTCACGCAGGGGTCTTGTCCTCCCCTGCCGTAACAGATAGGCCCGGGATCCGCGCCCGAACTTTCCGGCCCCACCTGGAGCGTTCCCAATTTGCTCACCTTCGCTATGCTGCCGCCGCCGGCGCCAATCTCCATGAGATCAACCACGGGGACCTGGATGGTGAGGCCGCTTCCTTTCATGAACCTCTGGACCCGGCCCACCTCGAAGGTCGGAACGACGCCCGCAACGCCTTTCTGAATAAGACAGGATTTGGCCGTGGTGCCGCCCATGTCGAAGCAAAACATCTCGGAAATGTTGAAATGCTTGCCGTAATACTGGCCGGCTATAACGGCCGCCGTCGGCCCCGATTCGATGATCCGCACGGGGAATTCGGCTGCCGTTGCAACGGAGGTAACACCTCCGCTGGACAGCATGATGAAGAGTTTGCCCGTAAACCCTATCGATTCCAGGCGACCTGAAAGTTTCGACAGGTACCGGCCTGTCAGCGGCTTTACATACGCGTTCGTCACGGTAGTGCTTGTTCTTTCATATTCCTTGATCTGGGGGAGAACACGATATGAGATCGAGGTGGAAACCCCGGGGGCCTCTTTGTGGATAATCTCCTCGATCATAAGCTCGTGAACCGGATTTTCAAAGGAATTAAGAAGGCATACGGCTATGGATTCCACACCCATGCCCACAAGCGCCCGCACGGCTCTTACCGCATCGTCGGGATCGAGGGGCCTCAGGATCGTTCCGTCGCTCCTGATCCGTTCGTCCACCTCGAGGCGGTATTTTCTCGGAATCAGGGGCTTCGGGAATTCCGCAAATATATCGTAGGGCGCATAACGAATCTCACGACCGATCTCCAGGATGTCCCTGAAACCCTTTGTCGTGATGAGGCCCGTTCTCGCTCCTTTTCTCTCGATTATTGAATTGATGACGAGTGTCGTTCCATGTATCAGTTCGTCCAGTTTTCCCACAAAATCAGGGGTTGTCGTCTCAAGGGCCCTGATCCCTTCTTCCACGGCGTCCGATGGATCCCGGGGTGTGGTTAGACACTTGCCTGTCTTTATCTCTCCCGTTTGGTCGTCAAGTAAAACAAAGTCAGTAAACGTGCCGCCGATATCACAACCCAGCCGGTAATACCTGTCTTGCATTATAATCCCCCTTTCAAAAACCGCCGCAGCGGCTTGACCGCTTGAACAACGTGAACATCAATCGTGTACGGGTTACCGGCTACTCGAACCGTTCACGGCGATTCGAGCGGCATCCTCCATAACCCCCGTGCGCTAAAAAAGTCCCGGTTCCTGAAACTCTCCGAAAACATCCCGGAAAACCCTTGTCATCTCGCCCACCGTCGCATAGGCTTTGCAACACTCGACAAGATAAGGCATCACGTTCTTTCCCGCCCTGGTGGCCTCCTCAAGCTCCTTGAGTGTCCGGAGTACCTCGCGGTCATTCCTTTCCCGGCGAAGCTGCTTCAGGCTCTCCATCTGTTTTTCGGCGGACTCCCCTGTATATTCGTGGAGCTCAACGTCCATCGGTTCGCCTTCCGTATGGATGTTGAGGCCTACCTTCTTCAATTCGCCGGACTGCAATCCTTTCTCATACTCATAGGCCTGTTGTGACACGAGACGCTGGACGTACCCGGTACCTACGGCCTGCACGATGCCTCCGACCTTCTCGATCTTTGCCATCTCCTCTTCTATCTTCGTCTCCATCTCCTTGGTGATAGTCTCGATGAAATAACTGCCGGCGAGCGGGTCGACGGTATCCCGAAGTCCTATTTCGTCCATGAGAAGCTGCAGTGTACGAAGGGATATGATCGCCGAATGAGGTGTCGGGATGGTGTATGCCTCATCGTAGCTGCAAAGGGCTATGGTCTGCGCCCCTGCCAGAGCGGCAGACAATGCATAATAAGCGCCTCGCATGATATTGTTTTCAGGCTGGGCCTTGGTCAGGCCGTAGCCGCCCCCGCCGAAAAGACCGCGCAGATACATATTCGAGTCTTTTTTTACGCCGTATTTCTCTTTAAGATTCCTGGCCCAGAGCTTCCTGGCAGCCCTGAACTTCGCGACCTGCTCCCAGATATTGCCAAAGACGTTCAGATTGAAGGAGAACCGGCCAACAAAGTCGTCGACGTCGTATCCGCGCTTCAGGACATTGTCTATGTATGCATTGGCAATGAGTATGGCATAGCTGATCTCCTGGGCGGGCGTCGCCCCCGATTCCCGGATGTGATAACCGCATATGCTTACCGGGTTCGTCCTGGGCATCGCATTTATGGAATACTCTATAGTATCGCCGATAAGGTTTACTGCAGGTTCAACGGGAAAGATCCAGGAACCCCTGCCGATCATCTCTTTGAGGATGTCGTTCTGGGGGGTCGCCGATATCTTCTTGGGATCGAAGCCGAATTTTTCCGCAACAGCCTGGTACATCGCGAGCATGATCGAGGCCACCGCGTTGATCGTAAGACCGGAGCCGATCTTTTCAAGATTTATGTCCTTAAAGGCGATCTCGAAATCCCTGAGCGAATCGATGGCCATGCCGACCCTGCCAACTTCTCCCTCGGCCATCGGGTCGTCGGAATCATATCCCATCTGGGTAGGCAGGTCGAAGGCCACATTGAGCCCGGTCTGGCCGTGGGATATCATGAGCTTGAATCGTTCGTTCGATTCCTCGGGCGTGCCGAAACCTGTATATTGTCTCGTTGTCCATGCCCTGCTGCGGAAGCCTTCGGCGTGAATGCCCCGGGTGAAGGGATACTGCCCGGGTTCCGCCAGGTCTTTTTCGTACGAGAAACCCACGTGTTCCAGATCTTCAGGACCGTAGCACGCCTTCACATGGATGCCCGACTGCAATGTCACATCGGTAATCCGGTCCTTCTCATCCTTGGTATATTTGGCTACTCCCATTATATGCCTCCTCAGGACTTCTTCGCATTTTCGTTGATAAAACCGGCGATCTCGGAAAAAGGTGTCCCGCCGGGGAAGACACCCTTCGCGCCCAGTTCCTTGAGCTTCGGAATGTCCCGGTTGGGTATAACCCCGCCGACGACGATCATCTTGTCGTCGATGCCCTCTTCCCGGGCCTTTTTCACCAGCTTTTCTGTAATGGGAATGTGGGCGCCGCTCATAATCGAGAGCCCGATTACATCCACATCCTCCTGGATCGCTATCCTGATGATCTGATCCACAGTCTTATGAAGTCCGGTATAGATAACCTCCATGCCCGCTTCCTTGAGGGCGTGGGCAACCACTTTCGCCCCGCGGTCATGTCCGTCCAGTCCCGGCTTCGCAACTAAGATTTTGATGGGCCGTGTGTCCAATAGTGCCTCCTTGTTTGTTTCATATGACTTGTTGTAAGCCCCTAGACCGTTTTGCCTGCATCGAATTCCTTAATGATGATATCCATGCCCCTTAAGATATGTTTCCTGACAAGTTCTTCGACCTTCTTCTTGTCTTTGCGCCGCATAGCCTTGACCATCTCTTCGTGGTCCTGGAGGGAAACTTTTGCGTAGTGCTCGCACTCAAGAAGCGGCCTTCGGTAGCGATGAATGGCATCCCTGAAACTGTTGATCAGGGAATAGAGTTTACCGCTTCCCGCAGCCTTGTAAATGATCTCATGAAACTGGGTATTGAGCTGCATGAGCTTATCCGTGTTGCCTTTGTTTTCAAAGGCCGTGCGGTAAGCCTTTATACTGTCCTCCAGCTTCTTCACTATTGAGTCGTTGATATGTTCCGTGGCGAGATAGGCGGCGTAGCTTTCAAGAAGGGCCCTGATGCCGAGAGTCTCTTCGATCTCCTCCCGTGTCAACCCCTTGACTACAAACCCCCGCACCCCGGTTTTTTCAACGAGACCTTCCTGCTCCAGTTTCTTCACCGCTTCCCGTACGGGGACCCGACTTACCTCCATCTGGACGGAGAGCTGGTTCTCTATGAGCCTCTGCCCCGGAGGAATGTCCCCCTTGACGATGGCCTGCTTCAGAAAATCATATGCCACGTCCCCCATGGAACGAGGTTTGTCCAGGGCCCGTATCCCTTTGAGCGGATTTGCTTTTGTCGTTGTCTTTTTCGCTGTGTCCTTCATTGTAAACCCCGTTAGCCCATTCCAGGCCATGACTTAGCCAAACCGGTACTGAACACCATATTCGCCTGACGGGTAATCCCAGGTAACGGACCCATGAGTACAGGCGATAAGACAGGTACCGCACTCCAGGCATCCCGCATATTCAACGACCATTTCGCCGGTCTCCTCGTTGAGGGAATACAGATGGCCCGGACAGACGATGACGCACATGCGTTCCTTGCAGCCTGCGCAAATAGACTGGTTCAGCGTGATATGGCTTTTTGTATCATTCTTGATCGCGTTGAGGGCGATCTTCTCTTCCACTTTTTTTGTCATAACTTCCTCGCAGCTAGGAGGTCCTTCAGGGTTTCCATGTTGAGGACATATTTTTTTGCAACCCTTTTTGCCGTCCTGTAGAGACTCTCTTTCGGTTTGTCCCCGATCGTGAACAGTTCATCGAAAAGTTCGCACATGAACCGTGGATAGACTGTGAAGAACCGCTGCCTGTCAAGCACCTCCCGGGAATTACGGAATGTCTCCATATCGGGAAGCACAAAGCTCTCGCGTAATTTCTTTTCATACCGGGACAGGAAGTTCTCCGAAACGTCATTGCCATCGAGAGCTTCCACGGCCGTCTCGGCCGCCATCACTCCGGAGGCGATCGCAAATTCCATACCCCTGACGGTAAGGCCGAGGTTGAGTGCAAAGCCCGCCGCATCCCCGGCAACAAGCATACCGCCGGTACAGAGCTTCGGGACGGTCCCGATCCCCGCCTCAGAGATGACATGGGCGGAATATTCCCTCAGTTCGCCTCCCCGCACCCACCGCTGCACCTCCGGCCGGTTGACAAATCCCTCCATGAGCCCCGGTGCATCGAACCCCCCGTCGGAGCACACAAGAGAACCTATCCCCACAACAAGGCCGAGGGACAGTGTATCCCTGTTCGTATAGAGAAATCCGCCGCCGAACAGGCCCCCGGTGACGGAACCCATATAAAGGCCTGCCGCGCCCTCTTCGGAACCAAGGCCGAAACGCTGTTCGATAGTCCCTTCGTCAAGCTGATATATCTCCTTTATCGCAACCGCCAGGTTTTCCGCTTTGTGGGGCTGTCTTAAACCCGCCTTCTGAGCCAGGAAAGATAGCGCACCGTCGGCGGCTATGACCACGTGGGCCCCGATCTCCTCGTTCCCTGACCTGATGCCCGCCACGCGCCCATCCTCCCAGAGGAGATCGTCGACCTTCTTCTTGGAGATAATAAAGGCGCCCTTTGCCGCTACCTGATCGGCGAACCAGGCGTCAAACTTCGCCCTGAGCACCGTGTAGCTCATAAAGGGTTCATGTTTCCATTTTTCATTCCCATATTCGAAGGCGACTGCGCTGCTTTCATCAAGAACGGTGATCATTTCTCTGACAACATGGCGTTCAAAGGGCGCCGAACCGATAATATCGGGCAGGTAGGACCTGATGGGGTCAACGTAGATGCGCCCACCCGTTACGTTCTTGCTTCCCGGCGCATCGCCCCGTTCGAGAAGGATGACCTGCTTGCCGGCATCCGCAAGGCGGTATGCGGCGGAAAGTCCGGCCAGCCCCCCTCCGACAACAATGGCGTCGATCTTATCCACGTAGACTCACCTATACCCTTTCCTTGTGCCTCTTGAACTCCTCGGTCATCGCCGGAAGCACCTCGAACAGGTCGCCGACGATACCGTAATTGGCATAGTTGAAGATGATAGCGTTGGGGTCACGGTTGACAGCAACGATAACCTTTGACGAATCCATACCCATGATGTGATGGATGGCACCGGAAATGCCCGCCCCGATGTATAGCTTCGGCGATACCGTTTTACCGCTCTTGCCGATCTGGTCTGCCTGATCGCGCCATTTGGCGTCCACCACCGACCTCGTCGCGCCGACGGTGGCACCGATCACAACCGCGAGGTCTTCAATGACTTTGAAGTTTTCGGCTGCCTTGAGACCGCGTCCACCCGCCACGATGAGGTCTGCCTCAGTGATATCGACAGCATCCTTCCTGGTATCATCGACACGCAGGAGGCGTGTATGGATCGATCCGGCCTGCAACCCGACCGCCACTTCCACGTATTCGCCGTTGATCCCTTCAGGCATATCCATCGCAAAACTGTTGGGCCTCACCGTAACCACCACCGGGGAGGCCGGGCATGCAACCTCCGCAAAGACCTTACCCCCGAACATGGGCCTCACAAAGGTGATCGGGTCATCGAACCAGTTCGCCGCCGTCACGTCGGAGACTATTCCGGTTTCAAGGATGACCGCCGTACGGGGAAGAAAATCACGTCCTACTCCCGTGGCGCCCGCCATGATCATCCCGGCCCCTATCTGCCTCGCATGGCCGGCAACCGCATGAGCGTAACCCTCCGGACTGTAGGCGGCAAGTTCCGGATCGGTCAGGCGGACCAGCTTATGCGTACATGATAGAAGTCTGTTCTTGAGAACATCGGATACGGCGCCCAAACAGACCGCCTCCATACTGAACCGTCCGCTCTCGGCGAGCCTCGCCGCCTCGCACAACACCTCCATGGAGGCCTTTCTGGGCTCATCACCCTTCGTTTCCACAAACACAAGGACCTTGTCCATCTTTGCCCCCTATTTATATGACCCTTTCGACGTCTGCAAGGATTCTTACAATCTCAGCCGCCGCCTGCCGCGGTTCTCCTTCAATGAACTGCACCGCCGGCCGTTTCTTTCGAGGCAGGTATCGCTCTATCCGTGTCTTCGATCCATCGGGACCACCCATCTCTTTGGTCAGCCCCAGGTCTTCCACGGGCACTTTCGGTATCTGCACCTTCATGGCCTTCATGACACCCGTGATAAGAGGTACCCTCGGTTCGTTGAGACCTTTCTGCGCCGTGAAAATCGCGGGAAGGGTCACTTCGATGACCTCTTTCGTTCCTTCAAGAACGGATTCGACGACGGCCTTCCCATCGTCCACGTCAAGTTTCACGACGACACCCACATGCGGCAGCCCCAGGAACTGGGCAACCATCTGGGGAACCTCGCCGCGGTCGGCGTCTATGGCCTGCCTGCCGCAAAGGATAATATCAAAGGTCTCTTTCTGAACGGCGCGGCTGAGGGCAAGCGCCGTATTATAACCGTCGCTGCCGGCAAAAGATTCATCCTCGATCAGCATCGCTTCGTCGGCGCCCATGGCAATGGCCGTGCGCAGGGCCTCTATGGCCTTGGTCCCTCCCAGGGAGATGGCCTTTACATTACCCCCGTGCTTTTCTCTTATCCTCAGCGCCTCTTCAAGGGCAAACTCATCAAAAAGATTAATGACGAACTTGGGCTCGATATTGAGATCCTTTCCGCTGGCGGCTATCTCCACCAGGGCCTCGGGATCCGGTACCTGTTTGATCAAAACCAAAATATTCATATTGTTTTACCTCGCACTTCCTCATTCGCGGAGGAATGTTCACGATTTGCCGATAAGTATCCTGCCCATAAAATCCTTGAGTATCTCGTGTGTCCCGCCTCCATAGAGGAGAAACCGTGCATCCCTGAAATGACGCTGGGGATTGTATTCATTCGCGAAGCCGTTGGCGCCCCAGATCCTCGTCACCTCATCGACCACCTTAAGACATGTCTCCGTAGCGAACATCTTCGCCATTGCCGCCTCGAGACGGCTGGGAAGCTTTTCTTTTATCTTCCATGCGGCGGAATAAATGAGCAGCCTGCTCGCCTCCATCTCCGTCGCCATGTCAGCAAACTTCGCCCTGATAAGCTGATAATTCCCGATCGTTTTTCCGAAGGCTATCCTTTTCCTGGCATACTCCAGACCCTCGTTGTAGGCAGCCTGGGCGATACCCATCGCCATGGCGGCCGTCATGACCCTGACTTCGTCAAGTATCTCGCCGAGATATTCGACACCCTTGTTCAATTCAGCTCCCATCAGGTTCTCTTCCGGTATCCTGACGTTATCGAAAACGAGCTCTCCCGTTATCGTTCCACGGCATCCGAGCTTGTCGATGATCTGGCCGGGTGCGAAACCCGGTGTCCCTTTCTCGACGAGAAAGAAGTTGAGTCCCTTGGCGCCCAATGACAGGTCCGTCGTAGCGAGCACTGTCGCGAAATCGGCCACGGGGCCATTGGTGATCCACATCTTTGTCCCGTTGATTACCCACTCATTTCCGTCCTTGACGGCCGTCGTCCTCGTTGCCGAGAGATCAGAGCCCGACTGGTCCTCGGTAAAACACATGGTGGTAACCTTCTCTCCCTTCATCGCAGGATAGAGACAGCGCTTTTTGATCTCTTCTGAGCCGAAACGGTACACGAAATACGTACCCATAAGTATGTTCATGATAACGCTCTGGGCAAAACCAACCGAGCCACGGGCGATCTGCTCGTAAAAAATCATCGCCGTCACGGGATCGGCATTCATCCCGCCTATCTCCTCCGGGTAACGCAGGCCAAGATATCCCAGTTTCGTGAAATCCTTCCACAGTTCCCAGGGGAACTCGTCCTTCTCGTCGATTTCGCGGGCCTTGGGTACCACCATGCGGTCGACGGTATCGGTGATGATCTTTTTGAAGAACTGCTGTTCCTCTGTAAATGCAAAATCCATAAACCCCTCCTTCAGTTAATCTCTAGATCACATTTTTTCATCGTGTCTTTTGCGATGATCGTTTTCAGTATCTCCGAAGTACCTCCCCCAAAGAGAAGAAAGCGGCCGTCCCGGAAAAATCTCTGGGCCGGGTATTCTTCGGCTAGGCCATAGGCACCGTGTATCCGCGACACCTCATCGACCACAAAACAGGCGGTCTCCGTCGAGTAGAATTTCGCCATGGCGGCCTCTTTCCCCGTCAGACTGCCGCGGTCCTTGAGCCATGCGGCGTGATAGGTAAGAAGCTCCGCCGCCCTGATCCTTACTTCCATCTCGGCGATCTTCTCCTCGATGAGCTGGAACGTGCCTATAGGCCTTCCAAAGGCCTCGCGCTGCCGGGCATATTTAAGACCTTCCATAAAGGCGCTCTTTGCCAGGCCGAGCCCGAGACCGGCTATCATAATCCTTATCTCGCTGAGGATATTGTTCAGATACGCGGCGCCTTTGCCCTCTTCTCCCATGAGGTTTTCAGCCGGCACCCAACATTCATCGAAAATAAGCTCCATCGTCGCGGCACCCCGCGCCGACATCTTCTCGATCTTTTGTCCCAGGGAGAAACCGGGGGTACCTTTTTCCACAAGGAAAAACCCTATTCCGCCGAGTCTTTTCCCCGGATCGGTGCTGGCGGCCACGGTAACAAAATCGGCGACATCACCGTCCGTGATCCAGAGTTTCCGCCCTGTCAGGACATATCCCCCATCCTTCTTTACCGCCCGGGTCTTTATGCCTCCCAGGTCCGATCCGCAGTCAGGCTCGGTAAAGGCTATCGTTCCGATCTTCCGGCCCTTGATGGCCGGGATGAGACAGCGCTGCTTCTGCTCGTCGCTGCCGAACCTGTAAATGAAATCGGTCCCCATGAGACACTGCATGGTGGCGATTGCAGCGAAGCCAATCGAGGCACGCGCAAGCTCTTCGGCAAGGATGGTGAACATGACTGAGTCCCCGCCCATGCCGCCTATCTCCGCGGGGTACCTGATCCCGTAGTAGCCGAGCGAACCCAGTTCGTTGAACAGATCCCTGGGGAAGGCATCGCTCTTATCGATGGAATCGGCATGGGGCGCCACAATGCGCTCCATCGCCCGCGATACCTGGTCTTTGAAAAACTTTTGCTCCTTTGTCAGTGAGAAGTCCATTCGTGCTCCAATCCCTCGAGTATCTTCCGGACGGCGCTGTACGGGTCGGTCCCGCCGGAGCGGACCTCCCGGGATATTTCCTTGAATGCCGGGCTGTTCGTCAATGCGGCGGATGTCTTCTGCCAGAGTTCTTCCTTGAGGAGGGCCATCATAAAAGCCTCTGCGTGGTCGGCCTTGCGCGCCGCCACATTGCTTTTTTCGGCAAGAGAGAGCCAGTGTGCCTCAATTGCGTCAACAAGGGCTGGAATGCCCGAACCCGTCTCGGCCGCGGTTAAAAGGACGGGCACATCCCACCCGTTCGATCTCGCTCTTTGACGTGATGCGAAACTGATGTCGCGTGCAGCATCATCGGCCCCCGGCCTGTCAGATTTGTTGACAACGATGATATCTCCTATTTCCATCAACCCGGCCTTGAAGAGCTGAATCTCGTCCCCATAGTCGGGCGTAAAGATAGTGACAACCGTATCGCAGAGGAAGAACAGGTCCTTGTCCGATTGGCCGGCGCCGATGCTTTCCACGATTATGCAATCCTTACCAAGACATTCCATTATGTAGGCTGCGGCAGCTGCGGCCTTTGCGACACCTCCCGGATAGGAACGATGCGCCATCGACCGGATAAAGATATTATGCTTTTCGGCACCTTTCATCCGAAGGCGGTCACCGAGAAAAGCGCCTCTTCCACTGACGCTTGTGGGATCAGTGGCTATGACCCCGACGCTCTTTCCACTTTCCGCGAATGCAAGGGCAAGACGCCCGATCAAGGTGCTTTTCCCCGCACCGGCCGGGCCTGTGACGCCGATAATGTGGGCTTTGCCCGTCCCGGGAAAAAGGAGCGATAAATCCTGATAGGCCTCGCGCTCCCCGTTTTCTATCCCGGTGATAAGCCGGGCTGCGCTTTTCTCATCCCCTCTTAGAATATCCTCAACAAGACCCATGGTGCCCCTCATCCGCGAGGATGGTTATATGACTCCCTTATCCTTCAACCCGGCCAGTTTCTCCTGCGAGTATGCGATCTTTCCATATATCTCGGCATTGTGTTCGCCGAATCTCGGGGGAAAGGTCATCTGCTGGTTCGACTCCTTAAGAAAAGGCGTCATGAACGGGGGCGGGGCCATCCAGATCTGGGTGCCCGTTATGGGATCTTTCGCAGAGAGCATGGCGTTCTTTACATAGGGATCCTCGATGACCTCTTCAATGGTATTTACTTTCGATATGGCTATGGTGGCCTTGTTGCAAAGATCTATCATCTCTGCCGTTGTTTTTGTCCTGGTTGATTCATTGATCATGTTGTTCAGGTTCTTCACGTCCTGGATGCGCCCTTTGTTCTTCTCGTATTCAGGTTTGGCCAACTTCTCAAATCCGGGAAGCTGGGTCATCGACACCCATTGGCGATCGTTGCCGACGGCTATGTAGACATATCCGTCCTTCGTTTCATACACGGACACAGGAGCGAAGAACTCATGCGTATTGCCCCTTCTTGATATCTTGTTGCCGAAGGATTTCGTAAGGGTAATGGGAACCGTAAGCCATGACGTCGTTGACATGAACATGGAAACATCGATCCTATCGCCTTCTCCAGTCATGGCACGCTTGACAAGGGCCTTCATAACAAGCCCATACGCGTGTTCGCTTGTTCCCATATCAGGCAGGGGCACACCAACCACCTGGGGATCCTCCCCTGCGTTGCCGGTCAATTCCATAAGGCCGCCGCGCGCCTGCAGGATGGGATCGTACGCAGCCTCATTGCTGTCGGGGCCGAATCCGGTCAATCCAACCCATATGATATCGGGTTTCACAGCCTTCAACGTCTGATAGTCGATGCCAAGTTTCTCGTAGTTCCTTGGAAGTTGATTGGTTGCAAAGATGTCGACTTTGAGCTCTACTATCAACTCCTTCAAGAGAGCCTGGCCCTCGGGTGACCCGAGATCGAGAGTGACGCACTTTTTGCCCGAGTTGATGGCCATGAAATAGGTGTTCATTTTCTCTTCGCCAAGCCTGTTCTCACCGATCATGCGATTGGGATCGCCGTAAACCGGGTGCTCCAGCCTTATCACGTTGATCCCGTCCATGGCAAGGCGATAGCTGAGATACGGAAGAACCGTAGCCTGTTCCAATGACAACATTGTCATTTTCTTAAACACATCCATGGAACCCTCCTCGACAGATTTATTGTTATCAATATTTATAAACCATCAGGTGATAGCTGAACTGCAACTACATATTCTCTTGACATCAGGTATATTGTATACCGTATACTTTACCGTGGTCAAGATATTAAATGCCGGAATAATTTGTTCAGAATTTTATGTTGTGATTTTTGAAAAACCGTATACAATGGATTAAAAGAATTTCTTAAACGTTCGTATATTGTTTTTGGCCGTCTGATCGATTGTTGGAATTACCAGTGTGAAGCGGTAAATAGGGTCTGAGGGTAACCGACCCGCTGGGCCCCGGATAACATGGCTGGTCGTTACCAGAATTTGGGGGGTTTTACTTAATATAGTTATCCGGCGTACAGTTGTTTTCTTCTTGAAGAACTGGCTTGAACATCGACTGGAAGCGAGTTATGCGGATGTTGAGTAAAGGGCTGTACTTAAGACCAGTTATTGAGTACGGCGTGAATGTTGCCGGAACCTCCCAGGCTCGCTATCAGACTTTTCATTTTATGTTCAACCCTGTTTTCAAGTGATTATACAAGAGGTTTTCCATTGACCTGCTTGGGGTCAACAATACACAAAGGGGGCTTATATGAAAGGTAAGAAATCTTTATTTATCCTCGGCTTGTGCGTGTTTATTCTTGGTGCTTTCATCGTTTACCCGGGCAATGTGCACAGTCAGGCCAAGATAACACTTACTTACGCGAATTTCCCGCCGGCAACAACATTTCCTTGCATACAGATGGAAAGGTGGGTCAAAGAAATTGAGAAAAGAACGGGAGGGCGGGTCAAGATCCAGACCTTCCCTGGCGGTACCCTTCTGCCCGCCAAGAACATCTTCGATGGCGTCGTTACCGGCACTGCGGACATTGGAAATTTCGCCATGAGTTATCAGCCCGGACGTTTCCCGGTCTCTGAAGCCATTGACCTCCCCTTAGGGTTTACAAACGCAAAAGCGGCCAGCCTCGCGCTTTTTGATCTTATCATGAAGTATAAACCGAAAGAATTTGAAAAGGTCAAAGTGCTCACCCTCTTCACGTGCCCTCCTGCAGATCTCATGACGAAAACACCCGTCAAGACCCTTGCAGATCTCAAGGGAATGGAGCTCAGAGCATCCGGAACGGGCGCAGCCGTCCTTAAACGTCTTGGTGCCACCCCTGTAGGCATGCCTCAATCAGAGGCGCCTGAAGCTATACAAAAGGGTGTTGTTAAAGGTAATGTCTCATCCATGGAGATCCTGAAGGATTTCAATTTTGCCGCATATCTTCCTTATGCGACAGAAGCAAACCTCTTCGTAGTCAGCTTCGCCGTCGTCATGAACCAGGCCAAATGGGACTCATTGCCCGCCGACATAAAAAAGATCTTCGACGAGTCTTCACGGGAACAGGCCCTCTGGACGGGAACATACGTTGACGACCACGTGAAAGAATCCCTTAAATGGTCAAAGGAAAAATACAACCACCAGCTCTTTAGTCTCTCTGCAAAAGACCAGGCCGAGATACAAAGACTCGTGAAGCCCATCATTGACGAGTACGTCAAAAAGATAACCGCCGCGGGCCTGCCCGGCGACCAGATCATGAAAGACGTATACCAGTTAAAAAACAAGTACGAAAAAGAATTCAAGAAATAACGGTCGGAAATCCTTCCAAAAGCGCCCGGAACTCCGGGCGCTTTTGGAAACAGTCGCTTTACACCCACACGATACGCTTCACACCGGAGGCCGTCAATGGAATACCTCATAAAATTCAATTCCTATCTTAATAAAGTACTCCTCTTCTTTAGTGGCTTTGCAGTGCTGATCCTCACGGGGATTGCCGCTGCGAATATGTTCCTCAGAATTGTTTATAGCCCCATCCCGGGGTCTTACGAACTTGTCGGTTTCTTCGGCGCCGTTGCGACCGGATTGGCTCTTGGCTACACCCAGATAAGGAAAGACCACATAATAGTAACAATGTTCACCGACAAGTTTCCAAAAACAGTCAATAGGATTCTGGACGGGCTCAATTACACTGTCAACACGATATTCTTTGCGATCATAAGCTGGGAAACATATAAATGGGGCATGAAAATAGCCAGGACGGGCGAGGTGTCGGAGACATTGAAAGTGATATATCATCCCTTTGTATTTTGTTTGGCCATCGGATTCGCCGCGCTCTCCTTTTCGATCTTTGTTGATTTCATCAAATTGCTGAAAAGGGAGGCGTCCGCATGATAACACCTCTTACCGGCCTGATTGGAACACTCCTGATGCTTTTCGTAATGCTCTTTTTGCGTATTCCTGTCGGATTCGCCATGGGGCTTATGGGTTTTCTCGGGATGGCATATGTAGTCAACTGGAATGCCGCACTGGGTCTTATCGGCACAGATCTCTGGAACACCTTCTCTTCTTACGGACTCACCGTGATCCCCATGTTCATCTTCATGGGCCAGATCTGCTTCTATTCCGAGGTCAACCAAAGGCTTTACAACGCAGCGTACAAATGGTTCGGCAGAGTCAGGGGCGGTCTCGGCATCACAACCGTTATGGCATGCGCGGGTTTTGCTGCAATATGTGGTTCGAATACCGCAACGGCTGCCACGATGACCGCTGTCGCGCTGCCGGAGATGAAGAAGTACAACTATGACCCCATATTGTCGTCGGGCTCCATAGCGGCAGGATCCACACTCGGGGTCGTGATCCCGCCCAGCGTTGTTCTCGTAGTATATGGGATCTATACGGGCGAATCGATCGGCAAGCTCTTTTTCGGCAGTTTTGTGCCGGGCCTCCTGCTCGCTTCTATCATGGCGGCCATCGTCTACATTATGTGTATCGTTCACCCAACATGGGGACCACAGGGACCCAAATTCAGCCTTATGGCGAGGATCAAAGCGCTTCCGGATGCTATAGACATGGTCCTTATGTTCGGTATTATAATGTTCAGCCTTTATGCCGGGTGGTTCACCCCTTCTGAGGCGGGCGCAGCCGGAACCGTGGTTGCGATCATTATCAGTCTGGTCAGGAGAAAACTGACGTGGAAAGGCTTTATGAATGCCGTTGTCGACACTGTCCGCATATCCTGCATGATCTTTCTTCTTGTGGCAGGCGCCGTGATTTTCGGACGTTTCCTTGCAGTGACCCGGCTCCCTTACGAGGCCGCGGAATGGGTTTCAAACCTTCCTGTTTCAAACTGGATGATCCTCTGGTCAATGCTGGTGATATATATCATAGGAGGGTGCGTCATGGACGCGCTTGCATTCCTCCTTATCACCGTGCCGATCTTTTTCCCGGTAGCGCAACGGTTGGGCTACGATCCCATATGGTTCGGCGTCATCATAACCATAGTGACCACCATGGGGGCCATCACCCCACCCGTGGGGATAAACGCATATGTTGTTTCCGGTATGTCTAAAGATATCCAATTGACGACGGTGTTCAGGGGGGTTGTATGGTTCCTTCCTTCCTTCGTCATCACAATAATCCTCATCGAGATATTTCCGGAGTTGGTCACGTATTTCGCAGGGCTCATAAAATACTGACAGACCCGGACCCCGGGGATGTGCCGGCGGTTTTTTAAGCTGGTTTATATATAAGAGATCTGATATGACAACGCAAGGCGGGCAACCTTTGGCTGCCCGCCTTTTTAACATACCTTTCGTACTGTTATCTGAAGGTTAATCCTCTATACCAGCGAGCCTCTTGGCTGCTTTTTTCTTGTCATTTATGTTCGTTTCCCGGAATATCGTCACGCGGTGCGCCTCAGGTGAGCCGCCGCCGTGGATGTCCGAGATTGTGTCGGCGCTTTCCAGTGCCAGCTTTTCCGCCAGGCGGTACATCTTGACCCTGTTCTCAACAGGAACGCTGTCGACGCCCTTGAGGTACTTCCTCAGGAGGTCGCCGACTTCCCCGTTTGCAAAGTCCCTGTCCGAGGGCAGGTCAGCCACGAATCCGCCGCAGGCATCTATCATAAGCCGCGTCGCTTCGGACATCTCCTTGCCTTCGTGTATCTTGGAGGCATTGGCAAGCACCGTATCGATGAAGTAGGTGCCGGAAGGCTGCTTTTTCCCCTCATAGGAAGAAGCAAGGCAGCATCCATACAGTGTCTCCGCCCTGTGGATCATGTCAATGACCTTCTGTTTCAGGTGGCCGACCTTCGTTGTGCCGTTGTAGTCCATCAGGGTGAGTGCCGTGCCGACCATGCAGTCTATCTTTCCGGACTTGCATCCGCCGTGGCTCTGCCGGTGCAGAGATGAAAACTTGACCACCATGTCGGAGGCGAATTCGGTTTCCCCGCACATGAATACCCTTTCCCATGGGACAAAGACGTCATCGAAGATGAGCGTCGGGCAGTACTTCGAATAACAAACATTCCCTACGTCGTAGCCGTCGAGTTCGCGCATATCGAGAGTCGAGCGGCCCACAACGTGGATAAGACCCTTCGTGTCAGCGGGTATCGCAAAAGCCAGGGCGTAGTCCTTGTCGTCCTTCCCCATGGCGCGCGAGGGAAGAACAATTATCTCGTGGGACGAAAGGGAGCCTGTCTGATGCGCCTTGGCTCCCCGAACGACGATGCCGTCCGCCTTTTTCTCCACAACGCGAATGAACATGTCTTTATCAGGCTGTTCGTGGGGAGCCAGCGACCGGTCCCCTTTGACATCCGTGACACCGGCATTGCCGGTAAGGTCATTCTTCTGCATGTGTTTCAGGAATTCCTGATACCGCGGGTAATACTCGGTATTGTATTTCTGGTCGATGTCATACGTCACGATGGCGAGAGCGGTAAGACAATCGAGACCCGTACACCGCTGATGACAGGTTCCAACATGATTGGCGACCCTGCGGTTCACCTTCACGCGGGCGACAAGGTCTTCAACGGTGGATGGCGGAAGAGTGAAACGACTTACCGGCTCATTGATAAGAGGGCTCGTCGTGATCATGAGCCCGGGGTCGATCTGCGCCATCTCGTACGTTGCGCCTGTGGCTTCTATACCGGCGCGAAGACGGGGATTGTCAACGATGTTCGTGAGACGTTCTCCGAACATATAAGCAGTGGGTTTAAGGGACCGCAGTGATTCGATATATTCGTCTTTTGTCTTGATACCCATATTATTGCCTCCTCTGATTGAATTCGGTACCGGACCTGTTTCTAGAATTCGGAGCGTTCCTGCTCGGCAAGCATCTTGCGGACGCTCGACAGCACCTGGACCTTCACGTTGGTTACATGGTTCTTCAGCACCGTCTGGGCCCGATCCATGCTTCTTAAAGCAACGGCGTCGTATATCTCCTGATGTTCCTGGTCCGTCGCCACCAGTGATGATCTGGGCAGATCGCTATACTTGAGAAACAGAATATCGAACAGATTTCGAAGGGTCCGTATCTGTGTCTCTTTCTTCGAAAGCGATGCCAGCGTGAGGTGAAACTCCCTGTTCTTGAAAAGCCTTTCTTTCAGGTAGAAATCGCGTTCAGCCGAAAGATGCGCTTCAAGGGCCGCCTTCAGCTCCGAAAGTCCCTTCTTGTCGATATTCTGTATCGTGTCGCCAAGGAGAGACGGCTCGATGAGCTCCCTCATTTCATAGATCTCCTCGATCTCCTGCACACTGAACGGGGACATGTAAAAACCCCTGTTGGGCTCATGGCAGACGAACCCGAGAAGCTCAAGCCTCTTCAACGCCTGTATGATGGGCGTGGGGCTAAGATCGAGTTTTTCCGCCAGGTCCCGATAGGCGATCTTCTGCCCCGGCACGAGTTCCTTGGAGTAGATCATGCGCCGAATACCCTGATATGCTACCTGACTGCTGTCTTCGAGTTGTTTGGTCTGTTTTTTCTTTGTCTGTGCCATGCGTAACTTTACACAAATGAAATTAGAAATGCAATCAAATTTTAGAAAAAAGATGAGACGGGTAATGGGTGATGGGCAATAGGCAATGGGAGAAACCACCGGCTGTATACTATAAGAAAGCTTAATCGGAGGGCCGGTTGTCAACACAACTGACTAGTGCAGACTAGTGCACTCCGACACGACAAAACCCCCACCCCGTTCGGTCACACCATCCCATTACCCATTACCCATTACCCATCTTCCTTATTCACTTTATAATCACATTATTAATCAATTACGTTGACATCAAAAACCATTGCATTTATACTTGAAGGTCGCAGTTACGGGGTGGCCCGTACACGCAGATGAAGCCAAATCAACACAAAGGGATTGACAGATATGAGACTTCACGAATATGAAGCACTGGACATTTTTGAACAGAACCATATACCCGTTCCCCGCCGCGAGCTCGTCAGTACCATGCACGATGCCCTCCATGTCGCCGGTGAAATAGGTTATCCCGTCATCATCAAGGCACAGGTCCTTGTCGGTGGGCGCGGCCTTGCCGGGGGCATCAGGACGGCATCAAATCCGGATGAGCTGAAAGAGGCAGCCGACGAGCTTTTTACATCGGAAATCAAGGGGATGCCGGTCCGCAAGGCACTCGTGTGTCAGAAAGTGGACATCGTAAAGGAGTTTTACCTCGGCATGACCGTTGACGGTTATTCAGGCAAGCCGGTCATCGTGGTCAGCACCGAGGGGGGCGTACTGATCGAGGAGACTGCAAGGACATCTCCCGAAAAGATAGCCGCCATTCACATCGAACCCTCATTCGGGTATTATCCTTACCAGGCCCGCAGCTTGCTGAGGATGCTCGGCCTGGAACAGAAACTCATTACCCCCTGGAGCGAAATAATCGGCCAGCTCTATCATATAGCCACCCGCTACGAGGCACTCATCGCCGAGATCAATCCGTTGGTCGTCCTGTCGAATGGCGTATTGATGGCCGTCGATGCCGTTCTGGAAGTCGATGATTCCGCCCTTTCGCGGATACGTTTTCCCCTTCCCGACCGCGTCGACCGTATCGAAAACCCGCTTGAGCGAAGAGGTCGGGAGATTGGCGTCACCTATGTGGATTTGGACGGTGACATAGGGCTCATCTCCTCCGGTGCGGGCCTGGGAATGGCGTCCATGGACATTATCGGACAGAAGATGAAACCCGCGAACTTCCTTGAAACCGGAGGCGGTATCACGGCCGACCTGTTGTACAGGTGCATGGAACTCATCATGATGAAACCGGACCTCAGGGGCATCTTTATAAATGTTTACGGGGGCATCAATCCCATTCACGAAGGTGCCAAAGGTGTCATCAGATACATGCAGGAACATAACGTGAAGATCCCTGTCGTGGCAAAAGCCCTCGGCAACCGTCAGGAAGAAACGTGGGAAATATTCAAGTCAGGCGAGGTCCATGTCGTGACGGAAGCCGCTACCGAAAAGGCTGTCGATGTTTTATACAAGCTTGTCGGACCGGGTAAGAAAACCGACGCAGGCCGTCCGAAGGCAAGTGCGAAAGGTAAGTAAGCGCAATGCAGGATAAGAGCATGAGCAGATC
Organism: Deltaproteobacteria bacterium UBA5205; assembly: GCA_002412715.1. GTDB lineage: Bacteria > Desulfobacterota > Syntrophorhabdia > Syntrophorhabdales > Syntrophorhabdaceae > Delta-02. Next base: position 198,634 of record DHVP01000042.1, read on the forward strand.
ATGGTCAATTGAACTATATGAGGTTTTCCCATGAGCATATTGATGAATGATTCCACACGTGTCATAGTACAGGGCATCACCGGCCGCATCGGAAGTGCCCAGACCCACTGGATGCTTGAATACGGCACACGGGTTGTAGGCGGCGTTACTCCCGGAAAAGGGGGAACGACCACCGAAGGGGTCCCCGTCTTCAACAGCGTCCTCGAAGCCGTAAAGCAAACAGGGGCCAATGCCTCGGTCTTTTTCGTCCCCGCCGCCTTCGTGCTCGATGCATTCCTCGAGACTATCGACGCCGGCATCAAGCTTATAGTGATCGTCCCCGAACATATCCCCGTCAAGGATGTTTTGAGAATGCGCAGCTACGCCATCGAAAAAGGTGTCTTCGCACTCGGCCCCACCACTCCCGGCATACTCGTCCCTGGAATGGGCAAGATGGGTATCATGCCCGCGTCGCTTTTTGCGCCTGGCCGCGTGGGAATCATCTCGCGAAGCGGAACCCTCTCCTACGAGTTTGCAGGAATCCTTTCAGAAAACAAAGTTGGTCAGAGTACTGTGGTCGGCATGGGCGCCGACCCCGTTGTTCTCAGAAATCTTGCCGATATCCTTGAGCTTTTCGAGAACGATAAAGATACCGATGCGGTTATTGTCGTCGGAGAAGTGGGCGGAGAACAGGAAGAAAAGGCCGCCGGCTTTATCGCCAGGCAGATGACAAAACCCGTCGCCGCCTATATAGCCGGACGTTATTCTCCCCAGGGCAAGAAAATGGGGCATGCCGGCGCCATAGTGCGCGGCAGCGCCGGCACAGTCACCGGCAAGCACGAGGCGCTCAAGGCTGCGGGCGTTGAGGTCCTCGAAAGTCCGATCGACGTAGCGAAATGGGCGAAGAAAAATAAGTTAAAATAGAGAAGACAGGTAATGGGTGATAGGTTATGGGTAATGGGAAAAGCCTGTAATCTGCCTATCACCCGTAACCTGCAACCCGTTTCACCGTTTCGTCTTTGTTCTCCCCATCACCCATAACCTATCACCCATTACCTGTCCTTATTGTATCTCGCTTTACAGAAGAAACTGTTTCCATCGTGGTAGAATGGTGCTAGTCTTTGTCTTTACGGAGTTTAGTCCTGTACCAGCGAGGAGATGAAATGACAAGAAACCGGATGACACGGCTCGTCCTGATCGGTGCGATCCTGATCCTCCTTATAGCGTTTTCGCGGATTGTCGGGCTTTACGTAGATTGGCTGTTCTTTCTTGAAACGGGATATCAATTTGTCTTTTCCAGGATGATCACCGTTCAGTTCCTTTCGGGCTTGTGCTGCGGCGTTTTCGCATTCCTTTTCATGTTCGCCAATATGAGGGTTGTCAACAGGATCCAGTTCCCTGCCGCCAGCCTCTCCGTCAATGGCTACACGACAATACCCATCAATACTCTGCAGCTGACAAGGCTGTCCCGTATCGTAGGGCTCCTGGTCTCTATTTTTGTCGCCGTAATAGGGGCATTGTGGGGAGCCGGTGTTTGGGACCAGACACTCTTCTTTCTGAACGGGGTCAACGGGGGGCTTGCCGACCCGATCTTCGGTCAGGATGTCGGATTCTATCTGTTCAGGCTTCCCTTCTATGAATCGTTAAGCTCTTTCATGGGATTTCTTCTCTTTATGGCGCTTCTCGCAAGTGTTGCGGGCTATGTCGCCAGGCGCGTCGTCAACTTGAGCCGTTTCAATCTCTTCATAGCAAAGGAGATACGCCTCCATCTCGGCATTCTCGCCGCACTGGTGCTTTTTAAGACCGCCTTCGGCTTCTATCTCGACAGGTTCGAACTCCTCTACTCGGTCCACCAGATCATAACGGGTGCCGGCTATGCCGATGTATACGCGAGGGTTTTTGCCCTGAACATACTGGTATTTCTTTCCATAATCGCGGGGGTGATCTTCATTATCGCCTTTGCCAGAGGCACGGTCAGGTTCGCCTTTTATCCCGTCGGCGCTGTAATAGCCTTTTATATCATCGGCATGGTCATCTACCCGGGGCTGCTTCAGAACTTCAAGGTGACGCCCAACGAACTGGACCTGGAGAGGCCTTTCATCCAGCATCATATCGCGTTCACCCGGTACGGGTACGGTCTCGAAAAGATCGATCTCAAACCTTTTAACGTGTCCTATAACCTTACAGCGAAAGACATCCAGAAGAATGATACGACGATCGGGAACATCCGGCTGTGGGACGAAGCACCGCTCCTCAAGACTTTGAGTCAGCTCCAGCAGATACGGACCTATTACAGATTTTCCAGCATCGATAATGACAGATACACTATCGACGGCAAGTACGGTCAGGTAATGCTTTCCGCACGGGAGCTTTCGTATGATGACCTGCCGAGCAAGTCATGGATCAATGAAAAGCTCGTCTTCACCCACGGAAACGGGGTTGCGCTGGCGTATGTAAGCAAGATTACGCCCGCGGGCCTGCCCGAATTTATCGTAAAGGACATACCGCCCGCGTCGATTACGAAATCCATAAAGATTTCGAGGCCCGAGATCTATTTCGGCGAACTCACGGGCAGCTATGCCATCGCCAATACGCGGATACCGGAGTTCAGTTATCCCACCGCCGAGGGAAATGTTTACGGTTCATACAAAGGATCAGGCGGCGTCGCCTTCGACTCTCCACTCAAAAGGCTCGCCTTTGCAGCCCATTTCAAGGATGCCAAGATACTCCTGTCGTCGGACATCACAAGGGAAAGCCGGATACTCTACTTTCGAAACATAACGGAGAGGGTCCGTAAGATAACCCCTTTCCTTTCGTTGGACCAGGAGCCCTACATCGTCATATCCGACACGGGGAAGCTTTTCTGGATGATCGACGCCTACACGGTTTCGACCCGCCTGCCCTATTCCCGGCAACTGAGCAATAAGTTGAATTACATGAGAAATTCCGTCAAGGTAACCATCGACGCTTATAACGGCGCCATCAACTACTACCTCAGCGATCCCGATGACATGATAGCAAAGACATATAATGCCATTTTCCCCGGTCTCTTTAAGGACCTGTCTGCAATGCCGGAAGACTTAAGGAAACACATCCGTTATCCAAGAGAATTTTTCAAGACCCAGGCATCCCTTTACGCAACATATCACATGGACGATCCGAAAACGTTCTACAACAAGGAAGATCTCTGGGAGATCCCCTCCCATGCGGAAAAATCAATGGAGCCCTATTACCTGATCATGAAGATCCCGGGAGAAAAGAGTGAGGAATATGTCCTACTTGCACCTTACACCCCGGCCAAACGGGACAACCTGGCAGCCTGGCTCGCCGCACGGTGCGACGTGCCCAATTACGGGAAGCTTATCGTCTACACCTTTCCCAGGGACCGCCTTGTCTACGGCCCGAGGCAGGTCGATGCACGCATCGATCAGGATTCATACATATCGCAACAACTCACGCTCTGGGGGCAGAGAGGCTCCCAGGTCATTCGCGGCAGCCTCCTGATCATTCCCGTCGAATCCGCTCTTGTCTATATTCAACCGCTCTATCTTGCAGCCGAGGACAAGGGCGGCCTTCCCGAACTCAGGCGGATCATCGTGGCATACGAGAATAACGTTGTCATGGAGGACACCCTCGAGGCGGCCTTTCAAAAGATATTCGGCGGCAGAAGGACGACGTCCGGACCTGAGTCAAAAGAAACCACGGGACCTGCGCCCGGCATCAACGACCTCGCCAAACAGGCCAACAAGACCTTCGAACGAATGCTGCAGCTTCAACGCCAGGGTGACTGGGCAGGCTACGGCGAGGAGTTGAAAAAGTTGGAGAAACTACTGAAAGATATGGCAAAGTAAAAAGGCGAAACCCTATACTTCTCACGCTGGAGGATACATGCCGCGTATTAAGCTTGAAGAACAGTCGATGTATGAGTTCACGTTTCCCGTGACGCTCTATCCCCGGGACATTAATTATGGGGGGCATCTCGGAAACGATTCCCTGGTTATCCTTATTGGAAGCGCGAGGGCGCAGATGTTCCACTCGATGGGATTCGCCGAAGGGGATCTCGGAGATGGCAAGACGGGCATCATCATGAGTGATCTCGTGATGAATTACAGGGCCGAGAGCTTTATCTTCGACGAACTCCAGATCGATACACATATCGGAGAGATTCGTTCCGGTGGTTTCCGAATATTTCATCGCGTGACAAAAAAGGGTACCCTGGTTGCCCTCGCCGAGGCCGGCGTCATGAGCTTCGATTACACGATTCACCGCCTGACCCACGTGCCGGAAATATTCCTGAAAGCGATCGCAAACATCCAGAAGGGATCAACGTAAAGCTGAAAAAGACTATCTCACACCCGCTTCGCTCGGGTACACAGAGGTGGTCTTTCGTTTTCAGTTCCTGTTCAGGTAGCGCGTTGCTATGAGACGCCACTGCGTACCATAGAGGCTCACCGTGGTCCAGAAGGCCTCCTTGGCTACCGTCCGTTTCGTCTCTTTACTGTAGAACTCATAAACACCGTTTCCGAGAGGTTGTTTCGATATTTTTTTACCCGTGGCGACGAGGTCGGGGAAAGACCCATAGAGAGGATCGGTAAGCCTTGCCCGTGCAGAGCTTCTTCAAACTTTGCTCGCTTCGGGTCCTGCGAGGTCTGTCTTCGAGATCTGTTCGGCCGCACCCGCCAGGTCGGCATCGAGCACCCTGAAAAGCTTTATAATCCTGTCATTGACATTGATAAGGACGGGAGGATAATCGTAAGGAAGACGGGATTGACAAAATGGAAGGACCGGGGAGATAAAAACCAACGAAAACGCGACGCATATGCTCATAACAACATTCGCCATGACGAAACCCTCCGGGAATAATAAACGATATAAAACACTTGCCACATTCATTTCGCATTGTAAAGCTTTTAAATTGCTTTAAAAAGGGTCTTCATGTACCATAATGGAACTCTTTCCGAATGGGAAGGCACCATGTTTCGCAGGAGGTTTTTGGATGTCCTACAGTTGTGAGATCAGCACGATAGAGCCGCAGCCCGCTCTTACCATCAGGTCCAGGGTAGGCGTTGATGAGCTGCCGGATACTTTTGAATCATCCTTTGCATCCCTTGTGGCGTATCTGGAGGAACTCGGTGAGGACATAGCCGGGCCCCCTTTCGCTATCTACTACAACGTGGCGATGGACGATCTTGATGTCGAGATGGGTCTTCCGGTAACAAAGACACTCCCCGGTAAGGGAGAAATCAGAGCCGGACAGATCGGTATCGCACATGCTGCGTCAACCATCCATACGGGGCCGTACGAAGAGATTGAATCAGCCTACGTGGCATTGGCCGAGTGGATGAAAGAGAACGGCTACGAGCCCACAGGAACCAGTTACGAGTTCTATCTCAATGACCCGGGAACAACAACCCCGGAAGAACTTCAGACAGTGATATTCCTGGCTGTCAAGCAGCATGAGGGAATCACAGAAACAGGGCTCGCGAGCTGACGCGCACAAAGCGCTCAGGAACAAATTTGTTGACAAGTTTTTCAACCTCCGATAGACTGATACCACTATGACGAAAGTCGACACGCTCCATCTCAACAACTCCTATTATTACTATTATTACGCGAAGGGGCACTCGTGTCGAACTTTCGCCTGACAGGGTAAACGAAAGGGGCCATGGGTGCAAAACCCATGGCCTTTTAAATTTTAAGGGCCATGGACCGGATCCATGGCCCTTTTTTTATGGGCAAAATCAAGAAGGAGGGCATTATGGGAAACAGAAAGAAAATATCAATTAAGGGGAGGAGACAATGAAACGGCTAGACGAGCACGAGGCCCGACAGGATACGCGAATCATGGATATCCTCGAGAGCGCAAAAGGATCGCCTTTTGACGCCAGGTTCGATCCTGTTAAGGGAGGAGGAGCGCAACGCCTCCACATGATCCGGGAATCGTTCATTCGCGAAATGACGCGCCTGGCCATCACGCACAGCGCGATAAACCTGTCACAAGGGTTTCCCGATTTCGATCCCCCCCGGGAGGCGATTGAGGCCGCCCACCAGGCACTTGAATCCGGCGGCAACCAGTATACGATCACCTGGGGCACCCCCCCGCTCAGACAAGCCATTGCGGCGAAGATGCAGCGGTGGTACGGCCTCGATTTCGACCCCGACCAGCATATAACGGTCACCTGCGGTGTGACGGAAGCCATACTGGCCACGCTCATGGGGATTATCAACACCGATGATGAAGTCATCGTCATCGAGCCTTATCACGAAGGATATCTTCCGGCCATCGTATTCGCCGGCGGCGTACCACGCTTCGTGCCCCTTGAATCCCCGGATTACGCTCTTGATCTCGACGTGCTTCGCGCCGCATTCAACAGCCGCACCAGGGCAATCCTCATAAACACGCCCCACAATCCCACGGGACATATCTTCACCAGAGAAGAGTTGGAAGGCATCGCTGAATTGTGCCAGGAATTCAACGTGGTGGCCATAACCGATGAAATATACGAACACATCATCTACGACGGACATCCTCATATCCCTCTTGCTACGATCCCGGGAATGGCCGAGCGCACCGTTACGATAAGCGGACTGGGCAAGACCTTTGCCATGACGGGATGGCGGCTGGGATACGCGTGCGCCCTTAATCCTTTGAGCACCATTCTGCGGACCGTTCACGATTTCATGACCATCTGCGCCCCCGCGCCTCTGCAGGCGGCTTGCGCAGCCGTTCTCAGTCTGCCCGATGAATACTACGCAAAGCTCCGCATGGACTATACGGAAAGACGCGACAAGATGATGTCCATCGTTACCAGGGCCGGGTTCACGGCGCATTCCCCCGAAGGCGCCTTCTACGTGATGGCGGACTTCAGCGGCTGGGATTTTGACGGAAATGATTACTCCTTTGCCCGTTGGCTTCCTGCAAACCTCGGGGTTGCAGTTGTTCCCGGCTCCTGCTTTTATGGAACAAAAGGGATGGGTAAGAAGACCGTTCGTTTTGCTTTTGCAAAAAAACTAGAGACACTGCAGGCTGCGGAAGACCGGCTCTGTAGATAAGAGGAAGGATGTATTTTTAAAACACCCCGGGGTTAGACGTCCCGGGGTGCTTTTTTTGTCTCAGATCATCAGGTCGGAGTAATCGAAGACAGCTCTTTCTTGAAGGAGATATAGTATACCGCCCCTATAAAGACGAACCCTCCAACGATGTTTCCAAGGGTCACGGGGATCAGGTTCCAGTTGATGAACTGCCCCCATGTGACGTTGGCTCCCAGCATAATGCCTGTGGGAATAAAATACATGTTGGCAACGCTGTGTTCGAAGCCGGACGCAACGAAGGCCATGATGGGAAACCATATACCGAAGAATTTCCCGATCATGTTCTTTGATGAGAGGGCGAGAAGGATAGCCAGGTTAACAAGCAGGTTGCAGGCGATACCCTTCATGAATGCGGACCACAGGCCAAGGCCGCCGTTTGCCATATAGGGCAGTGTTTTTGCCTGGGCAATCGCCACGGCATTCTGACCGAAGGCAGTCAGCTCAGGTCCGCCACCCTTGCTGAGGGGCCCTACGGACATGAGGTATGCCCAGAAGAGCGAACCTATGAAGTTTCCAATATAGACCCAGAACCAGGCGTTGAGCACCTTCGCCCAGGTTGATTTCTTTTGAAATACGGCCATCGGGATCAGCATCGTATCGCCGGTAAAAAGTGACATGCCGGTAAGAACGATTGCAATCAAGCCGACGGGGAAGACAGCCCCCGATATCATCGACTTGAAACCCGGACCTACCGTGGTCTCAAGGCCCGTTCCACATATCGTGGCGAGGGCTCCTCCAACAGCAATGAATAGCCCGGCCATGAAACTGCGCACGAGATAATTGCTCGGAGTCAGGCTAGCTTTGTACTTGCCAGCATCTCCAGCCAGTTGCACGATCTCTACAGGTTTGTTCGCCATAATCCCTCCTTTTTTAGTTTCCTCATCCCTGATTTCTTTGAAGATTGAATAACTAAAAGAACCATAAGATCAGGTTCGATATCAAGAGATTATTTGTAATAATATGTCATTCTGCGGCGGAAAATTTTGTCACCGTATCCATGTAGTCCTTCAATCCCAGCATCATGATATCGTTATGACCCGCCCGGGGGATAAAGAGAGAGGATTTCTTTGCGGCACCCGAGAGATCGTACAGTGCCCTCCCCTCCGTGGAAGGGATGATCTCATCCCATTCTCCATGAATGATAAGTGTCTGGATTTCCACATCTTTTATCTTGAGATCGTTACCGAGCCCGACGGGCTCCCCCGCATCTCTGAAAAGGTGTTCAACTCCCAGTCGGGCGATCTGGTTGCGGGCGCTGGCAAAGCCGCTTTCAACTATGAGCCCCTTGAAATGGTCCTGATAATGATAGGCAAGCTCTATGGCTGGGGCGCTTCCCAACGAGCGGCCCATGACGAAAAGATTCCCTGAGAACCCGCTGTCTTTCATGCAGGACACAAAATCATGGAAGATGGGATGGGCATCCTTGATCATGGCCGTGCAAGTGGGGCTTCCATCGCTCCCGCCGTATCCGCGGTAATCGGCCACGAAAAGGTTCAGCCCCCGCGCGGCGTAGACGGGTGCCACATAGTCATAATCCGGGGCTACCTCACCATTGCCGTGAAAATACAGGATGTTGGGCCCGTCGCTTCGTGCCGGGTAGAAACGGCAGCAGATTGAAACACCTTTCGCCACTTCCACGAAACGATTTACGGCCTTTGGATTTTCGGAATCCGCTGCGACCTCCCGTCTGGGAAAGAAAAGCCGGTAGAGGATCTCCGGCCGATCATACAGTTCAAGTCCCTTGTCGAAATCCACCATAATTTTTCCCTCCTCGGGGCTTTAGGGGGCACTGAACGAACGGACGCATCCCCTCACCTAGATTAAGGGAAATTCCCCGCTCTTATCAAGACAGAAACTTGACTGTCCTTTCTTTTTTTTACTCCCCCAACAATATTTCTTGCACTCCTGTAATTTTTGTGCGATAATCGACCCCGGAGCATAGGAAGGAACAAGCTGTTCGTCACAAACGCAGGAATTCCCAATTTTTGTTGTCTGTCCCATAGCGCAGTTCCTTTTCTTCCACATTCTATCAGGAGGTTTGAAGCATGGCAAAAGGAACTGTAAAATGGTTCAACGAATCAAAGGGTTTTGGTTTTATCACTGGTGATGACGGTACGGACGTGTTCGTGCACTATTCAGCCATCCAGGGCAGCGGATTCAAGTCCTTGTCCGAAGGTGAGCAGGTCAATTTCGAGGTCGTCAGCGGCCCGAAAGGCCCCGCGGCAGCAAACGTAGTGAAGGCCTAAGACACCTAAAAGCAGGCCCGGCGCAACCGGGTCTGCTTTTTCAACTTTATCCAATCCTATGGAACAGAATAAGATCAGGAATATTGCGATCATCGCGCACGTCGACCACGGGAAGACTACGCTCGTGGATCAGCTCTTCAGGCAGAGCGGGATGTTCCGCCACAACGAGATCGTAGAGGAGCGCCTCATGGACTCCATGGATCTCGAACGCGAGCGCGGCATCACCATCTCCTCAAAGAACGGCTCATTCGCGTATAAGGATCATTTCATCAACATCATCGATACCCCGGGACATGCCGACTTCGGAGGGCAGGTCGAGAGGGTCCTCAAGATGGCTGATGGTGTCCTGCTTCTTGTTGACGCCGCCGAGGGGCCGATGCCCCAGACAAGGTTCGTCCTCAAGAAGGCCCTTGGATTGAAATTGCCCGTCATCGTCGTAATAAACAAGATCGATAAACCGGCTGCCCGTTGCGATTGGGTGGTAGACCAGGTCTTCGATCTCTTTGTCAAGCTCGATGCACCCGACGATATCCTTGATTTCCCCATCATCTACACTTCGGCAAAAGCCGGTTATGCCACAATGGACCATGCGCAGGCAGGCGACTCGATGATACCGCTCTTTGACATGATCATCGATTCGGTACCGCCTCCAACGGGAAACCCCGAGGCTCCCCTGCAGATGCTCGTGAGTTCGCTTTCCTATTCACCGTTTCTCGGCAGGCTTGCCATCGGGAAGATCACCTCCGGCGTCCTCAACCTTAACAAAGATGTGATCGTGGCGACGGAAGGCGTGCCCTCCTCTCCGGCACGGATCACGAAGGTTTACCGCTTCAAGGGAAGCGCAATGGAAGAGACGCAGATAGCAGGCACCGGCGAGATCGTCGCCGTGGCAGGCATGGATGTCATAACGATCGGTGAGACTCTTACGGATCCGGAAAATCCAGCACCACTGCCCGGCATCGACATCGACCCGCCGACAATCTCAATGAGCTTTATCCCCAACGATTCGCCCTTTGCCGGGAAAGAGGGACGGTTTCTCACGTCGCGTCACATCAGAGAGAGGCTCATGCGAGAGACACTCTCCGACGTGGCACTTGTCGTCGAGGAGCTTGCCGACTCCATCGGTTACAAGGTCTCCGGACGCGGGGAACTCCATCTGTCCATACTCATAGAAAAGATGCGCAGGGAAGGCTACGAATTCCAGGTGACGCGTCCCAAGGTCATAGTTAAAGAGACCGACGAGGGGATTCTCGAACCATACGAGGAACTGACTATCGACGTTGACGAGCAGTATTCCGGGACCGTTATAGAAAACCTCGGCAAGCGCAAGGGCCAGATGGTCCACATGCACCAGGACAAGGGGATCGTCAGGTTAAGCTATCGTATCCCCACACGCGGTCTCATCGGTTTCCGTTCACAGTTTCTCACGGAAACAAAAGGCACCGGCACGATGAACTACATCTTTGATGGTTATGACAGGCACGCCGGAGAAATGAAGAACCGGAACAACGGGGTCCTGGTGGTCATGGAAGAATGCACCACCGTGGCATATGCCCTTTTCAACCTTCAGGAAAGAGGCGTGCTTTTTCTCGGTCCCGGCGAAAAGGTTTACGGCGGCCAGATAATCGGTGAACATGCGCGCGAGATAGACCTCGTGATAAACCCCGCGAAAGGCAAAAAACTGACAAACATGAGGGCTGCGGGCTCCGACGACGCCGTCATCCTCACACCTCCCAGGAACATGAGTCTTGAAGACTGTATCTCTTATATCAACGAAGATGAACTCGTCGAGATCACACCAAAGTCGATCAGGCTGCGCAAGACCATCCTCGACGGCCTCCAGCGCAAGAGATCGAAGATAGCCGGCCTCAAACCCGAATAGCCCTGCCTGCCCATGAACATCCAGATCTTCGGTACTCCCAAATGCCAGGACACCCGAAAAGCCCAACGCTACTTCAAGGAACGCGGCATACGATTTCAGTATATTGACGTCACGGTAAAAGGGCTCAGCAAAGGCGAGCTGGCGAGCGTCAAGGTCTCGGTCGGCATCGATAATCTCATCGATAAGGAAGGGAAACAATACGCCCGGCGGAACCTCGCGTACCTTACCCATAATGTTGAGGAAGAGCTCCTCGATGACCCTCTTCTCCTGAAAACCCCCATAGTCCGCAACGGGAACAAAGCTACCGTCGGCTACCAGCCAGAAGTCTGGAAAGAGTGGAAATAGCTATATTTCTTTTGCTTTCTCCAGTATAGCCCCCATTGTCGGCCCTGCTGGCCCGCGCAATACGATGGTGGCCATGCTGTCGCAGGGCGTTGCGTCGCGGTTTATGATTACGAGCTTCGCCCCTGCCCGCTTTGCCTCCACGGGCATCTGTGCCGCCGGATAGACCACAAGCGAAGAGCCGATCACGATGAAAACGTCGCATGCGGCCGAACGGCGGAAGGCCTCGGCCGTCTCGCGCTCCGGCATCGACTGGCCGAAGGAGATCGTGGCGGGTTTAAGCAGGCCTCCGCATGAATCACACCGGGGGGCCTTCTCTCCGGCGGCGACCCTTTCCTGGATGGGACCCCTGTCGTATCTCTTCTGACACGACAGGCAGGCCACATGCATGGCCGTTCCGTGAAGCTCCAGCACCTTTTCCCCCGAATTGCCGGCCTTGAAATGGAGACCGTCGATGTTCTGCGTGATAAGACAATCCAGCTTCCCCAGGCGCTCGAGTTCGGCAACGGCCATATGTCCGGCATTCGGTTGCGCGTCCTTCATCGCCTCATACATCTCCGTCGCCATCTGCCAGTATTTCTCTCTCGATGATTCTCGTGAAAGGAAATTCTGAAAATCAAAATCGGCCGGATCGTACCTGTCCCAAACACCCCCGGGGCTCCGGAAATCAGGGATCCCCGATTCCGTGCTCAGACCGGCGCCCACGAACACGACAACCTTCTTCGCCCCCGCTATCAGCCGGGCAACCTCGTCTATTTTATGCTCCATTCATCACCTCACACCTTTCCCGCGCAGTCAGTTACATCAAGATTATTACGACCGTGTCCCGGAGTCAATATCCTCTTCTCTATCGGAACTTTCTCTATGTCTGCCTTCGCGGCGTAATTTCCAGCTTCTGTAAAGCAGTCCCACTCCAAACCATGCGAAGACGATCAACAGCGGGTACGCAAGTGCACGGGGGAACAAGGCAAAGCCGGCCGCCAGCACCAGCAGCAGAACCCCGGCAATCATCGTCAGGCGCGCTTCGACCGGTTCCAGCACCCGCCGGTCCGTAAAGGCCGCTCCGACAGCGCTGCCGATACGAACCGCTCCGGCTACCGCCCGCCCCACTTTCCCGGCGCCGCTCGACGTGGCGTGAAGGTGGGACGGCTCGCCGGGCGCACGCAGTTTCTGTTTCTCATCGAGGACGATTTCGGTGGCATTCGTCAGATCCTGCAGGTACATCGCCTCCATCTGCTCAGCGAATGCCTCATCCTCGACGACCACATCCAGTTCACAGTTGCCAAACCAACTAGCGATGTTAAGGTTAGAGGAACCGACCCGCGCCCAACTTCCATCGGCGACCGCCGTTTTGGCATGGAGCATCGTGCCCTTCCACTCGAAGACGCGCACGCCCGCCTCGAGGAGAGGCCGGTAGCCTGCACGTGATAACGGCCTCAAGAGGGGAATATCCGTGGCATTGGGAACGAGCAGGCGCACGTCGACTCCGTCCCTGGCCGCGGCCTTCAAAGCCTGCACGTAAGTGGACAGGCCGGCGTAGTAGGCATCCGTCAGCCAGAGCCTTTTTCTTGCAAGGGTCGCGACGAGCTGGTCCAACCGCAGCATACCCGCTGTGACGGGTACGCTTGCGACGATACGCAATCTCATGTCACCTGCTCTCTGAAGCTCGTCCGCGTTAATCGATTCCTCTTCCGCAATGGGCTCGCCGATCATCGCCCAGACCTCAGCGAACGCCCGTTCGATATCCGCCACTGCAAGTCCGCGCACCTCGACCCCGGTGTCACGCCACGGCTCGATGTTCTTTTCGGGGATGCCTTCCCACATCCGGCCCACACACAAACCCGTGATGAAGCCGACCTGTCCGTCGACTGCAATCATCTTGCGGTGGTCACGCGAGAGCCAACCGAGTGGACTGCCAAGACGCGGGGGATTGTAGCAGCGCACTTCGACTCCACCCGCACGCAGGCGATTCCAGAAACGCCGTGAGGTCTTGCCGAGGCCGCCCATCCAGTCGTGGATGAGCCGCACACGCACGCCTTCCTGCGCTTTTGCAATCAGCGCATCGGCAAACCTGTACCCCGTGTCGTCTTCACGAATGATGTAGTTCTCGAAATGAATGTGATGTCTCGATCCGCCGATGGCATCAAGCCATGCCGGGTAATTCTCGCGCGCGTCCTTGAGGAGTCGAACATGGTTGCCTTCGATGACCGGCACGCCCGCGGCACGCGAGAACGCCATGTCGGCGGGATTCAATACCCGGGTCACCATATCATGCTCGCAGTTGCCTGTTGCGACACTCATGTTGTGATTCCTGGCTTTCATTAATCCGAGCGAAGGAGGCTCGTGTTGATTCAACGAACGGATGATCATTGTTGTTCCCGCCGGGGAGCCGCCTTGACTATTATACCCCAGCTTCCCGCAGAGACCGAGCATTTTTTATTGCATGGCCCGGCGCGAGAAGTACATGCAGGGGCGGATTTGTTTCCGCCCCTTCTTATTTTTATGGCTGGATTATGATTAGGCTACCGCGGATTGAGTCCCGTGTAGTAGTTCTTGTTGTACCGGATAACGGGCGGTGGCCGGCCGGCGGCACTGAACCTCGCCTCAATCTGCGCCTTCTTTTCATTGGGCTCGGTCAGATCGAGCGTCGCGCAGACACCACTGACGACGGAGAGAAATTGATTGAATGGAAATCCTATGGCCATTTCGTCGTCCCGCCACTTCGCCTTGAATCTCGTGCCGGCGCACAGCAAAGAGACGTTGATATCGTTGGTTTCAAAGGGGACTGAAGTGCACCCCGAGCATATGGCCTGGTTTCCCGACATCCTGTAGGTGGTATTGAACCCGAAGGCATACGTATATCCCTGGATTATCCGCATACCGTTGTAGGGATCCGTCACGATCATTACCACGTGGGGTTCCTCGCTGTACTGTTCAAGAGGCTTGACCATGACACCATATGCCTTGTGTTCGCAGAAGACCACGTTTCTCTGCACATCTTTGGACGTCGGCAGGTCCTTATAGAGCCCCAGGCTGTCATAAAATCTCCCCGACAATGTCATCTCATCAAGCTCGACGACGCCGAGCGCCCGCGCGGCCCCGTTGCAGCCGAAATTTTTTGCCGCGGCCTTCAGGCTCTTGCCTGTCATCGCCGTCCTGACCATGACGCAGTAGGGCATTTTCCCGATCACGGCCTTTGCCTCCTCCCCTTTGTATTCCTTCGCATCAAAGATGAACCTGACTCCGACGATGGCCCGGTCGAGTTTCATCGCCAGATTCATCTCTTTCACAGCTTCGCTGATTGCAGCTTTATCCATCACACACCTCTTTTTCCATACGGGTCAATCGATAAGGGTATATCTCCCTTTGTAGACCTCGTTGAACCTCGCCCTGTTCTTTTCCGATCTCAGGATCTTCACTGCCTCTTTTGCCCATGCAGATTCCAGGTCTTCGCTTCTTACGATCAACCCGAGGGCATAATCCTTGTTGTGTGGATCTTCAAAGAGAAAGACCTTCGGGTCTGCCTTGGCCGTCTCCGCCATGAAGTAGGCGGTAGCGATCACGGCGTCCACGTCCTGTATGCTTCGGGCAGTCTGCATGATCTCAGCCTCCACGAAGCTGAGGTTTTTGGGATTGTCCTTTATCTCAAGCAGGGTGTAGAAAGGACCCGTCTTCTCTTTCAAGGTCACCAATCCGGCTTCTTTCAGGATTATCAGGCCCCTGCTCAGATTGGTGGGATCGTTGGGAATCGTGAATTTGGCGTTCTGAGGGATTTGGTCAAGCTTCTTGTATTTTGCCGAGTAGATTGCGTAGAAGGAATGGAAGTAATAGGGCTTCACCATCTCCAGATTTGCGTTGTTCTCTTTGTTGAAGGTAAGCATCCAGGGCCGATGATTCTGAATGATGCCGTCGATGCTGCCATCCTTCAACGCCGCCGCCGGGAGCTGATTCGCATCGAACATAACTATCTCGACATTATAACCCTGCGGCGCAAGTCCCTCTTTGATCCACTGGAGCATCGGCTCCATAGTGGGCGTACACCCAAGTTTCAGGTTTTTCTTTTCCTCTGTCGGAGACTTTGAGCATCCGACCATGGTCAGAACGAAAGCAACCGCAAGAAACACAACGACTATTCTGGTTAATCCTTTACACATGTAAACCTCCATTTGAATGAGTTATCCACGTCACACTATTTTTTTGTAAAGCCAATCCCCTGCCCACTGTATTATCAGAACCATGATAAACAGAAGAAAGACCGACGTATACAACACGGTGTTATTGAAACTCTGATAACCGTAATTGAGCGCAACCGCGCCTATGCCCCCCGCTCCCACGGCGCCTGCCATTGTCGTTGCCGAAAGGAACGTTATGGTGGAGAGCGTGGTCCCCGCTACGATCATCGGGACCGACTCCTTTACCATAACCCTCATTATGATCTGGAAATCCGATGCTCCGAACGAGCGCGCCGCCTCGATAAGCTGCCTGTCAACTCCCTTCAGACTGTTCTCTATTATCCTCGCCATGAAGGGCGTCGCCGCCAGGGTTAGGGGAAAAATGGCAGCCTTTTCCCCTATTGACGTGCCCACTATAATCCTTGTTAGGGGCGATATGGCCACGATGAGAATTATTACGGGAAACGACCTGATACTGTTGACCACGAAATCGAGGATCTTGTATTTTGAGTTGTTCGGCCGCAACCCCTGAGGTCCGTACAGGATAAGAAAATACGCCAGCACGAAGCCGAAAACAAACGCCAGCAGCATCGAAACGGAAAGCATCCTCAGGGTAGCCCAGATAGAGGGGGCGATTATCCCCTCAAAGTATCTCCACCAGTTCGCAAGATATCCGTTGGTAAACATGCAATCCCCTTTCTTTTTCCAAAGCTGCGCTTCACATTGTCTCGGCATTCACCGCGCGCATTTGCGCCCTGTATTTTTGACTGCAAGACGCCTCGCTCGAAGAGGTATCGTCACAAATATGTTTCCAATCGATCATTCGCGCGGCAAGGTAATGCGCAACCTCACCATCGGCTTCTCCGGGGAAGCTGATGGTGAGCCCCGCCCCTTCCCGGCCTCCCGGGTGAATCGTCACGTCGATCTCGAGGTCCGCCGCCATGCCGGAAATGAACGAATCCGGCACCGCATCCGACAACAACAGTACAGTGGACCTCTCTGCCGCCCTGTAGGAATCTTCAAATTCTTCTCCCATAAGATTCTTCAAAGCCCGGGGCTGCCGGCGGAAGACATCGTCTACCGGACCTGATGCGGCCACCTTGCCCTGTTCAAGGATGGCGATCTGCCTGCATAAGCCGCGAATCACCGACATCTGGTGCGTGACAAACACGATGGTGATGTTCATCCGGCTGTTTATCTCTTTTAAAAGTCCCATGATAGCCTGGGATGTTTTGGGATCCAGTGCCGACGTTGCCTCGTCACAGAGCAGAATGTGGGGGTCCATTGTCAGAGCCCGTGCGATTGCGACCCTCTGTTTTTGCCCGCCCGAAAGCTCCCTGGGCTTTTGCCGTATCTTTTCAGGTATCCCCACGATTTCCAGCAGTTCCCTGACTTTGCTATCGATAACGCCGGAACTATATTTCCAGCATCTCAACGGCAGCGCCACATTGTCGTAAACACTCAGCCTCTCAAGAAGCGAGAATTGCTGGAAGATCATGCCGATATTCTTCCGGAATGCCATCATGCCCGTGCGCGAGAGGGTTTTAACATCGATCCCGTCCACAATCAACGAACCATTGTCATATTCTTCCAGCCCGTTTATGCACCTCAAAATCGTGGACTTCCCCGCGCCGCTCCTGCCCGCCAGGCCGTAGATGCTTCCCTTTTCGATGCTAAGATCCAGTCCGCGAAGGACGTGGGTCGTGCCGAAGGATTTGACGATATTGCGCGCGGTTATCATTGCAGGGAATCCTTTACGGCACCGCCCAGAGGCACCCCGGCTCTGATATCTGTGTATGCTCTAGAGCTTATTTGTTTAACAGGTGACATGCAACCTCCCGAAACAAAAAATCCGGCCGCCGATCTCGGCGCCGGGTCCCGGGGAGGAAGACTGGATGATCAGGGCGGAGATAAAACCGGGGAACCGCCCGGGCCCCCGATGTGCTGCTCAGCCCAGGGGAATGAAGATATTTGCTATTATAAGTACCACTCGCACACTTCCATTATATTGATTTGAGAAATATACTATACGAATAGTACGTGCGATGTCAACAGCAACCATGGGATGATCTCATCCCATTCTCCATGCATGATACGTGTTGGATATGGTAAGCGAATACGCGGAAACAATGCGAGCTATCGGGCTTCCCTGAACTCACTGGCCAGGGTAATGACGCAGATGGGAGCGAGGGACGCTTTCGACGTGCATCCGACACCCATGACGGTGAATTTTGGATCCATGAAATGCAACCCGGATTTATCTTCTGTCGCCGAACTGCCTTTCATTAGTTCTTCCACCACATAGCCTTCACCCCATCCATGACTCGCTATTTCGGCGACGCTGCCGTTGAAAGTACCGAATTTTCTCACGCGGGCGAAAAGCTGCTCCTGGTCTTGTGTGCTTGAATTCTGCTTGTTCGATCCGAGCTCCATCGCCCGCTCTTTAGCGGCAAAGGAGAGTCCCATCGAGACCTTGAGCGGCTGAAGCGGGCCTCTGGCCCTGTTAACCTCTTTGGCTATTCCGACTTCACCCTGTGAAAGAAAAGTGAGGTCCCTGACTCCTTCGTTGAGGGGCAGCAAAGCGGTTTCATCTCCGCCGGAACGCGTTCCGGCACACCCGCCGACGATCAAAGCCCCCAGAAGAATAATGATAACGACACAATGACTGAAATTCATATTCACACCTTCCCTTTTCTTACGGGGTCCCGTCCCGTTGATACCAGGAAAGATATCCATGAACTAGACCCTTGTCAAGACAACCGGCCCGATTAAGACCGGTGCACCCCTTAGGGCGTGTCATCGGCAGGTTGACTTTGCCGTCCTGTTAATGTATTTTTCGACAGGATGACGTACCATAAAAACCGAACACAATCCCCTTCCCGGAGGTCACCGGAGAGCTTAAGGACGCCGATCTGCTGCCGCGCCTCAAAGAAATACGACAGCCGACACTACTTACATGCGGCGAACATGATGAGGCCGCTCCCGAAACAGTCGGTATTTTTCGCGATCAGTTGCCGCGCGGTGAAATGACTGTCCTGCCCGATGCCTCCCATATCCACCACCTGGAACAGCCCGTCCTTTTCGGTTCGGTGGTCCGGGAATTCATGTCACGGGTGGAAACGAAGTGAGATGGGATTGCTGATTTATATATGAGGGAGGTTTTGAAATCCATCATGAAGACACAGACACCGTCTACCGAATACCCGGAGTTTGAGACCGACATCGTTATTGCCGGGGGCGGCCTCTCCGGCCTGTCAGCGGCGCTCACCGCCGCCGAAAGCGGAGTAAACGCAATCCTCCTTGAAAAAATGTCTTTTCTCGGAGGCGCCGGTCTTTTCCCCGAAGGTTCCCTGGGAATCGGTACGCGATACCAGAAAGAAAAAGGAATCACCACATCGACGGACCAGGTCTTTGCCAGGGTAATGGAATTCCACCATTGGCGCTGTAATGCATCGGTTATCCGCACCCTTCTCAATGAATCCGGTCAAACGATCGATTGGCTGACAGACCACGGCGTCAGGATCGAGGGAATCAGAACAATGTTTCCACCCGAAAAGAGCCTTCAGGTCTGGCACATTTTTGAGGGCCGGGGGGCGCGGCTTGTGAAGATACTTTCCGGCCATATCAAGGACATGGGGGTCCCCGTCCTCACGGGGACACCGGTCAAAGAGCTGCTCATCGACGACAGGGGCATGGTGACCGGAATACTCGCCCTCGACGCCGAAGGTCAGGCCGTGAAGATCAATGCGAGGGCCGTCATCATAGCAACCGGCGGTTTTGCCAGCAACAAGGAAATGCTGAAGAGGTACGTACCTGATGTCAGCACGCCGGGCATGGCGAAACTTATGTACCGCGGACCGGCCGTCGACGGCAGGACAGGCGACGGGATCAACCTGGCCCTGAGTGCCCATGCCGCCCTTGCCGGCATGGCGACCCTGGCGGGAAACAGCCCCTATCTCGACGACGAACCTGCCATCAGGCAATTCAGCGGACCGGACTATATGAAGCAGATGCGCTGTGCATTGAGCCAGCCCTTTCTGTGGGTCAACAAACAGGGTGACCGCTTCTACAATGAATCCTTTGGTTCGGTTTTCAGTGACGTCTATAACGCAATGACGTCCAATGGCGGTTTGATGTGGTCCATTTTTGACGATGCCATGCGAAAATCCATGGTCGAGGAAGGTCCTCTTACGCCATTTAACGCCATCGTTGTTCCCGGACAAAAAATGACGGCCCTTGATAAGGGTATCAGCAAAGGGATTGAATCGGGCTTTGCCTACAAAGCCGATACGATTGAGGAACTGGCGGACAAGATACAGGTAAAGCCGGAAAAACTGCGGGAAACGATCGAGAAGATCAACGCCTACGCCGACAAGGGATATGATCCCGAATTCAGCCGAAAACCGGAACATCTTGTCAGATTCAATACCGGCACCGGCCCGTACTACGCCCTGAAAGGGCTTCGTGCCTTCTTCCTCACGCTGGGTGGAGTAGAGGTAAACGCACGCATGCAAGCTCTTGATGCCAAAGGCGAAGTGATTCCCGGTCTCTATGTGACCGGTCAGGATATGGGCGGTCTTTACGACAGTACATACGACCTTCTCGCCGAAGGCTCGGCAAGCAGCTTTGCGCTCAGTTCCGGCCGCATCGCGGTACGAAGCATTGTCGAGACGTTCCCGCCCCAACCCTAGATGGCGATTAACACCGACCATCGCACCGGCCCCTGCGGACACTGACACGTTTCCATCGAAACGCTACCATTTCGCTCCTGCCTCTGTGAGAAGCTTCGCTATCTCTTCGCGTCCCGCACTCAACGCGTCCATAAGGGCGCTATAGCCGCCGTCACCCCTTGCATTGACATCCGCCCCGGCGGCGATCAAGGTCCGTACTACTTCCGTATGGCCCATCATCGACGCCAGCATGAGAGGCGTCAAACCGTTCTTCTCCCGGGCGTTCACGTCCGCTCCCGCATCGATGAGGATCTGCGCCACGTTCGTGTGCCCCTTGCCCGAAGCGTCCATAAGGGCGGTATACCCGCTCACACCCCTGGCATTGACATCCGCCCCGGCGGCTATGAGAATCCGCACTACTTCGGTATGCCCGCCGGTAGACGCCCACATGAGTGCAGTGGTCCCGTTCGTGTCCCTGCCGGACACATCCGCACCCGCTGCCATCAGGGCCTGCACCACGTCGGCGTAACCCCCGGAGGATGCCACCATCAGAACCGTCACACCTAGGTCGTCACTGGCGTTGAGATCCGCCCCGGCGGTCATGAAGTCCCGCACCATCTCCAGGCGGCCCGCCTGCGACGCCACCATAATCGGGGTCCAGCCGCTCTTTTCCCTGGCGTTGAGATCCGCCCCGGCGGCGATCAGCGACCTGACTTCCGCAAGGTCACCTTTTTCCGCCGCATCAATCAGTTCCGGTCCCTTTTCAATCTTCTTAACCATTAAAAGTTTCTCCCTGACATTCATTGGTTTCGCGCCTCATGCCTCCGGCACACGACATCCGCTGTTGTGTTTTTAACATCCTGCTCCAGAGGTTTCAACAGTAATGAGAATCAAAATCAACGGCCAGTTGCCCAAACCGGTCCTCCCTGTCACCAGTGGAACTTTCGGGACGCGAAATAGAGGGAACAGCAAAGGACTGGTCTCACGTTTATCCCGTAACAAACGAGGTAACAAACGGGACCCGTTCGTCGCTTGCGGCTCCTCTCTGGAGGCATAGAAGAAAGTGTGGGGAGGAAGACAAAGAACCTGATATATCACAAAAACCCGCCTCACAACGATAAAGAACACCTTACGAACATCTATAGGGTAAAAGCCCGCGCAGGCGTGCAAATTGCGTCCAGATCCCGTCTTTCTAGGGATCTGGACGCAATTCTTTTAAGGCTTCCCCGTTTGTTACGGGATAAACGTGAGACAGTCTTTTGGAAGGGGGGATTTGGGCAACAGGCCGTCGATGTCTGACACCGGATCCGCGACCAATAGGATCAGCCTTTTCATATTGATTGTTCGACTTTATTCTGTTATTCATACCCCATGCCGAAAAGTCGATCCCTGCGGGCCGCCAGGGCCATAGCGCGGGTTTTCCTCGTTTGTTTCTGTCTGGCGCTGCTTTCACCCGCCACGGCTTTGTCCCAGTTGGCGGCATTTTACCCCAATGACCCTTTCTTCCTTTATGACGCAACAGCAAGGCCGGGTTTCCCCGGGCAGTGGCATCTTGTCAACACAGCACCCTTAACGGGCATTAACTTTACAGACCCCGGTGATGAAACTAAAGCACTGATGAAAAATGCCGGTATGGACGCCGGGCTTCTTGCAGCGTGGAAGTTGGGATACACCGGCAAGGGAATCGTCATCGGGATTGTGGATAGCGGTGTGGAAGGGACGCACGAAGATATAGTGCCCAACTATGTTGCGAGTCTAAGCCGCAACTTCAGTTCCGATACCACTATCGCCAATCAGGCCCAGGGGCCGATCGATAATGATGACAACCATGGCCAGTCCGTGGCAGGTGTCGCGGCCGCGCGGGGAGGCAACGGCATCGGAGGTACGGGCGCCGCGCCCTATGCGTCGATCGCAGGGTTGACGCCATACGCGTCGGGGGAGACCGGTGACGACGCCAAGAGAGCGCTCTACGTGCAGGCCTATTACTGGAAGAGCGGCGTCGACCCTTCAACGGGAAAGATCACGGCCAAACCCCAGATCAACATAATGAATCACAGCTACGGTCAGACTACTCCCTGGCACGTAACCGACGATCTCCATGGCGCGGATGTTACGACTGCATTGAACCGGACTGCGGCCACCGGTATTATCCATGTCTGGTCGGCGGGAAACGAACGCGGCAAGGCCAATGAAGATACCAATAAAGACAGTGTCCTCGCTAACAGGAACGTGATCCCCGTGGCTGCCCTCGGCAGCAACGGGACATTCTCCGATTACAGCAATTATGGCTCAAATGTCTTCGTCACGGCACCGTCAAACAGGAGCGACTCGACCTCCGGCAACTACGGGTTTGGTGTCACGACTACCGACAGGACCGGGGACGATTTAGGCTACAACCGTTACTCTGACGACAATAAACATGGCGACTCCTCCGATGCCTTTCCCAACACGGCCTATACAAGCACCTTCGGAGGCACGTCTTCCTCCGCGCCCCTTGTGTCTGGCATTCTGGCCCTGGGTATGGAGGCGAATAAACTGATGGACGTCCGGATGGCCAAACACATCCTCGTCCGCACAAGCACCAGGGTAGACCCCGACGACGCGACCGTAATGGGCAAATGGGTGAAAAACGGCGCCGGCAACTGGTTCAACCCCAATTACGGTTTCGGCCTCATCAATGCCGGCAAGTTTGTCCAAACGGTAAAGAGTGTACTCTACGTGACCGCACAGACTTCCTACACGACCGGCACACAACTCGTGGGCGAACAGATAAAGTACTTCGACAATGGCACCAATACGGGCACGAGCAAGGAATTGACCCTGACAACGGCCCAACTGACCCCCGCACTCAGGCAGCCCCTGGAGGGCGTTGAGGTAAACCTCGATTTTACCCACACAAATCGGGGCAACCTGACAGCTTACATCACCTCCCCTTATACGACAAAAAGCCGGCTGTTCAACTCCACCAAAGACCTTGAGACCGGCAAGAAGGATACGGCGAGTGTCACCAATTTTAGCTGGACCTTTCTCACCAACGCTTTTCTGGCGGGAAGATCCGTTGGGTGGGAAAGCGAACGTAAGCGGTACATGGACCATTACCATGGGTGACGTGGTAGACAACAACGTCGGCACCTGGAACAGTTACAAGGTTACTTATCTCATGGGAGACATCGCGCTGAACAGCGGCGGGACCACGGTTCAAACCGAGAACATAAAGGCCAGATCGCTGACGATCCTGAATGCCGATACGCTTTTCATCAACCCCGCCGGATTGGATATGGAACTAAGCGAGAAGGCGCAGATTTCCAGCGGGGAACTGAAGGTAAACGGAAGCATCAAGATGGCCAGGCCTGTTGATGATGAAGACCCCGAGGACGGGTTCTTCGTACTCGATGGAGGCATTGTTTCGGGAACCGGTGTGATCGAGGCGCCTTACGGCTTCTATCATCTGGACGGCACTATTAAACCCGGCAACTCCATCGGCACTCTCAGCATAACAGGCGATTATTATCAGGAGCCACAGGCCAGGCTCCTCATCGAGGTAGCCTCACCGACAAGCAACGACGTACTTGCGATCACCGGAGGGGCCTTTCTGAGCGGCATCCTCCAGACATCATGGCAAGGCGGCGCAACGCCTGCAATAGGTACTGTCTTCGGGTCCTTCCTGACCGCCACAGCAGGCATAGAAGGTGAGTTCTCGAGCCTGCTTACCAACATCACCCCCACGGTAGTCTTCAAGCCCAAATACAATATCCCCAACCAGGTTTACCTCGTGGTTGAGCGCGACTATATGAACCAGGTTCTCCTGGCCTACCTCAACACAAACCAGAGGGCCGTGGGCGCCATGCTCAACAGCGTCAGCAATTCCGCCGCGGGCGACCTCAACACCGTCCTCGGGACCATCGACGCCATACCCACCTACGGCCAGGTGGCGGGCGCCTATGACCAGATAGCCCCACGGGGCAGTGAGGCCCTCTTCAGCATGGGTATCAGTTCGTCGATATTCCAGGGAGGAAATATCTCCCAGCGCATGGCCGATGTAAGGCGGGGCGTCAGAGGCGCAAACCTCGACGGGACGTTCCTTAGGAACAGCGACTTCATACGGGAAGGCAGGGACAAACCGATCCTGCTAGCCTCCTCGGGCTCTGACCTCAGAGGAATGCTGCCCTCCGAAATCGATGAAAAATGGGGCATCTTCGTAAAAGGAAACGCCGTCTCCGGCGATCAGAAGGACACCCCCGACCAGATGGGATACACATTCACCAGCGCCGGCGTCACCGTCGGCATGGACTACCGCTTCACCCGCAACCTGGCCGCCGGCCTTCTCCTGGGATACACCGGCTCCCGCGCCGATGTCGACGATTATGGCAGCAAAGTGAAAATGGACGGTTACACCCTCGGTGCCTACGGTACCTGGTATTCCCGGGGTTTCTTCGTTGACGGGCAGTTCAGCTACGGATGGTCGGACTACAAGAATACCCGGCGCATCGTTTTCCCGGGCCTCGACCGCACCGCAACCTCCAAACCCGGCGGCAGGCAATTGACCTTTTATGGCGGCACCGGCTACGAGCTGAACATGAACAGATGGACATTCGTGCCGACGCTGTCTCTCCAGTACATCAAGCTCAACATCGACAGCTATACCGAATCGGGTGCCGGTGCCCTGAACCTCAACGTGAACAGACAGGACACCGATTCCCTCCTCGGGAACGTGGGAGGCAAGATATACTACACATGGGACACAGGCAAAACCCTTCTCATGCCCGGTATCCGTGCATCCTACGGACATGAGTTCTTAAGAACCGGCCAGACCATCATATCGCGCCTTGCCCAGGGCAGTTCCCCATTCACCATAGAGGGCCCTTCCGCCGACAGGAATTTCCTCTTTTGCGGCGCAACGGTCGCGATGTTCCTGAAAAATGGTGCGTCCTTCCACGTCGGCTACGACGCCCAGATAAGCGAAAACAACTACATCGCGCACAGCATCAACGCCGCTGTAAGAATGTCTTTTTAGCGAACGTCCGTTACCTGTGGCTGCTTTCACCAATCTGAGAAACTTGCCTAAGTGCCTGTGTACAAAGAATGAGGCAGGTAATTGGTAATTGGTAATTGGTAATTGGAAATTGGAAATTGGAAAAACAAATTCCTGTAGACTATCACCTGTGACTCACTGCCCGTCATTCTAAATGTTATTTCTGCTTGTTCTTATTACGGGAGGTCCGCGGGGAGTCTCAGGCCCCAGGGCAGCCACGCTACGAATCACACCCGTTAAGCACTTTCGGCGCACTCGATGCTCATTGCGGACAGAGGTGGGTACGACATGTAAACTGGAAATCCGCAGAGATAGGATAGCAGGATATCATCAACTTGGTGCAGTCAGACGCATCGGTCCCGGCCACTTTCGTGCCCGGTCCGCGTGCCCCGAAAGCACACGGGTCCCGTGATCCTCCGCTAACGGCTGCCCTGGGGCCTGAGACTCCCCGCTCGGTGGGTTAAAGAGAGCTCTTGACAACTTAGAAAATGCGAAAAACAGATCGGAGAATGTGAAGATGCGAAGGATGCCCCAAAGTTGCCCTAGCTGCCCCATTTCCGATCATTTCTCGTAAAGATATCTAAGAAGAGTGTCTTGCGAAATATAGGATGAATCTCATATGCGACATCGTCACGAATCATTTCTTCGTGCAAAAAGTAGTCGTTCCTTTCATCGAATGTTATATGGCTATATTCTCCATCACCGTCAATTCTTATTTGAAAAAAACCAACGCTGAAAAGAAACTGGGCTATGTGCTTCGGTTCAATTAGCTGCGGATAACCAGCAATGATAACAGAGGTTTTGCGGAGAATATCATTCTTTATGAAAACCTTCAGTTCGCTCCAACCCTTGAATAATGGTTTGTGATTGGCGAACGATTTCATCAACGTCAACAGAGAATCGCATTGAACAGTATATTCAGCATTTAGGTCCTCCATTCTATGAACTCCAAAGTCAAATAAACAGTTATTTACGTCTTGAATGTCTATGCGTTGATGATGGTTCTTCAGGGCTACTTTCAGGGATGCTTTGCATAACTCGATCAGCCATCGTGGGCGGTGGTCGCTTAAGGTTGATAAAGCCATGTGCGGTGGTCGTTCGCCTTTACCAAGGTCAAATCTATATGGGTCGAAAACGGAATTGATTAACCACAGGTCACGATCTTCATCGCTGTCAAAATGATGGTCGATTTTCTTACCATTTCTCTCACAAAAGGAAGACACACGTTTGGCTAACAATGCTCGCAGTTGGTCGATTCCCCATGTCAGGTCAACCGTATATTGACGGAGTCCTGCAAGAGCGGAATACTTACTGATCACAACAGTCCACACGTTCGGCCTAACGGTTAGACGAAAACGAAATTCAGGGATTCTTCTGGAAAGCTCACTACAGGCAACGAAAAAAGTGGCGATTCTTAAGAGGCTCTTTTCCTCAATAGTAAAGAACTGATCAATTTCGTCAAGAAAAAGCCATATAAGCCCCTTGCCAGAGGTAAATCGTTCGATGAGGTTATCGGTTATTTGACGATTAGCGTCGCGTTTTTCTATTGGAATATCTTTTGACCATATTCTATCGCATATAGCGGTTACTATTGAACGCTTCTTGAAGCCGCCCTTCTCGGCTTCTTCCACAAGCGACATTGCGTCATCGTCAAAAGCAAATCCTATTTCCTTTCCAATTTCAACTCCGACTGTTTTTATGATAAGCCGTTTCCATTCCTTCACCCATTTTGTATGGTTGAGGTCCTCAATATCCGGGGAGATTTCATTGTCGTATTTTATGAATGCAATGTTGGTATTGCTAAGTTCCTTGACTTTGTCGAGAGCCTTCAGACACAGGGCTGTTTTGCCAGACCCCTTGATTGCTTTGAGAATGGAGATTCTTGTCCTCTCAGAATAAAACTCATCAAGATCGTTGCGCTCAACCAGATAGGAATAAAGGACATCAAGATCTTCATGTTGTGCCATTTCATTTCCAAATAACCGCTCATCTAAAAGATCAATATCAATCTTCAATTGTTCCCCTCCAGTAGACTGAAAAATACGCACAACACGGCCGCAAGAAAATGAATCGGGCAACGAGTGGCGGTACCGCAAATGAAATACAGATCTTCATAAAGTATCTTACAACAATAATAGAATTGCTCTTCGTTGATAAATAGTAGAATATATTCACTAAAAACAAGTCAAGTACGATCGTAAAGGAACTTTGGGGACATCCTTCGTATCTTCACATTCGATACCCCTGCAATTCTGTTGTCCAACGCAACAGTTGCGGTAATGCGGAATTTACCTGACAGAGAATGATCGTGTTGCGCTCTCTCAGAGCTGGTACAATAAATCGACAGTGACTTAAGTGGTTTTGCTGCTCTATAATGACAAAGAGACCACGAAGGAACCACTCGCCGTCATTCAAGGCAAAGGTAGCATTGGATGCCCTCAAGGGAGAAGAGACGATCGTTGAGCTGTCCCAGCGCTATCAGGTCCACCCGAACCTCATCACGGAGTGGAAGAAGCAGCTTCTGGAACACGCCGCCGATGTCTTCTCGAAGGACAGGGGGACCGATGAGGTCCCCGATATCAGGGAGCTCCACGCCAAGATCGGCCGGCTTGCCATGGAGAACGATTTTTTATCAGGCGCGCTCGGGCGCATAGCCGGGCCGGGCGCAAAGAAACGATCGACAGAAAGGATCCCTTGCCCGTGACGACACAGTGCAGGATACTTCAGCTCTCCCGCTCAGGGATCTACTATACACCTGTCCCTCTCTCCGACAGGGACAGGGAACTCATGCGCATGATCGACGGGATCCATCTCGAGATGCCCCACCTCGGCTCCCGGGGCATGAAAAGCGAACTGGGAGGCAGGGGCCATAAGGCGGGGAGGATACACGTCCGGACCCTCATGCGGAAGATGGGCATCGAGGCGATCTACAAAAAGCCCCGCCTGTCGAAGCCCCACCCGGGCACAGGGTCTATCCCTACCTCCTCAAGGGGTTTGACATAACACGGGCGAACCATGTCTGGTGCTCGGATATCATCTACATCCCCATGGCGAAGGGTTTCTGCTACCTCACGGCAATTATGGACTGGGCAAGCAGGAAGGTGCTGTCATGGAGGCTTTCCAACACGCTCGATCCGTCGTTCTGTATCGACGCCCTGGGGGGACGAGAGGGACGTTCCAAGGAAAGCGATTCCTGAGAAGCAACTCGATT
>DHVP01000017.1 GCA_002412715.1 Deltaproteobacteria bacterium UBA5205
TGCTTAAAAGGCAGATACTCTACCAGACTGAGTTAACGGCCCGAAACGTGCATTAACATATGAAAATTTTCCTTCAAAGTCAAGCAGAATGAGATTCTTAGGCAGTCTTCCCGCAGTCTTCCATTGACTCACCCCGATGCCCACTTTATAATATCAGCACCATGAAGGCTGTAATAGAGGGATTTCTCATGGAGGACATCGGTGTGGAGGATGTAACGACCAACGCCATCGTCCCCCCCGAACACCGATCGGGTGCGAAGATCATTGCAAAGGCGGCGGGGGTGCTGGCGGGTCACACCTACGCGCGGGAAGTCTTTCAGCTTCTTGATAAAGATATCGATTACCGCGAGCATGCGTCAGACGGCGACACCGTCAGCGCCGGAGACATCATTGCCACGATACACGGCCGGACACGGGCAATCCTGACGGCGGAACGGGTAGCGCTCAATATTCTTCAGAGGCTTTCCGGCATCGCCACGCTGACAAGGACCTTCGTTGAGGCTGTGTCCGGCACGAAAAGCCGGATACTCGATACCCGAAAAACGACGCCGGGCATGAGAACGATGGAAAAATACGCCGTCACCATGGGCGGCGGCGTCAATCACCGCCGCAACCTTACGGAAATGGCCCTTGTCAAGGAAAACCATATTGCCGTCGCCGGATCGATAGCGAAGGCGGTCGAACTGATCCGCAAATTATCCAACGTCCCTGTTGAGGTCGAGGTCCGCACCATGGAGGAACTGGAAAAGGCCATGGAGGCGAAGGTCGAGCGGATCATGCTCGACAACTGGGACACCGAATCGATGCGCCGCGCCGTTGCCTTCGTGGGGGGACGGGTGGAGCTTGAGGCCTCGGGAAACATGACTGTCGCGAGGGTAAGCGAAGTAGCGGCGACGGGGGTCGATTTCATATCGGTAGGCGCCCTCACCCATTCCGCCAGGGCCCTCGACATGAGCTTACTGCACGAAGGAGCTGTTACGTGACCATAGATACAACCCTGTCCCGACAGGAGATCAAGGAACGCATCGCCGCCGCGAAAAAGAAGCTCGGAAAGGACCTCATCGTCCTTGCCCATTTGTACCAGAACATCGACATCGTGCGCTCCGCCGATTTTGTGGGGGATTCTCTCCAGCTTGCACAGAGTGCCTCGAAGCAGGTCGAAGCCAAATATATCGTATTTTGTGCCGTATCGTTCATGGCCGAGATGGCCCGCATCCTCTGCCAGCCCCATCAGAAGGTCTTCCACCCCGAACTCGCGGCAAAATGTCCGCTTGCCGAAATGGCAGTGATCGCGGACGTGGAAAAAGCCTGGAGGCTTCTGCAGGAAACGGGCAAGCCCTTCATCCCGGTGGTCTATGTCAATTCCCGGGCCGACCTCAAGGCCTTTTGCGGAAAGAACGGGGGATTTGTCTGTACCTCGGCGAACGCAAAAAAAGCCATGGAATATGTCCTGTCCCAGGGCGCCGTCCCTTTTTTCTTTCCCGATGAAAACCTCGGGCGTAATACCGCCCATACCATGGGTGTCACGGATGACGAAATGCTCCTCTGGGAGCCCTATGCGGACATGTCAGGGACGGCACTTAAGGAAATAGCTGCGAAGAAGGTTGTGCTGTGGCGAGGTTTCTGCTACGTCCACGTGGCCTTTAGACCCTCTGATGTTGAAGAAGTCAAGAGGACATACGAGGACATCAATGTCATCGTCCACCCTGAATGTATCCCTGACGTGGTCAGGCTTTCCGATTACGTCGGCTCGACAAGTTTCATCAAGAACACTATCGAAGCCGCCGCGCCCGGTTCGAAATGGGCCATCGGAACGGAGATCAACTTCGTGAACCGGCTCAAGGAGGACCACCCCGACAAGCTCGTTGTGCCCCTGAGGGAATGGGGATGCCGCGAGATGGCCAAGGTTACGGCGCTCAAGTTTCTCGGCGTACTGGAAAACCTCGTGGAAGGAAGGCCTCAGCCGGAGGTTGCCGTCGATCCCGATGATGCCCGATATGCCAGGATTGCCCTGGAAAGGATGCTTGCAATAACCTGAAGATGAAGACCGACGAAAGACAATATTGCGATATACTGATAATCGGGTCCGGCATTGCCGGACTATCCTCAGCCATTACCGCGGCCGATCTGGGACTTGAAGTCATCATTATCAACAAGGAAGCTTCCCTCGAAGAGTCGAACACCTTCTACGCCCAGGGCGGCATAGTGGCGAGAGGTCAGGAGGATTCTCCGGAACTCCTTTCGGACGATATCATGCAGGCCGGCGACGGCATTTCAAATCCTGAGGCGGTCAAGATCGTTGCTTACGAAGGTCCCGGGATGGTCGAAGATTTCCTCATCAAGAAAGTGGGGGTCACTTTTTCACGGTCCGGTGAGGATGAATTCGAGTTCGCGCGCGAGGCGAGCCACTCGCGCAGGAGGATACTCCACTCCAAGGATTCGACAGGCAAGGCCATCGAAGCGGCGCTGGTCGCGAAACTTGCCGAATACAGCAACATCCGGGCCTTTCCGGGGTACACAGCGATCGACCTTCTGACGATACCGCACAATTCAACAAGCCCGCTGGCACTTTACAGGGAACCCCAGTGTATCGGCGCATATGTGCTCAACAACGGGACGGGGAACGTGGAGCGCTTCTTTTCCTCCTACACCGTGCTGGCCACGGGCGGCCTTGGCAGGATATACCTGCACACCACGAACCCCCCGATAGCAACGGGAGACGGGTTCGCCATGGCCGACCGGGCGGGGGCGCGGCTTATCAACATGGAGTATATCCAGTTCCACCCTACCACGCTCTTCCACAAGGACGCCGACGGCTTCCTCATTTCCGAGGCGCTTCGGGGAGAAGGCGCACGGTTGAAGACGAAAGACGGTGTTCCTTTCATGGCAAACTACTCCGATCTGGGCGACCTGGCACCGAGAGACGAGGTCTCCCGCGCCATGTATGAGGAGATGATCAAGCGAGGTGACAGCTACGTCTATCTCGACATTGCCTCCTATACCGAAATCAACGTCAAGAAGCGTTTTCCCATGATCTACGAAAGATGCCTGGCCTTTGATATCGATATCCAGAAGGTACCCATCCCCGTGGTCCCCGCGGCGCACTACAGCTGCGGCGGCGTACAGGTCGACACCTGGGGGAAGACCTCCCTGAAATGCCTCTATGCGGCGGGTGAAGTGGCGGCTACCGGCCTTCATGGAGCCAACAGGCTGGCGTCCACCTCGCTGCTGGAAGGATTGGTATGGGGTATTCGGTCGGCAAAGGACATCGCCGGCAACTTTAACGGCAACCGGCCCTACAAGGAATCGGACATACCCCCCTGGCAGTTCCCCGAGCGAACCGAAGAGGTCGACCCCGCCCTCATCCATCAGGACTGGGTAAGTATCAAGTCCACGATGTGGAACTACGTCGGGATAATCCGCACATTCAGAAGGCTGCAGCGCGCCTGGGCGGACATCGGTTATCTGAAAAACCGCGTTGACGATTTCTACCGAAGGGCCCAACTCGTCCCCATGGTAATCAACCTGCGCAACGGCGTCAGAACAGCGCGAATCGTCGCCGAGGCGGCCCTGAAAAACAACGTAAGCCGCGGAGCACATTTCATACGGTAGAGGCGGTTTTTACATATTTTCTGCGAGTTCAATGACGGTCAGTTTTTGCACCCCGAAATTGACCGCTCCCTCGATGTCTTTATCCATGAAAAGATCGATACGATGAGAGTACCTGACATGCGTCCGGTCTGCTACGATGCAATCGCCGATCTTGTCTATTCGCAGCCTGGTTTTCAAAGGGTAGGCATTGCTTGCAACGATGCATTCGCCCTTTTTGTATCTTCTGCAGATGTCCGTTCCATCCGCGGAGATGCAGGGACTGGCGTCGGTCTGTTCCGGTACCGAATTGTACGCCGACACTTCCCTGACAAGTCCTCCTTTCTCATCGGAACAAGCGCCGGACTCGGCCTCCGCGGAGCTGTCATCGGAATCGCCGGCGACAGTACAGAATTCTTCGGTGTCACAAAGAATCTCGCTGCCTCTGTCATAGGCCTCTATGTTGATTGCCCGTCCCGCAACTGTGACGGCTGTGATGAAGATCAACCAGTACAAGGCTTTTTTGGATTGTGCGTTCATATCGTCAGGTGAAACCTCGTATTCTGAAAAATTAACACGAAAGGATGGGCGCTTTCTGTCCGCTAAAACGACTATAATTCTGTGGTCAATCCGTGGGATTGTGTATCACCTTTATAGATGACACCGGGTCTCCATCGTGCGGACCGGCTGATCCGGTTATCGTGACAGATCGAGGCGGGGCTGCGGGAAAGCGATACCTAAAGCTGTCTGCTTCGTTTTCGGTTATGGACTACTGAAGGAAGAAAGCGGCAAAATTGAAGGAAGAGATCGTGCGAAGACACCCCGCCTCTTCCGGAATGACAACAAGATAAACAGGTGAGGGCTTTTCATAGGTACGCCGTTCACGCTGTCTTTGACCTCAAACCATTTAAGCTGCTTTGTTCTTATAGATCCCGCACCCGATCACGTAATCTCCGGCGCGCTGGAAGTAGCTTGCTTTTGTGCAGATTTTTTTCGTTTCGGGATGGGGCCATTTGTAGTCCGACCATCCCTTGCCGGTCTTCACGGAGGCCTCAACCATTTCCTTGATAAAAAATTTGCCTCTGGCATCCTTAAGCCCGAACATATCCCTTCCTACCAGTTGGGCGTTGCCTCCATGTGCAATGGTGAGGCCCTGGAGATCAACCACGAATATATAGAGATCCTTGTCTTTGAACTGTCCGGTCCGATTGTTCGTGAATTCATCAAAGGCTTTCTTGTCGCCATGTTCCCTGATATACCGCGAGGCCTTCTCGACCATCGTCTCGGCTTTTGCCGCATCACCGGACGCGATGGCCTCCACTTCGTTATTATCGAGGGTGAACTGGCTGACAACCTGCTGGAGTTCCTGCGAAAGGTCCACGACCTGGGACGCCGCCTCCGCATTCTCCTTCAGCCTTTTGGACGTGCCCTGCATGACCTCCGATATCTGCTGAATATTGCGGGAGATCTCATTTGTCGTCGCCGTCTGCTGTTCCGACGCCACGGCAATCTGATTGATCTCGGACGTAACGATCTCTATCTGTTTCAATATTTCATGAAGAGACTGTCCGGACTTTGCTGTTTCCTCGGCGCCCAATTCGACCTCCCGCACGCCTTCTTCCATGGAAGAAACGGCACTCTTCGTCTCCGTCTGCATTGCAACAATGGTTTGGCCGATCTCCTTCGTCGCCTGTGTCGTCCTCTCTGCAAGCTTACGGACCTCATCGGCCACAACGGCGAAACCCCTGCCGTGTTCTCCGGCGCGGGCCGCTTCGATGGCGGCGTTCAGTGCGAGAAGGTTCGTCTGGTCGGCAATATCATTGATAAGCTCCACGATGGTCCCAATCTGGTCGGACCGTACCCCGAGTTTTTTTATGATCTCGGCCGTACCGTTTACCCGCTCGTTGATGTGGGACATGACCTCAACGGTCTCGTTGATGATCGACTCGCCTTTCTTGGCAAGGCTGTCGGCCTTCTCGGAACTTTTCGCCGCCATCACGCAGTTCTGGGCGATCTCCGAGGAGGTCGTGGACATTTCTTCGCTTGCGGCGGCTACGGAGGAAACCTGGTTCGTGACATGCTCGATATCGGTGGCCATCTGCACGACCGTTCTGTCGAGTATGTTGGCGGCATAGACAACACTGACGCTGCTTTCATTCACCTTCGACACGGAGGAGTGCAGCTTCTCCACCAGCAGATTGAGGCGGCGGTAAAGCATCCCCAGTTCATCGGCCGAATCCGCATCGATCCGCTTCGTCAGATCGCCTTGTGAAACCGATTCGATGGATGCCATGGCTCTTTGCATCGGCCTTAGCACCCCGGAGGAAGCCACGCGCCAGGCAAATACCGTAAATCCTATGGCGACAACAACGATAACGGCGGCCATGGTCGACATCAGGCCCTGATCCGTAACAATTCCCAGAAAAGGCAGGTAGACGAGAACCCCCAGAATGATGAGGAAAACGCTGGAAATCAAAGTTGGAAGAAACAACTTCTTGGACAGGTTCATTTTTAATAACCCCCTTGATCGTGATATACCTTCCCTGTGTCTTTATCGGCAACCGGAAGAATTTATTTAGTTCCCTGACCGGTGTACACTTTTTTACCCGGCAGCCCTACGGTTGTGGAGAGGCCTTTGTTATATCGCCGATCATGGCGAGAAACGCGGCAAGATTGGCCTCCTCGCGGGCCTTTGCCTCCTGGAAATAGGTGATCCTCAGCTTCATGAAAAAACCGCGGTAACCTGTCAGGTAAAGGTGGGATATGAGCTTGATATTGTTTTGCTCGTAGGTGAGAACACTGTGGAGGAATTTGATATGACCGCCTGCCGCCACGGTCTCTTTCTTGACGACAACAGATACGTTCCTGTACGTTCCCTGTTTCTCCAGGGAGTAGATGTCTCCTGAAGCCTGATCGAATTCTTTGCTTACAATCGGAGATGAAATGCCGTCGGGGATCGGACCCTGCACAAGGTCGTAGAGGAAAATGTCCGCCCTGATCGTCTGTGTGCGATAAGAAATACCTGTACCGAGGCCTGCGTACAGCGGTTCATAATCCGTGGCCCTCACAAGCTGCATCGTACCGACAGGATCGGGAAAGAGAAGCCCCGTTTTCTGATGCCGGTATGGTTCCGCAAGAACGTTTTGAACCGTCATCGCGATGATGACCGTAAGAATGAACATGACGGGTATCGCCGCGGCAGCCTTTTTCATCCTCATCGCATCACCTCGAAGGCAATAATCTGTACACTGTCATGTTCACCCGCCTGTCGAACCCGGCTCCTGTTCCTGTCTGAAACGGTCCAATTCCCGCCTGAGTCTCTCGACAAAATCATTAGGTTTCGCCACCAGTCTGAAGACGATCGTCTTTCCGGTGGTTTGTATGATCATGATCTTTCCGAAGTTCAGTATTACCCCGAGGGCGGGCTGATGATAGTCAGCCCCGGCTATCTGTGAAAAAGGAAATTCATAGAAACGCTTGAAGGGAAAGCCGACCCTGATAGTCAACCTCGACGTTCCTATGGCGAACTCCGACGCGCGGAGATTGTGAATGGAGAGCAAGCCCCACACAAGGGCCAGACCGATCATTATAAGAGCCGCGAGCGGTCTCGCGCGGACCGATATCCCACCCATAACAAAGAGCATCCCGGGGCCCAGCAATGCGGCCCAATGAATCGTCGTCCGGTACAAAACCGGTTCTGCTTCCTTAGCCTCGTTTTCGGTTTCTGTCATGGAGCATCCTCATGTTGTTCGTGCAGTAAAATTACCATAGCACAATCCATTAATTTTTGCACGCCCCGTTTAAAAAGACAATCTCGCGCCCGTCCCGTCATTGACGGGCCTTGAGCACA
This sequence comes from Deltaproteobacteria bacterium UBA5205, assembly GCA_002412715.1. Taxonomy (GTDB): domain Bacteria; phylum Desulfobacterota; class Syntrophorhabdia; order Syntrophorhabdales; family Syntrophorhabdaceae; genus Delta-02. Next base: position 7,439 of record DHVP01000017.1, read on the forward strand.
CACAGATCAAGAGAAGGTGCATGCTTAAGCGAAGCGGGCGCGAGACAGTCTCTTCTTTTTTTCTTGACAGCCCGGCGAAAATCCCTTAAAAAATACCCCATCATGTACGCACAGGACCAGAAGACCGCAATGACAATTAACGCCTATACCGGCTGGTGGTGGTATCGTTCCGTCATTGCGCACCCCTGTCCTGTATAGGGATATCGAGCCTGATAAAGGGCCATGGGTGTGAAACCCATGGCCCTTTTTTTGTTGCCAATTTTTGGCGAAGGAACCGGAGGGAATGATGAAACAGATTGAACTTTCTCTTTTGAAGGAGCACGAACGGACGGTTGTGGAAGTCGGCAATGTCGCAGTCGGGAAAGGGTTGTGTGTCATTGCCGGGCCCTGCTCGGTGGAAAGCGAGAAACAGACCGTCGAGACAGCCATTGCCGTCAAAGAGGCGGGGGCCGACATATTACGGGGAGGAGCATTCAAACCGAGGACGTCGCCCTATGCCTTCCAGGGTCTCGGTTTGAAGGGACTCAAGATCCTGAAGAAGGCCCGCGAGGAGACAGGGCTTCCCATTGTAACGGAGGTAGTCGATACGAGGGACGTCCCCTGGGTCTCGGAGTATGCCGACATATTGCAGATCGGTGCCCGGAACATGCAAAACTTTTCCCTTCTCAAAGAGGCAGGCAAGGCGCACAAACCGGTGCTCCTCAAAAGGGGCATGAACTCCACCATCGAAGAATTCCTGAACTGTGCCGAATACGTCCTGGCCGCCGGCAATCCGGACGTGATCCTCTGCGAGCGAGGCATAAGGACCTTCGAGACCTATACCCGAAACACCCTGGACATCAGTGCCGTCCCCGTCCTGAAGGAATTGACCCACCTGCCCGTTATCATCGACCCCTCTCACGCGGCGGGCAGGGTGAGCCTTATCCCTTCCCTGAGCCTTGCCGCGGTGGCCGCCGGTGCCGACGGCCTCATGGTTGAAGTCCATATCAACCCTGCCGAGGCAATCTGCGACAAGGAGCAGGCCCTTACGCCGGAACAATTCACAACAATGATGAACCACGTGAGGACTCTTCACCGTTTCATGGAGTCTGCGGCATGAAGATCATCAGCCTCAGAACGAAGACGGGACGATGCAGGATAGAACTGGACGTCCCTCTTGCCGGGATGGAGCAGGCCCTTCGGGGAAGGCGGGCGATAGCCATAATCGACGGCAGGGTCCGCGAACTCCACGGCGAAAGGCTCTATTCCCTTGAATCCATCGATATCACCGCATCGGAACCGGAAAAAACCCTCTCCACGATCGGGAAAATCTACGACAGGTTCATCGACTTCGGGGTGGACCGTTCGACGACGATCGTCGGCATCGGCGGCGGCATTACCCTCGATATTGCGGGCTTTGCGGCCTCCACTTTCTTAAGGGGACTGCCGTTCATATATGTGCCAACCACACTCCTCGCCCAGGCTGACGCCGCGGTCGGAGGCAAGAACGGCGTAAACCACCGGGGATATAAGAACATGGCGGGGATCTTCGCCCAGCCCGAAAGGGTTATCTGCGATCATGCGGTGCTTGCGACCCTTGGTGAACAGGACCGCCGCAACGGCCTCATTGAGATCGTCAAGCACGCCATAATCGGTGACGAAAAACTCTTTCTCCTCCTGGAAGACCGCGCCGCGGGGATGATGACCCTTGAGCCGGCCTTTGTCAGGGAGGCTGTTTTCGCTTCCCTGTCAGTCAAGACCGCCATTGTTTACCGCGATGAAGCGGAGGAGGGCCTGCGCAGAAAACTGAATCTGGGACATACCATCGGCCATGCCGTGGAGAAAGTGTTTCACATCCCTCATGGAGAAGCCGTCGGCATCGGCCTTAAGTTCTCCGCCCGCTTTGCAAACAGGCTGGGCCAGCTCTCGAACACCAATATGAGGCGCATCCTGGAGATGCTCGGCCACCTCGGGGTGCCCGAGGCGCCGTCGGGCGAAAAAGAGGCCATGAAAGATGCCGTGGGCCAGGACAAGAAACGTGAAGGGTCACTGCTGCATTTCGTCATCCCTCAGGATATCGGTCGATGCGTGGTGGAAAGTGTACCCCTCGAACAGCTGGAAGAGGCAATAGATGATCTGTGTTAGCGTCGGAAACGTGACTGCACGGGAGTGTGCGAAGAGAATTGAAGCTCTCGATCTTGCCGAAATTCGTCTCGATACCATGGACGTCGATCCGGTCTCGGTAAGGCGAATATTTTCACTGTCATCCCGCCTGATCGCCACGTGCAGGCCGGGGCGGTACGCTGATGACCTGAGATTCGAGCTTCTCGCAAACGCAATAGCGGCGGGAGCGGCCTATGTCGACGTGGAGATTGAGGCAGCCGACGAATTCAAGAACGCGATCGCCACGCTGGCGATAAGACACAAGACGCGGCTCATCGTCTCCTACCACAATTACCGGAAGACCCCCGGGCAGAGATTCCTGCGAGGCACCGTGAGAGACGCTTTTCGATCGGGCGCCGACCTCGCCAAGGTAGCCTGCATGGTGAACGGTCCCGGCGACAACCTCCATCTCATCGATCTCCTGAAGATGAAGGCATATACCGGAAAGCTCATCGTTGTAGGTATGGGAGAGATGGGAAGGATCGCCCGCGTGACATCCTTGTTCCTGGGATGCCCGTTCACGTATGCCTTCGGAGACGAAGACGAACCCCTGGCCCCCGGGCAGATGAGCGCGCGATCCCTGAAGACGGTGATGGAGCTGATACGCCATGGATGACCTGAGACTATTCGCCGTCGCGGGCAATCCTGTTCTTACCAGCAAAAGCCCCCTGATATTCCGCCGCGCCTTCGAGGCCGCGGGCATGAACGCCGTATACATCCGTCTCGCAATGCGGGACGCCGGGGAAACAGCCCAAACGATACGGGAACTGGGCATCAGCGGCGCCACTATTGCATCCCCGTTTCGGGAAGAAATCATCCCCTTCCTCAACAAACTCGACAAGGGCGCACGGAAAACCGGCGCCGCCAACATCGTCGTTAATGACGGCGGCAGTCTCACGGGCTACAACACGGAGCGTGAAAACACAGGCACGACCCCCACAGCGAACGCCGGAACGATGGGTGGAGACAATGGAAGAAAGGCTGAAGCCCCGGACGGGCTCCTTGCCGAGAACGCACGGGCCTTTCGCATCTTTACAGGCCGCGAGCCGCCGCTTAAGGAAATGGAAAAGGCCCTTCACGAGAAAGACCGTCCCCATCCGCATAGAATATGCGTCATCGGATTCATGGGCGCCGGAAAATCGAGCATCGGCCCTGCCGTGGCCGTGAAGCTGTCGATGCCCCATGTCGATGTGGACGCCAGCATTGAAAAAAAGACAGGGCGAACGATCAGGCAGATCTTCACGGAGTCCGGCGAAGAGGTATTTCGGCGCCACGAAAAGAGCGAGATAGAAGGCATCCTCGGGCTGAGCCGTTGTGTGGTGGCGGCAGGAGGAGGAAGTGTCCTCGACAGGGAAAGCGCGAAGAGTATGAAGGACTTCTGTCTGGTCGTGTGGCTCTTTGCGGGCCTTAACGAGACACGCCGGAGGATCGGCGCGGACTCGTCACGGCCCCTCGCTCTCGGTAAGAAAACACTGGATGAGCTCTTCACCGGCAGGATTCCTGTCTATGCAAGGACCTGTCACCTGCTCGTCAAAACGGACGAGGCCTCAATCGACGAGGTCGCGGAAAGGATCGTATATGAAAGTGATAAAGCCTTCGGAGGTTGATGGCCGCATCAAGGCGCCGGCTTCAAAAAGCGCGACGATACGGGCTGTGGCCGCGGCCCTTCTCGGCGATGGGGTGTCGGAGATCAAGAACCCCTCATTCTGCGATGATGCGGTGACCGCCCTTTTGATCGCACGCACGTTGGGAGCCACCTTCATCCGCGGAAAGGACCGCATCTTGATGAATGGCAACAAGGCCTTCGGGCATACCCGCATACCATCGGAATTCATCGATTGCAATGAATCGGGCCTTTGTATGCGCATGTTCCCCCCAATTGCGGCCCTGGCAGGAGAGCACTGCGTTATCGGCGGGAAGGGCTCGCTGATGACACGACCTGTGGCGATGGTGGAATCCATCGCCGACTTCGGGGTCGTCTGCACCACCATGCACGGATGCCCGCCGGTGACCATCGACGGCCGTTTGCGGGGCGGCACCGCACACATAGACGGTTCGATCAGTTCGCAGTTCCTGTCAGGCCTCCTTCTGGCCCTTCCGCTCTGCGATGAAAACTCGCGCCTCTACGTTCGAAACCCTGCCAGCAAACCATATATCGAGATGACCATCAGGATGGCGGAGCACTTCGGCATCGCCATCCATCATGACGAAGATATGAAGCTTTTCAGCGTTCCGGGCGGACAGCGCTATCATCCGGCGCTGGTGGAGATCGAGGGAGACTGGTCGGGCGCCTCATTTCCTCTCGTGGCCGCGGCGATAGCCGGATCGGTCTCTGTCCAGGGCCTCGACATGACCTCCTGTCAGGCCGACAGGGCGATATTGTCCGCCCTTGATGCCGCCGGGGCGGCCTGCAACTTCAGCGAAGGCTTGATTACCGTGGAGAAGAAAGACCTCAGGCCATTCCAATTCGATGCGACCGACTGCCCCGATCTCGTGCCCCCTCTCGTGGCGCTGGCGGCCCATTGCCGGGGCAAGAGCGTCATCCATGGGACCGCCCGCCTTCGGTACAAGGAAAGCGACCGCTCGACGGCCCTTGCATCGCAATTCGGCAGCATGGGAATCGCCGTCGATGTCGAAACCGACAGGATCGAAATACAGGGTTCCCGGCCATGTGCGGCCACGGTTGACCCATCCGGGGACCACCGCATCGCAATGGCCTGCGCCGTTGCCGCCCTCGGTGCCTCAGGGCCCGTCGCAATCAGCTCTCCAGGCTGCGTCGCGAAGTCGTACGGGGAGTTTTTCGAAGATCTGGAGTCTATAAGGAGCAGCCATGAATAGTTTTGGACGTCTTTTCAGGATAAGCATCTTCGGCGAATCGCACGGGAAATCCCTGGGTATCGTGGTGGATGGATGCCCGGCGGGCCTACCCCTCGAACCCGGCGATTTTCTAAGCGACCTCGGCCGGAGACAGGGGGGCAGGGAGGGAACCACCGCCCGGGTTGAAGACGACGTTCCCCACCTTATGAGCGGCATCTTCGAAGGAAAAACAACGGGGGCGCCCGTCCTTGTCGTCTTTGACAACGAAAAACAGGACAGCGGCGCCTACGAAACGCTTCGCTACACGCCGCGGCCCGGTCACGCGGACTTCAGCGCCTTCACAAAATACGGCGGCTTTAACGACCACAGTGGCTCAGGTCACTTTTCCGGGCGCCTGACGGTGGGTCTCGTTGCCGCCGGAGTGATCGCCAAAAAGATCATATCTCCCGTGGCCGTGGAAGCTGACATCGTTGAAGCGGGAGGCTCGAAGGACATCGCCGGGGCCGTTCGCGGGGCCGCGGCCGAAGGTGATTCCATCGGAGGAATCGTTCAATGCACGTCCCGGGGTCTGCCTGCCGGTCTCGGGGAGCCCTTCTGCGACTCCCTGGAATCTCTCATCAGCCACGCTGTCTTTTCCATCCCGGCCGTCAAGGGGATCGAATTCGGAGCCGGATTCGCGGCGGCAAAGATGCGGGGGAGCACATGCAACGATGAGATCGTCGATCTGGCCGGAACAACGGGAAGTAATAACGCCGGCGGGATCGCCGGGGGGATATCGAACGGGAACGAACTTTTCTTCCGCGTCGCGGTCAAACCCACTCCGAGCATCCCAAAACCCCAGAGGTCAATCGACCTCAGAGACGGGAAACGGATTTCCCTGTCCGTCGAAGGGCGCCACGATCTGTGCATAGCACTGAGAATGCCCGTCATTATAGAGGCCGCCACCGCCATCGTTCTTGCGGACTCGATGCTCATGGAACAAAGGGTCCCGAGGGTGCGCCCCGGACAGGCCGCCCGCCCGGCAGCCGGCACGCCCTCGGAAAAGAACGCGGGGACACAGGGCCCCGGTACATTCCAGAGGCTCATGTACGACACTATGGCGAAGATCCCTCAAACCGCCATTTTCAACGACGCTACAGTGGAGCAGCTTGAGAATGTCACGTCCCGCCTTGAGCATCTGAAGCATATACTCAGGGGCAAAGACGAGGAAGAACTGAGACTCTTTTTCGACAGGATTCTCAGGACCCCCATAAAGGAGAACCATCACAATGGAAAGCAACAATAAAAGGATTGACGATTTCGTCAGGACGGCCTCCGGATACCGCCTTGTTCCCCTTGTCCGCGAGATGCCGGGGGACCTCGATACACCGCTGGGCTGCTACATGAAACTCAAGAACGCCTATCCCGGCTCCGAATCCTTCCTGCTCGAGACCGCCGAGGCAGGAAAGATGAGCGGCAGGTTTTCCATCATCGGCATCGACCCTCTTTTTACTTTTACAAGTCGCGGCACCAGGATATCGATGAGGGGCGTCATTGAAGCTGAAGTGATATCCGACGACCCTTTCGGCGAACTGCGCGGTGCCCTCCGGCAGCTTGCGCCCTCGCCTGTCCCAACCGCGGCGGGTTTTCCGGGAGGGCTCGTCGGCTACGTCGGTTATGACATGGTTCGCTTTTTCGAAAACCTCCCGGACGAAAAAACCCCTGACATGGACATGCCCGATATGCACTTCATCTTTCCGGAAAGACTGGTCATCATGGATGGCTTTACGGGCAACAGGACACTCGTCGAGTTCGTCCATATCGCTCCTGGCGAGAGCGCGCTCGGCGCCTATCGAAGGGGCGAGGGGCTTCTTGACGGTTTCTCCAGGGCGGTCGAAGCCCCCCTGGCGCGAAGGGCCGCACCGGCCCTGGGCGTTTCCGAGCCGCAGTCACTCCTTTCCCGTGAAGATTTCGAGGAGGCCGTCAGAAAGGTCAAGGAGTATATCGTGGCGGGAGACGTGATACAGGTCGTCCTTTCGCAGAGGTTCCGGTGCGCCGCGAAGGGTGATTGTCTTTCCCTGTACCGGGCCTTGAGACGCATTAATCCGTCTCCCTACATGTTCCTTCTCGATTGCGTGGACCACAGTCTCATCGGCTCCTCGCCGGAGACGCAGGTCAGGCTCCAGGGTGGAAGGATAGAGCTCAAACCCATCGCGGGGACGAGAAGGCGCGGACGCGACGTGAGGGAGGACCGTGAACTCGAAAGAGAACTGCTCGCCGACGAAAAGGAGTGTGCCGAACACGTGATGCTCGTCGACCTGGCGAGAAACGACGCCGGCAGGGCGGCACGGACGGGGACGGTCGAAGTAAGGGACCTCATGAACGTCGACAGGTTTTCCCACGTCATGCACATCGTATCGTCGGTGCAGGCGGAAATGGCAGACGGGCTCGACGCCTTCGATGTCTTTCGGGCGGCCTTTCCCGCGGGCACGGTGACGGGAGCGCCAAAGGTGCGGGCCATGGAGATCATCGACGAACTCGAAAGACACAGACGCGGTTTTTATGCGGGCGCGGTAGGCTATTTCGCCGTCAACGGCGACATGGACTTCTGCATCACCATCAGGACAATGCTGAAGAAGGACGGCTTCGTCTATTTCCAGGCAGGGGCCGGGATCGTGGCGGACTCGATCCCGCACAGGGAATACGAAGAGACACTCTTCAAATCGCAGGCGCTTGTCAATGCCATAACCGGCAAAAACGAAGGAGGGACCGGCAATGCTTCTTATGATCGATAACTACGATTCCTTTACGTACAACCTCGTCCAGTGTTTTTCGGAACTGGGGGAAGAGGTCGTCGTGCACCGTAATGACAGGGTGACCATCGATGACATAGAAAAGATGGAACCCGACAGGATAGTCCTCTCGCCGGGGCCGGGGGCGCCCGAAGAAGCAGGCGTATGCGTCGACGTCGTGCGCCGGTTCGCGCCGTCAATACCGATTCTCGGCGTGTGTCTCGGCCACCAGGCCATCGGGCATGCCTTCGGGACGGCCGTGACGCGGACAGGCCGCATCATGCACGGCAAGACATCCCCCATCTATCACGATGGAAAGACCATCCTCAGTAAGATTGAAAACCCCTTCGACGCAACGCGCTACCACTCCCTTGTGGTACCCCGGGAAGGCCTGTCGGCGGACCTCGAGGTCTCGGCCTGGACCCGTGACGGCGAAGTCATGGGAATCCGTCACCGGACCTACCCCGTCGAGGGCATCCAGTTCCATCCCGAATCGATACTGACGCGGGAAGGAAAGAAGATCCTCAAGAATTTTCTCGATGTCTCCCGGGAGGTCAACGAGAAGAGGTCCGTGCTGGGGGCCATAGATAAGGTTGTCAACAGGACGGATCTCACGGAGGACGAGATGCTTGGCGTCATGGAGACAATCATGGACGGCCGCGTCAGTCCCGCTCAAATAGCCGCGTTTATCACGGCATTGCGCATGAAAGGAGAGACTATCGACGAGATTACCGGGGCCGCGCGATGTATGCGTGCAAAGGCCCTGCCCCTGCGCGTCATGGAAGATAGGCCGCTTATCGATACGTGCGGCACCGGCGGCGACCACTCCTTTACCTTCAATATCTCAACGACAACGGCCTTTGTGGCGGCGGCAGCCGGGGCCTGTGTTGCCAAACACGGTAACCGCAGCGTTTCAAGCCTCTGCGGCAGTGCGGATGTTCTTGAAAAGCTCGGGATCGCCATCGACCTCACACCCGATGACGTCAGCCGGTGCATCACCGAAGCCGGCATCGGTTTTCTCTTTGCACCCGCCTTTCACGGGTCCATGAAACACGCCGCCGCACCGAGAAGGGAGGTCGGGATCAGAACGATCTTCAACATCCTCGGACCGCTCACGAACCCGGCCGGGGCAAGCCGTCAGCTCCTCGGTGTCTATGACGGACAGCTCTGCGAAAAGCTGGCAGTTTCGCTCATACGGCTCGGCACCGACAGGGCCATGGTCGTCCATGGTCTCGACGGTCTCGACGAGATAACTGTCACAACTGAAACCGAGGTATCCGAAGTATCCGGCGGCAAGGTCCAAAGCTATGTCCTCGATCCGCGCGAGTTCGGTATCCCCTTTCACCCTGCCGATGACCTCCGCGGAGGGGATGCCGAAGAGAATGCGAGGATCGCCCAGGGCATCCTTGCGGGAGATATCGAGGGCGCGAAAAGAGATATCGTCCTTATCAACGCCGCCGCGGCCATCTACGTGTGCGGCATTGCCCGCACCCTTGGCGAAGGCCTTGAGATGTCCCGGGATGCCATCGATTCAGGCAAGGCCATGCTCAAGCTGAACCATCTCAGGGAGGCAAGCCTCCGATGAGTTTTCTTGAAAGAGTGTTGGAGGAAAAGAGGGCACTCTTGCCCGAAAAGAAAAAAGCGATGCCCGTAAGCAGACTCCTTTCATTGACGGACCCAAACAGGCGCAGGCGCGGCTTTTTCACCTCCTTTGCCCATCGCTTCACCGGGCCGCCAAAGATCATCGCCGAGATCAAGAGGTCTTCGCCATCGCGCGGCGCACTTTCTGTCCCGGCGGAAGACATCGCGGGAACCATCCGCGCCTACGAACGCGGCGGTGCCGAAGCGCTTTCCATCCTGACGGAGAAATCCCATTTCGGCGGTTCCCTCGACGACCTGGCCCTTGCAAGAAAGCTCACGGCCCTGCCCGTCCTGAGAAAGGATTTCATCGTCGACGCCTACGAACTCTACGAGACGGCCGCCTTCGGTGCCGACGCGGTGCTTCTCATCACCGAGGCCCTCGAAACGAAAGTAATTGAAGACCTCGCGGCGCTCGCGGCGCTCCTCAACCTCGACGTGCTTCTCGAAATCCACAGTCTGAGGTCCTTCGAAAAGATCGACCATATAAGGGGTGTTCTCACAGGCGTCAACAGCAGGGACCTGGAGACGCTGACCATCGACCTCGCCAGGTCCCATGATGTCGTGGCCGCCATGCCCAAGGACCGCCCCGTCATCGTCGAGAGCGGCATAAATACCGGCTCCGACATCGACCTTTTTCACGACCTCGGCGTCTCGGGATTTCTTATAGGCACATCCCTGATGACGTCATCCGATCCGGCCGGGACGCTCAGGAAGTTGATGTACGGAAAGGAGAACGAAGATGGATGACAAGAACGGGCTCAGGGTCGGCACCCCACCCCCGTCGTCATTCCGGCGAAGGCCGGAACCCAGGAGAGATTACGAACCGGGAATCATTACGCAACGAAGCATCGGACATCTCCTTTTCGCGACTGCACGTTGTCACCTTATATCTATACTCCCTGCCGAGACACGGGTGTTCCTGGGTTCCGGCCTTCGCCGGAATGACGAACGGAGGTTTGCCGCTGTTCGGAGGTTGAATGAGTAGACCGTCCGGAGAGATCGAAACCTTCACAATGAAGAAGAAGCATCTTTCTCTGAATCTCGAGTCCCGCGCCCTGTTCCCCACCTCTATCCGGGTTAAGATCTGCGGCATTACGAACAAAGAGGATGCCTTTCTTGCCGCCGACCTTGGCGCCTTCGCCCTGGGCTTTGTCTTCTTTCGAAGGAGCAAACGCTTCATCGCCCCTGATGGAGCCCGTAGAATCATTGAGGCCCTGCCGTCGTCTATCGTCAAGGTCGGTGTTTTTGTGGAAGAGACGCCTGATGAGGTCATGGAGTTGAAGCGCCACTGCGGTCTCGACTGCGTGCAGATTTACGATGCGGACAGCTGGACAGCCGCCGGATATACCGTCAACGGCTCGATCATTGCGGCACGGAGGGTTACGTCGAAAGACGATGTGGAACGGGCAAGAAAGATCCCCTATCTTCCTCTTTTCGATACGGGTCTCACCGGTTCATGGGGAGGCACCGGCGCATGCTTCGACTGGAGATTCCTCGAGGGATTCGACAGGCCGTACATCCTGGCTGGAGGCATAAAAGCGGACAACGTTGAGGACGCGGTCCGGCTCGGGCCGTGGGCCATAGACATCGCCTCGTCGGTGGAAAGCCGGCCCGGAAAGAAAGACCCCGAAAAAATGCGGGCGCTCTTTAAGCGTCTTGAAGCGAGGGTATCGTGAAAAAGAAACGAGGTTATTTCGGACAGTTCGGCGGTATGTTCGTCCCTGAGACGCTCATTCCCGCCCTTTACGAGTTGCAGGAGCGTTTTGCCGCCCTGTCGCGGGACAGCGAATTCAAAGATGCCCTTCGTCATTACCTTGCCGAATATGTGGGCAGGCCGACGCCGCTCTATTACGCGGGCAATCTTTCAAAGAGGCTCGGCATGAAGCTCTATCTCAAACGCGAGGACCTCTGCCACACCGGGGCCCACAAGATCAACAACGCCATCGGCCAGGTACTCCTTGCAAAGACGATCGGGAAGGAGCGGGTCATAGCCGAGACCGGGGCCGGCCAGCACGGGGTGGCAACCGCCACCGCGGCGGCCCTCATGGGTATGGAGTGCAAGGTCTATATGGGTGAAGAGGACATGAAAAGACAGGAGCCGAATGTCAGCCGGATGCGAATACTCGGGGCACAGGTCGCGGGTGTTGCGCAGGGTACCCGAACCCTGAAAGACGCCATCAACGAGGCCCTTCGCGACTGGGTAACCAACGTCAGGACCACGCACTACGTTCTGGGGACCGTTTTCGGACCCCATCCCTACCCCACTATGGTCAAGGAATTCGTATCCGTTATCGGCAGGGAGGCAATCGCGCAGGTGAAAAGGGCAGAGGGTCGGCTGCCCGACGCCATCGTCGCCTGTGTCGGCGGCGGAAGCAACTCCATGGGGATCTTTGCGCCTTTCATCGCCCACGGGGACGTCAAGCTTATTGGTGTCGAAGCGGGAGGTTTCGGGATCGAATCGGGCAAGCACGCCGCGCGGTTTGCGACGGGAAAGATCGGCGTCTTCCAGGGCACGAGGAGTTATGTCCTTCAGGACGACAACGGCCAGGTGCTCGCCACTCACAGCGTATCGGCCGGTCTCGATTACGCCAGCGTCGGTCCGGAACACAGTTTCTTAAGGGAGACAAAAAGGGCGCACTACAGCCACGTCAAGGACGATGAGGCCCTCGAGGCCTTCCACCTCCTTGCACGGGAGGAAGGGATCATCCCGGCGCTTGAAAGCAGCCACGCCCTGGCGTACGTGGTGAAACACGCACCGTCGTTTCGCGGCAAGCTCGTCATCGTCAATCTTTCCGGCCGGGGGGATAAGGACCTGGCACACGTGGAAGGCCTGGAGGCTAAACTATGAAGCGCATCACACATCTTCTCACCACCCTCACCGCCGGTGGACAAAAGGCATTCATCCCTTACATCACCGCGGGAGATCCCGATTGTGCCGATACCCTTCGGGTCCTCCACGTCCTTGAAGCGCAGGGCGCCGACATTGTGGAGATAGGCGTGCCTTTCTCCGACCCCATGGCCGACGGGCCTGTCATTGAGGCTGCCATGGAAAGGGCTCTCAAGAGCGGAACCACCCTGGGGGACATCTTGAGGACAGTGCACGAGTTCAGGAAAACTTCATCGCTGCCGGTGGTCCTCATGGGGTACTTCAACCCCTTTCACGCCTACGGTATCGAACGCTTTGCGGCAGACGCAGGCGATGCAGGGGTGGACGCGGTGCTCACGGTAGACCTGCCGCCGGAGGAGGCCGGTGAGTTCTCCGCAATGCTGAGAAAACAGGGCATGGCATCGATCTTTCTCGCCACCCCGCTGACCGATACAAAAAGAATGGCCGTGCTGAAGAAGATGGCGCAGGCCTTCATCTACCTCGTTTCTGTGACCGGTATAACAGGTGAACGCGACGGCCTTCCCGCGGGACTCGCCACAAAGGCGAAAGAGCTCAAGGAAGAAATTGGGTTGCCCGTGGTCCTCGGCTTCGGCATATCGGGCCCGCCGATGGTCAGGCAGTATCACGATATCGTCGACGGCTTCGTCGTCGGAAGCGCCATCGTCAAGAGATGGGAAGAGGCGGCTCGCAATCCGGCGAAGTTTGAGGAACTCAAGACTTTCATCACCTCCATGGCGCGCGAATGCCACAGGAATGATATCGGGTCGTGTCTCGTCCGCTCATACCCCGATGGGCAGCACAAGCAATGATAAAATGAGTGCAGGTCGGATCATCTTTATGGATACTCCTGATCGGGATTTCGCCGGAGAAAGTTGGCAGATTACGCGCCGGGGGACAGGCCGTCGACTGCGTTCGATGTTCTGCACGCGCATGAGACAAGCCGTTCGCCGCACCTGGGGCATCGCTCTATGTAGCAGTCGTCGTGATGAAAGCCACCCGGCGCGACACCGCACCTCGGGCACCGGCCCGTTTCGTCCACCGGGTAGGGAACGCGGGGATGCGATTCCCCGTTCGGATAATCGATATATCCGCCCGCGCAGGTGGTCGTCCGGGGGTCATGCATGTTCTTGCCGCAATGCCGGCACAGAAGCACCTCGACGGTTTCCTGAAATTGCACCGGTGCTGCATTTTGTGGCGGCGCTGCCGGCGGCATATCGCTCTTTCTTGACTCTTTCTCTACCGGGGCGGCGCCCTGCCCGGTATCTTTCCTGGTCTCCCGCACCGGCTTTTCCTTTTTTGCCACCACTATCTTTCGCGTTCTCAGGTAGCTCGCCAGGTTGGTCGGCGAGGTCTCAAGGATCCGTGCCAGCGACGTCTTGCTCACCCCTTTTGACAGATATTCGATAATAAGTTCTTTCCTGCCGTCGAGTTTTGACGAGGAGATGCTCCCTTTCGGCCTTCCCAGCACTACGCCTTCCTTTTTCTTTTGCGCAAGGGCCCCCTTGATGCGCCGGGAAGTAAGGTCCTTTTCCACCGAGACCAGTGTATCGAAAAGGGCGGTCGCGGCCTTCGACGAACCGTCCCCGGGACCGTTCAGATCGATGCCCTGCCTGGCGGCAACGAACCGTATGCCCTTTTCTGAAAGACCGCCTACCATAGTAATGATATCGGAAATATCAGTACCCATACAGGCAAGATCCGCAATAACCACAACATCCCACCGATTGACATGGGAAAAGAGCTCCTTTACCCTGAGGGTGCGTTCCTTTCTGGCGGAAGGGACCTCCACGGTGATGTAATTGTCTATGCGAAGATTCCTGCTCCCCGCATATTCCTCTATGATTGACCTCTGTGATGCTGCATCGTCATCGTCCGCACATGTCAGCAAGTATGCTATGTTCGCCATGGTTCATCCCTCACTACAAAAATTTGAAACGACGTTTCCCTGGTGGATTTGACAAAGCTGCAGATACGTTTTTTATAGTACATATTTGGCATTAAAGCCATACTTTTAATGGTCGACATTATACCATTGAATAGTCATCATCTCTATTGGTGCTCTGTATCCGGTTCATCATACAGGGGAAGTATACCACGCCATCACCCACAGATTGCGTACAGATGAAAGAATTCGTCCAACGATTCTCGCGGCCCCTATGAGGCGCAATCCGACGGATCGCCCTTAAGTTTTGCAAGTGCATGGGGGATAGCGGCCATGACAAATCCGAGACATTCACTGGCGGCCTTCCGGCTGCCGGGCAGGTTTATTACGATGCTGTTGCGGCGGATGCCGCAGATTGCACGGGAGATTATAGCATGGGGTGTAATCTTGTAGCTTTCCGCGCGCATGATCTCGGCAAAACCGGGCAGGTCGCGGTCAATAACGGCACGTGTCGCTTCAGGGGTCACATCGCGGGGGGAAAGACCTGTCCCTCCCGTTGTGACGACGACGTCCGCGCCTTCCTGATCGATGGCACGGATTATGGCGTCGGCAATGAGGTCGGCCTCATCGGGCACAATGACGATGTCACCGACGATAAAATCCTTCTCGAGGGCTTGTTTGAGGGCCGGGCCGCTCGTATCGACGCGTTCCCCGCGCGAGCCTTTGTCGCTGACCGTTATAACATGGGCACGATAACTCATGGGACAACCTCGAACTCGTCTCCTACGGAGATCTCTCCGTCTGTGAGCACCTCGGTGAATATACCTTCACGGGGCATGACGCAATCTCCAACGGCCTGGAAGATGGCACAGCGTGTGTGGCATTCCTTGCCGATCTGGGTCACCCGGAGAAGCACGCCGCGTGACGTCCTGAGGTTGGTCCCCACGGGCAATTCATAGAGGACAATCCCCTCCGTGGTAAGGTTCTCGGCGAAGTCTCCGGCCGTGACATCAAGGCCTTTCGCCCTGATCTTTTCGATGCTTTCCTGTCCCAGCAGACTAACCTGGCGGTGCATGAAACCTGCGTGGGCGTCGCCGGCCAGACCCTTATCCTTCAAGAGCCGGCACGTTCCAATATTGTGTTTCTTTTCGCCCTTGCCTTCACTGATATTTACAGAGATGATCCTGCCCTTCATATTGGTCTTTCCGGCTCCTTCCTTTTGTAGGCCCCGCTTTTCCCTCCACTCTTCCCGACGAGAAAGAACGGACCGAGTTCAATACCCTTGTCGACCGCCTTGCACATGTCGTAGATGGTGAGTCCCACAACCATGGCGCAGGTGAGGGCCTCCATCTCGACCCCGGTTTGTCCCCTGGTCTTTACCGTGGACGTGATCTCAACGGTGTGCTGCCCGTCATCGAAGGCATAGTCGACATCGATATGGGTGATGGCCAGCGGATGACACAGGGGGATAAGTTCGTGCGTCTTCTTCGCCGCCATGATCCCGGCGATTTTGGCCACCGTGAAGATGTCTCCCTTCGGACCGCTTCCCCCCTTTATGAGGTCATACGTCTCGCGTGCCATCATCACCCTTCCGGACGCCACCGCCTCCCGCTCAGTCTCTTTCTTCTGAGTAACATCCACCATCCGGGCATTACCTTTGCTGTCGACATGACTCAATTTAACCAAAATAAAACCCCCATAATCTCACCCATCACCTATTACCCATCACCTGTATTTTTCATCCCCCTATATTCCTCAGGGTTCTCTGGCATTTCTTTATTGCGCCCATTTCGAGCTTTTTTTCCGGTTTGACCTTCACGACGTTTACGATGAATTCCCTGATCTCTTCATCGCTTTTGCCGGACCTCAGGAGCGCCCTAACGTCATACTCCACGTCCGAGAAGAGGCACGGGCGAATCATGCCTCTGGATGTCAGCCTGATCCTGTTGCACTCCGCGCAGATATGGCTGGAAACGGGGCTGATGAAACCGATCCTGCCGGAACCCCCGCCTATATCGTATACCTTCGCCGGCCCTTTCCCGGGCCTCATCGACGGGATAAGCTCGAATTTCTGTCGAATGACATCTTCTATCTGCCTCGATGTGATGATGTCGGTAGATTTCCACAGCGAGGTGTCTCCGAAGGGCATAAACTCGATGAACCTGATCTCGTGGTCCCATTTACGGGCAATGTGGACAAAATCGAGTATTTCGTCGTCGTTGAAACCTTTGATGATGACGGTGTTGATCTTGATCGGGTTCAGGCCGCTGCATGTTGCCTTCTTGATGCTCTCTATCACTCTGTCAAAGGCATCGACGCAGGTGATCCAGGCAAATCTGTCTTTTCTCAGGGTATCTAGGCTGATATTGATGCGCTTGAGACCGGCCTCCTTCAGTTCCTCGAGGTTGTCGGCGAGAAGGACCGCGTTCGTCGTGAGGCTTATGTCGGCAATCCCTTCGATACCGCCAAGCTCCTTCAGAAGGTGCGGCAGTCCTTTTCTGGTGAGAGGTTCTCCGCCGGTGAGACGCACCTTTTTGACACCCATCGAGGCACATATCCTGACAAAACGGATGATCTCTTCATAGGAAAGGACTTCCGTGTGGGGGATAAAGGGAAAATCGCCGTCGACGCAGTATCTGCACCGGAGATTGCACCGGTCCGTGACGGAAATGCGGACGTAATCGATCACCCTGTTATAATCGTCGACAAGCATCGATATCATGTAGCTGCCTTCCCGGCCGGAGAAACGACATATTTCACCTTCCCCGACTCAACCGTATTGTATCCACCCATATCTTCGAGTCTTCCCCTGAATTCACGGGAGACGAGTGTGTCCATAAGGATCCGGAACCGCTTGTCGCCGGCAAAATCTTCGGTGACGATGAGGTCATAGTCTTCCTCGGCCAGCGGGATGAAGTCCAGGGAAAACGCCCGTGCCACTGAGTATATGCCGATTCCCGCATCTGCGATGGATTCTTTTACCAGGATCCCGACTGCAGTGTGTGAAGACTCCTCTCTATCATACCCGCTGATAGCCCTTTTTTCAACACCCTCCTTCGCAAGCATGAGGTCGAAGAGTATACGCGTGCCGGAACCGAATTGCCGGTTCACAAACTTAAGACCCGGTCGGGCCAGGTCTGAGATACCCCGGATAGACAGGGGATTCCCGCGCTTGACCAGTATGCCCTGCTGTCTCTTAACGACATGGACAAGCTGAAGGGGTACCTCGGAAAGGTATTTCCTGATGACAGGTATGTTGTATGTCCTGCCGTCGTCATCAAGAATGTGGGTGGTCGCAAGACCTGCGACACCTGCCTTCACGGCAAGTATCCCGCTCAAGCTCCCCGTATGTGTCGAAATGAGGTCCACGTCGGGATGATGGGCCTTCACTATGTCGCGCGCCACATCCAGGGAAAGATCGTGGCTGCCTATGATGTGGATGCGTGCGGCGATCTCCCCTTCGGCACGAAGAAGTTCGCAGGGCACTTCCTCCCCCTGCGTATAGCCCTCGGTCTCAATCGGCACGTTGATAATGCCGTCGGCGCGAGCCATCGAAGAAAAGATACTTGCGCCCCGGGCCAGCGGGATCGCGTAATACCTGCCCTTGTTCCTCACCAGATTTACCCTGATGGCCTCCTCGATGCCGATCCTCGAGGGCACCTTGTAGGCTGTAACGCAGGGAACCACGTTTTTCGTGAACGTGATGCCCATGAACTTTTCGAAAACAGGTTTTACGAATCGCATGAAGGTAATGACCGCCGAAACGGGATACCCTGGTATGCCGAACACCGGCTTCCCTTCAATGACACCGAAGAGAAGGGGTTTGCCGGGCATCATGGAGACACCGTGGAAGACCACCTCGCCGAGTTCGCCTATGACGCTTCCCGTAAAGTCTTCCGTCCCGGCGCTGGAACCGGCGTTGACCATTATGAGGTCGTATCTGCCGGAGGCGTCCGACAGTGTCTCCACAAGTTCCTGTCTTGTGATGACTATTCCGGACACGAAGGTCTCGCAGCCGGCCTCCCGGGAAAGAGATTGAAGGGTGTGGGAGTTGAAGTCAATAAGCTGCGGCCTGTGTTGTGTGTCGGGGCTCTCCTTGAATATGTCTATTAATTCCTTTCCCGTCGGGACGATGAGCACCCTTGGCTTCCTGCGAACCGCCACCCCGGTTACGCCGACAGAGATGATCATGCCGATATCGAAGGCGGTGATGACATGGTTGACGGGAAGAAGCATGTCCCCTTCGATGACATCCTCGCCGACCATCCGCGTGTTTTGCCAGAGGTAGACCGGCTTTCTTATCGTTATGGCGTCTTCCGAAACCTCCGCATCCTCCACCATGATCACGGCATCGGTCCCATGAGGCAGAACGTCACCGGTATTGACGGCAGCAGCATCATCGCCCTTTTTCAGGACGAGAGGTCTCGACAGGTCGGCGCCAAGGGTCCCTTCATGGAAAACGGCGAAGCCGTCCATCGCGGAGCACAGGAAAGGAGGATTGGAGAAAGATGCAAAGACGGGCCGCGCCGTCACCCTGCCCAGGCATTCATAGGAGGGAATCACCTCTTCTTCACCTGAGGGTTGGATGCGCTCCATGACAAGGCGCAGGGCCGCGTCACCGGGGATTGTCTTTAGATATCGCTTCATCCGGGATTACCCCGGCTCACATCGGATTCGCTATTCAAAGCGGTAAACCTCGACCAGTTCATCTTTCTCGAGTCCTTCTATGCCCTCCGGGATCACGATATACCCTTCGGCCTCGGACAGGGAAGAAATCACCGATGATTTCGCAAATATCGGCGTCACCAGATATCTTCCGCCATCTCTGGCGATCTTTACGCGCACGTATTCTTCGAAACCATAGGATGAAGGGATGTTTGTCGTAAGGGTACCCGCTGAGGTCAAGGGCGGCCGGAGGGCCTCCCCCGTCAACCTTTTCACAAGGGGCAGGACAAAACGCACCGTTACCATGGCACAGGAAACAGGATGACCGGGGAGACCGAAAATGGGCTTCCCGAAGATCCGGCCGAAGATGGTGGGCTTCCCCGGTTTTACGTTTATGCCGTGGAGTATGATCTCACCTCCGAGCTTCTCAATCACGTCGGTGATATGATCACGCTCACCCTTGGAGCTTCCCCCGGACACGAGGATGAGGTCGTATTCCCCCGAAGGGGTGAGCTTCTCCGTGATGTCTTCAATTGTGTCACGCACAAGGCCCGTAAATGTGACATCGGCTCCCGATGCCCTGAGGAGCGCCGCTACTGTGTGCCGGTTTATGTCGCGTACCTTTCCGAACGGCGGCCTTTCTTCGACGGGAACGATCTCGTCGCCTGAAGACAGGAGCGCGACCCTCGGCCTTGAGAAAACCTTAACCCGGGCGGCCCCGACCGCAGCGAGTACCCCCAGGTCAAAGGGACCGATCCTCTTCCCCCGGGCAATCACGACGCTTCCCTCGCCGACGTCCTCACCGGTATAGATGACGTTCTCACCTTTGTATACCGGCCTCGTGACCTCCACTTCGCCTTCCAGGGCGCGGACATATTCCTGCATCACGACGCTGTCGGCACCCTCGGGGACCATCGACCCGGTACTCACGAGAACGCAGCTGCCCTCGGCGGCATGAATACGAGCGACGTCACCGATCCTTACCTCTCCGGAGAGTTTGAGAAAGGCCGGGCTGGTTTCCCTGGCGCCCTGGGTATCTTTGGCAACGACAGCGTAGCCGTCGACAAGGGACCGCGAAAAACCGGGGATTGCCTCCGCGGAAAGGATATCTTCGGCAACCACTCTGTCTGAGGCCTCATCGAGGCCCATCATTTCCATTTCGGGTTTTACCGGGGTCGCCAGGATCAATTCCAGGGCCTGTTGTACTGTAACCGCTTTCAGGAACTCCATAACTCCGTTATATTACCATAAAGGCAATGGTTTTTCTTTTGAAAACAGACTGTTTCACGGGGTGGACCGATGACGGCAGAACCCCTTTTATCATTCACCCTTGAGTAATTTCCGGAAAACGGGTATCATATGCTATGGAAATGACAACGAAACGGATCATACTCGTCGATTTCGAAAACATTCAAAAATTCGATTTCGACAATATCGACACAACGAATACGAACATTGCCATTTTTGTGGGGAAGTCGCAGAACAAAATCCCCTTTTCCCTGGTGGAAAAGGCGCAGTCATTCGGCGATCGCCTGATCTGGGTCAAGATAGCGGGAGACGGTAAAAACAATCTCGATTTTCACCTTGCCTTCGAGTTGGGAAGGCTCTGTGAGCGAATGGACAAGGATGTCGAACTCATCATACTATCCAAGGACAGCGGTTACGACTCGCTGATCAGGTACGTCAACGAAATTGGCATAAAAACACGCAGAATCGCTAACCCGGCGGAGCTCTCAGACAGCAAGAAGCAGCTCCCGTCATCCAACTTCACGAAATACATCGTCAATAACCTCAACAAGATTGACGGTCAGAAACGCCCCCGGACCTTGAGGACGCTGAAAAAACATATCGAGTCGCTGCTGCGCGAAAAAGCGGGGCCCAGCGAGATCGACGCCATACTCGAAGAGATGTTCATCTCGGGCCTCCTCAGCGAAATCAACAACCGCCTCAAGTATACTTTCGATACGTCGGAAACATAAAATGGTTTCGTAAAAAAATCGTCTTTTCCTTTGAGGCTTTTCTATTTGGCAGAAAAGGCTTGCGGAAAGGCCCGGAAAGATTATAAAAGATTGGCACTCATGGACCAATCGCGCAGGTACGCGTACCTTCTTATCGTCATAAGCGTCGCGTTCAGTTCCTTTCTCGTCAGGCTCAATAGTTACATGGTGAACATCTCGCTGCCTACCATTACGCGTTCCTTCGGCGTTACCTCCAGCGAGGCCTCACAGATCGTCTCGTCGTACCTGCTTATCATCACAACGACACTCCTCCTCTTCGGAAAGCTCGGCGACAGGATCGGTTTGAAGCGGATCTTTATCGGAGGCTATATCATCTTTACCGTCGGCTCACTCATGTGCGGATGGTCCCACGATATCACCATGCTCATCGGTTCGCGCTTCGTCCAGGGGATCGGCAGTTCCATGCTTCTCGCGGTGAGCTTCGCCATCATCTCCCATTTTCTGCCTGCCGGGAATACGGGCTGGGCATTCGGCATCACCTCCACCGCCTCCGCCCTCGGGGTGGCGACGGGCGCACCCATAGGCGGCATAGTCACCGGCTATCTTTCGTGGAACTGGGCATTCTTCATCAATGTACCCGTCGGGATCATAGCGATATTTGTGGCGATGCGGTATATCCCCGATTCCGTTGCAACCCGTGACAAAGATCCAGGGAAAGAACCGGCGCAGGGATTCGACTTTTTGGGTGCCGTCCTCAGCTTCGCCGGACTGGGACTACTCCTGTACGGTGTCAACAGGGGTGACACCTACGGGTGGCTCTCGCCTGCGATCATCGGCTGTCTCACCGGCGCATTCCTTCTCATCGTTCTTTTTGTTTTCTGGGAAAAACGTCACAGGAATCCCCTGCTCGATATGAGCCTCTTTCTGAACCTGAGGTATACATTCGCCCTGATCGCGACATTCCTCGCCTATATGCTGATATCGGGAAACGCCTTCCTGATGCCTTTTTATCTTGAGGTCATAAAGGGCCTCAACGCCCAGACGGCAGGCCTGCTTCTCCTCGTCTACTCCATCATCTATGTCGTTCTGTCCCCGGTGGCGGGCAGGCTCTCCGACAGGGTCAGTCCGGCGCTTTTGTGCAGCATCGCGATGGTCTCGGGGACGCTGTGCGTTTTCGTCTTCTCCTTTACCCTGAGACAGACCGGGCTCACAAGCGTCATAGTTTATCTCGTCTGGCTTGCCCTGTCCTTCGTCCTTTTCTTCTCTCCCAACAACAACCAGGTAATGAATTATGCCCCTCCCGACAAGAAGGGCGTTTCCTCCGGACTCTTCAACACAACGTCAAACCTTGGAATGGTGTTCGGGGTAACCGTGATCGAAACGGTCTTCGCCGCCGCGGCCTACGGTCCGGCCGCTCCCTCCGCAAAGGCCTCCCTCAAGTCCCTTTCCGCAGGCCCGGCGCTCAACGGCTTCCACCACGCCTACCTGGCAGGCGCTTTATGCTGTCTGCTGGCGCTGGTCTTTTCGCTGGCGGGGAAGTATAAGAAAGGGGCCAAAGGCTAGACAGAAAGTAGCGGTAGCTTTTCATAGATCCAATAGGTCTTATAAGACTTATAGGACCTATTTTTGGCTCCTGATCTCAGTTCTTCAGGTTCCCGGTCTGTTCCCTATTTCTTATTCGGATCGCACGCTTCCACGTAGGCGAGTATCTCCCTGCCCATTTCGTCGGCTATATTGATCTTTCCGTAATCCATGGGGACGTTGTTCAGGTATTGCAGGAGGAGGGCGTCTCCTACGTGGGAAAAGGGCAGGATGCCGGCGAAGAAGAAACCCATCTCTTCAAAGGCCCCGCAATGAGTGGCCGTCATCGGGTCGTGCAGGCTTATGTAGAGCGTCATCTGCTCTATTTTCTGATAGCAGAGCTGTTTCAATATGGCATGCACCTCGTCGACGACATGCTCGTTATTGCGGGCCACCTGGATGACGGCCCTGTTGTATCCGGGAGGAATGATCACGCTCACGCCTTCACTGGTTTGGGCCGCCGAAGTCGAAGCACTGGAGGACGCCTCGCGCAGGATCCTCTCCACACCTATTCCGGCATATATCTTTTCGATCATGCCGCGGTGCCGTGGCGGCGGGAAGAGGACAATCTCCCCGGGATCGTCGACGACCCGGTAACCGTAAACAACCGATTCCCTCTGGGAAAGCTTCGACTGAATTCCTTTGAAGGTCCTGTCGCTTGGAATAAGTCCCGCCACGACGGCGCAGCGCCTGAAACCGGCCTTTTGACCCGCTTTCTGGGCGTAGACATGGTTGGTCACCGCCTTGCTGAATATTCCCGCAAGCCCTACCGCCCGGGCCTCGTCGACAAGCCTGGATATCATCAGCTTCTGGCACCCATGCCCCCTGAAGGCGGGTTCGACGACGGCCATGGCAGCCTCGGCCGTCTTATCTTCGACATTGTCCCTCACGAGCGCCGCGTGACCCACAACCCGATCGTCACTATTTACAGTCACAACGGAAATGATCGTTCCGTCAGCGTGACGTTCGGCCAGTTTTTCAGGATAATAGATGGTATCGATGCCATAGGAATAGCCATAGGCCCGGTAGAAGAGCTTCGATACGTCATAGACCTCGGGAGGTCGTATGAGACGTATGGAAAAATCCTTCTTTTCCGGCTTCCCTGCCGTGCTGACCGGTTCAGGGAAAAGCTCCAGTTCCGACGGAACGTTGATGTCCTCGATGCTTCTATAGGGAAGATACTTGACGAGATGAAGCTCCTTGCCTTCGCGGCCAAGATTGTGGAACGAGATCTCATCAACGGCATGTGTCATGAGATGGGAGCCAAGTCCTGACTCAGGGGTGCTTTCGAGATCAGCCGCCACTTCGAAACGGGGCACCAGGTTCGGTGAATAAGGCAGCCCCTGGTCCTTGATAATGATCTTGATCCCCGCAACCGTACGCTCAACGATCACCTGGTAGGTGGCCTTTTCGCCAGCCTCGAAAGCGTGCCTGACGACGTTGACGACAGCCTCTTCAAGTGCAACGAGAAGCATTGTCGTATCACTGCTTCCGAAACCTGATTTTTCCGCCACCTCCGCCACAAACGCCTGAATGGCGGGAAGATACATAAGATCATTGGGAACCGTAAGTATAGGACTTTCTGCCCGGTCTTTCATCGTGACCCCTTTCTGAAATTACTTCGAAGATGTGAAGACATTTCTGCGACTGATTCTTATACTCCATTAACTTTCGATATTCACGAAAAATTTGTGTCCCGTTGCAGCGATCGTCCTCGTCCGTGGCTCCGGCTACTACGAAGGATCAAGCCCTCTCTTCGTGGAGAGGCAAATCATTCGCCCGTTTTTGTAAGGACAAAGGGGTTCTCCCAGTCGAAGAGGACTCCCCTGTCTTCCGAAGCGATGATCTTCAGATGCTCCGGCCGCAACTCGCCGAGAAGGATCGTCTCTTTGGCCAGACTGCCGGGCAGTATTTTTCCTTCCACAAGACGTGCGAACTTCTCGGGCCTGGGAAGCCAGACGATGATATTGCCCTTGTCCTTCTTCACCCGTGCGAAGAGATATCTCCCCCGGCCATCATTCTTCCTGTCGTCTTCCGTCAGGTTCGCAAAATTCCACGCGCCGGATTTAAGCAATATAACACTCGCCGTCTTCAAGGCCATGTCCTTATCGCCTTCGATCCATGCCAGCTTCAGACGCCCTTTGGCTGGCTCTTCAACCTTGATCACGACAGGGGCGCCCTCGGTGGTAATCCATGTCCCCTCCCATTCCGCAGGATTGAGGACAAGGGGCATCTCGCCAAGAGGCCGCTCGGAGGTAACGATGGAACACCCCCACCCCCCAAGAATGACAAGAACGCAGAGAAAGAGGAGACACTTTTTCATCATCCGCACCTCATTGATAACGTTATCCGTCTATTGTAAACAATCGGTAAAACCTTTACAATGAACAAAACCAGCCGATCCGGGGAGAAACTGAACATGGAAAGCAAGCGGATGCAAAAGCACAGATCGTTTGTTCTTCTTATCATAATGTCGGTTGTTCTGACGCTATCACCCCAGCAGCTGACCGCGGGAGAGCAAGAGTACTTTGCCCTGGGAGATTTCAAGCTCGACAGCGGCGGTATGATTCGTGACTGCATCCTGGGATACCGCACTTTCGGGAAGCTCAACGAGGCACGGTCGAATGCGATTCTGTTTCCGACATGGTTCGCGGGAACATCTGCCGACCTCAGTGCCCTGATCGGACCCGGAAAGCTTGTAGACAGCACGAAATATTTCGTCATCGGGGTCGACTCCTTTGGAAACGGAATATCGTCGTCGCCGTCGAACAGTACTCTCCAGACGGGCCGGTCGTTCCCGGAGTTCACCATGGGAGACATGGTCCGAGCCCAATACCGGCTTATCACGGAAAAATTGCGCATATCCCGCCTTCATGCGGTTGTCGGTATCTCGATGGGCGGGATGCAAACATTCTACTGGATGGCCGCGTATCCTGATTTTATTAAAAAAGCGGTACCTGTTACAGGGACACCAAGGCCTACGTCCTATGACCTTCTCCTTTACCGGACCGAGCTCACAGTACTTGAGGGCAATCGCACAACCAAAGGCTGGGACAAGGAACCGCTGGCTATCGTAGCGGGTCTGCACGCGATGTCGGAAGGCACGCCCGGTCGCTTTGTCGCTTCAAGAAATCCCGGAGAACTTCCCTTGTACATTGAAAAAGCGGAGAAAGACCTTGAAAAGTCCGACCCGAACGATCTTGCATGGCAATTGAAAGCTATGATGAGGCATGACATATACGCAGTCTTCGGCAAACCGGCAGAGACTGCACGGAAGATCCATCCGGAACTTCTTGCCGTTATTTCCCTGCAGGATCATATGGTCAACCCCGCGCCGGCACGGGAGCTGGCAGACCTCATGCAGGCCCGATCACTGCTACTTGACAGCAGCTGCGGACACTATATTTTCCAATGCGAATTCGCACGGATCTCATCCGCTGTCTCGGAATTTCTGGATAGATGATCGAGCAAGGGAATACTAGGACATGGTCCCGGTAACGGTCCTCAATTTCTCTTCGAGCTCTTTGCGGGCTGTTATGTCGCGAAGATATACCAGGGAGCTCGACTCGCCCTTGTAGACTATAGGCGTCGCCGAAACCTCGATGTAGACAATGGTGCCGTCCTTGCGCACGCCTTTGAATTCATATCGATCAGCGACAGCCTCCCCTCTTTGACGCATGTGATTGATGCCCAGAACACGCTCCCGGTCATCGGGGTGGATGGTCAGGGTGATGTTCTTGTTCATCACGTCCTGAACACTTTTATAACCGAATATCTCAGCCAGTTTCTTGTTCACGTAGATGTAGATCTCTCCGAGGACGATCGCAACACCGTCGTTTGAGTGTTCGACGGCTATTCTGTACCGTTCCTCGGATTCACGCACGAGGTTCTCGGCAATCTCCCTTTCGGTGATGTCCCTGCCCACGAACAGGACAATGCCGCCGCCCGCGTCTGCCTGGTTCAAAGCGATCCCGGTCCATTCGATAAACACCGCCGTACCATCCGGACGAGCAATCGTAGCCTTGACGGGTTTGTCGGTCTTTCCCTTATTCCGGATCGTCTCGAAACAACGCGTCAACCCCTGGGAGCCCGCGGCATCGAAAAAATCCGCCATAAGGCGGCCGAGAAGGTCCCGCGGATGGGAAAGGCCAAAAACGCTGTAGGCAGCGCTGTTGGCGAATATAATCCGGCCTTCCGTCAGAGTAAGGATCACATCCGGCAGAATCTCCACAAGCTGACGATAACGTCTTTCGCTTTCGAACAGGGCCTCTTCGACATGCTTGCGTTCCGTGATATCCTCGACGACAGAAACTATCTTGCCCATCTTGCCCTTTTCAGTTTTCAGGAGGGTGCTGTTGACGCTCACATATACCGTCGACCCGTCTTTCTTTACCATCTGGTACTGCTTGCTGTACGAGGAGCCTTTCTTGATGACCTCTTTGAGCGTCTCGTAGATCCGGTGAAGATGATCGGGGTGAAAGAGTGCGGCAATTGACCTGCCGACAACCTCTTCCCGCTCGTAACCCAGCACCTCCCGTATCTTTCCGTTGCAGTCGATGATATTTCCTTTCTTATCGACCGTGGCAATCAGGTTTCCCGCCCGTTCAAAGATGGAACGATAGTTCTCTTCGCTGGCTCTGAGCGCTTCACCACCCTTCCGAATGGTGTTTTTTAGCTTTCTGTGGTCCTTGAGCAGATCGAGAATGTGTTCGACTTTAAGCGTCTTCATGTCCTCCTGACCGGCCGTGACGGCATCTCGAAAGAGAAAATTCTCGTAGACCTCATCGCCTATGATCAGGGAAGGGTAGGCCGCAAGTACACGGAAAAGCGCCTCCGGTGTGAGCTGGTCGAGGAAGTACATGAACACCACGAGACATTTCTCGCTAACGATCGCCTCCATGAGGTCTATGGCGGCTGGCGTACAAAAACCGTCAGGCCCGGCCTCATTGAGGCGTATGGTATCGTCAATCGCGATCCTCAGAGATGAGTATGCCGGTAGCGTGATGTCCTCAGAATTCCGCGATGAGGCGACGCCGATGAGGGCCAGGTCTTTTGCTATTTTCTCGCAGGAATCTCTTTCACTTTTCTCTATCTGGAGGTGGCCCGCCTTCACGGCACCAGTCACATCGATCCCGCTTTCCTCAAGGTCCTTTGCGAGGCCTTCCGCCCGATGGTCGGCGGCGAAATAGATCACCTTCTCCTTTTTATCCAGACCCTGGCGGATGAACACGGAGGCAAAAGAACTCGCCTCCGATTCGTTTTCATAAAGAAAACAATGATACTCACCCGGCCTTAACGATCGCATTCTTGCCACTTAGCCACCCACCATGAATAGCATTCTAGTATTCTACCGTTATACGTCCTATTCTTTTTATCATATCGCGCCCACTTTTTCTTTAGAAAATTGAACGACTTCCGGCAACGGGCTTCTTTCCCGATGAGAATAGGACGATATTCGAATTGAAATGATTATTCTTTTGATGAATCAGCCGGTTGGCACCGGGAGGTTCCTTACCGGAGCATCCAGTGGATGGAGGCACCACATACGATCAGAAAGGCGACCAGAACAGTGAGTATGGTTTGCCATTCCCACTGACCCATTTTAACGATGTCGCGCCAGCCGCAATGCGTGCAATAGTAAACCTTTCTACCGGCAAACTTCAATACCCATTCAACGGGATGAATCCTGTAGCTGCGCTTTACTTCGCCGCCGCACTCCGGACAAGACAAAGATGTAAGAGCGCACCTCAGATAGAGTGGTCCCATGTCGGAGACTGCCCTGTGAGCACTAAATTGCATGAGATTCTGAAGATGGGTATGGTCGGCGATGAAATCGAGGTCTTTGAGTCCCCGGTTTCGTTCATCAACGGAAATGCGGAGATTGCCCCCTGAAGCCTTCGACACTGCACGCTGTTCCATGAACACCCCCCGATTTAGATTCTAGATAGATAGAATGCATTCATGCATAACGTGACTGCAGCTGCCGGTGGAAAAGTTTTATATAATGCCGAAGGCGGGATTTGAACCCGCACGAGTCTCCCCGCCACCCCCTCAAGATGGTGTGTCTGCCACTTCCACCACTTCGGCATTTTTACTCATTTTGTTCCCTGCGAGGGAGCACTTTGCTGGTTCTGTGCCGGAGCAGGAGTCTCGGTCTGTGCCGGAACGCTCCTTATGCTGCTCCCTTTATGACTATAAGAATACGCAAGCACAAGACTTGTCAACATAAAAACAACCGCCGCTATCGTTGTCAGCTTCGTCATGAAGCCGGAAGACCCGGAACTGCCGAAAAGCGTCTGGCTTGAACCGCCTCCGAAAGCAGCCCCTATATCCGATCCCCGGCCTGTCTGCAACAGGACGATAAGGATCAGAGCGATCGCTATTATTACATGTATGATTGCTACTAAGATTGTCATTTATTCTCCAATGCGCGGCTTATTATACCAAGAAAGTTTCCGGATTTCAAGGCTGCACCGCCAACAAGTGCACCATTTATATTTTTCATGGCAATTAATTCACCGAAATTTTCAGCTGTCACGGAACCGCCATAGAGAATTTTTACGGCCGCAGAGGAATCCCGATAGATATCCCCCAGTATATTCCTGATAAATTTATGAACTTCTTCCGCCTGGCCCGATGTTGCGGTTTTCCCCGTGCCTATTGCCCAGACAGGTTCATAGGCGATGGTAATATCCTTAAGGTCGGCTATGCCGGCAAGGGCCTTCTTCACCTGGATACCGACTACAAACTCGGTAATCCCGGCCTCCCTCTCCTCATCGGTTTCGCCCACACAGATAATCGGCTTCAAGCCCGTCGCCAGGCATTTTTTTGCCTTGAGGTTCACAGCCTCGTCCGTTTCATGGAAATATTTCCTGCGCTCCGAGTGTCCGATGATGGCATACGTACACCCTGCATCCTTGAGCATTGCCGGTGATATTTCGCCGGTATAGGCGCCCTTGTCCTCAAAGAAGATGTTCTGTGAGGCGAGTTTGACAGCGGAGCCGCTGACGACGTCCGAGACGCTCTTCAACGCTGTGAAGGAGGGGGCGAGTACCACTTCCCCTCCCGCAATATCGGGCAAACCGGCGACGATCTCCTTTGCGAGGGCAATGGCCTCGCCGGTCGTGTTGTTCATCTTCCAGTTTCCGGCTACCATCCACGTTGACATTCTATCCTCCACAGGTTTCAAGGGCCTCCACGGCCGGCATGGTCTTGCCTTCAAGCAATTCGAGGAACGCGCCGCCGCCGGTGGATATGTAGGATATCCTGTCGCTTACTCCGGCCTTATGAACGGCCGAATCCGTGTCGCCGCCGCCTATGATCGAGAGCGCGTCTGACGCCGCCACCTCTTTCGCGAGACCGAAGGTCCCCTTGCTGAATGCCTCAAGTTCAAACATCCCCATGGGACCGTTCCAGACGATCGTCTTCGCTTCCTTCACGGCTTCTCCAAACATCTTCAGGGTTTCAGGCCCGATGTCGAGTCCGAGGGCATCCTTCGGTATACTGTCGACGGAGCAGACATTAACCGTGGCGCCGGCTTCGGCCTTGTCTGCGACAAGACAATCGACGGGCAGCAGGATCTTGACTTTCTTCGCTGCCGCCTTCTCCATGATGCTCCTTGCCTTATCCAGCATGTCGGGTTCGCAGATGGATTTACCGATCTCCTTCCCCATGGCCTTGAGAAAGGTAAACGCCATGCCGCCGCCTATTATGAGCATATTGACGGTGTCGACGAGATTTTCGAGGACACCGATCTTATCCGAGACCTTGGCGCCGCCGATGATTGCGGCAAGGGGCCTTGCGGGGTCTTTCAGTGCCTTGTTGAAATAGTCGATCTCGTCTTTGAGCAAAAACCCCGCGGCGCATGACTTCACCGCCTGTGTGATGGCCGAGTTGGAAGCAGCCTTGCGGTGGGCTACGGCGAAGGCGTCGTCTATATAGACGTCGCACAGTTTGGCGAGTTCGCGGGCAAACTCGGGGTCGTTTTTCTCGTCGCCTATGTGGAACCGCAGGTTTTCGAGAAGTACAACGTCACCGGGCTTCATGGCGGCCACTGCTGCCGCCGCCTTCTCTCCGATGCAGTCCTCCACAAAGGGGACCTCTTTCCCGAGAAGCCCGGAAAGGCTTGCCGCGCAGGGCTTCAGTGTAAGTTTATCAACCCTCTGGCCCTTCGGCCTTCCCATGTGTGATATAAGAACCAGTTTTGCACCCTGCTCAATGCAGTACCTGATAGTGCGAAGGTGGGCCTTGATCCGTGTCGTATCGGTGATGTTGCCGCTCCCATCGACGGGGACGTTGAAATCAACGCGCATGAGTACTCGTTTCCCGGCAATGTCTACCTGTTCAATAGAATTCATATGTTCCCCTTCCTGTTCTTCTGTTATTTCATAACAAAGGACAATAGATCGAACATGCGGTTGGAGAAACCCCACTCATTGTCATACCACGAGAGCACCTTGATCAAGTTCCCGCCTATCACTGTCGTATTGTCCATATCAACGATGGACGAATGGGGATTTCCATTAAAATCGCGGGAAACAAGAGGCTCTTCCGAACAAGCCAGGATCCCTTTCATGGGCCCTTCCGCATATTCTTTGAATTTCTTGTTTATATCTTCCTTTACTGCCTTGGTCGAAAGCGTCGCAACAAAATCGACGAGGGAGACGTTCGGTGTCGGAACCCTGATTGAAAGACCGTCGAGCCTCCCCTTAAGTTCCGGGATCACCTCGGCTATCGCCTTTGCGGCACCTGTTGTCGTGGGTATCATCGAGAGTGATGCCGAGCGCGCCCTGCGGAGATCCTTGTGCGGCTCGTCCAGGACTACCTGGTCGTTCGTGAAGGAATGGATCGTCGTCATCAATCCGTACTCAATGCCGAATTCCTTTTGGAGGATCTTGACGATGGGCGCCAGGCAATTGGTTGTGCACGATCCCATGGAAATGACATGATGTTTTGTCTTGTCGTAGACCTCTTCATTCACGCCAAGCACGAAGGTGACATCGGGACCTTTTGCCGGTGCCGATATGACAACCTTTTTCGCTCCACCCTTGATATGTCTCTCCGCACCGGCTCGATCCGTAAACTTTCCGGTGCTCTCGAGGACAACATCAATACCCAGATCCTTCCAGGGAAGGGATTCAGGTTCTTTCATCGCATAAGCTTTGATTTCCTTTCCATCAATGATGATAGCGTCTTCCTTATGCTTTACCTCAGCGTTCATAATACCGTGAACTGAGTCGTATTTCAGGAGATGAGCAAGCGTCCTGGGGTCTGTAAGATCGTTGACAGCAACAAATTCGACATCCTTGTTATTGAAACCAGCTCTCAGGACAAGTCTGCCAATCCTTCCAAAACCGTTAATTGCAACCCTTACGGACATAGCAACCTCCCCTTATTTTTTTACAATAGTAATCGAAAGAGTGTTTAATGTCAACCTCTTATTGGCACGAACCCGCGCCAATAGAGGGGAAAGACGGAAACATGATAACACCGCGCAACCGTGTCCGGTAAGATCGGAACGTTTCACATACCTTCGTGTTCTTTTGGTCTTATTTTTCCTAAATGGCTTTTTTCGTGAAGACGTTCCAGCCGCCGATCACGTAGTGAACCCCTGAAACGATGGTGGCCGCTGCGGTGAGAGTGAAGAATATCACGTCATATGCCCTCAGGTTGAACCTGTCGGCTGACCAGAGTACAAAGAGGATTGTGGCGATCTGGCATGCCGTTGTTATCTTTCCGAAAATTGTCGGCCTCGGCTTGATATTGCTGGCGGAGCGGTAAAGGACAAGGTAGCCGATGGCGATGACCACATCCCTTCCGAGGACGAGGAGCGTGAGCCAGCCCGGGATGGTATTGACAAAGTAGAGCATGACGAAGGCCGCCACAAGCATCGTCTTGTCGGCAATGGGATCCAGATAGGCGCCGAGTTCGGTCTTCGAACCCGTTACCCGTGCAATAAAGCCATCGAGGAGATCACTTATGCCCTGGATGAGAAAGAGGTAAAGGGCAAGGCGCATCCGTCCCTGGTAAACGGCATAGATAAAATAGAAAGTGACAAAAAAACGGAATATGGAGAGGATATTCGGGAGGTTCATGGCCCGCGTGTCGTTACCCTTCGTCATCTTGGTAGTAGCCGTTCCGGAACGTCGCGCATTTGTCGATGAAGTTCAGCCTGACGGTATCGGTGGGACCGTTGCGCTGCTTTCCGATTATCACCTCGGCAGCCCCCTTGTTGTCGTCTCTGTCTTTATTATATACTTCATCACGGTAGATGAAGAGGATGACATCGGCATCCTGCTCAATAGCCCCTGATTCCCTGAGGTCCGCAAGGCGCGGCCGCTTGTTTTCTTTTTCGCGCGTCTCGGGCGCCCTGTTGAGCTGCGAAATTGCGATGATAGGGATGTTTATTTCCTTCGCCAGCGCCTTGAGGAAGCGGGAAATCTCTGATATTTCCTGTTCCCGGCGTTCGTTGGTCGAGCGTCCGCGCATGAGTTGGAGATAGTCTACGACAAGAAGACCGACATCGTGGTCCTTCTTGAGGCGCCGTGCCCGCGCCCGTAATTCGAGAACCGACAGGGCGGGCGAATCGTCGATGAACATGTGCGCCTCACTGAGTTTCCCCGCGGCCCTGACAAGTTTCGGCCATTCATCCCGCGAAAACGTTCCGGTACGGAGTTTTGAATGTTCTATCTCCGATTCGGAACTCAAAAGCCTCGTAACGAGCTGCTCTTTTGACATTTCCAGTGAAAAGATACCGACGGGTATGGGGTGTTCGTTCAACATGGATACATATTGGGCGATGTTCATAGCAAAGGAGGTCTTCCCCATGCTTGGCCTGCCCGCGACAATAATGAGGTCCGATGGCTGCAGACCGCTTGTCAGTCTGTCGAGGTCCAAAAAACCCGTGGGGACGCCGGTGACGGACTGTTTTTTCTCATAAAGACGTTCGATGGTCTTTATGTTGTTCATCACGAAATCTTTTACGGGCAGAAAGCCTTGCTTGGGTTTGTTTTCGGCAACCTGGAATATGAGCCTCTCGGCCTCATCGATATAGCTATCG
Organism: Deltaproteobacteria bacterium UBA5205; assembly: GCA_002412715.1. Classification (GTDB taxonomy): domain Bacteria; phylum Desulfobacterota; class Syntrophorhabdia; order Syntrophorhabdales; family Syntrophorhabdaceae; genus Delta-02. The sequence goes on from DHVP01000017.1 coordinate 40,842, forward strand.
ATGTTTGTTTCGGCATCGAAACCCTTCTCGATAATCTGGGTAGCCACGTTGATAAGGGTCCGGACAAGCGACTTTTCCCTTATCATTTTCGCGTAGTGGGCGACGTTGGCCGCCGATGGCATGAGGTCCACGAGGGTGTTCAGATAGGCGATGCCGCCTATGCCGTCCAGGATGCCCCTGTCTCGTGCCAGGCTGCTTACTGTGATGAGGTCGATGGCGTCACTCTTGTCGTAGAGATGAAGCATGAGTTCGAAGATCTTACCGTGCGCGTCACGGTAAAAATCCGACGCTCCCAGAATGTCGACCACCTTGTTCATGGATTCCGGGTCGATGAGAAGGCCGCCGAGCAGAGACTGCTCGACCTCGATATTTTGAGGAGGGACCCGCAGCAGCTTGGCTGGGTCCTTGGCATCCTTAACGCTTTTTAAGACCCGGGCCATTTAAGCCTCTTCTTTTTCCACCTCGATCTTGACTTCGGCGTTTACATCGGACTGAACATGAATTACGACTGTATGCGCGCCGGTCATCTTGATCGGCTCTTCCAGGCGGACCTGTTTCTTGTCCACTTCTATGCCCGTGACGGCCTTGATCGCCTCGACGACATCCTTATGGGTAACGGAACCGAAAAGCCTTCCGTCGTCACCGGCTTTCTTCCGGATGGTGAGGCTTGTCTCCTCGAGCTTTGCCTTCAATTCCTCGGCGGTCTGCAGATCCCTCGCCTTCTTGTTGGAGACGCTCCGAACAATATTCTCAAACCGGGCTACATTACCTTGCGTTGAAGGCACGCCCAACCCGCGAGGGACAAGGAAGTTTCTCCCGTAGCCGTCCTTGACTGTGACGGTCTCGCCTTTTTTTCCCGTACCCTTCACATCTTCGATGAGTATGAGCTTCATAAATTGCCTCCGTTATTTCAATAATGTAGTAAAGGGTAGAAAGGCAATGTGCCGGGCCATCTTGATGGCCTCTTTCAGTTTGCGCTGGTGATTTGCGCAGGTCCCCGTCATTCTCCTGGGCATGATCTTGCCCCTTTCGGTGATAAACGATTTGAGAAGTCTCGGGTCCTTATAATCAATGGCTATGTTCGAATCCTGGCAGAACCTGCATACCCTTCTTCTCACATAAACCCTTTTCTTCGGTGAATCCGACCTCGTCGTCCTCATTGGTCTTGGCATCTATTCCTCCATCCAGAAAATTTTATGTGCTTTCAATTTTACTATCTCCCGCGAGCGCAGCTTTTTTCTTATCAGCATTCCGGACACCATAACACTACGGCCTGCGGCTGCATCGGGATACGGCACCGAGGGGTCTCCCTTGCATTCAACGTCTATCAGGAAATCGCCCTCGCCTACACGCAACGGGAAAAGCATGTATTTATCCCCCCTGGGGGTATAAACGATCTGAGGCTTGGCCTCGACCTTTCCCGTCATGAAAACCCTGTTCACTAAAACTCGCCTTCCAGCTCGTCAAAGACAACCGGGTCGGGCGGCTTCTTGGGTCCTTCGCTCTTGTCGTCGACAACGACGAACATATGCCTGAGCACGGGATCGAGGGTCCTGTAAAATTTGGCCATCGTCGCCACACTGCCCTCATCCATATCAAGCAGAAAGAAGAAGTAGTGGCCCTTATCTTTCTTTTTTATCGGGTAGGCAAGCTTTCTCACTGCCCAATCATCCAGTTTAATAGTTGCTGCGCCCACCTTCTCCAGGTTTCCCTGGATCCTCTTCATGAGATCGTCTTCTTCTTCCTTGGCGAGGTCGGGGCTGAGCACAACAATATTCTCATATCTTCCCACGTTTACATCTCCTTTCTATGGTGTCTTTTGATACTGAACCACAGTCCCTTTATCAATTTTAACGCGCACCTTCTCGGCAATTTCGATGGTGACACTGTCGTCGGAAAGTCCCGTTATTGTACCATACAAACCACCGGATGTGATAACTTTATCTCCCTTCTTCAGGTTCTCCATGAACTCCTTATGCTGCTTTGCCCTCTTCTGCTGAGGACGAATAAGAATAAAGTAGAAGATGGCAAAAACCGCCGCGATAAAGACAAGCGACATGTAGGAACTGCCTCCCTGTCCAGCACCGCCGGCGGGATTACTACCCATTGCATACGCTATACCTGTCATCTGATTCACCTCCTTCGTAACGTTTCTTGAAATCGTGATAAAAACGGCCAAATGTGCCGGTGCTGACAGCGTGACGGATTTTTCTCATAAACTCCATATAAAAATACACATTGTGGATCGTATTGAGGTAAAAACTCGTCAACTCATGGGAAACGACAAGGTGCCTGAGGTAGGCCCTCGAAAAGGTCCTGCAGGTATAGCAGGGGCAGCCCTCCTCGATGGGACCTTCGTCGTCGGTAAACCGCGCGTTCTTGATATTTATCCTGCCGTCCCACGTGAAGAGGCCGCCGTTTCGCGCGAAACGGGTGGGAATGATACAATCGAACATGTCGATGCCCCTCTTGACGCCTTCCAGAAGATCTTCCGGCAGGCCGATGCCCATCATGTACCGGGGCTTGTCAGGGGGCATAAGGTCGATAACGGTGTCCACCATCTCCCACATGAGGCTCTTCGGTTCGCCGACACTGAGGCCCCCGATGGCAAAACCGTCAAAGTCGAGGGCAAGGATGTCCTCGGCCGAACGCAGCCTGAGATCGGGATAAAAGCCTCCCTGGATAATCCCGAAAAGCTTCTGTGAACCCCCCGAACGGGCATTGAGACAGCGCCTGGCCCACCTTGTCGTCAACTCCACGGAGTCGCTGGTATACTCGAACGTGGAAGGATAGGAAACACACTCATCGAGACACATGGCGATGTCGGCGCCGATATTCTCCTGGACCCGGACCATCTTTTCCGGTGTCAGGAAATGGCGCGAGCCGTCGATATGCGACTGGAAGAGCACGCCGTCTTCCTTGATCTCCCTCAAGACACCCAGGCTAAAGATCTGATAGCCCCCGCTGTCCGTGAGGATGGCCCCGTCCCAGCCGGAAAACCTGTGCAGGCCGCCCAGCTTCCTGATGAGTTCGTCGCCGGGGCGCAGGTACAGGTGATAGGCATTGGAAAGGATCATCCCGACGCCCAGTTCCTCGAGCTGCCTGTGTGTCATTGCCTTTACGGTGCCCTGCGTCCCCACGGGCATGAAAACGGGCGTCTCGATGTTGCCGTGATCCGTCAGAAGTCTTCCCGTGCGTGCCGCACCATCTTTACACTGTATATCTATCGTCTTCATGATATGAACATCGCGTCCCCGTAACTGTAAAACCTGTATCCTTCCCCTATTGCCTCCGCATAGGCCTTTCTCAGTCTTTCGGCGCCCATGAAAGCGGCGACAAGCATGAGAGGGGTCGAGCGCGGAAGGTGAAAATTGGTGATGAGCGCGTCAACTGCCTTGAAACGGTAGCCGGGGTAGATAAAAAGGTCCGTTTCACCGTGAAGCGCACAATTGCCGTCATTTCCGAATACCGTCTCGAGCGTCCTCACCGAACTCGTCCCGCAGGCAACTACCCTGCGCCCTTCCTGCCGGGCCGTCCTGATAAGCCCTTTGGACGCCTCGTCCAGTTCATAACGCTCCGCGTGCATCCGATGTGCTTCCAGGTGACCCGCACGGATCAACGAAAAGGTTCCGATTCCGATATGGAGGGTGACCGTAACGATATCGACACCCCGTGCCCGGATCTTTTCAAGCAAGCCGCGGGAAAAATGGAAACCAGCCGTAGGCGCGGCGATGGAGCCTGCCTTCTCGGCATACACGGTCTGATAGCGGTCAAAATCAGCAGCGCCGTCCTCGCCGTTGCGCTTGATATACGGCGGCAAAGGCATTCGTCCCAGGCTTCCTATGACCTCGTCCCCTTCCCCGGAGGAATTGAAGGATATCGTCCAGGAACCGTTGCTGCGGGCGAGTACGGCGGGGTGATCCCCCACAGTGACGGGAACGGCGTCCCCGGTCTTGTTTACCCCCTTTGCCAGGCATTCCCAGGTACCGCCGCCGATGGGCCTGACAAGAAGGACATCGAGCCGGCCGCCGGTCTTTTTATGTGCAGTCAGCCGCGCCGGAAAAACTTTGCTGTCATTAACGACAAGGACATCACCTTCCCTCAGGAGGCCTGCAACATCGGAAAAACGGCGGTGCTCAGTGGTCCCCTGTGCCCTGTCACAGACAAGAAGACGGGACGCGTCCCGATCGCTTGAGGGATGCTGGGCGATCATCTCCCGGGGCAGATCATAATCAAATTCTTCAACTCTCATACGCCGTCAACCATCAATTGTATTATGGGTCGTGTCAGGCCGTTAACCGTTGCCGCCACCCGGACGGAGCGAAAGCATAAAACCCCCTCGAGCCGTCCGGCCCTTTTCAAACAAGGTTAATTTTATAACAGATTATATCGATATTCGCAAATCAATTAATAAGTTACACGTGTCCTTTCTGCCCGGGACGGAATTGGCAAGATTCTGCTTGTATAAACGAAACCATTATTTTAGAATTTTGCGGATACATCAGGTAAATGACATGGGTATTGTAACCATATCACGGACGCATGGCTCAGGCGGAACCACTTTCGCAAGAGAACTGGCACACCGCCTTGGCTATTCATTCATCAATCGAACGTTCATCAACAACGACTGCGCCGAGAGCGCCGACCATATGCGGCCATTCGGCATCGATGATGAAATGGCGCCGGGACTTTATGGAACAGCGCGGGAGCTCATGGCGGATGCGAACTTCTACAAGGTCTCCTTTCTGGCCAATATTCTGGACCATGCGTTAAAAGATAACGCCGTGCTGTCCGGAATGGGCGCAGGTATCATTCTTACCGGCCTGGCGAACACCATCAATCTTCGCGTGGTGCGCGTCATGCCTGAACGGGTCAGATGCATCGCCGATGCGAAAAACATCCCCTATGACGATGCCTTCGATCTCGTCGAAAAAATGGATGAAGGCAAGCGGGAGTTTATCAACCGCTACTTCGACGCGGACGTAACGGACCCGTCCCTTTACCATGCGGTAGTAAATTCGAGCTATGTCTCCCTCGATGAAGCCGTCGACATGGTGGCGAATTACGCGTCAAAACATTTCACTCCAACACACGCGACCCGGGCGGAAACGGTCTTGAAGATGCGCCTCCTGGAAAAACGCGCCGAGATGCTGCTTTTTCATGTGGGCATGGGACATTGTTACGGTAAAGTGGTCTTTCAGGCCGCTCCTGACGGTTCTCTTGCTGTCTCGGGGATTGTCCGCAACGAAGCGGAGAAGGGCCGCCTTCTTCAGGTGCTGAGCAGAAACAGTGAAATCACGAAGATAAAGGAAAACCTCGAGACAGGGGTCTTTGGGCCCGGCGCCTGACGGGCGTCACGGGTTCGGACAGATCGTCATCGTCCCCGCAATCTCTTGCCCACGACAAAGGCGTTTCCCAGTTTCTCCCCGAAACCGTAATATCTGCGTATCTCGGGCACCATGATTACGGGTTTTATGCTGTCGACATCGGGCAAGGCCCTGTCGTCGAGCATATCGTCGTCCGTCTTTACATCCATGATCTCGCCGATGAACTGTGTATGGAGACCCAGCTCGACAACCTTGAAGAGCCTGCACTCCATGACGAAGGGGAATTCCTTGATGTAAGGGGCATCGACGACATCGCTCCTGACCGCCGTCAGACCCGTGGCCGCAAACTTGTCCACGTCCCTGCCTGAGACGATGCCGAAATAGTCGGCCTCGGTGAGATATCTTTCCGGGGTAACATGGACGGTGAAGGCCTTGCGGTCAAGAATGCTCTGATAGCTGTGGGTTGCCTTCCTCAGGGCGATATCGATGCAGGGGGGGCTGGAACAACACGTACCTCCCCAGGCCACGGTCATGACATTCGGGCGGCCGTCCTTATCATACGTTCCGACAACGAGCACCGGTGCCGGCACGAGCACAGTCCGTGCACCGAGGGATTTCTTCATCCTGCAGCCTCCTCGCGATGGCCTCCGAAAAACAGGTCATCCTTTGAACGCGTTTAGTATACCCCATCATTGACAGCCATGAAATACTTTTATACAATGAAAGGCATCCGAAAAAGGAAGGTAGTATGCCATACAGAAAAACGTCCCAGTGGATCGTGGTGGGTGTCTCAACCCTGATAACGTTATTCTGCCTATACATAATCCTCTTGAGCACCCGAGCCGGCGACACAAAGAGCATATGGATCTTTGCCGCCTTCGGCTTTCTTTTCGCTATCCCCCTGTTCGTCACGATCTTTCACTTCCTGGCTGACAGAAACGCGACTCTGGCGAAGCTGCACGAAGAGCACATCTCCCTCGGCCAAAAGCACAAGACAACCTTCATACCACACTGGTTTGTCATGACCGGGGTCATCCTTATCGGGCTTATCATCCTCTATACCATAATAAAATGGCTCTTCATCTATTTCACGCGATGACGGACATTCGCCTTTCACATATCGATCTTAAGGACAGGCGCTTTTCCCTTTCGTATCCCCTGCACGACGCAACTCTCCGATGGTCCATAGCAACCGTGGGGATCATCCAGCCCGTCATCCTCCTCGACAGGACGCCCTATGTCCCGATTGCGGGATGGCGGCGTCTCGACTGCGCGCGAGCACTGGGAATGAAGACCGTCCCGGCGCTCGTCGTTGATATGAACGAAAGGAACGCGCTCCTGATTGCCATTCACGACAACCTGGCACGGGGCTGCAATATCATCGAAAAAGCGGCCATTCTCGACAAGATGGTCAGTTTCGGGTTTCCCCGGGAAGATATCTTCGATCTCATGGAAAACCTGAACCTTAATCGCCACGAAAAGGTGCTGTCAGGTTTTCTGGCGATTGCACGCCTCGATATGCCTGCCAGGGATTTCATCTTCACCAAAAATGTCTCTTTCAGGAACATCGATTCACTCCTCAGATTCGAAGAAAAGGAACGGAAGAAGATCGTTTCCTCCCTGGGAAGTTTTCATCTGACGGAAAGTACGCTCCGTGAGATCCTTGAAATGCTTCATCTGTTGAAGATCAGAAAGGGAACCATAACGGGAAGGGATATGCCGGCCCTTCCGAACGCCGACGCCCTGCGTACCCATCTGAAAGAAAGAACCCATCCCATCCTGTCCGGTCTTCACAGGAAATTGAAGGCCATCAGGGATGCTATGGCGCTGCCGCCGGGCATGGACATTAGGGTAGACCCTTTCTTCGAAAAGGAGTATATTGATATCATAGTAAAAATAGGCGATGAAGAGGACATAGTCGCCACCTTGGGCCGGATCTCGGAACTGGCTGAGAAGGGTTACGTGAGGAGTATTCTTGAGCTTACAAAAGGTCGAATTCGTTGACACGCACGGCAGCGTCGTCCGAAAATGCCCGGGGACAAAGCGTCATATCTGCTGCGGATACCAGACAATCGATCTCGTCGAGGGCTGCGTTCTCTCCTGCTCCTACTGCATACTCAAGGCCTACCTCAAAGACGACGTCATCAGGATATCCCGCAATTCCGACGCTATAATCGCCGAACTCGATGAAATCATCGACGGCTGCGGCGATCATATCCTTCGCTTTGGAACGGGCGAGCTCTCGGACAGCCTGGCCATAGACCGGCGCTACGGGTTGAACCGTTTTCTTGTAGAGTATTTTGGAAGAAAGAAGAAGGCCATCCTGGAATTGAAGTCCAAGTGGGCTGATTTCAGGCACCTTGAGCCCTTTCTCAATCCCTGCACGGTGATATCGTTTTCCGTTTCACCGCAGAGATTTATCGACGCGGAGGAAACACGGACAAGCCCCCTTCGTAAGCGCCTCAAGGCGGCCCGGCTTGCCCAGGACAGGGGGTGTTTTGTAGGCCTTCACTTCGATCCCGTCGTGATCTATGACGGCTTTGAGAAGGACTATCGCTACCTCATCGCGGACATAGGAAGGATACTCGATCCGGCAAAGATCATCTGGATCAGTCTCGGCACGCTTCGCTTCCCTCCCCCCCTTTACGGGCTGCTCCTTGAGAGGAGGCGAAAATACCTGCTGACGGGAGAATTCATCCGTGGCGAAGACGGCAAGTACCGCTACATCAAGACCGAGCGCATCAGGATATACAGGATGCTCTACCGGCTTTTGAAAAGCATCGACAGCAATCTTTTTGTCTACCTGTGCATGGAAAGGGCCGACGTGTGGAGAGAGGCCCTTGGCATTGAGATGAAAGACAACGAAAGCCTCATGGGGCTTTTCGACGAACGTATTAAGAATGTATACGGAGGGACGCTATGAGATTTGAAAGCAGGGTCGTTTTTATCACCGGGGGAACAAAAGGACTCGGCAAGGCGATGGCGCAGGCCTTCCTGGCGCAGGGCGCGTCGGTAGCCGTGAACAGCCGCAACAAAGAGGCGGTGGAGCAATTCACCGAAGAGTTCAAAGGCCAGCAGGTCCTTGCCTTCGAGGCGGACATTGCCGACTACAGCGCAATGGACGCAATGGCGTCGAAGGTCTACGAGACACTGGGCAAGGTGGACATCCTCATCAACAACGCCGGCATCGTCAATCCCCTTGCACCTTCCGAGAAGATCAAAAAGGATGATTTCGACAGGGTTATCGACGTCAACCTCAAGGGCACCTTTTACGCGACGCAGGTCTTTGGAAAAAGGATGATACAGCAAGGATCGGGGAGGATCATCAGCATAGCCTCCCAGGTTGCGCTCTTCGGGGAAAAGGGTTTTCTCCCCTACGCCATCGGCAAATCAGGGCTTATGATTATGACGCGGCAGCTCGCGTATGAATGGTCGAAATCAGGCGTCACGCTTTGCGCCGTTGCGCCGGGTTTCATCAAAGGCGGCATGAATGAAGGGCTGATCAGAAAAGAGGTCTTCGTCAATTACCTTTCGGGCAGAACACCCATGGGAAGAATGGGGACCGTCGACGAACTGGTCTCCACCGTGCTGTTCCTCGCATCGGATGATGCCCGGTACATAAACGGTGAGACAATCGTTATGGACGGCGGTATGACGGGCTACACCCCGGAGGGGCTCCTGGATTTTATGTCGAAAGGGAAACAATAAAAGATGGATCTTATCCCCTTTATCAGGTTTACGATAAATTCGCGCTATATAGCCCGTTGGATATACGGGGGTCTGGCCCTGTTTATCCCCGTGCTCAATTTCTTCTCCATCGGTTTTCTGTCCCGTACCTCCCGCCTCATCCTGGTAGGGGGTATGGGCATTGCCACCTGGCAGGAGAAATACGAAACCTGGATAGAAGGGCTAAAACTCCTTTTTGTCTTCATCCTCTACAACGCCATACCGTTCTTCATGTTTTCGTGCGGTTTTTTCCTGACGACGCTCAACAGTTTCACGGCCTTTTTCGGTCATCTCATGATCAAGGGTGCCATCTTCGTCATATTCCCCATCTGCTCCTTCTTCCTGCCCTTTGCCTTCACCATCTTTGCGGAACGGACCGATTTCCGCGATGCCCTGGAATTCGAACAGATCTTACGGGGTATCCGGGAGGTTCTTGTTGAATACATAATCGGCTACGCCGCGACCATCGTGGCAATCTATATAGCCCTTCTCTTCATGCACATCCCCTACCTGATCGGTTTTCTCATCTCGTCGGTCCTCACCTACTACGCTCTCCTCCTCTCCGCCTTCTACTTCACCGGGCTCTACCGGAGAACGAGCCTCTCCATGCAAAGAATCCCTGAAGAGGAACCAGACACCGAAGAGCCCTGAACCCTTATCCCTGCTCCTTTCATTGACTTTTCCCCCCAAATTATGCTAACTAATTATTCACAACGGTGGGTGTAGCTCAAAGGTTAGAGCATCAGGCTGTGGTCCTGGGGGCTGAGGGTTCGAGACCCTTCACCCACCCCAACTAAAATTCAAACCTGCCGGACCTCTGCGGTTCGGCTTCCTGAATATCTTCCCATTTCCCACAATTGATCACCGTAAAGTCGACCTCTTCCCGAGCAACCGGTTTGCTCCTCGTCATTCCGGCAAAGAGAAGAACCCGGGCATTGTCGGGAGAGGTTCCGACTTCCGCAGTGCACCTTCACAGAATCTGTCCCATTTTTTGGTTCTGGCTGTCCTGTTTTTTGGGACTGCGGGAACGAGAAACCCGTTTGTTCCCGTCCGGAGGATCGTTTGGCGCACCTGCGGTCTTGTGTCGCGTAATACCTCCTCGAACCTCTGCACTTCAGCTATAGAGGCCGCTGCACGTGGGACTCGAACAGTCTGACGTTTTGTTTGTCACATGCAATGCAATTCGCCATCATTTGCATGGCATGCATCATGCAAGATGCCGAAAATGTCTCACAGGTACTAACCAAAATATCATCAAGGAGGATGCAGAAATGGAAAGGATTAGAAAGTTTTTCAAGGATGAGGATGGCGTAACGTCTCTGGAGTACAGTCTGATCGCGGTTGTGACCTGTCTGGCCATTATTGGCGCCCTGGTGCTTATGGGACCGAGATTGACCGATATCTGGAACCGGATCGCCGGTGCCCTGGTTTAAGGGTACTCTCTTCGGCAAACAGCATGGCGAGGCATGGCCTGGCCCGAAAACTCGGGCCAGGCCTCAAGCCTCATCCAAAGACAGGNNCAGGGGGGAGACGCAAATGACGAAAAAACGTTTATCGAGGATCATCCGTGGAGAGGAGGGCATAACCGCCACGGAGTACGGATTGATTGGATCCGTTGTCGTCACGGCGATACTGGCCTCACTGTTGTTGATCGGTCCACGACTGCTCACCATGTTCAAGACTGTATCGGGCTGTTTCTTGTAGCCTTTTGGACGCGTATTCATTGATTGTACTGACTTAAGGCCTGTTGCCTGAGGTTATCCATATGAACGTTATCTTTTGGATTACAATTTGTGTTCTTGCCACTGCGGTGACATACGATATAAGGTTCAGCCGCATCCCGAACTGGCTTACTTTCCCGGTCATGGCGACGGCTGTCGTCTACCATACGTTCACAACGGGCCTTTTGGGCCTCGCGTTGAGTGCGGGCGGCCTGCTGATCGGGTTTTCCATTTTTCTCGTTTTCTACATCAAGGGAGGCATGGGAGCAGGCGATGTAAAGCTGATGGCCGCCATGGGGGCGCTCCTCGGCCCCAGGGACATTCTGTTCGCCGCCGCCTTCACGGCCATAGCGGGCGGTGCGTATGCCGTTATTCTTCTTGCCTTTTTAAAACGTAACCGAAAAGCCCTCGCGCGATATGGGGCCATGGCAAAGGGTCTCGCGTTGACGGGACACCTTACATACATAGGGGAAGGGGGAAAGACGACTCCTCTGAGATATGGTATTGCGATCGGTGCCGGTACGCTGGCCGTACTGGCGCAAAGGATGATGTGATGTCCCGGTCGCGGCGCTGGAGCACGAATACCATGATGCAGTGCGAGGCAAATGTAGTGGAACAAAATCTATTTACAACGGAGCGGCGTCATGAAGAAAACACCGGTAATCGTTCTTGGCATAGGGATATTCATCGCCCTCATAGTGAGTATCGTCAGCTATAACGTACTGAAGAACAAGGCACTAAGACAGGTAAAGGTCCAGGAGGTTGTGGAAGTTGCCGTTGCCGGCGTGGATATGAAGTGGGGCACGGTATTGGGTAAGGCGTCGATAAAGACTGCGCCCTATCTGAAGAAAAGCCTCCCTGACGGTTACCATACCAGCGGGTCCTCCCTGGAAGGCAGGGTTCTCGTTTATCCCGTAAAGGCAAACGAGCCCATCTTTGAATCCAGCCTCGCCCCCGTGTCGATGAAGAGCGGAGGCATGGCGGCGGTAGTGCAGCCCAACAAGCGTGCTATGGCGGTCAAGGTCGATAAGGTGGTCGGGGTCTCGGGTTTCCTCTTTCCCGGGAACAGGGTGGACGTACTCGTAACGCTCCAGGAGCGCGGCGAAAACAGGGCCGCCATAACAAAGACGGTCCTTGAAAATATCCTGGTTCTTGCCACGGGGGCAGAAGTGGAAAAGGCGGGGAAGCAGGAGAAACCCTCGGCAGTCGATGTGATAACCCTTGAAGTAGCCCCCGATGAAGGGGAGAAACTGGCCCTTGCTTCAACAGAGGGAAAACTGCAGCTTGCCCTGCGCAACTACAGCGACACCGCTGAGATCGCAACGAAAGGGACCACCATTCCCGTTCTCCTGGCGTCTCACAGATCAGGGGCCGCGCAGCAGCCGTCACCGGCCAAAAGTGTCCCGAAAGTATCAGGCGCTTCCCAGCGGCGCTCTTTCTCCGTCGAGCTTATCCAGGGAAGCAAGATAACGAATGTAAAATTCGATTAAGGGGGAGTAAGAGCTATGCTGAATACAAGAATTTACACACAGCTTTGTTGTATATCCATTCTGGCGGGCATTCTCTTCTCCATCTGCTGGCCGGCCCTTTCATCCGCCGCGGGCCCTGCTCGCATGAAAATGGCAACTACGGTGTCGGAAAGGATAACCATCACCATGGGAAAGTCACTTATCGTGGAGAGCCCGGAACCTGTGAAGCGGGTGGCTATCGCCCAGCCTACCATCGCCGAGGCGATGGTCCTTTCCCCGCGGCAGATCTATATCAATGCAAAGGCTCCGGGATTGACGAATCTCACCCTCTGGGGGACCGGTGACACCGTAAAGGGAGTCCTCGACGTCGAGGTCGTACCGGACATGAACCGGCTCAAGGAAACGATCCACACGATGCTCCCTGGCGAGAAAGGAGTCCTGGTCAATTCCTCTCATGACTATCTCACTCTTTCCGGGTCCATATCGAGCGCGGACACCGCCTCCCGGGTCGTGGAGCTTGCCAGGGCATACGCACCCGTCGACAAGGACGGCAAACCCAAGCTGATCAACCTCCTCGAGATCGGGGGTGTGCACCAGGTCATGCTCGAGGTCCGGGTTTCGGAGATGTCCCGCACCCTGGCACGGAGACTTGGCTTCAATTTCTCCTTTCTGAGCGCCAGCGGCCAACAATACGGTCTTTCCCTCCTCAACAACCTGACCCGGCTTCCGACCCAGGGCTGGCCCGGAAATGCCCTTGGCGTATCGGATAATATCAACGGGATCCTGAACTTCCTCGGCGATGGTGCCAGCTGGACCGTCTTCATCGATGCCCTGAAAGAGAACGGACTCCTCAAGGTCCTGGCCGAGCCCACGCTGATCACACTAAGCGGCAAGGAGGCCAGGTTCCTCGCCGGAGGCGAATTCCCGATCCCCGTGCCCCAGGGCAGCGGTGGCGGCACGGTCATAACGATAGAGTACAAACCTTTCGGGGTGGGCCTGGCCTTTACCCCTGTTGTCCTCAGCAACGGCAAGATTAGCATGCAGGTGGCACCCGAGGTGTCCGACCTTGATTTTACAACCGGGGTTGCCCTTCAGGGTTTCATCATTCCGAGCATCACCACGCGACGTGTCGCCACAACAGTAGAGCTTGCGGACGGGCAGAGTTTTGCCATAGCCGGGCTTCTCAAGGAAGACACCAGAGAAGTTGTGAAAAAGTTCCCTGTCCTCGGTGACGTACCAGTTCTTGGCGCTCTCTTCAGAAGCAGCTCTTACCAGAAACGCGACACGGAGTTGATAGTAATTGTAACGCCTCACCTCGTGAAACCCCTGGATATGAAGAAACAGACCCTGCCGACCGACCAGTTTGTGGAACCCGATGATTTCGAGTTCTACCTGTTAGGGGCCGTCGAGGGAAAGGGTGAGCCCAGACTGTCGAGCCCGGCTTCACCTCCGGCGGAAACCCCCAGGGGAAAGCTCGAGGGCAAATTCGGACATATCACACCACAGCAATAGAGGAGGCCACACCAATGAGAACACATATCTGTTTAGTATTTCTTGCACTGGTCACCGTCTTTGCGGCTGGATGCACAACGAGCAGGGTCGAGACGGATTATGGCACCTCAAACAAACTCGCCAGGTTCAATCAGACCCTCAACCCTGATGCGGAAAAAAACCTTCAACCCGTTGAAGGAATGGATGCACAGGCCTCGCAAAAGGCTCTTGACGCCTATCGCAAGGGCTTCGAAAAACCCGCGCAGGCGATGCCCTCTCTCGTAATCGGCGTATCCGGGAGCGGAAAGTAGGAGGCCTCCATGAAAACCTTCTTTTCTCAAAAGGGCGCTGCAGCGATAGAAATGGCCCTGATCATGCCGATCCTTTTAGCGCTGACATTCGGGCTCGTCGAATTCGGCCTCCTCATGTATAATCAGCAGGTACTCACCAATGCGGCGAGAGAAGGGGCACGCAGGGGCATAGTCCAGGCCTCTCCCCGGGTTCCCTACTCCAATGGGATCGATGGTATTGCCGATACGGTTCATGCCTATGCCGACACTCACCTCGTAACCTTCGGCGCCGCAAAGCCGATACCCAATGTCGATGTCCCGGCCATTTGCAGCAATTTTGCGGATAACCTCAGCGTCACCGTCACCTATCCCTATACCTTTCTCGTAATCCCCAACTTCGTCCCGGGACTCAGCCCCTCTCTCACGCTTAAAACAGCATCGGTGATGAAATGCGAATGAACTACAAGGAGGGAGGCATCATGAACCTTCGACACGCAAAGGTTAGCGACGAAAGAGGAGCGGTCTCCATCTTTGTTGCGCTGACCATGACATTCTTCATAGGTATCGCAGCCATGGCGGTTGACGTGGGGTACATGNNTCCATGGCGGTTGACGTGGGGGACATGATGGTGGGAAAGACCGAGCTCCAGAGAACCGCCGATGCGGCAGCCCTGGCGGCAACCCGGCAGCTCGGGCATATATACGAAGGGATGACCTACACTGCACAGCAATCCTACGATGTCACAGGCGATACCCCGATGATACAGAACGCCGCGATAGATGTGGCGGTGCAGAATCGCGCCGCTGGAACCAATATAGTCATCAATCCGGCGGACATTCAAATCGGCACGTGGGACCAGGCACGCGATCCCCGATTCGTGGTCACAACGAGCCACCCCAATGCCGTATACGTAAAGGCACGGAAAGACGACACCGCCAACGGTCCGATTACCACATTTTTCGCCCGTATATTCGGGGTAGGCAGCGTCGGCGTATCCGCTCAAGCCACCGCCGCGCTGACGGGCGAAAGTACCTCCGGCCCCGGCGGACTTCCCATCCCGATCGGCATCCCCACGAGATGGTTCCAAAACCCCTCGTTCTGCGACAGCGGCATAAACTTTTATCCGCCCTGCAACAAGGAACCCTGTGCGACGTCCGAAGGGTGTGCCGGCTACCATACATACGAAGATTCTCCATCGAGCGCGTCATTCATAAAGGATGTCATTATGCCCGGGATACCTACGGGCGCTTACGAAGCTCCCCCCACGACCGCGGGTCAGACCGAGTTCAATTTTACGGGAGGAACGTTGTCGGCACTGATGAACCCGCCCGACTATCCCTTTATCAGTCTCTTCGATGCTATGAAGGTCAGAAACGACGGCGTCACGGATCTCGATGAGGACTCAAACACCTGGACTGCCAAGGTTATCGTCTATGAGTCCGACTCCTGCGCAAACCCCAATCAGGCGTTGACGGTCGCCGGTTATACCACGATCGTGATCACGAATGTGGTCGGCTCCCCGAACCCGCGGGTCGAAGGAAAGGTCCTCTGTGAGAATGTCCAGTGGGGCCGTGGCGGAGGAGGGAGTTACGGTACTATGGGATCCATCCCGGGTCTCGTGCAATAGGATGACACGACGGAAAAACAAGGGAGACAGGAAGACATCATGACGACACAAACGGTGATACTCAAGATTAACGACCGGACAGCCCTTGCCGAGATCGAGAAAATTATTTCCACCACCGGCGGCTACACCGTTGAAGCTGAAAACGGGGTTCCCCGCGACCTGCTGATCTTCGAAATCACGGACAAGGACACGGAAAAACAGTTCGACTTCATCAAAAGGGTTATGTCATCGGGAAAGGCGGGTCATCTCTTTCTGGTGTCGGGCGTGACCGACCCCGACATCCTGATACGGGTTCTCAAGATCGGCCCCAGGGAGTTTTTCCAGCTGCCCCTGAATCCCGATGACGTGCGAAAAGCACTTCTCACATTTCAGACAAACCGGTCCTCTCACAGCGCCGGAGTGGACACAAAGCCCCTCAAGGAAGGCACGATCATTCACGTTGTCGGCAGCAAAGGCGGGGTGGGGACCACGACGGTCGCGGTGAACCTGGCCAGAAGCCTTCTCGCACCGGGGAAAACGATTGCCCTCGTGGACATGAACCTTCTTTTCGGCGACATACCCATCTTCCTGAACATGGAGTCTCCCCTCTTTGACTGGGCGGAGATTGCCCGGAACATCCTCCGTCTCGACAGCACCTTTCTCATGGGAACCCTCTACAAGCATCCCAGCGGTCTGTACGTCCTCCCCTCCCCTGCCGGTGTCCTTGAAAGTTTCGATTCAGGTCCCGACATCATTACAAAACTGCTCAACCTCATGAGAACGATGTTCGATCACGTGATCATAGACGGCGGGCAGGATCTCGGCGAGATGTCGAGGTCGATCATGAAACTTGCCGACAGGGTGATTATCGTCACCCTTCTCAATCTCCCCTGTCTCATAAACATAAAAAGGCTGAGGGATACCTTTTTGACACTCGGTTACCCCTCCGACGACCGTGTGTCGATTGTCGCCAACAGGGTCAACAAGAGGTCGGCGAACATATCGGTGGAAGATGCGGAGCGCACCACGAAAAAGAAAATCGCATGGACCATTCCCAATGACTTCCAGAATACCATGAACGCCATAAACATGGGTAAAACGCTTCAGGAAATAGCCCCGGGTTCCGAGATCAACAGGCATATTTCTCACATGGCAGCGGCCTTCCAGAGACAACGGGTAAACGTCCACGAGGAGGGCAAGAAAAAGAAAGGCTTGTTTGGAGTCTTTTCCATAACGCAAGGATGATCACAACCGCGTTGCATGCAATGCGGAAAATTTATATGCCGAGGAGCTGACGATGGAAATGTATGCGGTACACAAAGAAGAATTCGCTATGAGCGACGAATACCATGAACTGAGGACCAAGATCCATGATCGTCTTCTCGATATGCTTGATCTCTCTCTAGTAGACACCCTCAGCAGAGATCGGCTGAAGCAGGAGATACGTGCCGTCATCGAGACTATTCTCGCCGAAGACGGTTTCAATACCCCCATGAATTACGATGAGCGGGAGGCCCTCTGTAATGAGGTGCAGGATGAGGTGCTCGGGCTGGGACCAATCGAACCGCTGATGCGCGACCCCACCGTTACCGACATCCTCGTCAACTCATACAAGCAGGTTTACGTGGAGCGATATGGCAAGCTCCACATCACCCCCGTGCGTTTCAAAGACGACGCTCATCTCAAGAAGATCATCGACCGGATCGTATCTGCCGTCGGACGCCGGGTTGATGAATCAAGCCCCATGGTGGATGCCCGTCTTCCTGACGGGTCCCGCGTCAACGCGATAGTGCCGCCTCTGGCAATTGACGGCCCAAGCCTGTCCATCCGGCGCTTCGCTGCTGACCCGTTGGAAATGGATGACCTTATCGCTCTGAAAACACTCACTCCGGAGATAGGTGAACTTATCAGGGGCATCGTTCAGGCGAGACTCAACGTCCTGATCTCGGGCGGCACGGGCACGGGGAAAACAACCCTTTTGAATGTTTTTTCGCGGTTCATCCCCGAGGATGAACGGATAGTGACGATTGAGGATTCAGCCGAGCTGCAGCTCAAACAGGATCACGTGGTGCGCCTCGAGACAAAGCCCCCCAATATCGAAGGAAAAGGTGAGATAACCCAGCGCGATCTCGTACGAAACAGCCTCAGGATGAGACCCGACCGGATTATCGTAGGCGAGGTAAGGGGCGGCGAGGTCCTCGACATGCTGCAGGCCATGAACACAGGCCACGACGGTTCCCTCACCACGGTGCACGCGAACTCGCCCCGCGATGCCCTGCTGCGTCTCGAAACTCTCGTAGCCATGTCGGGTCTCAACATTTCTCATGAGGCGGTCAGACAGTATATCTCCTCGGCGATCGATGTTGTCTTTCACCTCCAGCGGCTCCTTGACGGAACACGAAAGGTCGTTTCCCTCCAGGAGATCGCGGGCATGGAAGGGAACATAATCACCATGCAGGAGATCTTCAGCTTCGAACAAACCGGGGTTCACGACGACGGTATGGTGAAAGGCCGCTTCAGAATAGGCGGGGTACTCCCGCGATTCGTGGAAAGGTTCAAGGCAAGCGGTATACCGGTTCCAAGCGAGATGTTCCGCACCCCCATACAGCTGGAACTTTAAAGAGGAGAAAGCCATGGAATGGATAATAGGAACGGGACTTTTTGTAGCGGCCATATGTGTGATAGAAGGGATGCTGCTTCTCCTCCGGCCGAAATGGGATCCCGGGTCACGGGTGCTGGGAAAAAGGCTCGAACGGATCGCTGTCACCGGGTTCCGGAACCAGACGAACGATCTTATCAGACGGCGGACGTTCAGTGATATTACCAACGTCCACGCGCTGCTCTCGAAGATCCCGGTCATGCACCAGCTTGACGACCTTGTGATAAAGGCAAATTCACGGCTGTCCCTTGCGGCATTCCTGCTTATATCCGGTGTTATCGCCTTCTCCTCTTACCTCATCCTTTCCGCAATTACCCGCGGACACCTCATGCCCGTCCTCTTCGCCATGGCAGCCGCCACCACACCATTTCTCTACCTCCTTTTGAAAAAACGGCAACGCGTAGCAAAATTTGAGAGGCAGCTCCCCGATGCACTCGACCTTATGGCCCGTTCGCTGAGGGCCGGGCATGCATTCTCCGGCGGGCTCCAGATGGTCGCACAGGAGTTCGATGAGCCGATAGGTACTGAGTTCATGCACGTCATTAACGAGATAAACTTTGGCGCGTCCGTGGATCAGGCCCTTAAAAACATGACAGCGCGCGTCGACGCGCCTGACCTCAAGTTCTTCACCGTTTCTGTGATCATACAAAGGGAGAGCGGAGGCAACCTTGCCGACATACTTGAGAACATAGCACGTCTCATGCGTGAGAGATTCAAACTTCTGGGCAAGATAAAGGCCTTGAGCGCCGAGGGAAGACTCTCCGCCATCATACTCCTCGCGCTGCCGTTCATAGTGGTTTTTGCCCTGACCCTCATAAATGGAGAATATCTGCAGGGCCTGGTGCACGACCCGATGGGCAAGGTATTCATCATCATCGCGCTGTGCATGATGGGTCTCGGCGCGGCGGTAATAAGGAAGATGGTCAACATCAGAGTCTGAAAGGAGGAGCACGATGACAACGCTAACGTATTTCATACCCGCCCTGGTCTTCGGTATGACCCTTCTTTTCATCCTCGGTATCTTCCTGTATGCGTCGTCCCTGAAGAACCGCCGCGACGTTCTCAGAAAGATAGAAAGAGAGGGTCTCAAAGAGGGTGAGACCGGCAGTACCTTCAACGACACGGTCCGGCAGATTTTCGGAAAGTTCATCAAGGGTCTGGCGTTCCTTGCCAGGCCCAAACAGGAAGAGGAGATCACACGCCTCAGGCACCGGCTCATGCAGGCAGGCTTAAGCAGGTTCAGGAACATCGTCATGGTCTTTTACGGCACAAAGGTCTTCTGTGCAATCCTCCTGCCGGTTATGTCCGTACTCTTCAACTTCGCGTTTTTCAGGAAAGTTCTACCTTTTCAGATCATAATCATTATGGTAATTCTCGCCCTCGTCGGGTTTTATCTCCCCGACCTGTGGCTGAAAATGAGGATGAGGAGCAGGAAAGACCAGATCTCCCGCGGTTTCCCCGATGGCCTTGACCTGATGGTCATATGCGCCGAGGCAGGCATGGGTCTTGACTCTGCCATCAACCGCGTGGGCGAGGAATTGAAGCTCAGGCACCTCGCCTTAAGTGAAGAGCTCAAGACCCTCATGCTTGAATTGAGGGCGGGCAAGCTCAGGCGGGACGCCCTGAGGAACCTTGCCATGAGATGCGACTCCGAGGATGTGCAAAGCTTTACAACGCTCCTCATCCAGACCGAGAAATTCGGCACCAATATCGCTCAGGCCATGCATGTTCAGGCGGACTCGATGAGGACGAAAAGGATACAGAAGGTGGAAGAGCTGGCGGCAACCCTGTCGATCAAGCTTCTTTTTCCGACGATATTTTTGATCTTCCCTTCCCTTTTCCTCGTACTCGTGGGACCGGCGCTCATCCAGGCATTCAGGGTATGGAAAGGGTAAAAGTCCTGGATGGCCACACTAAGAGGGAAGCACGAAAGGCGGAGGACGACATGAAACAAATTGATTTGAAATTGGTCGCACGTATCATTATATGTTTCGTAATTCTTGCCGGTATGACCACAGGATGTTCCTCAACGAAAGGTCTTCTCGGCTTCCTGAAGTTCTGGGGACCGAAAGACGAGACGGCGTCGGATGAGAAAGCGGCCGCGCAGGCATCCGCCTTTATGCTGCAGGTGAGACCCGCACGGGGCAACCCCGATTCCCATTATCGCCTCGCTGTCCATTACCAGCTGCGGGGCAGGCACCAGGAAGCCATTGAGGAATTCACGAAAACGGTCATGATCGACCCCGGGTACGTCTTTGCGTACAATGGCATGGGCGTCTCTTACGATAATCTGAAAGAATTCGACAAGGCCGCAGAGGCATACCGGACGGCCATGAGACTCGCGCCAGGAGAGCATTACGCATACAATAATCTTGGCTATTCTCTTATTCTCAAGGGAGATTACGAAGGGGCGGTGAAGATTCTGCTGGAGGGCATCGCCCTCACTGAGAACAACGAGCAAATGCATAACAATCTTGCCATTGCCTATGCGGCGCTTGGTGAGAAGGATCTGGCAATCACCGAACTCAAACTGGCACAGACGACTGACGGGATACCCCCATCGCTGGAACAGATACAGCAGCAACTGGACAGACTGGAGGTAGAAACATTCGCCGCCGCCCCCGGGGACATTTCGTCAGAGGATCTGGCTCCGGTCCGGGCGAAGAATCGCTTTGTAGAGAAGATAGCGCGGTCCATCAAGGAAGCCAAAAAAGCACGGGCGAAGACACGAACAGCCAAGCCGGTCACCCTCGAGGCCGCAAAGCTGGAACTCGATTTTCTCAAGATGGCACCGACGGGCGGCAACAAAGACCTCGACCGCAAAACCCCAAAAGAAACGGCCGACCTATCAGCAAAGTTCGTTCGGGAACTCCTTGTAATACGGCACACCGGGGATTCGGTACCCATGGATCACCTGGCCGGGAGGGAACAATGGTTCTGACGAGAGAGCATTTCACGGGAAAGTGGTTCACAGGCACTTCATCTGCGGTGGTCATGATAGTCGCACTTTTGCTTGTTTCAGGATGCGGGACTTCCCGCACCTCCGCCGTTGACAGGCAGTACCAGCGGATCGTCGAACAACAGCAATTCAAAAACGAGGTTGACGATACCGACCTCGAAGCGAAGCTGCCACCGGCCAATGACCCTGAAGCATTTGAACGGATGGGAGACACCTATCTGAAGACGGGAAATCCCGGCATGGCCTTTCTCGAGTACAGCAAAGCGCTGAAAGCCGATCCCAACCGTGTACGGACGCGGCAAAAATTGGCATATCTCATGCTGAAACGAGGAATGTCAGCCGGAGCCATTTCGGAATTCGACGCTATTCTGAAGAAGTCTCCCGGGGATACCGGAGCACTCCAGGGTAAGGCTACCGCCCTCATGCAGCTCAATCGTCTGGAGGACGCTGAAAAGGTGCTTAACACCGCGATCGACAACGATACCGGTCTGTGGCAGGCACATGCGCTTCTCGGCATGGTATACGACCGGCAAAAGCTTCACGGACCGGCGATAGAGGCGTACGAGAAAGCCATAGCGATCAATCCGAAGGCGACGGCCGTATACAACAATCTCGGGACCTCATTCTATATGACGGGCCGGTATCAGGAATCAGCCCGCGCCCTGCTCAAGGCCATCAGTCTGAAAGCCGCCGGATCGGAGACGTACAATAAGCTCGGACTCGCCCTGTTCAAAATGGGACTGGCCCCTGAAGCCTACGAAGCCTTCAGGAAAGCAGGCGACGAGGCGAACGCCTGCAATAATATGGGTATCCTCTACATGGAAACAAAAGACTATGCCAGGTCAGTCGAATTCTTTGAAAAAGCGATCGACCTGAAACCCACGTACTACGAAAACGCACATGCCGGGTTGAAAAAAGCCCGGGCTGCGCTGCAACAGGAAAAGCCGGACAGGATCACTTATGAAAGCCGATCCCAATAGGAATGGATAAATCTTGATCGATCATGCACCGCCCGGGTCTGCCCGCGAACCCGGGCGGTTGTCGAAAACTCTCAGGAACATATTGTTTTTTCATCTACCATCGTATAGAATTCAACTTAAAAACTACCGAGGAGTTTTATGGAGATTACCACCCGCAAAGAAAAAAATTCAGCAGTAGTTTCGGTTTCGGGAAGGATAGATGCGATCACCGCGCCGGATTTCGAAAAAAGTCTCGAGGGACTCATTGCCGCGGGAGAAAAGAGCATCCTTATCAACCTGTCCGGCCTGGGCTACATCAGCAGCGCGGGGCTCCGGAGCATCCTCTCATCAGCGAAGAAACTAAAGGCACTTTCCGGGGAAATCATGTTCACGGGGCTTCAGGGTCCTGTCGAAGAAGTCTTCCAGATCTCCGGATTCAAATCCATCTTCAAGATCTTCTCTTCGGAGGCCGAGGCGCTTGACGCCCCCTGAGGATGATGGCAGGACAGACCGACACCATTTGCCGCATTGAACTTCCGGCGGCGTTGCAATCCCTGCCCGGCTTTATCGCCGAAGTAACCAGACATGCCAGGCAGGCAGGTTTCGGTGAACACAAGATAGGCGCCATGGAATTGGCCCTGGAAGAGACAATCGTCAACATCGTCAATTATTCCTGCAAAGACCCGCACAGTCTCATCACTGTAACATGTTCGCTCGACAGGGACAAGGAGTTCCATATCAGTATCATCGACAACGGCCCCCCCTTCAACCCCCTTCAGAAAGATGACCCCGATACCGATGCAGGCATCGATGACCGCCCGATAGGAGGTTTGGGAATATTCCTCGTAAGAGAATTGACTGACGGCGTAGGCTACATCAGAAAAGACGAAAAGAACATTCTGACAATAACGATGAAAAAGGAGAATAGAGACTAGTCCCTGTCTTCCTACACTTTTATATCGTATCCGTCGTAAGCGAGATCGATCTGCATGGGATGGGGTTGGTGATCGTTGTAAATCTTCAGGTAGTTTCTCGTGTCCTCGAGAAGGGCGTCAAGACGCTCGTCGGTGTAGGTGGGTTCATTGTGGAAGAGGCACAGGTGCTTTACCTTCGCTTTTACGGCAAGCTCGACTGCCGCCACATAACTGGAATGGCCCCAATCGTCCTTTGAAAGAACCGCTTCGTTCCAGTCATACTGGGCATCGAATATAAGCAGGTCAGCTTCTTTGAAGAAATCCAGGAAAGGATAATTCTCTTCCCGCGCACTGCTGTCATAGCTTGTTTTATGTTCCGCATCCGTGGAATAGACCAGCGTCCTGCCATCTTTCTGAAACCGGAATCCATAAGAAATCCCCGGGTGCTTCTGCTCTATTCCTGAAATCTCAAAACCGCTGATCTCATAGGTTTTCTCCGGTTTAAGGACGATAAACTGAATGTCTGCACTCATACTGGCAAGGGGAACGGGGAAATACGGTTGGTTCTGCTGCTTCACGAAGAAATTCTTCAGGTTCTTGTGAAAACCATATATTCTCACTTTGTTGCCCGGTATATAGGCCGGGGTGAAAAAGGGGAAACCCTGGACGTGGTCCCAATGGAAATGGGAGACAAAGATATTGAAGACCGAGCCGTTTCTGCGCTGCAGCCCCTGTTCTATGAGCTTCATATGGTGGTTGCCAAGATCCCTCAGCCCGGTGCCGGCGTCACAGATAACGTATTCTTCGCCGTTCTTGATCTCCACGCAGGGCGTGTTGCTGCCGTAAGTACTGCGGACCGGGAATGGAAGTTCCCTGTCGATGAAATCTTCTATGTCGCCGTCATTATCGAAGTTATGCGCCTTTGCCGCTTTGATCGCGCGTATGATCTTTGCCCGAACCGTTTCCGCGGTTATGGACGCAGGCAAAGACCCCCGTGTGCCCCAAAAATAAACGCGCATCCCTTCTCCCTGGTGATTTAGATTTATTATTGTAACTTCTTGCCAATAAATTGCAAGAATATTTTTAACATAGTCTAACTACAAAACAACTAATAACCAATGATAGAAATCACAGAACGGAGAGGTAATAGGTAATGGGTGATAGGTCATAGGTAAAAACCTATCTGTAGAGGTCAACCTTTTTCCGGACGGTCACAGGCTATCGCAAAGTTCCCATATGCTTCCTCCGTCATTGCGCCCCCTTCTTCTTCCGTCATTGCGCCCCCTTCTTCTTCCGTCATTCCGGCGCAGGCCGGAAACCAGGAGAGACTATGGATAAGGAATCACCATACGAAGGGACATCCAACTGTCCTCTTTAAACACTGTATGCTGCGCTTCCCGTTGTATGAAAGTTCTTCCTGGTTTCCGGCCTGAGCCGGAATGACGAATAGAGAAAGCCGGAATGACGAACTGAACGAGATAAAGACAAACTGGTTTTGAAATGCGGGATTTACCTGTCCTGAACATTGCTTTATAAAGAAAGCAGTCCGGGCAATGGATTATTTTGGACAGCAGTGGGTAATGGGTAATAGGAAAAAGCCCACTGCTGTCCAAAATAATCCAGTTCTTAAAATGCATTCCTTATAAAACAGCGATTTAGGACAGGCGAATACCCCGTTTTAAAACGAGGTTGGCCTGTCCTGCGGCCACGATATATTTTTATGCTGTCCAGCATATCAAAACTCCATTGCGAGCTGTTCACCCACCGGTACGACAGGCGGCACCTCATAGGGGCTGTCGATCCATGCCCACAGGTCAC
The DNA here is from genome assembly GCA_002412715.1 of Deltaproteobacteria bacterium UBA5205. Lineage (GTDB taxonomy): Bacteria > Desulfobacterota > Syntrophorhabdia > Syntrophorhabdales > Syntrophorhabdaceae > Delta-02. The sequence goes on from DHVP01000017.1 coordinate 65,781, forward strand.
GGTAGGTGAACAGGTTATAACGGAGCATAGCGACAAGGTTCGAGGTTGACCAGCTAAACCGGGAACGGAACATCAGGTACTTGAGAAGGAGAATGGATATCAGTGCTGTCCAGATCTGGATCATGACGGCATTCGCCGATGTACCCACAAAGGTCTTTATCTTCAGGTTCTGTTTTATCGTCTTGAAGAAGATCTCGATCTGCCAGCGGTCCTTGTAAATAGATGCAATGGTCGTGGCACCGAAGCGAAGATGGTTGGTTATAAAGACGATGGTTTCCTTTTTCTCGTCATCCCAGACCTCGATGCGGCGTAAGGGATGGGGGTAGTCTTTCCTTGAGTAATAATAATTGAGGGTTATCAGCTGATCCTTAAGGACAGAACGGTTCCTGGGAACCGGCCTTTCCTCGATGACCGTGTAGCTGGCGTGTTCCTCTGCCTGCTCACAAAGAAAACGCCTTCATTGAGCCACCGGGCAAAGAGGTCGTAGCCCACGTATCCCCGGTCTATCACTACGATCGATCCCTTCGGGAAGGACAGGTCCCTCGCCACCTTCATCTCATGGGTCAGCCCGTCGGTAATACGGGCGAAGACCGGGAAGTACCCGTCATGATCAAGAAGCAGGTGGAGCTTGACGGCCCCTTTCGTCTGATGGTACGTGGCCCAGTCGAAAAGGGACAGACACAGCTCGATGAGGCTGGCGTCGAGACTGAAGAGCTTGTTTTTGAAACGGAACTTCCTCTTCCCCGGGGCCACCGCCTGCACCTTCCGGAGAAGCTGGTAAAAGACCGCTTCATAGAGCTGCCAGGATCTTTTGCTGTTCGCATAGGAGAGGGTCGAGCGGGACGGGGCATCCTTGATGCCAAGGTGCTTGAGCTTGCCCAGGCAGCTTGCAAGACCGCCTGATATCTCCCGCAGGGAGCGGGCCTGGCCCAGGTGGCAGAAGATCATGGAGACGAACTGGTCCCATGAGGAGAAGCCCTTTGCTCCTTTCTCCGCCCCGGTCTCCTTTACCGCCGAAAAAAAGTCCTTTCTCGAGAATATTTGTAGAACCTGGCCGAACATACTGCTAAACTTATTCACGGGAACCCCCTCAGGTTTATTTGGTTGTCGCGAATTAAGTTTACCTGTTCGGGGTTTTCCCTTCAAAATTTATTTTGGACAGATGTGGGAAAAAGCCCATCACCTATTACCTTACCTATAACCTATCTTCTCCCCTCATATCTCAAGGCCATCATGGTGATATCATCGTACTGGGGTGTGTCTTTGCAGAAGTCGTTGATTGCTTCGCCCACGCAGGCGGTAATATCCGACACGGTTTTATCCCTGCATGAAATAAGGACATCCAGCAGGTGATCGGTAGAAAATATTTCGTCCGCCTCATTCATCGCCTCGGTGACGCCGTCGGTATACAGGAACAATCCGTCACCGGGTTTGAGTACAAGGCTTCTGGTTGAATACCGCGATCCTTCCATAATCCCCACGACAAGCTCTCCGGGGCCGTCGAGATAGCTTTCGTCGCCTCCACTGCGCATGACGATCGGAGGATTATGTCCGCCATTCGTATAACGCAACTCACCCGTCACCGTATTCAAAATGGCGCAAAAGACGGTGATGAACATGTCGGCGTCGTTCCCTTTGCCGAGCTCATCGTTGACCTGTTCCATGAGGGCCCCCGTCTCAAGGTTAGCCGAGGCCTTTGCCTTGATGAGCGTTTTCGTGAATGCCATAAAGAGCGCCGCCGGAATGCCTTTGCCTGAGGCGTCGCCTATGACGAAACAAAGGTGATCCTTGTCGATCAGAAAGAAATCATAGAAATCGCCGCCGACCTCACGGGCCGGAAGGGTAAGAGCGTGAATGTCAAAATCCGTCCTTTCCGGGAAAGGGGGAAACGTCTTCGGCAGAATGCCCATCTGAATGTTGCGGGCTATCTTCAGTTCACTTTCCATGCGCTGTCTGGACGCCGTCGTCTCGGTAAGTTCCCTGATATAATCCTTCAGCGACGTCTTCATGTAATCAAGGGCCGAGGCCAGTTTCCCCACCTCATCCCTCGTTCGTATGTCGGGTACCTGCACCTCGAGGTCGCCCCTGCCGATCCGTCCGGCGATATTGGCCATTTGCGTAAGTGGTTTCGTGATTGAACGGGCGATAAAGACCACCGCCAGGGCGAGAAGCGCAAGTCCGATGATGCCTAGGGCGATAACTATATGATTGAGGTTGGTAATGTCCGACATCAGCTCATCGTATGGAAACAGAACGCCCAGCGACCACCCGTTTGACTTGATGGGTACATAGGTCATAATACAGGACTTGCCCGTCACCGCACTTTTGACGGATTTTGCCGAGAAACCCGTCTGTCTTTGTATCATCTTGCGTCCGGCTTCCCGCAACATGGCATCGTTCCTCTCCTCCGCGACGGAGAAGATCGTCTCGTTCATGATATATTCTTTGATCGGGTGGGTCACAAATGTTCCGTTCTTCGATATGAGAAACCCGTAGCCGGATTTAAGGATCTTGATCGAGGATACAATGTCCCTGAGCTCGTCCAGCGAGATATCGACAACGATGACGCCCGTCAATTTTCTTGTCCCATCGACAACCCTGAAAAAAGGAACGGCATAGGAAGACATGAGGATTCCGCCGCCTTCGCCGAAATAGGGCTCCGTCCATTGGGGCTGTTCAAGCTCCCGCGGGATCTGATACCAGTCCCAGCGGAAATAATCGTAGAACCTGTCGAGATATTTGAAGCTTATCCCGCCGCCGTTCTTGTAGAAGTAGGGGGCGAAATATTTTTTCTTCTTGTCGAAGGCATAGGGTTCGAAAGCCACGGCGGCGCCGTATATCTCGGGGTTTTTCTCGACGATGGCGTAGATGACCTTGAAAAGCTCGGATTCATCGTAGTTCGTATTTTCAAGCAGATATGCCGCGTTTTGAGGCACTTTTTGTGTTGAGGTCAAAAGGACCTCGATCCTGCTCGTCGTCGTGGTGATGAGGTTCGCCGAATTCTCTTCGATGCCCTTCTCGATCATGCGGCGTGACACGAGATAGTTATAACTGAAGATGGCGGCAAAGATCAGCGCGCTGCTCAGTGTGAAGAACAGGACCAGTTTGAATGCGATGCCTTTATTTTTGAACATGTCCCTCACATCCGAAGGCAAACGTATCGATAGCGGGTATGTCCCTGATGAGGCCGCCGGCCTTCAGCTCCTTGCCCACCCTTTCATAGTCTTCCTTCCTGAGAAGGCCCGGCGTCCCGCCCGTTTGGCCTGACGGCATGATTATGTCCTTCATCCTCTCAAGCATCCATTTCTGATGCACTCTGTTTGCCGGAACATTGGCCACTCTCATGTGCGCCAGCACGATGTCGATGGCCTTGTCGGGATGGTCAAAGGCATAGGCCCAGCCTTCGATAGAGGCCTTGACGAAGGCGCACGCCTTGGCGGGGTCTTTCTTCAGGGTTTCTTCCATCACATAGATCCCGTCCTCGGGAAAATTAAGGCCGTAGTCACTATAGAAGAAAGATGTAATTTCATCGGCATTGATGCCGGCGTTGAGGATCGTGTGGTACTCGTTGTACCACATCCCGGAGGCGGCATCGACACCGTCGCGAAGAAAAAGGTTTACTGAGTATGATTGAGGGACGGCTTTTACGGAGACCTTGAATTTTTTAAAGAAGGCCTCCGGCTGGATACGGAAATCGTCTCCCCACAGGCCGACCTTCTTGCCTTCAAGATCTTCCGGCCTTCTGATACCCCGCGCCTTTTTTGCTATGAGCATCAATGATGATCGCTGGACTATCTGGGCGATATTGACAAGCCTGACACCCCGTGAGCGCTTCTGAAGCGCCGTGGAAAGCCAGATGCTGCCGATGTCGGCCTCGCCCTTCTCGAGGAGTTCCGACGAAGGCCTATGCGGTCCGCCCTGAATGATCGTAACATCCAGCCCGTACTTCTTGTAGATGCCCGTCTCCTGTGCCGCATAGTACCCGGCAAATTGCGCCTGCGGACTCCACAAGGGAATAAAGGAAACCTTCTTAAGGGCAGACTCTCCGTGGGCCGTGGCAACGACAAGGGCAACCAGAAGGAGGGCCAACGCCGGCAGTAAAGCTGCCGCTTTCCCCCGTGAACTGCCTTCCTTGCCCCGATGATCCTTCATTATCAGTTACTATGATGATTGATAGCGCATCCGGAGTCAACATAAAAATCCTTATCTTTCCCCGGGCCCGAAGGACTCCGGGAGACTTCCTGTTTCCATCGGGAGGAGCACCGCATAAACCCTCGCCTGGCAGGGAAATGCTCGATCGATAGTCTCTTACTTCCCCGGGCAAAGGAGAACCGGGGACTGCATCTTAATAACAACCATTCGATATCCTTAAGAAAAAGTTGTCATCATCCGATAAGCCTATTGCAGGGGGTGCAGCAATAATGTCATCATTGTCCAATCACAATAACGCACGCACCGATTGTCCGGATTCCATACTAATTGAACTGGATGAGGGGGAAAGCTGCGCATACGTCACCATCGCCGAAACATCTTCCTATCCCTCCCTACAAGAAGTCGTCGACAAACTGAAAGAACGGAACCTCCCTTATTGGATCGACGAAGAAGCGATAAAGACGGAACTCGCGAAAGAAACCACAGGCCAACCCTTTCGTGCCGCCTTTGCGAGAGACTCTACGTTCGAGATCACAGTGGACGGCAAGCAGCAGTTCGCCTCCCTGACCCTGAAGAGAGGGTATGGCGGTAAAGAAACAACCGTCGCGGACGTGCAGGCCAGACTCGACGAGATAGGGATAGTTTCCGGGATCGACCTTGAGAGGATCGCCCTGGCGGTGACCGAAAAGAGCTACGACAACCCCGTCGTCATCGCCAGGGCAAAAGAACCTGTGCATGGAACCGACGCCAGGATCGACTGTATGTTCCCGCGGGAATTTAAAATGCAGCCGAAGGAAACGGATCATCAAAAGGTTGATTTCAGGGAACTCACGCTTATCTGCGCGGTCGCCCAGGGAGACGTACTGGCCAGAAAGATACCCGCGACCCCGGGCGAGCCGGGGATAACGATCACGGGAAAGACGGTACCGACAAAACCCGGCAAGGACATCAAATTCACTGCCGGGAGAAACTCCGTCATCTCCCCCGATGCCATGGAAGTTACCGCTGCAATCGCGGGACAGCCTTTCATGAAAGGAAGGGCTGTTTTCGTCGAACCCGTCTATACCATAAAGGGTGACATCAATTATTCCGTCGGCAATATCGATTTCAAAGGCAGCGTCAAGATAGACGGGAATGTCGTATCCGGTTTTTCCATAAAGGCCACCGAGAGCATCGAAATAAACGGAGTCGTTGAAGACTGCATCATCGAGGCAGGGATGGATGTCTTCATCAAAGGCGGTATACTCGGCGCGGATAAAGGCATTATCAAGGCCGGCCGGGATTTTTCAGCGCTGTTCGTGGAAAACTGCTCTATAGAGGCCGGCCGGAACATCGTTGTTGGAGACGCCCTCAATTCCGAGTTGTCCGCGGGCGATTCGATCGACGTCGTCCTGGGCAAGGGGCGGGTTATCGGCAGCAAACTTGGTGCTCAAAACCTCGCGGCCATGAATATCCTCGGATCGGATATTGCGGGTAAAACACAGGTTTCAGTGGGATACGATCCCAGAACAATGGCCCGCCTTAAGAATGCGAAAGAAGCGGCCCTGAAGATCGAACATACCCTCGAAGAGATCGCCAAGCATATCCGCACGCTGGAAGGAATGAGCCAGGCCTGCCCTCTTTCCGACGAGAAAGAAACACTATACCGCAGGCTTCTCGCGACCTCGGAGGAACTGGGGCACCGCCGGGAAGAGCTCAACGAAGAGATCGAAATGCTTGAGTCGACGATGACACGAGCCGTGCGACCGACCGTCCGGGTGAGGGGAACCTGCTATCCCAACGTCCGGGTGACAATAGGCAGACTAGTCTTCGACTGCACAACCGAATACCACAGTGCCATTTTTTTTGAAGAAGACGAAAAGATCAAGGTAAACGTCTACGAGAATAAAGCATAGTAAGGAGTGAAGAAGACTCTTCACTCCTTACTCTTCACTCTTCACTTTCTCTACACCAGATAGGGTTCCCACATCTTCGTGGTCTTCTTTATATAGCCCGCGGGCACGCCTTTGAGTATCTGGTTGTGACCCGGCAGAAGTATATCCACATCGAGCTGGCCGAGCCGGATGAGAGAATCCTTCAGGCGGGCAGCGTCGGCCCCGAAAAGATCGAAGCGCCCGATAGCGTAATCGGCATATACGACGTCCCCGGGAATAAGTATCTTACCGACGGGCTCGTAGAGCGCTATGCCTCCCATGGAGTGGCCGGGTATGTGTATCACGTCCCAGACCATATCGCCGATCTCAAGGGTCTCCCCGCCTTCCAGCTTGCGGTCCACCTTGAATTTGAAGGCGTCCGGGGCAAGCCCGAATTGACTCTGGCACATGCTCTTGAACATATCCATACCGTATACGGCACGGTCATCCCCCTTTTCGAGAAGGTCCGCTTCCAGCCTGTGGACCCAGAGTTCAGCTGCGGGGAAAGCTGTCTGAATCTCGGCAAGGCACCCTATGTGATCGAGGTGCGTGTGGGTCATGATGATCCTTTTCACATCAGCCGGTTCGATGCCAAGTTTTCTGATCGATTCCGCTTTATAGCCTCCCTTTCCCGTAAGACCGGCATCCACGATGGACAGATCCTTCGACCCGGGGGCTCCGATCACGTAGACATGTGAATCGGGGATAAACTCATCCTGCCCGGCAATGAAATGAACACCTTTATAGACCTGCGACATGAGAGACTCCTTTAGATTTTTTCTTCTTTCTTTCTGGACCGGCTGGTGAGCCAGTGATTGAGTTCGTCAAAATAGACATAGAAAACGGGTGTGATATAGAGGGTCATGATCTGAGAAAGGAAGAGCCCGCCAACAACCGCGACCCCCATGGGCTGGCGCGCGTCGCCGCCGGCACCGATTCCGAGCGCGATGGGCAGGGTCCCGAAAAGGGCTGCCATCGTTGTCATCATAATAGGGCGAAACCGTATGAGGCACGCCTGGTAGATCGATTCTTCCGAGCTGAGCCCGCGGCTTCGTTCTTCTTCAAGGGCAAAGTCGACCATCATGATACCGTTCTTCTTTGCTATACCGATGAGCATTATTATACCTACCATACCGTACATGTCGAGTTCCATACCAAAAACCCAGAGCGTGAGCAAGGCCCCGCAGGCGGCGAGCGGCAGGGCCGTGAGGATTGTAATGGGGTGGATGAAACTCTCGTAGAGTATGCCGAGGACCATGTAGATCACGAGCACCGTGACAAAAAGGAGAAAGCCCATCCCGGAAAAGGACTTCTGGAATTCCTGGGCCGATCCCTGGAATCCGGTGACGATGGACTGCGGAAGGTTTACGTCCTTTGCTATCCTGTTCGTGTCGCTCACCGCCTCGCCGACGGAATGGCCCGGCATGAGATTAAAGGCGATGGTCGCCGAGTTGAGCTGTCCCGTATGGTTTACGTTGACGGGGCCGAGGGTCTCTTCGATGGTGGACACCGTGCCGATAGGGACGAGTTTATTCGCAGTGGATTTCACGTAGAGATAGGACAGCGCCCCGGGGTCGGACTTGAACTGCGGCTGAACCTCGAGGATGACGGCATACTGGTTCAGCTTGCCGTAGATGGTCGACACCTTCCTGGATGCGTATGCGGAGAAGAAGGCATTCTGGATCTGGTCCAGGCTTAAACCCAGGGCGGACGCCTTGTCACGGTCCACATTGATAAAAAGCTTCGGCAGGTTCAGCTTGACGTCGGAGTTGACATCGGTCAACCCCTTGAGCTTCCCCATCTTTTCTTCGAATATCCCCGCATATTTGTAAAGCTCTGTCAGGTCGGACCCCTGAAGAGTGAACTGGTATTCCGCAAGGGCGTTTCCCGCACCGATCTGAATGGGAGGGGGGTTCTGCGGGAAGACGAGTATACCCGGGACGCTGTTGAGCTTTGGCCTCATGTCGGAGACAATTTGATCCACGGTGCGCTTGCGGTCCTTCTGGTTCTTGAGCATTACAAAGATGACGCCGCTGTTGTACGAGTTTATGCTGGCGATAGACACGAAGTCTTTCACGTCAGGTTCGGCCTTGACGATCTCATTCACCTCACGCTGGTGAGCTATCATGTCGTCGTAAGATATCTTGTCGGCGGCCTGGATCCAGGCCGTCATGAAGTTCTGGTCCTGGGTGGGGAGAAATCCCTTGGGTATCTTCATGAAAAGAAAGCCGGAGACGACAAGGACGATGGCGGTCACGACAAGGGCAAGCCTGCGATGGCTAAGGACCCACCGGAGCGTACGGCCGTAAAAACCGATCATCGCCTCGAACCCCCGCTCTGTCAGGGTATAGAACCTGCCCTCTTTCTTTTCATGGAAACCCTTCAGCACGCGGCTGCACATCATGGGGGTCAGGGTTACGGAGATGAAACCGGAGATGAGGATCGCCGCGGCGATACAGACGGCGAATTCGTGGAACAGTTTGCCCACGATGCCCGGCATAAAAAGGATGGGGATGAAGACGACAACCAGGGAGAGGGTCATGGACATAATGGTGAATCCTATCTCCTGGGACCCCTTGTAGGATGCATCGACGGCGTTTTCCCCCATCTCCATGCGCCGCACGATGTTTTCGAGGACGACGATGGCGTCGTCGACGACAAGGCCCACGCACAGGACCAGCGCCATCATCGAAAGGTTATTGAGACTGAAATTCAGAACGCTCATGACGGCAAAGGTGCCGATAATGGACAACGGCACTGCCACATTGGGTATAAGCGTCGACCTGAAAGAGCGCAGGAAGATGAAAACGACGAAAAGAACGATGATGATGGTCAGAACAAGGGTGAACTGCACGTCCTGTATCGACTCTTCGATATAATCGGAGGCGTCATAGAGCAGGTGCCATTCCACCGATTCCGGCACCATGGATTTGAGCCGCGGCACAAGTTTCTTTACGCCTTCCGAGACAAGGACCGTATTGGACCCCGGCTGCTTCTTGACGGCAAGGACGATTGCGCGATCCGTTTTCTGGCGTGTCGAGTACCAGGAAGCCATCTGCTTGTCCTTTTCGACGCCGCTTATCGCATCACCCACGTCCTTTATACGAACGGGCGCGCCGTCCCTATACGCTACGATAACCTCTTTATAGGCCTCGCCGACCTGGAGTTGTCCGTTGGAATCGATGGTGAAGGCCTGGTAGGTACCGTCCAGAGTCCCTCCGGGAAGGTTCACGTTCGCCGTCTGGACCGCCCGCTCCACATCGTCGATGCCGATGCCCTGCTTCGCCAGAAGCTTCGGGTTCACCTGGATGCGCGCCGCGAACTTCTGCCCGTAGACGATCACCTGCGAAACACCGTTGACCATGCTGAAATTTTGTGCGAGGTAGTTCTCCGCGTAATCATTGAGCTGGATTAGCGGCATGGCCTCGGAGCTAAGGGCGAAATACAGGATCGGCTGATCCGACGGGTTGACCTTGTCGTAGGTAGGAGGGCTCGGCATATTGCTGGGCAGGTCCCCTGCGGCGGCGGCGATCTTGGCGTTGACGTCCTGGGCACAGGCATCGATGTTGCGGTCCAGGGTGAACTGGAGAATGATCGTCGTCGACCCCGTGTAGCTCTGGGACGACATGGACGAGAGGCCCTGTATGGTCGAAAACTGCTTCTCAAGAGGCTTCGCCACATTGGACGCGATCGTTTCCGGGCTTGCGCCGGGAAGAGCGGCGGTGACTTGAATCGTGGGAAAATCGACCGCCGGCAGGTTATTGATGGGAAGATCGATATAGCTGTTTACGCCGAAAAAGAGAATGCCGAACATGACCAGTATGGTCATGATGGGCCTTTTGATCCATATGCTGGAGATGTTCACTTTTTAGTTCCCGCGGGAGCTTCGGCCCCGGGCGCCTGTGCGTCCGTCTTTGTTGCCGCCGGTTTTGCCGGGGCACCCTCTTTCATGTTACCCTGGCCGGGCTTGCCGTTTCCCCCGCCATTTCCCTGCCCCGATGCCAGGGAATCGCGAATCTCGACAGGGAAGCCGTCCCTCAGTTTGAAATGGCCGTCGGTGACGACCGTTTCACCGGCACTGATACCCTTTCTCACCACAGTAAGGCCGTCTACGGTCCTGTCCGTCGTCACGACCCGGTATTCGACTGTATTGCCGGTCTTCACCACAAAGGCATATTTCCCCGTCTGGCTGAGCTGTATCGCCCTTTCAGGTACGACGACGGCGTCCTTTTCCGTACTAAGGGTAAGGATGACGTTGACAAACTGTCCCGGCCAGAGGAACCGGTCCGCATTAGGAAAGGTGGCCTTGAGGAGTATCATGCCCGTCTGGGTATTGACGGTGTTATCCATGAAGGTAAGCTCGCCTTCAGGCGCCTGCCCGGTGTATCCGGCAATGATCGCCCTCGTTTTGAGCTTCCCCGCGGCGGAATACTTCCTGATGTCCGGAAGGTTCTTTTCGGGCACAGAGAATGTCGCATAGACGGGGGTGATCTGGTTGACCGTCGCAAGCTGGGTGTCCACGTCCTTGATCATCCTGCCCTCGAAAACGGCGTAGGCACCCATGCGGCCGTCGAAAGGGGCTGATATGAAGCAGTGGGCCAGATCGAGGCGGGCATCCTGCACCTGCGCCTTGTCAGCCAGAACAAGTGAGCCCTGCGCGTCTGCGATCGACTGTTTGTTCTCGTAATCGGAAAGGGCAACGGCGCCTTTGTCATAAAGATATTTGTATCGCTTTGCCTCGTCTATGGAGAATTTCATCTGCGCCGTGTCCTGCGCGAGCCTTGCCTCCGCCTGACGGACCTTTGCCTGGTACTGGGTGGGATCTATGGTAAAAAGAGGCTGGCCTTTTTTGACATCCTGGCCTTCCTTGAAATGTATCTTTACAAGCTGTCCCGTGATCTGGGCATAGATAGGAACGCTGCGATAGCCTTCAATGGTGCCTATCTCCCTGAGCTCTACCGGCATGTCCTTCACAACCGCCTTTGCAGCGGTTACGGGAACACGTTCCTGTACAGGGGCGGGCTCCTTCCTGGTAACCACGTATACAATGACGATAATGATGCACAGCACGATGACGCCTGCCCAGAAGATCTTTTTCTTCCCGGGCATTGCCGAGACTTTCCTGATGGCTTCCTTTCCCCCGGACAGTTCCATTATCTGCTCCCCATTGCCTTTTCCATATTGGCCCGCGCAACCTTGTAATCGAAGAGGGCGTTTATGTTGGCCAGCTTCGCCTGGCTGTAAGTGACGGTCGCATCGGTAACCTCGAGAGGAGTCGCGAGACCGGCGTCATACCGCAGGTTCGCAATCTCCAGGTTCTCGGTGGCCTGCCTGATCTGTACGTTTGTCGTGTCTATCGTCTGCCTCGCCTTTAAAAGACCCAGCCACGCCTGCTTGACGTCCAGCAATATCTGCAGTTTCATGGCGCTGATCTTCGCGTCCACCGACTGCTTGTTCGCCTGTGCCTCGGCCACCTTGTTCGTCGTCGACAACCCGTCAAAAAGGTTGACCGATAACGCGACTCCGGCATACCACCCCTGCCCGATCGGGTACTGGCTTCCGCCGAAATTATACTGAGCGCTGCCGTTGAGCCGGGGATAATATTCCTGTTTTGCACGGGCGACGGCCTTTTCGGCGGACTGCCTCTGGGCCTCCAGGGACTTGAGGTCCGGCCTTGTCTCATGGGCCGCTTTCAATGCATCTGCAAGGGCAATCTCATATTTCTCGAAGGCGAGGTTATCATGAATGGCGTATTCGGCGTCACTGTCAATACCCATGGCGTTATTGAAGGTCACCCATGCGACCTTGAGATCGTTCTCGGCGTTGATGAGATTGAGCTTTGCGTTCGACAGGTCGAGCTCGGCCTTGGTGACGTCGTATTTCGGTTTCTTCCCGCCCTCGAAAAAGATCACCGCGATCCGGAAATGCTTTGCATACTGGTCGACGACCTCGAGGTTGACCTCGCGGGATCTTCTCGCCTTCAGGACTCCGTAGTAGGAAGACTTCACCGTGTTTGCGACCGTATTGATGCCGGTGTCGATGTCCCGGCGCGACGACTCGAGGTTGTACTTGCTCACGTTCACGCTGGTCGGGGTCCTCCAGAAATCGAAAAGCATCTGCTGAAGGGTAACGCTGGCCACATTCTGATTGTACTGATCGAGCAGCGCCGTGTAATAAGGATCGTGGGTGTTCTTCGCCTCGAAGTTGCGGGTAAAGCCCGCTGAGCCGTCAAGCTTGGGGAAGTAGTCGGCCCGCGCCTGGCCAACCTGCGCTTCGCGCGCCTTCATGGCGTACTGGTAGCCCATTACGGACGGGTTCATCTTAAGACCGATCTCTATGGCCTTGTCGAGATCCAACGGGTCGCCCGGCGCGATGGGCGCCTCCTGACCGAGAAGCGCACCCCCCCACAATAGAAAGCCTGCTATAACTGCACAAAATATGCATCGTTTCATGCGTACGTACTTCTCTCGAGGTGTAGGATTTTTTTGAGCAGTAAAGGCTACTCGAAAATGTCTGTCACATATTAGATAAGTGTATGCTTGTTGTCAAGAAAGAGTTTGGACACGGGAAGAAACGTGATAAAGTCTGGAAGAAGGACAAGAAATAAAGGGTTCCGCAGATATTGAGTACGCATGGGACCGGTAACAAGGAGGACATTCATGGATATGCAGCTTAAGGAACGATTCATCCAGAAGTGGGAGAAATACTTCCCCGGAGCACCGCTTCCGATAATCTTCTTCTACGGCGACGATGAAAGCGGGGCGACAAAGGTGAAGGGGCCGAAGAGCCTGGAAGAACACCGGTGCGTTATCGCCGATATCGCACGGGCAACACGCGGGCGATCACTCGCCTTCGACGTCGACTCAATCGGCTGCGGCGGCGGCAAAAAGTACCTCGGATTCAGCGAGGTCCTGCGCCCTAATTTCGAGTATTTTCTCTCCTACGGGATACCGGGCGAAATGGAGGGTGAACGGTATAAAAAATCACCGGAACTCGTCGGTGAAATAATGAAGAACATGCCCAAATTCAGCGCACCCGCCCGCTACATTATCTTCAAACGCTGGGACATGATCGATGAGCGTGACAATCCCGCCGCGGTCATCTTTTTCGCCTCACCGGATGTGGTGTCGGGACTCTTCACCCTGGCAAACTTCGACGAGAGCGAACAGAACGGCGTTTTCTCTCCCTTCGGCGCAGGCTGCTCCACCATCATCACCTACCCCTATCTTGAAAACGATTCGGGCCGCCCACGGTGTGTCCTGGGCATGTTCGACGTCTCGGCCCGCCCATGCGTGCCCGCAGGCACGCTCACATTCGCGGCACCCTTCAGCAAGTTCACGCGGATGGTCGGCAATATGGATGAGAGCTTCCTGACGACGGAGAGTTGGAAGAAGGTAAAAAAGAGAATAAAGGCGGGGTAAAGGTTACTGAATACCGACATGGAGAAGGAGAATCCGGCGTACCTCTTCTATCGTACGAGGTTCGGACTGGGTGGAGTGGCCGGAATGGACGATGAGTTCCGATGCGGCATCGTCGATATGGGCACTTTCGTATTTCACTACCCCGTCCGTCCATTTTTCCTTCGGCGCGCTCAAGTTTTCCACGGAGATGATCGAATGCGCGGGTATCCCCGGCGCGATGGGAATCGATGAAAACGTCTTAACGAACTGACTGTTGGGATCCATGTTCTCGGTGCTCCTCGGGATGGCCTTCAGGGACTTGAGGTCAACGGCTTTCGGATTCAGGGAAACCACTTCTTTCATGACATCGAGCATACGAAAGGGCAGGGACACGAACCTCCCGGCGAATCTCCCTATCCAACCCCCGGCAACGTAGCTTCCCCGGTGAGGCGTCGAAATGAACACAACGCGCTTGACGAAGGGAAGCGGTGTGTAGAAGAAGCTTTTCCTGAGCATTTCCCTTGTATCGGGCGAAACATCGATCCTGTCAAAAGGAACTTTCGATCCACTGTCCCAGAAACGTGTCCCGCTGTCTATGGCCGTAAGTCTCGTCAGCATCCCGCCCTGACTGTGGCCTATGATGACCATGTTCTTGAGCGCCGGGTCTGCGCCATCGGGGTCGAGACCGCGAACAATCTCCTTCAGGCCCTCGGTCAGGAGCCCTCCCGAATAAAGAATAGGGTTGCCCGTATTGTACGTAAAAGCCCAGAACTGGTAGCGGCCCCAGAGCCGCCGGTCATTCTGCAGCTCGTTCAGCATCTGCGCCCAGCGGGCGGAGCTCGAGGCCGTTCCGTGGATCATAACGACGGGAATACGTCCCTGCCTGTAGGGGCTCATGAAAAAGATGCTCTCCTTGAACCGTTTCTCGTCCTTGAAGAGCACCAAATTGCCTGAAAAGAACCCTTTCGTCTCCATCGAGTAAACCTTTGAACCTTCAAGGGTAGAAGCCAGCGCCGAGGAAAGATCGAATTCGAGAGGCACTGTGCGGCCCCCGATTGTTACCGTGGTGGCGCTGTCCGTGGTATACAACTCGAGCCTTCCCTTAAGCTTTCCGGTCCTCAGACCCGCCTCGGGGTCACGCACCCGCACGAATGCGGTGACGGGCACCTTCACGCCCGGCGGGACCTTCGCTGAAACCGGGTCGGCGACACCGGGGAGGTATTCGGTGGAGGCAACAAGCGCTGCCCCTATCCCCGGCCAGCGATACTCGTTACGCAGCCCCCTGAGGGAAACTCTGGACACGTCGGCAAACCTGACGAGGCGATACGAGCTCCACCGGAACGAATCAGGATCGGCTGAAATGACAAGCTCTCCGAACGGCAGCCGGTACGTCCCCTCTTTCAGGTCGATGGTGGTCCCGTCGGGCGAGGTGAAACCTTCGGCTATACCCAGGTTGTAAATATCCACCGCGGTTCGAAATCGGGGATCGAAGGCTTCAGGGGCATTCGCGCCTCCCCCGGGAAAGAGGAGCGCATATGCATACATGGCCGAGGCAAGATAATAGGACCGGTCACCACTTTGCCAGGCATAGAGAAAAGAAAGCTCCGCCAGGGCAAAAAAGCGGTCCGTCTCATCTTCGGTGGGAACACCCCTGTGTATGGTGGCGATGACCTCGGCCGGCTGGCTTTTGAATTTCCCCACGAGGCCGGTACGGTTCAGGATCTGCATGGTCGGGGCGCTGAGAGTTGAACCGGTAAGAACATTGGCAGTGAGCTTCCGGTGAGATTCCTGCCGGTCCAGGTAACTGACTCCAACCGGCGTGGCACACCCAAGCAGGACGAAAAGGGCAAGAATGAATACGGATAAGGCGCCTTTTTTAAGGAGAGATCGAACGTTCGGCCACATCATCCTCTTAATATCATTATTGGGAAGACATCACAAACTAAAAAGAACCCGTGAGAAGTAAGGGGCCGGCTGCGGTGCACCCGTCTTAAGCCGGCCCCTGATCGTCATTTATACTTCCTGGCCTAGTTGGCCGATGCTTCCACCGTGATCGCCACGGCCTCGGTGACCCTGAGGACCACATCGTCACCTTTCTTGATGTTCTTGAAATTCTTTACCGCCTTATCGACGGTAAAAGTCTTCACGTTGCCTTCAGGCCCTTTGAGGGTCACGGTACGTTTCTTGTAATCTATGCCTTCAACTTTCGCCGTCATCTCCATGGTGTCCACTGCAACGACTCCGGGTTTCGCCCCCTTCGGCGCAACTTCCACCGTCCGCGTTTCTGAAGCGGAAGGTTTTTCTCCCGTCTTTGCCACAAAGATGGCAACGGACTCGTAGAATCTTGTCTTGACCTTGTCTCCAACCTTTATCTGATCGAAGTTCTTTACTTCCGGGCCGGCCTTGATGGTACGCGATGTCCCGTCAGGCATCTTGAGCGTCACCGTCCGGTTCGCTGCATCTACGGCATCCACCCCAGCCGTCACCGTGACCACCTCAACCATCACACCACCCGGCTTCTCGCCGGCTTTTTTCGCCGCCTTCTTTTCCTGTGCGAACGCAAAGGTCACGAGCAAAATCACCATGAATGACGCTAATACCAACGATAATGCTTTTTTCATGTAGGACTCCTCCCTTTATAAAATGGTTTAAAGTACTCTGCAACCTGCCTGTCGGTACGGATGCAGTACAACTCTTTGTCGGGCATTTCTCCGCGCCCTTAAGAGCAATCAGGCGATTTCGCTCCGGCGGGAAAGCAGCCGTGATACAAGTATTTCAGGAATGCAGAATGCAGCGTCCGGCCCGGGTCAAGGCTTTCCGCCGGAGCTGAGAGCGTTTTTCACTATTTGCCGCGCCTCGGTCAGGATGGTATCGAGGTGTTGCCCATCCACAAAACTTTCCGCATAGATCTTATAGATGTCTTCCGTCCCCGACGGCCGCACCGCAAACCAACCATTTCTGGCCGCGACCTTCAAACCGCCTATGGGTGCCTTGTTGCCCGGTGCGGTGGTCAGCCTGGCGGTTATCGGTTCCCCTGCCAGTTTCTCCTCCCTGATAGCTTCGGGAGACAAGCTCCCTATTGCGCCCTTTTCGGCTGGTGTCGCCGGTACGTCGACTCTTCTGTAAAGGGGTGTACCCAGACGTCCTGAAAGCTTACGGTAGAGTTCTCCCGGGTCCTCACCCATCCGGGCGGTGATCTCGGCAGCGAGAAGGTCCATGATAATGCCGTCCTTGTCCGTCGTCCACACGGTGCCGTCCTGTCTCAAGAAACTTGCACCGGCGCTTTCCTCGCCCCCAAAGCAACAGGACCCGTCGAACAGACCGTCGACAAACCATTTGAAGCCGACCGGCACTTCCAGGAGGGTCCGGTCCAGGTCCCCGACGACCCGGTCTATGAGGCTTGAACTTACAAGGGTCTTGCCCACGGCAGCGTTCTTCGGCCACCCGGGACGGTGTGTCAGGAGATAGTGGATGGCTGCGGCGAGGTAATGGTTGGGATTCAGAAGCCCCATGGACCGGGTGACGATGCCGTGACGGTCCGCATCAGTGTCGTTGGCAAAGGCGATCTGAAAACGGTCTTTCAACGCCACCAGTCCCGCCATCGCATAGGGGCTGGAACAATCCATCCTGATCTTGCCGTCATGATCGACGGTCATGAAAGCGAACCTCGGGTCCACAACATCGTTGACGATGGTCATGTCAAGACCGTATAACTCCCTGATCGGTTCCCAGTAATGTACCGAAGCACCTCCCAGGGGATCGACCCCCAGTGTGACTCCGGCGGACCGGATGCATTCCATATCGATCACGTTTGCGAGATCTTCAACGTAGGGCGCCACAAAGTCAATGGAGTGCGTCGTGCCGTGCCTCAGGGCGGATTCATACCCCATCCTCCTGATCTCCCGGTTGCCGCCTTTCAAAAGGTCGTTCGCCCGATCCTGTATCCACCGCGTCACTTTCGTATCGGCGGGACCGCCGTTGGGCGGATTATACTTGAAGCCTCCATCCTCGGGCGGATTATGGGAAGGCGTAACCACGACGCCATCGGCGAATCCCAGGGATCTCCCCCGGTTATACGAGAGAATTGCGTGGGAGATAACGGGGGTGGGAGTGAAACCGTCCTTACTCTGAATGATCGTTTCCACACCGTTCGCCGCCAGGACTTCGAGGGCTGTCCTCTCGGCCGGCGCGGACAGGGCATGGGTGTCTTTCCCCAGGTATAAGGGACCGGTTGTCCCCCGGCTATGACGGTAGTCGCATATTGCCTGCGTGGTCGCAAGGATATGTGACTCATTGAACGTACCCGATAGGGCCGACCCGCGGTGCCCGCTGGTCCCGAAGCTCACCAGTTGACCGGGATCGTTCACGTCCGGCTTGCGCCCGTAATACTCTTTTTCGAGTTTAACCAGATCTACCAGTATCTCTTCCGGTGGAACCTTGCCTGCAAGGGGAGAAATAGCCATGTCGCACACTCCTTATATTTCACAACGATGATCTCCCTTCCGCTTTCAGAAACCGCCTTCCCCGCGGTATCGTGCCTGCCTCGGCTTTTCCTACTGACGAGGACCTTTTATGAGCTTTGCGTCGTCGATCCAAACCGTCCCCTTCCCGTCCACAACAACGTTAAGCCTCACCATATCAGGCTTCTGGCCTTTCTTCAGAAAGAAAGGCGTTTCCTGTGTTACCCAATCGGTTGTGCCGGTAACGGGTGTTTCCAGGGAACGGGAAAAATATTCACCTTTACCGGCAAAGACACACCACATCTCCAGAAACACTCTTCCTTCCACATCCTTCGTCTTGAGCTTCGCCTGGTAGGTCAGACGGGCGTCATCCACATCGATCCCCTTCACCTCGTAGAGGCGCACCGTGGTGGGAGAGACGGCGTCGATCCTCAGCGAACCCTTGCCGTCATTCGATACGGCAGTGTCAAAGGTAACGTTCGTCTGCGTCAGCACCCCCTCCATGTTGTCCATGGGATATTCCTTGACCGTCTGGGGTACGGCCTTTTTTTCGCAGCCCGCGAAAAATGGGCACAGAAAAAGAAGGGCTGCAAGGACCACACAAATTCTTTTCATGGTGCGGCCTCCTTCCACCGGCAAAGCTGAATTTCTTATGAACCGGGTTTCCCGGTACTGTCTCATAGAGTAATCCTATCACAACACGCAGCCGCGGGTGAAAAGATGTTAGACCCGGAGGTCCTGTATTCCAGGTTCAAATTCTGCGGTCCGAGACGTGAAACCATTCACCTATCATACCACAGAAGGTGGTGTTTTTAACCGGCTTCCCCTTATCCCATCGCCAATATTTGCGATAAATATGGAAGACGGGAACCCCGGGGCAAGGGGAACGGAGGAACGGGAGGACTGACACGGTGAGTTACGGCCATACCCCAACAAAGGATGGGCAACATAAAATATCAGGGTTCACATTGAGTAATGTTGCCCTGGCGACGGGAAACAGGATTGCGCACATGAGGAAGCGGTCGCGTATCATAATGGTCGTCGGCGCCTGGCTGTTTGTCGTCACCATTCTGCTGGCGTTCGGCCTTTGACCGGTTCTGATACACAACCGTCGAAGTTTTCTCTTCCTTGCCACCCCGCCCTTTCTATTTCCTTGACCCTGAGCCCTTACCCTTATATTCTGAGTTCATGATGAACGACCTCACGGCAAGCTGCTACACAATCCTTGGCCTTCCTCAGGGGGCGCCGCGCGAAGAGGTAGATGCAGCCTTCATGCGCCTGAAGAGCGAGCTGACCGGGTCGGCGGCAAACTGGGACAGGCTCAAAGAGGTCACCTGGGCCTACGAGACCCTGATTGAAAGTGAAACGACCGCGGGCGAGGAAGGCGACAGGGGAACACGGCCGGCCATTGCCGCAATAGCCGGGGACGAGGAACAATTCAGCCTCATCGGTCTTTTGTTTCCACCGCAGCTGAAGATAAACCTCTTCTTCTTCGGAGGAAGGTGTCTCATCTACGTCCTTCTTCTCATAGCCGGCGTCAGGCTCATGATCAATCTGCCGTCAAGCGAATTTGCAGGCCAATCCTTTTTCCATAATATCAGCCTGCCCTTCCACGAGGCCGGTCACATCATCTTCCGTATTTTCGGCGACTTCATGGGTGTGTTGGGAGGAAGTCTCACTCAGGTCCTGATACCCCTCGTTTGTCTCATCGCTTTCCTGAAAAGAAGCGACGTTTTCGCGGCATCCTTTGCCCTGTGGTGGGCAGGACAAAATTTCATCGACATGGCCCCCTACATAAACGATGCCCGGGCGCAGCAGCTCATCCTGCTCGGCGGCGTCACGGGCCAGGACGTCCCGGGATATCACGACTGGAACAACCTCCTCGGACGCCTCGGCCTTCTCAATCTCGACCACGTCATCGCCGGCACATCGCATTTTTTCGGCGCCTTACTGATAACAGCGGCGTTCGTCTGGGGCGGGATCGTTCTCTACATGCAGTACCGCAATCTGGACAGGTAAAGAAGGTTTAATGAAAACCCCTCTCTTTGTTCAAGAGAGGGGTGGGATTTTCTTGCCTGAGCCCGAAACGCGAAACGTTTATTTCTTGATCTCTCCGATGGGCAGGACGACTTTTCCGTGGACCTCGTTGAGGACCTCGGCCATGGCCAGGTAGATCGCAGAGAGGCCGCAGATGATGCCTTCCCATCCTGCGAGAGTACCGATGGCGGTGCTGCCCGTCCAGTCACGAATCGCCAGCAGCCAGAACAATATTGTCAGACTGAAGAAAACAAACTGTATGCCCCGGTTTTTGCCCCATGTTCCAAACCACATGAAAAAGGTGAAAAGGCCCCACATGAAGAGATACCATCCCATGAATGCCTCGGGATTGCCGGGGAGACCTTTAAAGACGAGAATAAAAACGAGCGTCCACCAGAAAAGACCGTAGGAGGTGAAAGCCGTTACGCCAAAGGTGTTGCCCTTCTTGTATTCCAGTATGCCCGCTATGATCTGGGCGAGGCCTCCGTAAAAGGCACCCATAGCAAGGATCATCGAACCCACGGGGAAAAACCCCGCGTTGTGGATGTTAAGAAGTACGGTGGTCATACCGAATCCCATTAAGCCGAGCGGTGCAGGGTTAGCAAGTTTCTCTTCCATAGACAGACTCCTCCTTTGTGATGGTTGGTTTAATTGACCCACGCCCTTCAGGATAATCGCCCTTTTGTCCCCTTCCTATCCGGACAGCAGTGTATCCCCGAAGCGATGTCACTATACCATGTTCAACGGCCTCTGTCATCATCTTTGGGCAGGGTGGTAACCGCTTTTTGAAGACTACGGCAAACACCGTTATTCTATTCACGGGAAAGAGCTATCCTGATGCTGAGGAGGATGAGAAAACCGCCGAAGGCCCTGTTGAAATAGTTCTGGAACCTCTCGAGAAAAGACCTCACATGCCGCTCGTTGAGAAAGACCGCCACGAAACTGAACCACAGCACGGTGTCTATGACCATGATAATGCCGGCGATGACAAGAATGGAACGGGGTGTCCCCGGGGATATGACGATCGTAAAAAGCCCAAGGAAGAAAAGCGTTGCCTTGGGGTTCAGGATGTTGGTAAGAAACCCTGTCCATACGGCGTTGAGCGGAGATATATCCTCTTTCGCCTTCTCCTGCGTGATATCGATCCCTGCCGACTTCGCACATATCGATCGTATGCCGATATAAAGAAGATACGCCGCCCCCATATACTTTACGATGCTGAACACCAGCAGCGACCCGGCTATTATCACTGCTATTCCCGCTATGCAGTAGGTCACGTGTATGGCGACGCCAAGCCCGAATCCCACGGCCGTGAATATCCCCGTCTTTCGTGAATAGGTAAGGGAATTACGCACCGACATGAGAAAATCAGGCCCGGGGCTCATGGCACCGAGAAGGTGTATAAACGCGATGGTTCCGATGATGGTCAGACTGTCTTGCATGGCCTACGCTTCACGTTACAGGTTTCAGGTTTCGGCGGGTTTTTAATCCGGAACCCGGAACCTTGAACTGTTTTCTCTTTCTTTATCATATACTTTCACAATTTTCATCTTCCTGTTTGCGGCAGACACCGTATGTCGCCTGAGGTCCAGGACTATCACCGTGATGTTGTCTGTGCTGCCGTGGTCCAGGGCTTCGTTCGATACCTTTTGAGCCCCTTTTTGCGGATCTGCCTCCCCGCGGGCTGTTCTAATGACGGCCTCGGGGGTGAGGACATCCCAGACCCCATCACATGCGAGGACCGCGATATCGTTCTCCCTGCCGAGGACGCCTTCGGTTATGCGGGGCTCGGCGCTGACATAGGGTTTCAGGCAGGAGTCGCCCAGGGCGCGGCTGATCGCAAGAATGCCTTGCACCCTCGGTACGCCAAGCAGGGCTACTCTTCCGCCCAGGGCCTCGATGCGGGCCCTCTCGCGGACAACATCGGGTTTGTGGTCCTCGGTCAGTATTGTCGCGCCCTCCCCTGCGCCTATCACAACCCGCGAATCGCCCACGTTTGCCGCCAGGAAGCGCTCGCCGATGAGATAAAGCTGGACGGCGCAGGTGCCGGCCTCAATACGCCTCGCAACGAGATGCGCGTCAACGGCAAGATAGCAATCCCGGAGAATCCCGGCCTCCCCCTTTCGCTCGCGCAGGGGTTTTTTCAGCTCTTGCGCCCAGGCGTGAAGGAAAACGGGAGTCAGCATCTCCGCAGCTATCTGCGCCGGCTGTCTGCCCCCATGGCCGTCATATATCTCGGCGCTGAAGAAAAACCTTTTCGGGTCCTCGTAGATGGCGTGCTCGTCCTCCATCGCCGCCCTCCAGCCTATCTCTTCGCTGATTCCATAGGAAATCTCCATGCAACTATTCTACCCCAGACGCGGCCTTATGAACAGGTGCGAGGATGCCCGGCACGGGCAAATCAATGCTTGCAAAAGCAAATGTTAAAGTTCTATAATAAATACTTCCATGAAATTTGAAGAAGGGTTAAAAAAACTGGAAGAGATTGTTAAGACCCTTGACGAAGGGAAGATACCTCTTGACGAGGCGCTTGGTCTTTTTAAGGAAGGGTTGGCACTCACAAAGGAACTCTCAAAGCGGCTCGACGAGGCTGAAAAAAAAGTGGAAATACTGATCAAGAAAGAAGGCGGGGCCATGGAAAAGATGCCCTTCCCCGGGGAAGACGAATAGTGGACCTGGCCAGCTACCTCCATGACAAGAAAATAATCGTCGAGAACATGCTCAGGGATATCTGCACCAGCTTCACCTCAACCCCCGGCGTCCTTCGAAACGCCATGGAATACATGCTTTTCAGCAACGGGAAGAAGATTCGTCCCATACTTGCCATTGCAGCGTGCGAGGCAAAAGGGAAGAGCGCCGATGATTTCCTGGCGTGCTTCTGCACCCTTGAGATGATCCACACCTATTCGCTCATCCACGACGACCTCCCCTGCGTGGACAACGACGATACCCGCCGGGGCAGGCCCACGTGCCACAAAGCCTTCGGGGAAGCCGTGGCAATCATGGCCGGTGACGGCCTCCTGACGGAGGCATTCAGGGTGCTCAGCGATCCGAGGTTCTCGGAAAGGGTGGCCCCGAAGATCGCCAGGCAGTTCGTCTTCGAGATCGCCCACGCCGCGGGGGCCGAAGGGATGGTCGGCGGTCAGGTTATGGACATACTATACGAAAATAAGGAAGGAACGAAGAACATCCTCCACTACATTCACTCCCACAAGACCGCGGCCATGCTTCGCGCGTCAGTGAGGGTCGGCGCGATAGCAGGCGGTGCAAAGGCAAGGGAACTGAAAAACTTTTCCCGTTACGGTGATGCCATAGGGCTTGCCTTTCAGATCATGGACGATATTCTGGACGTCGAAGGCGACGAGGAAACGGTCGGCAAAAAACTGAAAAAAGATGACAACAAACAGACCTACGTGAAACACTACGGTATACTCGCTTCCAAATACAAACTGGAGCAACTCGTCGATGAGGCAGTCAAATCTGTTGCATTCCTGGGAGAAAACGGCCGTGTCCTTGAGGACATAGCGCGCTTCGTCGGCAACAGGATTTCATAATGCTCCTCGAAACAATCAATTCTCCCGAAGACTTGAAAAAGCTGTCGTTGTCCCAACTCGTCGAGCTTGCCGGAGAGATACGTCCGTATATCACCGACATCATATCCAAAACGGGCGGGCACCTCGCGTCGAACCTCGGCGCCGTGGAACTTACCATCGCCCTCCATTATGTATTCAACTCTCCCCATGACAGGATTATCTGGGATGTCGGCCATCAGTGCTACACCTGCAAGATCCTGACCGGCCGTCGTGAGAGTTTCCACACTATCCGCCAGGACGGAGGGCTCTCCGGTTTCCCCTGCAAGGCGGAAAGCCCCCACGATGTCTTCGACACCGGTCATGCCAGCAATTCTATCTCCGTCGCAACGGGTCTCGCCGAAAGCAAGGCGAAGATGGGTTCTTCGGCGAAGATCATTGCCGTTATCGGTGACGGCTCGCTGACGGGTGGTATGTCCTTTGAGGCCTTGAACCATGCCGGCCATCTGCGCAGCGATATCATTGTTGTCCTCAACGATAATGAAATGTCCATCTCAAAAAACGTCGGCGGCCTGGCATCACACCTCAACCGTATCATGACCGGCGAATTCATGAGCAACATACGGGAAGAACTGAAAACCCGGATAAAGAACAGGCCGGCGATATACAAAACCGCGCGGTACCTCGAAGAGGCCGTCAAGGGCATCTTCGGGCCGGGCATGCTCTTCGAGGAACTGGGCTTTACCTATGTCGGCCCGGTGGACGGACACAACATGGAACATCTCCTCGAGACATTCAAGAACGTGAGCAGGCTCAAGGGGCCGCTCCTGGTCCATGTCATCACCCGCAAGGGAAAGGGATACACCCATGCGGAAGACGACCCGGAACGTTTCCACGGCATCTCCACCTTCGAACTCACCACGGGGCATTCGCTGTCAAAAGGCAAGAAGACCTATACGGACGTCTTTGGGGACACCATTATCGATCTGGCGAAAATGGATGAACGGGTGGTGGCCGTCACGGCGGCAATGGGGCTTGGCACGGGACTCGACAAGTTTTCCGAGCTCTTCCCCGACAGGTTCTATGATATCGGGATCGCCGAACAACACGGTGTCACCTTCAGCGCCGCCCTTGCCCTGGGCGGGCTTAAACCCTTTGTCGCAATCTACTCGACATTCCTGCAGAGGGCCTACGACCAGATCATTCTCGACGTGTGCCTTCAGAATCTGCCCGTGGTCTTTGCGGTGGACAGGAGCGGATTAGTCGGCCAGGACGGGCCGACCCATCACGGTATCTATGATCTTTCCTATTTTCGCCACATCCCCAACATGGTCCTCATGGCGCCGAAAGATGAGAACGAACTCAGGCAGATGCTCTATTCCGGCTACCGGTACGAAAAACCGGTCGCCATCCGCTATCCCCGTGGTGAAGCCCTGGGAGTACCCATCGACGACGAGTTCCACGAGATACCTCTCGGGACGTGGGAGATACTGCGGGAAGGCGGGGACATCACCATCATCGCCTGTGGAAACATGGTCGCGACGGCAATGGAAGTCGCCGGAATTCTCGCTGAGGACGGCATCTCGGCAGGCGTCGTCAATGGACGGTTCATAAAACCCATGGATGAAGATCTCCTGAAACAGGTCGCCGCGAAAACCCGCCGCATCCTTACCCTTGAGGAAAATGTCGTCATAGGCGGGTTTGGAAGTGGTGTAGGAGAGGCGCTAAACAGGGCAGGATTGTCTACTCCATTAAAATCACTAGGAATCCCGGATGCCTTCATCACCCACGGCAGCCAGGCAACATTGCGAAAATCCCTGGAGCTGGACCGGGATGGTATCGTAAGGACCATCAGGACGTGGCTAAGGAAAGAATAGACACACTCCTCGCCAGGAGGGGGCTCGCGCCGTCGCGGGAGAAGGCACGGGTGCTCGTCATGGCCGGAGAGGTCTATTGTAGCGGGCAGCGGGTCTTGAAGGCTGACAGCAAGGTCGATGATACGGTCTGTCTCGAGGTCCGTGGAAATCCAATTCCCTACGTGAGTTTCGGCGGCGTCAAGCTCAAGGCCGCCCTCGATGCGTTCGGCCTTTCCGTCAGCGGCAAAACAGCCCTCGACATAGGTTCCTCCACGGGCGGTTTTACCGATTGCCTCCTAAAGGAAGGGGCGCAAAAGGTACACGCCGTCGATTCCGGCACCCATCAGTTCCACGAAAAACTCCGCGGCGACAGGCGGGTCGTCCTCAAGGAAAACTTCAACGCCCGTTACATGACCCTCGAGGACATCGGCGAGACGGTCGACATCATTACCGTGGATGTATCGTTCATCTCTTTGAAGAAGATCCTGCCCGCGGCCGTTGGTTTGCTGGGGCAACGGGGCCATATCATTTCACTGGTCAAGCCGCAGTTTGAGGTCGGGCGATACAACGTCGGCAAGGGCGGCATCGTGAAGGACAGGGAAAAAATTGAGGAGGTCCTCTCGGATATCAGGGAATTCGGGGAAACCCTTGGCGTAAGGTCGGTGCAAACCGTGGAGGCGCCGAGGGAAAAAGAAAGAAAGAACAGGGAATATTTTATCCTATGGGAAAGATCAGACAGCCCCAGCAGGTGAAGCTCTTTGCGAGCATCATCTTCCATGACGACGTGGATATCCAGGATGTGCTTTCCCGCCTGTGCACGGCTATCGGTCCCATCGAGGAGCAAACCGAGCCGGCTGTCTTCACCCACACCAGTTACTACGACAAAGAAATGGGGGAAGGCCTTCGGCGTTTCTTCGTTCTCTTTGCCCCTCTTTTCGACCGCGCAGCGCTCCCCGATATCAAAAGGGCCACCAACGGGATAGAAGAACTCTCTGCCAAAAGCGGCAACAGGATCGTAAACATTGACTCTGGATATATCGCTCTCGAACATGTTATACTCGCAACCACAAAGGGATACGCGCATAGGGTCTATCTGGGGAAAGGGATACATGCCGACCTCACACTCATGTTCAACAGCGGGTCGTACCGCACTCTGCAGTGGACGTACCCCGATTACGCCGAACCGCAAACTATAGCGCTTTTCAACCGGTGGAGGGAGCTGTGCAGACAGTCCCTGAAAGACATCGGACGGACGGGCGCACACGTATGAAGGTGGACTATGCCCAAAAGCATGACAGGATTCGCAAAGATCGAAAAGGAATTCCCCGAAGGCAAAATCAGCAGTGAAGCACGAAGCCTCAACAGCCGCTATCTCGAAATAAACATCAGGCTTCCGAGGGCCGACTATGCGTCGGAACAGAAGCTCAGAGAACTCATCAAGCGCCACATAAAAAGGGGAAAGGTGGACATAACCATCAAATGGGAAAAGACTATCGACGAGATGACCATACCAAGGGTCAACGAGAGTATCGTCAGGCAGTACGCCGCGATGGTCAAAAACCTGAGGGAACACCATGGCGTCAAAGGAGACCTGACGATAGATAATGTCTTCTCCCTGAAAGACGTGTTCGTGTACGAAGAAAACAACAGCCTGTCCGAGGAAATCCTGACGGAAACGTCCGCAAACATGCTCGTCCTTCTCAATGAAGAACGCGCGCGCGAAGGCGAGTATATCAGGGATGACCTCAACGGCCGGGTGGAAGCGATAGTCGCCAACCTTTCCGAGATAGAGAAGGGCTGGCCCGCTGTGATCAAGGCACACGAGGAAAAGCTGCGCGGAAAGATCGCGGAGGTCACACAGTCCATCGCTGTAGACGAGACCCGTATCCTGCAGGAGATAGCGATCTTCATGGAACGGCTCGACATATCGGAAGAGATCGTGCGTCTCACGGGCCATCTGGATAACTTTCGCACCACCCTCTCATCAACGGAACCCATCGGGAGAAAACTCGACTTCGTAATTCAGGAAATGGTGCGGGAAACAAATACGATCGGGAGCAAATCCAACGATCTCTACATCAACGAACGGGTGATCAGAATCAAGGTGGAGATAGAAAAGATGCGCGAGCAGGTGCAGAATGTCGAATAACCCGACCCCGGCCGTCTCTCGGGAGTCGATAGCGGGACCATCGCACCTCGGGGTCAATCATGGGTAACCGGCGAAAAGGAGTCCTTATCGTCGTCTCCGGTCCGTCCGGGGCAGGTAAATCAACGCTCATCGACCGTTTCCTGAGGGAAGACGCCGAAAGCGCCTTCTCCGTCTCCTACACGACACGGCAAAGACGCCAGCACGAGCAGGATGG
Organism: Deltaproteobacteria bacterium UBA5205; assembly: GCA_002412715.1. Lineage (GTDB taxonomy): Bacteria > Desulfobacterota > Syntrophorhabdia > Syntrophorhabdales > Syntrophorhabdaceae > Delta-02. The sequence continues at coordinate 93,492 of DHVP01000017.1, forward strand.
AAAGGATTACCATTTCGTGGATCAGAGTGCCTTTGAGACCATGATCGCGAAAGGGGACTTTCTGGAATGGGAAAAAGTCCACGGAAATCTTTACGGGACCCCGCGCGCGGAAATCCTGGCAATCCTTGAGACGGGCAAAGACATCATGCTGGATATAGACGTCAAGGGCGCGCTCAGCATCAGCAGCCAATGTTCGGCCGCGCGGCTCATCTTCATCGAGCCCCCTTCCATCGCGGAACTCGTCAACCGCCTTTCGCTGCGCGGCGAAAAGGAGATCGAGACGCGGATGAAACGCGTGGAAGAAGAAATTGCAAGAAAAGGACAATTCGGCTATACTATCGTGAACGACGATCTCGGCAGGGCGTACAAAACGTTCCAGCAAGCGATCGACGATATAAGGAGACAAGGCAATGGCAAGAATAACTGTTGAAGATTGCATGGACCTGGTGGAAAACCGTTTCGAGCTCGTCCATCTCGCAGCGCGCCGTTCTAAACAGCTCATCAAAGGCGCAAAACCCCTGACCAAATCATCCAACAGGGAAATCGTAACGTCGCTCAGGGAGATTGCAGAGAAACTTATCTATTTCGAAAAGAAAGATACCTCCATAGAAGAAAAGGAAACACCGTACCAGCTGTCGACGTTTACGCCGTAACGGCGTAAACGCGGGTAATAGGTAATAGGTTATGGGTTATGGGTAAAGACATTCACCTGTAACCCATTTTCATTTCCCATTACCTCTCTTCCTTTCCCATCGCTCCCCTTAAGTCTTTCCCTATTACCCATCACCCATTACCCGTCTTCTTGACTTAAGTCAAAGCACTTTTTTTCCCATGCATTATACTCTCTTTATGCAATTGAACGTCAGCCAACAATAAGGAGGGGCATATGTTTTGTTATCAGTGTGAACAGACAGCGAAAGGAGAAGGATGCACCAATATAGGGGTTTGCGGCAAACAGCCTGACGTGGCGGCCCTTCAGGACCTGCTGGTTTATGTTACGGCAGAATTGTCTTTCTTTGCGAAGGAGGCAGTGAGGTATGGGCTCACGGGAAAGGGAATGAATATACTTGCGACTGAGGCCCTTTTTCACACCTTGACCAACGTCGACTTCGACCCCGAACGTCTGAAGATACTGATAGGGCGCGTCGCAGCCGAGCGTGACAGTCTTATCGGAAAGATCGCGTCAAAGGGTGGAAGCACGATTCTTCCCGGCGGCAGAACACCGACGAAACCGGAAGCGGACATAGCAGCTCTCGTTAAACAGGGCGAAGCGGTGGGCTTCCAGGTGGTGAAGAACGAAGATCCGGACATAACGTCCCTCATGCACACCGTCATCTTCGGTCTCAGAGGGGTAGCAGCATACGCTTATCATGCCGCCCTGCTCGGCAAGGAAGATGACGCAGTCTATGCCTTCATTCACGAGGCCTTAGGCGAGGTTCTTCAGAACAAGCTCGGGCTGAATGACTGGCTCGGTCTCGTTCTCAAATGCGGCGAGATCAACCTCAGGGCCATGGAACTCCTTGATGCGGCCAATACGGAAACATACGGTCATCCCGTCCCGACTCAGGTTCCCCTGGGCGCAAAAAAAGGTAAGGCCATCCTCGTCTCGGGCCACGACCTCAAGGACCTCGAAGATATTCTGAAGCAAACGGAAGGAAAAGGGATCTATGTCTACACCCACGGCGAGATGCTGCCGGCGCACGGCTNNGGCAGAACCAGCACAAGGAATTCGCAGCCTTCCCCGGATCCATCATTATGACCACCAACTGTATCCAGAGACCGCTCGAATCGTACTCGGCGAATATATTCACCACGGGACCCGTCGCATGGCCGGGAGTTGCCCACATCGCCGGGGGAGACTTCACTCCTGCAATCGACAAAGCCCTTGCACTGCCGGGTTTCGGTGCCGACAGCAACGGAAACTCTGTTATGGTCGGTTTTGCCCGCAACGCCATCATGAGCGTGGCGGACAAGGTCATTGAGGCGGTCAAGGCCGGCAAGATACGGCATTTCTTCCTCGTCGCAGGTTGTGACGGTGCAAAACCGGGCAGGAATTATTACACCGAGTTTGTTGAGAAAGTGCCCGCCGATTGCGTGGTCCTTACCCTCGCCTGCGGCAAATTCCGGTTCTTCGACAAACAGCTCGGCGATATCGGCGGCATTCNNACGACGCCTACTCCGCCATCCAGATAGCCGTCGCGCTTGCGAAGGCCTTCAATGTCGGCGTCAACGAACTGCCGCTTTCCCTCGTGCTCTCCTGGTACGAACAGAAGGCCGTGGCGATATTGCTGACCCTTCTGTACCTTGGTATCAAAAACATGCGTCTCGGACCGACACTGCCGGCTTTTATCACCCCCAACATCCTCAACGTCCTCGTGGAGAAATACAACATAAAACCCATCACGACGCCGGACGCGGACCTGAAGGAGATATTGGGGTGAGAATACAGGTGATAGGTAATGGGTTATGGGTAATAGGAAAACAGAAGAATGAAACCTATGTACCCGGACCATACCGGGAATTACCCATGACCCATTACCTATCACCCATGACCCGACGCAAGGAGTTCTTATGAAGACCAAACGAAAGATCGTCCATATCGATGAGGAGAAATGCAACGGATGCGGACAGTGTGTTGCCGCCTGCGCTGAAGGCGCCATCGAGCTTAAGGATGGGAAGGCGCGGCTTGTCGCTGAAAGATACTGCGACGGGCTTGCGGCATGTCTCGGCGAGTGTCCCGCAGACGCAATTTCCATCATTGAAAAGGAAGCCGATTCTTTCGATCCCGAGGCGGTAGAAAGATACCTTGCAGGGAAAAAGGGCGCCGGCGCATCGGTCGAAAACCACGATGAATCCATCGAACCCCCTTCCTTCGACCCCGCCGGACCCCCAACCCTGCCCTGCGGCTGCCCGTCGACACAGATCCAGATGTTCTCTTCGCCGGGCATCCCCCTAACCGAAGAGCAAAGCGGCGCATCACGACAGGCTGCCAGGCTGACCCACTGGCCCATACAGATAAGGCTTGTCCCACCCACGGCCCCCTTCCTCAAGAATGCCGATCTCCTGGTGGCCTCGGATTGCACACCCGTCGCCTACCCCAATTTTCACGAAGACCTCCTGAAGGGTAAGGTGGTCATGATGGGGTGCCCCAAGTTCGACGACACTGCCGATTATATCGAAAAATTCACCCGGATCTTCACCACCGCGGGCATCAAGAGTGTAACCGTGGCGATCATGGAGGTACCCTGCTGTTCAAAAATGCCCGCTATCGTGGAAACTGCGATGAAACAGTCGGGAAAGAGAATTCCCATGGAAATCATCGTCATCGGGGCAAAGGGCGACATCGTGAGGAAAACGGCACTGGCGGCATAGGAGTAAACCCTGGTTGGCAGATCCAATCGGAATCAAAATTAATGAGTGTGCTGGTCCCTGGAACAGCTATAGGTCCTATAGGTCGTATAGGACCTATAGCTGTTTTTTGTTTGGCTTTTCTCTTTGCCCTCTGTAAGCTCTATCCAGCTTCAGAGGCGGGAGGGCGTGAGATAGTCCCTTATTTGATCATCGGTACCACTGTGGTATAATTGGCTGCTTTGACCGCCAAACGACAAGGAGCTAACCATGAAGATCACGGATCTGACGAAGGTCGAGAAGGTAAAGATGGCTATGGAAGGGGCGAGCGGCGCCTGGAAGCAGCTCCCGCTTGCGAAGGCCGACGGGGTGCCTGCCTATTCCCTTCGTGTCTTCACTATTGAGCCCGGCGGCCATACGCCCTATCACAATCATCCCTTCGAGCACATGAACTACATCATTGACGGCGAAGGGGTTCTTGTGGACCCCACGGGAAAGGAACAGCCTGTCAAGAAAGGTGATTTCGCCCTTGTGATGCCCGACGAGGTCCATCAGTACAGGAACGCCGCGACAGACAGGCCTCTTGTCATGATCTGCCTTGTTCCGAAAGATTACGAATGAGATAGAATCAGGCGGCCTTTGAACCGGTCGTGACGGTCTCGATCATCCCGGTGAGTTCTTCCAGCTGGAAGGGTTTGGCCAGGCCGACAACGGTCTTCTATCCTTGACCCCTGGCGTGGGTCCGCATTAGAATTGGGAAAACTTTGACAATGGGAGCGCCTGATGAAGAGATCTGTTGCCTGTTTACTGACACTGATGTCTATCCTTTTGGCCCTGCCGTGGCACCTTGCCGCTGCCGAGGTTACTCTCAACAACACTCCTGCAAAGGTCTATTTCAGCCCCGACGGCGGTGCGACAAAGGCCATAGTGAGGCACATAGACCAGGCGGTCCGCGAGGTGCTCGTGCAAGCCTATCTCTTTACATCCCGGCCCATTCAGGCGGCCCTTCTCAAGGCGCAGAAACGCGGTGTCAACGTGGAGGTAATTCTGGACAGGAATGATCAGAAAGAACGTAAGTACGTCACGGCCAGGGTTTTAAAGTCAGGCTTCGCCACTGTCTGGCTCGATGATACCCACGCCTGCGCACATGACAAGATCATCATTCTGGACCGCGAGACCGTCATCACCGGCTCCTTTAATTTCACCTACGCCGCCGATCGCAAGAATGCCGAAAACATTCTCATCATCACGTCGCAGGACCTCGCGGGCCTCTACACCGACAACTTCCTGAAACACCGCCGCCATTCCAGGAAATATTAAAGGACCGGCTCAGGAGTCTTTTTTTGGTAAGATCAGATTGAGGAGAGAGTTGACCACGGACAGCACGATGCTGTAAAGAAGGGCCCACCAGAAACCGGCCACCTCGAAACCTTTTATGACGGACGAGGCGAGGAGGATGAGGGCGGCGTTAATGACAAAAGTGAAAAGCCCCAGGGTGAGGATGTTGATCGGCAGCGTTATGAGAATGAGGATGGGTCGTATGAGAATGTTGACCATCCCGAGAAACAACGCTACCCAGAGGGCGGACAGAAAGCTGCCGACCCGGACTCCGGGGATGAAGTAGGCCGCAATTATGATCGATGCGGCCATGATTAACCATTTAAGAAGAAGCCTCATGGCAGATTCCGTATCCTGCTACGCGCGGTGGAACTTGTGCTCGGGGATCATCCTGATGGAGATATCTTCAGCTTCACCGATAATGGCCTCAAGAGCCACGCTCAACGCCACCATTTTCCCGGAAACATCATCCAGGATATCTGCCATTCTTTCGATATTTTCCCGGGTTGTAGCACAATACTCGGTGATCTTTATCTCGTTCTTCCTGCAGTCCTCAATGAGGTCCCTGTGCAGTTCCAATTCTTCCCGCGTCAGATTCTTGGAAGCCAGCAATTCGTCCACCGTCATGTAGTTGCTCATAATAAACCTCCACGGAGTTGAACCGACATTGTATAAATAAGTTTATCTTTTTCAGTGCCAAAAGGCAACCACTCAAAAAATGGTTTCGCGTTTCGGATTTCGGCTTTCGGGTTAGGAAACTGCGAAGGCAGCCGTCCTGTGGCCCATTTGACGGTATCTAAAGTTGCGGGGAAGGCACAGCAGCCTTATCCTTATTTGGATGACAAGAGCACGCATGAAATACAGGATTTTGGTCGTCGATGATGATGAGATAGTATCCGCCATGGTTGGGGAAATGCTGGACCGCATGGGCTATATGCCGGTCGTGTGCACCAAACCGGGTGACGCACTTACGCTCTTTTCGAGGGCCCCGGGAAGATTCGACGCAGTAATCGTGGATGAGATAATGCCCGACTTGAGGGGAACCGAACTGGCCGCTAAAATCCTCCGGATAAAGGACGATATCCCCATAATCCTGATGACCGGCCGCGGCGACGCGCTCTCTCTGGAGAAGATCAGGAAGAGTGGCGTGCGGGCCACGCTGATTAAGCCCGTCCTGAAGGAGTGGCTGCAAAAAACTCTCACCGGCCTATTGAAGCAGCGAAAACAAGACTCCAAAGACGGGTAACATGACTAAACCAGGACGTCCCCGCTCCTCTTTGTAACGCAACCAATGTCAGAGGACGTGAAATCGAAAAGGCGCCCCTGAACTCCCTCTTGCCGGAAATAAACATCAATCTCTCAAAGCGGCGATGGGGACATACAGTTTTTCATTGCCTAAAGGCAAGGATTCAGAGAAAATGGATAAGCAGCGCGGGCCTGTTCTCGTCATTGAGCTTGTCTGCACTCACTATGGGATCAGGTACAATGATAAGCGGCCAGGTGGCTTGGAATTGCGCCCGGGTAAAAAAACGTTGATTAAAGAAAAGGAGAAAGGCGAATGGGGAATGGCTACATGAAAAATTGTTCCTCCTGCGGGAAAGAGATGCAGATGGATGCGGTATTCTGCACGAACTGCGGAACCCGTTTTGAAGAGAAGGAAACGCAGAAGGAAAATGCCGCCGTGAAGAAATGTTCCAACTGCGGAAAAGAGATGCAATTGGACGCGGTATTCTGTACAGACTGCGGAAGCAGCTTTGAAAAAAAGGAAAGGCAAAGTACGGGTGGCGGGTTACCTATCGAAGGACAACTCCTGAGTCTGGCCAACGATTTCCTTTCGGTCAGACAGGTCCACCCGGCACGCTTTGAATTTTCGTCACAAACGGGAGCGCAAGCACCCAATCTCAAGGTAAAGATAAAGTACGACGCTGTGGCTCAGCTGGAGCCGGAAAAGAAGCAGGTGACGTTCTGGGAACAGATGGTAGAAAGCTCCTCCGGTATGACCGCCGGTTTTTTTAGTAAAAAGACAGTTCAAAAAGGGGTGGAGGTCACCGAAGTGACCCATGGAAACCTCCTCTTCGGAGGCAAATACGGCTTTGAATACGGCAAACTCCGCGAAGTGGTGAAAGCCATTGCCGCTGAGCAGGGCTGGAAATTCAAACTCGTCATTTTCAAGCCGAAGGGGTAAGCCTAAAACGGCAGTCTAAGCCCGTTTATCGAATCCCCGGTTTGACAGATTCGGGATTCTCTGCTATATGAACAATAACATCAACGGAAGGCGGTCCACCCACTATTTGACTGTTGATGTTGAAGAGAGTGGAGTCGGTGGAAAAATTCTCTTCGAGGCTTGGGTTTTCGGTCTAAGCAGTAGGAAGGCCCTCTGGTTTTTCACTGGTGTTAAGCCCAGGTAGGAACGTGAGGAACAAGCCATCCACAAACCGAATAACTTGAGCCTTTTCTTTATTTTTCTATCGTTGTCCATAAATTGAAAGCAAACAACACGCGGGTTGCTGTTATCCTGATCAAGAAGAATGTCAATGAAGACCTGGAAGCTTAAGACCTCCCGGGCGGCTGGATCCTCGGCGCACAGGCAAAAACGGTTATTGAGCTATTGATCAGAAACTACAGTTGAAGATTGCTGGGACAAGTCCTGAAATGGCGTGACCCCAGGGCTTTCTGAACCATGCCATGGTTCAGAAAACAATCCGCAGTTCTTCATTATAATACGCCCGAAGGGCGATTTTCGCGGGTGCAGCCACAGTATTTGTCTGCGTAATTTCGTTGACATTCGTTCAGTTCAAGACCACAATAGAGCAGGGGTACTAAAGGACGACCCGCACCCGCAACGGTCAATACCGGACGAAAGATCACGGACATCTCAAACTACGCAAAGGAAGGTGCCCGGCATGACGAAAAAGAAAAAACCTGCAGCGGGAGAAAGATCAATTCCACCAAAAAAGGATACAATTGCCATCAACGGGGAATCCCCGGAACCCTCTACGGACGCAGGCACGCAGGTTCCCCCGGCAGAGGGCTTCCCGATCGTCGGGATCGGCGCATCGGCAGGGGGATTAGCAGCATTCGAGGCCTTCTTTTCCGGCATGCCCGCTGACATCGATCCAAACATGGCCTTTGTCCTCGTTCAACACCTGGCCCCGGACCACAAGAGTATCCTCACCGACCTCATCCGGCGCTACACCCGAATGCGGGTCTATGAGGTAGAGGACGGGATGGTGGTGAGGCCCAACTGTGCCTACATTATCCCTCCAGGCCGCGACATGGCTTTTTTGAACGGTTCTCTCCATTTGATGGAGCCCTCCGCCCCCCGCGGCCAGAGGCTGCCCATTGACTTCTTCTTTCGCTCGTTGGCCCAGGACCAGCGCGAGCGGGCGATCTGCATAGTCCTTTCCGGCACCGGCAGCGACGGCACGCTGGGCGTCCGGGCCATCAAAGGAGAAGGCGGCATGGCCATGGCCCAGAGTCCTGAATTTACCGAGTATGACGGTATGCCGCGTAGTGCCATCGCCACCGGCCTCGTGGACTACGAGCTTCCGCCTTCCGAGATGCCGGCCCAGCTTATCGCCTATGTGGCCCATGCCTTCGACAGGCTCCGCGGGCCCATCACCGCGGTCGTGTCCACCAAAGCCGAGAACGCGCTGAAGAAGATCTTGATTATGCTGCGCGCCCATACCGGCCAAGACTTTTCCCAGTACAAGCCGAGCACCATCAAGCGCCGCATCGAGCGCCGCATGGCTGTCCACCAGATCAAGACAATGGACGGGTATGCCGTGTATGTCCAGCAGACACCGGCGGAAGCGGAAGCGCTCTTTCGCGACCTCCTGATTGGCGTGACTAATTTCTTTCGGGACCCGAAGGCCTTCCTCGCGCTGGAGAAACAGATAATCCCGAGGATCTTTGCGGGAAAGCCTGCGGATTCATTTATCCGTGTCTGGGTTCCCGGCTGCTCCACGGGCGAGGAAGCCTATTCCATAGCAATCCTGTTCCAGGAGTACTTGGAGATGCTCAAAAAGAGTTTCAGGGTGCAGGTGTTCGCCACCGATATCGACGGCCAGGCCATTACCACGGCCCGGGCGGGCATCTATCCGGCCAGTATCGCCGCCGACATCACGCTGGAGAGGCTGGCGCGCTTTTTCACGATGGAGCCGGATGGCAGCGCGTACCGCATTCACAAAGGTATCCGGGATATGCTGATCTTTTCGGAGCAGAACGTGATCAAGGACCCGCCCTTCTCCAAGCTCGACCTCATCAGTTGTCGCAACCTCCTGATATATATGAGCGGGGAATTGCAGAAGAAGCTTATCCCCCTTTTCTACTACGCCCTGAACCCGGGATGTTTCCTCTTCCTGGGCACCTCCGAGACGACCGGCGAGTTCGGCGGCCTTTTTACCGTGGTGGACCGCAAGTTGAAGCTGTATCAGCGCAAGGACGACATTCTCAGCGCGCAGCGCGCAACCCGGGGGCGATTTTTCCCGCCCATGCCGGAGACGGGCATGGGGCTTCCGCATACCACTGCCAGGATGGCGCTACCCAGGAAGCTGCCCCTGCGGGAGTTGACCGAACAAGCACTTTTGGAGCAGGTTGTCCCGGCAGGCGCCCTGGTCAACGACCACGGCGAGATCCTCTATCTCCATGGCCGCACCGGCCTTTATCTGGAGCCTGTCCCGGGCGAGGCCGGAGTCAACAACATCTTGAAGATGGCCCGTGAAGGGTTGCGGTACGAACTGGCAATGGCCCTCCATAAGGCTGCGGAAGCGGGAGAGGTCGTGCGGCACCCGAGCCTCAGGGTCAGGACCAACGGCGCCTTTGCCACGGTCAACCTGACTGTCCGCCCGGTGGCTACAGGCGCGACGGAACCCCACCTGTACCTGGTCATTCTCGAAGAAGAGCGTCCTTCAGGCCGTGAGTGGTCACAGCAAGCCGCGGAAGGGGCGAAAGGCGCTAATAATACCGATGCTGATGCGCGTATCGCTGCGCTCAAGCAGGAATTGAGGGCCAAAGAAGAATACCTGCAGACGGCGAACGAAGAACTTAAATCCTCCAATGAGGAGATGCAGTCCGTCAATGAGGAGCTGCAGTCCACCAACGAGGAGTTGGAGACCTCCAAGGAGGAACTGCAGTCCGTCAACGAGGAACTGGCGACGGTTAACGCCGAGCTACAGACCAAGGTGACCGACCTGTCGCGGGCAAACAATGACATGAACAACCTGCTGGCCGGTACGGACATAGGCACCGTCTTCGTGGACCATCAGCTGCGCATCCTGCGCTTCACCCCCACCGCGACCCGGATCATCAACTTGATCCTCAGCGATATCGGTCGGCCGGTGGGCCACATGGTCTCCAATCTTATGGATTATGACAACCTGATTGAGGATACGCAAGCAGTCCTGAACACGCTGATACCTAGAGAGGTTACAGTCCAGACCAGGGCAGGCGTGTGGTACGATATGCGCATCCTACCCTATCGTACGCTCGACAACGTGATCGAGGGCGCCGTTATCACCTTCGTGGACATTAGCAAACGAAAGCGTGCAGAGGACACGACCGCATCCCTCCTTTCAGAGAAGGAAATCCTCCTCAAGGAGGTACACCACAGGATCAAGAACAACATGGGCATCGTTACGAGCCTGCTGTCACTGCACGCGGACACACTGACGGATCCGTCAGTGGTCGCCGCTTTGGAGGATGCCTCCAGCCGGGTCAAGAGCATGATGGTATTATACGACAAGCTCTACCAGTCCGGGGATTTCAGGGAGGTGGCGGCCAGGGAATACCTCATTTCCCTGATCGATGAGATCACCCGCAATTTCCCCAATCGGGAACGGGTATCGATAGAAACGCACATCGACGACCTGGTCCTTGACGCGAAGATCCTCTCTCCCGTAGGCATCATCATCAACGAACTGCTCACGAACACAATGAAATACGCCTTTGTCGGCAGAGACAAGGGGAAGATACTGGTGTCTTTTTCAAAAATGGGCGGCCAGGCAACACTCATCGTAGCGGACGACGGAATAGTTATCCCGCAATCGGTCGATGTAGCGGCTTCAACCGGGTTTGGCCTGGAGCTCGTAAGCATAATCACGAAGCAGCTCAAGGGGGCTATGAGACTCAACAGGGATAACGGCACGGAGTTCAAGATCACCTTCGGCATCGAGTAGGAAGGACCGCCGTGGATTGCAGAGGGTAATCAACATCCCACTGCCTCCTATTGATACGCCTATCTATCTTCCATACGTGCATCTAATGCGCGCCGAACCGCTTGCGCTAATTCCCGCCTGGTGAGAGGTTTCATGAGGAATTGCTTGATGCCCGCTTCTTTTGCGGTTTCCGGAGAAATCGTCGTACTGTGGCCGGTGCAGATTATGATGGGGATGTCCGGTCGTATAATGAGAAATTCCCTGGTTAGTTGCATTCCCGACATTGAAGGCATGGACTGATCCGTGATGACAAGGTCAAAGCGGGAAGGATCGGAAGAAAATGTTTTAAGTGCCTCAGCGGGATCGGTCAATGCAGTTGCACGATAACCGAGCTTCTCAAGAACAGCTTTGGCCCATACCACGAGCATATCTTCATCATCAACAAAAAGGATGCTCTCGGTGCCAGTGGGGGTTTGAAGGGGTCCGATATCCTCTTCTTTCACTCCCTTGGGCAGAAACACTCTGAAAATGGAGCCGATTCCAGGCTCACTCTCAACAGTCATTGTACCCTCGAGATCAGAAACAATCCCATATACCACGGCAAGGCCCATACCCGTTCCTTCGCCCAGTCGCCGCGTGGTAAAGAAGGGCTCAAAGATCCGTTTCATTACATCGGGGCTCATACCGGTGCCCGTATCCTTCACCATCAGCTGTACGTACTCTCCGGGCATCCCGTCCGATTCGGGCATGAGTGAATCAGGCATGAAATCGATATCAGTGAGGCTGATCTCGAGAACACCGCCTTTTTCTTCCATGGCATGGGATGCATTGGTGACGAGGTTCATGATTATCTGCTGCACCTCTGTCGGAGCCGCGAGAATTGTGTCCGACGTGGCCGTGATAACGAGTTTTATCTCAATATTGGCAGGGATAGATGCCCTGAGGAGTTGCGCCGTCTCTTTGACAAGGGGAGACAGGGGCAGCGGGGCCCTCTCATAATTCGTTTTCCTGCTGAAGGCGAGGATCTGCTTCACAAGGTCCCGCGCCCTCATGGCCGATTTGAGGACGTTCTTCAGACTGTTTTCCACCGGGGGACGATCGGCGACATCTTCAATTGCCATCTCGGTAAAGCCCAGGATGGCCGCGAGGATGTTATTGAAGTCATGCGCAATGCCTCCCGCGAGGGTACCGATGGCCTCCATCTTTTGGGACTGGCGGAGTTGTTCTTCGGCTTTTTGACGCTCGTTTGTCTCGCGCTTCAGTGATTCATAGGCTTCTTGGAGTTGGACGGTCCTTTCCCGTACACGACGTTCCAGTTGATCACGTGACGAACGAAGCTCTTCCTCCATCGCTTTTCTCTCATCAATGTCAAGGTTGATGCCCACCCAGCAGGTAATTTCTCCGTTCTCGTTTCTTACGGGGAGACCCCTGGTTAATACCGTGTGATATTTTCCGTCCGGGCCGAGTATACGATGCTCGCTATCCCAAGGCTCTCCGGTGCGAATACAGTGCATCCATTTTAGCATCATCAAATCTACATCTTCGGGTGGAAGTCTGTGTGTCCAGCCGAACTGTTGTTGTTCCTCTTGTGTCATTTCAAGAAGATCGAGGAAGGACTGACTGACATATAAGGCTTCTCCGTTTGCGTCGGCTAACCAGACTCCATAAGGAAGCGTCTCGCCCATGATCCGGTACTGTTGTTCGCTTTGGCGCAGGGCTTCCTCCGACCGCGTGCGCTCGGTAATGTCCTGGGCGTATATGCGTACGGAGCTGAATTGCGGGATTAGCTGTATGGTTTCAGCAAAGACCCTCTCCTTGATGGCAACCTCTCGATAGAATGAACCTGCTTTTCCTTGTGACAACATTTGAAGCATATCTTGAAGGTCTGTTGGCCAGAAAGGTGAGCAATCATCCCCATTCAGCCCATGATCCTCGAGTGTTTTCGCTGCCGGATTGCGGTACTTAACCTGGCCCGAAGACGATAACTCAATTACCGGATTTGGATTGAGTTGCGGAAACGACGCAAGATGCTGGTTATGCTCTTCCATCTCTTTGCGCTCGCCGATCTCTGTCTGGAGTGCAACGTTAATGTTGGACAGCTCTTCTGCTTTTTGTTGCTCTTCTCTCAGAGTGGTTCTGCGGACAAGCCATGCCAGGGCGATCAGGGCGAAAAAGATGGTAATCGAGACGGCTGAATAAATCTTGACCCGGCTGCGCCATCCTTCCAGGATCGAATCGACGGGAACAGTGGTTGTCGCCACCAGGGGCAACCCCTTGATCTTCCGGTACGCCACGAGACGTCTCGGGCCATCTATCCCATCAGCTTCATATGTTCCCGACAACTCGTCGTTCGATAGCATGGTGAACCACTTCAGGTTTTGGAAAGTCTCTCCAACCAACTCAACCTGCATGGGCTGCCTGAGGATCAGGGTGCCATCGGTGCGGAAAACACTGACCGTGCTTCCTTTGCCTATATCAAGATAGTCAAGAAAATCTGCATAATTTTCAGTCTCGATGGCTGCCAGAATAACACCGAGAAACTCCCCATTCTTCCCGGTGACACGCCGACTGATAGTAAAATTATATTTGTTGCTGACTTTTCCCTTGACGACAGGTCCAATATAAAATTCTACTTCCTTCTCACTATGTGCTTTAAAATGTTCTCTTTCCGAATAGTTTACTCGTGGCGATGGATATTTTGTTGAGTGCAGGATGAGATTGGCATTCCTATCAATGAAGACAAGGAACCCCTTATCTGGTAGCCCCGATGCGATCTTTACCAGCCGTTCCCATTCCTGTGCAGATGCCGTACCTTCTCCCATTCCGCCCAGTTGAATTCTTTCAGCTAGAGTCTGGAGGATAGCATCGGTGCCGATAACTGTCCTCTTCATCCGTTCTTCCAGGGACAAAGATGATTTTTCCAGTATAGCGTTCGTGCGACGGAGGGTGTATTTATAATCTGTTCGTGCTGTGAACCAGAGGGCAAGACCATCTATACAGACCAGGAATAGAAGAATTGCCAGAAGGTAGTGCAGGGATGTGAATCCGTACAGTTTTTTCTGTTTCATGAGTCAGGTAAACCTATGTCTAGTATATGATTTTTATTTTTGTTTTAGCAAGACACGTTTCTGATGATAGATTGAGAATATTGAGATAATGCCCCTTCAAAACCTGACGTCTATTTCCGATTGAAATGTGTATATCAGGGGCAAGCTCTAAAGATTCGATTACAGGAACTGCTTGATGACTTGTCCTCAGAGTCTTCAGGAATAGTTCCTGAAACCCCTTAATTTTACCAACCGTAAGATTAGTCAGAAGTGACTTATAACATTATTCGGGACTTAGTTATCACACCCCCCTACATTTTCTTTGCTTCATTGACTTATTACAAAGTATGAAGCATATTAAAGAGTAAAAAAAATGTGAAAAGGTGGGCAGGTGAGCGAGAGGGAAAAGGAACAACCTGAGATCGGGACCAGGTTTCAGAATGAGACGAAATATACCCCCGATTCTCTTTCCAACCATGTGTTTAACCTGGGGTCCATTCCGGAGACATTCAAAGAATATCCGAACCCTATAGCCAGGATCTCCCTTCCCGAACCGAAGGCACGGGGCGAGAGTAACCTCTGGAAACTTCTGCTGAGAAGGAGATCCCGCAGGGAATATACAGTCAATAAATCCCTCAAGCTCAACGATCTTTCGGCGCTCCTGTGGGCAACTCAGGGGCTTACCGCGCAATTCGGCGATACGTTCTTCAGGACGGCGCCCTCGGCCGGCGGGCTCTATCCTGTCGAGACCTATCTTTATGTCCGGGCCGTTGATGGGCTTGAAGAGGGGATCTACCATTTCAGGCCCGGCGATTACGACCTGGAGTTTTTAAAAAAGGGCGAGTATTCGGCACAGCTTACTGAAGCGGCCCTGCAGCAGACCGTTGTTCTCTGTGCTCAGGTGACCTTTATCTGGTCGGCGGTCATCGCCCGGGGAAGGTGGAAATACAATCAGAGGGCTTACCGTTACGTATATCTCGATGCCGGTCACATCGCGCAGAACCTCTATCTCGCCGGAGAGGCCCTGGGACTGGGTGTTTGTGCAGTCGGGGCATTTTACGATGATGATGTAAACCACATCATGGATTTCGATGGCGAAGAGGAAACGGTCATCTACATGGCCACCGTCGGGCTTCGCTCCGAGCAGAAGCCCGCATAAATGGAGCCCAAGGAGTCACGAACATGTACGAACAAGGAGTGATCAGACCCCCCAGCGAAGCCCAGAGTCTTCTCATACGAGTAACCAGGAACTGTCCCTGGAACCAGTGCATCTTTTGCCCCGCGTATAAAGGGGTCAAATTTTCCCGGCGGACCGTCGAAGAAGTCAAACAAGACATCGACCACATGGAAAAGGAATACGCCTCCTACAAGAACACGATTAAATCGGCGTTTCTGCAGGATGCGGACAGCCTCGTCCTGAAAACCGAAGACATCCTCGAGATCATCAACTATACAAAGCAAAAATTTTCCGGCCTCGAACGCATCACAACCTATGCCCGGGCGACCACGCTGAAACGAAAGACCGTGGAAGAGCTTAAACAGCTCTGTAAAGCCGGTCTCACGAGAATACACGTGGGCATGGAAAGCGGCTCTGAAAAGGTCCTCAAAATGATCAGAAAGGGCATCACGCCCGAAGACATCGTCGAGGGCGGCAAGAAGGTCGTGGAAGCAGGGATGTCGCTTTCGGAATACATAATGCCCGGGGTGGGCGGCAGGACGATGAGTTCCGAAAACGCGATCGAGACGGCGCGCCTCTTGAACCAGATAAAGCCCGATTTCATCAGGGTGCGTACCTTCGCCATGCACCCCATGTCGCCTATGCGCAAACTCGTCGAGGATGGTACGTTCGTGACCATGAATGACGCCGAAATAGTCTCCGAGATTCGCCTCCTTGTGGAGGCGCTGGATGAAATGCACAGCTATTTCTCATGCGGCGATTTCAGCCTCAATCTGCTCATGCAGGTGGATGGGTATCTTGACGAGAAAAAGGCCTACATGCTCAGCGAACTCGACAAGTTCCTCGCCCTTACGTCCGAGCAGCAGAAGGCCTACGCCCTTATCAGGCGGTCGTCGTATATGCAATATCCCATAGAGGCCGTAGAGAACGAAGAACTCATGAGAAAGGTACTCCCCGAGATCGAGAAGCTGGAAAAAGACGATCCCGAGGGTTTCCACAAATACATAGAAACCCTGAAGTCCTACCAGCTCCCCCAGCCGCAAACAGATGAGTGGAAGTGAAAGAACCCGAAACGCGAAATCCTGAACCGTTTCTATTTTAGCCTTTTTTCCAGCTCTGTCGGGAGGAGGACCTCGAGATGGATCGGGGGGCCGCCCATGAGGCTTTGAAGCATGTCCTTTCCGGCGGTAAATTTTTCAATGATGTCCCCGTTTGTCGTGAGATGATAATCAATACCGTTTCTCAGCGAATGAGCTATATGAGAGACATGGCGGTCGATGGTCTCCTGGCAGTATTTCTTTCTGACGATGTCGAGAACGAAGTCGATATGCCTGTCCGCCATGGGCAGCCTGGGGCAGCTTTTCTTGCCGATGTTCACGAGCCGGTTGAGAAGACCGAGAAGGTTTTTATTGAATGCAGCGTCATCTCCATTCAGGGCGGCGCTGCGTGCATACTTCGGCAACATCTCCTTCAGCACTTTCCAGTTGAGCCCATATTGAATGTGTTTGAGGTCCGCCCAGAGCTGCATGTCGTAGACATTGTGCAGAGCGGCGGCGCAGTCCCTGAGGATTGCTGTTTCTTCATCGTACGCCGCCGTCTTGACGGCGTCTTTTGCCTTTTCCAGTTCGTCGCAGATGACGGCGGCCACGTGTTCACACATTCGGGGATGCTCGTGTTCGCCCACCATGTCGTCATGGCCGCTTATGAGCTCGAGCTGATCATAGAAATCGACAATCGCCCTCCAGTGGCTCGTTTCGTTCCGGTCTGCCCCATCCCAGCACTCGAAATTATCGATATTATCGGTGATCTGAAAGGTATCGGTGACGCACAGACCGCCCCGGTTCATCTGGATGACGAAATCCAGCTCCATTTCATCGACCGACGTGACCAGACACAACCGATCTTCCTTGTAGCGCTGCCAGATCGATCTCAGGGCGTTCCATTCGGCCAGAAGCGCCTCGTCGTCAACCCCGGCCATTGCTATCAGGTCAAGAATATGATAGTCCACATAAGCGCTCGAGCGCCCCTTGCTTGCCATTTATCACCTGCATCCCCGGGGGGAAACCCCCGTTGAATCCTCGAGATTGCCGAAAGAATGCGCCTGGCGACGTGGAATATGCCACCACAGTGAACGTGAGAATCAATGAGAACCGGTAAACTCTGAAACCACCCCTTTGCCCTGCCCTCATTATAGCAAATGTATAAAAGAATAGAAGAGAATAATTGGGGCGGAGTCACCCTGTCCGCTTGCAGCGTCCTTTGGCGTTGAAATGGATGTCGTTTGAATATATTCTATTGTCTGTCATGAAAATACAGGAACCCTGCCGCCCCTGTCTGACAGGATTGATCGAGAAAACGGTGCTTCTTTCCGGCGGCGACGGCCGCATTCTGAATTCGTCGCTTCAGCTTCTTAACGGGTTGTTCGTCGAGGGGGCGACCCCCCCGGCGATTGCCGACACCCTCCTTGCCCACATCAGGCAAACAACCGGGGTTTGGGATCCCTACGCCACCATAAAATACCGCGAGTACAGGGAAGCCTTGAAGATCATGGAAGGCCTGGAGGGTTCGCCGGGGGACTCGCTTGAGGATGTCCTGCGGCTGTCGGCCCTGGGCAATTCCACCGATTACTTCACCGGCGGCAGCTTCCGGCAAGACCATCTGGTCCTCCGCGGCGATATGGATAAATTGGCGGACGCGATTTATATTAAAGGCAACGAAATACTCATGCTGGGCGACAATATGGGAGATTTCATATTCGATCTTCCCCTGGCGCGTTTTCTTCAAAAGGAGGGCAAGAGGGTATTCTATACGGTCAGGGAGCATCCGGCACAGAATGACCTTTCCATGGAAGATGTCCGCCGGCTTGGCCTGACAGATATGCATCCCCGGATCATTTCCACGGGAAAGGCCAATGTCGGGCTGCCGCGGGAGGATATCGCGGGCGAGATCGAAAGACTATGGAAGAGCGACGCCCCCGTCATCGCAAAAGGGATGGGCAATTTCGAAACGATCAGCGAATTTGACGAGGAACGTCAGGTGGTATATATAATGAAGGTAAAATGCCCCGCCGTTGCCCGTGCACTCAATAGCGACATAGGGACATACCTGATTCACGTGAGGTGAAAACATATGGCAGGAAAACAGGATTACTATGAACTTCTCGGCGTGTCCAAAACAGCCTCGGAAGAAGAAATAAAAAAGGCGTACCGCAAGCTGGCATTAAAATTTCACCCCGACCGCAATCCGGGCAACAAGGAGGCCGAGGAAAGATTCAAACTCATCAATGAGGCCTACGCCGTGCTGAGCGACACGGAAAAGCGCAAGCAGTTCGACTCCTTCGGGATGGGTGGGTTTCAGCAGCGTTACAGCGAAGAGGACATCTTCCGCGGTTTCAACGTCGGAGACCTTTTCAAGGACCTCGGCTTCGGCGGAGGCGACATTTTCAGCATGATCTTCGGCGGACAGGGAGGCAAACGCGCGGGAGGACGGCAGCAGCGGCAGCAGCAGCAGTCCTGGGACTTCGGCGATTATATTACAAGGGAACAGCAGCAGCACGGGCCTCAGGCGGTGCAGGACCTTGATCTCCACTACGAACTGGAAATCCCCTTCATGGACTCGATACACGGAGCTGAAAAACGTATTTCGCTCGCCACGCAATCCGGCACGGAAGAGGTGAACGTCAAGATACCGAAAGGGATCGCCAGCGGAAAGAAACTGAGGCTGAAAGGCAAAGGGAACCAGGACCGCACGGGTCGGCGCGGAAACCTGTACATTACCATGAAGGTTGGGGAACATCCCGTTTTCAAGCGAACCGGCAATGACCTCTTCGTAACGAGGGAAGTAAAACTGACTGACGCCCTTCTCGGAACAGTCGTAGAGGTCCCATCCATCGACGGACCGAAGAGGGTGACTATTCCGCCGGGGGTAAAAAGCCATTCCAAGGTGCGTCTTAAAGGTCTCGGCATCCCCGACCAGGGAGGCGACGAGTACGTGGAGATTATCATCGACATCCCCAAGAAACTTACCGAAAAGCAGAAGACTCTTCTCGAGGAACTGAGAAAGGAAGGTTTATAGTGCTTCCCCGAAGACATATCCTCGACGTCTGGGAGCTTATCAAGGACAAGGAAGATCTCAAATCCATGTCCACGATCACGCTGGCCATAGACGCCATCAAGTATATGCACAACGAACCCAAAAAAGACCACCTCGTGGAAGCGCTCGAACTCAACGAGTTCATCTGCTTCATGTTCCCCGCCAAGCGCCCCAGGAACAGGTCGCTCCTCTATCATATCGTATCCGACCTGCTCGGGCTTCTGATGTACGGCATCCCCAACACCCGAAGGTACGCCATCGATAACATCGAAACCGTCAACTACTCCGAAAAGAACATGGAGATCTATCCGGTAATCGAGGTATGGAACACGCTGAAGTCAAAGGTTTACAGGAAGAAACACGGCCCCGAAGATATCATAGATGGCTTCGTTAAGAAGATCCGCGTCGAGATGGATGTTCTCGAACGTTTTCCCTTTGTCGAGGAAATATTCTTCCAGTCCAAAGAGACGATCAGGGAGTGGCTCCCGTCTTTTGCAAGCTACTACGATGAGAACAGAAAAAAGGTCCGCGGCGTCTATGACCGGTGGTGGGCGCTGTGGCAGTGCAACGAAAGCAAGGAACAGATCTTGAGCGCCATGGTCGAGCGCCTTGCCTCTCAGGCGGAGCGCGAGTATGAAACCGTGCTGGACAAGGAAAAGGTCTTTTCGTCCATCATTTCAGACCCTGAAGCAAACCGCATGGAAAACGAACAATTCACCAAATGGTATAAAGAGGGCGTAAATTTATTGCTAAAAATTTGACGTCCGGTATTGACAAAAACTCATCTACATCCTTATATTAATTTTGGCAATCATTTTTCGCTATTGCTAATTTAACAACCAAGAAAGGAGCGTGAAACAATGAAGGTGAAACCATTACAGGACAGAATACTTGTCAAGAGAATCGAGGAAGAAGAAAAAACGAAGGGCGGTATAATCATTCCTGACGCTGCCAAGGAAAAACCCCAGGAAGGCATGGTGGTTGCGGTGGGCGATGGAAAGACCCTCGAGAGCGGCCAGAAGGCAGCATTGACCGTAAAACCAGGGGACAAAATCCTCTTCGGAAAATATTCTGGTACGGAGATCAAGGTCGACGGCGAAGAACATCTTATTCTCAGGGAAGATGATGTTCTTGCAATCGTAGAAGATTAATAAGGAAGGAGGGACAAAGGATGGCTAAAGAAATCAAGTATGATCAGCAAGCAAGGGAGGCGCTCCTGAAAGGCGTTAACACGTTGGCTGACGCCGTCAGGGTGACTCTTGGACCTAAAGGCAGAAACGTTATTCTGGAAAAGACTTTCGGTTCTCCCACGGTAACCAAGGACGGCGTGACCGTGGCAAAAGAGATCGAGATTGAGGACAGGTTTGAGAACATGGGCGCCCAGATGGTCAAAGAGGTCGCCAGCAAGACGAGCGACGTGGCCGGCGACGGAACCACGACTGCAACAGTGCTCGCGCAGTCGATCTACCGTGAAGGTACCAAGCTTGTCGCGGCCGGTCATAACCCCATGGAATTGAAACGCGGCATCGAGAAGGCTGTCGAGGCGATCGTCGACGAGTTGAAGAAACTCTCGAAACCCACAAAGGACCAGAAGGAGATCGCACAGGTCGGCACCATCTCCGCCAACAACGATGACACCATCGGCAACATCATCGCCGAGGCCATGAGCAAGGTCGGCAAAGAAGGTGTCATCACCGTCGAAGAAGCGAAGAGCATGGAAACGACTCTCGACATCGTCGAGGGCATGCAGTTCGACAAGGGCTACATTTCACCGTATTTTGTAACCAACCCGGAAAAGATGGAAGTCGTCCTCGAAGAACCTTTCATACTCATCAACGAGAAAAAGATCAGTAACATGAAGGACCTCCTGCCGATCCTCGAGCAGGTTGCAAAGATGGGCAAGGCCCTTCTCATCGTCTGTGAGGACGTTGAAGGCGAGGCTCTTGCCACACTCGTTGTGAACAAGCTCAGAGGCACCCTGAAGATCGCAGCCGTCAAGGCACCCGGCTTCGGCGACAGAAGGAAGGCAATGCTCGAAGATATCGCCATCCTCACCGGCGGCCAGATGATCTCCGAAGAACTGGGCATCAAACTTGAGAGCATCTCTCTCAAAGACCTCGGACAGGCCAAGAGAGTCGTCATCGACAAGGACAACACAACGATCGTTGACGGCGCAGGCGAGAAGAAGGACATCGAAGGACGGGTCAAACAGATCCGCACGCAGATCGAAGAGACCACATCCGATTACGACAGGGAAAAACTCCAGGAAAGGCTCGCGAAGCTCGTTGGCGGCGTCGCCGTCATCAACGTAGGCGCAGCGACCGAATCGGAGATGAAAGAAAAGAAGGCACGCGTCGAGGACGCCCTCAACGCCACCAAGGCGGCCGTTGAGGAAGGTATCATCCCCGGCGGCGGCGTGTCCTTCATCAGGTGTATCGCAAAACTGGATGCACTCAAGCTTGAAGGCCAAAGACAGTTCGGTGTCAACATCGTCAAGAAGGCCCTTGAGGATCCTCTGCGCTGGATTGCAACAAACGCCGGCCACGATGGCTCCATCATCATTGAAAAGGTAAAGAACGGCAAAGCCAACTTTGGTTTCGATGCCGCGAAAGAAGAATATGTCGATGACATGATGGAAGCAGGTATTATCGACCCGACGAAGGTGACCCGCACGGCCCTTCAGAATGCTGCTTCAGTGGCATCGCTTCTCCTCACCACGGATTGCATGATCGCCGAAAAACCGAAAGACAAAGGCGCTCAGATGCCTATGATGCCCCCCGGTGGAATGGGCGGCATGGAAGGCATGTACTAAAACAACAAAGGGGACCTCAACGAGGTCCCCTTTTCCATCTGCCCCTTCCCCTTTTACTATTCGCTGTGATACTTGAACGAAATGTTGAGGCGCACCCTGTACTGGCTCACCTTTCCGTTCTCGAGCGTAACGTCCTGCTTGATGACTTCGGCGACACGCAGGTCCTCCAGGGTTTTGCCCGCGGTTTCAAGGGCGGTCTTCGCAGCTTCTTCCCAGGATTTTTCGCTCGTTCCTACAATCTCGATGATCTTGTACACACTCCCTCCCATAATCGCCTCCTTTTAGGGTTTCTGAAGCAGGTTATAGGCTTTCTTATACCACAGAAACGGAATCTGTCAATCGCGATGCACGATAAACACTGTATAGGCCGGGAAAAAGTGTATTCATTAAGGGAGTTCAACTCACCTTGATGGAAGGGGAGTGTCTTTGCCTTTTCCCTGAAACTATGAAGCTCTGAACTATTCTTTGTGTGCCTGGCAGCAGACTTCTCCGGCGCGCCCTGGGACGGAACCGTATTCCACGGTGCATATGGGTGTATCCGTTTCCTTCTTGAATTCCCATGCAATGTCGATGAGGCGCACAAAAGAAAAACCCCGCCTCTTCGCCTCTTCAAGAAAAGCGGCCAGGAAGCCGCTCCATCGCTTGCCTTCCAATTCGGTGTGTACTGTCAGGATATTGATCCCGTCTTTCAAAAGCCCCAGGTAGTGGTCAACGAGGGGCGCCTCGTCGGCGCTTATGACACCTATCACTTCGTCGAGAGTGGGAAGTGTGGTGGGTATCTGCACTATCGAAAACCTGTTTCCCCCCATTTCAGGGTAGAACGGGCATATTCCCCGGGTATCGCTCGAATACACCAGCCCCTTTTCCTCGAAGACCTGGAGAACGAAAGGGTTTATCATCCATCCCGGTGCGGCGAAGGAACGCGCATCTTCCCCGACGATCATCCGGTACGCCGTGAGCAGCCTGTCGATCTCGCGGCGAGTATCGGCCTCGTCGAAATGTTTTATGGAATCGTGCCAGCGCACGTGGTCGTAGCCGTGGATGCCGAGTTCGTGCCCCTCGTCCAGGATCTTCCTGACGAGGGTTATGTTCTTTCGTGCTATCTGCGGCCCCGGCAACACAAGACCGTACATGAGCGTCTTCGCGCCATAGGTGCCAAGGACCCCTACCCGGCCCGCTTTCTTCAGGAAACCCTTCCGGGTAAACACTCTCTTGACTGTCCTGCCCGTGTTGTCCTTTCCCATGGGGACAAAAAAGCTGGCCTTTATATCGTATCGCTGAAAGACGTCGAGGAGGACCGGCACTCCGCTGCGCATACCCTCAAAGGTGTCCACATCGACCTTGATCCCTATTATCCCGCTCAAGACAGCTCCTTCAGCGGCTCTCTGAGGGCAGGCTCGTGGCGAGGTAGTAATCGAGGGTCTTGGCCAGCGCGGTGTCAAGGTCGATTCGCGGCTCCCAGCCGATGAGCTTTTTGGCCTTCGCTATTGACGGTACCCTGCGGTCGATGTCCTGGTAGCCCTCTCCGTAGAAATCCTGTGAGAAAACCTCAATGATCTCGGAGTGCTTCGTGTAGTGTTTTGTCCTGGGATCGTTGACGAACATTGTTTTCAATTTAATGGCGAGGTCTTTTACCGTCGCCTCGTTCGTGGGGTTGCCGATGTTGAATATCTGGCCGTTGAACATGTCGTCCTTGTTCTCCACGATCTTCATCAGGCAGGCGATCCCGTCGTCTATATACGTAAAGCACCGTTTCTGCATGCCGCCATCTACCAGGCGGATGGGCTCGGCGAGAAAGAGGCTGCTGATAAACTGGGTCACCACCCGGGAGCTTCCCTCTTTTTCAGGATCCGTCGTAACTTCGTCCAGCTTTGGGCCTATCCAGTTGAAAGGCCTGAAAAGGGTGAACTTGAGCCCGTGCTGAAAACCGTATGCCCAGATGACCCTGTCGAGAAGCTGCTTGGATGCACTGTAGATCCATCGCTGTTTGTTGATGGGACCAAGGACCAGCGGGCTTTCATCTTCACTGAATTCCGCATCGGGGGACATTCCGTAAACCTCCGACGTGGAAGGAAAGAGGAGTCTCTTGCCATACTTGACGCAAAGACGGACAACCTTGAGGTTCTCTTCGAAATCGAGTTCAAAAACCCTGAGCGGTTCCCTTACATATGTTATCGGTGTGGCGATGGCAACGAGAGGCATGACGACATCGCACTTCTTGACATGGTACTCTATCCATTCCCTGTTGATCGAAATGTCGCCTTCCACATAATGGAAGCGCTCGTGGCCCAGGCAATCACCGAGCTTGTCGTTGCGGATGTCGAGCCCGTATATCTCCCAATCGGTCTCGTTCAGCACGTGTTCCGTAAGGGCATTACCAATAAATCCATTCACACCGAGTACCAAGAGTCTCAAGGGTGACCTCCTAAAATTTTGTTTTTCAATACATAAGAAGATACCAGCTCGGCGGCATCGATCTCTTTTTCTCCTTCAAGCTGCACCGAGATAAGGCGCAAAGACCCGGAACCCGTTCTCACGAGAAGCGGATGTTCCGATATGACCGTCCCCCCAGGGACGTCCCTGGGGGACACGTTTTCAGGGTACGCCTTCCAGACAAAGAGCCTTTTCCCTTCAAAATAGGTAAAAGCCCCCGGGTAGGGATGGGTGACCGCCCGTGTGAGGTTGTATATCGACAGGGAGTCCTTCGCCCAGTCGATGAGGCCGTCCTCGGGTTTTCGGCCTCCGAAATAGGATGACGGTCCGGTCTGGACCGTTCGGGTAAAAGTCCCGGCCTCGAAGTGCGGAAGGATATCCTGCATGAGTTCCCGTGCAGCACCGACGAGTTTCATGTAGACGGAAAACACGTTGTCCTCGAAAGTGATGGGAACCTCTTTCTGTGACACGATGTCGCCGGCATCGGGCTTTTCCACCATGCAATGAAGGGTGACCCCCGTGCGGATTTCCCCCGCTATGAGGACCCAGTTGACAGGACAACGGCCGCGATACTGCGGCAGGAGCGAGCCATGGAGATTGAAGGCGCCGATGCGCGGTATCTCGAGTATGGCATCGGGGATCATTTTACGGTAGTAGAAGGAGAATATAATATCAGGGCGTATATCGCGTATTATCGTCGTCCATCGTTTATCGGTGAGACTTTCGGGCATGTACACGGGAATGTCATATTCCCTCGCAAGCTCCACGGGCCTGCGGAACCACAGCTCTTCACCGGGATCGTCCTCGTGGGTAAAAAGGCAGGCAACGTCCGTGCCGGCGCCAAGTAGTTCCTCAAGACAAACGTAACCGATCTCCTGGTACGCGAATACGACTGCCCTCACAGATATTCCTTCTTGATGATGTACCGCGGACGCCTTCTGACTTCCTGGTAGATTCTACCGACATATTCGCCTATAACACCGAGGGCAAATATCTGGATGCCGATGAAGAAGAAGAGCACACCGAAGAGGGTGAAGGTCCCCTCGCCTTCAGGGCCGATAAAGAGACGTCTTGCCATCAGAAAGACGGCGAAGGCAAGGCCGAGACAGGCAATGGCCACACCGAGCATACTGATGATCTGGATAGGCAGGAGGGAAAAATTTGTCATGAGGTCGAAATTGAGTCTAAAGAGCTTAAAGGGGCTGTATTTGGATGTTCCCTTCTTCCGTTCTGCGTGGCCGACCTCTATCTCGGTGATCTTTTTCGCGAAGGTATTGGCAAGCGCCGGGATGAAACTGGACGATTCCGGACACATGTTCATGTAGTCGACTATATTGCGCCTGTACGCCCTGAGCATACATCCGTAATCCTTGAGCCTCACGCCCACCAGCTTTGCCGTGATCCTGTTTACAATATAGGAAGGCAACGTGCGAAACAGGGAATCCTTTCTGTCTTTTCTGTAGGTGGCAACTACCTCGTATCCTTCTTCCGCCTTGGCTACGAGCCTTGGAATCTCTTCAGGCGGGTTCTGCAGGTCCGCGTCAATGGTCACGACGATCTCGCCCTTCGCGAAATCAAACCCCGCAAAAAGGGCCATGTGCTGGCCGTAATTCCTGTTGAATTCTATAACCTTGACGCGGCCGTCCCCACGATGGAACTCTTCAAGGAGAACCTCCGTCCTGTCTGTGCTCCCGTCATTTATGTAGATGATCTCATAAGGCTTCTGCAAGCCCGCGAGCGCGTCATGAAGCCGTGTATTCAGTTCCGGCAGGGATTCCTCTTCGTTCAGAACGGGAACAAGCACGGAAACGTAGGGCATCTCATCCATTTTTCCTCACATAAAAAATATACTGGTCCTTCTCGTACTTCACCCTTTTTACGGGTACGAAGGACTTCTCCAGAGTCTCCTTGAGGTGCATGGTCGGTTTCTCTTCGACGATGAGTAGTATATCACGTTCGTCTTCTTTTATCTCCTTAATATCGCGCAGCATTGTGATCGGTTTGCCGATGTAGAATATGATACCGGCGGAGTTAAAACCGAAGGTATAGATCTTCTTCGTTTTCTTGTATTCCCCCAGGGGGTCGGTTATCAGCGTCAGGGACTTGGACGTCCGGTCGACGAGCGGCATGTAGTATGCGCTGTAGAAAAACCCGGTGAAGACAAGAAAAAACAGGAAACATGACAGCGCCAGGTCCTTTTTTCTTTTCAAAAGCGTCACGAGAAAGCCGGCACCGGCCACAAAGAGAATGGAAAGATATACATAGAGAGACTTAGGTCCCTCCCTGAATACGGCGACATCCTCCTCAGGCAGTACATGTATGGCAACAATGGCACCGACAGGTATCAGGATGAGAAGACAGGCAAGGATCTTGAGGAGCAGATTTGTCCATCCTTTGGCGACAAGGGTCTCCCAGGCATCCCTGAGATAAAGGCCTGTCATAAGTGCCAGCGCCGGGTAAGCGGACAGAAGGTATATGGCCCTCTTGCTCTGGGAGAATTCAAAGAAGAGGAAGATCATGACAAACCAGAGGAGCGGCAGCAGATATCTTTTTTTCCATGCCCCGTAAAGGGCGAAAGGAAGAAAGAGACTCCAGGGCATGAAATTGAAAAAGAGTTTATGAAAATAGTAAAGAGGCGATTCAATATGATCGAATGCGTTTGTATAGCGGGTAACGTTCTGATGGAGGATGAACTCCCTGATATAACTCTCGCCGGCCAGAAAGAACCAGATGGAAGCGATGGCCGTGGTCAGGATGCTCCCCAGTGCGAGCGGGATGAAGTAACGCTTCAGCCTTTTCTTGAAGATAAGGTACACGAAGATGACGCCGACAGGTATGACGAGTCCCGCAGGCCCCTTGGTGAGGATCGCAAAGGCTCCGGGGATCAATGAAAGGGCAAAGGCCAGCCGTTTGTCCTTCTCCAACGAGACAAAAGCCAGATAAATGGCAAGACCTATAAAAAAGGCAAAGGTCATATCCATTACGGATTCACGGGCATTCGAAAGGAACTGGTAGTTGGTGGCAAGGACCAGCCCCGATAAAAAACCGGCCCGCTCGTCACCGAGCCTGCACCCCAGGAGGAAGGTTATTACCACAAGAAGCAGCGCAGCCAGTGCCGATGGCGCCCGGGAGGCAAACTCGTTGAGGGTCCCCGACGCCTTTGCTGCCACCATGATCATCCAGGAATAAAAGGGAGGCTTCTCGAGATAGGGAACACCGTTGAGGTAAGGCCGGATATAGTCCCCCCGGTCCATCATCTCCCGTGCCATGATCGCCTGCCTTGGCTCATCGGGATCCCACAGCGAGGTGGTTCCCAGGTTAAAGAAGAAAAGAACCCCCGCGATAATGATCAGTGACGCCAGTCTTAATTTCATCTTCATCCGTTTCGTAGCGACTCAAACTTGGTAAAAATACAGGAACTTTTATATGCCAATATGCGGCATTTTTCAATATTTCTTTGCTCGACCAAACAGTCTCCGGCAGTATCTATAATTATTTCAATGCGTTTCAAACTACCGCACGCGGCGCACACGATACCGAAACGCATCTGCAACGGCCGGATAATATTCTGCTCAGTCCCGAACCCTGTCACGCTGAAGATTTCCGTCATTGACAGGGCGCTGCAACGAGTCTGCACGCGGTGTTGTCCTGCCCGTACCTGCCCGGTTTGCGAGTGGCCCTACCCTCTCACGCCTGATGTCTATGCTATACTTTCAATATGATTGGTTGTTTCCATGAAAGGAGTTTTTGTGCCCAAAGACGGCTCAACTCGAAATGGTGAGGGTAGGGATCCCATCGCCGGTGAACGTAAGAAACGTTTGCGGGGAAACACCGCGGATATCCATGGGCTTGTTCGGGGACTCTATTATCGCGTCACCCTCGCCGACAACAGCATTCGCTGGATAGCCTCCCAGGAACGGAGACAACCCGGTTCTTCCGGTGAAACCAGGCGGTTGATAGGTGTATCGCCGGACGTTACCGCACGGAAGGAGATGGAGAAGAAGATCGAAGCGGCAGCACGGGAGTGGCAAACAACCTTTGACTCCATTCCCGACCAGGTGATGATCCTGAACCGGGACCACAGGGTTGTCCAGGCAAATGCCGCTGCAAGATCTTTCCTGAACCTCCCCCTCAAGAAGATTCTGGGCAATCGCTGTTACACGGTGATGCACGGGAAGGATCGCCCCATCTCCACCTGTCCTTTCCCGGCAATACGAGAGATAAAGGGACATGGGGAAAGCGATATCTATGATGATCGAAAAAAAAAGTGGTTCCACATTTCCGTGGACCCCGTTCTGGATGACGAGGGAGAGACTATACGGGTTGTTCATATGGCCAGGGATATTACCGAAAGCAAGAGGATTGAAACGGAAACCTTTTGCGCCCGCAGAGAAATCCTCCGAACGGAGCGGCTGTTACGGATGGGGGAACTGACGGCATCGCTGGCCCATGAATTGAACCAACCCCTCACATCGATCCTCAGCAATGCCCGGGCAGCCCTTCGGTTTATTGATTCCGGTACACTCGACATGGATGAACTGAAGGATATCCTGAAGGACATCGCGAACGACGACAAAAGGGCACGAGATATCATACGGAGTCTCAGGTCCATGATAAAACCCGAGGAGGGGGAGAAAGTCAGGGCCTTACTCAATGATGTGGTGCAAGAGGTGGTTTCTGTCTTTCACGGTGAGACCGTCATCCCCAACCTGAACGTGGAGACTGTCTTGAGCGATCCTTCGCTCGAGGTACACATTGACACGGTCCAGATACAACAGGTAGTGATCAACCTGATGATGAATGCCGCGGAATCAATGCTGGATCAGACTGAGAACAAAAAGATCATCATAAGGGCAGAGGCTGGCGATAACAATAAAGCACGTGTGGCTGTCAGCGACCACGGTCCGGGCATCGCGGGGGAAGATCTGGGCCGGATATTCGAACCCCTCTTCACAACGAAACGCTTCGGACTGGGAATGGGACTTTCATTGAGCCGCTCTATCGTTGAGGCGCACGGCGGCCGCATATGGGCTGAAAACAATCGGGATAAGGGCACAACGTTCTATTTCGATCTGCCAGCCGGGGAAAGAAGGGATGGCTGAAGAGAAACCCACCGTTTTCATCATAGACGACGATCCCTCCATTCGGAAGAGTCTCTTGAGGCTTCTGCGTTCCTTCGGATTCGAGGCGGAAACCTTTGACTCGGCCGAAGAGTACCTGGAACGCGAGCGCTATCAGGGCACGGGATGCATCGTTCTCGATGTCCGCATGCCGGGAATCGACGGATTGGCCTTGCAGAATGAACTGAACAAGGCCGATTACACTATGCCGGTCATTTTTGTCACCGCTCATGGCAATATTCCCATGAGCGTTGAGGCCATGAAGAAGGGGGCCGTAGATTTCCTCCCCAAGCCATTTGATGACAATGAATTCCTGCAGGCAGTGAACCGGGCCGTTGAAACGGACAGAACGGCGAAAATCCGCTTCGCCGGGACTCGCGAAATCCTCCGGCGCATACAAAGACTCACGCCCAGGGAACAGGAGGTCCTGCGCTATGTCGTCTCCGGCATGCCGAACAAACAGATCGCGTTCAGGCTGGGTATCGCCGAAAAGACCGTTAAAGCGCACCGCGGCCGGATTATGAAGAAACTCGAGATAGATTCATTGCCCGAACTCACCCGCCTCGCCGAAAAGGCAGGCATACAACCGCTCTGACCCGGAGAACCGCCTGCAGGCGCCAGTCCTTGTTTCTGAGTCGCATTAGACCAAAGTCCACTATACACACCGGTGTGCCAGTCCTTATCATTTATAGATGATTCATAAGTGCAGCTTTGCATAGATTCCATCAGAGGATCTGCAGGATGCGAGAGGTCGCTAATGGTCAAAAAACCAAGCACGGTCTATGTTATCGACGACGACGAATCGGTCCGGAAGGCCTTTACCAGACTCTTGAGATCGGCAAATATCAACGTCAGGACCTTCTCTTCAACCCGCGAGTTTCTTGAAAGCCCGAAGGTAGATACCGGGGCCTGTATCGTTATGGATATTCGAATGCCCGATGAAAGCCGCTTCGAGGACCAGGACAGACTGGCGGCGTCCCGGGTAGCTTTGCCGGTCGTCGTGGTGTCGGCGAGCGATGAGGCGGTCATCCGCGAACAAGCGCACGCACTGGGAGCGGTGGGGTTCTTCAGAAAACCCGTTGACGACCAGGCCCTTCTCGACGCCATCTCGTGGGCGATCTCCGAGGCGCATGAAACAAGAAAGAAGACGGACACATAAAGATGGCACAGCGGCCATCGTGACCTTCTAAGGTTACTTCCTTGTGCCATCCGGGCGGACGAAGTCGTTCACGATGAAAAGGAAGCAATCCGTGAAAAGCAGTAGTCGTATAAGGAGGAAGCATTCTCATGAAGACAACAAGGATGGTATTGCTATTCTGTTTTATGTTATTCGCGCCTGTGGGGCCATGGGTTCACGGCCAGACGGTCCCGCCCGCCCGGAACCCCGACCTTTCCCGATCTGTTGCCAAACCGGAGAGCCCCCGGGAAGGCCAATGGCAATTCCGCCTCATTCCCTACATGTGGGCGACAACCATTGACAGCAAAGTTACTGTGGGCGGGTACGATGCAGAGACAACGACCACCTTCTCGGATATATGGCGCAATCTTGCCGGTGCCGGGATGCTGCACTTTGAGGCACAGAAGGGAAAGGTCGGTTTCTTTCTGGATCCCCTGTATATGAAACTCAGGGCTGACGGCACCTTTGAGCGCCGGCGCGATCCAAACGTTCCCGCGATACCAAGGGACCTGACCCTCACTTACGAACAGTGGCTGGTCGAATTCGGTGGATTCTACCAGATTGGCAAATGGTCCGTGGGGCAAAACAAGGGGCAATGGATGACAGTCGATATCCTTGGAGGAGGTCGCTATTGGTGGGTGCGGGCCGACCTCGATACAAGCACCGTGATAAACCCTACCGAGACCAATCAGTGGATCGACCCGATAATTGGTGCGCGGTTAACCGCAGATCTTACGAAGAAGGTCATCTTCAACATCAGGGCAGATGTCGGGGGCTTCGGCGTGGGTTCCGATTTCAGCTGGAATGGGATAGCCACCCTGGGATACCGCTTTTCAGACAGGATTACCGGTCTTCTCGGCTACCGTGTACTCTATATTGACTACAAAAGCGGCTCAGGCAGGGCCAGGTATGAAGAAACCATCCACGGCCCGCTGGCTGGATTGGCCTTTGCCTTTTAAGAACGCGGGGTTTGTCCGCTTTGAGGAAAACTTTCTGCATACGGTTTAAGTAAAAAATCTTATGGAGGTTGTCATGACAAAAACAGTACACATCACATTGGCGGTAGTGATCGGGATTGCCCTCGCGGCAGCCGCGGGGTTTGCAGCGGAACCAAGATATTCAGGTTTTCTTGGAGATTCCTACAGACTTCTGGAACCGGGGCCTGAAGGCGGGGCTAAGATGCGCTGGCTAAAGCCGGGGGTGGATTTCGGTAAATACAAGAAATTCATGGTGGACAGCGTCGTCTTCTTCTTTGCCGACGATTCCGAATACAAGGGTATCGACCCCCAGGAGATGAAGGAACTGGCAGACAGCTTCAACAAGCAAATAGTGGCAGCTCTTAAAGACAAATACCCCATCGTGGCAGAGCCCGGCCCGGACGTCGCACGGATCCGCTTCGCCATTACCGGTTTCAAACAGAGCAGGCCTGTCTTGAGCGGAGTCACATCAATCGTCCCCGTCGGTCTGGCCGTCAGCCTGGTGAAGAAAGGAACCACGGGCTCGTGGACCGGTTCAGGCGCAACCAGCGGGGAATTGATGGTCCTCGATAGCACAGCCAACGACGTTATCGCTCTCGCCGTGGACGACAGGGTCGCAGGATTCACCGAGAGGTTCAGCAAGTGGGGATCCGCAGACGAGGCCTTCAAATTCTGGGCAGGAAGGCTGAGGACATTCATGGATAATGTACAAGCCTCCAGGAAGCAGTGACATACCCAAGAAGGTGATGTCAGAAATGGAAAGCATAAGAGGCGGCCTTGCGAAAGACAAAATATCCCTCGGCAACCTGGCGGATGATGTACTGGTTATCTCCCTTACGGGCAGCTGGACATCAGAAGATCAATCGCCGAATGAGCATGAGGTCATAAGCGTCCTCGGATCCGCGTCCCGACTACGCACCATACGTTTCGATACATCCGGGCTTACCGGGTGGGACAGCAGCTTTCTCACCTTCCTTGCCGAAATCAGTAAATACTGTTCTCAACTCAACCTTTCCGTTGAAACCGACGGTCTCCCTGAAGGCGCGAAACGGCTTTTGAAGCTGGCTTCGGCGGTTCCGGAACGACAGGGTGCCAGGAAGGATTCCCGGAAGGAATCCTTTTTCTCCAGGGCGGGCGGCCGCACCCTGCAATTCGTAGCCTCCTCCGCCGAAATGCTCGACTTCCTCGGCGAAGCCGCCACGGCTCTTGCCAGATTCCTGAGAGGGCGCGCAAACTTTCGCATGTCAGACCTGGCATTGTTCCTCCAGGAGTCGGGGTCCCAGGCCCTTCCCATCGTCTCTCTTATCAGCCTGCTTGTCGGGCTCATCCTCGCTTTTGTGGGAGCGGTCCAGTTGGCGGCCTTCGGTGCCCAGATCTATGTGGCCGACCTGGTAGGTGTGGCAATGGTCAGGGTCATGGGCGCCGTTATGACCGGGATTATCATGGCTGGCCGCACCGGCGCTTCCTACGCGGCACAGCTCGGCACCATGCAGGTCAACGAGGAGATAGATGCGCTCAAGACCCTTGGCGTCTCCCCCATGGAATTCCTCGTATTACCCCGGATGCTGGCGCTGGTCATCATGATGCCGCTACTGTGCGTCTATGCTGACGTAATGGGCATCCTTGGCGGCCTGATTGTCGGGGTATTTATGCTTGATCTGAACCCCAGCGTGTATCTCAACCAGACGAAAGCTTCCCTCAACCTCACCAATGTATGGATAGGCCTCTTCACCAGTGCGGTCTTCGGAGTGATCGTGGCCCTTGCCGGATGCCTGAGAGGAATACAGTGCGGAAGAAGCGCTTCCGCCGTCGGCCAGGCAACCACTTCAGCGGTTGTCACCGGCATCATCAGCATCGTCGTCGCAACGGCCATCATCACGCTCGCGTGCAACGTGCTTGGAATATGACAGTAGATGAGGCGACCAAGAGGACATGACGTGACGGGATCGGAAGCTCAGATTACTGTAAGCGATTTAGACATGGGGTACGGCGATTTCATCCTCATGAGGGACCTTAACTTCACGGTCAGGAAAGGAGATATATTCATCATCATGGGTGGGAGCGGCTGCGGTAAAAGCACACTGATGAAGATCCTGATCGGGTTGAAAAAGCCCTCGCGAGGGCAGGTCGTATATGGCGACGTAAATTTCTGGGAAGCAGACCCGCAGGAGCGGGAACAGATCATGAGGCACTTTGGAATCCTCTATCAGAGTGGCGCACTGTGGAGTTCCATGACTCTGGCAGAGAACATAGCCCTTCCCCTTGAGCAATATACGAGCCTGGACCGCAGACAGATCGGGAAGATCGTGTCTTTCAAACTTGCCCTTGTGGGTCTCGCGGGATTCGAAGAATTCTACCCTTCCGAGATCAGCGGAGGTATGAAAAAAAGGGCAGCCCTCGCGCGGGCAATGGCCCTCGACCCCGATATCCTTTTTTTCGACGAGCCCTCCGCGGGTCTTGATCCGGTGAGCGCCCGACTGCTCGACGACCTGATCCTGGAGTTGAAAGAAAGCCTCGGTACCACATTCGTTGTCGTTACGCACGAGCTTGCCAGTATCTTCGCCATAGGAAACAACTCCGTCTACCTGGATGTAGACACGAGGACCATGACGGCCAGCGGTGATCCCAGGAAATTGCTCGCCGAGTCTTCCGATCCCAAAGTCAGAAACTTTCTCACCCGCGGAGAAGAAAGTGCCCACGCGCAAGTCCTGTAAAATAAGCCAGGAGAGGGGATACCCATGAGCAAACCGGCGAACAAAACGATGATAGGTATTTTTGTGGTTGTTGCCATCGGCCTCGTTGTGGCGGCCATTCTGATACTCGGATCCGGAAAGTTCTTCACAGACAAACCAAAATTTGTAATGTATTTCGACGGTTCGGTAAAAGGCCTCGCAATCGGCTCACCCGTCGTGTTCCGGGGGGTCAAGATCGGCACGGTAACCGAGATCGGCATGCTCTTCAGCAAGAAAGACCTTTCGGTCCTCATCCCCGTCTACGTGGAACTGGGGGAGGCTGATGTCACAATGATGGACGATAACTCCCCCAGCGCTAAGAAACGGGAACGCAAAAAGATACTTTATGAGTACCTGGATGCGCTCATCAAGCAGGGGATCAGGGCACAGCTCGAGATGCAGAGTTTTGTAACGGGTCAGTTGCAGATAGCCCTCGACTTTTTTCCCGGTAAGCCGGCGAGGTTCGTTGGCGGTTTTTCAAAGTATCCGGAGATCCCCACGATCCCCACGCAACTTCAGGAACTTACCAAACGAGTGGAGCAGCTCCCGATCGAGGAGATCGGTCGGAAACTACAATCCACATTGGATGGAATAGACAGGATCGTGAACTCCCCGGAGACAGCCCACATGGTAAAATCCATCGGTCAGGCCGCTGACGAGACAAGGACGCTGATACGTGACATGGACCGCCAGATCGAACCTCTTATAGCAAGCATCAAGAAGACATCGGACGAGGCCGGGACAACCCTGAAGAAAATCCGGATTGTTGCGGGTTCTATCGAAAACACCGCCGGGGAGGATTCGGTGGTCGTCCAAAGGCTGAACAAAACGTTGGATGAACTGGAAAGGGCTTCGCGATCACTGAGGCTCCTTGCAGACACGGTGGAACAACAACCCGAATCGCTGATTTTTGGGAAGAAAAACCTGAAAGGGGGAACAAAATGAATATTCCTTGTCGCAAGGCCATTGTTGGCGCTGCTCTGATCGCAGTGTTGCTGCTGCTCGCCGGATGCTCGAGCACCGAACCCCCGCGATTTTACCTCTTGAACCCCCTCACCGAAGGAACGAACTTCCAACAGCCGACCTCAGAACCCTGCATCAGCCTCGGAGTCGGGCCTGCGCGACTGCCGGAATATCTGGACCGGCCGCAGATAGTCACCCGTGCCACCCGAGACGAGCTGGCGTTGGCCCAGTTTGACCGTTGGGCGGAGCCTCTCTCGGACGCCTTCCCCCGGGTACTCGCACAGAACCTCTCCCGTCTGCTCTGCACAACAACGGTCTCCCTGTACCCGTGGAGGCCGTCCATCCCGCACGACTACCGCCTAGAAGTCCAGGTGATACGTATGGATGGAAAACTTGGCGAGGGGGTTGTGCTGCAGGCATGGTGGTCTGTGTCAGGCGGTACTGATAGAAAGGTGCTTGCGGCAAAACAATCAGGATTCACCGAACCTGCGCAGGGCAAGGATTACGAGGCCCTCGTACAGGCCCACAGCCGGGCGATCGTGCTTTTGTGCCGCGACATAGCACAGGTCATCACAACGCTCGCCAGGGAAAACCCGCCGCAAAAGTGAATTGAACACGCCCGGAGTCTCGGGCCTCCCTGAGCCCGTCTTCCCGGTCCTCATTTCGGGAAAAACCCGCCTTCGACCAAGAACCTTCTTCATTCCTTTTCTCACGGTTTGTGTCTTACCTGTCTTGCGGGGCCGCTGAGCCCCGATTTTCCTTGAACGGGTGCTCTGTATATGTGTTATATAGTGTTTTTTTGCCCTGTCACCATCTCATCACGGGTCATGGACAGCACCACGAACGACGTCATAGCGGTCGCCGTCGACGACAGGACTGCGGGCTTCACCGAAAGGTTCAGCAAGTGGGGATCGGCGCAAGAGGCATTCAAGTTCTGGGCGCAAAGGCTCGGGGCATTCGTGGAAGGGGTCAAGAGGCGTCGCCATTTCTGCGGAAGGCTGCTGATATGTCCAAGTAATATTTGACATTTTTCGGTATTTTTTATACCATATCGTTCACTATCCCTATGGACAACGTCGAAAGTACTGAGGAAATATACAAACAGTATCAGGGGCAACATGCAACAATGGAAAGGCGAATACGGATGCTTTTGAAAAAATCCTACCTTACCGAGTCTGAGGAGAGAGAGATAAAGGTTCTTAAGAAAAAGAAACTCTATTACAAGGATCTCATGGAGAATCTCGCCAACTCGTTGCAGCGAAAGGAGAAACATTGAAAAGAACGGGTGCACAGATCTTCGTCGAATCTCTGAAGGCGGAAGGGATCGACACAATATTCTGCTATCCGGGGGGCGCAACACTCAACATCACCGACGCCCTGACAGACATAAGCGAGATCAATCAGGTCGTGGTTCGCCACGAACAGGCGGCCGTTCATGCGGCAGACGGGTATGCCCGGGCGTCGGGCAAAGTGGGCGTTGCCCTGGTGACATCCGGACCCGGCGCGACCAATACGGTGACCGGTATAGCAACCGCCTGTATGGATTCGATCCCCATTGTCATCTTTTCCTGCCAGGTCAATACAATGCTCATTGGCAACGATGCCTTTCAGGAAGCCGACATCGTCGGCATCACGAGGCCCTGCACAAAGCACAGCTATCTTGTCAGGGACGTGAAGGACCTCGCGAAGATCATCAAGGAGGCCTTCCATATTGCCGCGTCCGGCAGGCCGGGACCGGTTCTTGTCGACATCCCGAAAGACGTGTCCTCGGCACTGGCGGATTTCAAGTACCCCGAGAAGGCGCTCATCCGCAGCTATCAGCCGACCTATGTCGGTCACCCCGGCCAGATCAAGAAGGCCATGCGGCTCATTCTCCATTCAAGAAGGCCTGTCCTCTACACCGGCGGCGGCGTGATCCTGTCGAATGCGTCGCTGGAACTCACCAGGTTTGCCGAAGCCCTGTCGATACCGGTCACGAACACACTCATGGGCCTGGGAGGCATCCCGGGGAACCATCCGCTCTTTCTCGGCATGCTCGGCATGCACGGCACCTATTCGGCGAACATGGCCATTACGGAATCAGACCTCATCATCGCCATGGGAGCGCGCTTCGACGACCGAGCCACCGGCAAGACCGACGAGTTTGCCCCGCACGCGAAGATCATACACGTCGACATCGACCCCACTTCCATAAGCAAGAACATCAAGGTCGACATACCAATCGTGGGGGACACCCGCAACGTTCTCATCCAGATGTTGAAGATCGTCGAAAACGAAAAAGAGACATACAGGCAACAGCACAGGAACGTCGCCGAGTGGATCGAAAAAATAACCGAGTGGAAGAAAAATTATCCTCTCACGTATCAGAAGAACAGCACGTTGAAACCCCAGTACGTGATCGAACGGGTCTACGAACTCACAAAGGGCAAGGCCATCATCACCACCGAAGTCGGTCAGAACCAGATGTGGACGGCCCAGTTCTTCAAGTTCCTCAAACCGCGCACATGTCTCACATCAGGCGGTCTCGGCACGATGGGCTACGGGTTCCCGGCGGCCATAGGCGCCCAGGTGGCGTTTCCCAGGTCCCTCGTCGTCGACATTGCCGGAGACGGCAGCATCCAGATGAATATCCAGGAGCTGGCGACCGCTGTCCAGTACAATCTGCCCGTCAAAGTCGTGATCCTCAACAACGGTTTTCTGGGCATGGTAAGACAATGGCAGGAACTCTTTTACGAAAAGCGATATACATGGACGCCTCTTCACTCGCCGGACTTCGTCAAGGTTGCCGAGGCATACGGTGCCGTGGGGCTCAGGATAGAGAATGAAAAGGAGGTCGACAAGGTCCTGAAAGAGGCCTTTAAGAACAAAAGGCCCACTTTTATCGATGTCCACGTCAATCCCGAGGAATGCGTCTATCCGATGGTTCCCGCCGGCGCATCTCTCAAAGAGATGCTTCTTGTTTAGGAGGAAAATTGAGACATACCATATCGCTTCTTGTTGAGAACGAGTTCGGTGTACTGTCACGGATTTCAGGGCTCTTCAGCGGCAGGGGTTTCAACATAGAGAGTCTGTGTGTGGCTGAGAGCCTCGATCCGACTGTCTCCACGATGACCATAGTGACGACGGGGAATGATGCCATCCTCGAGCAGATACTGAAACAGCTCAACAAACTCATCAACGTCATCAAAGTAGTCGATTTCTCGGAAATCGACTATGTTTCGCGGGAAATGGTGCTCGTCAAGGTCAACGCCGAAGAGAAGACACGTCCGGAAATCTTGAGAATGGTGGAGATATTCCGGGGCAAGATCGTTGACGTATCATCCCGGTCTTACACGATCATGATCACCGGCGATGAAGCCAAGTTGAAGGCCTTCATCAGCCTTATCAAACCGCTCGGCATCAAGGAGCTTGTACGGACCGGCCCGATAGCCATGGCCCGGGGCGAGAGAATGCTGAAGATCAAAGAAAAAACAGACATAAAAGGAGGAGAATCAAATGGCTAAGATGTACTACGACCGCGATGCGGATCTCAAAGTGTTCAAGGATCGCAAGGTTGCAATCGTGGGCTATGGGAGCCAGGGCCATGCGCAGGCCCAGAACCTGCGGGACAGTGGGGTCGATGTCATTGTGGCGGAACTTGCAGGAACGGCGAACTACAAGCTGGCCGTAAAGCATGGCTTCAAACCTGTCGGCGCCGCAAAGGCAGCCAAGGATGCAGACGTGATTCAAATCCTGGCCCAGGACAATCTCCAGGCTGAACTCTACAAAAACGAAATAAAAGACAATCTCAAAAAAGGCAAGACCCTCGTTTTCTCCCACGGATTCAATATCCATTACAACCAGATCGTGCCCCCCGCGGATGTCGATGTTGTCATGGTGGCACCCAAGGGTCCGGGACACCTTGTCAGAAGGGAATTCGAGCGGGGCGCCGGCGTACCGTCACTCATCGCCATCTACCAGGATCACTCGAAAAAGGCAAAACAACTGGCCCTGGCCTATGCGAAAGGCATTGGCGCAACACGGGCGGGTGTCATCGAGACAACATTCGAAGAAGAAACAGAGACAGACCTTTTCGGCGAACAGGCGGTTTTGTGCGGCGGAGCATCAGAACTTGTCCGTGCTGGCTTTGATACACTCGTCGAGGCAGGTTATCAGCCCGAGATCGCATATTTCGAGTGCCTTCACGAGTTGAAGCTCATCGTTGACCTTATGTACGAGGGCGGCATCTCCAATATGCGTTACTCCATCAGCGACACAGCCGAATACGGCGACATCACCCGCGGCAGAAGGGTCATCAATGAAGAGACTCGCGAAGAGATGAGGGTCATCCTCGACGAGATCCAGTCCGGCGAATTCGCCCGCGAATGGATACTGGAGAACATGGCCGGAAGACCCGTGTACAGTGCCGTAAAAAGGATCGATTCGGAACACCTTATTGAGCAGGTCGGTAAGAAACTCCGTTCCATGATGGGCTGGATCGGGAGAAAAGATTGAAAGAACCTTTTATCGCAAGGGAGGGGCTACGGATCATCGTCCCCTCCCTTGTTCTTTCCGGCGTCCTCCTCCTGGGCAAGTTCTTCTTCCTGGCAGTCCTGGTTTTCTGTTTTGCCCTCTTCTGCTTATATTTCTTCCGCAACCCCAGGCGTCGGCCGGCCGACGCGGGGGCGG
This sequence comes from Deltaproteobacteria bacterium UBA5205, assembly GCA_002412715.1. Lineage (GTDB taxonomy): Bacteria > Desulfobacterota > Syntrophorhabdia > Syntrophorhabdales > Syntrophorhabdaceae > Delta-02. The sequence goes on from DHVP01000017.1 coordinate 133,531, forward strand.
GTGTTCTCATCTCACCGGCTGACGGCACCGTGATCGATGTCAGCGATATGGCCGAGGAGGAGTTCCTGGGCGGCGACGTAACACGAATCGCGATCTTCATGTCGCCCACGGATGTCCATGTCAATCGGGCACCCTGCGCGGGCCGGGTCGTCTCGATGAAACATGTGGCCGGCCGGTTCGCCATGGCCTTCGGCAAGGATATCGAACTCAAGAACGAAAGGAACTTCATCCTCTTCGAGAATGACGGCGATCGGATTCTCATCGTCCAGATAGCCGGGTTTCTTGCCCGGAGGATCATCCCCTATGTAAAACCTGACCAGCGGGTAACGCAGGGCCAGGCTGTGGGCATGATAGCCTTCGGGTCGCGTGTGGACATCTATTTTTGCAAAGGATATGAACCTGTGGTAGACTTACACGCGAAGGTTAAAGCCGGAAATACGGTCCTCGCGCGTAAAAAGGGGGTACAATGAACAATACGAAGAAGAAAAGAAAGAAAGGCAAACCGAGCAAAGGGATGTATCTGCTTCCCAATTTCCTCACTTCTCTCAGCCTTCTTTCGGGATTCTACGCCATCATCGCCGCCATGGACAGGCGGTTCACATATGCCGCAATCGCAATATTCATATCGGCAATCTTTGACATGCTCGACGGCCGGGTAGCACGAATGACAAATTCCAGCAGCCGTTTCGGGGTCGAGTACGATTCCCTCTCCGACGTCATCGCCTTCGGGGTGGCCCCCGCTGTCCTGGCCTATCTGTGGGCATTGAAAAGCTACGGCAAGTTCGGCTGGCTCGCAGCCTTCCTTTTTATGGCATGTGGTGCCCTGAGACTTGCCAGGTTCAACATCCAGGTCGACACGGCTCAGAAGAAGCATTTTCTGGGTCTGCCCATACCGGCCGGGGCGGCAACTATCGCCGGCATCGTCCTTTTCTACTCCTGGATTGGTTATAAAGGCGGGTTGAAAACGGTCGTCATGCCCATCGTCATCTACTGCCTCGCCCTGCTCATGGTCAGCAAGTTCCGCTACATCAGCTTCAAGGATATGGGCTTCGTCAGAGCCAGGCCCTTCATGTCCACGGTGGGCGTCATCTTTCTTCTCGTTATCGTCCTTACGGAACCCTATCTGACCCTCTTTGTCGCCACATCGGCCTACGCCATATCGGGCCCGATCTATACCCTAATCCTCCATTTCAAAAAGGAGCCTTCCGAGGAGCTTATTCGTTCGAGAGAAAATCAAGCAGACTGAGATGGTCGTCAATAAAGGCGTCTGCCTCTATGCCCCGGTTTTTGTAGGCTATGAACGTGACCCCGGCTGCCTTCGCCGTGCCCATGTCGATCTCTGAATCCCCGATGTAGACGGTGGCCTCGCGCCGCACGTTCAATTCCGCCAATATCTTTGCCACCCCCTCGGGATCGGGTTTCGCTTTGGCCTGCAATATCTCGCGGGAGCCGGGCGGGTTCTGTCCCGGCTTCACCTGATGGGCGGCGGTAACGACAACATCGAAAAAGGGCCACAGTCCGTACCGTTCCATGACGTGCCTCATCGACGTCGTCCGGTTGGTGCTTATGGCCCGGGATATGCCTTTCGCCCTGAGGCCCTCGAGAGTGTCCGTCAGATTGGGTTCCATTACGAGATAAACGATAAAGTCCCTGAAATCGATATTGTCCTTGAAGAATTCAAGGGCACGGCGCTCCACATCCTCATCATTGCCGCAGATGTGGGCGATGGATTCGTAAACGGTATGGGTATGACAATAATGTAATTCATCGTCGGTCAGACGTTCTTTCCCTGTCGAAGCGGCGATGCTGGTATACAGACGCCGGTTGGCCTCGAAAGAGTCGAAAAGTACACCGTCACAATCATAGATGACACATTCAACGTCCCATTTCTTTGCGCTGCCCATTGTCTTCTGTTCTCCTTTTTGCCGCAATTTCAAACCTTCTGCTTTTAAACCGTAAGTGGCAAAAAATCAAGAGAAAACCTCTGAGCAATATGCTTTAAAGATGCAAATTAATAGTTCTAATTGCAACAATATATGCTACAATTGTATGCGAAAGACTACCAAGGAGGCTATTATGATAAGTGTTTCCGTCCCCGGATGGGGCGATCTGGATATCGAATACCTGGTCATAGATTACAACGGGACCTGCGCATTTGACGGCAAGATGAAAGAGAGCGTCAAAGAAATGCTTGAAAGAGTATCCCGCTATATAAAGGTGTTTATCATCACATCCGATACCTATGGAAATATAGACAGTTTAGGAAACACAATCGGTTTCAGCATCATAAAAGTCGGTAAGGAATCGAGCTCACAGGAAAAGGCCAAGATCATCAAGGAACTGGGGCCTGAAAAGATAGTGGCCATTGGCAACGGGTCGAATGACGTATTAATGCTCAAAGAGGCATCCCTCGGGATCGGGGTGATCGGTGAAGAGGGCTGCTCGAAAGACGTGCTCAAAGAGGCCGATTTCTTCGTAAAGGACATAAACGATGCGTTGAGCATACTTCTCCATCCCGAGAGGATAGTCGCAACACTGAGAGACTGAAAAACATTTCCGGGAAGAAACGGCCAGCTCAGGCAACCTTGTCTTCTTTGAGGCAACCTGAGCTGAAGGTTTTTTTGCCGAAGGTCGTAAAGGTATGATCGGAAACTTAATCAAGAAGATTGTCGGAACCAAGAACGAGCGCGAGCTCAAGCGTATACAGCCCATGGTCGAGAGGGCCAATGAATTTGAAGACAGGATGAAAGCCTTGAGTGACGAGGAACTCAAGGCAATGACACCTCACTTCAAGCAGAGGATCGCCGACGGTGAGGAACTTGATTCCATTCTGCCGGAGGCCTTTGCCGTTGTTCGGGAAACCGCCGCACGCACCCTGGGAATGCGTCATTTCGACGTCCAGCTCATCGGCGGCATCGTCCTGCATGAAGGCAAGATCGCCGAAATGGCGACCGGTGAAGGAAAGACGCTCGTCGCCACCCTTCCCGTATACCTCAATGCCTTGAGCGGCCTCGGCGTCCACGTGGTGACCGTCAACGATTACCTCGCCAGAAGGGATGCCGAGTGGATGGGCCCCGTGTATCAGTTCCTCGGACTCTCCGTGGGTGTCATAGTCCACGACCTCGATGATGTCTCCCGGAAGCAAGCTTACGCCTGCGACGTAACATACGGCACGAACAACGAGTTCGGTTTCGACTATCTGCGCGACAACATGCACTACGACATTCAGGACTGCGTCCAGCGCGAGTTCAACTATGCAATCGTCGATGAAGTCGACAGCATCCTCGTTGACGAGGCGAGAACCCCGCTCATCATCTCCGGCCCGGCCGAAGAGTCGACGGACAAATATTACAAGATCAACAAGCTGATACCCCAGCTCAAACGTGATCAGGATTTCATGATAGACGAGAAGGCCCGCAGCGCCTATCTTACCGAAGAGGGCGTCGCAAGGCTGGAGAAGATCCTTAATATCGAGAACCTCTACGACCCGAACCACGTCGATTTCCTCCATCACATCAACCAGGCCCTCAAGGCACATCAGCTCTTCGCCCGCGACGTAGATTACATCGTGAAGGACGGCCAGGTTGTCATCGTCGATGAGTTCACAGGCAGGCTTATGCCTGGCAGGCGGTACAGTGAAGGGCTCCACCAGGCCCTCGAGGCGAAGGAAAACGTCAAAATAGAGCGGGAGAACCAGACTCTCGCCACGGTCACCTTTCAGAACTACTTCAGGATGTACAAGAAGCTCGCCGGCATGACGGGAACCGCCGACACCGAGGCTGTCGAATTCAAGAAGATCTACAATCTGGATGTCATTGTCATTCCCGCCAACAAGGGCCTTATCAGAACGAACTTTCCCGACGTTGTATACCGGACGGAAAAGGAAAAGTTCCGGGCGGCCGTGAAAGAGATAGAGGAGCTCTACAAGGTCGGGAAGCCTGTCCTCGTAGGCACCCTTTCCATAGAAAAATCGGAAAGGGTCTCGGAGGTGCTCAAGCGCAAAGGCATACCGCACAATGTACTTAACGCAAAGAACCATGAAAGTGAGGCTGAGGTGGTCGCCCAGGCAGGGCGTTCGAAGGCCGTCACGATTTCAACGAATATGGCCGGCCGCGGGACCGACATACTCCTCGGCGGCAACCCGGTGTTCATGGCCCTCGCCATGGCGAAAGGCCTGAAAGACTCCGAAGAATACGTCAAATCACTGGAGAAAGCAAAGGACATCTGTGCAGCCGACAAGGAAGAGGTCATCAGGCTGGGAGGCCTCCATATCCTTGGCACGGAGCGGCATGAATCCCGGCGTATCGACAACCAGTTGCGCGGGCGGGCGGGCCGACAGGGAGATCCCGGGTCGTCCCGTTTTTATGTTTCTCTTGAAGACGAGATCATGCGTCTCTTCGGTTCCGACAGGGTATCGCCTATCCTGGGCAAGCTCGGTATGGATGAAGACACGCCCATAGAACATCCGATCATCACCAAGGCCATCGAGAGCGCCCAGACCCGGGTTGAAGGCCACAACTTCGAGATACGGAAGTACCTGCTTGAATATGACAACGTCATGAACAAACAGCGCGAGACGATCTACGGGATGCGGCGCGAAGTCATGAAGAATGGGGACGTCCGCGAAAAACTCCTCCAAATGGTGGATGAGATCTGCGAAGACATAGTGTTTGAATGTGCTCCGGAAAAGGTGTACCCCGAGGAATGGGATCTTGAATCCCTGAAGATGCGAATCTATGAGAATTTCCTCATCCATGTCGATTTTGATCTGGAAGAAGTAAAGTCACTGACACGCGAGGGCCTTCTCGACAGGGTGCTCTCAACCGTCATGTCTTTCTATGAAAAGAAGTCTCAGAATTTCGGCGATGAGGAGATGCGCGCCGTAGAGCGCTTCATAGTCCTTAACTCCATCGATACGTTCTGGAAGGAACACCTCCTGTCCCTCGATCACCTGAAGGAAGGCATCGGGCTCAGGGGGTACGGGCAAAAGGATCCGTTAAGGGAATATCAGCGGGAGAGTTTCGAACTTTTTCTTGATATGGTGGAAAGGGCCAAATACGACACGGTGAGAAAAATCTTCGCCGTTCAGCCCGCGAAGGAAGAGATCGAGTACCAGGAGCCGGTGATGTTCCTGAACAGGACGGATGGCGGCGCCCCCTCGGACAGTTCTGACAAAAAGGATAAAAAAGTAGGCCGTAACGACCCCTGCCCCTGCGGCAGCGGGAAAAAGTATAAGAAGTGCTGTGGAAGGTAAAGATAGCTTGAATCTTTGAGAGCGGAAACACAACGGCCTGACGGTTTACTGATAAAGTCTGTTTCCTGTTGAAACACTACAAGACCTTAAAACCCGTGATTAAGGGTGGTAAAAATGGTAAAAAATATCTCGATCAAAGGTATCGAGTTTTCGGGGATTGCTTCGGGGATCAAGTCTGAAGGACTCGATCTCGGTCTCGTCGTCTTTCGCGAGGAGATGAACGTCCTTACCGCCTATACCCGCAACCGGGTGAAGGCGGCTCACATCCTTTATGACCGCAGAGTCGACAAAGGGACCGTAAGGGCGCTCGTCGCAAACAGCGGCTGTGCAAACGCCTGTACAGGAAAGGAAGGCGTAGGCGATCTGTCGGCTATCTCAAAGGTTCTGGCGCCGTTTGTCAGTGCCCAACCCGACCAGGTGCTCTTTGCCTGCACAGGCGTTATCGGCAAAAGGCTACCCGTCGATTCCATCATATCCGCCCTGCCCCGCGCGGCAGGCAGCACGAAAGAGTCCGGTGTCGACGAATTCGCCCGGGCCATCATGACGACGGATACCTATCCCAAAATCGTGCAGGCGACATGCAAGGGAAAAAAGACATATAAAGTCGTTGGCGTTGCCAAGGGTTCCGGTATGATCAACCCGCTCTTTGCGACGATGCTTGCCTTCGTTTTTACCGACTTCCCGGTTTCGCCCGAAACGGTCAGGCGTGCGTTTATCCAATCTGTCAGGGACAGCTTCGAGCGCATAACCGTTGACGGGGAATGCAGTACTAACGACACGATCATGCTTTTCACCCGTCAGGGCGACGAGGACAGCCAGGCCCTGGAGTCATTCAAAGAGGCCCTTGGGACCGTACTCAAAGAGCTTTCAATGCTGGTTGTACGGGACGGCGAAGGGGCCACGAAGGTCGCCCATATTATTGTAAAAGGGTCCAAAAAGAAAGAATGGGCCGAGAGAATCGCCCGGCGCATCGCCCTGTCGCCTCTCACGAAGACAGCCTTCTTCGGCAGCGATCCCAACTGGGGGCGTATAATAGCGGCGGCCGGTGACGCCGGCGTGCCCCTCAACCCTTCAAAGGTGGATATCTCCCTTCAGGGCGAAGTGATCGCGAAGGGCGGCACCGAAGTCCCCTTCGATGAGAAGGTGTTAAAAAAACTCATGGACAGGAAAGAGATATCCGTCATCGTCGATCTCAACGAAGGCAAGGCATCCTTCGACATCTATACGACCGACCTCACCTACGATTACGTCAAGATCAATGCATCCTATAGAAGCTAGAGGCGGGTTTGGTTCCGGATTCCGGGTGCTGCGTTTTATGTTTTATGTTCTACATATGGAGCATAAAACACGGGGCGTGTCATTTCATACCTGACAATAGAGCATCCAAACTAACCCAGGAGTTTTCATGAGCGGGAACGTGAAACCCGGAGCCTCAAGGCGCCCCTTTCCTTTCCCGCCTCCATCCTGTATAATGTTCGCATCCAATGGAAAAGCTCATCGTTATACCCGCGCGATACGAATCGACAAGGCTTCCCGGAAAACCCCTCCTTGAGATCGCCGGAAAGCCCCTTATCCGTCTGGTTTATGAACGCGCCGGCGAATCCCGGCTGAAGGACCGGATTATCGTCGCGACCGACGATGAGCGCATCGCGGAAGCAGTTTCGTCTTTCGGTGCCGAGGCGGTCATGACAAGCCCCTCCTGCAAGAGTGGAACCGACAGGGTATTTGAGGCCATAAAGGAAAAGGAGGCCGACATCATCATCAACCTCCAAGGTGACGAACCCTTTATTCGACCCGATATGGCAGACCTGCTCTTTTCGGTAATGGAGAAAGAGGACCTCGATATGGCCACCCTCTGCTGTCCCATTGCCAACGATAATGAATATCACGACCCCAACACGGTGAAGGTCGTCCTCGACAGGCATGGTTTCGCCCTCTACTTTTCCCGATCGCCCATCCCCTACCTCAGGAACAGTTCCAACAGGCCTCTGCTTTACAAACATATCGGCATCTATGCATTTAAACGGGACTTCCTGGTGCGCTTTGTGGCGATGCCAAAGAGCAGGCTCGAAGAGATGGAATCCCTTGAACAGCTTCGTGTCCTCGAGAACGGCTTCAGGATAAAAGTGCTCACCACCCACTATGACGGGTTCGGCATAGATACACTGGCCGATCTCGAACGGGCCAGACTCGTCCTCGACAAAAAGATAATGTGACTCCGCTTCCTTCCCCGGGCAGGGTTTATTCCATTCCATTATTCCGGTAATATCGAACCATCAAGATCTGGTAAACCTTTTGCGGGCGGGTTTTCAGGAGCTACGTGTATAACGATAGAGAATGGTTTTGCTTTACAAATGAACAGACTGGTTGTAAAATCGAAATGATAAATAATTTCGCAAATTGTCCTGCAAGGCTCGCGGCCATAAAAATTATTCACATACGTGAATTCCACTATCACATAGGGGGTAACGAATTGTGAAAGCACGAAAGACCGCTTCACAAACGCTCCGGCTTGAAAAGTGTCCCACCGGCATCACCGGCCTCGACGAGATCACCAAAGGTGGATTACCGAAAGGACGCCCGACCCTCGTTGCAGGAGGCGCGGGCTCCGGCAAAACTCTTCTTGCCCTCGAGTTCCTCGTAAAGGGTGCGACCTTGTACGATGAGCCCGGCGTCTTCATGGCCTTCGAGGAGACGGCCCCTGAATTAGCGACGAACGTAAACTCCCTGGGGTTCGATCTCACCGGTCTCGTAAAGCGGAAGAAGCTCGCTATCGATTATGTCTACATCGAGCGCTCCGAGATCGAGGAGACAGGAGAGTATGATTTAGAGGGGCTCTTCATCAGGCTCGGCCATGCCATCGATACTATAAAGGCGAAGCGCGTCGTCCTCGATACCCTGGAGGTCCTCTTCGCGGGTCTCCCGAACGAATCGATCTTGAGAGCGGAGCTGAGAAGGCTCTTGCGCTTCCTCAAGGAGAAACGTGTAACCGCCATCGTGACCGCAGAGCGAGGCATAGACCGCTTCACCCGTCACGGCCTCGAAGAGTACGTGGCGGACTGCGTCATTCTCCTGGATCACAGGGTCACCGAACAGATATCCACACGACGCCTGAGGGTCGCCAAGTACCGGGGATCCGCTCACGGAACCAATGAGTACCCTTTCCTCATCGATCAGGAAGGCGTCTCAGTACTTCCCGTCACCTCTCTCGGTCTTGACCATGGCGTGTCATCGAAGAGGATATCGACCGGCATAGACCGGCTCGACGCCATGTTCGGGGGCAAGGGCTACTTCCGGGGGTCGAGCATCCTTGTCTCCGGTAGTTCGGGCACGGGGAAATCGACCATGGCCGCCCACTTCGCGGAGGCTGCGTGCAAACGCGGCGAACGGTGCGTGTATCTCGCCTTCGAAGAATCCCCTCAACAGCTTGCAAGAAACATGAGCTCCGTGGGGATCGGCCTCAAACCCTTTATCGACAAGAAGCTCCTCCTCATCCGCTCGGAGAGGCCCACCTTCACAGGCCTCGAAATGCACCTCGTTGAGATAATGAAGCTCGTGAATACCTTTAACCCGCAGGTGATGGTAATGGACCCGGTCACGAACCTCATCGCCGTGGGTCTCTCCACCGACGTGAAAGCCGTACTGACCCGCCTCATCGATTTTCTGAAGATCCGGCAGGTCACGACGCTCCTTACAAGCCTCACCACAGGAGGTAACTCGACAGAGCAGACTGATATAGGCGTCTCCTCCCTCATGGATACCTGGGTCGTCCTTAAGAATACCGAGGGGGAAGGAGAGCGTAACCGCGGGATCTCTATCGTCAAGTCCCGCGGCATGGCCCACTCCAACCAGTTCCGCGAATTCCGCATTACCGATAAGGGATTTGCCCTGGAAGATGTTTCCCTGGCGGAGTTCGGTGGCCTGACAGGGGCGGCTCGTGCGGAGCAAGAGGCAAATGAAGCCGCCCTATCCTTTGCCCGCACGCAGGAGATAGCCCGTATGAAGAAGCTGATCGAAAGGAAGCGCACCGTCCTCGAAGCCCAGCTTTCCTCCCTCCAGGCCGACTTCGAGGCCGAGGAAGAGGGGATACGAAAAAACATCGAAGAGGCGGAGGCCGGAGAACAGGAAAGGCGGAGCCGGAGAACCCGGATTGCCGGTCTACGGCAGGCGGACACAAAGGAGGGGAAATGAAGAAGGAACCGGCTGCGAACGAGAAGGAATGGGAACTTCGGCTCTATGTCGCGGGCCAGACTCCGAAATCACTTGCTGCCTTTGCAAACCTGAAAAGGATCTGCGAAGAACACCTGGCAGGCAAGTACCGGATCGAAGTGATAGACCTTGTTCAAAACCCGTCACTGGCAGTAGGGGACCAGATCATCGCCATCCCCACCCTCGTCCGGAAACTCCCCGAACCCATCAGGAAAATCATCGGGGATCTCTCCAACACCGAGAGGGTGCTTGTCGGTCTTGACCTTCGCCCCGTTGAAGAAGAGAGGAGACAGGCATGACGAGGAAGGTGCGGGATCAGGTCGAGGTTTTTGAGGAAGCCCTCAAGGACTCGAAAAACGAAAAATATGTGTTGCGCCTGTACGTGGCAGGCACCACGGCCAGGTCGGTGAATGCCATCCTCAATATCAAGAAGATCTGTGAAGAGCACCTCAAGGGCCGCTACGAACTTGAGGTAATCGATATCTACCAGCAGCCGACCCTCGCCAAAGGCGAGCAGATCATCGCAGCGCCCACGCTGGTAAAGAAGCTGCCCTTTCCTCTCCGTAAGTTTATCGGCAGTATGTACGACGTGGACCGGATTCTCGTGGGCCTCGATCTTAAACCCAAGAAAGAGGTCAAACCGAAACCTGACAAAAAGCAGCCATGAAAAAGAAAAGAACTTATGAGGAGATCGAGACTGAACTGAGGGCAGCTCAGGCACGCCTTGAGGAGGTCGAGGAGACCCTCCGGGCTATCACACATAACGAAGTCGATGCTCTCGTCGTCGATGGATCTCAGGGGTTGCAGGTGTTCACCCTTCAGAACGCAGACCAACCCTACCGCATCCTGATGGAAACAATGACCGAGGGTGCTCTCACCGTGGCAGCCGACGGCACGATCCTTTACTGCAACAGGCGGTTCGCCGAAATGCTTCGGGCACCGCTCAACAAGATTATCGGCCTGTCACTTCAAGAAATCATGCCATCCGAGGACTGGCAGGCGTTTCATGCTCTCCTCCATGCATCCGAACCGAAAGGCTGCCGGGGAGAATACCGCCTCGTCACTCTTGGAGGCGGTGAGATTACAGCCTATGTCTCCGCACGCCCCGTCCGGCTGGAGGATGTGGAGAGCTTCTGCATTGTTGCCACCGACCTCACGGAGCAGCGCAGGCTCGAGCAGACGGTGCGCCAGTCCCAGAAATTGGAGGCCCTGGGCACGCTCGCCGGCGGTATCGCCCATGACTTCAACAACATCCTTGCCAGCATTATGGGTTTTACCGAGATGGCGCTGGAAGACCTGGCCTCCGACAGCCGTGAGTATGGAAGATTGGGGCTGGCACTGAAAGGGGCCTACAGAGGGCGCGATCTCGTAAAACAGATCCTTGCTTTCAGCCGTCAGAGCGAACAGGACAGGAAACCGCTGGCGTTGACCCGGACCATCGATGAAGTACTCAGGCTGCTAAGGCCTGCACTTCCATCCACGATCGAGATCATATCGAAGAATCCCACCGATGATTATCGAGCATTTGCCGACCCCGTGCAGCTGAATCAGGTCCTCACGAATCTGTGCACGAATGCGGCTCATGCCATGCGGGAGAAAGGGGGTGTGCTGGAGATAGGCATCTCAAGCACCATTGTCAGAGAGGGCAACTCTCCCTCTGTCCCTGAAATGACTCCGGGCGAATATGTTGTTCTCGAAGTGAGCGACACCGGCTGCGGAATGGAGCCCGAGACACTTGAACGGATATTCGATCCCTTTTTCACCACAAAGAGTGAAGGCACAGGTTTGGGGCTTTCTGTTTCGTATGGCATCGTGAAGGACCATCGCGGATACATTGCCGTCGAGAGCGAACCGGGAAAAGGGTCGACGTTTCAAGTGTATTTACCGAGGTCCAAGAACACCGGGACCATCAGGAACAACAAAGACGCGCCGCTGGCGGCAGGAGGCAATGAGCGCATACTTATGGTGGATGATGAGGATATGCTGGTTGAGCTAAATCAACAAAGACTGGCGAAACTCGGTTACAAGGTGGTTGCAACGACGAGCAGCACGGACGCACTGCACATATTCCGGCAGGAGCCCGATGGCTTCGATCTTGTCATCACCGACCAGACAATGCCTAATCTGACAGGGACGGAACTTGCAGCGGAACTATTGAACGTGAGAGCAAGTATCCCGATCCTTCTCTGCACGGGCCACAGCGATAAAGTTTCGCAGGAACGTGCGAGAGAAGCAGGGATCAAAGCCGTCCTCATTAAACCCCTCGACAAACGTGAGATGGCAGAGGCTGTCCGCCGGGTGCTGGACGCAGAGAAAAAAGACTGAAACGGGGCAAGATAAGGCTGTCCCTGTCTCCTCTTGTCAAAGAGACGGTGCAGCTCCTTAAGAGTGTGTTTACCGGCGCGGAATTCGGCCACTCTGATTTCCTGAATGTTGCCAGCTTCTCCTGCCGTATGGAATTCCCAGCTTGCTCATCTTCGTCCTGAGAGTATTTGGATGAAGCCCGAGGAGTTGGGCGGCTCCTCTCGGCCCGTTGATCTTGCCGCCAGCCATCTGCAAAGCCTGCCTGATGTGCTGGGCAATTATCTCGTCCAGATACCTTTGGCCTGCGTTACGCCCTTTCCATTCCCCGGTCAGAGGTGTGGGCTGCCCTTGCGCTCCAGGACCTTTTGCTTGAGTTCATCGTGTTGGGCATCACTGGTATATTTCTCGCCTGTGCCCGATACGGACCACGAGGATCACGAGCTCCTTTTCCCTCTTCTCAAAGATAACCCGGTAGCTGCCTACCCGGAGCCTGTAGCAACCCACAATGGCGCCTGACAGCCTGGTGATGTTGTTCGCGAGGGCGCCGGGGTTCCTGGCGAGGAGGATAAGCTTTTCTTTGATGATCTTCTGGAACGGGGGGGCGATTCTTTCGAGATCCCGGGAAGCTCTCTCCACGAATTTGAGAGAATAGACGGCGCTAGATCCCAAGTCTTTTCCAGACTTCTTCGGCGTCTATTATTCTATCCCGTCCCTCTTCGACGTCCTTCACGCGTTTCCGGACTATTTCCAGGTCCAGGAGATCAAAATAAGCTGTGAGGGCTTTTTCTATGATGGTACTCTTCTTCTCGCCCAGCTCACCTGCTATGGATTCCAGTTCCCGGGAAATATCCTGGTCAAGGGTTATGTTGTGTCTGGTCTGCATGTGTCACCTCTCGATACACACATTATACACATATTTCGTGCAGTGTCAATGGAACAGGATGGAGATCTATTACCGGCAGGCAAATCTGAGCAAGACAATCATTCCCGACGGCGGCGAGGTCGTCCGGATCGACGGCAAACAAGTCTGCAGGCGGCCGAATCGGGAATAGGCCCGAACCGGTGGCTACCTTTGAGGCGGATGGGGATCCTTCCGGGGAGGGACTGTATTCTTGCCCCTGATCAAGCCATCTTCACCCTTTATCGTGAGTTTGCCTCCCCCCTCGTTCTCCAGCATATCCCGGGCGCTGGCGATCGCCTCTTCCTGCATTCTATGGAAGGTCGACGGCCTCTTCTCGCCCTGGAGCTTGTTTGCCCAGGAACCATCGCGCTCCTTGTACACTATCCTGTTGGCTGATATACTCATTTTTGCCTCCTCAATGAAGTCGCCGTGGAGCAGACCCGATAAGCTCGGAGGAGACTCGCTTTTAAGTTGAACCACGGCAAAGCAGACGCTAGCTGTTAGCAGAACACCCGATAAAATACCTGATGGGGAGGAGCCTGTCTGTCGCCTTCTGAACAATTGTCCTGTAGTCTTTTCGGGCTACAGCAGCCACCACCTACGGGCCGCCCGCCTTGTCTGGTCAGAGCAAGACCTTGTTATCGTGTTATTTATGGAAAACGGCCGGATGCAACGTTCGTTCAGGTTTTGCCAGGGCAGTGGATGCACCCGAGGCAATGCAAAGGTATTGATGGGGCTCAGCAGTTCCAACCCCCCTGAGAAGATAAAAAAAGCTACCCAACAGAGGGGTTAATGTCGAGGATAAGGTCTCGATTTTATTGGTGCCGGAGGCGGGGCTTGAACCCGCATGACCGCAAGGGTCACCGGATTTTGAGTCCGGCGCGTCTGCCACTTCCACCACTCCGGCGTGCCTAATATTAAGGGCTTTTTTCGTCCCTTGTCAACCTTTCTCTTCCCTGACTGCAGCAAAATTGCAGCAAGAATCTGGAGTTTCTACGCCCGCCCTCAAACTCTCAGGATAAAAATACGTGTATCTTGCTGTCATTGCTGGGGTTTCATGGCCAAAGGGTTGTTTTGCCCTGTAAAGACCGACGCCGCTTTCTATGAGCCGATTAATAAGGCATACCTGGGATCATACTCGAGGAAATCGTCGAAGCGTGGAGACTGATTGGTACAGTGAAAGCGCTGGGAGCGTAAAGCGCACAGGACGCTGTGAATGTTGAATTCCGGTGAAGAAAAAAGGATAGACAAGATTATTTTTTTATCGTAAAGTAGCATGAACAAATAATTCGTAACACGACAGGAGATGGCATGTTCACGTTGCGCTATGCTTTTGTGGCTTGTTTGCTTTCCATGTTATGGGTTATTAATGGCTGGTCGGAAGATGACAAAACATTGGAGCTGAAGAAAATTGTAGTAACAGCCCCTAAAACAAAAACGCCTGCTGAACATCTTCCGGTTGTCCCTGTCGATACTCCCTATGGTACACAGTACAACATCGTGACAGAGGAGCAGATAAGGGAACAGGGTTCGTATGATCTATCATCCACCCTTCGCGATGTGCCGGGAGTTATGTTTCAGAGCAAGAATCTTTTGGGGAGCCAGACCAGTCACAGCCTTTACATTCGCGGCAGAGGTGCCAGCCATCCAAGCTCCGACATTATTATTCAGTTCGATGGAGTGCCCCGGTTTGGTGCCTTGTTCGGCCAGGTTCTGGGCGATGGCATCGCCGTGTCCACCATCGGCGGAATGGAGGTTTATAAAAGCCCGCAGCCGTCCCAGTTCGGCAGCGGCTACGCGCTGGTCAACATCCTGCCCAAATACTTGAAGAACGATGGCCAGGAGGCCCTGTTCGCTTTCAGGGGGGGCAGTTACGATACGTTTGACGAGAGTCTCTCGGCCGGTATCAAGAAGGGGCCGTTTGACGTCTACGCGTCTCAAGCCTGGCAGGACACAGACGGTCATCGTCCCGGTTCAGCCGCAAACCAGAATAATTACTACGCCAACACCGGTTATCGGATCAATAAGGAATGGAACGTCAGGTTCCTGGTCAATTCCGTGGACAGTAAAACCTATGCCCCGATGCCGGATACCGTACCCACCGCAACCAACGGGGTGAGCTGGCCGGGAGCGGAGCGTTACGATACAGAGACCTTCTTCGCCACATTTACGGTTAATCATGAATATGAGCGTTTCAACGGCTATCTCAAGGGCTATTGGAATGATACAACCTTTGATCTGCTGCAGGAATTGAATAACGGCGTCCGCTATGGCGGTGGAACCGGTGGACTCCGGTCGCGGCAAGAGGTGGGGCTCTATGGGGTTAGAGGCAAAGAAACCTTCCATCTCTGGCCGGGTGGAGAGATCCTGCTTGGGGCAGACCTGGATGTGACCAGGCTGAAAAACACACAGCGAACGTACAGCGAACTTGCGGTCCCCGGGATCAATGGCGGCAGGGCGGAAAGGGTCTGGGATTTCCCGGATACGAGACTTCTTTCTCCCTATCTGGCCATGAAGCAGATGTTCGGCCAACCTGAAGGTTTCCATCTCACCCCCTCGGCAGGTTTCCGCTATTTCGATCACAACGAGTTCAAGAACAAGTCGGCTGCCCAGGGCGGTCTCCTTATAGGCTACAAACAAACCAACCTGACCATCAATTATTCCCGTGGCGTCAACTACCCCACACCGGTTGTGCTGATGAACATGGTGCTTACCACCGCACCCGTGAACGACCCCAGCCGATACTGGAGAAATATAAAGCCGGAAGTAGTGGACCACTACGAAGCGGGTATAACCCACACCTGGCCGGACAGAGGCTCACTCAGCGCGACGATCTTCCGCGATCAGGGGAAAGACCGTTTCCAGGCGTTTATGTTTGGTACCGTTCCCCTTCAGTTTAACGATCCGATCGGCCGTTACGAAATTCGCGGACTGGAATTGACGGGCACGGCAAGCCCTTTGAAAGACATTGAATTCTTTGCCGGGGCCACCTGGCTCAAGGCCGAAGCCAAGGGCGGTAACGGTGTTGAAAGTGACAAAATGCCCTATACTCCTGGTTTTCAGTTGCAGGCCGGCGCAAAATGGACATTTCTGAATAATTACCGGCTCTTCGTGGACATGCAGCACCTCAGGGACCTCTATCAGGGAACTTTCGTGCGCAGCGGCACTTTTAACACCCCCGAGATCACGAGCAAAGACAAGCTGAACGACATCACGTTGTTTAATGCACGGGTGAGCTATCATTTCGATTACAGGTCGCTACGGCTGGGAGATTCGGAGATCTCCCTGGCAATAAACAATATCTTTAACCAGCATTATGAATACGCCAAGGGCTACCCCATGCCCGGGACAACCATTTTTGGCGGGGTCAGTTTCAGGTTCAATTAGAAGCACGTGTCGCAGGAAAGGTTTAAGAGGAACGGCAAATGCGAATCAGGACAACATTCTTTCTTGCTGTTGCGGCGATGGCCCTGACAGCTCTTCTTGCCGCATGTTCCGATACGCCTGAGGGCTTAAATCCGAAGAATGTGCGTGTCATCGTAACGTCTGACACAATCCTTTCCGGAATGATAGCCTCGCTCACACCTTCTCATCGCTATCGTGTCGCTGCAGTGCTTCCGCCCGGCCAATGCCCGGGTCACTATGATGTGAAACTGTCGGATATAGAAAAAATGAAAAAGGCCGACCTGGTTGTATCGTTCAAGGGGATGCCGTTCATGGACAAGACCGGATCAGGCGCCGCAGTACGACGACTATTTCTCGACACGGAAGGCCGCAACTGGATGGCGCCGGATTCCTATGTGCATGGGTTGAACCTCCTCGCCGACAGGCTTTCGGAGTATTACCCCGAAGACAGGAACGCCATTATGAGCCGTAAGAAAGCTGTGATCGAAGAGGTAAGAGCGTGCGCAGATTCTGTCACGCGGCGGATCGGCCAGGCGGGACTCACCGGAGCACCGATCATTTCTTCCTCCATGCTGAAGGAACCATTGGAGTGGCTGGGCTTCCGTGTTGTGGGAGAATACGGCAGGCCGGAGGCCATCTCTGCACGGCAGATCGTACGCCTGTCGAAAATAGGAAGGGAAAACCGTATCGTATTCGTTGCTGACAACCTTCAATCCGGGCCGGATGCCGGAGAGGGGATTGCCGATTCGCTGGGAACCCCTCACGTTGTCCTTACGAATTTTCCATCTGAAAGAGGCTACCTTGCGACACTCGAAGAGAATGTCGACACCATTCTTGCCGCGGCGATGTGGAAATGAAATACTGTCATCTTCGTGAATTGGCACCATGAACAGACATGTTATAGAGTTTGAAGGGATAACTGTTCGGAAAGGCAACAACCTGCTGCTGGACAATATCAGTCTAAGCGTGTCGAGCACTGAGTTTGTAGGGATCATTGGCCCCAACGGCGCGGGGAAAACCACGCTTCTGAATGTTATAGCCGGATTCGAACAATTTTCGGGAACACTCAGCCTTTTTGGACATCAGGAGTCGCGGAAGCGCGACCGTCAAACACGGCTTCGTATCGGGTATGTTCCACAACTGTTTCAGATCGACCCGGCGTTTCCGATCCTTGCGTCGGAGGCCGTCGTGACGGGCTCGATCGGCCGCCTGGGTCTCTTTCGGTCACCCGGAAGAGAAGAGATGGAAAGGGCGATGAGACTCATGGAAATGATGCGCATGGCGCATCTTGCAGACAGGCCGCTCGGCCAGCTTTCCGGCGGAGAGCGTCAGAAGGTATCGCTGGCACGTGCGATCCTCCAGCAACCCGATATTCTCCTCATGGACGAACCGACCGCGAATCTCGACATAGCAGTCCAAAAGGAGGTTTTAGATCTTATATGCGAAATCCACACGCGACAAGACCTTACCCTTCTTCTCGTTACGCACGACGTCACTATGCTTCCTGCCGCGATGCGCCGTGCTGTGCTCCTCGACAATGGGAAGAAGATTTACGATGGAGACATCGACACCGCGATGTCGAGCGAGACGTTGAGCAGGTTGTTCCAATACCCGCTCGAAACCTTTGATCGCAATGGCAAGAGGTTCGTTTCTTATGACTGAGAATCTCGTCGATATTCTTGGATCCCCGCTCATTCAGCGAGCTATTCTCGCCTCAGTGCTGTGCGGTGCAAGTTGTTCAGTTTTGTCCGTATTCGTCGTATTGATGAAAATGCCGCTCATAGGCGTCTCGATGTCGCACGCTGCTTTCGCAGGTGCCGTATTCGCTATGCTCCTCGGGATCAATCCGGTATCAGGCGGATTCATCATGTGTCTCATTACGGCCGGAGTGCTCGGCCCGCTTTCAGACCGCACGGATATGGCCCCCGAAAACATACTGGGCATCATGTTTTCCTTTCTTATGGGTCTTGCCTTTCTCGGCATGGGAATTCTCACACGAACAAAGGCGGGCGCCTTCAATCTGATGTGGGGAAGTCTGTTGTCGCTGTCAGGCCCGGACATAGCGATCCTGGTCTTTGTAACGTCCCTGCTTGTCCTCTTCGTACTGTTCTTTTTCAAGGAAATCCGCCTTGTCC
Source organism: Deltaproteobacteria bacterium UBA5205 (assembly GCA_002412715.1). Taxonomy (GTDB): domain Bacteria; phylum Desulfobacterota; class Syntrophorhabdia; order Syntrophorhabdales; family Syntrophorhabdaceae; genus Delta-02. The sequence continues at coordinate 151,739 of DHVP01000017.1, forward strand.
TCTTTAACAGGCGGCTCGCGGCGGCGACCGGCCTGCCCGAAAAGGCAATTTATTATACCGTCCTGTTTCTTACCGGAGCCGTGGTGTCATCAAACCTTACGACCGTGGGAGGGTTGCTTATCTTTGCACTGCTCGTACAACCGGGGGCCACGGCACTTCAGTTGACGTACAACCTGAAACACTTCTTTGTCATTTCCACAGCCTCGGGAATCGGGGCCTGCCTTTCCGGCCTCACCCTGTCATACATTTTTGATGTTCCATCCGGTTCAGCGGTGGTCCTCATGGCCACGGCCATCTTTGCCGCTGCATACATTTTTTCCCCGAAGCGCAACGCCACAAAATTAAAGGAAAGGGAGCATGAATGATGAAGATGACCCAGGATGAAATCTATCGCACACGAAAAGACTTTTTTAATAAACATGCCGAAGATTGGCACGATGCGTGGTACAAGGACAATGCAACCGGCCGCTATGATAAACACGCCAGGGATTTTCAACGCTTGTTCTCGCTCCTCCCCTTAAACGCGGGAGCCCGCGTACTCGATGTTGGATGCGGAACGGGCGTGCTGGTTCCTTTCATTCTGGAACGTATCACGGCATCGGGAGTCCTTTACGAACTGGACTTCGCGGACCGCATGATAGCAGTAAACAGGAGCCTGCACCAGGCGGATAACACGCGCTTCATAGTCGCCGACGCTGAAAACGCACCGCTGGATCATGCCTCATGCGACGCGGTCATCTGCTTCTCTTGCTTCCCGCATTTTCATGACAGGGAAAAAGCCATGCTGATGCTCTCGCGCATCCTCAAACCCAACGGGTTTTTTGCCGTCTCGCACTTTGACTCATCCGAGGCGCTTAACAGGCACCATGAGTCATGTCACGCCGTCGCCCACGACCGTCTGCCTGATAAGACAACCATGCGTGCCTTATTTCGGACAGCCGGCCTCACCATTCATATGTTCACCGATGAACCGGGCTTCTACTGTATCATTGCAGGAAAGTAGTTTCGGTAAGGTTTCAAGGCAGCCGTTAATCCGGAAAGCAGAGCAAAAAAAGGGGCCTTTTCAGGCCCCTTTTTGTCATCCGTGGAATCGGGTCTTAGAAGAAGTACCAGACGCCGAGTCTGTATGTGTCGATCGAGCCAGTGCGTTCCGCAAAACCTGCGCCAGTACCGGTACCGGCACCTACGCCGTTGTAACCGTTGAACTGCGTCATCCACTGGAGACCGAATCTGATAGCCTGATTTGCATCCCACAGGAGGTTGACTGCATAGGTCTGTGCCATATTGCCGAGGTCGCGGTTGTTTGCGCGTGCCCATGAGCTGTAGTTGTACTTCAGGTAGCCGTACATTCCATTAGCCTGAAGTTTGTCGGTGATCCACCATGACAGGCCGGAGTAAAGACCGAAGACTGTCGGTGCTGTGTAATCCCCACCGGGCCTTGTGTATGCGCCAAAGGACTGACCGGGAGCCAGCCAGTTGTTGCCGCCAACATTCTGACCGTAGAAGAAGTTACCATTGAGAAGGAGGGACATTGCTTTGTTGCCCTGTTTCTCGGGAATGATCGGTACGGAATACCTGAATGCGGTTACCCAGGCGTTGATCGTATCGTCTTTGTAGTTTGCTGCATTCAGCGGATCAACGTAGGCCTCTTTGTCCCTGCCATAGTACCCACCAATGGCGAACTTCAGGTTGTGGGGGCCGATCTTGCCGCAGCGGTCCGTCCAGTATGCGATTTCGCCCTGGAGTCCGGGCCAGTTGCTTCTGGCGTAGCCGTCGTTGAACTGACGGGTTCCGTCTGACCACTCTGTTGCGCTTGTGATACCGACCATCGTGCTAAATTCTTTGGTGAAGAAATACCGGAAAGCCATCTGGGGAGTCCTGATGCCCTTGAGGTACTGGGAGAAATCCGTGATACCAACTGCAGGTACGTAGTAGGGCATGCCCCACTGCTGCCAGTTCTGGCCCATCATCAATTCTGCTGAGTTCCAGTTCATTTTCATGAAGGCGTGCCTCAGCTGGAATCCGCCATACTGGTTGCCTGTTGTTACGCCGCGGAAGTCGCCTTCGATGAAGGCACTTGTCTTGGCGCCCCACAGATCGGGACCTTTGATGAGAAAGTTGAAACGGGTCTCACCGGCGTTCTGGAAGGTATTGCTGTACTCGTCTGCCAGAATCGCTCTCTGAGATGAACTCTTTCTTGCAGCTATGTACGCATCTGAATGGTTGTTCTGTGAATTCCAACCCACATCGTACTTTACATAGCCACCGAATGTTACGTCATACCTGCTCGTCATGCTACCCGCGTTGCTCAATGCCGGAATCACAAGGAACACTGCAAGCATTAAAAGCACTAACTTCTTCATTCTTTCCCTCCTCAATATTTTTTTTGCAACCCCTACACAAAATGACTGTTGCTACGCCTTCCTGTATTAAGTGTTTTTAATAATACCAACCGACCTATGGGCTGTCAAGGGAAAAATTAATAATTTTTAATTATCGGTCAAATATTTCATACAGCTTCTGAAATTATACGTCTAATCATAGAAATTTATATGCTGTTTTGTCACTTGCCCGGGTCTCATTCCCCCGGCCGAAAAATGCACTGAGGTCTAGCATCGAACATCCGAGACGAAGCAAAAAAAGGGGCCTTTTCAGGCCCCTTTTTGCCATCCAAAAAATCGCGTCTTAGAAGAAATACCAGACGCCAAGTCTGTACTGATCGATCTGGCCGGTACGTTCCGCAAAACCCGGACCGGTACCCGTGCCCGTGCCCAGACCGTTGTAGCCTGTGAACATCGTCATCCACTGAAGACCAAACCTGACGGCCTGGTTTGCATCCCACAGCAGGTTTACGCCGTAGTTCTGCATCATGTTGACTTTGTCGCGGGCCGCCTGGTTGTTCGAACGTGCCCATTCGCTATAGTTGTACTTCAGGTATCCGTACATTGCATTGGCCTGCAGTTTGTCGGTAATCCACCATGTCAGGTTGGAGTACAGTCCAAAGAAAGTCGGTGATGAATACTCATTGTTGGGTCTGGCATAAGCAGCAGCCGTTGTGACTGCGTTGCCGAGCCAGTTGCTGCCGCCAGCATTCTGACCGACGAAGAAATTACCATTGAGAAGAACGGACATTGCTTTGTTGCCCTGCTTCTCAGGAACGATCGGTACGGAATACCTGAACGCGGACACCCAGGAATTGATTGTATCGTCTTTGTAGTTCGCCGCATTGTTCGGGTCGACGTAGTTCTCTTTGTCCCTGCCATAGAAGGCACTGAGAGCGAACTTCAGGTTGTGGGGGCCGATCTTGCCGCAGCGGTCGGACCAGTATGCTATCTCACTCATGAGTCCCGGCCAGTTGCTTCTGGCATAACCGTCATTGAACTGACGGGTTCCGTCTGACCAGTCTGTCGCGCCGGTAATACCGACCATTGCGTTAAATTCCTTGGTAAAGAAATACCGGAAAGCCATCTGGGGAACCCTGATGCCTTTGAGGTACTGGGAGTAATCAACGATACCTACTGAAGGCCCATAGTAGGGCATACCCCACTGTTGCCAGTTCTGGCCGATCATCAATTCCGCTGAGGTCCAGTTAAATTTCATGAAGGCGTGTCTCAGCTGGAATCCGCCGTACTGGTTGCCTGTCGTCACGCCGCGGAAGTCGCCTTCGATGAAGGCGCTTGTCTTGGCGCCCCACAGATCGGGACCCTTGACGAGAAAGTTGAAACGGGTCTCACCGCCGCTCTGGAAGGTGTTGCCATACTCGTCTGCCAGAACTGATCTTGTGGATGAGCTCTTCCTGAGAGAAAATGTCGGATCTGCTGAATTGTTCTGTGAGGACCAGCCCACATCGTACTTTACGTAACCACCAAATGTTACGTCGTACCTGCTGGTCATGCTGCCCGCGTTGCTGAGTACCGGAATGACAAGGAACAGTGCAACCATAATGAGTACTATCTTCTTCATTCTTGCCTCCTTAAGACTTTTTTGCATCCCTAAGATTTTGTTTAGCAACTCCATACCTAATTTATCGCCACAACACCTCCTTAAATTAAAGTTTTTTAATATTACCAATCGCCCTATGGCCTGTCAAGAAAAACATTAAAAATTTTTAATTATAGACCATACATTTCGTACAACCCCTAAAATTATATGTTTAGCGACAGGAACTTATATCTTTTCCTCTCAATTTTCTCCTTCCCTGGCCCTAATCCGTGGTCTTTTATGCTATACTCTCTCCAATAAATCCAAGGAGGGGACATATGGAACCAAAAGAGGTGCGGCTGCAAGGGTTATTTCAAACCTACGGAAAAGCGATCATATTGCCCTACGACCAGGGACTTGAACATGGGCCGCGGGATTTCTTTAACGCAAGGTTCGCCGAGGATCCCCTGCACATCATTGATATCGCAAAGAAAGGTCGTTATAACGCCGTCGTCTTCCATGTGGGAAATGCCCGGCGTTATTTCAAGGATATGTATAACCAGGTGCCCCTTGTTCTCAAGGTAAACGGCAAGACGGAGATACCTTCGGACGAAGAGCCCCTCTCCCCCATCACAGCCACCATCGACGAGGCGCTTGCCCTGTCCGCAATAGCCGTCGGGTACACGCTCTACATAGGCTCACCGCGGCAGGATGAGGATATCGAACAATTCACCTACGTTCGTGAGGAAGCCCACAGGGCCGGTCTTCCCGTCATAGTCTGGTCGTACCCCAGGGGTCGCGAGATCGAGGCCAAAGGCGGCAAGAACAGCCTCTATGCCATCGAATACGCTGCGCGCGTCGCAGCGGAACTCGGAGCCGACATGATCAAGGTCAACGTACCCAGCCTCAAGAAAAATCCCGCCATACCAGCTCCTTACCGCGATTTCGAAACGGATCTCCTTGAAGCAATCAAGAGGGTCATCGGTACCACCGGCGGTGTTCCGGTGATCTTCGCCGGCGGCGAAATGGTTTCCGACGAGGATCTCCTTGCGAAGGCAAGCCTGTGTATCCGGGCAGGCGGATCAGGCTTCATCTTTGGACGGAATATCTGGCAGAGACCGCTGGATAACGCCCTGGAGATCACGAAGAGCATCAGGGAAGTCATTCGAACGGAAAGACAGAAGAAATAGCTGTGAGGTTCTCATGCAGTCTTTCAAGGTCCTTGACCATGATGCGGATATACGCCTCGAAGTATATGGGACCTCAATGGAAGAACTGTATCGTAATGCCGCCACGGCCATTTTTTCGCTTATAACCAACCCCGCGAATGTTAGCCCGGCTTTAGAGAAAAAGGTCACCGTATCGGGTAACGGGGAGCTCCTTATCAATTTTCTCAACGAACTCCTCTTTATCTGGGATGTCGAGAGGTTTATCCCCGTCGATGTGTCGGTCTCTTTTCAGGCAGGCAGCCTCGCTGCCGTCATGAAGGGTGACATATTCGACGAAGATAAGCATGTTATAGAGATGGAAATGAAGGCGGTTACCTACCACAAATTTTCCCTCGCACAGGAAAACGGGATCTTCAAGGCCACTTTTGTTGTAGATGTGTGAAGCGAGGTTCCAGCTTTCATGATTCAAGGGGGTACGTTATGAGCCAAGAAACAATCAATCTCCAGAAGATTGATGAGAACCGCTATATCGTGAAAAAAAGCGGGCTCATGCGGGTCGACGGCATCGTGTATGTCGATGAGGAACTGCTCGGATACCTCGGCACCGATGAAAGTATAAAACAGGTCCAGAATGTCGCCACGCTCCCGGGTATAGTCAAGGGATCTCTGGCAATGCCCGATATTCACTGGGGTTACGGGTTTCCCATAGGCGGGGTGGCGGCCTTTGACATCGAAGAAGGGATCATCTCTCCCGGCGGCGTCGGCTACGATATCAATTGAGGCGTCCGGCTCCTGCGCTCCGTGTTGAGCGTAAAGGATGTCCGGGGCAGGATTCCGGATATTGTCGATGGGTTGTTTCGAAACGTCCCGAGCGGCCTGGGATCGCGGCGCAAAGACCTTAAGCTCTCCCATGGCGAATTGAAGGCTGTATTGCAGAAAGGGGCACGGTGGGCCATAGCTCATGGTTTCGGGACGAGCTCGGACCTGGAGCATATCGAGAATCAGGGGTGCCTCGATGATGCCGACCCCGATGCGGTTTCCGAGAAGGCATACGAGCGGGGAAAAGACCAACTCGGTACCGTCGGCAGCGGTAACCACTTCGTTGAGGTAGGTTATATTGCCGAGATCTTCGACGAGAATGCGGCCCGGGCGTTCGGTCTTTTCCGGGATCAGGCGACCATAATGATCCATACAGGATCGCGCGGCCTGGGGTACCAGGTCTGTGATGAATCCATCAGGCAGATGCTGCAGGCCGCCGAAAAATACGGCATCACCCTGGTTGACAGGCAATTGTGCTGCGCACCTTTCAATTCGACCGAAGGACGCCGTTATTTTTCAGCTATGGCGGCTGCCGCCAATTACGCCTTCGCCAACCGCCAGATGATCACACACTGGGTCCGCGAAACCTTCCAGGAGGTGTACGGTACCAGTGATGTTTCACTAGGCCTTGGGCTCGTCTACGACGTGTGCCATAACATCGCAAAAAAAGAAACGCACCGGGTAGCGGGAAAAGATGTAACGTTGTGTGTTCACCGCAAGGGTGCCACACGGGCCTTCCCTCCCGATAGTCCCCTCATTCCCGACAGGTACAGGAAAGTAGGCCAGCCCGTGCTGGTTCCGGGCGATATGGGCAGGGCTTCCTACATTCTTGCGGGAACACAGCAAGCCATGGATGAGACCTTCGGGAGCACCTGCCACGGTGCAGGAAGGGTCATGAGCAGGAACCAGGCAATGAGGACATCCCGGGGACGATCGATATCGAAGGAAATGGAGGAGCTCGGTGTCTACGTGAGGGCCGCCAGTAAGGCAACCCTTGCAGAAGAGATGCCCGAGGCATACAAGGACGTTTCAAAGGTCGTCCGGGTCGTCCACCGGGCAGGAATATCGAAGCTGGTGGCCAAGATCATACCGATGGGGTCTATCAAGGGATAAGAGAAACCGCTTCTTTTTTTCACGTTCCGGCGGTCCAACGGTTGCAACCGTTTCTATATAATGGTAATTAACAGCTATGACTGACGAAAAAGGGCTCATCATTGTCTTCACCGGTGACGGAAAGGGGAAAACCACGGCTGCACTGGGCATAGCGCTCCGTGCTATGGGTCACGGGAACAGAACCGTTTTTCTTCAGTTCATGAAGGGTCGGGAAAAATCGGGAGAACAAGTACTCGACAAAGCAGGGATTTCCCTTGTTGAGGTCCGCGCCATCGGCGCCGGGTTCTTCAAGAAAGGTGACGATCCCGCCCCTCATCGCAAAGCCGCCGAGGAGGGTTGGTTCGTCGCCGAAAAGGAACTCGCCTCCGGCAGCGCCGATATCCTTGTCCTTGACGAGATCTCCCATGCCGTCAATTCCGGCCTCCTCTCTGCGGAAGCGGTCACGCGGGCCATCCGAAACAAACGGGACGGGCTTCACCTTATCCTGACGGGCCGGAATATGCCCGGCAACCTCATCGACATCGCCGATATGGTCACGGAAATGAAGGAGATACGTCACCCCTACCACAGGGGCAGGAGCGCTGTAAAAGGGATAGACTACTAACCCTGCGGGCGTTTCCCCTGAAACCTGAAACTCTGCAACCCTCTTCACCGTCTTGCCAGATATACACTCAGAAAAATAATGGAGCCCCCGATAAGCTGGGAAAAGTGGAGGGTCTCTGACAGCACAAAATAGGCCGCTATTGCTCCAAAAGCCGGAACACAGTACTGATAGATCATCGTTCGGGAGGCTCCGATCCTGGCAACCCCCCTGTACCAGAGGAAAAAGGCGACAACAATGGAAAAGATAATGGAAAAGATGACGATCAGCCAGCCAGTCAGGGAAAGACGGGCCAACTCACCCCAATCGAAAAAGGAGGGTACGAAGAATCCAAGGAGAATGGAACCGGCCGCCATACTGTAGGCCGTTACCTTTAATGGTGAGTGTTTTTCCAGGAGCGGCTTGGAAAGAATCGTGTAGAGTGCCCAGGAAAAACTGGCGAGAAGCGCTAGGACATTACCGGCAACATCGCCGCCCATGAAAGAAGCCCAGTCTCCCTTTGTCATGAGAATGTAGACGCCTATGAATCCCGTCACGATGGCAAGAAGTCTTTTCTTTACGAATTTTTCATAGCCGAATAGGCTGCTCAGGAACCCGCCGTAGATGGGCGACATGTTGATCAGAATACCCACATTGACCGCCGAGGTATACTTCAGCGCAAAGGTAAAAAGGAACTGATAAAGGGCGATGCCCACGGCGCCGAGCAATGTAAGCCGCCATATATCCCGGGGCGGCACCTTTACATCTTCGAGAAAAAAGAGTAAAAGAAATAGAAGAACGCTCCCTGTGATAAACCGGATCAATATGACGTTTACCGGAGACAGGTCGTTAAGGAGAAACTTGACCGCCACCAGATTCGCGCCCCAGATTGCCGACACGCAGAGGAGTAAAAAATCTGACAGGCGTTCACGCTCCACGCACTATTCTTAATTGCAGTGAAAACCTTTGTCAATTCCTAATCGCGAAGAAGGTGAAAATTTACGATGGAGAATTCGATGGACCCCAAGGAAAAAATAATCTTTGCGCTTGATGTAGACCGCTTTGAGGAGGCACAACAGCTTGTCATGGAATTCAAAGACCATGTCGGTATGTTCAAGGTGGGCAAGCAGCTTTTCACGCAGTGCGGACCTAAAATAGTTGACTATATCAAACTGAAGAACTCGAAGGTATTCCTGGACCTCAAATATCACGATATCCCCAATACGGTCGCGAAGGCCTCCATAGAAGCGGCCAAACTCGGTGTGGATATCCTGAATGTACATGCTTCGGGGGGGTTCACCATGATGAGCGAGGCGAAGCGGGCCCTTGTTGAAGCAGGCAAGAACCCCGACATCCGGCGGCCGAAGATCATAGGGGTAACGGTCCTCACAAGCCTCGACGACGGCGAGTTGAAAAGGGTCGGTTTTGACATCCCCGTTATCGAATTAACGAAAAGATTGGCGCTCCTTACCAGGGAAGCCGGGCTTGACGGCGTTGTCGCCGGGGGAAGCGAGATCGAGATGATCCGCGAACTCTGCGGAAAAGATTTTCTCATAATCACCCCCGGCGTCAGGCTTGAGGAAAAAAAGGATGACCAGAAGCGGACGATTACACCGCAGGAGGCCATCCGCAGAGGAGCTTCGTATATTGTTCTCGGACGAGCGGTAAGGGACGCAGCCGATCCCCGGGCCCTTTTGAAAAAAATCACCGGGGACATAGCGAATGCCCTTTCTCTATAACAAGAACAGTATCAGGGAAGCCCTGGAAAGCCATCCCGAGAAAGCCCGCAGACTTCTTATCCGGCAGGGACACGAGAAGGTCTCCGACGAATTGATCGAGGAGGCAAAGAAGCAGGGCGTGCCGTTCAGGATAGTGCCATCCGAGGCCTTCACAAAAAAATGCGGCTCTTCACGATCGCACGTGTGCCTGGAACGCGACGATTTTGATTATACCGATCAGGACGCCTTCCTCCAGCGTCTCGACAGTATGAACGCTCCGTTCCTGTGCGCCCTCGACGGGGTGCAGGACCCGCAAAACCTGGGAAACATCGTCAGAAGTTCCGTTTGCCTGGGAGTGGACGCCCTCATCTTCCCCAAAGACCGTTCCTGCGTGATAAATGAGACCGTAGCCAATATTTCGCGTGGCGCGACTGAATTCATCGAAGCCGTGCGGGTAACCAACCTGTCCAGATATCTGGATACCCTCAAAAAACGGGGAATCTTTTGCTACGGCCTGGATGAACGAGGCGGCACGGCGTTATGGGAGATCGATCTCAGGGGACCGGTGTGCCTTGTCTTCGGCGGCGAAGAAGGTTTACGCAGGCTTACAAAAGATACCTGCGATGCCGTTTTGAGGATCCCGACGAATCCCTCCTTCCCATCCCTCAATGTGGCCACTTCATTCGCCCTTGCATCCTATGAAGTAAAAAAACAAAGACGTTGACCGACTTCCCTCCGGTTAAACAGCAAGGGATTCTACAGTAATATTCGGGACTGCCGACATGAATCTGGCAAAGATATTCCAGGAAAAAGAGATACGCAATTTCATTTCTGAGAGCTGGGCCGTGAGCGCTCCCATGACACTCATCATGGTCTTCGATTTTTTGATCGGCATCGCCGATATCTATGTAGCAGGAAGAATAGGCAAGGAAATACAGGCCACATACGGCTTCGTGGTCCAGCTCTATTTCGTTTTCATCATCATCGCCAACGCTCTTACGACGGGAACTGTCTCCGTCATCTCCCGGCTTTTCAGCTCCGGCGACAAAGAAGAACTCGGCAGGGCCATATTCTCTACGATCATCGTCGCCACGGCCGGAGGCTTTCTCTTCGGGACGCTCGGCATCATTCTCACCCCACCGGTGATAAACCTGGTCAATATCCCGGCAAACCTCAAACCGCTGGGGATACCCCTGGCACAGATCTATGCCGGGGGGCTCATCTTTCATTACATCCTGCTCAACACCAACGGGATACTGCGGTCCTGCAAGAAAGTGCGTCTTTCGCTGGGGACCATGGCCATAGTCTGCGTCTGCAACATATGCCTCAATTTCTTCCTGGTCTTTGCCACCCCTGTGGGCTATATAGGAATTGCCATAGCGACGGCGTCAAGCTCCCTGGTAGGCTGCCTTCTCAATCTGCGCCACGTATATTCCTTCGTACCGCTGTCGGCAATGGTATTTACAGCAAAACGTGTCCGTGAGATATTCGGGATCGGATGGCCTTTCGCCCTGAGCCAGGCTCTCTGGCAGCTTCATTCCATGGCCCTTTTTCTCATCCTGAGTTCTCTACCGCGAAAGAGCGTCGAGATCCTCGCTGCGTTTTCCACCGGGCTAAGGATTGAGTCCGCCGCTTTTCTCCCGGCGATTGCCTTTCACATGGCAAGCGCCGTCATCACGGGTAATCTCATCGGGGAGGGGCGACGTGCCGATGCCTTTCGGGCAGGTGTCGTGACTACCTTGATGGGCGTCTCAATAGTTATCGTGATCGCCCTTCTCGTGGTGTTTGTCGCACCCTGGGTGGCGCCTGCACTGTCGGATAACCCGGTGGTAATCAAGGAAGCTACGACATATCTCTACATCAATATGCTCGGAGAGCCCTTCATGGCACTTTGGGTCATTCTGGCGGGGGCCTTGAGCGGCGCCGGAGACACGAGGAGCATGATGTTCATCGTAACGGGATGTACCTGGCTTGTCCGCGTCCCCTTGTGTTACCTCTTCGTCGTTATTTTGGGATTCGAGGCCCATGCGGTATGGTGGACCATGAACCTCTCGCAATTCCTCGCGGCTATGCTGATGTTAAGAAGATACATGGGGAGAAAGTGGCTGGTGGATCGGGGCGTCACGGGGGTCTAGAAGTTCGTCTTGAATCTGAACCGCCAGCCGTCATCACGGGAATCGAGACGGCTGTCGTCTTTGCGTTCCACGACGACACCGCGCCCCAGCATCACTTCGCTTGATTCCGAAACCTTGACGCCGACGCCTACATCAGCCTTGTGTTCTTTTTTCGGTTCGGGAGCCACCCCTTTCCTGGTGTCGAGATCCTCAACCTTCTCAAGCGTAAACCGGGGCTGGTCCTCGAACGCTTTCGCCGGTTGCTCCGGCTCCTTGCCCTTTTCTTCGAGAACCTCGATCGTGTAGACGGTGGAATTCTCCCCGGGCGTCTTCGAGGCGGCCACAGGTTTGAGCCGGACCTGACTTGCTTTTTGGGGCTTCACGCTTCTTGTTACAATGCGGTACCCGGTGCCGTCATACTCGAGAAAACCATGGGGGTTTTTTACGGACGCGCCGTTGGGAAGGTTGTCCTGCTGAATGGTCCCCGTATTCCTTGCCTCAGAATCGCCGACCGGCATGGGATCGGCCTTTACCTTTCCCGCGAATAAGAGCACGACGACAAACAGAACGGATAATGTCGGAACCAGGAATGTTCTTACAGGCAACATGTCATGACAATTATAATGTAAGTTGAAAAAAAAGCAAAGTTTTTGTATGCTTAACCTGCCATGAAGGAACCACGGTATTACAGCACCAACGATCCCGCTGAATGTGTCGACTTCAAGACGGCCCTGCTTACCGGTATGGCCTCGAAATACGGACTTTACATGATCGCCCGCAACGATGTCCCCGTTTTGTCCGCGGAACGTATAATCGCTATGAAAGGCATGAGTTACGCCGCGATAGCCTACGAGGTTCTGGAACCCTTCCTCGGGCGCGAGATACCCGGCGCGAAGCTAAAGTCGCTGCTCGACGACGCCTACGACGCAAAAAAGATCCCCACGATAGTCCAGCATATTACGGGGAAGACGTACATCATGTGGCTCACCCGGGGACCCACATATTCCTTCAAAGACTATGCGGCGCGGTTCTTCGGCCGGATGCTCAATTATTTCCTGGGAGCCAGGGGATTACTGAGAACAGTCATCGTCGCCACGAGCGGCGACACGGGCGGGGCTGTAGCCGATGCCCTTCTCGGCCTCGACAACATCGACAACATCGTCTTTTATCCGAAGGGTTCCATAAGCGAAGGTCAGAGAAGGCAGATGACGACCCTAGGACAGAATGTTCATGCCTTTGAAGTCAACGGTGATTTTGATATCTGCCAGGCGTTGGCCAAGAGCATCCTGGGCGACAGGTCATTCGCCGGCGAGGTCTTCGGTGACCCCGGCCGTTTCACCTCGGCCAATTCCATCAGTGTCGGAAGACTCCTCCCCCAGGCCGTTTATCCTTTTTATGCCTATTCACAGATAGCGTCGGAAGCACCGTTCATAGCCAGCATTCCTTCGGGGAATTTCGGCAACATGATGGGAACGGTCATTGCCAGGCAAATGGGGCTTCCCGTGGAACGGATCATCTGCGGAGTCAACGAAAACAGGGAATTCCCCGATTTTCTATGCAGCGGGAGCTACCTGGTTCGCCCTTCCGTCAAGTCGCCCTCGTCGGCGATGATCGTTTCACATCCAAGCAACCTGGCGCGTCTCATCGATTTTTACGGCGGCCACATGTTCGACGAACGGGACGCTTCGACGGGAAACGTGACGAAACCCGGCATCATCGACCGCATGCCCGACATGGAGGCCATGAGGCGGGACATCATTTCCATGGGGATCACCAATGCAGGGCATTTTGAGACAATGAAGGCTGTCTACGAGCGATACGGCATCTTCCTTGATCCTCACGGTGCGGTGGGTTGGGCTGCCCTGGAACAATATCTTGGAGGAAAACACGACCGGCCGGCCGTAGTATACGAGACGGCGGATCCCGGTAAATTCCCGGAAGACGTCCGGCAGGCCATAGGTGTAACGCCGGAGCTACCACCGGGCATGAAAAAGCAGGCGGCCCTTCCGGAAAGGATTTACACCGTTGGCGCAGACCCTGAACTTACTCCCGAAGGTCTCAAACTGTCATCGGCTCAGGTAGACGAAGCAAAAGACGAGATCCGAAGAATATACGGCGCCTGAGGCCTGCCTCTCGAATGCGGGGAGGTTAGTTCGAACCGGGCCGCCGCTTCTCAGTGGAGCAAATGAAATCCATCCAGTCGTTCCGTCCGCTGATCGCAATCCTGATCCTGTGCATCCTTCCCGCGGGATGTTTCTTTTCCGAAGGTATCGGAGACATAGACGTCAAGACATTGAAAACCCTGATGGAAAAGGAAAGGAGGCTCCTCGTCGTCGATAACCGCACCACCCTCGAATACGCCTCGGGCCACATACCGGGCGCCATCAACATCCCCGAGGAAGAATTTTACAGGATCACGGCGATGCTGCCTCCGGAAAAGGATATCCCTATCGTCTTTTATTGCAGGGGATATGGCTGAGCCCCCAGTCTTAAGGCTGCGGTCGCGGCCAGAAACTCGGGTTATGCAAACGTCATGACCTGTCTTGCAGGCTATCCCGCCTGGGTGAGAAAGGGTAATCCGGTAGAACGATAGCCGCGCCCAAATCCTTCTCCCGCAAGAATCCCGGAACTCCTGCGTTGACATAACACTCCCGTTGCCATACAATAAACGAAAATGATTTCTATTTAGGGCAAATAGATGGAGAACCATAACCACATCCTCAAGGAACTCGAACTCAAAGCGACACCGAAGAGACTCGCCATTCTCGACGTCCTGTCGTGCGCATCCACCTATCTCAGCCCGGAAGAGGTATGGAAGAGGTTGAAGGAACGCTTCTCGACCGTAGGCCTTCCGACGGTGTATCGCAACCTGGAGGAGTTGGCGGATGGCGGCGTCATCTTCAAGGTGATCCATCCCGATCGGAAGCTTTATTATTTCTTCTGTGACAACAGAAAACACCACCACCATTTCATCTGCACCTCATGCAAAAGAGTGGACGATCTCAATTTTTGTGCCTTCAAGGAGATTGAAAAAGAAGTCTCCGAAACCCTGAACGGCACCATATCATCCCACATCATGCAGGTGTTCGGCGTCTGCAGGCACTGTACCCCGGTGGAGGAGGCAAAATGAAAAAGGTTCGGCAGACAATCGCCCTCATGCTTGCGGCACTCCTCGTGACTGTCCTGTCGTCCTGTGGAACCCGTGACAAGGACCCTGAGGACGGCCAAAAGAAGATCACCGTCGTGACTACCCTCTTTCCACTCTATGACTTTACAAGGGCAATCGCCCGGGACAAGGCCGACGTTACGCTTTTGCTGCCGCCGGGAGTGGAAGCCCACGCCTTCGAGCCAAAACCGGCTGACATGGTACGGATTTCCTCTGCCGGGCTTTTCGTCTACACCGGCAAATATATGGAACCCTGGGCGGAGGAAATCCTGAAAGGGACCTCGAACAAAGCCCTCATCGTCAGGGACGCGAGCCGGGGCATCAGGCTCATGCACACCACCGAAAAAGACCACGACGAAGCAGATGACGAGGACAGGCACGGGCACCGCGATCACGGTACTTACGACCCGCATATATGGCTCGATTTCGAAAACGCGATGAAAATGGTCGATACCATCGCCGATGGATTATCTGCGGCCGATCCAGCAAACAGCGCGTTCTATAAACAAAACGCCGCCCGGTATAAGGAAGAGCTTCTCGCTCTTGACACGAGGTTCCGCGAAACCCTCGGGTCATGCGGGAAGAAAATCCTCGTTCACGGCGGTCATTTCGCCTTCGGGTATCTGGCCCGCAGATACGGTCTTGAATATGTCAGCGCCTACCAGGGCTCTCCGAACGCAGAGCCCACTGCCAGAAAGATCATCGGGCTTGAGAAAATAATCAAGGAAAAGGGCGTCCGGTACGTCTATTTCGAAGAGCTGATAAACCCGAAGGTATCCGAGCTCCTCTCGAGGGAGACCGGGGCCACGCTTCTCAGCCTCCACGGGGCTCACAATATCACCAGAGACGAACTTGCAAAAGGCTCGACCTTCATCTCCCTCATGGACACCAACCTTGTAAACCTGAAAATGGGCCTCGAATGCAGATAACCGACGTCATCGCCACGGACCGCCTCGGTTTTCGCTTCAATTCCATTGAGATAGTGAGCGATGTCACCTTCACCCTCAAACGAGGGGAATTCCTGGGGATAGTCGGACCGAACGGCTCGGGTAAGACCACCCTCATCCGGCTGCTCCTTGGTCTCCTGAAGCCGACGGACGGCTCGGTAACGCTTTTCGGACAGAGCACCGCGTTGTTCAATGAGTGGCAAAAGATCGGCTACCTTCCCCAAAAAATGGCTGCCTTCAACCCTCACTTTCCCGCTACGGTGTGTGAGGTCGTCGGGATGGGGCTCCTCGCTCGCAAGACCTTCCCCAGGAGAACGTCACGGGGTGACCGGGAATCGATAGATGCCGCACTCGCACTGATGGATATCAATCCCATCAAAGACAAGCTGATCGGGGAACTCTCCGGGGGCCAGCAACAGCGGGCCCTGATAGCGAAGGCACTCGTCGCCGGTCCCGAACTCCTTATCCTCGACGAGCCGACAACCGCCCTGGATCCCGAAGGACGGGAAAGATTTTTCGCCACTCTGAAAAACATAAACACCGACAAGGCAGTGACGATCATCATGATCACCCACGATATAGGAACGATCGGCCAACATGCTTCGAGGCTTCTCTATCTCGATAAGAACCTCATTTTTTACGGAGGATTTGACGATTTTTGCCTCTCCAAAGACATGACAAACTACTTCGGCGAACACTCACAGCATCTTATCTGCCACAGGCATGAGGCAGAGGGCCCGGGATTTAAGGGCCCGGGAATCGGACAATAGGGAAGAATGAAACCCGAGGCATTCTATGGACTTTCTTGACCTCTTCAGTCATGGCTTTATCCAGAGGGCACTCGTAGCGGGTTGTTTCATCGCTGTGCTGTGTTCCGTGCTGGGGACCTTTCTTGTACTGCGGCGGCTCTCTCTGATCGGCGATGGGCTCGCCCATGTCACCTTCGGCGGTGTCGCCGTGGGTCTCCTTTTCGGGGCCTACCCATTTTATATGGCAGTCCCTATCGTCATGGCAAGCGCCCTGGGAATTCTCAAGCTCATAGACAAAGCCCGTCTTTACGGCGATGCGGCGATAGGCATCGTGTCGTCGCTCGGGATAGCTGGAGGCATCCTGATAGCCAGCGCGGCCGGGGGCTTCAATATCGATCTCTTCAGCTATCTTTTCGGAAACATTCTCGCCATAAGCCGCGTGGAGGTGTGGACCTCCGTTCTCCTGTGCTTCTGTCTCATCGTCGTCATTTCTCTCTACTATCACGAACTCCTCGCCATTACTTTCGATGAGGAGTCCGCAAAGGCATCGGGGATAAAGACGACACGGATCAACCGTATCCTTGTTCTCCTTACGGCATTGACCGTAGTCCTTGCCATGAAGGTGGTCGGGATAATGCTCGTGTCGGCACTGCTCATCATCCCACCGGTGACGGCCCTCCAGTTCGCCCGCGGCTTCAAGACCACCATTATCATATCCTGTCTCACGGGAATTGTTGCGGTTATGGCCGGTGTCACCATATCTTTTGTCCTTGATTTGCCTGCCGGTGCCAGCATAGTCATAGTGAGTTTTGGCATCTTCCTCTTCTCCTTCCTTGGTGCCCGTTTGAGGATCAAGGGTATCTCCCGGCGTTAGCAAGACCCCTCGGGCGCCACCCGTCACCTATCACGTTGCTTTTTGCCGATAACTCTTCGTATTTTCAGACGGAATATTGGCGGAAAAAAGATGGGTCCATGCGTTGACAAGGTAAAACTTGAACATTATATTACCCTAGACGCGAAAAATTTCAGGAGGAGACGAAAATGGCAAGAAAAGTAATCGGAATAGACCTGGGCACTACCAATTCAGTCGTCGCTGTTATGGAAGGCGGCGAGCCGAAGGTCATCATAAATGAGGAAGGCAGCAGGCTTACACCGAGCGTGGTCGCGTTTACAAAGGATGGTGAGGTTCTCGTCGGGCAGACTGCGAAGAGGCAGGCCATAACAAACCCCGAGAATACCATATTCTCGATAAAGAGATTCGTAGGAAGACGATTCAATGAGGTGCAGGAAGAGATAAAGACGGTGCCTTTCAAAGTCGTTGGCGATCAGGAAGGCAACGTGCGCGTTGATGTCCGCGGTAAACAGTACACCCCCCAGGAAATCTCGGCATTCGTTCTTCAGAAACTGAGAAAGTCCGCGGAGGCGTACCTGGGCCAGCAGGTTGATGACGCGGTTATTACGGTCCCCGCCTACTTCAACGATTCGCAGCGCCAGGCGACAAAGGACGCCGGCAGGATCGCGGGACTCAACGTGCTTCGTATTATAAATGAGCCGACGGCATCGGCCCTGGCTTACGGTCTTGACAAAAAGAAGGATGAGACCATCGCCGTATACGACTTCGGCGGCGGCACTTTCGATATATCGATCCTGGAAGTCGGCGACAACGTTGTGGAAGTCAAGTCTACAAACGGCGACACGCATCTCGGCGGCGACGACATCGACCAGCGGGTAATAGACTGGATAGTCTCTGAATTCAGAAAAGATCAGGGAATCGATCTTTCCAAGGACCGGATGGCCCTGCAAAGGTTGAAAGAAGCTGCAGAACGTGCAAAGGTGGAGCTATCGACAACCATCGAGACGGAAATCAACCTCCCCTTTATCACGGCTGACGCATCGGGCCCGAAACATCTCAACATGAAACTGAGAAGGGCGGAGCTGGAAAAGCTTGCCGATGATCTTTTTCAGAGGACAATGCAGCCCTTAAGGCGGGCACTCGAGGATGCGAAGATCGCGACAAACAAGATCGACGAGGTTGTTCTCGTCGGCGGCTCCACAAGGATTCCCAAGGTTCAGGAGATCGTGAAGGAGTTCTTCGGCAAGGAGCCTCACCGGGGCGTGAACCCCGACGAGGTTGTGGCCCTCGGCGCTGCCGTTCAGGCAGGCGTTCTCGCGGGTGAGGTAAAGGACGTTCTTCTTCTCGATGTCACCCCGCTGTCGCTTGGCATAGAAACGCTGGGAGGGGTGCTGACACGTATAATCGAACGCAATACAACCATCCCGACCAAGAAGAGTCAGGTTTTTACGACCGCTGAAGACAGCCAGACAAGCGTCGAGATTCACGTACTCCAGGGAGAGCGTGAAATGGCCAGGGACAACAGGACCCTGGGAAGGTTTCACCTTATCGGGCTGCCTCCTGCACCACGGGGGATTCCACAGATCGAGGTAACCTTCGATATCGACGCAAACGGCATACTCCATGTATCCGCGAAAGATACGGCCACCGGCAAAGAGCAGAGCATCCGTATCACGGCATCCACGGGCCTCTCCGAAGATGATATCCAGAAGATGGTTCGCGATTCCGAGACTCACTCCGAGGAGGACCGCAAGAGGAAACAGGATGTCGAGCAACGCAACCAGCTCGACAACATAATATACACAACCGAGAAAACCCTCAATGAGAACAAGGATAAACTCACGGCTGACGATATCAGGACAGTCGAGGACTTGTTGAGCCCCGCAAAAGAGGCCATCAAGAGTGGTGATTCCGAAAGGATCAAGAAGGCAGCGGAAGATCTGACAAAGGCCTCCCATAACCTCGCCGAGATACTATACAAGAAGTCATCACAAACAACATCGCAGGGCGCCCCCGGACAGGAGGCAGGACAGGAGGCAGGACAGCAGCAGGCCCAGCAGGGCGGCGGCAAGAGAGACGATGATGTGGTGGACGCGGAATTTGAGGATGTGAAACGCTAGGGGGAATAATGGTAATCGGCTTAAAAAACGATAAAAGCATAAAAGACAGGATGTTCATACCGGCGGAACTACCCGTTCTGCCGTTGAGGGGAACGGTCGCGTATCCCGACCTCGTCATGCCCCTCATCGTAGGGCGCGAAAAATCCATACGCCTTGTCGATGAGGCAATGAGTAAAGACAAGATGATAGCCATCATCACGCAGAAAAACCCCGACATAGAAGACCCGGGAGCTGAGGATCTTTATACCGTCGGGACCGTCGCGACCATCATGAAAATGGTCAAGATGGTAGACGGCAGCCAGCGGGTCGTCATCCAGGGACTGTGCCGGTGCAAGGTCATCGAATTCACCGAGGCAGACCCCAACATCAAGGCAAGCATCCTTCCGGTGTTCGAAGACTACCAGAAAGATATCGAGATAGACGCGATGTACATCAATCTCAAAAATCTCTACCGCAAGGCCATAGAAATGGCTCCGTACCTCTCATCGGAGCTGGCCCAGATAGCCTCCAAGGTCGAGAACCCGGGAAACCTGGCGGACCTTATCGCCTCAACGATCAACATATCGGTGATCGAGAAACAGGAGATATTGGAGAAGATCGACCTCAAGGAGAGGTTGAAGAAAGCAACGATCTACCTCAACAGGGAGGTAGAGACGCTGGAACTGAGCAGCAAGATCCAGTCGCATGTTAAGGAAGGCATTGACAAGACCCAGCGCGAATACTACCTGCGCGAACAGCTCAAGGCCATCCAGAAGGAACTTGGCGAAAGCGACGACAAGATAAACGAAGTAGACGAGCTGAAGAAGAAGATAAAAGACGCGAAGATGCCAGACGAAGTGCGCAAGGTTGCCGACAAGGAACTCGACAGGCTTTCAAAGATGAGCAGTATGTCGGCGGAATACACTGTCGCCCGGACATACCTCGACTGGCTCACCGAGCTGCCGTGGTCGAAGGCAACTGAAGATAATCTTGACATCGACGGAGCATCGACGATCCTCGACGAAGATCATTACGATCTCGAAAAGGTCAAGAAAAGAATCCTGGAGTATCTGGCGGTAAGGAAACTCAAAGCCGACATGAAGGGGCCTATCCTGTGTTTCGTCGGCCCTCCCGGCGTCGGAAAAACATCGCTGGGCAAGTCCATTGCCCGGGCCCTTGGCAGGAAGTTCATGAGGATCTCCCTCGGCGGCATCAGGGATGAAGCAGAGATACGCGGGCACAGGCGTACATACGTCGGCGCCCTTCCCGGCCGCATCGTTCAGGGCATCAAGAAAGCTGGGTCCAACAACCCCATATTCATGCTCGACGAGGTTGACAAGATAGGTATGGATTTCAGGGGCGACCCGTCGAGCGCTCTGCTTGAAGTCCTCGACCCGGAACAAAACTTCTCCTTCAGCGATCACTATCTGGAGGTGCCTTTCGACCTTTCAAAGGTCATGTTCATAGCGACGGCAAACATGCTTGACCCGATACCGCCGGCGCTGAAGGACCGGATGGAAGTTCTGGAACTCCCCGGCTACACCGAGGAGGAAAAGCTTATGATCGCCCGGCAGTTCCTTATCCCGAAGGAGCGTTCCGAGCACGGCCTCTCAGAGGACCATATCGAATTCGAAGACGAGGCCCTGAAAGTAGTGATCCGTTCCCATACACGTGAATCGGGCGTCCGTAACCTTGAAAGGGAGATAGCCGCCATATGCAGGGCCGTTGCCAAGGACGTGGCGCAGGGCAAAACACAGAAACAGACAATCACCGCCGATAGTATCCACGCTTTTCTCGGACCCATCAAGTTCTTCTCCGAAGTCGCGGAGCGCACAAAATACTCCGGGGTTGCCACGGGCCTTGCCTGGACCCCCACAGGCGGCGACATACTTTTCATCGAATCCACGAAAATGCGCGGCAAGGGCGCCCTGTCGCTGACGGGGCAGCTCGGCGACGTGATGAAGGAATCGGCCCAGGCGGCATTAAGCTACATCAGGAGCAAGTACGGAGACTACAAGATTCCCGAGGACTTTTTCGAGAAAAACGACCTCCACGTGCACGTGCCACAGGGGGCCATTCCCAAAGACGGGCCGTCGGCAGGCATCACCATGCTTGTTTCACTGGTTTCCCTGCTGACGGACAGACCGGTGCGCAACGACGTCGCCATGACAGGCGAAATCACCCTGCGCGGCCTCGTTCTCCCCGTGGGAGGGATCAAGCAGAAGGTCCTCGCCGCACGGCGCGCCGGGATCAGGAATATCGTCCTGCCCAAGCTCAACGAGAAGGACCTCGAAGAGGTCCCCGAGAGCATCAAGGACGGCATGGACTTCAAGTTCATAGAAAAAATGGATGAGGCAATAGAAATCTGCCTCGCGGCGAAGTAAAGAAGACGGGATTCGTACTCAGAAATAGCAAACAGAACAAACGGGGCAAGCACACATATGCTTGTCCCGTTTTCTTTTACAATCCGGGCCGGTCTTTCTGGTTTTCTATCACCCTTTCCCCGTCTTCCTCACTTCTCCACCGCCTTCAGTTCCTTCGCCCTGTCCGGCTCAAGGTCGGCTTTATCAAAGGCGGCATCATCGGGGAGGATGAGGGAAAACTCCCGGGAGTCATCGATCTCCATTATGGCGTTATTGATGGCAAAATCCAGGACGTGGCCTCCCATCTTACCGTCGGCGCGGAGAAAGTGAAGGTGATAGCCGGGCACGTTGACGCCTTTCGCAAAGGAAGGACACCAGAAACCGACCATCGTTCCGGAAACGTCGGTGAACTCGAAGATCGGCTGGGTCTTTACAACCTCCGCCAGCTGCTGGTATGGCTTCTTCTGTGCGGGAACGCTCCTCGCTTTTACCATGCCGAACGTCCCCGTGATCTTGATCGCATAGAAGGCGTTGCGCGTGGGAAAGGCCTTTTCGGTCTGTTCGGTGAAGCTTGTGAAGGTGACACCTTTCTTGAGAGGGATTGTCCTGTCCGCTTTGAAGAAGGTGACTGCAGCGAAGGGGGTCTTGACTTCCGGCCCCGGCCGCAGGACGGCACCTGTGGACGTCACCTGATAGAAAACCCCATCGAGAAGGACCATCTCGCCGTCGAGGGTGGCGAAAGTCCCTAGGCCGAAATCGCCTTTCGTGCCCAATTCGCCAAGGGTCGTCGGACCGTCGTACACTCCTGTCATAAGTGCGTCTATCGTCGATACCTGCGTGATCGTATCCTCCCCGGCAAAACACATAACCGCCGGGAGAACCGCGCACACGACCATCAATACCTTTATAAAACGTTTTGTCATATCCATCGCCCGCCTTTATTTACGGTGCCAGCTGAACCTGGTCACCGAATCTTTCTTTCAGGGCATCAGTCAGAGAATCGGCCTTGCCCTGCGATTCGAATTCCACCATCAGTTCACCGCCATCCCCCACCACAAGGCGACCGAAGGGTCTTACCACCTCCGCCACGTCATCCGGCTCCACGGTCCACCAGCCGCGGGTCCGTCTCAACAGCTCCTCACCCTTGAGCTTCTGAGGAGTCACGAGGTCTATGGAGCGAAACCAGGCATCCCAGCCTATTTGCGCCGGGGCGCGCATGACGGGGGCCACGGGATCATGATAGATCCTGCACCTTCCGAAGAGACGAAGACGGATCATTTAAGCACCTCATCGACCAGTTTTTTCAAGGCGGCATCCTCCGGCAGAACATCTTTTGGAATAACGACACCCCTCATTGACAATGCCCTGGCAAGACAGAAGATGTAGATTGCAGCGGCAGAGCGCTCGTCAGCCCCGATGCCGCGCTGCATGGCGGAAGCCCAGGATCTCTCAAAAAATTCCAGCGCTATCTCACGAAAACGGCGAAGGCGCTCATCGCGTGACGAGACACCGACCGCCTGAAGAAACCCTTTCTGGGTCGTTTCGATGGCAGCGAAGATTCCGCGCATATAGCGTATCTGGGGGTCGCGTCCCCATGTGTCATTATCGGTCATCTCTCCTCCATGGGGCCGAACTTCCGGATATATTCCTGCACCATAATCCGGGCAAAAGTTTTCAAGTTGACTAATAAAATAATAGAATGAGGCCGGGGTGTCAAGCTTCCCTGCAAAGCAGCGAAGGTGTTACCTCTGCTATTTTTTTTCTTTACAAGACCACTTTGGCTGGACCATACTTTAGGATTATGAAGAAAACTTTTCCCTGTGTTGTCACCCTGTTCACCTTGGTCCTGCTCGTTTTGGCCGTATCCGGACAGGGGGCGGCCGCCCAACCCACAGACATGTTTCTCCTCGCCTTCGGCAAGGGAAAGGTCGAGGTAAAGCTCTACTCCGATTATTTCTGCGGGGCCTGCAAGGCGCTTGAGCCTAACATCGAATATCTCATCGCCGACCTCGTAAAGCGAAACATCATTACAATCACTTTCGTCGACTCTCCGATGCATAAACACTCTGCTCTGTATGCTCGCTATTTTCTTTACATACTAAACGCCAGGAAGGAAATAGGCCACGCACTCAAGGCGCGTGCGGCCCTGTTCGAGGCCGCGCAGCAGAATATCAGCGACAAAGACAAGCTGGAGGAATTCCTCACGGCAAAAGGTTTCAAACTGAAGCTCTTCGACACCAAACCTGTCTTCAACACCCTTCAGGGATACCTCCGCATCGATCATATAAATGCCACACCCACCTGCGTTGTGGTACGGAACGACAAGAAGCAATTCCATCAGGGGTCGGCAGACATAACCAAAATGCTGGAAAACCTGAAATAGCCCGACAGGGAGGGACCATGGAAGACAGGGACGATGAAAAAAAGAAGCTCCTTGAGGAATCGCGTGTTATAGCGATCGTCGGCCTGTCACCGGACGAACAGAAGGCAAGCAACGTCGTCGCCGTCTACCTCATAGCCCACGGATACAGGGTCATTCCTGTCAACCCCAACCATGCCGAAATACTAGGACAGAAATCGTATGCGTCGCTCTCCGACGTGCCGGAGAAAATCGACATCGTCGATATATTCATGAAGGCCGAAAACGTCCTGCCCGTTGTGGAAGAAGCGATCAAACTTGCTCCGAAGGCAATCTGGCTCCAGCTTGGCATCGTGAACGAGGAAGCCAGAAAACTGGTTGAATCGAGCAATATCCCCTTCTTCATGGACCAATGCATCAAACAGCAGCACGCAAAACTCTTCGGAAAATGAGAATGACAGGCCCCCTACCGGGACTTGAGAGAGTATCATCAGAATAACCAATCGCCATCTAACGAGGGTGCTATTACAATCATGGACAAACATCCTTCCTCGCACCACACTTCGTCTCATAACGAACCCGCCGACCTCTTTCTTGCCGGCGGGACCCTCATCAACGTCTATTCCGGCGAACTGCTCGAGGCCAACATTGCAGTAAAGAATGAAAAGATCCTTTATGTGGGTCCCTCCACACATCAGGCCGGAAAAGGAACGAGGGTCCTCGAGGTCGGCGGTAAGATCATTGCGCCCGGTTACATAGAACCGCATTTTCATCCCTGGGACGTTTACAACCCGGTGTCAATCGGCGAAGAGGCGTTAAGGCGAGGAACCACGACCGCCTTCAGTGACGACCTGATATTCTACATTGAAATGGGGCCGAAGCTTTTTCAGGACTTCATGGACGCCTTCTCGAAAATGCCCATAAAGTATTATTGGTCACTGAGGACGGCGCCGCAGTCTCCCATGAAAGACGAAAAGCAGGTCTTTTCCGTGGAGAATCTTACCGATGTCCTTGAGAACCCCTTAATCCAATCCATCGGGGAGATTACGCGATGGATGGATTTGATCGACGGCGATCCGGAAATGGCCCGGGTGATCGCCAGGACTAAAGAACTGAAGAAAAGGGTCGATGGTCACACCGCGGGCGCCAAGTATGATAAGCTGAACCGGCTTGCCATGGCGGGCATCGAATCCTGCCATGAAAGCATCAACGGTCAGAACGTTCTCGACAGGCTGAGATTGGGCTTCTACGTCATGCTGCGGGAAAGCTCCCTTCGGCCGGATTTAAGCCTCCTCCTCAAGGCAGTCGCCAGGAGCCATGTCCTCACCGATCGCCTTCTGCTGACGACCGACGGTTCAATGCCGGAATACTATCACAGGCATGGTGTCACCGATCACCTGATCAGGATAGCCCTCAAAGAAGGCATCGATCCGATCACCGCCTACCGGATGGTGACCATCAACCCGGCGGTCTATTTCGGATTTGACCACAAGATCGGAGGAATCGCTCCCGGACGGGACGCCGATATGGTCATCCTGGAAGACATTCTTAACCCCACCCCGGAGACCGTCATCTCCAGAGGCAAAGTAGTCGCCGAAAAAGGTCGCCTCATTGAACCGTTCCCCGAGGTGGAGTGGGAAAAGTACTTTCCCGCCGCTTCCTTCTCCAAACGCGAGTGGGTCGCAAACAAGGACCTTTTCAGAATCCCCGTTTCCGGCCAAATCACCCGTTTTCCCGTTATCGAGCTTCTCAATCCCGCGATCACGCGGACCGATTGGACTGATTTCGATTCCAAAAACGGGTTCCTGGATGTTGACACGTCGCGGTTTCTCATCGTCGCTGTCATAAGCAGGGACGGCAGCTGGATAACCACGGGGCTCCTCAAGGGTTTCGGCAATGGAATTGAAGCCCTCGTTTCCACTTACAATACGGCGGCGCAGATACTGGTCATCGGAAGCAACACCGAGGCGATGAGGACAGCGGTAAACAGAGTCCTTGAAATAAAGGGAGGTATCGTCATTTACAACAAGGGCAAGCCCTGCTACGAACTGCCGCTGCCCATCGGCGGAGTCATGTCAGAGAAAAGCCTGCCCGCTCTCGCCGAAAAAGAAAAACAATTCCAGTCAATCCTTTTTTCAAAGGGATACCCCCATCACGACCCCATGTACAGCCTGGTATTCCTGCCAAACGATTTTCTGCCCGAAGTCAGGATCAACTATCGGGGCATTATCGATGTAAGGAACAATAAGGTTCTCTGGCCCAGGAGAGATCTGGTCTGATAGATACCCCGCCCCCCTCAAACTTAGTCTATGCTGCGGGCATCAAGCTCTTTAGAAGTATTAAAATTGATTGATCATCGAGTTCAATGGCGCGTCCGCCGCGATTCGAACGCGGGGCCTTTGGCTCCGGAGGCCCTTTCAAAGGGTTTTCCGTTATTCGTGAAATCATTACTTATTCTGTACAAACCATTATCGGTAATGGTTATATGCGTGATCCATATTGACACCATATTACTCCATGAGGCAACATCGGTCCTGATGTGTCAAGGTATAATAATCACCTCCTCCCCGCCCTGGGCAAGCTAGCCTTGGATGAGATTATCGCTGAGAGGCTCGAAAACCTGAAAACTTCCCTTCAAGAGGGCCTCTCCCCTCAAACGGTAAAACACGTCCTGTCCCTGGTCCGACGCATCATCAACCGGGCTATAACACAACGCCAGTGGAGCGGGGAAAACCCCGTCTCCCGGGTCGACCTCCCGCGCGTCAGTAACCGCCGGGTACGGTTTCTGTCGTTCGAGGAAGCAAAAGCCCTCCTGGCCGCCCTCAAAGAAAAGAGCCTCCTGATCCACGACATGGCGCTCCTCTCCCTCCACTGCGGCCTGCGCCTCGGCGAGGTAACCGCCCTGCAACCTCAACATATAGACCTGTCATCTGGCATCATCCACGTCATGGATGCGAAAAACGGCACATCCCGTGGATATAATCCGCTCCATCTCGAACACCCAATCCGGTAAAGGTCGAACACCAATCCGGTGATATCCGAACAGTAAATCCGCTCTTCCTCGAACACTTTTTGCACCTTACCGGATTCGGTGTTCGAGATGGAGCGGATTTTACACTGAAGCCTTCCGCGCAGGCCATCGCACTCAGGAACGTAAAACGGCTCCAGAGGGAGACATCCACGGTCGTCGCCATCGAGACTTTCGGGAATGCGAAGAGAGTCCTTACCCCTGAGGAGGTCATCGAACGCGGCCTCCCCTTAATCCTCGACACGAGTCACCTGCTCGTTCGCCGGATCTTTCAGGTGATTGAGACGTACCATGCCGGCATCGTTGGGGTCCACCTCTCAGAGATGAGGTACGATGAGACGGCCGGCCACGACCGGCCCCATATGCCCGTGCAAGCTACGGCATCGAGGTTCTGCAAACCCTCAGGACAGAGGTGTTGGCATACCTCTTGACTTCCTGCTCCAGCCTCTCCCCCCAGGGCGTCGGCTGTTATATCGAGGTCGTACTGGGACTGGAGCCCCAGCCAGAATTCCGCGGACATGCTGAAGAACATTGCCAGCCTCAGGGCGGTATCGGCCGAGACCCTGCGCTTCCCGAGGACGATCTCATTTATTCTCCGTGCAGGAACACCTATCCCCAGGGCAAGCCTGTTCTGGCTCAGGTTCATCGGCTTGAGGAACTCCTCCAGGAGGACCTCGCCAGGATGCACAGGGTGCAATTTTGTCTTCATAACCTCCCCCTAATGGTAGTCCGTTATCTCGACCTCGTGGGCATCGGACCCGCGCCACAGGAAGCAGGGTTCCGCTCGCTACGGTCTCCCAACTCCTTGGACACTCGGACATATCCATGACGATGTGCGCATCTCTCGCCTTTGCACCAGGCCGCCGCCGTGGAGTCACTGGAATTCTTGTTCGGGAACGAGGAAGAGAAATGAGGTCCCTGAGACCGACCCAGATGCCTCATCGGCTTATCTTCAGGACATTGATTTTCCCAACCTAATCAGTACTGCAAACCCCATGAATAGCAATACCGTCACCACAATATCTTATAGGGCTGATATCCTTTCTCCTTTAAATGATGAAAAAGAAAAAGTTCGATAAGCTTTCGATAAGCATGTAACAAGCGCAGCATAAAAGATCAAGAAGCCAAAGAAAAAACGACTTTCGGTGCTTATCGAACCCTTATCGAACTTTTTTGTCGAATTTGTCCTCTTTTCTGACTACAGGCGAGAGAGTTTTGTGTTCGAGGCTCGGGGATCGCAGCGAAAGCTATTTGTTCATGGAAGGAGAACCAACATGCCCGAAAACATAAACAAAGAAAGAGAGCTCGCAACCCGCATCATAGACAAGTATGTCAGGCGGGCCATGGCAAAGGCGATAGAGAAGGTATGAATGCTGTCCGAGGCTAGGCTCATCATCGATGATTCGCCAGTGTTGCCGCTTACGGAGCTTCACGCCCGGGCGCAAAAGCTGGAGGAGAAGCAAGACGTGGATCACATCGAGGCAGCTGAAGTGACAAATTGACCTTTAGACCCACCGGGGGCTATGTCACGGCCCTTTTTGCCATGCCGGCGGATGACAGAACGCCCATAAAAATCACTACATGATTATTGTCACTATTGCGACAGAGAGGAACGCCGCCGTATGTTATCCTGCACATAAGCGGGTTCGGGGGGTGCTTGAACAACCTGAACAGCAGGGGAGATGGGCAGCATGGGAGAGAGGTGTTCGTTGAATTCCCGGGCAGGTGATGACGGAACAGACAGGAACGTGAGGGAACGCGATATCTGTCCCGAGCGATTTCATCGGGAATTAGGATGACCCGGATCGTGTGGCCAAAACGTGTCATCATGATCGCCTTTCTCGCGTTGCTCCTCACCGCCCCTGGGTTAGCCGCCAGAGCCCAGGAGGTGTTTCTTAACGGCGGCTTTGCGATCAACACGGACACGGGTGCCAAAAGCCGTCAGGGACACTGGTCGATTGCCTACTTCCAATACCTCGGTGACCATTCAATGTTCAGCCTCTCCTACATTAACGAGGGGCATCAGTCGGACCACGCGCGCGACGGTTTTTCTCCCCAGATCTGGGGGCGCTGGCCCCTCTTCGGCAAGGATCTCTTTTTATCCGCGGGAGCCGGCCCCACCATCCTGTTTGACACGAAGGACGGACAGACAAAGTACGACGTGGAGATCACCCGCAACGTAGGCGCGATCTTCAGTGGATGCGTCACCTGGTACGGACTGAGTCCCATCCTGCTGCAGGCGCGCGCCAACTATACCGCGACCGGGAACAGCTTCGACACGT
>DHVP01000018.1 GCA_002412715.1 Deltaproteobacteria bacterium UBA5205
GGGAAATCTTTATGTTTGATACGATGTGTCTTTTTCCAAAACTGAAAATATCAACAACGTCCCCTTTGCCCCTCCCGACAAATTCAAACCACAACTTGCCAGTAGCGGAAAACCTATTGAATCAGACCTTTACGCCCAGTGCACCTAACGAGGTCTGGGTTACCGACATTACCTACATCCCTACCGGAGAGGGGTGGCTTTACCTTGCTGGTGTTAAGGACGTGTTCACCTGTGAAATAGTCGGCTACGCCATGGCCGAGCGCATGACACAGGACCTGACTGGCCGGGCACTATTTCGGGCGGCACAACAGAAACGGCCGGTGGCTGGGCTGATCCACCACTCGGATCGTGGCAGCCAATACTGCTCCCACGACTACCGTAAGCTTCTTGAACAGTTCGGAATGAAGGCTTCGATGTCACGCAGGGGCAACTGCTTTGACAACGCTCCGATGGAGAGCTTCTGGGGAAGCCTCAAAAATGAACTGGTACATCATTGCCGTTACGCGACCCGGGCAGAGGCTGAGGCCTCCATTCGTGAGTACATCGAGATCTTCTACAACCGCCAACGACGCCATTCGCGTCTCGGCTATATTGCGCCGGCTGTGTTCGCGCAAAGTTTCGGCATCCAGAGGGCTGCCGCTTGAGATGCGAGTGTCCACTATTGACAGGACACCTCAGGACACTCGCACGTACCCACTGCTCTTTTGCACTAAATGGGCGCTGACCCTATTTGTGTATCATCATTATTTTTTCTGCGTAGTTATTTCCACCATCCGGCTCACTATCGCCTCCACACCATTGATGTCGATTACCTTCACTTCGAGTGGCTGCTTTCCGAACTCGAAAGCCAGGTCAAAGGCGATTGTCTTTTGACCGGGAATGTCTATTGTCTTCCAGGCGCCGTCCGCGGTGCGGGCTTCCATGGTTATTATCGCTTCTGGATTTTCCAGCGCCACCTTCACCGTCACCTTGTTCTGGGCGATGGCCTCGCCCTCCGCGGGAGATTCGATGGCAACGGCAGGTTTTTTACACTCCACGCTTATCTTGCGGGCAGCCTCTGTTTGATTGCCGGAGCAATCGACAGTGCGGAAGTAAATGATATGCTCGCCGGGCTGGATGATGATGTCCTCGGCAATTTTGTTATCACCCTTTCTCTGGGTCCAAAGTCCCCCGTCTATCCTGTATTCCATGAGCGAGATGCCTGATTCGTCGATGCCCCGCGCCTCCAGTTTCACTTTTGGGCTGTCAAATTTCTGCCCTTCTTCCGGCAGGGTGATCTCAAGCTGCGGGGGATTGTCCTTCCCGGATACCTTGACAATGAGAAGGGCCTCGTTATTGAAACGGGAATTTTCCTCCAGGGTTTTATCGGGGTCGATAACGACCCGCAAGGCCTGCTCGCCCGGCACAGTCGTCCAGGTGAACTTAACCTGCTTCGGCCCGTAAAGTGGCACTTCCGGGAGGAGAATGCGGGCCACCTCGATGGAAGTTGGGCTGCCTGCCGGGGCTTGCAACAGGGCCACTGTGATGTCCTTGCCGGGGTCCATGCCGAGGTTATGTATGTTCGCGGTGATTTCCACTTTCTCGCCGGGGGTCAACTCTCCCTGCTTCGAGATCGTTATATCGTTGGAGTTGACACCAAGGTCCATGCCCTTAAAACGGAACCCAGGCGTGTCATATACCTTCTTTTCTGCAGACTCTCGCGATTCGGCTATGACAAAGGTATCAACCTCGGTAAGTCTGTACAAAACCTGAAAATCGCTAGTAACCGAATAGTGGCCGCCGCGCAGGTGCTCGGATTTGACATCAATCTTGTTTTCGTTGTCCGGGCCGCCGGGGAAACGGATCGCCCGTGGAGGAATTGGAAACGCATAATGCCCTTCCGGCATAGAATCTTTATATGAGGCAACCTTTACATCATTGAAGTAGATATCTACACTATAAGGCACATACGCGCTCCTGGGCCATGGTAATGAAAAGTTTACCTCAAGCCACGCCTCCACAAGATTTGTGGGGGACCATTTGCCGTTTAATAAGATCACCGAATAATCGACTTTGCCGTCTCCTGTTGTGTCGGCATGAATAAAGTCGATAACTCCATCTTCATCCGTATCTTCACCAATAATGATTCCCGGGTTATTCTCATCAGGTTCAATCATCCACCAATCAATAGATTTATTCGAGTATTTTGACTTTTGCTGGGCAGCTTTCGACCAATCGACATTGTAGGGGCTAAAAGTCGGCATTAACCCTGCAAATTCCTTTTTTATCTGGCTTAATGGTGCGGCTTTATAAATGCCGGTGGGCTTAATCTCTTCGCTGTTAATGGTACGGATGGACTGATTTAAGTCGTCGGGGACATGTGAAATAGTCAAATATTCATCCTTCTTTATCGGTATATCCTTGAAAAATGCGGAACTCCGCAGGTTCTTGCTGCTTCGTGACATCGTGAAAGAGCCATCATTAACCGGTAGGACGTATATTGTATGATTCGTGTGTCTCGGGAGGTTGAGAATGACAGTCCAGCCATCTTCTTCTGCTGGAAAGGCCATCCAGGCGAGATTCGCAGTACCGTATGCTGTCCCGTTTTGTTGATCAAAAAATGCCCATTGGTCCTCTGAATCTACAACCAAGAGAGAGACGGGGCAATGGGTAGTGAAGGTATCGAAATTTGCTGTCTCCCAATATTCAGGAGGTTTTTCAAACATACGTTTGGTTAAAAGCTCATTTTTATTCGCCAATCCTCTATTGTATAGAAACAAGCCGACAGATATGCCAAAAACACCCAGACAGTATTCCGCTGGGTCGTCATCTTTGCTAAATACTTTTTCTTCCACTAGTATGGCGAGGTGGGCTGCTCGGGAGCCGTCCCAGTCATTGTTCAAAATCGTCCACAGAGCGGCATGATATTTGAGAATTCCAGAATACGACATTTTGGGGAAAAAGAGCTGCTGAATGACAGCCGCGGCAGCAATCGAACTGGCCACAGTCTTTTTAATGCCAATTAATTTGGAAAGACTGTATAAAACAAAAGCGCTACCGGCTCCTGCAAGCAATGGTACGACTGTCGCTCCTTGCAGAAGTATTTGTGCACGTCTCTGGTCTTGTTCCGATTGATGTTCAAAAAGCGCTGCTCCAAACAAATGATAATATGCGCCTAAATCATCGTTTTCTCTCAATGGTACAAGATGGTTTTGCATCAAGCCCACATCCCGTCCCGGCGCATACAGTTTCGGGTCTCCTTTCTTATTTTCCAATCCTCTTGCAGTTCCGCGCAGCATATTGTGGCAGGTCCGCAACGCCTCAAATTGATTTCCTGAACATAATTCCAGCGCAATTCCGTACAAATCTCCCGGTGAAAACCGGATTTTAGCGTTTTGAACGATCCTTTTACGAAGTTCGTCATAGAGTTTATTTTCCTTTCCTGTATAAAAATTATCCTTTAAATAAAGATATTTGTTTTTATTCCCAAAGGTGCAAAGGCACCATAGCGTTTGATGCAGCGTTAGCTTAGACACTCCAGGATGGGGGGCTTTATTATTTTTCTTCTCATAATCAATCTCTGCTTTTAAAAATAAAGTTGACAAATGGTCTTTAGTCATTAATAGATCTGACTTTACTTTGTCCTTTAACTGGGGATTTTCCCTAAGCCACTCCTCACATAAAGACACTTTTGCTTTACTCTTGTTTGTACTCTGTTGGGGGCCTATCAGGAAAGGCGGAATCTTAAGAACACTCCATATATTGGGCCGATTGGTACAAAACCATGAACTAATTAATTCTATGAACGTCATCATTTTACCCTCACCTGGTATACCGTCATTCCTTCCGGCACAGCGCATTCCAGTTTATGACTGAAGGTCTTGCCGAAGGTTTCTATCTTTACTTCGCCATTTACACTCTTAAACCCATCAAACAAAACAGGATCGACCCAAAGCTCCTGCGACGCGTTGGCTTCCAGAAGCGCATGTTCCACTGAGGGTCTGAGACGAAACGCACCAGCAGGCTCTGCGCGAAGAGTCAGATCGGTTAAACCATCCCCTTTGTTCACTAAACGTAGCTTCTTGCTGAGAGTATTGGGATTGGTCTCCAACTCCTCCCACTGTAGATCGACTCTCGGTATCTTGACCCTGACCTCCACCTCGGCCTGGTCGCTGTAACCGTCCTTGGAACGGATTCGCACCAGGAACCGGTGCAACTCGCGGATGCAATCCTGGGCCGAAAGCGCCAGCATATACTGGCGCATTTCGCCTGGCGGCAGCTGGATAGGTCTGTCTTCCGAGCCTTCGCCCACGAACCCCACCAGCAATTCTTTATCATCCGGCGGCAGGCATTCGAGAACCACCTCCAGCGGATGGTCCGAGTTGTTCCGCACCGTGATTGGCATGCTCTGACCGTATTCGCGGGGGATGGTCACGCCGTAACGCGGTCTCTCAAAGGAAAGACCTTTTTGCAATGTCAAGGAGCGCGTTTCGCTCCAGTTGTTTCCGTCACCCGCCCGGAATTCATACGGTATACCCGGATCGAGACCTTCAAGGACAACCCTGTGCTGCTTGCCCTTTTGGCCTTCGGCTTTCTCCCATTTTTCTTTTCCGGCTTTCCTGTATTCCACCCGGGTCGCCGCGATAATGGGACTGAACCAGGATATCACCGCCCTGCTGCCGGTAATGATCTTCCCGTCTTCCGGCCATAGATCGAAGACATCGGACATTTTAAAGGTTACAGTGTCCTGCACCTCCTTGTCGTCCGTAGAAAAGGCTGCGACTTTTATTGTATGCCCGCCGGAGGCAAGAGATTTCCAGGCCAATTCAGCTTCGATATGGGTCAGATCGCAGCCAGCCAGCAAGCGACCGTCCAGGTAAAGCTTCATCCCCTTCACGGGCTTTCCGGGTCCTGAACTGGCCTGGGCAAAGACAATTCCGGGGGCTGAAACGATAGCACCGTTCTGTGGGAAAACGACACAACAGCTCATACCGGAAAGCGTTACATCGATCAGATCGAGAAACATGCTCTCAGTTGCCATCGCACCCCATTCATCCGTGATCAGCAGCCGCGGGCAATAGAGTTTTCCTTCTTTGTATTTATGTTCCACCTGGCCCGGCTCCACTATTTGGAACTTGCCGTTCCCTTCGAAATCTAGCTCATATTTGGTGATGGTGTGATTTCCCGCCGACGCTCCCGCCACGTTGAATATAACTGTCCGGTTATCCTCAAAGATAGTCTCAAGCGTAAAGATGGGTTCAGGCGGAATTGCTCCTCCGTCCGTTGCGTAGATATAGTAACACTCTTTCGACCAGTCACCGGGATTCGTGCCCTGGACCGTGCATTGAAGAGTGGTGGGATCATTCAGTTTAAGCGAGGTTTCCAAAGGTTGTCCGCTGTAATTCCACGAATTATGGAGTTCCCTGCTGTCCGGACCAATGATGATGAGTTTTGCATGAATAGGTATTTTTACACCTATCGTTACTATCTGCGGTGTAGTCACCGGCAGCATGAACGATTTTATAGCGCCCGGGATTAAGGCATCGAGCTTTATCCCGCTGTTCAGGTTCAGCACAAGCTTATTGTTAACCTGTACGCTTTCCGGTTTAACCCGGCTGAGTTCAAAACGAAAACCGTAGCTGGCGGGGGAGTAGTCATTGGGGTTGGTCCCAAGGACTCTCAAGGTATGATAGCCGCAATTCAGGACATGGTATTCACGGTCAAGATTTTGCCCCGCGTAATTCCAGGAGTTGAATATCTCCTTGCCCTGGGGATCGCTGACAATAAAATGAAGGGGGATCGGGAAAGTGCGGGTGTATTGGATCAGCAGACCGGGGTGGTCCACATAAAACCGGTAATAATCGATATCACCCGGTCTTTCAATAGCTGCGACAACTTCCTGGCCGACATGTATCTCTGCGGCGGTCTCAAGGGAATCATTCCCTTTGTACCCTTCGTATTCGTCGTTAGGATAAAAGAAAACGCCGATGAAAAAACTTCCCAGGCTCTGTTGAGAAGGGTCTGTACCCGAGACTTCGATAAAATATTCACCGCTCTCATGGATGGCAATGTCCGAATTAAGCGACTGACCGGCATAGTTCCAGGCCGAATAAATCTCTTTTCCCTTGCCGGTCATAACCCTCAGCCTTGAATGGCAGTCGGAAAGCTGGAAGCGTATCTTTATGAAGCCGGTCCTGTCGACGTTGAAACGATAAAGACTGTATTTACCGCCGGGAAAGAGGGTCCCGCCAAACCTTTTTCCGGTTGGCACCGGCTTCGGCGGCGCGGTTTCCGGCGCAAATTCTTCGGGACTACTTTCCGTACCCATGAAGTCTATCTTTAAATTAGCTGGGGCAAGGGTATAATCTCCCGGGTTGGTTCCTGAAAGGGCGATGCGGTAAAGCCCGGGTTTATATACCGGGCATGAGGCGTCGATTGGCTGATTGGCATAATTCCAGGTATTTACGATTTCCTCTGCCAGAGGATTCAGAATTCGTATTCGTGCATGGATGACGCAGCCCGTCAATCTTGCACGCAGAATGCCAGGTCTTTTTACTGCCACCATAAAATAATTTGCATCATCCTGGGGGAATGTGAACGGCCTTATGATCTCGCCGAATGCCACGGGCAGGGCCGACTCGAAAGTGTTATTCGGTTGATACGGATCGATGACGGGCTGGTAATTAACAATAAGTGCGCTGAATACTTCCGGGACGTCCCTGATTTCCCCGCTAATCCCTATCAGCAACTCTCCGGTCCCGGACTGGACTGTTCTTTCCATCGGCTGGTTGGCATAGTTCCAGATCTCGGCCATTAAGTTGAGGTCTTTATCCAATATCCTCAGAAATGTGTTGTAAGGATTTGGTCCTGCTTTTACGTGCACATTGCCAGGATGAGGGAGTGATATTTTAAAAAAGCGTTCTTTTTTTTCACAGGGTATCTGCACCTTCATCGCTTCATCAAGCGGAACTTCGGGCGGTTGTGATTCCTCGATCCCTTTGATTACAAGCTCGCCGGTAGTTATTTTTCGGCACATAACCACCGTTTCACATTCCTTCCCCGAACGTAAGCTTCCGGTGGCGTACCCCGTATGATACCCCAAGATGTCGACCGCCACCACGAAGTTGCGACTGATAAACGGCTTCTCTTTGAGCTGTACCTGGTTAAAAGGGGCCCGGTCGATATCCGTAAAAATGCAGGTGTCCGTGCCGTCTTTTTCTGCCTCAGTGACAACGCCCATCCCTTCAAGCAGTCGCACCCTGCTCTTTTCCACTTTGACGCCGCTGACCGTTTTTACATTTACCGTGATCTTTGCGGGGTCCGGGACGGGCTTGAGATCCACGTCCAGCGTAAGAACAGTATCTTTTTCAATCTTAAGCCGCCCCTGCTTCGGCTGGCATAGAGAAGCATTCACATGATACCCGTATTCCCCGACCGGGATATAGCCGGACGAATAATTGCCGTCCCAGTCGGTCCAAAAGCTGAACTCTTCGGCGCCTGTCTCCTCCGGTTGGGCGGCTGTGAGCTTTATTTCGGCATCCGGTAAAGAAAAACCCGTAACTGAAAGGCGGACATTCCCCTTGATACCGCCGGTCGCAAAGCCTTGCAGGATAAACCCAAGGTTCTTGATCTTGCGGTCGATTTTAATCTTTTTTCGTAGCGGGCGAAAATCTGCAGCGTCTATACCGAGTTCGTAATCGCCGGGCTCAAGCCCGAGGAAAAGGGCTTCCCCTTTCAGGTCCGTATTGACAAAACGAGGCCCTATCCAGACAGGTATGCCGGCCAGCGGTTTGTTTTCTTCATTACAGAGGCTGATTATAAAAGGCCAATCGATAGTTTTGGTTTTGCTCATTGTTCCTCCTTTCGAGGGACTTGCAAAATTAGGTCGTGTCCTGTAGTAACGGCCCGGATGAGTAGCGCGTTGTTAGCGTCTACCTCGATCCATTTGATGT
>DHVP01000047.1 GCA_002412715.1 Deltaproteobacteria bacterium UBA5205
GGCTATCTGGTGCAGCTCGCCGCCGGAGCCCCTGGCTTCTTCCTGTTTACTCGTTGTTTTTTTTCTATCCATGATTGTCCTCCTTGTATGATACTTTTTTTTCGGGTAAACCGATATAACCCGCGTCTAATCATGTATTAGACGGTTGTCAAGATTCATCGAGGCTGGAGCGGCTTTCTTGCTGGCTCGGGATGTTTTTAGGGGAACAGTTCTGGTGAACAATCTTATCTGTACCAGTGCGGGCCGCGGGTGGACTGCCAACAACAAGAGAATCCCCGATCTATTCCCGTCAGTAGAGAACTTTTTTGCTTCAAGTTTTGTCTAATATCTGAGAACATAAGGGGCCGGGGATATTGATTTACAGACATCACCCCTGAATCAGGCAGGAACTTGAATGATCATGCTAATAACCACTTAGTCAAAGGAGATGGGGATGAAAACAACATTAAGAGCGTTTTGTATTATCGTCATTATTGCCATGATAGGAGTGACAGCCGATATGGTCGGTCAGAACCATGCCGCAGCCGCCGACAAGCCTGACTATTATGAGATGCTGGCAAAACTGAAGAATAATGACACAAATGTCGATTTTCTGGCATTCAGGCTTGCCTACACAAAGACTCAAGACTATAAACCTTATGGCGCCGACAGCAGCACAAAAGATGCGGCATTCGACGCCCTTAAGAAGAAGAATTATGCGCAGGCCGTCACGCATGCCCAAACCGTATTGGAGACGAATTATGTCGACCTCGATGTTCATCTGTTATGCAGGATTGCCTACAGAGAGATGGGGAATTCAGAAAGATATACCTTTCACACCTCTGTCCTGCAAGGGCTTGTCGGTTCGCTCTATGCCTCGGGCGACGGGACTACCCCTGAAAAGGCGATTGTTGTCATATCCGTCCCGGAAGAATATTTTGTTATTAATGCAAACGGGCTTACATCGGTCAAGACCAGTACATTGGCTGCAAACGGCCATGATTACGACAGGATGGATGTCGAAAGCAGAAAGACCGGCCAAAAATCTACTCTTTATTTCAACATTGACATTCCTCGCCGCTGGTTAGCCAGGAACCTTCAAAAGAAATAGCCGGGCTTTATGCCTGAAGACGGCCGCAACCGTCTTCAGGCATTGTCCGCTACCCTGAGAACATCCTTTGTGATCTTCTGCATCTCCGAGACGGCGAGAAACGAATCCTTGAGCAATTGTTTTTGTTTTGTGCCGAGGAGGGCAGGATTGATGTTGTTGCTGAAATCCCTCCCCTGGTCGAGGTTGTTCAGGTTGTTGTGGATCTTAAGGGCCAGGAAGGTCTCGAAAGCCTGTTCGAAGAACTCTGACCTGTCGGTGGGAATGATGCCTTTTTCCGCGAGTCCCCTGATCCTCTCGAGGGTGTTGACCTCGGCTACCTCGCCGAAGAAAGCGAGGAGCTTCACACATGTGGACAGCGGAAGGAGCCCGTGGGTCTTGATGTTGACTGTATTCTTGTATTTTCCGTTCTTTTCCACGAGGAAATTCTTGAAAAAACCCAGCGGGATGGGAATTGAAACGATCGGCTGGGCAAGCATTCGCAGGGCATAGGTGTGTTTACGAAATTCGCCGATGACGTGGGACCTGAGCGTCTCCTCAAGGATTTCGCTGCCGTAAACAGCTCTGAAATCAAGGAATGTATAAATATCGACAAGATCTTCCCCTTTTTCGGCGCTGACGCTTATCCAGCGGGCTGTCTTCTCTTGCCACGACGAAAGATCGCCGAAGTACCGGGGGTTGGTTGCCATGATATTGCCCTTGCAGAGGGGGAAGCCACATTCGTTCAATCCGTTCACGACCCTGTCCGAAAGGGCCTTGAAGTATTCTTCCGCCGATCTCGCCTTTTCCCTGTTCCCGGTGGAATCGAAGAGGATGGCATTATCCTGATCGGTGAGAAGTGTTTGCTCTTTTCTCCCCTCACTTCCCAGCCCGAGCCATGCATAAGGGATCGGCGCCGCCCCGAGGGTTTTCTCCGAGAGCCTTATGGCCCTCCTCACGATCCTGTCGTTCAGTTCGCTCACGATCTTGCATGCATGGGAAGCGACCGCACCATCCCCTATCAATACCCTCAGCACGCTCTCCACGTCCTGTCGCAGTAGGTTGAGTTCGTCGAAGCTTCTCGCGTCCTCTATGTTTCGTATGAGGGAAAGGACCTCTCTTCCCCGGAATTGCAGCAGATCAAGGCTCGTCAGGACCCCCTCGATCTTCTCACCGGTCATTACTATGAGGGTGTCCGTCCGCTTTCTCATCATTTCATGAAGGGCGTCAAAGAAGTAACTGTCGGAATTGATGGCCTTTAATCCCTTTTCGACGATGGGGCCGATGGTTTGCCGGGGACTGGCGCCTTTGAGGAGTGAGGCATCGACAAGCTCCTTGAGGCCGATCGTCCCAAGGAACTTCTTATTGCTGTCAATGACCACCGCCGTTTTGACATCCTCCCCGATGAGTCTGCGGGCGGCCTCTTCCAGGGTGTCACCCTCGGCACAGAAGACCTGTCTGGAAGAGATCAGATCTTTCACCCGTTTGCTGTACAGGAAGGGCTCCACCTGTGCCATGGCCCCGGTTCCGGTGGCAAGAAGTTTGCTGAAGATCGTCTTCGACTGGCGGATGATCAGTTGATTGAAATAGCCCGCAAACTGAGGATAAATCTCTACCATGGCCGTAAAGGCGTCCCTGTTCTGGGCGAGACAGAGGGTTTGCTCGATCGTGACGACAGTTGAAGGGTTGATGCCGTCGGAGAGGAGGGCCGTCGCTCCGCAAAAATCCCCTTCGCCAAGGAAACCGACGACCTTTTCTTCGCCGTCCTTCTCCATGAATATCTTCGCCAGGCCGTTCTTCACGACATGGAAAAACTCTCCCGCTGTCCCTTCCTTCTGGACCAACTCACCGGTCGCGAATTGTTTCCATTCCATGGTCTCGCAGATCTGCGCGAGGCTGGCGGCGTCGAGCCTGTCGAATGGCTCTATGGTTTCCAGGAAGGCTGTCTTGTCCGAAAAGCGTTCCTTTTCAAGATCGGATTGAAGATCCAGCGCGCCCTTGAGGGCCGCATCCTGCACGGCGCCGATCTCAAGGAGAATCTCGCCGATAGGCTTGTCGCTGCCGGCCTGAATCCTCAACGCCTTTTCAATGGATTTTTCTTCGATACAGCCCTGTTTCAGCAGAATATTACATATCTTCATAGCTTGATCCACCTGCGCTGTATGGTGCTTTGTGACCTAAAGCCTGGCGAGCCTGAACTCATTCTCATCCTGTCCATGAATGCATGGGGACCACAACTGTCGTCCCGAACGATGAAGAAAAGCAATCACTGGCAAAAAAACCGGAACATTTGTCTCGTCATTACGTCTCATTAATATATTATAATGAGGAAACAAAGAATGACAAAGTTTTCCGGTTCGACCTCCAAAAGAGTGGCCGAACGCGGGTCATAGAAACAAAGGATCTTACGTGTTTAATTCACCAGCCCGGAGGTATGAAATGCGAAAGACAGGATTGGTATTGGTTGCAGTGTTGGTTTTTTTAACGTTATTGTCGGGTTTTGCCCTGGCTGATTGCGAGAGTGATTGCGATGGTCCTTTCCAAACATGTGTGAAGATGTGCAGACAAACGACCAAGGAAGACAGCAAGGAAGCTGCCAGCTGCATGGATAACTGTTTTCGTGGAATCAGCGGTTGCCAGAAAAGATGCAAAAACAAGAAGAGCGAGAATACCCGAGGCGGTTTTGTGACCGTAAGCAGCGCTCAGGGCGCCAGCTGCATCGAGAAAGGCCTGACATGCATTTTAAACGGCACGCCCTGCTGTGCGCCCTATGAATGCAAGGGGAAATTTCCCAATACCTACTGTCAGTAGAAGAGACAGAAGGAAGATTTTCCTTACCGGTAAACACCTTTTCAAAAAAGCGTGTGATTTCATCAGCCGGATGATACTATATCGTTCTGAGAAGGGTGGTTGATTTTTTTTCTTCACGAGCAGGAGGACGTCCGTCGTGCTGAAGAACATCTGGAACGTCATTGCGGTCTTGTTACTCGTCGGTGTCCTGGCAGGATACGGGGGAGGCGCGGTCGTCTGCGCCGCCGAAGGGACGAAACCCCCTGTTGTCAAAGTTTTCGAGAAGGGGGTGCTCTATCACTACGGCAAGATCAAGGTCGTGGAACTCAACGGAACCTACCGGCAGATGGGACGCCAGTACGGCAAACTGCTCGCTCCCGAGATCCGTGGAATGTATTCGGAGATTATCAGGCAATTCACTCTCAAAAAGATAGCGTCGGCGGACGGGCATCTTGGGGAGTTCTCAAAAAAGTTGTTCAAGCTCTATCCGAAACGCCTCCGGGATATCGGGGAGGGTATGTCCGAGACATCGGGGATGGGAATTGACGAGATTGCCGTCCTGAACGAATCCTTTGACTTTTTAATCTCCCCCGGTCCAACCGCAGCGGTGCCGAGAGGAGATCGGAACCATTGCTCGAGCATAGCGGTCTGGGGAGATTATACCGGGGGTGGCCCCCTGATCATGGGGAGGAACTTCGATTTCCCGGCTTTCTACAGAAATTTCAATCCATACATTGTCGTAGTCGTATTCAACCCGACCGATGGAAGCCATAGTGCCGCAGTGATCGCCCATGCGGGCCAGATCGGTGTCATTCAGGCCTTCAATGACACCGGCCTTGTCCTGGAGAACAATGACGGCAGCAGTTACGACGATCGGCAGCGCTACTTCGGGGAGCGAACCCCTTTCCTGATTAGAGATCTGGAGCTGGCCTTCGATTACTCTACCTTTGAAGGACTGGATGCAGCCCTCAAGGGCGCACGCTTTCATTACCCCATAGTCTTCAACGTCGCCTTTCCCGACAAGGCATACTCGTATGAAATGGCCACGTTTGATGTGAAAAGGAGGGATGGGGAGCAAGGCCTGCTTATAGGCGTCAACCATTTTGTCCATCCCGAATGGACATCGCGGCAGCCGGGGAAAGACAGTGTTGTCGGGAATTCAGCTGCACGGTACAAGAACCTTGCCGCACTTGCGGCGAAGTACAAGGGAAACATCGATGCGCACCGGATGATGGCGATACTCGATATCCCGTTAACCAGGGGCGGAGCGACTCCGCCGGACAAATCAATATACCAGTTTGTCACCATACCGGCATCCCTGAAACTGTGGGTAAAGGCCCCGGGGTATGTGCAGTGGACAGAGATTGACCTGAAAAAACTGTTTCGGAAAACCGGGGTCACCCGATGATTCTCCGATACAGGAGGTCATTTGCTGTGTTATATAGAAAAGAAGGCAACCAAATATATTGCTTAGGAGAT
Organism: Deltaproteobacteria bacterium UBA5205; assembly: GCA_002412715.1. Lineage (GTDB taxonomy): Bacteria > Desulfobacterota > Syntrophorhabdia > Syntrophorhabdales > Syntrophorhabdaceae > Delta-02. Next base: position 5,336 of record DHVP01000047.1, read on the forward strand.
AATCATGCAGGATAGAGAGATCACCGATAGAATCGGCAAGCTTTTTGAGGAAACAGTACCAATCTTAAACAATATATATAGAGGTTTTGCAGGTCAGAAAATTAACCTTCTCAAGGAAAGCAGATCAAAGTTCAGGGAATCATTGAAAGAAGGCCTCCCCGCGATAGAAAAGCTCGTCGAAGACAAGGACAAAAACGAGGCGGAACAGAAATTTGTAATTGCGCTCCCCCACCTCCAGCGCGTCGCGCTGGCTCTCGACAGCCTTGTCGACAAGATGGAAACAAAAGTTGAATCCAACGTACTCTTTACCCAAAAAGCCCTTGATGAAATAAAGCAACTCATGGTGGCTGTCGGAACAGAATTCACCGACGTGAAGGATTATTTCACGACCAGGAATCCTGTACTCAAGGACAAGATACGAAGTGATACGGAAAAAGTCAGGGGGATGATTGACGAGTTTGATATTGTCCATCAGAACCGGTTAATTACCGGCATATGCATGCCCCAGGCTTCATACCTGTATATTGACATGACTGACTCCCTGAAAAGGATGGCGAAAGAGCTCGCGGCTTTTGCCGACAAAACATAGCCTTAAACGCGGTCAGCCATCTCGCCGGTAAGCCAGCGGAATGGTGAAAGTCTAGCATTGGGGTCACCCGTTAGAGGACTGTAAACTTTCACCGACAACTTTCAGGTCCTTGAACCAGTCTACAAGCCTCGTGACCAACGTGGTCTTTCCCGTACCCGGAAGACCCGTGATGGGTTGCCCTTCTCCATAAGCCTATTCTATAAGCCCAAACCCCCGATCAGACAAGCACCCGGGGACTGACCTCCAGAAAAACTTCTTTGTAATCCCCGAACAAGGGTTTCCGCCATAGGCCCTGTAATGGAAAAGACGACACGGCATGCATCATAATAACCACGTAAAAATAATCAGTTGCGCGACAGACATTACTGCTTTCCTGCCGTATAATTGAACTGTGTATTGGGTCTCCGGCGCGGCTCCATGTCTTTGATCGATGTGCAGGAGGTAGCAACCGGTTCATTTCCCGTTGCGGCAATAACAACTCTGGTAAACAAATCAGGAGGTCAATAATGGGAAAAAGGGAATGTCTGGAAGGCATGGATTTTATGAAAGACTGGAAGACATGGCGTGCAAGTCTCCGTGACGCTATCCAGGAGGGCAGGAAATACGGAATGACCGACGAGGAGATCAAGACCCTGGCCGTTGAAGTGGGGGACTATCTTGCTAAGAAAGTTTGTGCCGGGACCCCAGAGGAGGCCCTTCTCAAAGAACTTTGGGATGTGGCCACACCGGAGGAAAGAAAGACCTTAGGAGCATTGATCTTCAAATTAGTCGGGTAGACCGCTTAACAAACGTCGGGTATCCCATCGAACACCCGCGTGACGGCACCACGAAGTCCGTCCCGGGAAAATTTGATCAGGAGGAAACAGCAATGAAGAAGATTTATGGGTTGATGGTTGCACTGGTTTTGATCATGGCTATGGTTGTTGCACCTGCCGCAAACGCACAGGACAAGGATATCGTCGATACGGCAGTAGCGGCCGGCTCTTTTAAAACACTTGCGACTGCGCTCCAGGCAGCAGGATTGGTGGAGACCTTGAAAGGTCCCGGGCCATTCACGGTATTTGCACCGACAGATGAGGCATTCGCCAAGCTACCGAAGGGTACCCTCGATGACCTCCTGAAACCGGAGAATAAAGAGAAATTGGTCTCGATCCTCACCTATCATGTTGTGCCGGGCAAGGTGATGGCGGCGGATGTAGTGAAGCTGAAAAAGGCCAAGACTGTTCAAGGTTCCGAGATCTCCATCAAGGTCAAGGGTGAAAAGGTAATGGTCGACAAGGCGAACGTGATTAAGACGGACGTCGGCGCATCAAACGGTGTTATCCATGTCATCGATGCTGTTATGATGCCACCAAAGGCAAAGAAATAGCTCACGCGAGGAATATTGTTCAGGAAGTTGTCCCGGGCAAAAACCCATGCCCGGGACAACTTGTTATGAACGCTATTTCGGGCTCCCATAACCATTCTTTTGTCGCCCCGACTTAACGACTTCGTCTGGTTGCGGCAGCATCGTATAGGCAACACATCGGCCGCTTCCGATAGGTTTTAATGCAAGGCAGCGCACTCGGTCGGGTCGCCTGCGTTTAGACTGTCTTTTGCGTTGCGCCTTCGCCCTTACCCCTCCAAACAGAAAGCCGTCATTATGATACGCCATCCTGTCGCCACCTCCAGCGGGTCACAATAAGGATGATTTTCGTAAGGATCTCTTGTAGAATATTGGACGAAAGCCCACCGCTTATTTGGGTACAGAATAAGTATATGATTCTTTACGTGAGGTTGGGGGGATATCGGTGCAGAATGTAGCGAGTACAAATTCAGAACTTATTCAGGAAATATCCGCCCTGAAAAAAAGAATCCGGGAGCTGGAACAGGCGGAATCAGACCGCAGGGAGGCGAAGGCCGCACTCAAGGAGTCCGAAGAACGCTATCGCGTCGCCATAGAAGCCTCGAAGGACGGGGTTGCAATAGTGCAGAATGATGTTCACGTCTACGTTAACCAGGCATTTCTTGAAATATTCCAATATGAGACTTTGGACGAGATAGTTGGTAGGCACAGATATTGTATCGTTCATCCCGACGACTACGAACGAGTTCTTAATTATGCGACAGCAAGACGCGGAGGCAACTATGCACCGACGCGATATGAGTTCAAAGGGATCAGAAAAGACGGAACCCCGGTAGACATTGAGGCTTCAGTAAATATGATCCCTTACAAAGGCGCTAAAGCCATACTTGCCTACTTAAGAGATGTCACGAAGCGCAAGCATGCCGAAAAAGAACTTATCAGAGAAAGGCAGAAGTTGAAAACTCTCTCCGACAATGCCCCCTTCGGTATGGTCCTCATCGATAAAGAATATCGTTTTACCTATATAAATAATAAGTTCACAGACCTTTTGGGCTACGATCTCTCCGATACCCCTGACGGCAGGGCATGGTTCAGGAAGGCCTACCCCGATGCCGAATACAGAAGGACGGTAATCTCAATCTGGAAAAAAGACTTAGGAGATGCCAAACCGGGTGAACGTGTACCGAGGGTTTTTACCGTTGTCTGTAAGGATGGGACGCAGAGGACTCTCCAGTTCATCGTCTCGGTCCTTATCTCCGGTGATTACCTGATGGCCTGCGAAGACATAACCGAACTGAGGCGGCTCGAAAACCAGCTCCGGCAGGCCCAGAAAATGGAGGCCATCGGCACTCTGGCCGGGGGTATCGCCCACGACTTCAACAATATCCTTGCAGGCATTATCGGTTTTACCGAGATGGTTCTGGAAGATATAAATCCTGACGGTCCAAAGCACAGGAGATTGTCGCTCGCGCTGAAAGGCGCTTACAGGGGGCGTGATCTCGTTAAACAGATTCTTACTTTCAGCCGTCGGGCTGAGCAGGAACGAAAACCACTGGCCTTTAATCAAACCGTTGAAGAAGCGCTAAAACTTCTAAGGCCTGCGCTCCCGTCTACGATTAAAATCGTGGTAAAAAGTTCAACGGATGATGATATGATACTTGCTGATCCCGTTCAAATACATCAGGTACTGATGAACCTCTGCACCAATGCGGCGCATGCCATGCGAGAAAATGGCGGTGAACTTGACATAAGCGTTTCCAAAACCTTTCTTTCAGAGAGGGATTGCCTGCCTGTCCCCGAAATGAAGCCGGGGGAATATGTTACGCTGGAAGTGCGTGACACCGGCTGCGGAATGACAGGCGAAACCCTTGAACGTATTTTTGATCCCTTCTTTACAACAAAGAGGGAGGGGGAAGGAACAGGTTTGGGACTCTCCGTTGTCCACGGCATTCTCAAGAGTCATGGTGGTTACATGGATGTTTGGAGCGAATCTGGAAAGGGAAGCGTATTTCGCGTGCACCTGCCCGGAACCGAAGAACAGGCAGGCACCGGGGGCACAGAAACCAACGCGGCGACAGGGAATAAAGAGCGTATACTGATTGTAGATGACGAGGACATTCTTGTTGAACTGACCGCACAGACGTTGACCAGGCTTGGTTATGAGGTTGTTGCTACCAAGGACAGCCTGCACGCCCTGGACTTGTTCCGGAAAGGGCCCGACAAATTCGATCTTGTCCTTACCGATCATATAATGCCAAATCTAACCGGGATGGATCTTGCAGCAGAGCTATTGAAAGCAAAGGCCACTATCCCGATCATTCTCTATACAGGCCAGAAGGAAGCCGTCTCAATGGAACAAGCACGAGAATCAGGGGTCAAAGATCTCCTGATTAAACCCCTGTCCAAGCAGGAATTGGCAAGAGCGATTCGCCGGGCTCTGGACGGATAGACAGAAGAATGCCGGCTGTACGGGGAAATCTCGCATCGGTTCCACCCTGGCGCAAGAGATATAAACGCTTAAGATAAGGGAACTCATAGGAAATCAAGAGACTCTTCACCATTAACAACACAATGTGATAGACAGCGCCGCGATAGTCTAAACGCAGGGGACATGCGGGGAATCTGTTCGATCTCACCGGTACATGAAAGGCAGGGGCGGGTCCCGGAGGACTCCCTTTGACCTTCCATAACCGAAAGGGAAGACACGAGGGGCCCACAGGTTGTTCTTCAGAGATGTTTCACGCACGTACACCCTTTACGGGCAACAATTTCACGTATATACTTTTTCAAACAGCAACTTCAACCAAAGGAGGAACACAATGGCCGTGAGCGACAAGAATCAGAATAAAACAAATGTCATTGAGGTATTGAACAAGGCGCGTTCTATGGAGTTGCACGCCATTCACCAGTACATGAACCAGCACTACAACCTGGATAACATGGATTACGGAGATTTTGCAATGAAACTCAAGCTCGTGGGGCTTGATGAAATGCGCCACGCAGAGAAGTTTGCGGACCGGATCGAAGAGCTGGGCGGCCAGCCGACCGTGGATCCCGCGGCAAAAGCCGTAACAGGCCATAAGGTTGAGGAAGTCTTTCCCTTTGACGCAGACCTCGAAGACAACACGATCGCCACCTATAACCAATTCCTGCTCGCCTGCAGAGAAAACGGCGACAGCATCAGTGCGAAACTTTTTGAACTGATCATCGACGAAGAGCAGATACATTTCAACTACTTTGACAATGTGGCACAGCACATCACAGACCTGGACGGCACGTACCTTGCCACGATAGCCGGAACTCCCTCTTCCTCGGGTTTAACCGGCCAGGGCTTTGTCGCACGATTCGGCGGCGGCGCCCCGCAGGCGGGAGCGTGATACGAGTAGATTCCACTACCCTTCGCACGCCCTTCCTTTAAGGCTGAAAAACAGTTTAAGCGTCTTTTTGACCGTCTCGGAGAATATCTTCGTCGAGAGAAAATCCCCGGCCACCCTTTTATTGATCTCTCCAAGAGTGGGATAGGGGTGAACGGCTGACGCGAGGGTGGAGAGCCTTACGTTCCCGTTCATGACGGCAACCCATTCGCCGAGCAGGTCGCCGGCCTGCGGACCCAGGATCTGGACACCTATGGGCTTCTCCTTTTCGTCGAGGAGCATCTTTATCTTTCCCGTCAATTCCCCTTCAGCCAGGCTCCTGTCGTTGCTCCCGAACGCCTCGGTCCAGACAGAATACTTGATGCCTTTGGCTCTCGCAGACTTTTCATTCATCCCTATCGAGGCAAGTTCGGGATCCATGTAGGTGACCCAGGGAAGATAGGTGTAGCTGACCTTTCTGGGGAAGTGGAAAATTGCGTTGCTCAGCACTATCCCCCCTTCGTAACCGGCTGCGTGGGTAAACTGGTAGGTGCCGGTGACGTCGCCGGCCCCGTAAATATGGCGCCGGGTGGTCCTCAATTTTTCATCAAGCACAAGGCCTTTTTTGGTCGTGGAGACGCCTATATCCTCAAGACCGAGTCCATCGAGGTTCGGCCTCCGCCCGGTGGCGACGAGGATCGTTTTTGCCCTGACGCTCTGAGTCTGATCGCCTTTCGTAAAGGTGACCTCCCTTTCATCCCCGAGATCCCTGACACTCTGTACCGCGGACCCAAGGTGGAATTCCACGCCTTCAGCCTTTAAAAGTTCCATGACCGTATCCGTCATGTCGGAGTCGTCGGCACTGAGGATGTTAGGGAGAAACTCCACCACGGCGACCTTCGTCCCCAGCCTGGCAAAGGCCTGAGCCAATTCTATCCCGATAGGCCCTCCCCCTATTATCGCCATCGATTCCGGGAGTTCCTCCAGGGAGAACACTTCCCTGTTCGTGAGGTAGGGTGTTTCCTTAAGGCCTTCGATCGGCGGTATGGCGGCCGACGAGCCCGTCGAAATCACCCAGCTTCGGGCCGAGTATGACCTGCCGTCGAGGTTGACTGTGTGGTCGTCGGTGAACGTCGGACTGCCGAATTCCACCTTCGCGCCCAGACCGCAGAACCTCTCTTCGGAATCATGTGTCTGGATGGCATCTATGACCGACCGGATCCTCGCCGCGATCTGACGAAAGTCGGGACGTTGAACCGTCATGCCGGGCAGACCGAAGAGCGGACCGTTCTGCATAAGGTGATATATCTTCGCCGTCCTTATCAGGGTTTTGCTGGGCACACACCCATAGTGAAGGCAATCGCCTCCGAGCGACTTTTCCTTCTCCACGATCAGGACTTTCGCGCCCGCCCGCGCGGCGCCCGCCGCAGCCGTCAAGCCCGCGGCACCCCCGCCGATGATACCCATGTCATAATCATACGTTGCCATAGACTCTCCTTTTCCCTCGGGAATTCTTCTGCTCCACCTGTTAATTGTAGTTCAGCAACGGCAATCTGTCCTCAGGCGATCCTGCAGACCCCTGTGATCTTGCGGGTAAAACCGCAGCCGTCAGAATTTTTTTCGCTCGAGGAACGGCTGAAGGATCAACCGCACCAGGCCGAGTCTCTTTGGATCTCTGAAGTTTGAGAGGCCGATCATCATGTCCCGATGTCCGTCCCGGGGCTGGCCCTTGTATGTATGGAACAGGCGGTCCCACCAGGGGAGGTTGAAACCGAAATTGCTGTCGTGTTCCCCGATGATCACCGAATGGTGAACGCGATGCATGTCGGGCGTGACGACAATGAGGCGCAGCACCCTGTCGACAGCAGTGCTGATGGAGATGTTGCTGTGGTTGAACATGGACGTCGCGTTGAGGAGCACCTCGAAAGTGACGAAAGACCATGCCGGTGTTCCCAAAAGCACTATGATCCCCATCTTTATGAGAAGGGAAAGCACGATCTCGACCGGGTGGAACCGGGCCCCCGTCGTCACGTCTATATCGAGGTCCGTGTGGTGCATACCGTGGAAATACCAGAACACTCGCACTCTGTGGAAGACCACGTGCTGAAGGTATATGGCAAGGTCAAGGAGCACTATGGACAGAACGCCCGCCGGGAGGGAAGGCACATCAAGATAATGGAATAAACCTAAGCCGCGCTCCTGTGCAACAAGGGCCAGCGCCGCCGCCTGGAGGGGAAGGATAAAGCGGCCCACAAGGCTGTTAAGCACGGTGATGGAGAGATTGTTGAACCACCGGGCACCCTTCGGAGTCCGCAAGACCCGCCGAGGGCCGGCAATCTCCCACACCGCCATAAGAAAGAATATGCCGGCAAAACTGCCGAGTCTTATCCAGATCACGTTGTCGATGACAAACATATTCACGGGCAACACCGTTCCATAGCCTATAGTATATGACAGGATCGGCCCGGTCGGAACAAAAGAGGCGTGCGCTTCCGCAGCCACGCGCATTGAAGACGGGGAGCAAGTGATTATATTAAAAAAGTTCTGCGTGATGGGAGGCAAAATGAAACCGTTATCAGTCAGCACTATGATCTTCTTCCTCGTACTGCTTGGTTGCCAGAATTCCGGTATGAGCGGGGTAGAGGAGAAAACTACGGCGAAGAACGCCAGGGATACGAAGATGATGAGCGAAGCACGTCCAGGCGAGAAATCCATGCAACGGCAGCCCGTTGATTGGAGGAATTTCAAAAAACCCGATGACGCAACCCTGAGGAAACAACTCACCCCTCTCCAATATAACGTAACCCAGGAGGAGGGGACGGAGCCTGCGTTCCGGAATGAATACGACACCAATAAGGCCGAGGGCATATATGTTGACATCGTCTCAGGAGAACCATTGTTCAGTTCCCTGGACAAGTACGATTCGGGAACGGGGTGGCCGAGCTTTACAAAACCCATGGAGCCGGACAATATCGTTACCCGCCAGGACCGGGGATTTTTCGGTTCCCGTACCGAGGTAAGGAGCAAACACGGCGACTCCCATCTCGGTCACGTGTTCACGGACGGGCCGCCGCCCACGGGGCTCAGGTACTGCATGAACTCGGCCGCCCTGAGGTTCGTCCCCAAAGCTGACCTGGAAAAGGAAGGCTACGGGGAATATGCAAAGCTCTTCGGAAAGAAATGAATACCAAAAGAGGGACAGTTATGAGCACATTGATCTACGCAGTCATCCTCTTCACCGGCCTCATCGCAATGACAGTATCAGCGCCCGCCCAGGATGCCGCCAAGACCGCCCGGGTTCCCCAGCAGGAAAAAGCGACCTTCGCCGGAGGCTGTTTCTGGTGCATGGAAGACCCTTTCGACAAGCTCCCCGGGGTTGTCTCGGTCACCGCAGGTTATACCGGCGGGCACAAGAAGAACCCGACATACAAGGAAGTCTCCGCCGGGGGTACCGGCCATGCCGAGGCCGTGCAGATTGTCTACGACCCGGGCAAGGTCGGTTACGAAAAACTCCTCGACATCTTCTGGCATAATATCGACCCCACCGTTAAAGACCGCCAGTTTTGCGATGTGGGAAACCAGTACAGGTCGGCGATCTTTTACCATACCGAGGAGCAGCGAAGGCTTGCGGAACAATCTATGAGGGAGCTGGAAAAGAACAAGCCCTTCAAGGAACCCATTGTCACCGAATTGGTCCCGGCCACCGAGTTTTACCCGGCAGAGGAATATCATCAGCACTATTACAAGAAGAACCCGCTGAGGTACAAGTACTACCGCTACTCATGCGGTCGGGACCAGCGGCTGCAAGAGCTCTGGGGAAGCCTGGCCACAGGTTCTTAGTGCTTGGAGCGCATGGCGACATCGGCGGCGAAACCGCCCGTCGCCAGGATAACGCCCTTTTGCGTCTTGAAATGTACATCCTTGCCTCTTTCAGTGACTACCGCCCCCATGATGTCATCCTCAAGGGTCTTTTGCCGGACAAGCGCCTTGAGTTTTACATTCATCAGGATGGGGATCTTTCTTTTGTCAACCTGAGCCTTCAGTGCTCTTATGATCGCGCCGCCTCTGCCTTTGTTCGCGGGGTCAAAGCTCCTGGCCCAGAGGGCGCCCACAGCCGTATAAGGTTTTTCATCGAACTGGACTCCCTGCTTTTCGAGCCATTTGCGTCCTGCCAGGGCATTGTCCGTCATGTATTATCCTTTCCGCTTCAGAGGATTGAGGAAAACACTAGTCCTTGACAAGAGAACTTCATCATGCTAAACTTGTTTACTGAATAAACGAGGTTAACTAAGATGAACCGCCGGGAAGCATCGAAAGCAGAAACGAGGCGTCTTGTATTGGAGGCTGCGCGGGAATTGTTTTCTCAAAAGGGGATGCAGGAATGCACCATCAGGGACATAGCCGGGAAGGCGGGTGTTTCTCCTGCGTCCGTGCTCGTACACTACAAGAGCAAGACCGCTTTGCTGGAAGAAGCCCTCGTAGGGGACATCCGGGATGCCCTCTCCGGACTCATCGCATCGATACCGGCCGGTGCGGGGCTCCTTGACCGTTTGATGCATCTGTCAAAGGGGATGTTGAGATTTTACGACAGGGACAGGGACATCTACAGAGCCCTGGTTCGCCTGACGATATTCGAGCCTGTCACCGAGACCCCCGGTATGACAAAGCAGTCTGAGGAATACGTGAGGTTCCTGTCGGAAATGGTAGAAAAAGACAAGGCATCGGGTGTCATACGGCAGAACGTTGACCCCATGTTTGCCGCCGCTTCCATCTTCTTCTTTTATCTTGGCGCGCTGACCATGTTGTTCCGCATGCCCGAAATGAGCGTCGAAACTGTCGCCGATATGCTTTCGTCAATGACAGCTCAGTACCTTGAAGGAATCACGCAAGGCCGCCCGTGAAGATACTGCTCATACAACCCGCGAAACCTCTGAAAGCACTGGGCGGAGAGGAATTTTCCATTTTTGAACCCCTCGCCCTTGAATATCTCGCCGCCGGCGTTATGCCCGATCACGATGTCCGGATCCTCGATATGCGCCTCGATGGCGATCTTCACCCGGTCCTCCAGGAGTACGGACCCGACCTCGTCGGCATAACGTCAGTTACGGTGCACGTGAACACGGTCAAGGGGCTGTTCCAGCAGATCAAGGACTTCAATCCGGCAATAGTGACGGTTGTGGGAGGGCATCATGCCACCATAATGCCCGAGGATTTTTATGTGCCTTCGATAGACGCCGTTGTCGCGGGCGAGGGCGTGTTCATTTTCAGACAGATCGTGGACCGGGCGGAGAAAAAAACCGGGCTGTCGGGAATTGCAGGGGCCGTCTGTATTGAAAACGGCCCCGTAGTGATTCGGCAGGACGGCAGGGAGATGGATCTTGACGGGCTTTCCTTTCCGAGGAGGGACCTCACGGCCCGGTACAGGAACTCGTACTTCAGCGAATGGATGAGGCCCCTGGCATCCATTCGTACATCCAAGGGATGCCCCAACAGGTGCCGGTTCTGCGCCCTGTGGAAGCTGACGGGGGGGCGCTATTTCACCCGCAAACCGGAACGCATCGTGGAAGAGCTGATGACGATAGAGGAGAAATATGTCTACTTCTGCGATGATGAATCGATGCTCGACAGTAAGCGCATGGACATCCTCGCGGACCTCATCGCGAAAGCGGGGATCAGGAAACGATATTTTCTCTATGCCCGCACCGACACCATTGCGAGGCATCCGGAGCTGATCGCGAAGTGGAAGAAGATCGGATTGGAGCGTGTCTTCGTCGGGTTCGAATTCTATCGGGACAGCGACCTGAAAATGATAAACAAGGGGACAACCTCCGGGACCAACGCGAGGGCGTTGCAGGTACTCAAAGATCTCAAGATGGATATATGGCCCATGTTCATCGTGAGGCCGGAATTCGACCGCCGGGATTTTGAGGACCTGCGGAAACATTGCTTCTCACTGAACCTTGATTTTGTGGCCTTCTCCGTTCTGACCCCCCTGCCGGGGACAGACCTGTACCAGGAAACAAAAGACAGGCTGATCAGCACAAACTACGACTACGTCGATTTCTTCCATACCCTCCTGCCAACAAAACTCCCGGTAAAGGAATTCTACAAGGAGCTCATCGCTCTGTACGAAGGCTCGAGGCCGCTGTACAACCAGATCAGACTGATGCGCAAATATCCCCTGCGGCACTTGCCGTCGCTTTTCAAAAAGTACGGCCGTTTTATCGGACGCCTGAGGACGCTGGAACAGGATTACTGACGCGCCGAAAACGCTGCGAAATGTATGAATTGCAAGACTTGGCCCCAGGAGATACTTTTGTCGAAACGGGGCTTGCCGTTTCGGTTTATTGGTTTTATCCTTGTTTATGAGAAAAGATCAGGGCAAGGAGAACAAAGACCTTCTCAAGGAGAACTTCGAGCTGCGTCAGAGAATTGCCGAACTCGAAGCATCAGTGGCCGGACGTCCCGATGGAGAGCCTCCCTGGGTGACGTCTGACTGGTTGGAGATTGCTGAACAGGCTGCAAACATCGGATTCTACAATTGGAACATGGTCACGGGGCAGCTCATATGGTCGGAAGGGTTCTGCAACCTGTTCGGCCTCCCTCCCGGGGCAAAGCCATCTTTTGAAACATGGCTCTCGGTGCTGCATCCCGACGACCGTGAGCGGGTAATGGCAAGTATCAATGAATCCGTCGCGGAAAAAGCACCCCTTGTGAACGAATATCGTATCACCCTTTCAGACGGGCGGGTGCGCTGGATAAGTGCAGTCGGTAATACGTTCTACGATGACACCGGTAAGCCCTTGCGGTCCTGCGGTGTCTGCGTCGACATTACGGAACGCAAACTGGCTGAGGAAGCCCTGAGGCGAAATGAGAAATATCTTCGTTTCGCCCTGGATACGATCGGTGCCGGTGCCTGGGATATGGACCTGGCAGATCACAGCGCTTTCCGTTCTCTCGAACACGATCGTATCTTTGGATACGACCGGTTGCTTCCGGAATGGACGTACGAAATGTTCCTCGGGCACGTCCTTCCCGAAGACCGTGAGTTGGTTGACGATAAATTCCGACAGGCAATTGAACAACGAAGTGATTGGAACTTTGAATGCCGCATCAGGCGCCGCGACGGGGCGATCCGCTGGATATGCGCCGCCGGAAGACACATGCAGGACGTCAAAGGTTCTCCTTCCCGCATGGCCGGGATTGTCCAAGAGATCACGGAGCGCAAAACCGTGGAGGAATGTATCGGGCATCTCGCCTCTTTTCCGGAACTCAATCCGAATCCTGTCCTGGAAGTGGATCTTAGCGGTGAAATCCTCTTCTGTAACCCGGGTGCGCGAAAGATTCTTGAAAACATGGGCATGGACAAGGGGAACTGCAGGCCCTTCTGTCCCGGGGACCTTGATGCTATCCTGAAAAACTGCGATAAAAAGAGTGAAGATACTCTCAACCTAGAAGTAACCATCAAGGACAGGGTGTTTGGCGAAACAGTCCAGCTCATTCCCAAGTTCGGGGTCTGTCGTATTTATGCGCATGACATCACCGAGCTCAAACACACACAGGAAGCACTCCTCAAGGCTCACGACGAACTCGAGATGCGGGTGCAGGAAAGAACCGCTCAACTCGGGGCAAGCCAGGAAATGGAGCAGGAACAAAGACGAGAGATCGAGACATATTATCAAACGGCCCCCATCGGCCTGTGCGTTCTGGACACCGGCCTGAGGTACCTGAGAATCAATGAACGGCTGGCCGCGTGGAACGGCAAAACAGCCGCGGACCACATCGGCCGGACTCTTCGGGAGATGGTCCCCTGGATCGCTGATGAGGCCGAGCGTGTAGCCCGCCAGGTTATGGAAACGGGTAGACCGGTCACCGACATGGAGATGGCTCCAGGGGCGGGACGGCCCGGTAACGGTCGCATATGGATGGCCGGCTGGTATCCCATGAAAAACTCCGGCGGGGCGGTTGCAGGGGTAAGCGTGGTTGTCGAAGATATCACCGAGCAGCGAAAACTTGAAGAACAGCTCCACCAATCCCGGAAGATGGAGGCCATGGGTGTTCTCGCAGGGGGCATCGCCCATGACTTCAACAACATGCTCGCTGCCATCCTCGGGTTCACGGAGATGGCCATAGAGGATGTTCGGGACCGCCCCCATGTAGACAGAAGCCTGCAGAACGTCTCAAAAGCTGCCATGAGGGCACGGGAGCTGGTGAAACAGATACTCACATTTTCCCGCAAGACGAGCCATAAGAGACACCCGCTGTCCCTGACATCCGTTGTTGAAGAAACGCTCCAGCTCCTGAGAGCCTCGATCCCCGCCACCACCAGGATCACATTTGCTGCAACAGCCGCCACGGATACGGTATTGGCTGCCCCCACAGAAATACAGCAGGTCCTGATGAACCTCGTCACCAACGCCTCCATTGCCATGCGGGATAAAGGGGGAGTTATCGAGGTGACCCTGAGCGATATCGACGTTGAACCCGGCCCGTCTGTTCTCCTCGAAGACCCAACACCGCGGGAGTACGTCCGGTTACTCGTGAGAGACACCGGTATCGGAATGAGCCCCGCTGTAATGAGAAGGATGTTTGAGCCCTTTTTCACCACACGCGAGGCTGGTGCCGGCAGCGGCATGGGGCTTGCCGTGGTCTACGGAATCGTAAAAGACCTTGGAGGGACGATTACAGTCGAAAGTGAACCCGGGGTCGGATCCACCTTCAGCGTATTGCTGCCCAAAGCGGACACTGAAGAATCGACACAGGATGCGCAGCCCGCTGAAATCCCGGGCGGCGCTGAGAGGATCCTCTTCGTCGATGACGAGGAACTGCTCGTCGAATGGGCTAGAACTGCCCTTGAAAGGATCGGATACGAGGTAACCGCCGTTACGGACAGCCGGCAAGCCTTGAAGATCTTTTCCGCGAATCCGTCATCCTTTGACCTCGTGATCACCGATCAGGCAATGCCGGGAATGGGAGGAACACAGCTCGCCAAAGAGCTTCTCGCTATAACAGGGGGCATTCCGATCATTCTTTGCACCGGCCACAGCGATATCGTTTCACGCGAAAGCGCAGCTGCGATAGGCTTTGCCGACTTCCTCATGAAACCCATCAACAAGGTGGAACTGGCAACGAGTATCCGGCGGGCCCTCGATACAATCAAGTAGCGCCACTATGCACCGCGGCACATCTCCCCCTGCCTCGGCCCTGACCCCAATGGGTTCCCGCTGCCCGGACAGGGAAGAAAGGAGACGGCTATTTGAACAGCTCGCCGAAAAACAGCTTCATGTCCGCAAAGGAGCGTTTGTCTGCCTTTTCGTTGTAAGCTGCCCCGGTCGACGGGTTGCTGCCCGAGGCGGGATTGGTGAATGCGTGGACCGCCCCGCTGTAAATATTCATCTGCCAGTTCGCTCCCGCAGCGCGCATCTCCTCCTCGAAGGCAAGGCGTTGCGCCGGGGGCACCCCAGGGTCATCGGCCCCGGTAAGGACAAGCACCTGCGGCTTTACCGGCCCCGTGGCGGGATTCGGCGTGTCCAGGCCGCCGTGAAAGCTGACCACGCCCGCCACTTCGGCATTGGCCCTGGCGAGTTCCAGGACTGTGGTCCCTCCGAAACAGTAACCGATGGCCGCAACGCGCGAGGGATCGGTATGACGGAACTCCTTGAGTGCTTTGAGGCCGGCCAGGGCCCGGGCACGCAAGAGCTGCCGGTTGCCCCGATATATACCGGCTGTCTTGCTAGCCTCCTCGGTTGTCGTGGGCCTTACGTCTTTGCCGTAAATGTCGGCGGCGAGCGCGACAAAGCCCATGGAGGCGAGCTGCTCCACCCTTATTTTCTCGTAGGCGGTTATACCCTTCCATTCGTGGACAACGAGGATGCCCGGCCGCTTGCCGGTTATCCTGTCGTCATAGGCAAGGTATCCCTCAAGGGTGACCGAGCCCTGACTATACGTGATGGTCTGGGTCCGGACCGCGGCCCCGGCGAGTCGTACCGAGACTGCCACAACCGCGCCGACAGCCACAGCGATAACAACAGGCCAGAAGAAAAAGTTAAGGCCATTCGCACACCTGGGAGAATCGATCATGTCTCACCTCTCGTCTTTATAATGGCCGGGTGTCGGTCATCGACACACGGGTACCCTAACCCACAAGGTGTGCATTGTTCTGACGGTTGGCAACAGCGGAGGCATCGGCTCTTGACCCGGCCCCTCTTCGGGGCCTTGCTTGTAGTCATATAATAAATATGGGAGCGCAAAGGGGACGCTCCTGATTTCAGAAGCGTCCCCTTCGAGTGATGAACAACTCTCTCCCGGCGCTCCAGAAGCTGGAGCATTTAGTGGGTCTTAATTCGCACTGATCTTGTCAAGTGTCTCTGCAACGTCAATTCCCTGGAATGTGCCGCCTTTGCGAAAAATCGTGCCAGGCGCTATCCTCATTATCCTGCCAGTCTTAGTGGTGATATCTGAGTTCTTGATACAAACCCAGGAACCATCCTGCTTCCTCTCATACTCCTCAACCGCAATTTTGGCAATTTCTTCCATATTTATCCCTCCTTGTTATTAATGGTTACAATTATATATTAAATCATCACTGACTATGTCAAGAATCAGTAGGAGCCGGGGGGACATTTGGCAATGATCTTCACACTCATCAGGGGCCATCGGTAATGGTTGGATTGACACATGGCTCCACAGTTTCTATACTACCTTACACAAAAGGCCGGTTCCCGTCATACGTCATGAAGCTGTCGAGCTTTGTCCTGGCGACTGGCAGACGGAGCCTTTGAGGATTTCAAGACGGCAGGGTGATCCTGCCCGGAGCGTGACACAATGCTGAACCACAATGCCTTTCGGCTCATCACTCTAATCATCGCCCTTGTCATGATGCCCGCGGCGGGCATTGCCGCCGACATATTCGCCGATGTGGAGAAGATACTCCGGGAGGTCCGCCAGGACCAACCGGTGCCTGCCGTCGACTACTTGCAGCCGGTCGAACCCATCAACGCCGACTGTTCCAGTTACAGCGGCAGCTTCCACGGCATCGGCATCACCGTCGAGACCCACCCGGCCAATGACCGCGTGGCTTCCCTCTTGCTTCAGATCCCCGGTACCGACCGGACGAAACAGATCTTCCCCGCCGTCAAACGCGTGATCGGCCCCCCGCGTTACTCCAGCCCGAAGAAGTCGGAGTACGGCTGGGAATGGCCCAACTACCGGTCTGCCTCCCTTCACTATGTCAAGGGCGCCAAACCAGGCGAAGGATCCACGATCGTCTCCTTGTTCTACCGGTAGCCGGATCGCTGTCGGTATCCTTTCCGGCTTGAGGATTTCAACATTTCAAGAGTGTCCCCTTCGGGAGACCTGTCTGAAGGCATCGAATATGACTAACCGGCGCAGGTCGTCCCATTGGGTGGGTGATTCATAATTTTTTTATTGCATAAAAAGCAACAAATTGGATAAGAAGCTAGCAACGCTTGGAACGCCCCATGGCCCCACGATTTGTGGGATAATTAACAAATACGTAGTTTTCCGGTTGTATCTCGATGGTTTTTAGTGTAAACGCAGGAAAGGTCAGGTGTATCTATGCAGGGTTTTCTTGATCGTACGTTTCTTATATTAGGCCACGAAGGAATTGATGTGCTTTCAGCTCCCCTCATCGCCCTTTCCGGCCTGGGAGGAGTGGGCGGAGGCACCTTCCTGAACCTCGTTCGCTCCGGGGTAAAGCGGTTTCGACTCGCCGAGAACGGCGTATTCGACCCCCCTGATATGAACCGTCAGGCCGCAGCCTATGCATCGACTATGGGGCGGCCAAAGATCGAAGTGTACGAACAACTTGCCCGGGACATCAACCCCGAGGTCGAGCTCGAACTCTTTCCTGAAGGGCTATTGACCGGCAATCTCGAACGGTTCCTCGAAGGCAGCGATGTCCATGTTGGCGTCATGGATTTCGAAAAAGGTGCGGATGTCAAGGCGATGACCCCGGATCTGCTCAAGCGTTTCAGTGTTCCCCTCTTCTCAGCCATGGTGTTTGGCTTTGGCGCGATACTGGTAGCTCACCATCCGGAAGGCATGATGCCCGATGAGTTTTGGGGGCTGGCGAGGAAGAGATCCGCCGGTGACGGTTTCCCATCCTTTATGTCTGACAGATTCGGATCAACCGTAGCTAAACGGATAGACAATTCCATTCGGGCCCGCAAGAGCCCGTCAACGAGTATCGGCGGCGCCTTCGCAGGGGCCATTCTCGCCTCCGAAGTTGTGGCTTACCTTCTTCGCGGAACCGATCTTGTCACCAGGGAAACCATTTTTGCCCCCAGGTTCATGGTGGTCGACCCCATGAGGCCGACCATGGACGTGGGTGACGTTACGGCGCATGAATCCTAGCCGCTCTCCTTCTTTTTCAATACCCGGTGTGCCTCATGGAGTTTCATTGCCATCTTCACGGAGGCATCGAGGACAGTCATGTCGCCGTCTTTGACAACATATCCATAGGATGCGATCTCTTTTGTCCTTTCCACGATTTCTTCTCCCTCGTGGGAGGACAGGAACACAACGGGTATATCATGATCTTTGAGGATTGTACTTGCCGCCTCTGTGCCGTCCATTCCAGGACCAAGGTTGATGTCCATGAGGATAAGGTCGATACCGAGGGTGGTTTGTGTGACTTCAATTGCCTTTTCTCCACTGGAGACGGCAATGACATTGAATCCGAGCCTCTCGAGCCAATCTGTTTGCAGGATGACAAGGAGGTCTTCGTCTTCGACGAGCAGGATGGTCTTTGTATCGGGCATGATGACCTCCGGTAATCGGGATGCGTTCCCGATAATAAGATTATACTTCGCCCTTATTATCTCAGACTGACCGTGGTAAATAAAATGATTATTGACGAAATCCTTCTCCTGCCCGCCCTGCACCCGTGTTCATTTTCTGATGAATCTGTCCTTATAGAGAGGATTCTGGCTTAGATACAAAGCTGCCACAGGATTATGTCCAAGGGCCCGATCTTTGACCACGAGAGGCGTTGTCTCCGCTTCGCAATGACGCAGGAAAAGTATATCATGTCCCAGGCAAAGCCCCACCATCATGTTCAGCTCTGTTTTCTCCCGATTGAGCACTTCTGCCTGCATTATCGGATTACAGATCTTATTCCCCGGCATGCCTATCTCCTGCGGATCCATTTCACCACAGAGACATGTTACAGAGACGACGTCAAACCCATTACTTTCAAGAATGTCAGATAACAGCTTCGATTCAGGCAACAATTCCCCGCACGTTGCAATGCCCAGCCTTGTCATCCCGCATATTCTGGCGTACTCCATAATCTCATCAACCCGTGTCCAGGCCAGCCTTTCTCTTGGTTTTTCCGGATCCATGACTTTACTCATATAACCGATCCAGCCCTTATTTATAGCCTGGTTTTCGGGCAGCATAGATTTCTCTACCGTTTCCTTGACAAGGCCGCGATATTTTTCTGTAGGGCAGAACACCGGCACCTTTTGTCCTTTTCCCGAGAACGACATCGAAGAACCGTACATTTTACGCATTGTGGATGATGATCTTCCATTTGAGACTCCTTTTCTCTGCTCGAATTTGTCCTATGCTTCCGACCGCCTGCTTTTCTTTTGCTTATTACGTGTTTGTTCTTATTCTATTCTCGTAAGACACCATGGTCAACCAGAATTGGGATATAGGGGACGCGTGGGTAACTTTCCCAGGCAAGCCTCCATCTCCTCCCGGAAACGTCCCTACCTCCGCCGTCATTTCTCCGCTGGTTCCGCGGCAAGCTGCGCGCTGTGCCAGACGGCGACGACCCACACGATGTCGTTTTGATCCTGTAGAAGAACCCGTAGGTCTCACGATCACTTCCCGGAAGGGGAGGTCGGGAAATTCAGGTAGCGACCTTCCGGACTCCGGAAACCCGGTTACTCAAGGTTATTTACAACTTGTTGACAACTCTTGTTATACTTGGTATATTACAGTTGTCAACAAGTTGTAAACTATAAGTCTGGTTCTCAAGGGAATTGCATGGCTCAGGATATAAGGAAGATTATTCTTAATAAGCTGGCAAAGGATGGTACGGCCAAAGTTGCGGACATATCCGGTGCAACGGGCTTATCCAGAGCTTATATCCATAGGTTTTTCAAAGAATTAAAAGAGGAAGGCAAGATAATTCTCATAGGCAAGGCGAATGCGGCGCACTATGTCCTGCCTGATGCGGGCAGCGCAATAGCTGATAAGCCTGCGAACATCCATCGGTTATTGCGCAACAAAGAGCTTCGTGAGGACATAATATTTGGCGGGATAAAAAATGAAGGATCCTGGTTTACCAACCTTGCAGAAAATGTTGCTGGAATAGCCGAATATTCTTTTACTGAAATGCTTAATAACGCGATTGAGCACTCCAGCACAGACACAATAGAAATATTCGTTAAGGAATCAAGTGACCGCCTCCAATTTGACATTGCGGACAGAGGTGTTGGCATCTTTAATAACATAATGGCCAAGAAAGGTCTGAATACTCCCCTCGATGCCATTCAGGACCTGCTAAAGGGGAAACAGACTACAGCTCCTGAAGCCCATAGCGGCGAAGGCATATTTTTTACATCAAAAGTGGTCGATCAATTCAGCATTCGCAGTTCCGGGAAGTGGCTTGTCATTGATAACGAGCACAATGACATATATGTTAAAGATTCGCCCTTAAAGACCAAAGGTACAAAAATTTCTTTTTCCATAAAGTTAGATTCAACAAAGACGCTTTTTGACGTGTTCAACAAATACACCGATGACTCCATGGAGTTCACCAGGACAACCGTTTCTGTAAAGCTTTATAAGAATAATGTGCAGTACGTATCCAGATCACAGGCAAGAAGAGTTGTTGTCGGCCTGGAACAATTCAAAACAATAGAACTGGACTTCCAGGATATTGATACGGTGGGGCAGGCATTTGCTGATGAGATATTCAGAATCTGGCACACGCACCACCCGGAATCACAAATAGTACCTAAAAACATGAACGATAACGTAGAGTTCATGGTAAAGAGGGCCGGGTGGGTTGACAACTTGTTTACAACTACCAATATCGGTAATGAAATGTAGTCGTCAACAAGAGTCCGCGAAGCGATAAGCGCAACCTAAACATCAACGCGACAGGGAGGGAAATATGAGAACACTTCAACACCCGGTCTTGCAGTACCGCTGGCATGTCAAAGAAACAAACGCGGGGGCTCAGCTTGTCTATTTCGGCTTGCGCAACCCGCCGAATCATACAAGGAGCATCATCCCTTTGCCCCGTGAATTGGCGGATGGCCTGCAATTGCTTGACGGTCGAACTTCCGCGAACGATCTGCCATCAGAGCTTACCGATCATGAAATGTATGCCCGATTGATTGCGGAAGGGATCATAGTGGAGGCGCACGAGATCCGTCAGCCGTCCTCCAGGGACAACTTCCGACAGTGCGTTCGCTGCGTCACCAACGACTACGTTCTGCCCGGGCTGGAATTCGATGCAAACGGGCTGTGCGCCTTTTGTCAGTGCTACGAACTGGCGGAAAGATCCGGACAGGGCGTGGCATTGCAGGAGGGCATCACGGATGAGGACCTCATCCGGATCTCTTCTGAAAACACCGGTTCACGCTTTGACGTCATGGTTCTGTACACCGGCGGTAAGGACTCCACGTACTTGCTCTGGTATCTGGCCAAGAGACTCAAGCTTCGTGTCCTCGTCGCCTCATGGAATATGCCCTACACTAACGACACGTGCAGGGAAAACATGCGTCGGGCCATGCGCGTACTTCCGGATGTGGAATTCGTTGAACGCACCCTGCCCTGGAACGTGATCCGGCGGGCTATGCGTGACCAATTTGAGCGTGTCGGCCACCCCTGCCTTTGCCCAACGGTGGCTCACGCCTTATTTTATCCCCTTGCAGTACAGGAAAATATCCCCATGATCATGCACGGGGTCGAAGAGGTGCAGTTGGCGGTCATGAACTATGTGATGACCGAGATCAAATCCGGACAACCGCACAAGGAACAGATCCCCGATCATCGCTCCGACACATTAAACTTCTTGCGGATGATCACGAAAACCCCTGAACCCCCGCAGCCTTATTCTTTGACCGCCGACATGCTGCGACATATGTCTTCCGTCAGGAAGCTCCTGACCCCTGTTTACGGACCCCTGGATGATATTCTGGCCAGAGCGGAGAATGATCCGAACATGCCGATTCCCATTTTACGTCGTCTGAAGTCCAACACCGTCTATGGCACATGGGCAAAGGCCGCCGAACTTATGAAGCAGGAAATGGATTGGCATATGCCACCGGGACAAAAAGGACTCCTGCATACCAGTTGCCGCATCGAAAAGGTCAAAGACTATTGCCAGTTCAAACGCTTCCAGGGCGCAGGGACAACCTTTTTCCCCCAGTCCGTTGTCGAGCTTGGCGCGGGCGTCTATTTCGGGCTTGTCTCCCGGGAAGATGCTTTAGAGGAACTGCAGGAATTGGGGTATTACCACGAACCCCAGGTACTGTCCGTACTAACCCGTGATCTTGGTATTGATCCCGGCCACGGGCAGGTACCGGGTGAAATGTCGTGGGTTCTGGGGGACCGTTGAGGGACGTCCCCGCCTCTCCCATTACTTCTCCGCTGGTTCCGCGGCAAGTTGCGCGCTGTGCCAGACGGCAACGATCCACACGATGTCGTGCTTGATCCTGTAGAAGAACCTGTAAGGTCTCACGATCACTTCCCGGAAGGAGAGGTCGGGAAATTCAGGTATCGACCTTCCGGACTCCGGGAATCTTTTCAGCCGCGACAGCGTTTTCTCCGCGTTGTTCCGGAAGTT
This sequence comes from Deltaproteobacteria bacterium UBA5205, assembly GCA_002412715.1. Taxonomy (GTDB): domain Bacteria; phylum Desulfobacterota; class Syntrophorhabdia; order Syntrophorhabdales; family Syntrophorhabdaceae; genus Delta-02. The sequence goes on from DHVP01000047.1 coordinate 27,454, forward strand.
CACGGCGGCCGAAGGGTTGTCCCGGAAGATGTAGGCGACGGCTTCGAGGAACTGCCGACGGCCCGTGGGCGTGAAGAGAACCCTCAAGACCCCTGGCCCTTCAACAAGAGATCGGCTTCCTTCAGGACGTCCCCAAGCTCATGGCCCTCACCTTCCCCGATCTCCTTCTCGCCCCGGGCAAGCAGACGCAGAATGTCGAGTTCGTGCTGCGAATCCTCATAGTCCTTCATACTCACCATGACCACGGCAGCCCGTCCGCGCTGGGTAATGAACACCGGTTCCCGTGACGACGACACGGACCTGACAATATCGCTCGCTTTCTGCCTGAGGTCTGATATGGGTATGATCTTCGGCGTCTTGGCCATCTGACTGTACCTCCTACGTTACCTTTAGTTGTACCATCAATGCATCATGCAGTCAACCGATCGGGGTGCTCCGACCCCAAAGCCTTCCTTACTCCCAAGGTTGCCCTATCTATATTTTACAGGCTCGTCGTGCTACCCTGTATTTGCCATACGGTTGTCCGGGGTATAAACCGCCGGCGTCTGATGACTGAATTGCTTTTTGGGCCATAGCGGCCGGCAAATCCTACGGGAGAGAAGATCATGGAAAGAAAGTTTTCTGTACCGCTCCTTGTTGCGTTGGTCATTTTTTCAATAATATTTTCCAGCGAATTGTCGGCTGCGGAAAAGACCGCTCTTCCTGACTACAGGAACACGATATCTGTTGCACGCGAGACCATATGGAGGGCTATCACGTCGGGACAGGGAAGCGGGGCCACCATCGCCGTCATGGACCAGGGCCGGATCGTCTATTCGGAAGGTATTGGCATTGCGGACCGTGCGCAAAACAGGCCCGTCGACAGGAACACCCGTTTCAATATCGGTTCGACCAGCAAGATGTTTGCCGCAGTTGCTGTTCTCCTGCTTGTCGAGGAGGGGAAAGTGGCGTTGGATGAAACCGTTGCACGGTATATTCCCGAATTTTCGATGAAGGATGAACGCTACAGAAGGATAACCGTGCGGATGCTCTTCAATCATTCTTCCGGCCTTCCCGGTTCGACCTTCTATTTTGGATATAAACCGGATACCCGGATGCATGAGATCCTGCTGGATACGCTCAAGGATGCCTATTTGAAGCATGATCCGGGCGCCATGTCCCTCTATTGCAATGACGGCTTTACGCTGGCCGAAATGATCGTCGAAAAGGTATCGGGAAAGAAATATGTCGATTTCCTGAATCAAAGGATCTTTACCCCCCTTGACATGAAAGACACGTCGGCCAGCATCGGTGAAATAAATGAGCCGAATAGCGCGGAATTTTACGATGCGCAGACGGGGAAGAAATATCCCCGTTTGGTTATTTCCGTCTACGGTGCCGGCGGAATGTCCTCTACCGCTGAGGACCTGTGCCGCTTCGGCGGCAGTCTTTCTCCGAAAGGGAAAAGGATCCTGTCTGACGCGTCCATCAAAGAGATTCTCGCAGAGCAACCCACTCTCTTCTCCGGCAAACTCAGGGGTCCACAGATCATGGGCCAGTTTGGTTGGGAATATTCAGATATTGCCGACTATCACAAGAAGGGCATCCAGGTGCTGGGTAAGGGCGGACATGCAACGGGTTATACGACGAATCTGCAGATCGTTCCGCAGGAAGGGATAGTTATCGGTTTCAGTATATCCGGAGATGCGAACGGCGAGGCAATTACTCGCCCCATTCTTGATGCCCTGATGAAAGATAGAAAGCTGATGGAAGACAGGGTGAGCGCGGTTCAGAAGCCTGTCGCTCCTCAGAGGGTTCCGGCCGACCTAACGAGATATGCCGGGTATTATGTTAACGACAGCAGCGCAGTGAAGATCGCCTTCAATAAACAAAAGAACGGTTTCACCATCACCCGGCTTGCCGCAAAAGGTCCGGGCAAAGAAAAGCCGGCCGTCTCCAAAAGCTTCATCTATAATAGCGGTTATTTTTATGGCGACGAGAAGGGAATCAGCTACTATTTTACGACAGTGGACGGTAAATCCTTTCTCATCTCACGGGGACAGCCGAAACCTTTTGACATTGACATGATCTCGTATCAAAAGCTTGAAATCATGAAAAACCCCGGACGACTTCAGGAGAAGATGGAGGGGAGGATATGGCTTATGAGAGACGTGCCTGCCTATATGCAGGGAAGCGTGATGCCGGTCTTATCATCTCTGTACAAAGATTTGCCCGGATACGTAGACCTTATGGGGGTCCAGAAGGTAGAGAATGCCAATTACGCGGGGATCGCAGCGACTGCCTTCCGTGACCAGGCAGGGATTTCATTTTTTACCAGGAACGGCAGGACCTGGATAAAATGGCGTGGTTTCCTGCTTTCAACCGCAGATGGTATTCCAGGGATCAAGGGTCGTACGACCGGTATCCGAATTAAAGAAGACAACTATAATGAATGGTTCAAAGTCGAAAATGGCACGCTTCTGCGCTTCGAAAAACCTGTCGACGGAAGACTGATCGTTTCGACCCTGGATAAAGTACTCTATGACAGCATCGTTGATTCAGGCGAGATTTACGCGCCCGCGGGGAGCTATATTTTCTGTGCCGGAGCGGCAGGAGACGTATTTACGATCCGCGCGGAATAAAGCTCATCATCAGCGGCGAAATCGGGTAAGAAGCTGTTTCGTGAAACACCTCTGCGATCAACGGTAGAGTACGTGAAAACGGCAGAATGTGAAAGCGTCCCCAAAGTTATTCCCAGAAGGTCTCACGCCCGTTCGTCGCCCCAAAAGCTCCTCACTGGAGTGACTATGTTATAAAA
>DHVP01000031.1:0-91076 GCA_002412715.1 Deltaproteobacteria bacterium UBA5205
CCGGTAGCTCAATCGGCAGTAGCGTTCCCGCCGTAAGCGGGATAGGTTGCAGGTTCGACTATCGGCAAGATGTGGGTGTTTAATTGCTCTTTGATTTAGAAAAGTAAATTCCACTCCCCGGTAGCTCAATCGGCAGTAGCGTCTGGCTGTTAACCAGTAGGTTGCAGGTTCGAGTCCTGCCCGGGGAGCTTTTTTTTGTGCTAAACTTGGAAATTAGACTCGTAACCATGTACGTTGTGTATATCCTATACTCACCCACCATAAATAAATTCTACATAGGAAGTACGTCGGATTTGGAGAAACGGATCTATTACCATAATAATGGCAAAAGTCCATATACGAGAAAGAAAGGACCGTGGTCTGTTGTATATCAAGAAAGTTATCAAATCAGGGAAGATGCTATTCGCAGGGAGCGCGAGCTAAAGAATTGGAAATCATCCAAACGTATGATCGCTTCGCTCGGGATAGATAGCAACCTTTATGGTGATAGGCCGCCGGGTTAGTGATCTATTCTTTGCGCGTAAGTTTTTTTCTTTGATGTTTCTTTTCTTTTTCTCCTATAATACATATCCCCTTTTGCGATGAGATCGAGGAATGCTTTTCAGGAGATTATCCGGGGATCGTGTACACATGAAGAACGTTTTTCCATATGAAAGCGACATCCCTGAGGGCATGCTGGAAGGCATACCCATCGGGAGAAAAGACTATATTCTCGATGGGAGGGTCGAGCCGTGGAAGGGGCCCTTCCGGGAGGTTTGCTCACCGTTATTGATGCGAACGGGGGAGGGTCTGACACAAAAATGCATCGGATTTGTCCCGTCTATGGATGAAGAAGCGTCACTCAATGTCCTGCGGCAAGCCCGTAAGGCGTTCTCGCAGGGCCAAGGCGATTGGCCCCGTACGCCTATCAGGGATAGAATAGAGTTGTTCGATGCCTTCCTGTCGCGTATGGAGAGTGTAAAAGACGCGATTGTGCGGTTGCTTCAATGGGAGATAGGCAAGACGTTCCGGGATGCCGGAAACGAATTCGACCGGGCCCTCGAATATGCACGGGGTTGTCTGGGAAGGTTCCAGAGGATCGATGGGAGGCCTCCTGAGACTATCAGGGCGAACGACATTACGGGCAGGCTCGAAAGGATGCCTGCGGGCGTTGTCCTTGTCATGGGACCCTTCAACTATCCGCTCTTCGAGACAATGACCGCCTTCGCCCCGGCATTGCTGGCGGGCAATACGGTGATCATCAAGCCTCCCAGGCTCGGCTGCCTTTTCTTTCAGCAGCTTCTCAAGCCTATTGCAGATGTTTTCCCGGCAGGGTCCGTCAGTATTGTCTATGGCGACGGCAAAAGGACTATACCGCCTATTATCTCCTCGGGGATGATTGATGTTCTCTACTTCATCGGGACGAGTCCCGTTGCCACCTATCTCGGGGGGCTTCATCCCAAACCTCACCGGCTGAGATGTATTCTCGGGTTGGAGGCGAAAAACCCGGCGATAATACTGCCCGACGCGGATCTGACCATGACAGCACGTGAATGTGTACGGGGCGCCCTCACATTCAACGGCCAGCGCTGTGCCGCCCTGAAGATACTTTTCGTTCACCGCTCCGTTGCGGCGGACTTCAATCGGCGCGTCATCAGCGAGGTAAGCGCCTTGAAATACGGTATGCCCTGGGAAAAAGATGTCTTTGTCACCCCCCTTGCCGAGCATGATCGTGCTCAATACCTGTCCGGGCTGGTGGAAGACGCTGAGAATCTCGGTGCTGAGGTCATAAATGATGGCGATGCAGGGGCAATGGGGACTTTCTTCTACCCCGCATTGCTTTACCCCGCCTCAATTCGGATGCGTGTCTGCCGCGAGGAACAGTTCGGACCCGTGGTGCCGATAGTTCCCTTTGACGACCTCGAGGAACCCCTCAGGTACATATCAGAATCGAATTACGGTCAGCAGGCCAGCATCTTCGGTGCTGACAAGGCTTTGCTGACAAAGTTGACGCGCCGCCTTGTTCACAATGTATCAAGGGTCAATATCAATTGCCAGTGCCAGCGCAGTCCTGATACAGTCCCATTCACGGGAAGGAAGGATTCCGCGGAGGGTAGCCTCTCCATCTCGGAGGCTGTCAATGCATTCACGGTTCCGACGTTCGTGGCCGCAAAGAGCCAGTCAGGGGATATTGAGATCGTGGCGGTACCCGGGGAGTTCTAAAAGGTCACACCCTGTTCCATTTCTTCCATCTCATGCCGAATGCCTCGCCGACAGCGGGATACGTGACAACACCCTTCCTCACGTTGATGCCGGAGGCGATCACGGGATCGCTTGAAGCTGCTTTCTTCACGCCGAGTGATGCTATGGTCTGGACGTAGGGGAGGGTGGCATTTGTCAGGGCGAATGTCGATGTCCTGGGAACCGAGGCCGGCATGTTCGGGACGGCGTAATGGAGGACATCATACAGCTTGTAGGTTGGCTCCCCGTGGGACGTGGGCCTTATAGTTTCGATACAGCCGCCCTGATCGATGGATACATCCACGATAACGGACCCCGGCTTCATGCATGCCACCATCTGTTCTGAAACGAGTACGGGAGCTCGTGCGCCGGGCACGAGGACGGCCCCGATAAGGACATCGGCGTACTGGACCGCCTTCTGGATCGCGTAGCTGGTGGAATATATGGTCATTACGCAGCCGCGCATGATATCTTCCACGTATTTGAGGCGGCTGTGAGAAACATCGATGACGGTCACGTGAGCGCCGAGACCGGAGGCGATCCGGGCGGCATTTAAACCGACGATGCCGCAACCGATGATCACGACCTCCGCCGGGGCAACGCCGGGAACCCCGCTTAAGAGAACCCCCCGTCCACCATAATCGCTTTCCAGGAAACGCATGGCAACCTGGACTGAGATGCGTCCGGCAACCTCGCTCATGGGAGTCAGAAGAGGCAGCCTGTGGTCGCTGTCTTCCATTGTCTCGTAGGCTATCCCAGTTACCTTGCTCTTAAGAAGGCCCTTCGTCAGCTTCTCCGATGAGGCGAGGTGAAGGTACGTGAAGAGGATCTGCCCCTCCTGCAGCAAGGACCACTCGATTTCGAGAGGTTCCTTCACCTTCACGATCATGTCCGATCGGGCGAAGATCGTCCTCTTAGATTCGACTATCTCGGCCCCTCTATTAGCGTATTCCTCATCTGTAAGACCACTTCCCGTCCCGGCCCCTTTCTCCAACAGAACGTTGTGGCCGGTGGAAACAAGGGCATGGACACCTGCTGGGGTCATTGAAACCCTGTTTTCACCCTCTTTGATCTCTCTGGGTATGCCTATAATCATGCTTCCTCCGTTTCTCTGTGCGATTCCATCCGTTTGCTTACGATGTTTGAGTAAACCTCCATTTGCAGAAGCAATCGGCCGGATGTTCGTCCGGCGGAGCAAAGAGACACTCGACCTTTATGGAAGGGTCCACCGCCCGGGCTATGCTTTCAAATTCTCCGTGATGCATATACTTGCAGACAAATTCCCCCAGCCCCCGCCTCAGACGCGCTTCCTGTGTCGGGCAATTGGGTATTGTCACGATGACCTCATTCTCCTTCTCTTCAAACTGATATCCTACAAGGATGGTCCAGGGAAAGAGCTTCAGGACTTTCGTAAAGCCCTTAAGACCCCTCTCCTTGATGTCAAAGCGCTGCAGGAGATCCCGGGTGCCGAGCTCCGGCACTCGCGACCAGACCGCTTCGTTTATCCTTTCCGCCTGTTCCTGGCCGTATGTGTCGCCGACGTAAATGAACCAGAAAGCGTCCATGACGCGGTAATGCCAGAGGAGGAAGGTCAGGTAATTTCGGAGTTCATCCTCGTTCATTTTTTCGAATGCAGAAAGATCCATTCAATTCTCCTTTTTTAGTGAATGCCAACTTTGTTTATTGTAAATTAGTGACCACCAAAAGACAATGAAGAGCATTCTTTTTGATAGAAAAATATTCTCGTGGTGCCTCTTTGATTTTGCCAATTCGAGCTATTCCGCAGTCGTTTTGGCAGTTATTTTTCCCGTGTATTATACCACGGTAATCGTCGGGAATGACAGCAACCAGGGTGACGTTTGGTGGGGACGGGCGATATCGCTGAGCATGGCATTCGTGGCCCTGAGTTCACCTTTCCTGGGTGGTATCTCCGATTATGCCCGGGCAAGGAAGAAATTCCTCTTTTCATACTCGCTGCTCTGCGTTCTCGCGACGGCGTCACTTATGTATGTCGACAAAGGGATGGCCATGACCGGGTTTGTACTGGTGGTGCTCGCCAACGTGGGCATGGAAGGTGGAATCGTCTTTTACAACTCCTTTCTCAATGACATAGCGGACAACGAGCACCAGGGGAGGGTGTCCGCGTGGGGATATGCCATCGGATATGTGGGTTCAATACTCTCCCTGGTAATTGGCCTGTGGCTTGTAGAAAAAGAACACATCAGTCTTGTCTGGCCGATGGTGGCCGTTTTTTTTGCGGTCTTTTCCCTGCCGGCGTTCTTTTTTCTCCCGCCCGACCGGGGCAAAGGGGCCCAGCTGACAAAGGCCGCGAGGGATGGTTTCGCCACCACGTGGTCTGTTTTGAAACGGATGTGGTCGAGCAAAGACCAGCGCAAGTTTCTCCTGGCCTACTTCCTTTACGAAGATGGGGTCAATACGGTCATAATCTTTTCAAATGTATTCGCGGCGACGACTCTCGGGTTCACACTGCAAGAATTGATCGTCCTTTTCCTCGTAGTCCAGGTGACGGCTCTGGCAGGTGCGTTTCTGATGGCAAGGCCTATCGACTATTGGGGTCCCAAAAAGGTTGTCTCGCTGTCACTGCTCCTGTGGGTTCTTGTGACCGTCGTTGTCTATTTTATTTACCGGAAAGGGTTCTTTTTTGCTGCGGCCTCGATGGCAGGGCTTGGCCTCGGTACGATACAGGCCGCCACCCGCGCCTTTTTTGCGCAATTCATACCCGCCGGTGACGAATCCAAGTACTTTGGCGTATACAGTCTCGTAGGAAAAACATCGGCGATACTGGGCCCGCTGATCTTCGGGACGATATCGGCCCTGACCAAAAGCCAGCGCCCGGCCGTACTGGCCGTATCGACCCTCTTCATAGCCGGCTTTGTGATCCTGCAGTCGGTGCGCGGCGGCGGGCCGAATGTGGAGAAGAGGGGTAATAGGTAATGGGTAATAGGTACTGGGAAGGACAAGCAACCCAGGCAACCCGGCCTTTCCTATCACCTATAACCCACATTTGTCCAAAATAATATAAAGGTCAATCTCTTTCCGGACAGTCACAAACGAACGCATAGTTCCCCATAAACTTCCTCCGTCATTCCGGCTTTCTCTATTCGTCATTCCGGCGCAGGCCGGAAGCCAGGAAGACCCCTCATGCAACAGGAAACATAAGGATACAGAGTACCACGCAGTGTTTAGGGAGAACGGTTGGATGTCCCTTCGTATGGTGATTCCTTATCCATAGTCTCCTGGGTTCCGGCCTTCGCCGGAATGACGAACTGCGAGATAAGGCAACCTGGTTTTGAAACGCGGGATCTTGGGGGATTTACCAGTCCTTAATCATTGTCTTATAAAGAAAGCGGTCCGGGAAATGGATTATTCTGGACAGCAGCGACCTATAACCCATTACCTATTACCTGACTTCTCAATCTTCTTTCTTAAATCCTCTCTTGATAATTGCCTGGAGAGATGCGGTGATGTCTTTGGCTTCGTAGGCGATGCGGTAGAGTTCCTCTGTGATGGGCATGTCCACGCCGAGTTTTCGGGCAAGGTTGTAGACGGCGTTGATCGTGTAATAGCCCTCCACGACGGTCTTGCGGGAGGCGATGATGTCGGCCGACTTCCTTCCCGAAGCGAGTTCTATTCCAAAAATCCTGTTCCTGCTGAGATTTCCATAGGATGTAAGGATGAGGTCGCCCATCCCGGACAGGCCCATGAAGGTTGTCTCGCGGGCGCCGAGGGCCCGACCCAGGCGCTTGATCTCGGCGAGGGCGCGGGTGGTGAAGGCCGCCTGGGTGTTCATCCCGAAATGAAGGCCCTCAATGATCCCCGAACCTATGGCCATTACGTTCTTCAAGGCGCCGCCCAGTTCCACCCCGATTATGTCGTCAACGCGATATACGCGGAAATAATCGCTGTGAATCTGCTGCTGCATGGTGAATGAAAAATCCATGTTTCTCGATGCCACAACGGCCGCAGTAAAGAGACCCTGCGCCACCTCACGGGCAAAGGACGGGCCGGAAAGCGTTGCTATCGTCTCACCAGCCGATCCCGTTATCTCTTCGATTACCTCGTTCATCAGTTTGAGCGTGGAGCGCTCGATACCTTTGGTCAAAATGAGCAATCTCTTGCCCGCAAGCTTTTCAGCAAAAGGCGTCAGTGTTTCACGAAGGGCAAAGGACGGAGTCGCAATGACGATGGTATCGGCAAAATCCATCACATCATTGATATCGTTGGTATAATCAATGGAGTTATCGAGCCTGAACCCCGGCAGAAAGGCCGTGTTTTCCCTGCGCTCGCGCAACTCGGGCAGGAGTTCCTTTTCAAATGCCCACAAGACTATGCGTTTCCCGGTTCGGGCAAGATGGATGGCGAAAGCCGTTCCCCAGGCGCCGGCGCCGATGACCCCTATGTTCATTCGTTCCCGTCCACGACGTCGACACCTTCTATTATTTCACCTTCTTCAATGATGGCGACGCCGCTTATGACCTCACCTTCCCTGAGTCCCATCAGTTTGACGCCAAGGCCTCCCCGTTTCTGCACGGGTATGTTGCTGGAGCGGAACCTGATGGTCCTGCCGGTATCCGTGACAAGGATCACGTCCTGCTTTTCGCTCAGGCGGTTGACGCTCACGACTCTTCCATTCTTGGTTCCGGATCTGACATTGATGATGCCTGAGCCGCCGCGTGCCTGCAGGCGATAGTCGGAGCAAGGGGCGCACTTGCCGTAGCCCTTCTGTGTGACCGTGAAGATCGTGCAGGATTCATCCACCTCTACAACGGAAACCACCTCGTCGGAGGCCTTCTTGAACCGTATGCCGCGAACGCCGTATGCTGACCTGCCCATGGGGCGTATCTGGTTTTCGCTGAATCGTATTGCAAGGCCGAACTTCGTGCCGATCATGATTTCGCCGTTCCCTCTCGTCTCGAGGACGCTGATGAGGCTGTCGTCTTCGGGAAGCGTAATGGCTTTTATACCCGTGGACCTGATGTTCTTGAGGAGATCGAGGCTGAGTCTCTTTACATGACCTTTCTTCGTGACGAAGAAGAGGAAACGGTCCTCCGAATATTCCTTGACGTGCGCGACCGCCGTTATATGCTCGTTCTTTTCAAGATTTATGAGATGGACGACAGGCTTGCCCTTTGACGTAAGGGAGGCCTCGGGTATCGTGTGGACCCTAACCGCGTGGACCTTGCCCGTGTTCGTGAAGAAGAGAATATTAGAGTGCGTGGATGCTATGTAGAGGTGGTCTACGAAATCCTCCTCGCGCACCACGATGCCCGTCCTTCCTTTACCACCGCGCATCTGGTTGTGGTACTGGTCGAGGGATGTCCTCTTGATGTATCCCTTATTGGTGATCGTCACGACAACTTCTTCCTCCTTGATCATGTCCTCAAGGGTTATCTCGGGGAAGTAATCAACGATCTCCGTAAGACGCTTGTCACCGTACTTATCACGAACCTCCGTGAGTTCCTGCTTCACAATGTCGATCAGGATGGATTCGTTGGCCAGCACCAACCTCAGACGGTCGATTTCATCGGATGTGTTCTTGTAGTCGTCAAGGATCTTCGTGCGCTCCAGCGAAGTCAAGCGCTGAAGGCGCATCTCGAGAATATTTGTGGCCTGCTTCTCGGAGAAGGAGAAACGCGCCATAAGGGCCTCGCGTGCATCGGCCGTACTGGCCGATGCCTTGATCATGGCGATAACTTCATCGATATGATCAAGGGCCGTTTTGAGGCCTTCCAGGAGATGGAGTCTGTCGAGTGCCTTGTTCAGCTCAAAGGTGGACCTCTTCGTGACGATTTCCTTCCGGAACTCGACGAACTCGTGAAGCATTTCTTTCAGGTTGAGCATTTTTGGTTCGTTGTTGACTATGGTCAGAAAAATGATACCGAATGTTGTCTGGAGCTGGGTGTGTTTATAAAGCTTGTTCAGTATGGGGATCGCAATCTCGCCCTTCTTGAGGTCGATGACGATACGCATTCCCTCCCTGCTTGATTCGTCCTTGATGTTCGATATACCTTCAATCCTCTTTGTGTTGATCAGTTCGACGATTGTCTCGATAAGGCGCGCCTTGTTCACCTGGTATGGTATTTCGGTAACGACGATCGCCTCGCGGCCGTCCTTCTTTCTCGTCTCAATGTCTGCCCGGGCACGAAGGACGATATGCCCTCTGCCGCTCTGGTAGGCTTCAATTATTCCCTGCCTCCCGTAGATGATGCCCTGGGTTGGAAAGTCCGGCCCCGGTATGATCTCCATGAGTTTTTCAAGGGGAATGTCGCTATTTTCAATGAACGCGATGAGCCCGTTGATGACCTCCGTCGTGTTGTGGGGAGGTATGTTCGTAGCCATCCCAACGGCTATTCCCGATGAACCGTTGACGAGGAGATTGGGTATCCTTGACGGAAGGACAAGGGGTTCCACGAGGGAATCGTCGTAATTGGGCCTGAAAAGGACGGTCTGTTTTTCGATGTCCTTGAGAATTTCTTCGGCAATGCGGGACAGCCGTATCTCCGTGTAACGCATGGCAGCCGGGGCGTCGCCGTCGACGGAGCCGAAGTTTCCCTGGCCGTCCACTAGGGGATAGCGTAGCGAGAAATCCTGTACCATCCTTGTGATGGCGTCGTATACCGCCTGGTCGCCATGGGGATGGAACTTGCCTATGACGTCACCGACGACCCTGGCGGATTTCTTGTAAGGCTTGTCGTGAGTATTGTTCAACTCGTACATTGCGTACAGTATTCTTCGATGAACGGGCTTCAGTCCGTCCCTGATATCAGGCAATGCGCGGCCGATAATGGTGCTCATCGCATAGTCGAGATAAGAGCGCTTCATCTCCTCTTCTATCGGGACGTTGACAACAGATGACTGCATGAATGTTCCTCCAGGATGATTCTGTAATTTTTTCCTTACTCTACCATATTCTGGAAGGGCTGTAAATGCGGGGAAAGGGTTAAATTTACAGACGGACAGGAGATACCGGATCCTGAAAATGCAGTGATTCCATGCTGGCTGCAGGGCGATTCCTGTGAGTGCAAGCTTTTAATAACTAATGTGTATTTTCAAGAACCAGTTGACAATCATCGGAGCATCGTGGAAAATAGTGACAATGAAATATCTGCCTGCAATAGCCGTCATTATCTCACTGGCGTTTTTCCTTCCTTCCTGCGGCAAGGAGGCAAAGAGCCTCAAGGAGGAGCTCAGGGTCATAAAGGAAGAGAATAGTTTCCTGAAGGCTGAGAATATCGCCCTCAAGAAAGAAGTCGAGGAGCTCTATAAGAAGCTGGAAGAAAGGGAGAAGCCCAAGGCGGTACCTGAGGCATCGGCAAAGCCCGACGGTCTGAAAAAAGAAGCCAGGCCCCCCGCACCGGGCAAGCCTTCCGACAAACCTGCAAAACCGGACGTGGAAAAAAAGAAACCGGAAGCCGATAAACCGAGATAGGACTCCCGGGTTCTTTCAGCTGTTGTGACCGCGCAGTTACAGGATTCTCCACAAAAACAGCCATGGAACGTATGAGGAATATATCCCTTGTAGTGGAATACGAGGGGACGAACTACCACGGCTGGCAATGCCAGCCGAATGGAATTACGATTGAAGAGACCTTAAGGGCCGCCCTTGAAAAGATCCTCGATCACCCCGTTAAGATGTACAGCGCTGGGAGAACTGACGCCGGCGTGCATGCCTTTGGCCAGGTTGTCAATTTCCGCACTGAAAAAGGGATCGATCTGACAGGTATAGAACGCGGATTGAACAGCATGCTGCCTTATGATATCAGGGTCAGGTCCGCCTTGGAAAGGGAATCGTCCTTTCATGCGCGCTATTCCGCCAGAAGCAAGACCTATATATATACGATCCATAACGCCCCCCGGCATTCCCCGTTTTCTTTTCGCTACTCCTGGCACGTACCCTACGGTCTGGACAGTCCCCTGATGAACAGGGGGATCAGCATGATCGTGGGCAGGCATGATTTCGCTTCCTTCAAAAAGAAGAACGAGCCTTATCGAAGCTGCGAAAGGGAGGTGCTGAAGGCGCGGGTCAGGAGGAGAGGCGCTTACATTTATATTGTCATCGAGGCAACGGGTTTTCTGAGATACATGGTGCGCAATATCGTGGGGACGCTCGTGCTTTTGGGCCGGAGAAAGATGACCTCGGATGATTTTGAAAGGATCCTCAATGCACGGGACCGCGACGAGGCCGGTCCGACCGCTCCACCGCAGGGACTTTTTCTCAGAAGGATAAAGTACTAGAGGACGGTTTAGGGTTTAGGGTTTAAAAAATGAAGGGTGAATCAGGTATGGGTGAGTTCAGGATTGTTGCTACGGCGGCTTTTGGTCTCGAGTCCGTTGTTGCACGGGAGTTAAAGGGGCTTGGATTCGAAGGCGTGTCCTCGGAGAACGGGCGTTTGTCTTTTTCGGGGAACGCGAGGGATGTGGCTAAAGCCAATATATGGCTCAGGACTGCCGACAGGGTGCTTATCGAGGCCGCCCGCTTTGCCTGCTCCGATTTTGAAGAGCTGTTTCAGGGTGTTCTCAAGGTCCCCTGGGAAAATATGATACCTTTTGAGGGAGTTGTGCACGTGACCGGCCGGTCCGTGAAGTCGCAACTTTCAAGCGTTCCGGCCTGTCAATCGGTTGCGAAAAAAGCAGTGATCCAGGCAATGAAAAGGAGGTATCGTTCCGAGGCCTTTCCCGAAACGGGACCGCGTTTCGGAATAGAGGTATCACTCCACAAAGATGTGGCGACGATCGATCTGAATACCAGCGGCCCGGGACTTCACAAGAGGGGATACCGGACCGGTACGGGGGAAGCCGCACTGAAAGAAACGCTGGCCGCCGGGCTCGTCTACCTCAGTCGCTGGAGACCGGGCACGGCACTCGTCGATCCCTTTTGCGGATCCGGAACGATCGCCATCGAGGCGGCGATGATCGGGAAAAATATCGCTCCGGGCGTTACCCGGGGTTTCGCATCCGAAAAATGGCCATTCATGCCTCCCGATGTCTGGGAGGATGCCAGACGAGAGGCCAGGAGTCTGGCGAACAAGGAGCAATTACACATTGGGGCATCCGATGTTGACGATTCCGTATTGCTCAAAGCCCGTCAAAACGCGCGGCATGCGGGCGTGGTGTCCTCGATCGATTTCAGCAGACGGGATTTCAGGGAATTTCCCTTCGATACAACAGGAGGTATTGTCATCTGCAACCCGCCCTATGGAGAACGGTCGGGAGACAGGAAAACGGCAAGCGAACTCATCAAGGACATGGGGAGGATTTTCGGCCGGCTATCGAATTGGTCCTTCTTTATCCTTACAGGATTTGAAGAATTCGAGCGATTCTACGGAAAACGGGCGGACCGGAACCGGAAGCTCTATAACGGCCGGATAAAGTGCTATCTATATGAATACTTCGGTCACCCCCTGAGCAGATAATTGCCATCGTTCACTTGTGACAGCAAAGACCTTCGTGTCTACCGCATTACCCGAAACCCATAACCTATCAGCTCGTTCTTATTTTATCTCTGCCGTGCAGTGGGCGCATTTCGTTGCCTTCACGGGTATGGCCGACAGGCAATAGGGACATTCCCTGGTGTCGGGCTCGGCTGGAAGAGGTTTCCTTAGCCTGTTGACGTTCTTGATCAGGATAAACACACAAAAGGCGACTACGAGAAAGCTAATCATGGTGTTGATAAAGACGCCGTAGTTTATCGTGACCGCGCCGGCAGTCTTGGCGAGCGCCAGTGTCTCGTATGGGCCGGGGACCTTGCCGTCTTTCAACACGGCGAACAAATTAGCAAAATCGATATTTCCCAGGAGGAGCCCTATCGGCGGCATGATGACGTCGTCAACAAGGGATTTGACTATTGTTACGAATGCAGCGCCGATAATGATACCAACGGCCATATCAACGACATTGCCGCGCATTATAAATTCCTTAAATTCCTTTCCCACGGATACCTCCCTGAAGCTAAGTTTTGGTTATTAAGGACATTGTACTCCAATACGGGAAAATAGGTGTTGAAAAATTACTTGGAGACAGTGGAAACGCATGGTAGAAGGGAGATAGCAGGAGGAGGTGTTCATAATGAAAAAGATCGGGTTCATCGGATTGGGTTACCTGGGCAAGACACAATTGCGGGACGGCTCATCTCTCAGGGAGAAGAGCTTGTTATCCGGAACAGGACCATTGAGAAGGGAAGGGGTGTACCGGCGGAACTGGCGGACTGCCCGAAACAGGTGGCGCAACAGTCGGATGTCATCTTTCTAAACCTCTTCGACAAGTTGCACTAGTTGCACTAGTGCAACAAAACACCATCATCTACTCCTATCACCCATTACCTATAACCCGTATCATTGACACCACCGCTTTCACTCTGGTAACGTTAGCGTATGGCCGGACCACATTCCAGGCGTTCAGCAAAGGCGGGGCTTCCTCCGGGGACCCTCGTGCATCTCGGGAAGCATGTTTCTGAAAAGACCGCGATCACAGTGGTCAATTACGGTGACGACGATTTCAGGATCAAGAAAGTATCGAGCGTCGAGGAATGCCTTTCCTTGATTGATGTTTCGATGGTGACATGGATCGATGTGGGTGATATAAGCGATGCAAAGACGATTGAAACGATCGGATCGCATTTCGATCTCCATCCGCTGCTCCTCGAAGACGTTATGAATGCCGACCAGAGACCCAAGATGGACGATTACGAGAAGCATCTTTTTCTCGTCCTCAAGGTATTGTTTATAGACCCGGGCACTGGCAGAATCGAGTCGGACCAGATCAGTTTTGTTCTGGGAAAGAAATACCTGATTTCCTTCGAGGAACGTCGCTGCGATCTGTTCACTTCCGTACTCGACAGGCTTCGCATAGGCAAGTCGCGCCTGAGGAGAAGCGGGCCCGACTATCTCCTTTACTCTCTCATCGATGTCATCGTGGACAACTATTTTGTTGTCCTCGAAATCATCGGGGACAATGTCGAGGACGCCGAGGCAAAGCTCGTCTCGGGCACCAAGGCGGAGACACTGGGCGCCATCCAGAGGATGAAGAAGGACCTCATTTATCTCAGAAAATCGGTTTGGCCCTTGCGTGAGGTCTTATCGAGTCTGGAGCGGGGTGAGTCGGAACTTATATCGGACACGCTGCGCGTATATTTCCGGGATATTTATGACCATTCCGTCCACACCATCGACACCATCGAGACTCTGCGCGAAATGCTTTCGGGCATGCTTGACATATATCTGTCCAGTGTCAGCAACCGTCTCAATCAGGTCATGAAAGTACTCACAATCATTTCCACGATTTTCATACCTTTGACCTTCATAGCCGGAGTCTACGGTATGAACTTCAAAAACATACCGGAAATAGGATGGGTCTATGGTTACCCGTCCGTCATACTGCTCATGATCCTGGTCACCCTGGCGATGCTGTATTATTTCAAGAAGAAGAAGTGGTTTTGAGCGCACGCCCGGTACAAACGAATGGATCGTAAGGCTATCGGAGGAAATAATGAAGAAGACAATGATCTTGTTGCTGGTTGCGCTGGTTTTTACGACCGGTGCAATCGCGGGACCCCTCGACGATTTTCTGAAGGGTGTTAAGCTTCCTTCCACGCGCAGCGTAGGGGGCGCCGATGAAGCGACGACCGCTTCGGGTTTGAAAGAAGCCCTTTCCATCGGTACGGGGAACGCAGTTGCATCCGTGTCAAGGGTCGACGGTTACTTCGCCAATCAGTTCATCAAGATCCTCCTTCCCGATAATATCCGGACCGTCGCCGACGTGCTCGGCAAGGTAGGTTATCAAAAAAAGGTGGACGCTTTCGTGCTAAGCATGAACAGGGCCGCCGAAAGCGCCGCCCCGAAGGCCCGACAATATTTCGTCGATGCGATAAAACAGATGACCTTCCAGGATGCCATGGGGATACTTCGCGGAGGCGATACCTCAGCCACGGAGTATTTCAAATCAAAGACCCAGCAGAAGCTATATAACGAATTCAAACCTTCCGTATCGGCAAGCATGAACAAGGTGGGCGTTACGCGTTCCTACAAAGACATGGTGGGAAGCTATACCTCGTCCATTCCCTTCGCCAGCGTAGAGGCGCTGGATCTGGACCACTATGTAACGACGAAAACCCTCGACGGTCTCTTTTACATGATCGGCCAAGAGGAGAAGAAGATCCGCACCGACCCGGCCGCCAGAGTGACGGACCTCTTGAAAACCGTCTTTGGCAAGTAAACGCGGTATCTCGCACACGTCCTGTCATACGAGGGGAGTGCGAGATATGCGTTTAAATCTTTGTCAGCGTGTACTTCCTCGTCCCCAGCCCCAGCCTCTGTGCATGGTCGAGTTGGATGTTCCAGTCAATCTGCGGGAAGAGGGCGCGCCACTTGTCTTCGCCCTTCCCCAGCGTGTGTTTGATGGCCGTTGAGGGGAGGGAGACTTCGTTATTGACCATGTCGCATGAGGCAGCGTCAATGGCCACAGGGTCATCGGACGCAAGAATGCCTATGTCCCTGACGATGGGTGCATCGCTGTTGGGGTAGCAGTCGCAAGCAGGGCTTACCTGAATGACGAAATTGATGAAGAGGGATTTTTTGGCCTTGCCTTTCAGAGCTCCCAGGGCGTATTCCATCATCTTTTTCTGGAAGATGTCCGGCGACTCGTTCCATTGTACTTCGATGGCATGGAACGGGCAAATGAGGATGCACTCCCCGCAGCCAATACATTTGTTGTCGGATATGGACGCCTTTCCGGACGCGACTGCGATGGCCCCCCGGGGGCAATAACCCTGACAGAGTTTGCATCCTTTGCATATACTCGGATTGACTTTGGGCGCAACCGTTGAATGCTGGACCAGTTTGCCTTCCCTCGTGGCACAGCCCATACCGAGGTTCTTGAGGGTTCCGCCGAACCCGGAAAGTTCATGGGCTTTGAAATGTGTGATCGCGACCAGGGCATCGGCATCGGCGATCTCCTTCGCGATATGTACTTCTTTCAAAACCTCGCCGGCGACGGGTATGATGGCGCCGCTTCTCCCGCGCAGGCCATCGGCTATCACGAGGGGGCACTCCACGCAGGAGTAACCAAAGCCATTGTGAATCGCTGTGGTGAGATGGCTGACGGTGTCACTGCGCGAACCCGTATAGAGCGTGTTGGTATCCGTCAGGAAGGGTTTGCCTCCGGCTTCCTTCAATCGCCTCGCAATGCTGCGCAGAAATACGGGCCTCAGGTATGCCGTGTTGCCCAGTTCACCGAAATGTACCTTAACGGCGACGAGATCGTTGTTCCTGATCTTCTTTTCGATCTTTGACCTGTTCATGAGATCGACGAGTTTGTCGAGGAGGTTGCGGTTCGGCGTCGTGCGCAGATCTGTAAAATACACCTTGCTCATAGCGGCTCCTTTTTTATTCCCTTTACAAGGAAATTATGTTAGTAGTAAGGCAATTTTGTCAACAATTAAGGAGGTTCAACGGATGCTAAATCTGTCTGATAAACATGGCATGATACAGAAGATCGCCGAGAAATTAGCTAAAGACAAAGTTGCTCCCAGGGCAAAAGAAATCGATTCTACGGGGGCCTTTCCCTGGGATCTCGTGGATCTCTATAAAAAGCACGGTTTTTTGTATCTCATGCTTCCTGAAAAATTCGGCGGTCTCGACGGTGACATCACGTCGTTGTGCCTTGTGATAGAAGAGCTGGCGAAGGTTTCCGGGGCGGCGTCCCTGATCCCGCTGGCGCATAATGTGGGCGTCATGCCTATCATGGTAGCTGCAAACGATGAACAAAAAGAACATATCTACGGCAAGCTCTGTCAGCCGGACAAAACGTACGTGGTAGCCTTCGCGCTCACGGAACCCGATGCGGGCTCCGATGCATCCCACATGAGAACGACAGCCGTAAAAGAGGGTGATCACTACTACCTCAACGGGAAGAAATCAATGATCACAAACGGGGCCAATGCACAGTTCTATTCAGTTTTTGCCTCTACGAATCCCTCCAAGCGCACGCAAGGTATCTCGGCCTTTTTCGTGGAGAGGGACTATCCGGGAGTCATCATCGGCAAGAGCGAAGACAAGATGGGCATGATCGGTTCCGATATCACCGAGATCATATTTGATAATGTCAGATTGGAGAAGGAAAACCTGATGGGCAAGGAAGGTCAGGGTTGGGACATCGCCATGTCGACCCTCAACCTTTCGAGGCCGGCCGTGGGTGCGCAAGCAGTGGGCATCGCACAGGGCGCACTGGATTTCGCGGTGGAATATGCATGGAAAAGGGTGCAGTTCGGGCAGAAGCTGGCGGACTTTGAAGGCGTGCAGTTCATGGTTGCCGACATGGCCACAGGGGTGGAGGCGGCCAGGGCCCTTGTCTATGATGCGGCCCATCTTCTCGATATGAAGGTTTACGAGAGGGATAAGATGAGCGCCATCGGAGTGGACAAGATGTCCGCCATGGCAAAGGTCTATTCCGCCGATGTCGCAATGAAGGTGACGACAGACGCCGTCCAGCTGCTGGGTGGATATGGCTACACCAAGGAATATCCCGTGGAAAGGATGATGCGCGACGCAAAGGCGACCCAGATATACGAAGGAACGAACCAGGTGCAGAGAGTAGTCATAGCAAGGGACATTTTTAGAAACCGTATGGGTTGATTAGCGGCTTCAACCGGCAGCGCCGCTTAAACGTTAAAAACCCCGGACAATCGTTGAATTGGCCGGGGTTTTCTTATATTTCAACATTCGAGCGGTTGAAAGAGCTGCAGCCGTTCGGGCCGCCTTCCGCCTAACCCATCTTCTCCACAAATTCAAAGATCGGTATAGCGGACAGTGTCGTTATTTCTACGGTACCGCGGGCACCGAGTTCGGTGGAGACCCGAGCGATGGTTTCATTATCGGGAGCTTCCACGATATTGATGAAATCATACATGCCCAGAGTGGCATACTGGGCGAGAACCTTCGCGCCCATCTTTTCGATTTCCTGATCGACCTGTCTTATACGCTCGGGATTGTTCTTGATTGTTTTTCTGCCTTCATAGGTTAACTTGCTTACGAGTATGTATATCGGCATAATCTCACCCCCTTATTTTAAAAATATTAAACCACGGCCTGTTACATTGCAACACGTTTTTCTATGACGCCGCCGCCCACTACAATGTCATCGTGGTAGAGTACGACGGATTGTCCCGGCGTCACGCCGTCCACGGGTTCCTCAAAAGTGACCGAAAGGGTTTCATCCCGGAATTCGCAGGAACAGGGCTTGTCGGGTTGCCGGTATCTCACCCTGGCCGATATGGGAGTTGAAACGGGGTAAAGCAGGGATACGGACCGGGCCGTAAGAGTATCCGTTCTGAGGTCCCTCTTTGTGCCCACCACTATACTGTTTTCATCGGCCTGAATATCGATGACATAGAGGGCCTCACTGTAAGGGATGTTTATCCCGCGTCTCTGTCCTATGGTGAAGAGGTGTATGCCTTCATGGAATCCCAGCAGCGTGCCGTCGGACAGATAGACGCGCCCACGTTTTGGTTTGATGAAACGGGACAGGAATTCCGCGTAATTGCCATTGGGGATGAAACAGATATCCTGACTTTCGCGGGAGAGTGCACATCGCAGACCCTCATTGGCTGCAAGGGTGCGCAGCCCTTCCTTGGTATAGTCCCCCAGGGGAAAGACGGCGCCCATAAGAGCCTCTTCGCCGATGGAGTAGAGAAAGTAAGACTGATCTTTACCCGCATCGCTGCCTTTCCTGAGAACCACATGCCCCTGTCGGCTCTCCGAACGGGCATAGTGCCCCGTGGCTGTCGTATCGGCCCCCATGGCCATCGCGCGCTCACGAAAAGCTCCGAACTTTACGAACCGGTTGCACAGTATGCAGGGATTAGGGGTGATGCCGCGGCGGTAGCCCTCTATGAATGGTTCGATCACGCGGTGGAGGAAGATGTCGGACAGATCGATGACGTGATGGGGTATCGAAAGATCCCGGCAAAATCTCTGCGCCTGAGCTACGGCAGCTGTTGAACTGCAGGCGTCGAGACCCCGTTTCTCAAGAAAGTTTCCGGGGAACAATGAGAACGTAACGCCCACAACCTTGTGTCCCGCTTTCTTCAGCAACCAGGCCGCGAGACAGCTGTCGAATCCTCCACTCATGGCCGCAAAGACCGTTTCCATGCCCCATCATACCACAAAGATGGAGATGGTTGAAACTTCACGGGTATTGTAGTATCATCATCAACAACACGGAGGTTGTATGAACAAAAAAACCAAAGTTTTCCTGAGTCTGTTTTTTGTCTCTGTTTTCCTTTTTGGGATTTTCATCGGCGCCCAGGGAAAACGGACCGCACAAGGTGCGGAGGACAAGGAGATATATGAATATCTAAGAACGTTTTCAGACGTCATCGATCTTGTAAAGCGCAATTATGTAGAAGACGTGAAAGACAAAGACATCGTGTATGCGGCGATAAAGGGCATCCTTGAATCCCTTGACCCCCACTCATCGTTCCTTCCACCCGATATGTACAAGGAAATGCAGACCGACACCAAGGGAGAATTCGGCGGTATCGGCATCGAAATCACCATCAAAGACGGTTTTCCGACGGTTATCACCCCCATAGAGGACACGCCGGCATTCAAGGCAGGCATGAAGGCCGGTGATCACATCGTGAAAATCGACGGAAAGCCTACCAAGAATATGGGACTTCTGGATGTGGTGAAGCTCATCAGGGGGCCGAAAGGCAAGGCGGTCACTCTGACGGTGGCGAGAGAAGGAGCGCAGGGCCTGAAGGAATACACCGTTCTTCGCGACACGATAGTCGTAAAGAGTGTCAAGTTCAGGATGCTGTCGGATGAATACGGTTACATAAGACTTGCCCAGTTCCAGGAAAAAACATCCAGGGACCTCGATAACGCGCTCAAGGAGCTCGAGAAGAGTAATAAAGGAAAACCGTTGAAAGGTCTCGTGCTGGATCTCAGAAACGATCCGGGAGGGCTTCTGGAACAGGCGGTTGAAGTTTCGGACAAGTTCCTTTCGGAGGGTATCATCGTATCGATTGAGGGCAGGGGCGGCAAGAAGACTGCCGATGAAAACAAGATGAAATTCTACGCGCAGAAGAAGGGCCAGAAATTTTTGGGGCCCATGGTGGTCCTCGTAAATGAAGGCAGTGCGAGTGCTTCGGAGATCGTTGCCGGCGCCCTCCAGGATTACAAGCGGGCCATCATTGTGGGGACGAAGAGCTTTGGAAAAGGATCGGTACAGACGATCTTTCCTCTTGGGGACGGTTCGGCTGTGAGACTCACGACCGCAAAATACTATACGCCGAAGGGTCGGTCCATCCAGTCTGAAGGTATCGCTCCTGACATCACCGTCGAGAATACCTTCGTAAAATCGAAGGAAAAGATAACGCCTATCACGGAAAAAGACCTGGAGAAGAAGACCGACAGGAACCCGGTGCCCAAGAGGCCCGAAGAGATTACGGTCAAAAACCTTGAGGATGAGGACTTTCAGCTCTATATGGGTTTGCAGATCCTGAAGAGCTGGGAGGCACTGAGGGGCAAAACCTCCTGAAGCGTGTCATGACAGTCAGAAACGGGTGAAACCGACAGCGGTTTTGCCCGTTTTTTTTCGGAAAGAGAGGGGTAATTTCAATGCCATGGCTTGTTTTTTTTGCAGGAAGGTTTTATTTTCTAAAGTACGGCAATGCCGGCGCTGATCACCACATACGAAAAGGAGGTTAAATGAAACCCATAGAAATCAAACCGGATATTTATTGGGTAGGAGTAATCGATTGGGCCGTTCGGGATTTTCACGGCTATGTCACGCCAAACGGCACAACATACAATAACTACCTCATCATGGACGAGCAGGTGACTCTCCTCGACACCGTTAAGCATAATTTCGGAGCGTCGGCGGTGGATAACATCAGGCGCGTCGTCGATCCCTACCGCATAAAGAATATCGTCATCAACCACATCGAGCCGGATCACGCGAGCAGTATCGCGACGATCATGGAGTATGCCCCCGATGCGACGATCTACATCACGGACCGAGGGAAGAAAGGTCTTGACCGCCATTTTGATACCTCCCGGTGGAAGTTCAGGATAGTCAAGAGCGGCGATACCCTGAGCACGGGGAAATACACCCTTACGTTCCTGGAAACACCGATGCTTCACTGGCCCGACTCCATGGTGACATACATTAAGGAGGCAAAGCTTCTCATATCCCAGGACGCCTTCGGTCAGCACATGGCCTCAGCGGCCAGGTTCGACGATGAGTTCTTTGCCTGCCATTCGCAGTTTGAGCTTGATGATGCAATCGTGGATTATTACGCCAATATCCTCATGCCTTTCGGGAAGCTCATCCAGACGAAGATAGAAGAGATAGTAAAAGCGGGGCTTGAGATAGACATGATAGCTCCCGACCACGGGATCATCTGGAGGAAGGACCCGGGGCATATCATACAGAGGTATCTCGACCTTGCAAAGGGAAGGGCGGATCTCTCTGCCGTAATAATCTACGACACCATGTGGCACAGCACCGAGCTCATGAGCGATCCCATTATGCAGGGAATCAAGGATGAGGGCGTGCCCTGCAAGGTGATAAAGCTCAGGGCAACGCCGATGAGCACGGCCATAAAGGAGTTCTGGAAATCAAGAGGCTGCCTTATCGGCACCCCTACCATAAATAATGTTATGTTCCCGTCGATTGCCGAATTCCTCTACCATCTGGCCGGTTTGAGGCCGAAAGACAGGATCATCGGTGGATTCGGGAGTTATGGATGGGGAGGCGGGGCGGTCAAAGAGGCGTATGCCAAATTTCAGCAGATGGGGCTTGAAACTGTCGAGCCCGGTTTGCAGGTGGTGTACAAGCCTTCCGCCCAGGACATGGACACGTGCTACGAGTTCGGTCAGAGTTTCGCCAGACGCCTTAAAGAGTATCACGAGAAATTTCAGGTCGTTTAGAAGAATTTAAGCAAAATTCAGAAGGAGGAAACATGTCAAAAACAGAAAAGAACCTCGAAGAAGCATTTGCGGGCGAGTCCCAGGCAAATCGGAAATATCTTGCCTTCGCAAAAAAAGCCGACGATGAGGGTTTCAAACAGGTAGCCAAACTCTTCAGGGCGGCTGCAGAGGCGGAGACCATTCACGCCCATAATCATCTCAGGGAGCTCAAGGGCATCAGGAGCACAAAGGAAAATCTTGCGGAGGCCGTAGGCGGCGAGACCCACGAGTTTAAAAGCATGTATCCGGCGATGATCGAAGACGCAAAAGCGGAAGCAAGCGCCGGTGCCGTAAGGACTTTCCAGTATGCAAACGACGTCGAAAAGGTCCATGCAGGCCTCTACCAGAAGGCGCTGGACGATCTCGGCAACAACAAAGAGACGGATTACTGGGTCTGCAAGGTATGCGGTAATACCGTCGAGGGCGAGCCGCCCGACGAGTGTCCGGTCTGCAAGGCAAAAAAGGTGGCCTTCTACAAGGTTGACTGACATAGATAGTTGACGGTGAGCCGGGGAGGTATCCAGCCTCTCCGGCCGCTTTTCGATGGGGGAATACGTGAGGCTTCTTGTACTTAATGGCAGTCCCAGAACAGGGGGGAATACCGATCTTCTCGTCCAGTCAGCCCTGAACGCTATAGACAGGCATTCGCATCGTGTCGATCTTTTTCGTCTGAACGACATGAACATCAGACCCTGCCAGAATTGCGGAGGCTGCACCGATACGGGGGTTTGCGTCATCGAAGACAGAATGCAGCAGATATACCCGGCCCTGAGACAGGCCGACCGGATTATCCTGGCTTCCCCCATCTATTTCTTCGGTCTTTCAGCCCAGACAAAGGCCATGATCGACCGCTGCCAGCCACTCTGGTGCGAGAAGTACATCCACAACATGCCCATCCAGACAGCCACGCATCGCAAGGGCCTCCTTGTGCTTGTGGGGGGTATGAAGAAACAGATCGGCGCGGATTGCTCCGCCGCCACGGCCACCGCCTTCTTCAGAAGTGTAAGCATTGAAGAGCACAAGACACTGACCTTTCTCGGTATAGACGCGAAGGGCGCGATCCGTTCCCACCCAACCGCCCTGCAAGACGTCTACGAAGCGGCAAAGATCCTGACGGTGCATTGATTCGTAGGGTCTAGGGACATCCGGACTATCTTTGTGTAGCGTTGCGCGTTCCCACCCCTTGCCGGAATGACGACTCAAAGGCTGGTGCAATCGAGAAGATGAATTTGAAAACCGTGCGGTAAAGATCATAGCTTCCGCATCCTAATCCCCAATCCCTGTCTCCTCTTCATTGACATTGTTCCACCCGCATAGTATAACCAAAACGAAAATGAAAGGTTTGCGATCATGAGTGAAGAACTGTTCCCCGTAACGGTTCTCGACGAGGGACAGGAGGCAACGGTGCGCCTGCTCTCGGGTGGGGAGGCGCTGACAGGGCGTCTGTCGGCGATGGGCATAATTCCGGGGACCAGAATCAAGCTTCTCAGGAAAAGCCGGGGGCAGATCATTATCCTGGCCTCAGACACGAGGGTTGCGCTTGGCAAGGGTCAGGCCGAGAAGATACTCGTCATACGGGAGACACTGCAATACGAAGCGCTGCCTAAACCCGGTCAGAGCCTGCTTGTGGCCTTAGCCGGACAACCCAATGTCGGCAAGACAACGGTATTCAACCTCCTCACCGGCCTGTCGCAGCACATCGGCAATTGGCCGGGCAAAACTGTGGAACGCAAAGAAGGCCTCCACAGGGTAAAGGACACGGAGATAAGATTTGTCGACCTTCCGGGAACATACAGCCTGAGCGCCTATTCCGAGGAAGAAAGAGTGACGAGGGAATTTCTCATACATGAGCATCCCGATATCACCGTCCTCTTCGTCAACGCCGCCGCCCTGGAAAGAAGCCTCTATCTTCTGACGGAGCTTCTTTTGCTGAGGTCGCCCGTTATTGTAGCCGTCAACATGCTCGATGTCGCCGAGAACCAGGGGGTAAGGATCGATGCTGAGGCATTGCAGGCATCCCTGGGTCTGCCCGTTGTTTCAACGGTGGCGACGAAGAACAGGGGCATAAAGGAGCTCCTGGATGAGATCCTGAAGATGGCCAAGAACCCTGGGGTGCATCAACCGAAGATTCCCCAGGTGACCGAGGACCACCACGATATATATCTCAAAATATCGGAGCTTGTAAGAGAGCATATCCCTATGCCGTATACGGTTGAATGGGTCGTAACGAAGCTTATGGAGGGTGATTCCGAGGTAACGGAATCATTCCAGGGTATCATACCCACCCGCACGTGGAACGAGATACAGATGCTGCTCGTGGAGCACGAAGACGCCCTGCGCGCGGTTGTGGGGGGACGGTACGACTGGATAGAGGATGCGACACGGGCGGCGGTATCGAGATTCAAGCGGGGCCAGGTGCTCATGACCGACCGTATCGATCACGTCCTCACCCGCCCATCGACCGGCATACCGGTCCTTCTGGGCATTCTGGCAATTGTTTTTCTCGTCACATTTTTCGTCGGTTATCCGGTGCAGCGCGTCCTCGAATCCACGATGTCGTCCCTTGGTTCCCTGGTGGAACGAACGCTTGCAGCGGAGCCGCAGTGGATTAAGGGGCTCCTGGTAGACGGTATCATCGGTGGAGCCGGATCGGTTCTCACGTTCGTTCCCATCCTGGTTATTTTCTTTTTTGCCATGTCCTTTCTCGAAAACGTGGGGTACATGGCGAGGGCCGCCTTTGTCATGGACAGGTTCATGCACATAATAGGCCTCCATGGAAAGAGCTTTCTACCCATGTGCCTGGGATTCGGGTGCAACGTGGCGTCGGTTCTGGGTGCTCGAATCGTGGAATCGAAGAAGGCGAGGCTTCTTACGATATTTCTCACCCCCTTCATCCCCTGCACGGGCAGGCTTGCGGTGATAACTTTCGTCACCGCGGCGGTTTTTGGGGGTAAGGCCCTCCTGGTGACATGGCTCCTCGTGGTATTCAATGTGCTGATGCTGGGTGCAGCGGGGATGCTCATCGGTAGATTCCTGCTCCGTGAAGAAGCGGTTCCGTTCATCATGGAACTTCCTCTCTATCACAAACCGGATTTCCGGACCATCGGAATCGTCGTATGGCACCGGTCGATCGCCTTTGTCAAAAAGGCTGGAACGGTGATTCTTGTTTTTTCCATCTTTGTTTGGATCATGTCTAACGTACCGGCAGGAGGTATCGAGAATAGTATCCTCGGAAGGATAGGGATGTTCCTCGAGCCGCTGGGAAAACCGCTTGGCCTCGACTGGCGGATGGTGGTGGCGCTCCTGTCGAGCGTCATCGCCAAAGAAAATTCCGTTGCGACACTGGGAATTCTGTACAATGTCGGGGACCAGGGATTGATGACTGTGCTGTCAGGCTCCATCCCCCACGCATCGGCCCTCTCATTCCTCGTGGTCCTGATGCTTTTCATCCCCTGCGCGCCGACAATCACCGTAATGAAACAGGAGATGGGGGACAGGAAGTGGTTCATCATGTCCTTTCTTTTTATGGTGTTCCTCTCATACACCATGGGAATGGCAGTATATGGTCTGGCAGTCGCCGCAGGAATATAGATTTATCCTTGACTCCTTTTTTGCGTTTCTATAGACTGAACCGTGGTTCATATGAACAGACGTTCAGCCGAAGATACGCGCAAGATTATTAACGATGCGGCGCTGACGGTCTTCTCGAAATCCGGCTTTGAAGGCGCGAATATGAGAATGATCGCGGCCGAGGCCGGTATCAGCGTCGGGGCTCTCTACCTCTATCACAGAAACAAGGAAGATCTCTGTGCCACCGTATTTAAGGGACTTTTCAGGGAGTTCAAGAGGGAGATCGACGAAAAGGTTCTGGGACTGTCCGATCCTGTGGAACAGATTCGTGCCTACATCGGGACTTACATGGAAATGGCTAAAACTCATCGCGAGTTTATCTATACCTTTAACAGGGAGAGGGGATTCACCTTCGGTGTGGAATGGAAGCAGCGCTTCTTTGCTGAACTTCGGGCGCTTGTCGATTCGATCATAAAGAGAGGTGTCGAGCAGGGCGTGTTTGCAGAAGTCGGGAAAGGCGAGGCGACGAAGGTCCTCATGAGCGTATTGCGGGGATATGTCGTTTCCATCGTTATAGATCCGGAGAATCTTTTCAGCGCCGATGCGTGTACGGATATTCTGCTGAACGGTCTGGTAAAGCGATGTGGACCCGAAGAAAGGGCTGACAGTTTACAGTGAACGTGCGTACGGTATTTGCGGCAATATTCCTATGGCTTTGTCTCGCCCCGGCGGCCCTCGCGGCCCCGTATACACTCGATGACCTTTACGCCATCGCCCTTCAGCGTTCGGAAAGGGTAAAAATCTCCGAAGAAGACCTCACGATAGCCAGAACGGGAAAGGACAAGGCAGTCTCGGCGCTCCTGCCGAAGGTATCCGGCCTCGGTAATTATACGGGTTACAAAGACCAGAAGATTTCCGACACGGGCAGCCTGAGCCAACCCGATGAGCACTCGGCGTGGAGTCTGCGGGTCGATCATTCAATGTCGATGTCAGGCCGGGAGATAACCGTGTACAAGGCGGCCAGGGACAACATCAAGAAGAGCGACCTCGATCTTTTTGCGGTAAAAGAGGTCTACGTCCTTTCCGTTACCAACGCCTATTATGACGTCCTTAAAGCCAACCGTCTTGTGGAGATCCAGAAACAGAACGTGGACCGAT
Organism: Deltaproteobacteria bacterium UBA5205; assembly: GCA_002412715.1. Lineage (GTDB taxonomy): Bacteria > Desulfobacterota > Syntrophorhabdia > Syntrophorhabdales > Syntrophorhabdaceae > Delta-02. Next base: position 25,938 of record DHVP01000031.1, read on the forward strand.
TGACAACGCACAGGAATGCGGCATCCGTGAGGCTGAGAATAGGGGAGGTCACGAAGACGGCTCTTTTGAGGGCCGAGGCGGAGCTGTCGGGCGCCCGCTCCGACCTTGTCAAGGCGGAGAACCTCCTTAAATTCACAAAATCCGTACTGAAGAGAGTTGTTGGTCTCGAAGATGAGTTTGATATCGTTGATACCCATCAGACCGGCACTGCCGGCCTTAAGGATATATCTGAAGGTGCCCATGACCCCGTCATCGGCAGCTGTCGCAGGCTCGATCTCGACTGTCTGCGGCAGCTCGCTCACGCCGAAAGGGCCGAGTTGAAATCCCAGGCCATTCAAAAGGACATAGCCTCCGCGCAGGTTACCTATACCAGGGGGTCGTACTGGCCGACGCTTGCCGTGGAGGGGGTCTTTGCGCAAAGGAAAGAGACGCCCGAGACGTCGGGACTCATGCGAGATAACGTTTATGGCGGCGTCAGGATAGTCTTCCCCTTCTATGAAGGCGGTTTGAGGGCCGCAGAGGTTCAGGAGGCTGAATCGAGGAAGAGGCAGACCGACTACGTCTACGCGGATCTGAAGAAAACGGTCACCGTGGAGGTCGAAAGCTCCTATCTCGATTTCGTAACCCAGAAAGGCATCCTCAGATCGCTGGAAGACCAATGGCTGTTTGCGGACGATAACTACAAGGCTGTCTCGAAGCAGTTCGACTTCGGTCTCGCGCAAAGCATAGACGTGATGGATGCGAACACGCTCCTCGTCACGGCCGAGCGCCAGCTGATCGATGCCCTTTACCAGTTCCAGCAGGCCATTGTCAGATTGAAGCGATCCACAGGAACGCTTCTTGTATCGTTGAATAACAAGGCGTCGACCGATAGTGCAAGGGCCGCGAAGGAGAACAACGCAAAATGAATAGAAGGACACTCAGCCCGGCAGGATTGTGGCTGCTTCTTATCCCGGCTCTCATCCTGCCGGTCTTCGGATGCAAAAAAAAGGTGGTCGAGGAGAAGGTCGTAAACGTTGTCACGCAGGCCGCCGAGAGCCGTCGACTGCGCCCGTTCATAGAATCGACAGGGACGCTCAATCCCAACGAAGAGATCATCATGGGTGCCGAGATAGACGGGATAGTCAAAAGCGTGAAGGTCGATGAGGGGACGGTCATCAAAAAGGGAATGCTTCTTGCAACGCTCGACGACACCGAATACGTCCATGAGGCGATAAGGGCGAAAGCGGCCCTCAAGCAGACCGAAGCATCGCTGGCGAACACGAAAATGGAGTTTTCGCGGAAGGATGCCCTCTTCAAGGAACAACTCGTGACGAGACAGCAATACGATGATGTGTTCACGCGGCTGACTTTGGCCGAGTCCGAGGTCGACCGTGCAAAGGCGGCGCTTGTCATAGCCAATCAAAAGCTTGCCAAAACAAGGCTCTACGCGCCGACGGCGTCGCGTGTAAAGGAGAAGAAGGTCGCCGTGGGTGACTTCATCAAGAACGGCACGCCGATGGTCATCCTCATTCAGCCGGACCCGCTGAAACTGCGCTTTTCGGTCGCTGAGCGCGATATCGGCAGGATAAAGGTCGGGCAGGATGTGAATGTCAGGGTTGACGCCTATGCCGGCCGGGAATTCATCGGAAAGGTCTCCATCGTCTTTCCCAGTCTGGAGGAGAAAACCAGAAGCCTTACGGTGGAGGCCCTCATTCCCAATACGCGGGATGAGCTTAAACCGGGACTGTTTGCGAAGGTCCTTCTCTACACGGGAGATCTGCAGGATATGGTCGTCGTTCCCGTCACGGCGCTTCTGTACGAGGGAGAGAAAATCCGCCTTTTTGTTATCGAGGGAAATACCGCAAAAGAACGGCCGGTGAAGCTCGGTAACAAGTACGGGGAATTCATGGAGATTACGCAGGGATTGAAGGCCGGTGAGATCGTTGTCGTCGCAGGACAGCAAAGCCTGTCGGAAGGCGCAAAGGTAGCGGCTCAGAAGTCTCAGCGGGACGAGAACAATAAACCGGCGGCAAAGGACAACAGGGAACAGAAATGATAGTAACTCAGGGGCTTCACGCCATGATGGTCACGCGCTGATCTATGTGGCTTTCCGATACATCCATCAAAAGACCCGTTTTCGCGACAATGCTCGTTATGGCACTTGTCGTTCTCGGCATTGTGAGCTATCCCGGCATTGGCGTCGATCTATTCCCCAGGATTGACCTTCCCATCGTCAATATTTCAACCACGCTCAAGGGGGCTAGCCCCGAGATCATGGACATTGACGTTACTGACAAGATAGAGGAGTCCGTCAACACCATCAGTGGTGTAAAGACGATCACCTCGTCGAGTACTGAAGGTGCATCGAATATCGTCGTCGAGTTCGTCCTCGAAAAGGACATCGATCTTGCCGTTCAGGATGTTCGGGAAAAAATATCCGTCATACGTAAGAAACTCCCCAATGATATCGATGAACCGGTTGTGGAAAAGGTCGATCCCGACGCTACACCCGTTCTCTGGCTTGCCCTGCACGGACAAAAATCTGTTCGGGATCTTTCGACGTATGCCGACGAGATCCTCAAGGAACAACTCCAGAGGATAAACGGGGTAGGGGCGATACGCCTTTACGGTATGAGGCTGCGGCAGGCAAGGGTCTGGCTCGATAACGACAAGCTGCGATCTTATGGGGTAACCGCACATGATGTTATGAAGTCCCTTCAGCGGGAAAATATAGAACTGCCGGGCGGGAGGATCGAAAGCGGTACCAAGGAATATACCGTCAAGGTCAAGGGCGAGTTTCCGACGATCCAGCAATTCAATGAAATGGTCGTGGGTTATTATAAGGGAACACCGGTACGGCTCCGTGACATCGGACGCGCCGAGGACGGCATGGAAGAAAAGAGGACCATCGCCCGCTACAACGGGGTCAGTTCCGTCAGCGTCGGCATTCAGAAACAGTCCGGTACAAACACCGTTGAGGTCATAGAAAGGATAAAAAAGGAACTGGAACAGATCTCGAGGTCTTTGCCCAACGGCATGGAACTCGCCATAGCCTTCGACCAGTCCAATTTTATCAAGAGGTCTATCAACGAGGTCCAGCATCACCTCATATACGGCGGCTTCTTCGCCATTTTGGCGGTGCTCCTCTTCCTCCGGAATTTCAGGACTACGATCATAAGCGCGCTGGCGATCCCGGCATCGGTAGTTTCAACCTTCGCCATCATGAACGCATTCGGTTTTACTTTCAACAACATGTCCATGCTGGCATTATCGCTGTCCATAGGTATTCTCATAGATGATGCGATCATTGTCATAGAGAACATACAGCGTCATATAGAAGACGGGAAGACGCCCAAAGAGGCGGCTTTTTTTGCGACCTCGGAGATCGGCCTCGCAGTTTCTGCGACGACCCTGGCCATCGTCGTCATCTTCATCCCCGTCGCATTCATGAAGGGCATCATCGGACGGTTCTTCTTTCAGTTCGGTATGACCGTTGTCTTTGCCGTTCTCGTCTCCTGGTTTGTTTCCTTTACCTTGACCCCGATGCTGGCATCCCTCTATCTCAAAGGCAAGAACAGTCCGAGGAAACCATCGAGAATTCCCGCGAGCGTTACAGGAATCATCGAACGCTACCGCCTTTCGCATCATCTGCAGAGACTTTCTGAAAAGCTCGAGCTGTGTTACGAAAAGCTCGAGGGCAGGTACCGGCGCATCCTTGCATGGGCCCTTGTCCATCGAATGAAGGTCCTCATCTTTGCAGGGGCAACTTTTTTTCTCGGCCTTTCCTTCATGTTCTTCATCGGAAAGGAGTTTACCCCTTCAGAAGACCAGAGCCGCTTTGTCATCAGGCTTCAGACGCCTATCGATTATTCCGTGGATGAGGTCGATCTGATGAACCGGAAGGCCGAACAAATCGTCAGGAAGTTTCCTGAGGTTAGAAGCGTTCTCTATACTCAGGGTGGAGGGCGAACCGCTGAAACAAACAAAGCCAACCTGTCGATAAACCTCGTTCCAAAATCCGAGCGCAGGAAGAGCCAGGAAGAGGTTAAGGCTGAAATGAGGAGGGTTCTCAGAAAGATACCCGGGCTGAAAGCCTCGGTAGAGAATATCTCCATGATAGGCGGCCAGGGAAGGCAGGTCGCCATAATGTACAGCATACGCGGTCTGGAGCTGGACAAGCTTGAAAACTACACGAAAGAGATCCAGGAGAGGCTTGGCAAACTGCCGGGGATTGTCGACCTGGATAGTTCCCTGGAAAAGGGCAAACCCGAGGTTCGTGTTTTCATCGATCGTGACAAGGCCGCAGATCTGGGGGTCGATGTCGCGACCATTGCGGAAACGGCGAACTTTCTCCTGAGCGGCGAGGTTGAGATAACGAAGTTCAAGGATGAGGCGAGAGGAAGGCGATATGATGTGCGCGTCAGGCTTGACCCGGAGAACAGGGCAAGCCCCGACGATATCGGGCAGATCTATGTCAGGTCAAAGGACGGAAAGCTCGTCATGCTTTCCAATATCGTCACTCTGAAGGAAGGCGGCGGTGCGAGCATCATAAGCAGGGTTGACAGGCAGAGGGCGGTGACTCTTTTCGCGAATCTTGAAAAGAAGCCCCTGGGACAGGCCAAATCAGAGGTTGACGATATATCGTCCAGGGTACTGACTTCCGGCTATTCCGGCAGTTACAAGGGACAGGCCGACATGATGAAGGAATCCTTCCAATATCTGCTCTTCGCCGCGATTCTTGGAATTGTCATGGCCTATATGGTTCTTGCCGCACAGTTTGAGAGCTTTGCTCATCCCTTCACAGTCCTTTTGTCCATGCCCTTCTCCCTGATCGGTGCTTTTGGGGCGCTCTTCCTTGCCGGGAAAACCCTCAACATTTTCAGTATAATAGGCCTCATACTCCTCATGGGCCTCGTAAAGAAGAATGCCATCCTGCTCGTGGACTACACGAACATTCTCAGGGGACGGGGGACTCCAAGGAAAGAGGCGCTCCTTGAAGCCGGACCCGTGAGGCTGCGTCCCATTCTTATGACCACCTTTGCCATGATCATGGGTATGATGCCCATCGCCATCGGCATCGGCGAGGGTGCGGAAACCCGGTCACCCATGGCGATCGCGACCATCGGCGGACTGATTACCTCGCTGCTTCTCACGCTCATCGTTATCCCTGTGGCATATGACGTCCTGGACGAGATGAAGGAAAGACATTTCCCGAAAAAGGATGGTTGACAAATGAAGATGCTTTTCATCGTATACAACGATATTATCGATGAGGAATTGCTGACTACGCTGAAAAAGGCCGGAGTTCCGGGCTACACCAAATGGAAGGATACAATCGGGGTGGGACCGGAAACGGAACCCAAACTTGCAACCCATACCTGGCCGGGCAAGAACAACGTCATAGCTGCTGTTGTGACCGATGAGGACCTGCCGAAGGTGTCGGAATATCTTCGGGATCTCAGGGAATCTCATCCAAAAGGCGGAATAAAGACTTTCATCCTCCAGGTGGAGGGTACCATTTAAAAGGGTATTGCGCCCTTTCCCGGTGCGGTGATCGTACTTATCTTATACTCCATGACTAATCCAAACAAAAGCAAGGACACTCAATGAGCATGTTTTTCATCACTTTTTTTGCACTTTACGCCGCTCTCCATGCGTACGTCTTCATCAAGGCATCATATGCTTTTCGTTTCCGTCCTCTGACGGGCTGTATCCTGGTGCTTGTGTTCCTTTTTTGCCTCTTTATGCCTGTGATCGTCCGTTCCCTTGAACAGGGCGGACAGGAATCGGTCGCGCGCATGCTCGCTTACGCGGGCTATATCTGGATGAGCGCTATCTTCATCTTCTTCGTTATCTCCCTTGCGATAGACATCGGCCGGTTTTTGACGATCATCGCTTCGTCTGTGTTCAAGGTGAGTCTGCCGGGCATCTGGCGTTCCAATCTCGTGCTTTTCCTTGTACCCGTGGCGGCAACAATCTCTGTGGTGGCTTACGGATACCACGAGGCGCTGACCATCCGGACGGAAAGGGTGGGGATCGAAACACCAAAGCTGCCCGCAGGTATCGACAGGCTTACGATAGTGCAGATCTCCGATGTTCATCTCGGCCTTGTCAACAGGGAGAACAGGCTGGAGAGGGTCGTAGAAGCCATCAGGGCGGCTGAACCGGACATACTGGTATCCACGGGAGACCTCGTCGACGGGCAGATCAATAATCTGAGCGGCCTGTCAGACTTGCTGAGAGATATCAGGCCCCGGTACGGAAAGTATGCCATAATGGGCAATCACGAGTTCTACGCCGGTGTCGGAATCTCCGAAGATTTTGCCCGGAAGGCGGGATTCAAAATGCTGCGGCAAGAGGCGGTGACGCCGCATGGGATTGTCAATATCGCAGGCATCGATGACAACGGGCACAGGACCGGTGAGCGCGTTTCCGCCGCGGAGAAGTCCCTTTTGGAAGGCCTTCCCCGGAATCTTTTCACGGTCTTTCTGAAACATCGCCCTCTCGTTGAGAATTCCTCCATCGGGCTGTTTGACATCCAATTATCGGGCCATACTCACGGAGGACAGGTTTTTCCCTTCAGGTACGTAACCCGCATCTCATTCCCCATGGTAGCCGGCTTGTACCCCCTGGAAAAAAACTCGGTGCTGTACGTAAGCAGAGGAACAGGAACCTGGGGCCCTCCCATACGTTTTCTAACACCGCCGGAAGTGACCGTGATTGAGATAATAAGGAAAGAGGAAGAGTGAGGCTTCTACACCTCACCCTTTACTCTTTACCCTTTTTCCTTTAATCTATTTGGCATGGAAAATACCGACGCAACTACATTCAAATCTACCGCCCTCGAGATCAATTTAGAAAGAACGAAGGCAATTGTCGAGATCCCGGAGAAATACCGGGTTTTGATGGAGATGATGGACGGACATTACGGCATCCTCAGGCGGCTTGAGGATCTCCTTATCGAGCTGAACCACCCCTTTGTCAACTGGGAATATGTCCTCGGGCAGCTCAAGAGTCTTTCCATCGGCGATTTTTATGATTTCAACCGCCTTGAAAACGGTCCCGAGGCCCTGCGTCTGTTTGCCGATATATACACGAGTACCTTCTCTACCTCCAGGGATGAGCGCGTCCAGGACAGTGCCGTCCGGTATCTCTTTGAATTCATCAATACAGTGATCGGGAAAAGCTATGAGAAGCTGGAAAGAAATATGGACCTCGTTTCCTTTGTCTTCTCATCGCTCCTTTCATTCGCGCGCAAGGGAGAACATCCCTTCCTTCGGAAATCCTCCACATATCTCAAGGTGACCCTGGGCCTTCTTCGGGAACATAACTGCTCCGTGAGCGGGGATATTCTCAAGGATCTCCTCTACATCATCTTCCAGGAAACCTATGACTTCTGGACAACCCAGCCGGACCCCGGCGAATGGTATGCTCCCGACGATGAGGATGAGGCCGCGCTTCAGGAATTCCTGAAGCTTGTCGCTCCCCTGAGCCACGGCCATATGAAGGAGCTTCTTGACCGGCTTGATACCCTCCATCATGGCAGAGTGTCTCAATCAGACTCCGCAATCTGGGATTATCTCGATATGCCCGATTACTTTCAGATCGTTAACGGGTACCTGCTGATTGCCGACGACCTGGAGCGATCAGAGATCTTTTCGGGGAGAAGCTTTCTCGTCAAGCTCGACTTTCTCTTTCATGTCATGAACGTACCGGGGTTGATCGATATTCACGCGTCGGGACTCATCGAGATCAACAGGTGTCTGGGAAAGTTTTTCCAGCAGACGAAGGACCAGGACCTGCAAGAGTTTGTAAAGAAGGTCTTCACTTCCATGAAGAGGACCATCGGCCGGAGCCAATACCAATCAAAGATCATAGATTGCATCACGACGCTTGCGAAGGGTGTTTTCGATCAGAGCAATCACGCGCTCGTGGATGCCTTTATCGAGGAACTCATCGGTTTCGGATTTCAGTATCCCGATATCGAGGGATCCACGGCTGACTGGCAGATCCGGGCCAACCCGTCGCATATCGAAAACATCCGCTCGTGGCTCAGGATAATCGCGTTTAGACCGCGATGGACGAAGAGGCTTCTGTCCGCCCTCGTGATCAACCTGAAACTGAAGGGAGTCTTCGTCAGGGACACCGACCTTTTTCAGAAGGAGATCTCCGCCTTCCTGAATTCCGGCGTCACCCCCTCCTATAATCTGGTGAAGCAGCTCCTGAGACTTTTCCCGATCTTTTTTACGGAGATTGGCGCCGAGGGCGAGTTGCGGGAGACTTCGACAAATGTCGATGAACTCTCGGTGCGGCAGGACAAACTCATATTCTATCTGAGAAAGCAGTCGCATGTGGAAAGCAACAGTCTTCTCGTCCCTTTCACGGAAGACATCTTTCGCTACTGGGCCACGGGAGACAAATCGTTTATAAAACCACACCTTCCGCAGGAAGTTTTCGATCAGGTCCAAAATGAAGGCGAATTCTTTGATGAACTGCACATAGTCTTCAAGAATCTTCTGATACGCGCAAAGGAAGACCCCTTAAATTTCCTCGAATGGGACGCGGCGAGGATCATAAAGGAAGTTAAGGGAATACGCAAGATCAGCGACAGGGAACGGCAAAGAGCGAGGCTCATGCTCAGATACTACCAGCTCATTTACAAGAAATATAACCATCAGCATATTGACCTCTTGAGAGATCTCGAGATTTCCTGCATGGTTGAGGTTCCCCGAATACGCTCATTGAAGCGGGCACTGAAGAGGAAGGACCACTATACGAGTCTTGCGGTGACGCTTGAGATGCTCTCGGCGCTCAAGGGGAAGATCCTCTCGCCGGTCAAGACGGATTACTTCGAAAACATCTATCATAAGAGGCATATAGCGGCGGGGATACCGTCCATGTACGGGACATACCGTGAAGAGAAGTTTGAGGCGATGGGGCTGACATTCCGCCTCGAAAGCCTTGCAACCATGCTTTTCGACAAGCTCGTCGGGTCCCTTAACCTGAAATTCATTACCAAGAGCACCCTCATGAGGATCCACCAATTCCTCTGGCTCTATGTAAAAGCCCTGGATGCGGACGGCATAGCGACGGAAGGCCTCGTATCGAAAATGAGATACATCACCGCCGCCCTGCAGGTACGGCAGTTTTCCATCGATCAGTATATAGACATCTTCCAGTTCATTTCGAAGCAGATACAGGACATTATCCGTGATTACTACATCGACTCCCATACCATGAATCTGCCGAGCATCATCGGGCAGATGATGGCGGCGAAGGGGGAAGGGGAGGGCGGCCAGAACGGACAGTCCAGGCCCGAAGTCGTTTACCGGCATTCCGAGAACTTCATACGATCGATCATAGCATCGGCTTTCGGCCTGCAGGTCTTCGATAATTTCATAAACTCCATTATAAAGGCCCTCGGTCAGGAAGTGGAAAAGTTCAAAGACAACAGGCACATCCTGAACCTTGTCATGGCCTATATCCCGGAGCTTACCATCTCCCCCATTTACAAAAAGAAAAAAGAGATCGACAACCAGGTCCTTATCGGGAACAAAGGGTATTTCCTGAAAGAAATGGCCTCCTTTGGTTTTCCCGTGCCGCCGGGGTTCATCATTACGACGGAGGTTTTCAGAGGATATGAGGCGGTCATCGGGTACAAGTATATCTTCAAGGATCTCAGTGCCCGGATCTTCAGCGAGATCCAGGCACTGGAACATGCGACGGGCAAGAAATTCGGCAACCCGCGTAACCCTCTTTTGTTGTCCGTGCGAAGCGGGGCCACCATCTCTTTGCCCGGGATGATGCACTCTTTCCTGAATGTAGGACTCAATGAAACGATAGCTGAGGGACTCAGCAGGTCATCGGAATACCGTTGGGCCGCATGGGATTCATACCGGAGGTTCCTGCAGACATGGGGTATGTTCCAGGGTGTCGAAAGGAACATCTTCGACGAAGTCATGAACAGCTACAAATCGCGGTATGGCGTCACCAAAAAGATCGAATTCCAACCTGAGCAGATGAAGCAGTTGGCTCTTTCCTACAAGAAGGCCATGGAGGATCGGGGCATCGTCATCAGCAATGATCCCCACAAACAACTCCAGGAAGCGATCATGCTTGTCTTCGGCTCGTGGTATTCCCAGCAGGCCCGGATCTACCGTCATCAGATGCACGTCTCCGATGAGTGGGGCACCGCCGTGATCGTCCAGGCCATGGTTTTCGGGAACCTCAATGAGAATTCGGGATCGGGCGTGATCTTCTCCCGTGATCCCCGCGGCTCGTCACAAAACGTTGCCCTCTATGGTGATTTTATATTCGGCGTGCAGGGCGACGATATCGTATCCGGTCTCGTGGAGACATATCCCATATCCGAGAAACAGAGAGTTTCCGAGAAGAGGCAGTCGTTGATATCTCTTGAGAAACGTTTCCCCGACATATACGGCGAACTGGTGCGGATAGCCGAGTTCCTGGTCTACGAGAAGCGATTCAACCACCAGGAGATCGAATTTACGTTCGAGAACGCGGCGCCCAAGGGTCTCTATATCCTGCAAACCCGGGACATGGTCCAGCGGGGAGCAGGGAAAGTGCTCTCCTTTAAAGACGAACCGGAACTGGAGAATTCTCTGCTCGGTATAGGTATAGGGGTAAGCGGCGGCGCCCTGACCGGCCGCGTGGTCTATTCGGAAGAGGAGATAGAACGGTACAGGCACGAGGACACCAAAGAGCCTCTTATCCTGATCAGACCCGATACGGTACCCGACGACGTAGGAATCATCCTCAAAGTGGAAGGCATACTCACGGCGCGCGGGGGCGGCACCTCCCATGCTGCCGTTACCATTCCCCAGCTTAGCAAAGTGGGGGTCGTAGGCTTCAGCAAGCTCCATGTTTACGAAAACGAGGCCTACAGCGTCTGCGAAGGAAAGCTCATCAAGGGAGGGGACTTTATCAGCATCGACGGCTGGACAGGCGCAGTCTATCTCGGGAAACATAATATCGAAAAAGAAGAGTCGTACAAGATAACGCTTTAAAAAATGTTCACGGTCGAGTTTCGGGTTCGGGCAAAAGCGAAAGACGAAGGCTAAAGAGAGCATCGATAAAAAACGACCCCGACTTACATCGGGGTCGCTGTTTTTTCCGGAAACGTGAAGCTGACCGTTAGGCCATACTCTTGTGCACGTATACGGCGAGGTCGCCCATTCTGTTGGTGTAGCTGCCATATTCGTTGTCGTACCATCCGAAGATCTTTGCGTGGACAACGGGAACTCTCATATTGCCCTGCGGCACGGCCTTGAGAAGCTCTTCCGGGACGTTGGGGATACCGGCGACATCAACATCGATGAAGGCTGTTCTGGTGTGGTTGAACTGGCCTTCGATGACGATCGCTGCATCCGTTCCGATGAGGTCCGTGGAGACGTTCTGTTCCATGGTGAAAATGACCAGATGTTCCGGATCGTTATCAGCGGCCCTCTGATAGATGTCATTGAGCATTTTGGTGGTCACGGCTTCTTTCTTCCCGTCTGCGCCGGTTCGGACCTGAAAAGTGAGGTTGAGAACGATCAATGATTCCGTATTCGTCGGCACCCGTATTGAATCCGCCATGAATCCGATATCCTTTACCTCGGGTATGACCTGAATGAGAGCCGCCGCGGCGTTCGTGGACGTAAGAATGATGTTGTTGAGGGTGCTTCTATTCTTCCTCAAGTCCTTTTCGCCCGCCTTCGGGGTCTTGTCCAGGATGCTCTGCGAATTGGTCACCGCGTGGATCGTGGACATGGACGCCGTGAGGATCTTGCTTGTCGCCGCGTTGTTCAGGAGCGGTTTGATCATGTGTGCAAGGCCCGTCGTGGTGCACGATGCGGCGGAGACTATCTTGTGTTTTTTGTAGTCAAAAGCTGTGTGGTTGATGCCGTAAATGAGCGTCACCGCATCGTCGGGAATGGACAATGCCTTGTTCTTTATCTTGAAGGCCGACGAATTGATAACTGCCTTTGCGCCGCTCGCCAGGTGTCCTTTCAGAGCCCCACCCTTGTCATCTGCTGCGATTGTCGGGTCCTGGAATTTGCCCGTGCACTCAACGACGAGGTCTACCGAGTGATCCCGCCACGCGATCTCGGCGGGGTTCCGGTTTTCGCGGAGGATCGTGACCGGGATGCCGTCGATAAGGAGCTTCCCTTTCTTTTCGTCGACGATCTCGATAATCCTCTTCGATTTGATCCCATAGAGAAAACGGTGAATGCTTCCGTACGTTGCGTCTTTCTCGATGACCTGGGCTATAGCGGGAAGACCGTTGCCGACGTCACGACCGAGATTGACAATAATTTCCTGAAAGTATTTCCGGCCGACATGGTGCCAGAGCGTCAGCTTTCCTATCCTTCCAAGGCTGTTGATTCCTAGAACGGGGCGTTTGTTTTCGAAGACTTCAACTTTACCCATGGTGTTACCTCCTGTGTGTAATGCGAAACCTGGTCGATGTGGGATTTATGCTCATCTTATGAAAGGGTTCTCCCTTTTGAAACGAGAGACATGCTTTGATATACTTACTATAACTTGAAAGGCTTACATACCTCTCTGGAACTCCAATATTACCAGAATTCCACCCCCAAGTCAACGAAGCCGAAGTCGATCACAACGTCTTAGCAAGCAACTACAGGGCGCGAGCAATGGTTTTTATTGAAATCGACCCGAGAAATGTTTATAATCAACACCTAAACTTGCCCCCGTAGCTCAGGTGGATAGAGCAATGGATTCCTAATCCATGTGCCGCATGTTCGAGTCATGCCGGGGGCATTTGGTTTTATTAGAGATTTCGATTATTTCTTCCCGCGGCTTAGCGACCCTTTGCAGCGACCCCATCTGTAGAAGCTCCTGATATCGTTATGCTTATTTTGCCAGGAAAGTCCAGGAAATATGCTGATTCATGCGGCGCATGTTCAGTGGTGCCGGGGCTTTGAGTTTATCAGGGTTTTGCCTATATCTTTTTCATACCACCGTTCCTATCGGCAGCCGTCGGATCCGCCGGCCGGTGGCGCTGAAAATGGCGTTGGCGACTGCGGGGGCTATGGGCGGCACGCCCGGTTCCCCTACACCGCCCGGATCCTCCTTGCTCTCAACGATATAAACCTCTATCAGGGGCATCTCATCCATACGCAGGACTGGATAGGTGTCGAAGTTGCTCTGCCGGACTCTGCCGTCCTCAAGCGTGATGGCCTCATGCAGGGCAGCAGACAGGCCGAAGGCGATGCTGCCTTCCATCTGGGCGTTGATCGTGGAGGGATTGACCGTACGGCCGCAATCTACCGCACAGACCACCCGATGGACCATCACCTTCCCGTCCGGTGAAACTGAGACTTCGGCAACCTCGGAGACGAAACTTCCGTAAGATTCGCACATTGCGATACCCCGGGCGCGGCCTGACGGCAGAGGGCTGCCCCAACCGGCCTTTTGCGCGGCAAGATCGAGGACACCGAGATGGCGTGGATGGTCTTTGAGAAGAGCACGGCGGAATTGGTAGGGGTCCCTGCGCGTCGCGTGCGCTATTTCGTCCATGAAGCTCTCGATCATGAACCCGTTCTGTGAGTGGCCGACAGAGCGCCACCACTGGACGGGCACACCGACCACGGGACTGTGAAGGTCAACCAGCAGATTGGGGATCTCGTAAGCGATGTCGGCTGCGCCATCCACCGACGTTGCGTCAACCCCGTCCTTTATCAGCCGCCGGGCATAGGCAGTGCCTGTCATGATGGATTGTCCGACGAGCCGCTGGTGCCATGCCGTCAGGTCCCCCGATTTGTCGATGCCCGCGGAAAACCTGGAATACCAGAACGGACGGTAGTATCCGCCGCTCATATCGTCCTCGCGGGTCCAGACAACTTTTACGGGTTTCTTGATTGCCCGGGCTACCTCGGCCGCCATGACGACAAAATCGGAGTGCGGGTTTCCCCGCCTTCCGAAACCACCGCCAAGATAGGTGGTGTGGAGGAATACTTGTTCGGGCCTAAGGCCGACAACGGCGGCGGCGGCGGCGCGGTGAAGCGTCTGGGCCTGTGTGCCCACCCAGATATCACACCTGTCATCCTTGAGATCTATGGCGCAGTTCAGGGGTTCCATATTCGCGTGGGCGAGGTAGGGCACTTCGTAGGAGGCGGTGAGTCTGTGCGCCGCGGATACCAGGGCCGTGCCGAAATTGCCCTTGTCGCGGGCCACTTTCCCGGCGTTCTGAGCCAGTGTGGCATAGTGCTGACGAATAGTATTGGTTGAGATCTCCGTATGAGGCCCTTCGTCCCAGGCAATATCCAGCACATCCCTTCCTTTCATGGCGGCCCAGAATCCTTCAGCGATGACGGCCACCCCCGAGTCGGTCTTGACCACCTCGGCGACGCCGGGAACGGCCAAAGCCCTTGCGGCATCGAGACTCTTAACGGTTCCGCCAAAGAAGGGTGGCCGCTCAATAACGGCAGTCAACATTCCGGGGGTTTTCACGTCGAGGCCGAAGACCGCGGTGCCGTCCACCTTTGTCTTCGCATCAAGGCGCGCCACGGGTTTTCCGATGATCGTGAAGGCAGAGGGGTCCTTGAGGGGAACTTTGAGGGGGACGGGCATCCCGGCGGCCTTTTCGGCAAGTTCTCCATAAGAGAGCTTCCTTCCGCTGTCGTGAAATACCATCCCATTATCGGCGTGGCAACGAGCCTTTGGGACCCCCCAGATGTCGGCCGCAGCCTCAAGGAGCATTTCCCTGGCAGCAGCGCCGACGGTACGCAAACGCTCCCATTCGGTACGAACGCTCATGCTGCCCCCCGTCATCTGCATGCCCGTAAGGGGGTTATTGTAGACCGCCGCAACGGGGGCAGGCTCCACCCTGATCTGTTTCCAGTCACACTCGAGTTCCTCCGCGATGAGCATGGGTAATGACGTATAGACCCCCTGACCCATTTCGGATTTGTTAATTATCATGGTGACCGTGCCGTCGGGGCCTATCCGGAGAAAGTCCGCGGGCGTGGATTCACTCCCGGACGGGATCGAGGAGCCAAAGCGCTGGGAAGGACCTGTTTGTGAGAGGCTGAAGGCGAGGATTAGACCTCCTGCGAGGGATGTTTCCAGAAAACGGTTACGACGCACATTGACGATATTTTTCATTTTCACCCCTGTCGCATGGCAGCTGCGCGGTGGATCGCACGGCGAATGCGCTGGTAGGTCCCGCATCTGCAGATAATTCCCGACATGGCCCTATCTATATCGGCGTCATCGGGTCTGGGGTTTGCGGCGAGAAGAGCCGCCGCGGCCATGATCTGGCCCGATTGACAGTACCCGCATTGAGGGACGTCCTCTTCCACCCATGCCTTCTGTACCGGATGGAGCCCACCGGCAGAGAGCCCCTCGATAGTCACGATGTCTTTACCTGCGGCGGAGGCGACGGGAATTGCACAGGACCGTACCGCCTGGCCATCCATATGAACGGTACAGGAGCCGCACCGGCCGATACCACACCCGTATTTGGTTCCCATGAGGCCGAGATCGTCCCTCAGTACCCATAACAACGGGGTGTCGGGCAGGGCATCGACCTCGTACATCTTCCCGTTCACTTTCAATGAGATCATGGCAGCCTCCCCGTGGGGTTTATGACGCCGCAGAAACCAGCGGAC
The DNA here is from genome assembly GCA_002412715.1 of Deltaproteobacteria bacterium UBA5205. Taxonomy (GTDB): domain Bacteria; phylum Desulfobacterota; class Syntrophorhabdia; order Syntrophorhabdales; family Syntrophorhabdaceae; genus Delta-02. The sequence continues at coordinate 41,558 of DHVP01000031.1, forward strand.
CGCGCCTGTGCCTTGCCCGACAGTTTTCCACCGCGTTCTTGCGTAAGGGAAACCTATACATCGCGCCACTGCGTGTCCAGTCGGGCAGGGTGGCAATTCCGTGCGGATGTTTGCCAGAAGCCCACTTGTGGTTGAAGCACTTTTTGAAAGACCTCCTGCTGTCCCGGTGGCGCTTATGGAAACGCCCGATCGGTTCGATAAAACTGATACCACGTATGGGACTCACACGTGAATTTGCCGGGGCAGCGTTGTTGAGAGTCAAGCATGTCATACAAGTTCCCGGTTATATGTAACAATTCTATACAAAAATTTATTGAAATCGATAAAATGCTGTGCTATAAAAAGAAAAGGTATGAAGAAAAGGGGGTAACATATGAAAAAAGTTGCAATATTTATTCTGGTCGCTGCCTTTTCGCTTGGTTTGTTCGCGCTTCCCGCATTCGCCGGAGACGACATGGAGAAGCCTGACTACCGGGGAACCGGTAAGGGTGATGCAATGCTCTTTGACCTTATAGTGCTGAGGCCTCTCGGGATTGCCAGTATTGGTCTGGGTTTCGCGGCAACTGTCGTGGCTTTACCCTTTTCCATAATAGCCAACAACACACGTGAAGTCGGCGATGCCATGCTTACCGAGACTACGAACTACACCTTTGTGAGACCACTCGGCGAGGTGTTTCCGTCGCAATCTATGCTGGATCGCTAGGATTGCCGCCGCAGACAATGGCCGTACCTTTCAATGGAATTGCCTTGCGGCGTGGTTCCGATCGCACAGCGACTTTCTGTTCCACAAGGTTGCAGTACTTCCTTTTTACCGGAATTAAAGAACGTGAAACAATAATCGATAAGTACAGGTACCGGGATTCCGGCGCCATTACTCTTTAAGGAGATGCACCATGAGCGAGACTTCTGACGTCATCAGCATAAGGAAGGGGAGCGATCAGAATGATTTTTTTCGGAAGATCCTGACAAATCAGCTCACATATTCACTGTCGAAAGATATGTATTCGGCCACACAAAGAGACAAATATACAGCGACAGCCCTTTCGGTCAGAGCCCGCCTGGTTAAGAACTGGATCGAATCCCAGCAGAGTTACTACAAGAAGGACGTCAAGCGCCTTTACTATCTATCCCTGGAATTTCTCATGGGAAGGCTGCTGAAAAATTACCTGATAAACATCGATCTTTTGGATGAATATCGAAATGCGATGGAGGTTCTGGCCATAAAGTTGGAGGACGTCTTTGAATATGAGTGGGACGCAGGCCTCGGCAACGGCGGCCTGGGAAGGCTCGCGGCCTGTTTCATGGATTCAATGGCGACGCTCGACTATCCCTGCTACGGTTATGGGATCAGATACGAGTATGGCATCTTCACACAGCGGATTGTCGACGGCTATCAGGCCGAGGCGCCGGACAACTGGCTGCGCTACGGCAACCCGTGGGAATTCCCCAGGCCGGAACTCATCTACCCGGTCCGGTTTTATGGACGGGTCGAGACGCACGCCAAAAAGACCGAATGGGTGGATACCAGCGAGATCCTGGCGATGGCCTACGACTATCCGGTACCAGGCTTCCATACAAATACGGTTAATACGCTGCGTCTCTGGGCCGCAAAATCGACACGCGATTTCGACTTCGATTACTTTAACAGCGGGGATTATGTCAAGGCCGTCGAAAACAAGAACAACAGCGAGAACATCTCCAAGGTGCTCTATCCCAACGACCTGTCTCTTGCGGGGAAAGAACTCAGACTGAAACAACAGTATTTCTTTGTGGCGGCAACCCTCGCCGACATATTCAGAAGATTTAAAAAGTCTTATTGTAATTTCAATGCATTACCCGACAAAGTTGCGATTCAGCTTAATGATACGCATCCCTCGATCGCGATTCCCGAGATGATGAGAATGCTGGTCGACGATGAAGGGTTGCCATGGGACGTTGCCAGCAAGCTGACGCGGGATACCATCGCATACACGAATCACACCATTCTCCCCGAGGCCCTTGAAACGTGGTCGGAGGACCTGATGGGGCATCTTCTTCCCAGGCACCTCCAGATCATACAGGAGATGGACAGGAAGTTTCACATCCAGGTAGCCCGCCGCTTTCCCGAAGAATTCGACAAGGCAGCGCGGATGGGGATCGTCACCGGAGATTGCGGGAAGGTCGTCAATATGGCGCGGCTCGCCATTGTGGGCAGCCATGCGGTTAACGGCGTCTCCCGCTTGCACAGCGAGCTCTTGAAGAGCCATGTCTTCAATGATTTTTATCTCATGTACCCCGAGAGGTTCAGGAACGTCACGAATGGGATAACGCACAGGCGGTGGCTCCTGGATGCAAATCCGGGGCTCTCCAGTCTCATCACCGAGGCAATAGGAGATGGCTGGACACGGGACCTCGATGAATTGAAGAATCTCGAACCTATGGCGGATGATGCCGGGTTCAGGAACCGGTTCAACTTCATTAAGAGAGAAAACAAGCTTCGCCTTCGCGCCGCCATGGAACGGGTCTTCAACTCCACGCTGGAGCCGGACTTCCTCCTCGATTGCCAGGTAAAAAGATTTCACGAATACAAAAGACAACTTCTCAATGTTTTCCACGTCATCACCCTTTACAATCGTCTCAGAGAGGGAAGAGTGCCCGAGGATTTCGTCCCGAGGATCGTCCTTTTCTCCGGCAAATCGGCTCCGGGATATCTGATGTGCAAGCTTATCATCAAGCTCATACACAATGTGTCCGAGATCATTGCCGTGCATCCCATGGTAAAGGACCATCTGCAGGTAGTCTTCGTTCCGAACTACGGTGTGACGATTGCCGAGGTGACCATGCCTGCCGCCGACCTTTCCGAACAGATATCAACGGCCGGTTTCGAAGCATCAGGGACGGGAAATATGAAATTTGCCCTCAATGGGGCACTTACGATAGGTACCTACGATGGGGCCAATATAGAGATCAGGGAAGAGGTGGGGGAGGAGAACTTTTTCCTTTTCGGTCACAGGGCCGAGGAAGTCCTCGAACTGAGGAAGGACTACGACCCGAAGAAGTATATCGAGGAGAACAAGGAACTCGCCCAGGTGATGCACCAGCTTCAATCGGGATTCTTCTCACCCGAGGAACCCGGGCTCTTCCAGCCCATAGTCCAGTCTTTAATGGATGGCGACAGGTACTGCGTCCTCGCGGATTATTCTCTCTATATCGCATGCCAGGAAGAGGTTTCTCTCGCGTACAGGAACAGGGACGCATGGACAAGGATGGCAATCCTCAACGTCGCCCGGTCGGGCAAGTTTTCCAGCGACCGCGCGATCAATGACTATGCCCGAAATATATGGAACATTTCCCCGGTCGTGCGACAGTCTCCTTAAAAGTGAAATGCTCCTTGACTTGATTCTTGACCGTGTGATACTCATTTCAAAGTATTCTTCGCCATTCTAAACGAACAGGATGATTATGGAACGATATCCGCATATCTTTCAGTCCGGAACTATCGGTAAGCTGGTAACGAGGAACAGGATCAAGTACGCGGCCACGGAAACGAATTTCCCTTACGGCGACGGCTATGTCAGCGACCGCGAAGTGGCATACATGGAAGCCCAGGCAAAAGGCGGCGCGGGTATTGTCACGACCCAGGGCGCCTATCCCGATAAGAAAGGGGAGGGCAAGGGCTTCAAGGGGATGATGTCGATCAATGACGACAGGTTTATCCCCGGGCTTAAGCGCATAGCCGATGTGATCCGGGCCAACGGGGCTCTTTCAAGCATTCAGATACTTCACTGTGGCAGGGAAGGGGGCATCGAGCTCGATTATTGTCTCATGCCTTCCATCGTTCCGCAAAAGTTGTCCTATTTCAAACCTCCGCGGGAAATTACGGCGTCAGAGATAAAACAGGCGGTAAAGGATCATATAGATGCCGCAAAACGGGCCAGGCAGGCTGGTTTTGACATGATCGAACTCTCCGGTATTGTGGGCTATCTCATTTCAACCTTCATATCGCGCTATACCAACAAGAGGGCCGACGAATACGGCGGGGACCTTAAAGCACGGTGCAGGCTGATGGTTGAGATCATCGAGGGTGTAAAGGCCGAAGTGGGAGATATGCCCGTAGGTATCCGGCTGTGCGGCCACGAACTCCTCGACGACCGGGGCGGCAACAGCTTCGAGGAAAGCGTAGAGAGCTTCAGGATAGCCCAGAAGGCCGGAGCTGATTACCTGAGTGTCACCATCGGATGGCATGAATCCTCCCAGTCGGTCATTACCAGGGATGTTCCGATGGGGCATTGGCTCCATATCGCAGAAGCAGTGAAGAAAGCGGTTGATGTGCCCGTTATGATGGCATTTCGGCAGTTTGTGCCTCACATTCCCGAGAAAGCGATCGCGGGAGGTCAGATAGATTTCGTGGAAATGTGCCGTCCCATGATCGCCGATCCGGAGTTCCCCAACAAGATCAGACAGGGCAGGGAGAAGGAGATAGTTCCCTGTATTGCCTGTAATGCATGCTTCTCGAGGCTTTACTATCACCAGCCGATCATGTGTTCCGTTCGTCCCAACCTGGGGCATGAGGGGGAGGAGGAATGGGGCTATTACAGGTTTAAACCCGCCTTGAAGAAAAAGAGGATTACCATCGTCGGCGGCGGGCCAGCCGGGCTGCAGTGCGCGGAGGTGGCGGCGCGAAAGGGACACGAGGTCACCCTCTTTGAGAAGAACGACAGATTAGGAGGGAACGTCCTTGTCGCCTCCCTGGTCGATCCCGGTGCCATAGAGCTTATGCGGCCCATAGCGACGCTCGAGGAACTTTGCCGCAAGGCCGGCGTTGCCATCCGGCTCGGCGTGGAATGCGATCCGGCGATGGTCACGCAGGAGGCCCCCGATGTTCTTGTTGTAGCCGTCGGACCGGCTATGAAGGGGGTGTCGACAGGGGTCCTGACCCCGCAGGATGTGATGGTGAAAGACCGGAAGGTGGGGCAAAGAGTTGCGATCATAGGCGGCAGCGGTGTCGGCCTCGGCATCGCCGTGTACCTGCTGCGTCATGGCGAACACGAGATTACGATCATAGATGAAGCCGGAAAACCCGGCAGAGATGTCAATCCCTTCTATTTCTGGCAGTACATGGCGTTAATGAAAAAGAAGAAGGTCAATTTTATGAAGCGTACCAGGGTGGTTGCGATCGAAAATGGGCGAGTCAGCGTCCTTGGCCCTTCAGGTGAAAGCGCCGTCGAAGCCGACAGCATTATAATGTCTGTCTTTTACCCCGAAGAAGAGGTGTGGGGCCGAAAAGCATCCAGCGTGGCGAAAGAGGTCTATTTCATAGGCGACGCGAAGAAACCAAGGCGCATTATAAACGCAATCCATGATGGTTACCGATTAGGGATGGTGCTCTGATGATTCCCGTTATAGATGAAAAAGAATGCACAGGCTGTGGAACCTGTATTGAAATATGCCCGCCCGGTGCCATAACACTCGCGGATGGCAAAGCGCGTATCGCTGAGGATCTCTGCGAAGAATGCGGTTTCTGTGCGCCGGAATGCCCCGTTGAAGCGATTAAAATCCCTTTCCCGATCAAAGGACCCTGAAGAAAAAATCTTACAGCCCTCAAACCATCCCGGCCGTTTTTTAAGATTATTCCATATTTTCCGATAACCACGTAATGGAATGAATTCCATCGGCTTGCCGAAAGAACTTCAAGGAGGGGTCATGGCTCAGGGAACGTCGAATATTCTTCTCGAAACGGGGACCAACGAGGTCGAAATACTCGAGTTGTATGTTGATGAAGAAGGCTACCGGGGCTATTACGGGGTCAACGTCGCAAAGGTCATTGAGATTATCCCCGTACCTAAGAACAAGATAAACCCTCCCGATTCGAAGAAAGGAATGGTGTCCGGACTCTTCAATCACCGCAACAAGGTTGTGGTGCTCATCGACCTTGCCATCTGGCTGGGAAAAACCAGGGTTGAAACCAAACCGTGTAATGTTCTTATCACCGAATTCAATAATGTAGTAACCGCTTTCCTGGTATCGGGGGTCACGAGGATCCATCGCGTCACATGGCAGGATATAAAGCCTCTCGATGGGTACATGGAAGACGTCAGTGACGCCGTAACGGGCGTTATCGAGCTGGAAAAGAACCTGGTCTTTCTTTTGGATCTGGAGAAGGCAATAGCGGAACTGAATCCGGAACTGGCCCTGAAGGCCCCCGCCGGCGGTTCGGTGCCTCTGGAATTCAATCTTGACAGGCCTATCAGGGTCCTTCATGCCGACGATTCCAACGTGATCAGGCACAACGTGCGATTACGCCTGGAGGAAAACGGGCACTTTACCGTCCAATCGGTGGGAAATGGCGAGGAGGCGTGGAATTGTCTCGTCAACATACGGGAAAAAGCTCTTGCCCAGGGCTCTTCCCTGTCTGACTTTGTCGATATAGTATTGACCGATATCGAGATGCCCGGCATGGATGGATACCATCTGTGCAAGAGGATAAAGGAAGCGCCGGAATTCAAGGATATTCCCGTCGTACTCTTTTCTTCCCTGATCACCGAGAAACTGGTCCACAAAGGCCAATCCGTAGGCGCTGACGGCCAATTCTCCAAACCGGACCTCAGTCTGATGAGTTTCATGAGAGATCTCATCGAAAGAAAGCTCAAAGCGGCCTAACGGGAAAGAGCGTTTCGAAGTTTCAGGGTTTCAGGTGAAAGAATCTCCGTCATGATCGACATGGACTGGTCGTTAAGATCGCGACCGTCGCTCATCGACCCGAAGTTTTCCATCGATATATCAAATCAAGCATCTCATTGTTTTGTCTCGTCACTCCGGCGAAGGCCGTAAAGCAGGAAATAAGGGGCCTGGCAAAACCCTGCGGATCCCGGATCAACTCCTGGATGACGGCGATAGGCGGGGCTTCATGACGGTTCTTGAACATTGAAGCATTTTTACGAAAAAAGAGCCACCGGAGTAACAGTCGGGGGGGATTGAATCCGGTGGCTGTGAGATACTTGATGCATCATAAGTATGCAAAAAGTACAGTGGCTATTATAACACGAAGGCACCGGGGGTCAAGCACAATTCTCGGGATCGGGCCGCTAGTCCTGGGGACCGGGGTGACCGCTTCAAATTTTCTTGACACTGAAACCCACGTTCATATAATCTGGTCTTGGACAAACGTCAAGGGGTTGCCGGCGCGCGTTTGTTCCTCTCCATCATGCATGCACACGATTAAAATAGGAGGAAGGGGAATGTTTGGAAAAGCGAAGATCTTTTCGGGCGGCGTCCTGCTGTCGGGGATTCTATGCCTGATCACGTTAACAGTATGGACAACACTGGCAGTTTCGGCGGAAAAAACCCCCGTTACACGTTACTGGATGAGTGTATCAACGGAGAAAAGCGGTTTCCCGGGCATGCCATCAGGATCGATGGGCGGCGGCGGAATGTCGGGTATGGGCATTCCGGGTATGGGGAGTATGTTTGGTGGAAGCGGCGGCTCGTCGGGAAAGAGACTCCAGCTTCAGGTGAATTCACCAAAATCTCCGCCCGCTGGTCCGCAGGCCACGCATGACATCCCTCCGGGACAGAATATGGGCCCGACACTGCCGCTTGTTACACCCGACCAGGGGCGTGCAACCCGTTCGGAACCCGCGGAACGGCCGGAGAAGATGGAAAAAGTGGAAAAACCGAAGATGCGCATGCTCGTTTACTGGGGCTGCTCAGAAACGGTGAAACCCGGTCAGCCTTTTGTACTGGACACTGAAAAGGCAAATCCTGCCGAATTCGCCAGGGCATTTCAGGGCAGGACCGTCTCCGTGCAGAATGCTCCTTCGCCTCGTCCCGGCTCGGCATATGCCGATTGGCCGAACAAGGTGGATGGCAAGCAGGTCCCACGGAACAGTTCCCTGGTGGGGAGCCATTTTGTCCAGGGCAATTATCTCCCTGATATTCGTTTCTCCATAGATGACGGTCATGATTTCATGGCGCCCGTAGAGTTCACTCTCACAAAGGGTACCCCCGTTGACAGCTTTAATTTCCAATGGAATTCGATTCCCACGGCCACAGGCTATTTCGCGACGGCCATGGGCCACGACGACAAAACAGGCACGATGATCATCTGGAGTTCAAGCGAAGTGCGGGAGGCGGGCGGTTCGCTCATGAGCTTCCTCTCCGATGAAGATGTCCGCAAACTTGTCAAGGAAAGGGTTGTCATGCCCCCGTCTACAACACAGTGCACCATCCCCCGGGGCATCTTCAAAGATGCCGAGGGTGCCGTTATCCAGTTCATAGCATACGGTGACGAACTGAACATCGTCTACCCGACGAAACCAAAGGATCCGATCTGGGCCGTGAAAGTGAGGCGCAAATCAACATCCATGCTCCCACTGATGGAAATGGCGGGCCGCGCAGCTTCAGACAGGGAACCCCGCGACCAGGCCCCGCCGCCGGAGAAGAAGGAAGGCTTAATAACACCCGGCAAAGTGTTGAAGGGATTGTTAGGGTTTTAGAGAAGATAGGTAATTTTTCCGAAAGTCATTCCTGGGGTTTAGCAATCCATCGCGAACATTCAGGGCTCATACATCAAGAGCAAAAAGCGCTCCGCCACGGAGTGGAAAGCGTTTCTGTCATCGGTCTGAGCGCAGATATCGCGATACCGTTCCCGGATGGCAATCTCCTATCGAAACATTGAAAAGTCTTGATGTTTGCGGTTATTATTGGATCATCGAAAACCGGTAAAGCGTGAGGAGAACCATGATAACTTGGAACGAAAAAGTCAGTAAGCTGGATCTGACAGGCAAACCCCTGACAGGGGCATTGCTTCGTAAGGCACCCGTTGACCTGGACAGGCTTCAACACAATTATGGATTTGCCCTCAATCCGGGCAGCAACACTGAAGAAATGATCGAAATGGCCGTAGTGGCAGACGTTTTGAGTCTTTTGTTTCCGTCATTGACGGCGGCGGAAAAGAAGCTTGAGGGTCCCGGTGCAAGCTCTTTTCCCAGGGACAGGGTACTCGCATTCGTTTGCTGTATATGGTTCTTTACGGCAGTCATTCCCCGTGTCGAAGCCGAAGGATATCCCCTTGATATGAATAATCTTACCCGGCAGACCGGAGCGTTCCTGTTCAATCCATATGGCGACGAAAACGTACCCGGGCTGATCAAGATCGGCATTCAATACTGTAAGGAACTGGGCTCTCAATCACCCGAGGCCGTCATCGAATGGAATAAAGCCTTTTCGCAAATGGTATTCATACATTACGAAAAGTTAACCAATGACATAGACCTGGGAGACTTTGATCTGGACACAACGATCGGTAAAATGCTCACAGTTTTTCTCTCCCTTACCTTCGCGCTCCCAGCCTCGGAACCTGAAGATCGTGGATAACAAATCGAGGTACATGGTGTATACTTATCTCAGGCGTTCTTCTAAATTCACGGTGCGTCTGGGCAAGCTTCAGGACCTTGCTCAAACACCAGTGCCCCCAGGGCGGGGGCGAAACGGCCATTGAGACCTCCAAATAATTACACCAGGAGGTCGATATGGCTGCGAACTTGGCAGCAGTATTCGCGTTACGAACGGTGGCAACCTTATTATGTTGGTTGCACCAATCTGAAGGAACATGGCACCGATGACCTCGTTGCCAGAAATCAGCAATGCGATGATGCGCAGATCATCTATTGTGATAACTGAGGCGAGGTCATAAAGTATGAGCGAACAAGATCGTAGAGTGGAAATGAACAAGGCCCGTGAAGAACGCTAAGGCCCCTGGAAACAGGGGCCTTGTTATTGGACTCTTTAAATTACCGGACAAACGCTTGATAAATTGAGCCGCTGAAAAGTCCGATGTCTTGCAGATCAAAAGCCGACGATGGGAATTGAACCCGCGACCTGCTCATTACGAGCTATTTTCATTAGCTTCACGTAGTTTCATGTGACATAACAAATAGCTTGACAATTCAATAACTTATCCCGTATAACTTTCATATGGCATCATTTCACAAAACGTCATTTAAGCTCAAAACGCTGTACAGATGCTGTACAACATGGTTTGATCAAAAGAATGAGCAGGTCACAACAGGGGGTGAAAAGTGGACTGGATAAAGTTAACTGAGGGCATACGCTACCGGAAGCACCAGGAGCGGAAGGCATCAAAGAAAGGCATCAAGAAGGATAGATATTTTTCAATCTATTATCGCCTTGACGGGATACAGAAAAATGAAGGGCTGGGCTGGGAAAGCGACGGATGGACCGAAGAAAGAGCAAGATTGCTTTTCAGCGAATTGAAACAGAACCGTAAGACCGGGATCGGCCCAAAGACTTACGAGGAAAAGCGAAGGCTCGACGAAGAAAAGGAAACGGCAAAGAAGGCCGCGAAGGATAAGGCAAAGAGGGAAGGTATAACCGTTTCAGATCTCTTTGAAAACCAGTATATCAAACTCGCGGAGACCGACAAGGCAGCGAATACGGCCCGCCGGGAAAGGTATGTTTTCGATTATTACATAAAGCCTGTCATTGGCGATACCCCGCTGCGCGATGTGAACAAGGGGCATATAGAGGAAATCAAGGCCGCCGGCATCACAAAGGGGCTTGCACCGGCAACCGTGAACATCATCCTTGCAACGATCCGGCAAGTGCTCAATTATGGCATAGACCGGGGCCTTATCGACTCGAATCCCGTTAGTAAAGTCAAAAAGGTAAAGCTGGATAACCGCCGGATGCGGTTTCTTACCCAAGACGAGGCCGAGACTCTTTTGACGGCGATCAAGGCAAAGAGCATAGAGACATACCGGATCACGCTGTTTTCCCTTCATATGGGGCTCAGGGCCGGGGAAATATTCAACCTCACCTGGGCCGATATCAATCTTGAAAATGGAACCGTTTTCATCAAGGACACAAAGACCGGGCATAACCGCCATGCGTATATGACCGACAAGGTACGGGCCGAGATCGAAAGCATGGCAAGAGGGCAGGGGAAGGATCTTGTTTTCCCGGCGCGCGAATACGCAAAAATCAAGCATATGACGACGATCAGCAAAACTTTTATGCGGGCTGTCGATGATTTGAAACTGAACGAGGGGATAGAGGACCCGCGACAAAAGATCGTCTTTCACAGTATGCGCCATACGTTCGCATCATGGCTTGTGCAGAAAGGAGTGTCCATTTACGTTGTGAAGGAACTCCTGGGGCACCGCACCTTGACCATGACCGAAAGATACAGCCACGTTGCCGGGGATCATTTGAGGCAGGCGGCGGCGGTCCTGGACAGTGAAAGCAATGTGATACCCTTTCCGAAACCGGAGGTGGATCGTGGAAAAAACTAAAATAAAAGACCTGAACGGCGAAGAGCTCAATCATTACGAATGGCAATTCACGGAGGAAGAAAAGAAGGAAATCCGGCGGATCTTAAAGAATAAGGCCCCGGAAAAGAATATCAAGAGTTTCATACATTATCTTCAGGGCCTTTGCATGTTAAAGAAAATGCTCTTGGAACAATCTAAACGGAAGGAGATTAGATCGACGCGTGAGGACATTTTAAAAGACTGTAGGCTTGCTTTAAGGCGCTTGAGGGCAGTTCATAGGGGGGTTACAGTAACTTGGTACGACGAAACACTTGATCCATTTTGGAATTATCAACCAGATCAACAGAAGATTTGTCCGGAGTGTGGGCATCCATTTACGACCGCGGGCGGCCGCCGCGAAAAATGCGTCCAATGCGAACCAAGCCCACCGGAACCTGAAAAACGCGAAGAATCTTTTCTTGTGCAACAAATAGAGGCAGCAGGAGAAGTAATACAGCCGCTTGTGAAATTCATAAAAGTCATGGAGAAATACCACAAGGCGGAGAACAAAGGGCCCGGCCGAAAGAATGCGGATAGTGATCATTTCATTGAGAAGATCAAAAACATTTACGCGGAATATATTGGAAAACCCTCTTCATATACCAAGAGCAATGCAGGGAAGGGCGGGCAGTTCTTCCAAGTCATTGCATATGTATATAGTATTCTAGGCATCAAGGATGATCTGACAGACACGCGGGCGCTTCGCCGCGTCGTCAAAAAGTAGTACGAAAACCTTCCAAATATCTTCCTTTTCGTAACTTACGTATCCAATTCATTTGCGTTAACCTTTCTTCAACATGAAAGCAAAGGAGGTTAACCAAATGTATTCCAACCTTGAAACACTTCAACAAACCCTTCCACCCGTTATCAGCCGCAACAAAATATCTTACTACCTGGGCGGTCTTCTTTCAGTGGGCTATATGGCAAACTTGGACAGCGAGGGCAAAGGACCTAAGCGGATAAAGATCGGTAAGCGCTGCGGATATCTCCGGGAAGATCTCATTGACTGGTTAAGATCCAGAATGACCGAGACAGACGCCGAGGTGTCCCCGTGAAGAATCCCTTCCGCAAACCCTGTGAAGACTGCAAGCAAAAGTACTTCGTTCACATGACCGGGGAAGACGGCAAGAAGTATCTGGTCCCTTTCCCGGTGATCTATTGCCCGACATGCGGGCGGAGGCTCACAGTTGGCCGGAACTAACCTGAATCACGCCCTTGACTATCTGAAGGCCGGTTATTCTGTGATACCTGTCGGTCCCGACAAGAAACCGCTTTTCAGTTGGAAGGAATTTCAAGACCGGAAAGCGACCGAAGATGAGGCCGCCGGATGGTACAGCAGGAATCCGGGGGCAAATGTAGGCATTGTCACCGGGCGGATCTCTGGCATCACGGTGTTAGATTTTGACAGCCAGGCCGCGGTTGACTATTTCCTTGAGAACTCCAAAGGGGAAACACCATGTAGTGACACACCCAGGGGAATGCACGCGATTTATGCTTATGAGGAAGGGACCCGGAACACCGTTAAGGTAAACGGCCTTGATATCGATGTAAGAAGCGACGGCGGGTATATCGTAGCACCTCCAAGCATTAATGCCGAGGGTAAACCCTACAGATGGCTTGTCAGCATTCTGGACATGCCGCCTGCGCCCTTGCCCGCTTTTTTAAAAAAATTCTTTTTATATAATAGAGAGCAAGTTAGTCACATACCATCCAGTCCCATCCAGTCACAATATTTCGTTGAAGGTCGCCGGGATGAAGACCTTTTCCACCTTGCGAATTGCCTCATAAAAGGCGGAGCGCAGCCGGATTATGTTAGGCAAGTGCTTGAAATGTTGGCAAGTAGCTGTAATCCTCCATTCCCTGAAAGAGAGATCGAAGCCAAAATAAAGAGCGCTCTTGACCGAGCTGCCAGGAGAGAACGGAACATCGCTGAGGAAATCCGGCAATGGGTATTGGTAACAACCGGTCACTTCACGGTCACAGACAGTCACAGAGAATTGGACTTAGTAACATCCAGTCACAAACACGCTGCCAATGTCGCCTTCAGGAGACTGTCCGAAGGTCCGAATCCCTTGATTGAACGTTATGGCTCAAAACGTGGATGCTATCGACTGATAGAGAACGACGTTGAAATAATCGACTATCTTCATGCGCCCGTGAATGAATTTGATATTGACCTCCCTTTATTGCTGTCTGGACAGCTCAAACTTTATCCCGGAAATGTAGGCATATTCGCCGGGGCCAAATCATCCGGTAAAACGGCTATCGCCTTCGACCTCATCAAGCGGAACCAGGGACGCCACGAGGTTGTCTATATGAACTCCGAAATGCACGACACCGAAATGAGGACCCGTTTAGAGCTTCACGGGGATATACGGTTGACTGATTGGAGATTCAAGGCAATACGCCGGGGCCATGATTGGGCGGACCTCATCACTGAAGAAAAGAAGATATTCATTATCGACTACATGGAGAATGTCGACGGCGACGCCTGGCGGATAGGGGCCGAGATAAAGAAGATCCACGACAAGCTGAAGGAGGGCGTCGCGATCATCTTCTTGCAGAAGAAGTCAGGCGAAGACCTTGCACGAGGCGGACAATACACCCTGGATAAGGCCCGCTTTTATGTAGCACTGGACAAGGGCAAGGCGAAGATCATCGATGCCAAAGCATTTAGGGGTGAGAACCCGAACGGTAAAACCCTGTCATTCAAGATTGTGCAGGGAACCAAGATAATGCCTCAAGGTGCATGGGCCTAATGAAGAAAGCAAACAAATACTGTGCCTCATTCCCTTGCCCGAACATGGCTGAACCGGGATCGCCTTACTGCAAAGACCATCAACCGGCCAGGGCACCGAAGGAAACAGACCCTTTCTATCTGTCCGTGCAATGGCGACGCTTCAGGCAATGGTACTTAGGCAGACACCCGCTGTGTGAACAATGCGAGAAGGAAGGACGGTTAACACGCGCTGCAATGGTCGATCATATTAAGGAGATCAAGGACGGTGGCGCTCTGACAAGCGAAAGCAATGCTATGTCATTGTGTTGGAAGTGTCACGGGATCAAGACAGCACAGGCGAAAAATCATCGGAAAGGTAGCGAGAATAACCGCGCTGGTAGCGCAAAAGAGACTTATTAAATGGGTAAACGAGGCATCCAGTCAGCAGCTAAGAAGGCAACCAAGCAGAGGCGGGCAAGCCGGGCAAAGGTCCTACCGTGGAACAAGAAAGGACTGTCGAGGGCTGCCAGGGTAATTGCTTTCTGTGAATTCCTTCCGATCACAGCCGGTATCCATGCCGGTAAGCGTCTTCTTCTCCGGGACTGGCAAAAAGAGATCATCCGGGCAATCTACGCAACAGATAATGAGGGTAACAGGGCCGTTCGTACAGCATTAATAACCCTTCCGCGCAAGAACGGCAAAACAGCGCTGGCGGCGGCCCTGGCCCTTTGTCACCTCCTGGGGCCTGAATCAGAACCCCGCGGGCAGGTTTTCTCCGCAGCAAGTGACCGTGAACAGGCAGCTATCATCTATCGCGAGATGGAGGCTATCATCTTCAGCGTGCCGGAATTCGAGGCCCGCTGCCATATTCAATCCTTCCATAAAACGATCACGGACACGACGACAGGCAGCGTTTACCGGGCAATGACAGCCGACGGAAGGAAAGCACATGGCTTGAGCCCTTCGTTTATGGTCTATGACGAGCTGGCACAATCGAAGGACCGGGAGCTTTACGACAACCTTACAACCGGCACCGGCGCCCGGAAAGAACCCTTGATGATCGTTATCAGTACGCAGAGCGCGGACCCGAATCATATCCTTTCCGAACTGGTCGATTATGCCCTGAAGATCGAAGACGGCACCCTTCCACCGGACCCGGCCTTTTATGGGTGTGTCTATGCGGCACCCGATGACTGTGATCCCTGGGATGAACAAGTATGGTTTGACTGTAACCCTGCGCTTGATGACTTTCGATCCCTGGAAGAGATGCGGGTATTTGCCGAGCAAGCAAAGAAGATCCCGGCGAAAGAAGCTGTTTTCCGTAACCTCTACTTAAATCAACGAGTGTCACCGGATGCAAAATGGATATCATCAACCGATTTTGATGAATGCGTGGGAGCATTGCCGGACCTCACCGGGCGGGAATGTTACGCCGGGCTTGACCTGTCCAGTACGCAGGACTTAAGCGCCCTGTCGCTCTGCTTTGTCCCTGTGAGCGAAGGCGAGCCCTTCTATACCCTGCATTATGCCTGGTGCCCTGAAGACGCGATAAAGACCCGCTCAAAGACGGATCGCGTGCCCTATGACCTTTGGAATAAGCAAGGGTATATCGAGGCGACACCGGGCGCGGTGATTGATTACGGGTACATTCTGAGACGCATCGAGTTTATAGCAAAGCAATTCGGCCTTAAAGCAATCCTCTTCGACAGATGGGGCGCGACAAAGATCGTTAAAGACCTTGAGGACATGGGCTTGACCGTCTTGGAATTCGGACAGGGCTTCGCGTCTATGAGCCCGCCGTCAAAGGAAATGGAAAAGCTGGTATTGAGCCGGAAGATAGTCTTTCCCGATAACCCCGCTTTGAAGTGGTGTTTCAGTAACGTGATCGTTGAGACAGACGCAGCGGGGAACGTAAAGCCTTCAAAGAAACGGAGCCGGGAAAAGATTGATATGGTTGTTTCGTCGATCATGGCCCTTGACGGGGCCTTGAGGAATCAGAAAAAGGAGGTGACGCCTTCAATATGCTGGATCTGATGCCTTAGACGGCATCTTTTATAAAATCAGGGTTTTCCTAAAGGGTGGCCACCCGGAAGGGAACGAACAGAAAGAAATAGGGGCAATTCAGGTGCCTGAATCACTTGGATCGCCCTTTTTCTTTGCCCTGAAATTCAAACGAAAGGACGGTAGCACAATGGAAAAAAGGAATTTTAAAATCGACATTGGCAGTATCCGGGCGGAAACCCGGACCGTATCGGCCAGCTTGTCAAGCGAGTACCCGGTTAAACGGTACGACGGCGAGGAGGTCTTGAAGCACACACCCGAAGCCGTGGACCTGAGCCGGGCACCCTTGCCCTTGTTGTGCGCTCACAATGGCGCTGCCTTGCCCGTGGGCGTCGTTGAAGGGTTAACAGTGGCAGACGGCAAGCTGAAGGGCACTATAAGGCTGTCAGCGAATCAGGACGCATTGTGGACCGATATTCAGGACGGCATTCTTCGGAATCTTTCAATCGGATATCAGATTATCTCGAAACAGAAAACGAAACGGGGCTTCATTGCTACCAAGTGGATGCCCTATGAATGCAGCCTGGTAGCGGCACCCGCAGACAATACGGTCGGTATCAACCGATCAATCACAAACCACAAAGGAGAAAAGAACATGGACAAGAACGACGTTTTAAAAGCAAAAAAGGCAGCGGTTGAGGAATTGGCGGAGCTGGCAAAGACCGGCGACAATGCCGAGAGAATGGAAGAACTGAAAGGCGAAATCAGGTCCTTTGATGCCCGCCTCGAAGCGTTTGACATGGCCGACGCCGGAAAGAAAGACCTCAAGACCTTCACGCCGGACGTGAAGAAGGCCGACCGCTCCATTATCGAGGTAGTGGGCGGACCCGTCACAAACAGGACATGGGCCGGTATGTTCAACCAGGGCCGTGCCCTTGAAGTCAACGAGGAAGAAATAAGAGCTTTCCGGGCTTCAATGGTCGAGGGTACGCCTGCAACCGGCGGCTTCTCCGTGCCGGAGCCTTTGGCCGCTCAGTGGCTTGATGACAGCATCGAGGGTGAGATAATCAGGTGCAGGGCTCAGGTATGGCCCATGGAATCAGCGACACG
The DNA here is from genome assembly GCA_002412715.1 of Deltaproteobacteria bacterium UBA5205. Classification (GTDB taxonomy): domain Bacteria; phylum Desulfobacterota; class Syntrophorhabdia; order Syntrophorhabdales; family Syntrophorhabdaceae; genus Delta-02. Next base: position 58,697 of record DHVP01000031.1, read on the forward strand.
CAAGATTCCCGGATGGGATGCGGCGAATCAAGCCGGCGGTGTCCTCTTCGGCGGATTCAAAATGGAGTTTATCGCAGAAGAAGGGCCGGGCACTAAGCAGACGGGCAAGCTCCGCATAATCCAGCTTGGCGCGAATAAGGGCGCGATCTTCGTCGATATCAGCAACGAACTCAGGGAAGACGGCCAGGGCTTTGAGGCGCAGCTTGACCGGGCAATGCGGACTTCCATCGGATACGGGATGGACCAGTATTTCATCGGTGGATCGGGCGCCGGGCAGCCTTTGGGGATCAGAAACGACCCGGCCAAGATCAGTGTTGCCAAGGAAAGCGGTCAGCTCAAAGACACGATCCTCTATACCAATCTGACAAGGATGTTCGCCCGTATGTACCCCGCAGGCAGACAGCGCGCAATATGGTTGGCAAATGACGACACAATACCGCAGCTCCTGGGGATAACGATCACAATAGGGGCCTCTGGTTCTTACTACCCCGCAATGACGGAATCGAATGGCCAGTTCAAGATCCTGGGCCGTCCGGTTGTGTTCACCTCTCACATGCCGACACTTGGCGACGCCGACGATATCATGTTTGTCGATCCGTCACAGTACGCAATCGGGATCCGGCGCGATATGCGGCTTGAAAAGTCGAATATCCCTGGCTGGACAAATGACCTCATGAGCTACCGGGCCCTGTTGAGATTCGACGGACAGGGGACCTGGAACGCTCCTATCACGCCGAGGAATGGCCAGAGCCTTTCCTGGTGCGTGGGCCTCGACGAACGCGCGTAGACAACAAGATGGGCGGTCCCTATAACGGGGGCCGCCTTAACCCAAAAGGAGAACGACTATGAAATTTCCGTTTTTCAAAAAGAGATCATGGGCGAACCTTGACGCCTTCGAGGGCCGGGAAACTTCGTCTGGTATCCATATCAACGAGACTGTGGCCCTGGGTATTCCCGCTGTCTATGCCTGTATCAGAGTCTTGACCGAAGCCATTGCATCTTTACCCCTTATCACCTATGAGCGCTTCGAGAACGGCGACAAAGAACGTGCCAGGGGCTTTTCGCTGTTCCGCCTTCTGCACGATACTCCTAACCCACTTATGACCTCCTTCGAGTTGCGCGAGCTACTTGTAGGGCATCTTTGCCTTAGAGGGAATGCCTATTGCTACATAGAGCGGGAGAACGGCGAGGTTGTGGCACTGTGGCCCTTACACCCGGACAAGGTGACTGTCGAGGTATCAGGCAGAGAACTCGTCTATAAACACCAGAGCGACGGCACCGAGAGAACGTATCCCATGGCCGACATTCTCCATATCCGGGGACTGTCCGCCGACGGCATTATCGGTTATGAACCGCTTACCCTGCTTCGTGACGCCTTCGGGTATGCAAAGGCGGTAGGTGAATATTCATCGAGCTATTTCAAGAATGACGCGCAACCGGGCGGGATCATCACCACGCCGAACGCTTTGAACGCACAGAGTAAATCGGATTTGAGAACCGCATGGACCGAGGGACACGCCGGCAAGGGGAAACATCACCGGGTTGCAATCATGGACAATGATCTGAAATGGCAATCTATTGGAGTATCCCCGCAGGACAGCCAGCTTATCGAATCACAGAAGTTTTCGGTTGTCGAGATCGCCAGGGTGTTCCGCGTACCGTTGAATCTCGTCATGGATTACGAACGGTCCACCTATTCCAATGTGACAGAACAGAACAGGTCTTTCCTCACCCATACCTTGCAGCCGTGGTTAACCCGGATCGAACAGGCCATGGGGAAAAGCCTTTTGACAGAATCAGAAAAGGAGAAATATTTCATCGAGCATCTTACCCAGGGCTTTCTTCGGTCCGATACAAAGACCCGCTTCGAGTCATACAAGGTTGCTATTGAAGCCGGATTCTTGACGATTGACGAGGTACGGCAGCTTGAAAACATGAACTCAAAGACGGAATAGGTGAAGCCATGGAAAAGCTCTGTGAGACGTGCGAACATCGTGAACAATGCCAGGCCCCATGTAAGGCGGTACAAGCTCTCCTATGGAAAGACAACCGCGTCATGGAACGTGTTTATCAGGATATGATTGTAACCTATCCCCAGGGGCATGAAACCCGTTTCAGCGAGGCAAAAGCACCGGGCCGAATTGTCAGGGACTTCGATATAGAGGATATCCCGGACACGGCGACAATACCCTGGACCAGTGATGATTTTGAATTAACGCAGAGCAAGGTTTTCTTTGAAAGGTTTTTCAATAAGATCTCCTGCCGGGAGCTTGCCGAACGGTACGGGGTCAAGGAAAACACGATAGTCTGCATGTATGCAAATGCGGTGAAAAGGATCGACAAGATACTAAAAACACTTGACGCCCGGAAGGAAGGGGTGAAGGCGTTAAAGCCGGACAGGTTCACCGAGGATCAGAAATACTTCCTTCTGGTGTCCGTCTTCGGTTTCAGTGGCGCCGAAGTTGCCCGGATGTTCAACAAGAATAGAAACAGGGTTAATATGGCGGTCAAGCGCATGGCGGATAGATACCAGGCGCTTTTTGAGGAACCGGACGTTGAGAAGTCGGTCTACAGTGGCTTGAACGTCGAACAGATAAAAGAACGCATGGCGTATTGAATGCACTTGACAATTTTTTTGACCTTCGTTATTCTGGAGGTGCTTAAAACCCGTTAACGGAGGTCACCCGAAAGTGACTATTTTTGTATCAACCATAAGAGAAGACTTGCTCAGGAATCCGGTACCCGTAAGGGCCGGGAGGCTTTTAACGGAGCCTTAAGCGTTCCTGGGCATTAATCTTTTAAGGAGGGTATTATGGAAAAGAAAGGCATCGTCAGAACAGATGTACACGAAATGAAGAACGTAAAAGACATGGGCATTCTGGAGCTGGAAGATAGTTTAAACTTTCACCTCGGGTTTGTTCGAGGTGTTGTCCAGGTGATACATAACATCCAAGACGTCGAAGCCCTCGACGACGATTTCGGTTTTGTGCTGATGGAAGTATCAGGCCGGCTGGATTACATTGACATGATTCAAGACGAGGCATTTCAGCGGCTAAAGAATGTGAGCAAAGAGAAGGCAGCGTAAGGAGGGATCTTCCTCACAGATCAGGCCCCGGGGGAACCGGGGCTTTTTTTATGAAATGTTTTTTCGTTGTACAGATGCTGTATAAAACGGTGAAAAGTTTACTTTTGAGTGCTTTAACTTTGATTCGTAACTTATTAATTTTATTATTAAGCCGACGATGGGAATTGAACCCGCGACCTGCTCATTACGAGTGAGCTGCTCTGCCTCTGAGCTACGTCGGCGTTGGATTTTTTATAGCATAACCCGCTGTTTTCATACAATACAAATCTGCATCGTCGCCTGTCTTTACTGCCATATCGCGCCTCCGGCGACGACCGGAATGGGAAAGGATTCTGCGTTTCTATCGTCAAAAGCATAGCACGGCCGCGAAGAGAAGGACAATTTCCGTGATTTCGCGTATCATGCCCAGGTTATCACCGGTTAAACCCCCGAACCTGCAAGTGCACATGCGGCGTAATGCATAGCCGGCACAAAGGCAGGCGAGAGTGGCCGGGATGAAGAAAAAGACTGAAGTTGCTGCGTTATCATAGGGTGGGCGACCGGTCGCCAGGTAGATGAGGCAGGAAAGCCAGAGGAGCAGGACTGTTGCCAGACAGGCGTGCGCGGCCTTGACTTTACCGAGAAAGATCCTTCCCAGACCGTCGTCGCGGGCGCTCCTGGCGCCGGGCATCATCATTGTCATGGACCACGTTGAGATGACGGGCATGATGAATACTACGGGATTGAGAGATATATACCCGGGGGTCTCGAGGACCTCCTTTAGAAGGATGAACTTCAAAAGAAGTGTCAGGGCGATGGCAGTGATCCCGATAGGGCCCGTGGTTGAATCCCGCATGACGGCAAGCCTTTTTTGACTGTCTTTTTCGGCGTCACCGGTGGATTTAACGGAAAGGGCATCGAAAGTATCCGATAGCCCATCCTGGTGAAACCCGCCGTTTGTGAGAAGATACGCCGCGATTACAAGGACGGAGGTAATCGAGGGGGAGAAGAGTTTCAGGGAAATGAAGGAAATAGCCGCCAGAAATGCGCCTTGAAAGAATCCTACGAGAGGGAAGAATACCGAAGAGGACGCGATATCTCTTTCGGGAAGTTCTCCCGTAATGTGTATGGGGATGATCGTCAGGAACTGGAAAGCTGCGAGTACCCGTTTCATGCTTCAGGACAGCTCCTTCGATACACCCGCTTCGTCGAACGTCGCCATTTCGCGGTATATCTTGAGGCCTGCTTCGATGAGTGACATGGCAAGGGCGGCTCCCGTTCCTTCGCCGAGCCGAAGGCCCATGTCGAGAACGGGCTTGAGATCCATTGACCTCAGCATGATGCCATGTCCTATTTCGACAGAATTGTGGGCGGCAAACATGTAATCACCTACGGCGGGCTCGATGGAATAGGCGATGATCGCGCCGGCCGTCGATATCAGGCCGTCGATGACGACGGGTATCCTTCGTGATGCCGCACCGAGAATGAGACCTGCTATGCCGCCGATCTCCGCGCCACCGACCCTGGCAAGGACACCGACCGGGTCAGAGGGATCGGGTTTGTTGACGGCTATTGCGTCTTCGATGACGGTGATCTTATGACGCAGGGAATCGTCGCTGATTCCGGTGCCTTTTCCTGTGACGTCCGTGGGTGATGCTCCGGTCATGACCGAGGCAATTGCGCTCGATGGTGTCGTGTTCCCGATACCCATATCGCCGGTGCCAAAGAGGCGATAACCTTCGTCGGCGTACTGCCTTGCCAGCTCGATGCCGGTCTGGATGGTACGGGCGGCTTCCTGCCTGGTCATGGCCGCTTCCTTTCTCATGTTCTTCGTGCCCCGGACTACTTTCCTGCAGATGAGTCCCGGAACGTCATCGAAATCATAGTCTACGCCGATGTCGACGACGATGATCTCGGCGCCTGCGTGGCGGGCGAGGACGTTTATGCCCGCACCGCCATCCAGAAAGTTCCGGACCATCTGCACGGTCACCTCTTTTGGAAAGAGGGAAACCCCTTCATCGACAACACCATGGTCGCCCGCAAAGGTAAAGATGGCCTTTTTCGCGAAAAGAGGGGGCATCTTCTCGCCCGTGATGGCGACTATCCTCTGCGCGAATTCCTCAAGCCTTCCCAGGCTTCCCCGGGGCTTTGTGAGACTGTCAAGGCGCTCCGATGCGAGGCGCTCGAGATTACGGTCTACCTTTTCAATACGTATTCCTTCCAAGCTCATGTCTCCTTTATTTTCATCGGGATCCCGGCGGCCATAAAATAGACGTCCGTGGCGGCCGAAGCGACGCGGGCATTGAGACGCCCGATGTTATCTCTGTATTCCCTTCCCAGGGGTGTCTCAGGTACCAGTCCGAGCCCCACTTCGTTGGAAACGATGTAAAGGGCGGGCATGGCATCATCAGAAATCGCCTCGATAAACCGAGCAGCATACCCCTCGATGGACAGGTGACGGACCATAACGTTCGAGACCCAGAGGGTAAGGCAATCTATGAGGATCACGCCGTGGTCCGGTCCTATCTTTTTAATGAGCGATGGGAGTTCCACCGGTTCTTCAAAGGTGCGCCAATCCGCCGCCCGCTCATTGCGGTGGTTGGCAATGCGGGCCTTCATCTCGTCGTCCAGCGCTTCGGCGGTAGCCACGAAGGCCTTTTCACCCTTTGCCGCCGACGCGGCGCTGAGGGCAAAGGAGCTCTTTCCGCTGCGGGCGCCGCCCAGGATCAGGATCCGTTTTCGCATTTTTTTCTGACCTCCTCCGAAACGATCATCACAAAGGGCTTCATGGACAGGGGGTTCTGACGGACAACGACCACCGTCTTGTACACATCCTCGATCGTCTTGTAATCGAGAACATCGACCGGACGGCCGGTCTTCTTTATCCTTCCGTTGTCCACCAGGGCCAGGCTGTCGCAATATTCGGAGGCGAGGTTGAGGTCATGGAGTATGATGACAACCGTGAGGCCTTCCTGTCTGTTGAGACGCTTTACCAGGTCAAGGACACCCGCCTGGTGCGTGATATCAAGATGGGATGTCGGTTCGTCGAGAAGCAGGACCTTCGGTTGCTGCGCAAGACCGCGGGCGATGAAAGCAAGCTGGACCTCGCCGGCGCTCATCTCGGACATAAGCGAGTCCTTGAGATGACCGATGCCCGTCAGTGCCATAACCTTCCCGGCTATAGCTGCGTCTTCATCCCTCTCGTAGAATTGCAGCTTCCTGTAATAAGGTATCCTGCCGAGGAGCACGAATTCCCTGACCGTCATGGCGATCAGGGGCATATTTTGCGAGACGACGGCGATCTTTTTTGCCACATCGCTGAAGTGAAGATCCTTCATATCGACACCATCAAGGAATATGCTCCCCTTCACGGGTTTGACGAGGCGGGTGATGGCCCTGAGAATAGTCGTTTTCCCCGATCCATTGGGACCAATGATGCCGAAAAACTGGCCCTTTTTGACGGAAAGGTCGACACCATGGAGAATCGTCTTTTGGCCGTATCCGGACGTAAGGCCTTTTATTTCTATCACAGGGAACCTCCTGACCGGCCGGAGATATGTCTTCTCGTCAAGACATAGATGAAGACGCTTCCTCCCAGGATCCCCGTTATGACACCGACGGGAAGTTCAATGGGGGACAATGCCGTGCGTGCAAGGGTATCGCAAAAAATCAGGAAACCGGCCCCCGTGAGGAAGGATATGATAAAGAGTCGCCTGTGATCGTAACCGGTCATCATCCGGACGAAATGGGGGACAATAAGGCCCACGAAGCCGATGATACCCGTGAGGGACACGCTGATCCCCGTCAGGAGCGACGCCATGAGGAAAAGCTGCTTTTTTGCGCGTTCCGTGTCGATGCCCAGGTGGACCGCCTCCTCTTCTCCAAGGGACAGAGCATTGAGGACCGGGGCGAAGAAATAGGAGAGTAAAAGACATACCAGAGTAATAGCGGCCACGATCAGGATAAGCATCCAGCTTGGTTCCTCCAGAGAACCCATGATCCAGAAGACGATGCTGTGGAGTTCATCCGTCTTCGATATGGCGAGGATCAGGAATACCAGGGATGATGAGATGAAGCTCGTCATGACCCCCGTCAGGAGAATCCCCTGCATTCGCAGTACGTTTTGGCGCATGTTCAGGAAGTAGAGGGGGACGACGACAAGACAGGAACCCAGAAAACCGCTGGCGGGCAGCGCCGTCATGGGGAGGAGATAGTGGAGCTTGAAAACGATGCACAGTGCCGCGCCCAGTGCTCCTCCGCCCGATATGCCCAGCGTATAGGGCTCGACAAGGGGGTTTCGGAACATACCCTGAAGCATGACACCGGCAAGTGAAAGCGCGCCACCAACGGCAAACCCGAGAACGACTCTCGGCAGCCTGATGTCCATGAGAATTCCGTATTCCGGTGTCCCTTTCCCGTCCAGGATGATCATAAATATCTTTTTGAGGGGTATACCCGCCGATCCGCTGGCCATCGCCGTAACAGCAGCCGCAGTGAGAAAGAGGCAGGCCGCCGGCAAGAGGAATCTCATCGGCCTGCGGTTCATTTCCACCCCTTTGCTTCATCAGGGTGCAGGAGGGCCGCGATCTCCCCCAGGGATCTGGCGAAGCTTTGCGGGGTTGGGCTGCAGACGTCATCGGAATCTATGAGGTATATCCTGTTGTTTTTCACGGCGTTCACCGTCGAGAACCTCTTCCATGCAAGTCGCTCGTTCTGGGCGTTGAGCCCCATCGTTACGATAAAGATCACGTCAGGGTTCCGTACAATCGCCGCTTCCCGGCCCACGCTGCCCGAGACGGCGTCCCTGAAGACGTTCGTCGCCCCGGCAAAATCTATGTAGTCGTCCATGAACACGTCTTTTGTTGCCACGTAGAAGGGTTTTGAACCGATCTGAACCAGCACGCGGGGCCTGGGCAGACGAGCCGTGGCTTTTTGGATTGCGGCGACCTTTGCCTTCGCAATACCCGTGAGGCGCTTCGACTCCTCAAGCTTGCCGGTGACTCTTCCTATCTCGACAAAGACGTCGCAGAGTCCCTCAAAGGTATATGGTATGGCGAAAGTGACCAGATTGAGACCAAGATTTTTCATTTTTTGTATGCTTTTGCGGTCCGTGAGGTCCATGGCAAGAACAAGGTCGGGCCGCAGTTTCATGATCTTTTCCAAACTGGGTTCCATGATGGTTCCCACTTTTTCCCTGGTCTTTGCCTCTTTCGGCCTGCTGCAGTAAGTGGTCACCCCGACAAGATTTTTTTCCAGTCCCAGAAGATAGAGAGATTCCGTAACGGCCGGGCTCAGTGAAACAATACGCCGCGGGTTTGCCGTCTTTTGAGCCCTCTGCGGGGACGCCGCATGGGCAGGGCCCAGGGCGACGACGACCATGACCAGAACGGCGGCCAGAGCGGTGGTCATCTTCTTTGAGAAAGACAGGATCACCGGGTTTCCTTTATTGAATATGCACCGATATCGAGAAAGTAATATCCCGGCGCCGACCGGACACCGCCTTTTTCAAATTGGATGGGACTGTGGAAGATGGGGCCGTCATAGACGAAACTGTGGTATTCGCCTCTCTCGCCGCATAGGTCCACCGAATCACGCAGGGATTGGAGGTCGTTTACAAATGTGCTGTCTATTTCCCTGCCGATCCAGGTATCATCGAGATAATTTCGATCGACGGCGACGATCACTGCTTTGAAACCGCTGTTTATAAATTCGGAAAGCAGGTCGTCTCTTTTTGCGAGCCACAGGGGAAGGGAAGGGCGCACCGCGCATTCAGAACAGACTCTTTCCACCCAGGCCCTGTGCTCCTCCATATCGATATCGCCAAAGACACCCTGGGATATACCCTCGTTGTTCAACCCGGAGAGTACGCTCTTGAACTCCTCCTCGTACCCGTCCCACGTCGTCTTTCGCTGTATAAGGGGGATACCGATGGCCTTAGCCTGGAGCGAAAGGAGGGCGGCCTCGATGCCGTGTGTGCGGGAGTGGGAACCATCCTCCGTTACCATGTTGACGAGACGGGTCACGGCAATCCCCGAACCAATGGCCCTGTACAACGCCAGGGCACTTTCCTTGCCACCGCTCCAGGAACAAAATACATGTTTCGGATCGTCATTCATCAGGCATACCCCTCTACCCATCCGCATATCCTGCAATGACTGCGGTCCTGCTTCATTCCCGCGCCGCATCCCTCACAGGGTTTTTCATCTTCCTGCGGGACGGGGACGTCGCCAACTTTCTCTCTGTAGATCTCGTAGTAATAAAGATGTGCCTTGTTGAAGAAGCGCATACCCCGTGAGCGCTTCTTCTCCTCAAATTCGCGGTCTGATATGACGGTATCGAGAATTGCATTGAGACCTGCCATCCCCGAACCTGTTTCAAGGGGTCTCTTGTCCTGCCAGAGGATGCTGTCAGGCAAAAGACCCTCAAGGGCCCGTCTTAAGATCCATTTGCCGTGCACCCTGCCTTTTTCTTTCCTGATCTTCCATTTTCCCCGTATCCGGAGGGCAAAATCAAGGACTTCCTCATGAAGGAAGGGCTGGAGCACCTCGATATCGAAATGCCGCGCAAGAGACGTTGAATTGAAGCTCATTACCCGGGTCAGGTGCGCGAGGTATCCCTCCAGGTCCTCCATCGACGCCATGTATGAGTAACCGGCGAAAAGCTCATCCGACCCGTCGCCGGTCATGACGGACTTCAAACCCATCAATTTCGCCTCTTTAATGGCGAAATAGACGGCAAGATCATTGGGAAGAGCAGGGTCGAAACTCTGCAGTATTGCAATCACCTGCGGCATCGCGGTGAGGGCCTCATCGACGGGCACGGTCCTGTGGGTAAGAGCCATCCCCAGCGCACCAGCGGCCTTAAGGGCATATTCCAGGTCAGGCCCATCGTCCCCGAGCGTCACGAGGATACCTTTTTTGCATCCCGAAAGAACGGCGGCGATGGAAGAGTCCAGGCCGCCGGAGAAAAGGATACCTTCGGGCCGCAGACCGCCGAAGACCTTTTCGAGCTTTTCCCTCAACATTATTATAGTATCATCGGGCAACATGGATTCCTCAGAACTTGTATATATATTGTACCCCCAGTATGTAATTCCGTTCGGGGGACGGATAATAGTTTCTCGCGCCCGTCGCGTTGGAGATAACGGCATATTCACTGTATTGTCTGTCAAAAAGGTTTCTGACCCCGCCCGTCACTTTCAGACCCTTCCAGGTATAGACTCCCGTGAGATCATGAATGGTGAAACCGCCGAGGGCTGGATAGGCATTCCTGATATCGCTCGTCATATAGCGGTCGCCTGCATATAACGACGAGAAAGTGAGGGTCAGGTTATTAAGGGCAAAGGAAAGGGCGCCTGTCAGTTTATTCCTCGGAACCATGGGAACCCGGTTCCCGTCGAGGTCGTCTCCGTCAAATTTCGCTTCCATGTACGTGTAGCCGAGATCAAGTCTCAGGCCGGGGACAATGACCCAGAAAAACGACGTCTCGAGACCCTCACGCTTTGTCTTGCCGTAGTTGGAATTGGTAAACGTGAGGGGGTTGTAGTATATCTCGTTCTTATGGCGGCCGGAAAAGACCGTCGCGCTGGCGCCGATGTTTTTTGCGAAGTTAAACCGGATTCCCAGATCGATCTCTTTTGCCGTGTGGGGTTCCAGTGCCTCGTTGATCGGCGGTGTCGCAAAGGGGCTGAAGTATTCGTCGGTAGCCGGGAATCGGAAGCCTTTAGAATAATTGACGAATATATTTCCTCTCTCCGGGAAGACGTAATTGAGACCGAAGCGGAAGGCGTCCTTTTCCTTCTTGACAAAATCGTTGATCGGAGCCAGGAACCCGGTATTGTCGGTATAATCGATATCATATTTGACCTTGGCCAGGCGGTAGCCGGCGCTGAACAGAAGGTCTTTCATGATATGAATCTCATCGTTCACGTAAAAACCGTATTCCGTTTTATTAATGTTGGTATCGGAATCGGTACCGGTGCCGAGATCGTTACTCCGGCTGGGAGAATAGTAATAGTCGATTCCGCCGACAAGAGTGTTCTTCAGCGAAAAAATGTTTTCCTTGATCGTGATCTTCGGTGTGAGGGACATAGTCTCAAATCGCCTCATGGAATCCCAGGGATTGCCATCCATGTCGTAATGAAAGGAAGAGTGCCTTTTCCGGTAGGCTGCGCCCATGGAAAGAAGAACGGTCTCGTAGGGCTTTGCGGATGCCTCGACATCGATGAAATTGTCTTCGGTATTACCTTCGTCCAGAGGGGTCTTGGAGTCCTTCCTGTCGTAAACGTCCCGGTGCAAGTCTGCATCGGTCAAGGGTCCGGGCAGGCCGTAGGTATCCCTGTGGTGTCCCGCCTTTACGCTCACCGTGAAATCCCTGGGGAGATCGAAGGAAAAGGACCCGAAGGCATCTCTGGCGCGGATATCGTTATTGTGTCTGTAACCACTTGTTTCATATGAAGAAGTAAGAATGTTGTAGGAAAGTCTGCCTTGTCTCCCCGATGCACCGAGATAAGGGTTGTAGAGGTCGTAGCTGCCGGTATTGAGACCTGCAATAACCGACGGGGCGCCTTCACCCTTCTTGAGGATGATATTGACGGCACCTCCTATCGCGTTGTCGCCGTACAGGACGCTCGCCGGTCCCCGGTATATCTCGATCCGCTCGATCATCTCCACGGGTACCTGCATGAGGTCGGTCCCGGACATGTCGATCTCGTTCACCCGTCTGCCGTCAATAAGAAAGAGCGAGTTTTGAGCCGCGGTCTCGCCAAAGCCGCGTATGTCGATCGTCGAATACTTCGGGTTTCCGAGAAGACTTCGTGTGAAGACACCCTGCTCGTCCCTGAATACGTCCGTGAGAGTCCGTGTGCCTTTCTCCTCGATCTGCTCCCGGCTGATGATGGAAATGTTCGCCGGAACCTCCTTGATCTTCGACTCGGTCCGTGTCGCCGTGACAACGATACTGTCGAGCGTGTAGGGCGACTCTTCCGCAAATGCGAAAAGGGGGACAAATAAAAGTATACCTGAAAGAAAACAACGAAAAGGACTGCGGGCCATGGAAACCTCCTTATGCCTCGTAAGGATAATTTCTCGAAGAATTCAACCCAAGGTTTCCTGACTGAGGGAGGTACGAGCCAGCGCGCCTTCCCGTTCCATTTTTCCGGAACAGTGGCCGGCCTCACGCCGTGCGCTGCTTGATCCCATCACAGTTGCGGGACAGCGGAAGATTCTCACTTCACTTCCCTTGCAAGTTGAACCGTAACGAGTATATGAGTCTTTTTAACACAAGCACTAGCAAAAATCAAAGAGTTCTTTTTCTCATTTTGGGCCAACTATGATAAGGTATAGGCGGTACGATCAGATATGGCCAAATGCGAAGATATCCGTCAAAGATTTAATGACTGCAATGTAGGGCGTCTCCTCGGTATCGAGGTTTGTGAGGTGGAAGAGGGGATGGCACGGGGAAGGATGCTCGTCACAAAGGACCATGTTAACGTATTCGGGGGTATCCATGGCGGCATTCTTTTTACCTTTGCGGACCACGTCGGAGGTGCCTGCGGAAACAGCATGGACTACAAGGCGCTGCTCGTCGAATCCACCGCTCGCTTCAAAAAGAGTGCAAGGGAAGGGGAGACCATATACGCACAGGCCCGCTTGGTCCATTCCCGGAAGAAGGTGGACAATATAGAGATCACCGTCACCAATGATAGCGGCGAGACGTTGGCCATTTTACAGATGGTCTCCTACATTGTGGAAAATGCGGCAGAGACTTCTTAAGATCTTCGAAATACTCTTGGAAAATTTCGGGGAAAGGCACTGGTGGCCGGGAGATACGGCTCTCGAGATCATTGTAGGCGCCGTCCTCACCCAGAATACCTCCTGGAAGAACGTAGAGAAAGCGATTGCAAACCTGAAATCGGCGGGGTTGCTGGATATCGAAAGCCTGTATAACGCAAGAGACGAAACTCTGGCAGGGCACATAAGATCGTCAGGATATTACAATTTAAAAACAATTAGATTAAAGAATATAATTAAGGTTATACATGACGAATACATGTCATCTATCGAAGTTTTAAAGGAAAAAGAACTGTTTGAATTACGGCTGCAGCTCCTCGGTGTCAAGGGGATCGGGGAGGAAACCGCCGATAGCATCCTTCTTTATGCCCTTGAAAAGCCGATCTTTGTGATTGACGCTTACACAAAGCGCTTTCTTACGAATCACGGGCTCTATGACGGATCATACAGGTATTCGGACGTGCAGGCCTTTTTCATGAACAATCTGCCTTCGGATACCTATCTCTTTAACGAATACCACGCACTTATCGTAGCGCTCTGTCAGCAGTTTTGTGTGAAGACCCCGAAATGCAAAGAGTGTCCGTTGAAAAAGGATAAACAGTGCTAGTCCGAAACGACTGTTACTTTGACATCGCCTGCGGCTTTTTCGATAATGCCGATGCGGGCTGCAGTCTCACCTGAGCTGGTGAGCGACAGAACGACATCTTCGGCATCACGATCGTTGACGATCAGCACAAAACCAGTCCCCATATTGAAAGTCGAGCAGGCTTCGGTGATATCGAGATTTCCTGCCTCCATGAGAACCTGAAAGATCGGCGGGACTTTGCGGGGATCGACATGGAGAGTCGTGCAAAGGCCGTCGGGGATAATCCTGGATATATTGCCCGGAAGGCCGCCCCCCGTTATGTGGGCCATGCCCTTGACGGTGAAGCGGTTGACGATCTCGAGTACGGGTTTGACGTAGATTCGGGTCGGTTTCAGCAATTCCTCGTAGAGTTTTCCGGATAGACCCGGGATCGCTTCATCGATGCGAAAATCTTTCACATCGAAAAGGAGTTTTCTTACCAGGGAATACCCGTTGCTGTGAAGGCCATTGGATCGAAGGCCGATAACAGCGTCGCCGGCCTGAATAGTCGAACCGTCAATGATCTTGTCTTTTTCGACGACACCCACCGCAAAACCGGCGAGGTCGTATTCATCGTCTTTATAGAAGGAGGGCATTTCGGCCGTTTCCCCTCCCACGAGTGCACAATCGGCCTGAAGGCAACCGTCGACGACGCCCCCGATCACCTGCGGATAGACATTTTCATCGATCTTTCCACACGCATAATAGTCGAGAAAGAAGAGGGGTTTGGCCCCGAGGGTCAATATGTCGTTTACGCTCATGCCCACGAGGTCAATGCCGACCGTGTCATGCTTTCCCGACATGAAGGCAAGCTTCAGCTTTGTACCCACACCATCGGTTGAACTCACCAGGACGGGGTTTTTGTAGGACTTCGGTACCTCGGTGAGAGCGGCGAAACCACCGATCATATTGAGGACATTCACGTTATGGGTGGCCTTAATGCGCCCCTTGAGATTGTCGATGAGACGATCAGCCTTAGCTATATCAACACCTGAATCTTTGTATGTTATAGTTTTCACGGTTTTAATGTAAGATTATTCCTGAACGATTGTCAATCGAAAGGTTGCCGTCGAAATACACTTTTCCCGGCTGATTTCCCCAGAAGCACCGGGACCGATCAGACCATTCTCGCGATAAAATCCTCAACAGGGATTGCAGGCAGCGTAATGATCTGGATAGTGCCCCTGGATCCGAGTTCGATGGATAATTTGGCGATCGCCTCATTGTTGGGGGCCTCAAGAATATTGAGAAAATCGTACTGACCGAGAACTGCGTACTGGGCAAGGACCTTTGCACCCATACTCTCGATCTCCCGGTTGACTTCCTCGATCCTCTCGGGATGCTTTTTGATCGTTTTCCGTCCCTCATCCGTCAGTGTGCTGATCATTATGTAGATTGGCATATTTAGTACCCCCCAAAAGGTTTTTGATCGTATATAGATTGTAATATACCTGTCCGGTTTGTCAATATTAATTATGTTTTCATGACAGGGATTTACCGAGGGTTTTATGTACCCGTTTTCACATTATTCAACGTAAAACATGGTGTTGATTGAGGGAAGGAAATGTGCTATCATCTACCACTTAAATATCAAACACTTTATATGAACCATTTTGTTCAAACTTTCACATATCGATTCACAGTTAAAATAAATCAACGCAGCTCTTTATTTTCTATACGAAGGGGGATCTATGGCTAAACCTATGGATCAATACAAGTGGCATGAACTAACAGTAGGTTGTGTTATTGAAGATGTCGGAAACGCAATGGAGTATAAGACCGGGGACTGGCGTTCTTCCAAGCCCGTCTGGAACAGGGAAAAATGCACGAAGTGTGGTCTTTGTTGGCTCTTCTGTCCTGATGCTGCCATCCGTCAGAGGGATGACGGCTTCTACGAGGCCGATCTGGACTATTGCAAAGGGTGCGGCATCTGCGCGAAGGAGTGCAAACCAGGTGCAATTGCGATGGTGGAGGAGGAACGATGAGCACGAAAAAAGGCATGGAAGTATCCATCGCGGCATCGGTTGCGGCAAAGTTGGCCCGTGTCGAGGCGATCGCCGCGTATCCCATCACACCTCAGACACATATAGTCGAGCATCTTGCGGAGCTTGTCGCCAATGGCGAGCTTGAGGCGGCCTATATCAACGTCGAGTCCGAACACTCCGCCATGTCCGCCTGTGTCGGCGCTTCCGCGACGGGCGCCCGCACATTTACATCGACAAGTTCCCAGGGCATGGAGCTTATGCATGAGATCCTTTTCATAGCATCGGGCATGCGCCTTCCGATTGTCATGGCCGCTGTCAACCGGGCACTGTCTTCGCCGCTTTCCATCTGGGGAGACCATTCGGACATCATGGCAGCTCGTGATACGGGATGGGTCATGGTTTTTTGCGAGAACGGCCAGGAAGTCGTAGATTCAATTATAATGGCCTTTAAGATAGCCGAAGATCGGCGCGTTCTTCTACCGATGATGGTCAATCTTGATGGATTCTCATTGAGCCACGTCATCGAACCAATCGAATTCCCTTCGCAGGAAGACGTAGACCGGTTCCTGCCTCCCTATAATCCGTTGTACACCCTCCATCCGGACAAGCCCGTCACAATGGGTGCTTACGCGATGCCCGAACTCTACACCGAGGCAAAGTACAGTCAGGAGATGGCCATCAGGAATTCCAAGAGCGTCGTCAAGGAGGTTATGGACCAGTTCTCCCGGGAATTCGGCAGAACATACAACCTTGTGGAAACATACAATACAGAAAAGGCCGACACTATCTTCATGGCATTGGGGTCGATCAACGAGAACATCAAGACTGCGATAGACAGCCTCAAAGAGGAAGGAAAGGAGCTTGGCCTTGTTTCGCTGAGGCTTTTCAGACCTTTTCCCGACGCTGAGCTTTTCGAAGTGCTGAAAAATAAGAAGAAAATTGTCGTGCTGGAGCGCGTAATGCCGGGCGGCGCAATGAACGGTCCGCTTTTCAATGAAATGGCGAGTCTGGTGGTTTCCAACGGGTTGAATGTCCAACTGGAGAATTTCATCTTCGGGCTGGGTGGAAGAGATGTCGAACCCGAGGAGCTGATGGAGGTCTACGAACAGGTCGTTTCTTCGGGAAAGCTATCCCATGCTGACAATAAGAACTACGGCGTGATAGGGGTGAGATCATGAGAATGAAGAGTCTTGAACGATATACGGATAACCCTGAGTTTGAATACGCAACCTCAGGGCACAGGGCCTGTCAGGGCTGTGCAGAGATCCTTGCCCTGAGGCTGGGCCTCAAGGTTTTCGGCAGGGATTCGATCATTGCCATGGCAACAGGATGTATGGAAATCATTTCGACACCGCTACCGACCACATCATGGCGCCTCCCCTGGATTCATGTCGCCTTTGAAAATGCGGCGGCCGTTGCCTCCGGCATCGAATCCGGCATCGGGATCCTTATGGATAAAGGAAAGATTGCAAGGAAAGATATTAATGTCATTGCCATCGCCGGCGACGGTGGAACAAGCGATATAGGCCTACAGGCCCTTTCCGGGGCAATGGAACGGGGACACAATTTCACCTATATCTGTGTCGATAATGAGGCGTACATGAATACGGGGATCCAGCGTTCATCATCGACGCCCTTCGGCGCAATGACAACAACAAGCCCTCCGGGCAAAAAAGGCATCGGACAGGCGACCCAGAAGAAAAACATGCCCAAGATAGCTGCGGCCCATAATATTCCCTATGTAGCGACGGCTTGTCCGTCCTATCCGTTCGATTTCCTGGCAAAGATAAAAAAGGCGAAGGCCACCAAGGGTCCGGCATACATACACGTCCTTTCCGTTTGCCCTACGGGTTGGCGGATACCATCGGACCAGGCTATTCATTATGGCAGGCTTGCGGTCAGAACGGGCATATTTCCTTTGTACGAAGTCGAAAACGGCAGATACAGAATCACCTATAGCCCCGAACCCCTGAGACCGGTTAGCGAATATATTAAAGGGCAGGGCAGGTTCCGCCATTTAACGGAAGACCTCATTGCCGAGATTCAGGATCATGTCAATCACGATTGGCAAGACTTGAAGAATCACAGCGAGATGAAATAGAGCATATTGCGGAATAAGCGCCCGCTTTTCCAGGCGGGCGCTCTCCTTAATTTCGAATAACGCCTCCACAAGGACATTTTTGTGACATATGTCATAGAAAAAGCATGTTTGTTCTGATATGTTAAAAAAAGTCCTTGAAATACAAAGTGGAAAGTATACAATATTATATTCGAATCCATTCCATGTCTGCGCGACAAAAGCTTAATTCGGGAACGATTTGAGCGATAAGGTATGAAGGATAGATAAATGTCATTAGACCTTCAGAAAATTGGTAAGACTCTCCGAGAGAAGCGTGAAGAAAAAGGGCTTACGGTCATAAACATTTCTGACTCGCTCTGCCTCAGAAAATCGTTGGTGCAGGCGATAGAGGATGGGGACTGGCGTGTGCTCCCCCACGAAGTGTATGTGAGAGGCTACCTCAAGGAATACGCCCATCTTCTTGATATGAATGAAGATATTTTGGAACTAGCTCCGAAAGTTGAGGAAGTATTCATGGCCGAGGTTCCGGCAAAAAAAGAGGCCATTCAACAGTCCCGGCGCGTTGGAAGACGAGCCATATTTTACCCCCTCATATTCGTCTTGATAATCGCTTTTTTTGTCCTGAACCAGATATACAAGGAGCGTTCCGTTTCAAAATCTTCCCCGACGCAGGTTACTCAGCCGGCTTCTGTTAGCGTGAGAGCGTCCCAGAGCGAACAAGCCACCGCACTGCCGGAGTTCCCCGACGTCAAGAAACTTATGATTACCTGCCACGAACGGACGTGGGTCAGTGTCGTCATCGACGGGAATGAGAAAAAGGAATTCATGCTTAATTCCGAAGATATCATTGTTCTCAACGCTAAGGAAAATTTCGATCTGCTCATCGGTAATGCGGGGGGCGTAAAACTGAACCTGAACGGCAAAGAAGTGGACCTGACCGGACAAAGCGGTGAGGTAAAACGCATCAAAGTATCGTGAAATAAAGCCTGCCGAAGCTGCAGCCGTTACGAAGTCAACCGTTCCATCTCAGCGGCATCTATATCGAAATTAGCATACACCTTCTGAACGTCGTCGGAATCTTCGAGGGCTTCCATTAGTTTGAGCATGGTTTCCGCATTCTTGCCTTCGAGCTTGACATAGTTCTGAGGAACCATACTCAATTCTGCGACGATGTGGGGTATTTTGTCTTCTTCAAAAACTCTTTTAAGATTCTCAAAATTGGAGATATCGGTATAGACCTCGATCTCATCCCCTTCATCACTGATATCTTCTGCACCGGCCTCAAGCGCCAGTTCCATGATCTTGTCGCTGTCGACAACCTTCTTATCAAATGACATGAACCCTTTCTTGCCGAACAGCCAGGAGACGCAGCCGGCTTCTCCGAGATTGCCGTTCAGCCTTGAAAGAGAATGCCTTACTTCGGCGGCGGTACGCTTCTTGTTGTCGGTCAGGACTTCGATAAGGATGGCAACACCACCCGGTCCGTAACCTTCGTAGACATATTCTTCATATGCCACAGAGTCGCCGAGTGCCCCGGTCCCTTTCTTTATGGCCCGTTCGATGTTGTCTTTCGGCATGTTCTCCGCTTTGGCACTGTCAACCGCGACGCGCAACCGCGAATTGGACTCAGGATCGCCTCCACCTATTCGCGCGGCCGTCGTTATCTCTCTGATCAGTTTCGTGAAAATCTTTCCGCGCTTCGCATCGGCCGCGCCTTTTTTATGCTTAATGGAACTCCATTTGCTATGTCCTGACATTGTGCCCCCAACGGATCAAATGGTGGGCGATATTGGATTCGAACCAACGACCTCTGGTATGTGAGACCAGCGCTCTAACCATCTGAGCTAATCGCCCCTTGCGTGTTTCTTTTTATTACATTCTTGTGAAAAAGTCAACCCAAGACCGATAGGATTTCTATTCTAATTTGACGGCAGATTGTATATTATCTTACCATATGAAGCACGTATTCGGTCCTGTCCCTTCAAGAAGACTCGGTTTTTCGCTTGGTGTTGACATCATACCGCCGAAATATTGCAGCTACGACTGTATCTACTGTCAAATAGGCAAGACCACTGACAAGGAGATACGACGGAGAAGCTTTTACGATCCGCAGATAGTCACCGGCCAGGTGATCGACACGGTTTCTACCGGGAAAACGATCGATATAATTACTTTTTCAGGGTCCGGCGAACCAACGCTCAATTCAGATCTGGGTGCGATGATCAGGGAGTTGAAGAAAAGTGTCTCCATACCGGTTGCCGTCATCACGAACGGCTCACTTCTCTGGGATGAGGATGTCCGAAGAGACCTCGCGGAAGCCGATATCGTTCTGCCATCGCTCGACGCTGTCAGCGAGGATGTCTTTAAACGCATCAACAGGCCCCATCCCTCACTTAGTGTAGAAAAGATACTGGAAGGCTTGATGATCTTCCGGAAAGAATATTCGAAGAAGATCTGGCTTGAGATCATGCTTATCAGGAACGTCAATGACGACCGCGATGAATTGAAGAAGATGGCTCAGATCGTAGCCACCCTCAACGTGGACAAGATACAGCTGAACACGGTCACCCGGCCTCCGAGCGAAGAAACCGCCGGCAGACTGGAAGAAAGCGAATTGACGACGATATGCGGACTTTTCGGTCCTGCCTGCGAGGTCATCTGCTCTTTTGATAAGACGACGGAAATGCCGGCCCAGGCGGAATGGACAAATATCATTGTGGAAACCTTGAGAAGGCGGCCCCTTACTCTCGATGATATGGTCAAGGTCACCGGCCTGTCTCATTTCCAGGCAAAAACCAGGCTGAAGGTGCTGGAGAAAGAAGGTGTCATCAGGAGCTATGTGCTCGGCGACGATCTTTTCTACGTTATAGCCTGACCTCCCTCGTGCCTTCCTGGTTCATACGAGCCATAGAATCATATTGACAAAGGGACAATCCAACATTTACTATTAGACCTTAGAGAACGGCAGACGGGTCTTTTTCCTCAATTTTTTAGCTGGATTATTCCTTGATTATATCGCTTAGAGGAGGGTGTTATGAAAATAAAGCGTGCCGTGGTCAGTGTTTCAAGCAAGGTGGGTTTATCTGACCTGGCGTTGTTCCTCGCAAAAGCGGGCGTCGAAATACTGTCGACGGGAGGTACAAAGAAATACCTGGAAGGCATCGGTGTGAATCCCATCGAAGTCAGCGCTTATACGGGGTTTCCGGAGATCATGGATGGCCGGGTGAAAACACTGCACCCGAAGGTCCACGGCGGGATCCTCAACATCAGGGACAACGAGGAACACCAGAAGGCGATGAAGACTCATGGGATCAGCCATATCGACATGATCGTCGTCAACCTCTACCCCTTCATTGAAGTTGTAAGCAAAGGGTGTACATTTGAAGATGCAATCGAGAATATAGATATCGGCGGCCCCTCCATGATCCGCGCGGCCGCAAAGAACTTCAAGTATGTTACCGTCGTGGTCGACCCGGAAGACTATGTAAAGGTCATCGAAAACATGAAGGCCAATGACGGGGCCACGACGGAGGAACTGAGATTCTACCTTGCTAAGAAGGTCTTTGCCCTGACAAGCGCCTATGACAGGGCAATCACCGATTATTTGTCGAAAATCTAAATAAATCCCGGAGGTTGGTTGTGAACGTTCTTGTAATCGGATCCGGTGGAAGGGAACATGCTATTTGCTGGAAACTGTCCAGGTCAAATGATGTGGACCGGCTCTACTGCATTCCCGGAAATGGCGGAATCTCCGACGTAGCTGAATGCCACGATCTGAATGTGGCCGATACGGCAGGTCTCATCGATTTTGCAGAAAAGATGAAGGTCGATCTTGTTGTCGTCGGACCGGAAATACCGCTTGCCGCGGGTATTGTCGATGCCTTCGAAAAGAAAGGCATACCCATCTTCGGTCCCGTGGCGCGAGGCGCAGCCATAGAAGCGAGCAAGATATTCTCAAAAGAGCTTATGAAGGCGAGCGGTATCCCCACCGCGCCTTTTCAGGTCTTCGACGACCACGCAAAGGCCCTGAAATACATAGTCGAAAAGCAGGCGCCCTTTGTCATTAAAGCGGACGGACTCTGTGCGGGGAAGGGTGCTTACGTCATTAAAGACGTTGCCGAGGGTGAATCGGTCCTGAAGGAGCTTATGGTAAACGGCATCTACGGCGACGCCGGCAGAAAGGTGGTTATCGAGGACTTTCTGCCCGGCATCGAGGCCTCCTACCTGGCCTTTGCCGATGGCAAGACGATTCTTCCCATGCCGGCCTCTCAGGACCATAAACCTCTTTTGGACAACGATCTCGGGCCGAATACCGGCGGGATGGGGGCCTACACGCCCATTCCTTTCCTCAATGACGCTATGGAGGAAGAGATACGCCGTGATATCATGCTCAAAACGATAGCTGCCATGAGGGAAAAAGACATCCCGTACAAGGGAGTTCTTTACGGAGGCTTGATGCTCTCGGGGGGCAAACCCTATGTAATCGAATTCAATGCGCGTTTTGGCGACCCGGAAACACAGCCCATCATCTTTAAAATGGAAAGCGATCTTTTACCCGTCCTTACGGCCTGTGTCGAAGGAAAGCTTGCAGATATAAAAGAGGTAAGATGGAAAGAAGGAGTAAGTGTCTGCGTTGTCATCGCTTCGAGAGGCTATCCGGAAAAGCCAGAAAAAGGTAAAGTTATTCGTGGGTTGGGCAAACTAGCTGGCAGAGATGATGTCATGGTCTTTCACGCCGGGACGAAGAAAGTCGGCACTGAGTACCATACCGAAGGCGGCCGGGTCCTTGGCGTTACGGCGATGGGCCGCAATTATGAAGAGGCAATCCGAAAAGCCTACGACGCTGTGAGTCTCATCGAATTCGATGGTATGTACTACCGTAAAGATATCGGAAAGAAGGCTTTGATAGCCCGATAAGCACTTTAAATAAACAGCAGGAGGTTTCAATGTCGAAGGAATTCAATATCGGTGTCATACCAGGGGACGGTACCGGGCCTGAAGTCATAGCGGAAGGGATCAAGGTTCTTACGGCTGCTTCAAAGAAGTTTGGCTTCTCATTAAAACTGACATACTACGACATCGGGGGAGAGCGGTATAAGAGGACGGGCGAGACCCTGCCTGACAGCATCCTGAGCGAGTTCAGGGAATTCGATGCCCTATACCTGGGTGCAATCGGCCATCCGGACGTAAAGCCGGGCATCCTTGAGAAGGACATACTGCTGAGGACGCGCTTCGAACTCGACCAGTACATCAATCTCAGACCAGTCAAGCTCTACGAGGGCGTCGAAACACCTTTGAAAGACAAGGGGCCGAAAGAAATAGATTTTGTCGTTGTAAGGGAAAACACCGAAGGTCTTTATACGGGTTCCGGCGGTGTCCTCAAGAAAGGAACGAAGGACGAAGTTGCGGTGCAGGAATCGATCAATACCCGAAAAGGGGTCGAAAGGTGCCTGCGATTCGCCTTTGAGTATGCAAGGAAGCGAAACAGGGAGAAGAAACTTACTCTTTGCGGTAAAACAAACGTCCTTACCTTCGCATTCAATCTCTGGGAGCGGGCCTTCTACGAAGTGGCAACGGAGTACACGGACATAAAGACGGACTACGCCCACGTCGACGCGACATGCATGTGGATGGTAAAGAATCCGGAATGGTTCGATGTAATTGTAACAGATAACATGTTCGGCGACATAATCACCGACCTCGGGGCGATGATTCAGGGAGGCATGGGGGTCGCCTGCGGCGGAAACATCAATCCCGAAGGTGTCTCAATGTACGAGCCCATCGGCGGCTCTGCACCGAAATATACGGGAAAGAATGTGATAAACCCCATAGCGGCGATACTCGCCGGAGGGATGATGCTCGAGTTCCTGTCGCTGACGGACGCGTCGGCGTCAATAGAGAATGCCGCTCAAAGGGCGATAAAGAACGATCTGGCCTCAATGGAAGCCGGCAAAATGGGCATGGGAACGAAGGAAGTCGGCGACCTTATAGCAAAATACGTCGCCGCGTAACCATTCTTTATTTATTGCGTGCTGTGTTCGGACACCCTGAGTTTTTTGCTCAGGGTGTTCCTGTTTATCCCAAGAAGCTTGGCAGCTTTGGATATATTGTTGCCGGATATCTTGAGGGCAGCCTGAATGAAAATATCCTCAACATGTGACAGAATCTTGGAGTATACCTCATCATCGTCATTTACCTTTGATAACAATATCTTTTCAGCTATATTGTCAAGTCGTAGATCAACAAGTGAGTATAAGTCTCTAATATCTTTATTCATATGGGTGGCCATCAGTTTGCAGGGAATCTATTACTATATTAGAGAAGAATTACGGTCTGGTGTCAACAACAATCATTGAAGAAAATGAGGTTGTATCATCGAATCGATGGAACTCCCCGAAAAACAAGACAATACTGTTGTTCCCGCCTGAGGTCAGGTTTTCCGTGTATGCTGATAATGGATATTATGTTAACTGTCAGCTGTGCAGATTGAGAGGGAGGATCCAGGCGGTCCTCCCTCTCGTGAGCGTCCCGATTATTGCATAGGCTGGAAGTGGACCCTTCTATTTTTCGCCCAGGCCTCTTCGTTGTGTGCCGGATCCAGAGGTTTCTCCTTCCCGTAGCTAATCGTTTCAAGAAGCCTGCCGTCTGCGCCAAGGGTTACAAGGAAGTTCTTCGCGGAGTCGGCCCTTTTTTGACCGAGAACAAGGTTGTATTCCACCGTGCCTCTTTCATCGCAGTGACCCTCAACCCTGACCTTCTTGCCGCTGTTCTCCTGTGCCTTGAACCAGTTGAGGTTCTCTTTGAGGATCGCAGCATCGCCCTCTCTGATGTTGTACTTGTCGAAATCGAAATTGATATCCTTCAGCGACACCGCGACAACGGGCGGAGCCACAGGAACCACAGGTTTGGTTTCGGGCGGTGTAACGACTACGGGAGGTGGCGCAGGCGGCGGTGTTTCGCCCTTCATCTGCTGGTAGAAGCATCCGCAGCCTCCCAGGGACAGCGTCGTCACGGCGAGTATAAGAACCAAAATAAATGACTTTCTTTTCATGATCTACCCCTTTTGTTTGGATATTTTGTTGCCCCGTTATACTCCTCAACTCAAAGCCGCTATTTGTGGGTGCCCGACCAGCACCCCCATCATACCCGATCCTCCGAGCGACACGATGTCAGAGGCGTGTTGAGACCCGTCGCAAAGTGTCTCAACTCCCGTCGATTCCGAACTCTGTAACGTCTTCATCCCCTGCGTAAGCTCAACCGGTCTTGCTGTATCCGCCATTCTCTATGAATACCATCGTGCGGCATACGTTTAACAACGAGCCGTTGGCGCCGGGCCCGTAAATCAATAATACAACAGACCCCTTTTCCTGTATGTCGCATAATCAACGATTATCTTGTAGCCTTTGAATACAAAGGCCTGTCGCACTTTTTGCGACAAGGATGGCGGGCTTATCCATCCTCCGAAAAATACCCTCATTTAATGACCACAACCGCTCTACTGGCATTAGATTCCCGTAATACGGTCTGGCAGGGCCATTGATATTCTAGTTTTCGACTCTAACCTTATAAGAGGCAAATATACATTTATCGCAGTGCCGCTTCCCGCCGTGCTCTCTACATCGATGCTTCCGCCGTGCAACTTGATGATATGATGAGCTATCGGGAGACCAAGGCCCCTGGCGTTACCTGTTTTGGTTGTAAAAAATGGCTCAAAGATCCTCTCCCTGATTTTCTCGTCAATGCCTTCGCCTGTATCGGCAAGAGCAATGAAAGCACATGGGCTGCCACAATCATCGTTACCGTCAGATACGGAACCGTTCAGGAAATTGACCCTGCTGGTTTCGATTGAGAATCTTCCCCCGTCGCGCATTGCATCCATTGAATTCTTTACAAGATTTATCAAGGCCCGGTGCACAAGGGCAATGTCGGCCATGATCCTGAGATCCAGTTCCGAGAGTATTACCTTTGTGTCAATGTTACTGTCCATGTATCGGGGCAACACACTCTCCAGTGTTCTCACAACCTCATTGAGATCCCTCTCCTTGAATCTTAATGTCCTATGCATGTTGAATGCAGGAAGGGCCATGGTCTGGACTTGTCTTTCAAAACTCTCCACCATCATATACCTCCATAGTCACTTCTACGCGATCTGCCATGCTGGATTTGGCCCGATCCTGTTGATGGGACCTTGTGTTCCTGCCAATAAGAATCTTGCCCGGAGACATATTTTTCGCGTCTCGTGCATGGAATTGGTCACCTCTTTCATGGTACGGTAGACATTCTATTTTGTCTGTCGCAGAACAGACAATTATTCTGTAGCGGCTTGACACCCGTGCCTGTCGTCGTTTTATCCGACAAGGCGGGCGGGTTCCGACCGTTCTGCCAGAAAATTACCCCGTGGATGACACCATTCTATCGATGATTCCATCCCCCTGTCCGCCTCGAAAGGAATCGATAGACGCAAATCCAACCTTCACCCTTGTCAGGCCACAGGCCTTCTTCGCTCCTCTTCCAAAAAATAAGCGAACTCAGCTCCAAGGACGAGGATCGTTGCGGAGTAATACACCCACAAAACGAAAATGACCAGGGTGCTTAATGAGCCGTAAATAATGGAGTACGTGGCTAGATGGACGATATACCAGCCAAAAAGATGTTTAGCGAGCTCCCAGAGCAGGCCGGTAAATAGGGCCGCCTGCAGGGCGGATTTGGACCCGACCCTCGTATTGGGGATGATCTTATAGATCAGGAAGAACATACAATAACTGAGAAAAAAGGGGAGGAGGTATTTCAGGATCCATTGGATGGTCGGCCCCATGACCACGGGTAGCTGTCCCTGGTAACCCTGCAGAAAGGTGACTGCGGAACTAAGAATCATGCTCACGAGGAGAAGGATCCCAGCCAGAAGGATCATCACGACATCAGTGGCGATTCCACGCAAGATTCCCCTGCCCTTCTGTGCCCGGAACACGATATTGAGAGCGATCCGCAGGGACGCGAAGACCCAGGTGGAGAACCAGAGCACGCCTACAAATCCCAGGATTCCCACGATCTGGCGGTTCTGAATAACGTCCATAAGGTTCTTCATGATCTTTGGATCCAACGCCGGAGCGACATTACTGAAATAGCGACGAATATGACTGAGCACTTCCTGGTCGTTGTAGAGATAAGTGCCGACCAGTGCTAATAGCAGGAGAATAAAAGGAATCAGGTTGATAAGGATATTAAAGGTAATCCCCGACGATAAAAAAAAGCCATTGTCACCATTGAATTGTTTTAGAGCCTGCCAAAGGAGACTGAAGCTCTTCAGAAACTTTTTGAGCCTTTTGAATCTCATCGACCTCTCTTTTCTTCGCGTATCAATCATTTTTTTGTCGCTCCAACTTTTCGATTCAGTCGGCCTCGGCACGGGATCCCAGCATGATGGCGATTCCCCGCGTACCTTCAAAACTTTCCATAGCGATCTTGACAAGACTGGTCATTGGCACCGAGAGGATCATGCCAATCGGTCCCAGCACCCATCCCCAAAAGACCAATGAAAGGAAGACAACCAGTGCGGATAAACTCAAGCTTCTACCCATAAGTTTCGGTTCTACAAAATTGCCCAGAACAACATTCACCGCGACAAAGCCAAGCGTTGCAAGAAGGGCGGAGCCCACACCCAACTGGATGAGAGCGAGAAGAACAGCCGGCAAGGCAGCAATGATTGAGCCAATATTAGGCACATAATTCAGCACAAAAGCGAGTGTTCCCCAGAGCACCGGATAATCGATCCCGAGGATCAGGAGCCAAAGCCAAATAACCAGGCCAGTGGCGGCGCTCGTCAGGGTTTTAATGACCAGGTAGCGCTTGGCGTTCTCGCTGAATTTTTCGATGGTAGCCAGCGACCTCTCCGGGTTTCTTAACAAGGTCTTTAATTTCTTCGGAAATTCCTCTGTTTCCAGAAGAATGAACACGACCGTAAGGAGGATCAGAAAAGCATTCGTGAGGACGCTGCTCAGGGTCGATAATATATCTCCCGCCAGGTTCATCACCCACCCCGGATGGAAGAAACCAGCCACCTCTCCTTCCGGGATGTTAATGCCCTTTTGGTGCAACCAACTCATTATACCAGTGATATGAATCGATAATCGCTCTTGATAATCAGGAAGGGAACTCAGGAAATTATTTAGCGAAGGACCTATTAATATTCCGAAGAGTGATGCTATAACCAGAATGGCCACAAGAATGAGAGCAAGTGCAATGACTTTTGGTACGCGCTTGCGTTGTAGCCAGAACAATGGCGGAGCGCAAATGATCGCAATAAACATTGCGAGAAAAAAAGGGACCAGGAGGGAACTGGCCGCCTTCATCCCCGCCACAACGATGATAAAACCGGCCAGCATCAGGATCACGGGCACTTTGGCCTTGACTGGCCGTTTCGCTATGTTTTCCATCGAAATCTCCTTAGATCCTATTAACCATAAAACAATGCTTGATAACCCTCCCGACGGCTATTGCATCAGAACCTTCTCCTTTCCGATCCCACGGGCATGGCCCTGATCCAAGCCCTCGTTGCATAGAAAGAGGCGGATGCGCTGCACAGCATCCTCGCCTTATTGCAACCTTTAGCCTTAAAGGGACGGCTGAAATACGTTCTGTTTCTTCGCAACAGTTACTCCTTATCTTGATTTCGCTCCCGATGATTCCCGGGCGCCTCCTTTTCTGCACCCACCAGACATCCTTCCTTGCCAGGTGTGCAGGTCTAAGTTATGAGTGTTTTCGCTGCCTGAATACAAGATACAACAGACCGGGAATTGACAGTATCGCCAGAGGAGAAGGTGCATGCTCCTGATGAAGGCCAAGTGCCCGCGTAAATGCTGAGAGTACGTGCCCGCTAAAATCGAGCGCAAACGGTGTACTCAGCACAACGAAAATAGTGGAAATAATGACCGTGATAACGAAGATCAGTTTCATTTTGTCCGTCATCTTATGCCTCCGCGAACGGTACAAACTGCGAGCTGTCGTGACTTGCCAAAAACAATAATCGAAGTGGTGTTCGAGGCGGGAACGACCTTCATCCGTATGATGAGTAGAATCATGCTGATGGTGAGTGCAAATGGCCTGCCAACGAGCTGACAATTATCAGATACTTTGGCTTTTTATGAAATAACAAGGGATTAGATCAACAGGAGAGAACGATAGAAATGCGTGGTGTGACCGGGTATGCCCTCAATATCTGGTGGAGCCTCAACATCTTGAGGGATACGGTGAAATCCAGGCAGCCTGGCCCTTGGAGTGATTTGGGTGCTCAAGTTCGCGATAACCTGAGCTATGCCGTTCTATTTACCGGAATCAAATTCTTTTTCAGCTTTTTTCCAGGCATCGGACAAGTCCTTGTACGCATCTGAAAAGCCCTTCTTCATTTCCTCCCAGGCACCGGCGGAACTGCTTTTCAGGCCGCCGTACCATTCGGCCGCATTCGTCCGCTGCTTGCGCAAATCTTTCAGAGCGGCGCGGGCTTTCTCGCGTGCGGCTTTATTCATTTGGTCCCAGTTGTTGTCAATACGCGTTTCCAGTGCATCGATGCGGTTATCCAGATCGTCCAGGGCTGTTTTAGTTTTCTGAATAGCTTCGTCGCGCTGATCGGCTGTATAACCGTTAAGTGCCTGAAGCAGGTCTTGAGTTTCCTGTCGCACTTCCTTCGCCGTCGTCTTATCCGGTTTCGTAGCAATTTCGTCAGTTTTTGTTGTCGTTTTGTCTGTTGAAGTGTTATCGGAACATCCTGGCCCAATGCCAAACATTACGGTCAATACAACCACGACTACGGCCCGGCCGGTTCTCTGCAATATCATTTTTTGCCTCCTTGTTTGTTTTTAGTTCCGCCGCCTGATAACAACCGGCGGTCAGCACCACTTTCAACTCAAACCAGCCATGTTCAACAGCTATGCTGATGTGCATCGTTCGTCCTCTATGTTCAGTGCTTTGCGCACACTCTCCAGGCGCCTCTCAAACTGTGCGCGGTCGTGCGGGGACTCAAGGGTGCGTTCAGCTGCCTCTGCGATCCATTGCATATGGTTACGGAGCGCCCGACGCCGGCCCGGACTGGCCGTCAGGCTGGAGATGGTTTGAAGCGCGTCAAGCATCCGTAACATGATGGCGACATTGCCTGTGGCGCTGTCTCTAATTTGATCGAACGATGCGGCCGCCAGGCTGACAAAGGTCTGCCCGATGGCGATCACCCTCAGTTCGCCTTCCTCATAGCGGTGCGATGAAGGGATGGTCCGGGAAGCCAGGCGCGCCAGGATCGCCGTCAGATAGTCTACGCACATCACGGCCGTCGTGGTGTCGTTGACACTGGGTGAAAGTGCTCGCAACGCCATATCCACAATCTGCCTGATGCCGAAAGCACAATCCTGTTCCAGCGTGCGGTTGCGGCTGAAGTTGTATGCCGCCTGCAGGGCGGCGATGATCTCTTTTTCCGGCGGGTCCTCCAGAGCGAGCGAGGCGAGCTTTGTGTCATGGACCACAAAATCGCCGACACCGCGTTCCATCCGAACGATGGTATTGTGCTCCCGTGCCAGGCGCAGGAGCGCCGCGTCATCAACACTTTGGATGTAGCCATACTTCCGGGCCGGAACCGCCTGCCAGTTGAGCTCTGCCAAAGGAAGCAGTGCCTGATCCTCATCGTCTTCAACTGACCCTTGTCCAGGATGTCCCGGGAAAAGCCGGTCAACGGCCGCCATGGTTTCGTCGGCAACCGATGCAATGATGCTCGAGGCCTGGATCGAAGAAGCGATGTGATGAATGAAGAAAATGAGGACGCCGATGCCGCACATCGACAGCAAGATGCCGAAAAACACTGCCAGGCTCGGGATAAATTCGCCCTCGTCGCCGCTGCGGATGGTGCGCAACACTAACAGGCAGTAGGCGAAAATGCCGGCGAAGATTCCGAGCGCCATCTGCGTGACGCTGTCGCGCATGAAGTTTCGCAGGATGCGCGAAGTGTATTGGCTCGAGGCAAGCATCAACGTCATCAAGGTCATCGAAAATGTGATCCCCACCACAGTCATCATCGACCCGGCAATCGTGGACAATATCCCGCGCGCACCCTCAGCGCCGCCACCAAAAAATCGCGGCCAGCGTGCAAGCCATTGTTCGCTCCAGGTGGAATCTACTTCAACCAGAGCCGCCGAGAGGACAATACTGGCCGCAACAATCAATGAAGGTATAAACCAGAAGCTCGTCCGCAGATTATTCCAGAACTGTCTAAGTTTATTCATGGGTCAATCTCCAATAAATCCGGCTCGTTCATTACTAAATCTCAAAGGAAGCGGAGCGCGTCACTTGTTCGACAGCGCTTCGAAGCCGGAGATTACGTCGAACAGTTCCTCGTCGATGCTGCTCTGGCGCAAACGATTGAGTGTCCCATTGAGATATTCCAGTAATTCGTCGATGTTTTTGTCGGCGCGTTGCATCGCCGCCANNAGAGCGAGACGAAAAGATATTCGCGAACGAGCGCACGCAAGGTCATGGGCCTGCCACCCAGGACCTCGGGCAACTTTCCCGTCAGCCAAGGAATCTCGGCCAGTTTGCGACGCCAGGTTTCGTCTAACGGTAGCAGCCTGCGGCTTACGGGTGCATAAACCGCCCTGGATGTGGGGCGATTGTAGAAGAGATGGAGTTCCGTGGCTATACCCGTCCTTTGGCGCGACTCGCTCTCCACGAGAATCTGCCCCACGAGCGGGGTGATCGCTCTGACAGAGTTCGGCACGGCGAAGAGTCCCATGGGTGGAAGACCCGCGTCGGCCAGGCGCGCATGAACGCGCTCACCCACGGCCCAGACCGCGGGCTTGACCGGCAGAACCGCCAGCGTCTTGAGCGCATATTCGGCTACCACTTCATTGAACTGACCCACCAACCCCTGGTCTGAACCGAACACGACCACGCCAATCGCACCCGCAACTGTCTGCCTTTTCGCCTCTCTAATCAAGGGCGCCGGCCCGCCTTGCCGGAAGCACACACCCAACCCCAGCTCGACCGCGGAATAGTAATCGGCCAACGCGCGCACCGATTGCTCGAATTGGCCGATACTCGAAGCCGCCAGGGCTTTCATGGTGCGGACGACGGATTGGAGATTTCCAGCGCTGTCGATCTTTCGCCGCAGGTTCGCCGTGGTCTCGCTCATGACTTCTCCTCGGGCTCAGGTTGAGGCCGGAAGTCGGCCAGTGTTTTGAGAGCGATTTGGATAATCGTTTCATGATCCTCGTCGCTCAATTTTTCAGCGGTATCCAATCGCTCGATCACGTTCTCCGGGATCTTCGCGGCCGCGTCGCGGACGGCCTGCTCGGCATCGGTCATCCGGTCAATCGGCACGTCGTCGAAGAGTTCGGCGGTTAATGCGAGCAGCACGGAGATTTGCGCAGGCAGGGACACCGGGGTGAATTCCGGCTGCTTGAGGCAGGCCCGAACGCGCCGTCCATGCTCCAGGATCTTGAGGCTATCTTCGTCCAGTCGGGCGCCGAACCGGGCAAAGGTCTCGAGCTCCTCAAACTGTGAGTAGGCAAGCTTGAGATCGCCCGCCACGGCCCGGTAGGCCGCCCGTTGTGCCTTGCCCCCAACCCGCGAAACGGACTTGCCGACATCGACTGCGGGCAGCACGCCCAGTTCGAACAATGAAGGGGAGAGGTAGACCTGCCCATCGGTGATTGAGATCAGATTGGTCGGAATGTAGGCGGAAATATTTTGCGCCTCGGTTTCGATAACCGGCAGGGCGGTCAGGGACCCGCCGCCGAGTTCCTTACGTAAGTGCGTCGCGCGTTCGAGCAACCGCGAGTGGATATAAAAGATGTCGCCGGG
>DHVP01000031.1:91105-95310 GCA_002412715.1 Deltaproteobacteria bacterium UBA5205
TCGCGGCGTAAGGAGCGATGTAAGCAAGGCCCGGCGCGTCGTTGCCCTCGGTTACGACCAGGACCGTGTAATCCATAGCTCCTTTTTCCCGCAGGATTGCGACGGCCTTCGCGACGGCGGACCCGCGTTGACCAATGGCGCAATAAACGCACAGCACATCGTGATCACGCTGATTGAGAATGATATCGATCGCAATTGCGGTTTTGCCCGTCTGGCGGTCGCCGAGAATCAGCTCGCGCTGGCCGCGCCCAACAGGAATGAGCGCATCGAGGACTTTGAGGCCGGTCTGGAGCGGCACCGTGACGGGTGAGCGGTCCATGATTGCCGCGGCCGGGCGTTCGATGGGGAGGCGCCGGTTTGCAATCACCGGCCCGTTGCCATCGAGTGGCCGACCAAGCGGGTCGATGACCCGCCCCAGCAGTCCATCGCCAACAGCCACATCCATGACCCGACCCGTGCGCTGGACTTCATCTCCCGCGTGAAGATGCCAGTATTCGCCGAGCAGAACGACGCCGATTTCCTCCGCGTCCACGTTGAACGCAATGCCGAGCACATCGCCGGGAAATTTCACCAGTTCCTCGAAGCCCACACCGGGAAGGCCACAGACGCGGGCGATACCCGTGGAGACGTTGGTGATCGTGCCCACCTCGTGCGGCGTCAGTTGGGGCGTGAAGGCTTTGCGCCCCTGGCTTAGGTCGGCGAACGCGCGGTCGAAGACAGTTTGCAAGGAATCGGGCCGCGTGCTCATTTGTGCTCCTCGAGCGCGGTAGATTTAGTCCCGGACTCCGGTTTAAGCGCGGCTTTGGCTTCAGATTGAACCTCAGGTCTGGACTGCTCTTTCAACAGTTCATCAATGCTCTCTTCCAGTGAAGTGAGATAGTCCGCAATGCTCCAGGAGACCTTCCGTCCGTTCGAGGTGAGTTCGATGCCGCTTATCACCTCCGGCGTGCTCTCGAAACGGACTTGGATTTCAATCGAGAATTCTTCATTGAGCGCACGTTGTATCGCACTTCTTTGCTCCGAGGGCAACTCAAAGGCGCTCCGCACGAGCACCGGCTCGGAGGATGTTTTCAGGGCCGTGGCGAGGTCTTCCCTGGTCTCATTGTTCAACTCTCGGACTCTGCGTATGAACACCTCGCTGATGACTTCTTCGAGACTTGTCCCGGAGAGATCCGTCAGCGTCTTTCGCGCGATGGCAAAAACTTCCCTACGGGTTCGACGGGTGATCTCATCGTTCAAGCTCTGTTGTTCGCGTTTCAACGCGTCCTGTCGTTTGGTGCGCAGGACGTCGGCTGCCTGCCGCGCTTCATCGAGAAGACGCTGACGTTCGCTCTTTGCCTCGTTGTTGACCTTACTGAGGAGTTCATCACGGTGCCGGTCAAAGTCCTCGTTCTTTTTCTGAAACCTTTCGCGCTCCTTTTCGGCCTCGCTCCTTTTCGTGTCGGCATCGGCCAGTTCCTTCGTGATACGCTTCTCCCGCTCATCGATGGCATGCAGGATGGGCTTGTAGAGAAATCGCTTCATCAACCACACCAGGAGCATAAAGTTGATCGCCTGTGCAAGGATGGTAAACCAGTCGATTAACATAGGCCTACTTTCCTGTGGCTTGCGCGATAGCGTGGTTCCAGAACGGGTTGGCGAAGATGAGAATCATCGAGACCACAAAGCAGTAGATGGCCGTGGACTCTATCATTGCCAGGCCCACGAACAGCGTGCGGGTAATGGTGGCGGAAGCGTCTGGCTGCTGGGCCAGCGAACTCAGCGCGGTCGAAACCGCCCTCCCTTCGCCCAGTGCCGGACCCATGGTGCCAAAAGCGGTGGTAATGCCGGCAGTGACAATTGATGCCACCGCGATGATTGTCATGTTATCCATAGTATCTCCTTGTGTTGTCGCAGTTCATGCTTCAATGTTTACCTTGGGTTCGGCCGTGGACTTACGGACTCGCGTGCCGGCCGCGATGTATACCGTGGCCAGGATAAAGAAGATGTAGGCTTGCACCATGCCGGTGAGCAGGCCGAGCAACGTCATGACGATCGGGAAGAGAAAAGGGGTAATAGTCAGCAGAATACCGATAATCATTGCCCCGCTCATCATGTTGCCGAACAGGCGGACGGCCAGTGCGAGTGTACGCGAGAGTTCACTGATGATGTTAAACGGCAGCATGATAAACGTCGGCTTCATATAGGACGTGAGGTACCCGCCCATACCCCGCTCCCAGATGCCGAAGAGCGGCACGGCCACAAACACGCATAATGCAAGGGCTGCCGTGGTTGAGAGCGAGCCTGTCGGCGACTCATAGCCGGGAATGACGGTGCATAGGCTGGCTGCGCCGACGAACAGGAAGAGCGTGCCCAGAAAGCCGAGATATTTCCGCGGCTGACTCAGACCTACCTCTTCGATTTGTTTCTCGATAGCGGTCACGATGATTTCGAGAAGGTTCTGCCAGCGGGAACGTTTCAGGCCGATGGAAAGTCTGTGCGTAATGAGTTTTGAGGCGACGGCCAGTACGAGCATCAGTCCCCACGTGAATAGGATCGTAGCGTTGAGTTTTAGGAACCCGTGTTGCCAGAAGATGATCTCGTCGGGACTAAGTCGCATGACGGGACGCCTCCGCGGGGGAGTTGTGTTGTTCGACCGGGGGACCGGTGAGCCGCGTCACGATGAAATGCGTGATCACAAATCCGAAAACGCATGCTAGCATCCGGTCCCAATGACCGCCCGAAACAAAGTAAAATCCCGTCAGGGCAATGCTCACCCGCGCTAACAGGCTGCCGATAAACCAAAGGGCCGGCTGTTTGGACAAAACTCCCTTGCGGACGGTCCACCAAAGGCCGCCGAAGAAAATCGCACCCAGCACCACCCCTG
The DNA here is from genome assembly GCA_002412715.1 of Deltaproteobacteria bacterium UBA5205. Lineage (GTDB taxonomy): Bacteria > Desulfobacterota > Syntrophorhabdia > Syntrophorhabdales > Syntrophorhabdaceae > Delta-02. The sequence continues at coordinate 93,972 of DHVP01000031.1, forward strand.
CCACCCCCGCCAGCGCCAGTGTCAGCATTTCATTCATCGTTATCCTCCTGTTCTTCCTCCCGCATTGCCCTGCCTTCCTTTGCTACCCAATACCAGGCATTCAAACAGCCAATGACCAGGCCCATAACGAGCAGGGCCAGCGTCCAGGAATGCCCTCCCGGATAGCGCCGGTCCAGCCAGAGACCAAGCATCGCGCCGAGTAGCGTCGGAATCGCAACCGACCAGCCAATCAGCCCCATCATGCCCAGGCCAAACCAGACAGTCCGATTGGCATGGCGTTGCGCGCGGAGTTTGCGCAGCGCCTTCGCACCGACCTCCCGACTGAGCGGTGGCTCCGGTTTCGAGGGTTGGTTGTCGGCTTCGTCACTCATGATAAAATCCCGCCAGGCGGCCGATGAAGCCGCTTTCCATTTTCGCCAGCACCGACCGTGTGCTTTGTTCCTGTTCGTCGAGATCCAGAAACTCGCGCTCCACCGCCTCGCGCAGTTGGCTGAGCTCCGTTCCGGCTATGGCGTTGCGCACGGAGACGAGCACGTCCGCACCGGTCTTGATCAGCACCCCTTCATCCACGGCAACGTAAACCTCGCCATGGGCTCCGTCTTCATAGACCAGAATCCCCGGGGGAAGTGCGGCGACACAGTCGAGCCGATGTGGCAGAATCCCGAACGAACCCTCCCTGGTCTCCGCAACTATGCGCGAAACGCCCGTTCTCTCGGCGAAGATTCGGAAGGGCAGGAGAATTTTAAGATTCATGAGTGTCGGCCGCTGCATGTTCGGCCTCCGGTTTAGGTCCGGGGTCTGGTTTCGCCTGCGTTTCGGACCTGGCTTTCATTACAGGCTTGCCGGTTTTAACCTTTCTCCTTGCGTCGTCGATCGTTCCGATCATGTAGAGAGCGCTTTCCGGGTAGTCTTTGTATTCATCGCGCAGAATGCGGTCGCAGCCGTCTAGCGCGTCTTCAAGGCTGACGAGTTTGCCTTCGAGGCCGGTGAACTGTTCGGTCGTGAAAAAAGGCTGGGTGAGAAAACGCTCCAACCGGCGGGCTCGGGCGACAATTTTGCGGTCCTCGGGTGACAGTTGCTCCAGACCGAGCATGGCGATAATGTCCTTAAGTTCCGAGTACTGCGCGAGCGTGCGCCGGATTTCCTGTGCGAGGCGATAATGCGCTTCACCGACAATGCCCGGGGTGGCCATTTTAGAACTGGATTGCAACGGGTCGATGGCTGGATAAAACCCCTCGCTCGCTCGTTTGCGCGAGAGTACAATGGATGCCGAAAGGTGGGAGAAAGTGTGCACCGCGGCCGGATCGGTGAAATCGTCCGCCGGCACATACACCGCCTG
>DHVP01000031.1:95406-166223 GCA_002412715.1 Deltaproteobacteria bacterium UBA5205
TGTCGATGAGCAGCAGCACATCGCGCCGCTCGTCGTCCCGGAAATATTCAGCCATCGTGAGTGCGGCGTGACCCACGCGGAAACGGTTGCCGGGGGGCTCGTTCATCTGGCCAAAAACCATGACCATGTTAGACAGCACACCGGCTTTATTCATCTCACGGTGAAGCTCCTCGCCTTCACGACAGCGTTCGCCAATGCCGCAAAACAGACTTACCCCTTCATGGTGACTGATCATGTTGTGGATCAATTCGGTGAGCAGGACGGTTTTGCCGACGCCGGCCCCGCCGAAAAGGCCCGCCTTGCCGCCTCGCTCAAGCGGCACCAGAACATCTATGACCTTGATTCCCGTCTCAAAGATCTCGGATTTCGTGGAACGCCGGGCTAGTGTCGGCGGGTCTCGATGAACTGTCCGCCACTCAACGTCGGTCGGCGGCGCCTGGCGGTCGATGGTGTTCCCGAACACGTCGAACATTCGCGAGAGGATTCCCTTTCCAACGGGTGCTTTTAGGGGCTCGCCCGCATCCTCAACCAACACACCGCGAGAGAGACCCTGGGTGGGGGTCATTGCGACTCCACGCACGGTATGCGTGTCCAGTTGAGCCAAAACCTCGATGGCAATTTTCCCCTCGTTCGTGTGCAACAACGAGTAGATGGACGGCAAATGTCCATCGAATCTTACATCTACGACGCTGCCACGGACTGAGACTACCACGCCGATGTTAAAAGGACCGGTTTTGCTCTTCGCGTTTACTGTCACTGATCAATCACCGCTGTCATAGGATTCGAGCAACCTGCAGAGGAACTGCAGCGCCGGCGTGCCGGGGCATGGACTCGCACCGTACAGTCCGAGACCGGGCACATCCGGTGCCGTATTCTCGCCCCTCATTTCTCTCCTACCTTCTTTCTCAGGGTCTCAAGGAGTGTGTCGGGCGGGTTGTTGGCGAGAATCTCCCGGAACTGGGTACGGTAGTTGCTGACCAGGCTCACTCCTTCGATGACCACATCGTATACCTTCCAGCCATTTCCCCTCTTGATGACCCTGTAATAGATCGGAGTTTCGCCGCCTTTCGATACGACTGTGCTTTGCACCTCTACTGTAGTTTTGGAAAGAGGAATCTCCTTGAAGAAGCTTACCCGCTCGTTTGTGTAAGCCGTGATCTTATCGACATAAGCATCTTTGAGGATTGTTTTGAAAAGCCTGACAAATTCCTTTCGCTGCTCCGTGGTAAACTTGTTCCAGTTCAGGCCCAGGGTCCGTTTGGATAGTTCCACGTAATCGAAAAGCTTTTCAGCGGCAGCCTCGATCCTCAGTTGCTTTACCTTTATGCCTGTCTTTCCTTTGAGCTTTGGGTCACGAAGCACATCGAGGACGCCGTTCACATTTGTCTTAACGGTGTCGAGGGGGGCGTCTGCAAGAGCATGCAGGGGGAGCATTAACACTAACAGAAGCACGAGTACATCAAACCATTTCTTCACGGTATCCTCCGTGGTCACACGGTCTATTACCGGAGCCCACGGTACCACTTCCAGCAAGACAGCCGTGGGGTCCCCTATTTCCCTCTGTGTCGAGGGCGGGCGTGGAACTTACTTTGACGGGGCCTCGTCGGGCCCTGTTTTCACGTAGCGGAAGGCATACTTACCGATGATCAGATCTTCGATGTCCGCCGGTACAGAGGTCCGTGTGATGATCTCCCCTGGTTTCAGGCCCACCCCCGACCCTCCCGGATCGATCTTCACATACTTGTCACCAATGAGCCCGGATGTCTTTATCGACGCCTGTGCATCATCGTAGACCGCTGTCCCCTTGTTTATTTTCATTCCAACGACCCCCATCTGCCTGCGGAATCACCAAGCAGGCTCAGAGTCGCTGCGCCAATAGACGAAAGCAATTGTACTGTTAGACTTCGAGATGTATATCTGCACAAGAGGGCCACCTGTCTTAAAATACAACAGTCAGATCTTCCTGTCTGTCGCTGATCTGACAATTGCCCCGTAGCGCTTTTTATAGGGGAGCATGTCATCATTTCTGCTACAAATCGGTGGATTCGGGTTCGCGGCCACGTCCCTGCTGTCCCGTTTTCCCGACAGCGCACCTCCATTCACGGCAATCGACCCCCTGTTTCCCCGATTTTGTTGACAAACGCACTCAATCGTTTATTATATTTCATCGGCGCAAATCTCATGGATGCAACTACAAAGCGTTCCTTTGACTTCCTTGGACTGAATGAACGATCGACCTTCGAAGATGCCGAGAGGGCCTACCGTCTTCTCGTAGCCCGGAAGTCTTCCTGGAATGATGTCAAGGAGATCAATTGGGCCTACGAGTCGGTCAAAAGATATTTCCTGGCAAGCTCCAGTGTGCCTGCGAGAGACGATGCCCCGGCTTTTGTGGCCCGCACACCGAAAAGGACTTCCCAACGAAGAACGATCTTCCTTCTGGGCATCCCTTTTCTGGTCATTCTGCTGACTGTCGCGTTCTTTTTCGGCTTCAGCCGTTTCAATCCCTTTGGGTCCACAAAGGCCAACGACCTGTCAGCCATCATACGGGCCGTAAAACCGGCCATCGTGACGATCATTACCGATGACAGGCCCCGGGGCTCAGGGTTTCTGATCAGCAAGGATGGTTACATCGTCACGAACGCCCACGTAATGCGCGAAAAGACAGGAAAGGCCTCACTTTCGGACGGGTCTGTCCTCGATGTCGACCTTGTCCTTCTCGACCCTGACCGGGATTTCGCCTTGTTGAAGACGAGGGAATCGAGGGAATATCCCTATCTGGCTATCGGTGACAGTTCAAAAGCCTCCGAGGGAGAAACGGTTATAGCCGCCGGCACCCCTCTTTCCTTTGAAACAACATTCACCAGGGGGATCATCAGCTCCTCCAGGCGATCGTTCCCTGCCTACAAGGCGTCATTTATACAGACAGATGCGGCCTTAAGCCCCGGCAACAGCGGGGGACCGCTTATTAACCTGGCGGGCGACGCCATCGGAATCAACACCCTGAAGATTTCCGGTTTGAACGTGGAAGGAATGGGCTTTGCCGTGTCCATAAACGATGTAAAGCAGCACATTGTGTCCAGGCAGCATATGAGCGACTCTGACCTTACAAGGGAACTAGCCCGCACCGAGAAGAAAATCGAGGAAATGAACCAGTGGCGGAATGAGACCTCCGGAGGGGATGAAAAACGCCTCAAAGACAGGATCGTTGAAGAACAGTGGGAACGTGAGAGAAGACGAAGGGAATTAGCAGACCGTGTCAATGAGGCCAACAGGGATCTCATGGAGCAGAAGGAAAAAGAGGAAAGACGGCTTCGTGAAGAGGCCGACCAGTACAGAAAACAAATGCGCGAACAGGCGGAAGGCAACCGAAAGGCCCTCTCCGAATGCCTGCAGAAGGCAAATTATCACTACCAGTCAGCGTGGAACGACGCCTGTAAATCGATCAATCTGGGTACGCAGTGCAGACTTCCTTCCTCCACCGCAAACATACTCGAACAACGCCTCATGCAGTCCCGCAATGAATGCTTCAGATTGTACCCTCAGTAGGAGACATCACCTCGGGCCCTTTGCCCCCGTTGCGTCCAGGCGTCCTGGTGTAGTCATCCTGGGGCGGCGGCGAATGGACGTCATGGCACCGACCGGAATGTCTGCAACGGGCAGAAGATAATGGTCGCAAGGGGACCGCCCCGCGCATCATCTATTGAATTGTCGGCCCGACAGATCCTTACAGACCGCCTCCCCATTGCTGTCAGTCCAACAGGCCCAACACTGATTATTGCAGTCCCAGTAGGTGGTATTACAGAGACCGACCGCGTTTCTTGCGGGATTGAATACGGCAATGGTCCCGATTTCCTCATACTGATCGTGAGTGCCAAGGTAGCAGCTCACCGCAACGTCCTCATCGTCTCTGCCAAAGGTAAGACTTGCAGAAAGAACAACTATAAGAATGGCGGCAAGGAATGTAAATTTGAGTATCCTTGTCATGTGGCACACTCCTCCTTTGTAATGTTCGGCCCCCGGTCACGGATATTTTCACCGGATATTTCCGGATCTTCACTGGTTTCCCTCTCCTGTGGCACAGTTTTCCTCATTTCGGGAACAGGAACTGGACCTGGAAGCGAAGCGTCCAGTCGGGCCCCGCTGCCGGTTTCGCTACGTTGTAGAAAGCGGCAGCCTGAACATTAAGGGGCCGCTTGCCGATCCTGAGTATTTTTCCACCACCACCGCCGAGCGGGATGGTCCACGCATCACCTGCCGTGTCTGCCCTCCAGTTTGCCGTGATTATCGGCGATGAACTGATATACCAACCATGGGGCAGATTATAATTGATAAATGGCTGCGCGAGGAACTGGTTCACGCTCTCCCTGCCGCTCTCCCCCGTGAAGGACCACAGGTTGTTTGCCAGGGCACCCACAACCCACGGCCCTGTCATGTAAAGGCCTACAAGCTGTGGGCCCCGCGGACCATTTCCTGCTCCCCAGCTGGTTGCCCGTCGCCGTGGGGAATTGCAGGATCGGGCCCGCTCCCCAGATGAACTTTCCAGGTGGGGTTCTGGCTCTTCCTTGCAAGGTCTGGTCTGATTCTTTCTTCTCCCACTTTACCTTCTGGTCACCGATCTGTGTGGGAGATCCCGTCGCCTGCTGGGCAGTGATCGTCCCTTGAGGATACAGAAGGTTCACCCCCAGTGTCACGGCCATTATGATCACGATTAAAGTCAATGACGACCCTTGTTGTCTATGATCCATAGCATTTCCTTCATCCCCTGTAACTACTTCCCGGGAAGGATGCTGTCATTTATTGACCTTTGTGATCTTAGTCCCCTGGAGGCCGAGGCCTGCCATGAGCCCTCTCTGGTCGAAGAAAAAGGCATAAACGTCGGACTTCGCCGTGGTAGTCGACACACCGCCTGCCGCTCCCACATCCACGATGACGATGCTCGGCCCCGTGCCCAGTTCCCAGCCATCACTTTTGTTGAGATATTCCAGAGCGGAGTCTGTCATAAAGAACAGGGCATAGCCGTATTTTTGCACCCCTGCCTGCAAGCCGTATGAGACAGAAACAGTGTTGTAGTAACCGGTAGTTTTTCCGCCCTTCATAAGGGCGCCCTCGCCGAACTGGCCGCCCACAATGAAGCCGCCCTTGGTGATTGACGGGAAGACAAGGATTGCCGTTGCCTTTTCACCCAGTGATTTAGCGGAAGGCGATTTAGCGTACAACTTCTGAAGGGCCGCCTTTGCGTCGCGGTTTAGCTCTGCCGCTGATGCCGCCTGTGAAGAACGAGCGGCGACGAACGTGAGAGCAAGAAGCACAACTACACAAAAACCTGTCAGGAAATACTTATGTCCCATCATGGCACCCTCCTTTTTTCCGACGGCTCATTGGTCGTCACGAGGGGTATCCTCCCGGCAAGTTCGTAGTTGACCGCTGCGCCGATCTTGTTCTCGATCTGGTAATACCGCAACACCTTTACCTCAGACAGGACCTTTCGGAACCTGGGAAGATATGCAGTGCGAAGTTTTAGCTGAAGTCCCTCGATCGCCAGATATTCATCAAGAAGCCTCCTGGCCGTGTTGTAGTCCATTTTTGCGTTGGCATCGGAATAGTCCTTGATCAATTTCACCAAATGGGCCCGAAGAAGGAACAGTTCATTCTGATACTGTTCATAGACCGGCCAAAAGGCTTTCGCCTCGCCCTCGGTAAGCTGCATGTTCTGAGCGACCAGGAGCTTCTTGTCCGCCCTCGCTGCTTCAAGGACGATCTGCATGTTGTCAGCGGGCCTGTTCTGCGCCGCAAGCGGTAAAGCGACCGCCACCACAGCCACACACATTAGGATTCTCTTCAAAATTCTCATTTTTCCCCCTTGCCCGGGCCGCCCGGGCCCTATACGGCCTGTTTTTATTGCCGCGCCAAGGCAAGCCGGATGGCATCCTCGGGGTTGACCATATGATCCGCGGCCTCCGCGCCTTCGGCGATTGCGAGTTGAACCCCCTTGACCGTGCCGTTGAAGTGGTTGTCCCGGGCACCGTAATCCGGGGAGACCGGGGCGCCGCTGTCCTCGCCCACGTCGCAGCCGTCGTCGGCCGAAAAGACGGTGGCCAGGGTCGCATCAATGTCCCCCTCGCCGACCTTCTTGCCGTCGGTGTACAGGGTCACCTTGCCGCCCTTGCCCATGCCACCGCCGGCGTAGGCGAACTCCATGCGCACCTGGTGCTGCCCTGCGGGCAGCTGGCTGGCGGCCTCAACAAAAAAATGTTTAAAGCCACCCCAGTTGTAGCAGTACTTGAGCTTGCCGCCAATGGCGTAGAGGCTCCAGCCGCCGATGTTCGCGCCCTGGGAGATGATCACGCCCTCGGCGCCCCCGTCCGGCACTACAATCTCCGCCGTGATGGAGTGGGACTTATTCTTGAGGTTCAGGACGCAGTTCTCCAGAAGGCGCCCCATGCCGCCGAAGACAAGCTGGGTCTTGCCCTTGATCAGCACCGGCCGGCCCGCGGTATCCGGGTTCATCTTCTCTATCAACCGGTCGTCGATAGGCAGCACCTTGTAGCGCGTCGCCTCGATGAGCCACAGGCGCTGCAGTTCGTGGAGCTTCTGTGGGTTCTCCCTGCTGAGGTCCTTCGTCTGGCTCCAGTCCACATTCGTGTCGTAGAGTTCCCAGATGTCGTCGTCTAAGGGCGGTACCTTTGAGGTGACGTCGGCCCAGGGCGTACGGTGTTTCGTTACCGCGGTCCAGCCCTTGTGATAGATGCCACGATTGCCGAACATCTCGAAGTACTGAGTTTCGTGCCGCTCGACAGCGCTGGCGCCATTGAAGGAGTAGAGCATGCTGACCCCCTCGATCGGGTCCTGCGGGATACCGTTCACCGAGACCGGCTCCGGGAGGCCCGCCGCCTCGAGAACCGTCGGCGCGACGTCGATGATGTGGGAGAACTGGGAGCGGATCTCGCCTTTGGCCTGGATTCCCTTCGGCCAGTGCACAATGGTTCCGTTGCGCGTACCGCCCCAGTGCGAAGCAACCTGTTTCGTCCACTGGTAAGGCGTGTTCATCGCGTGCGCCCAGCCCACCGCGTAGTGGTTGTACGAATCGGGCCCTCCGAGCTTATCGATCCGCTCCATCAGGTACTCGGGCGTCTCGAGCGACTGCAGCATGTTAAAGTAGCTCATCTCATTGTAGCAACCGTTGATGGACCCCTCGGCAGAGGCTCCATTGTCACCGATGATGTAGTAGACTAGCGTGTCCTCCAGGATTCCGAGTTTTTCCAGTCCATCCACTAATCGGCCCACGTGGTGGTCAGTGTACTCCAGGAAGCCCGCGTACACCTCCATCTGCCGCCGGAGCACCGGCTTGAACGCCTCCGGCATCTCGTCCCACGCGGGGATCTCGCCGTGCCGCGCGGTGAGCTGGCAGTCGGCAGGGATGACGCCGAGCTTCTTCTGTCGGGCGATAGTCTCTTCGCGCAGCTTGTCCCAGCCTCCATCGAACTTGCCTTTGTACCTGTCCGCCCACTCCTTCGGCACGTGGTGCGGGGCGTGGGTGGCACCGGGCGCGAAATAGATTAAGAACGGCTTGTCGGACGCCAGCGCCTTCTGCTGGGACACCCAGGCCATGGCCTTGTCGGCCAGGTCCTCCATCAGGTGGTAGCCCTCATCCGGGGTCTTCTTCGGCTCGACCGGCGTGGTCCCCTCGTACAGGGTCGGGTAATACTGGTTCGCCTCACCGCCGATAAAGCCGTAGAAGTACTCAAAACCGCCTCCGCCCGTGGGCCAGGCGTCGAAGGGTCCGGCAGGGTTCGCCTCCCAGACCGGCACCTCGTGGCATTTGCCGAACTGCGCCGTGCTGTAGCCGTTGAGTTTCAGGGTCCGCGCCAGCGGCGACATGGAGTTGGGCAGCACCGAGCTATAGCCCGGCGCGCCGGTGGCGATCTCGGTGATGCCGCCCATCCCCGCCGAGTGATGGTTGCGTCCGGTCAGCAAGGCCTGGCGGCTGGGCGAGCACAGAGCGGTGGTGTGGAAGCGGTTGTACTTCAGGCCGCCCGCCGCCAGCTTCTCGGCGGTCGGCGTCTGGCAGGGACCGCCGAAGGCGCTGGAAGCGCCAAAGCCCACATCGTCGAGGAGGACGACGAGGACGTTGGGTGCGCCCTCGGGCGGGCGAAGCTGCTCAATCGGCGCGAACTTGCTGTCCGGGTCCTTCGCGTCGTAGGCAATGAACCGGGGCCGCTGCGTGTTAGGCATCGGAAGATGGGAACGGTGTTTTTTGTCTTGTGTACTCATGTTGCTCCTCCTTTTGATGTTCATACAGTAAAAGTTTATTTATGCCGGGCAGCCCGATTCACCAGGCCCCGGATCAGAAGATAGGGCATGATGGCAAGGACGATGGCCACGATGAAGGCTTCGAGAGGGTAGAACCAGTGAAGCTCGATGATCTGATAGATCGCGTCAATGATGATGGCAAGGACGAATATGCGGCCAACGGACTTCCATCCATCTTGCAGCATTTCTTTTCTGTTCCGCGAGTCCGTGAAGATGGCCCAGAAATAGGCGGGCCGCCCTTCTTTTGAATCCTTCAGCCCGGACCGCACGGCGAAGATAATGGCCATCAGGGGCTGAAGGATGAGCCGGAACTTCATCGGCCCGCTCACCCGATCGAGGAGGTTGTCAACTATGCGGATCAGCCACTCTTCCACAATTCGGCCTCCTTCTCCATGTTATTCTCTCCGTCAATTACCGGCTTGGCGGGAAATGAAAAAAACCTCATGCCGCGCCGATCATTCCTCGCGGTTTGTTTCTGGCTTGCCTTTCCATGGCCAGCGTCCCTCTATCTCCACCACGATGGACCAACTCAGGAAGGTACGGATCATTACCAAAAGACCCAGCATCGCTGTACTCCGAAGCGTCGGATCAAGGGCCACCGTCCTGATGATATCGGCTGCGATCAGGAATTCGAGTCCCAGCAGCAGGCCCTTGCCGATCCTCTCTTTGAGCAGCGCATAGGCATCCCCGACCTTCTTTGCGCGGTAAAACACGCCTCGACCTATGCCATAAAGGATGGCACCGGCGATGATCGCTATCGCCAGAACCTCGATACTGAGGGACACCAGTTCTATCGATTCCCGAAACACCTCCGATCTCATCTTTCACCTCCGATCACGCGTACCCCGTCCACACGCATGTTAAGGCCGGGACCCGTATCCACATCGGGAGATTTGCCCTCATGACGTGGCCGTAAGAGGCAGGACCAGGCTGAGAGCTGTATACCCGATGAGTAGAGCTGTAAAAGAAACCATGTCAAAGACCCGCGATAGCCGCTCCCTGCCCATGGTGTCCAGTATGTAGAGCGAGATGGCGGATTGTGCCAGGGCGAGGAAAATGGTCCCCAGACCGATCCCGTTTATCATATTCGCGAGACTGATGCGCTCTGATGGAGGAAGAAGTGTGATGACATAAATGTTGTTTCCCACAGCCGCGAAGAACGCGCCGATAGCCAGACCGAAACGGGGGTCCACGTGGGTCGGTTTGATGAAGAACACGATCAGCGTGATCGCAACGGAAGCAAAGAGCGCCTGGAAGAGTTTCAAATAGAGGCTCATGCTCGGGGGCAGAATCAGCAGGCCGGCAACAAAGACTGAGTGGACCGTTTCCGTTCCCGCCGACCCGTCGGCACCACCTTCCCCGGAAGCATAGTGTTGAAGGCCCACGGCCGCAAGGTCCCTGGTTATCTTCAGATGTTGGGGTACGGCCAGGTGACTGATGTCAATACCGCGCCCATCAGCCACATATCGCACTACGTCTGCTCCGTCAACCTCATCTGTCACTGCTATGGCAAAACCTTCGCTGCTGAAAGGGAAACGGGCCGCGTCAAACGTGTTGCTCATACGCGCTCTTACCCGGTATTGTTCATAACGCACCCCGTTCTTGATACGGGCCCTGACCTTTTTCTTCTCGAGGATCGTACCGTTCACTATCTGAAGGTTCCGCCCGGGATTCACGGACTTTCCCTTCCAGCGGAACCATATGTCAAAATCAGCTGTCCAGTTTGCTTGTCTGAGTTCAATATCGCTGATGCGGTTCAGGGAAAGCCCCACATGTACGTCAACGGCTTTTGCGCCGCCGCTCGCCCCGACCTCGGGGGCTGTTGTCCCCTGCCCCGCCGCAGTAAAGGTTTTCATCCATGCCTGGCGGTATTCCCTGGTTTCTGCCTTGTACCCCTGAAGCTGTCTGACACCGAAGTATCCGCCCAACCCATAAACCGCTATCATCCCCACGGCCCATACAACCACGAACCGATATCCGCCCCGGGTCATCCCTCCTTTGCTCATCCATCCTTGCAGCCTCTGCATTATCGTGTCTCCTTTAGCCAAAGGGTGAATATGTGCTTCTGGCCGATATCATGGCCCCACAGGATGATAATGTTGGGTTGTTTTTCAGCCATGATCCTTTCTTCTGAGTTTTTATTTTGGGACAGGCAATTGCCCGTTACCCGTGGTTTCACTTTCTTGCGAAATATCCATCACCTCCCTAGCCAGCCGCCCCTTTCTGATCAATGTCGCCATGATCCGCATGGGCCTGGCCGCATGATTAAAGAAAGTCTTGTATCCCTCACAGAGATAGTTCAATCCCGGCTCGCCGTCGGGGGTCTCCACGAATCGGTTTTTTGGACATTCTCCGTTGCAAATGGACAGAAATTCGCACTCGCGGCAGTACCTGGTGAGTGTGTCTTTCTTGTCCCTGCCGAATTTTAACTGTCTTCCCGAGACTACCAGTTCGGTCATCGGGGTCTTCATGATGTTGCCGAGGTAATGGTTGGGTTCTACAAAGTGGTCGCATGAGTACAGGTCGCCGTTGTGTTCCAGGGCCATACCCAGACCGCAGGTCGGACCGAATATGCAGACAGTTCCTGCCATGCCCAGCCAGCCGGCCAGGGCCCCGTCAAAATTGAGGACAAAGGTCCGGCCCACATCCCGCCTGACCCACTCGTCGAAAATCCCCACCAGGAAACGACCCCACTGATCGGGCTTTACCGAACGGTCCGTTACCACGCTCCCTTCTTGGAAACCGCTCTCATTGTCCCGCTCCACGATGGGGACGAACTGGATGTACTCAGCCCCGAGTTGATCGCGGAAGAAATGGTAAACCTTCAGGGGATGATCAGCGTTCTTTCTATTCACCGTACAGAGGATGTTGAACTCTACTTTATGTTCCTTGAGGAGCCGCGCTGCGTTCACGACACGGTCGAAGGTCCCGTGCCCTCCCCTGTCCTTCCGGTAAAGATCGTGAAGCTCTCCGGGACCATCGAGACTGAGCCCGATAAGAAAGTTGTTCTCCCGAAAGAACCTGCACCATTCATGGTTGAGCAGGATGCCGTTGGTCTGGAAGGCGTTCTCGATCCGCGTCCCCGGCTTTGCGTATTTGTTTTGAAGCTCGAGGGACCGCCTGAAGAAATCCTGGCCCATGAGGGTCGGCTCGCCTCCCTGCCAGGCCACGGTGACCTGCGGAACATTGTGCGCCTCAAGAAGCTGCCGGACGTAGGCCTCGTGCACCCCATCGGACATGCGAAAATCGCTTCCGGGATAGAGCCTGTCTTTTTTGAGAAAGAAACAATAGTCACAGCGAAGGTTGCAATCGGAACCCGAGGGTTTGGCCATGATGTGGAAGGCCGGTGGAAAGCTACCTGGACTCACGTATCCTCCTTTTTCCCGCACAAACGACCGTATTGGATCCCTGCTCAAGTCCGGGATAGCGGCGAAAGCCAGTCTATCGGCCGGCTAAAAGATGCCGGTGTGAACGAAGGCGCTCACCACGGCCACAAAGCCAATTATGGTGACCAGGATTGCCACGATCAATACCGGCAACGAGGAAGACGATCTCGTACTCCCCATTTGCCTGATCTCTCGCAAGTACCGCAAATGCTGCCAGGTGGCCACAACAAGCGAGATTGACCCCAGGAAAATCAGGGTCACGCCCAGGTTCCTCGCTCCGGTACCGCGGCGCGATATCTCCAGCGTCGGGGACTCCCCAAGGTACTGGAAGAACTTGAAAATGGTGAAACCAAAACTGATCATCGAAAAGGCGGTCCGGATCCAGGCCATCAGGGTCCGATCGTGGGCCAGGCGAGTCCGCTCCAATGCCAGATCGTCAGAACTGATGCGTTTACGGTTCTCCTGAGCTGAAATATCCGGATTCTCTGCCATGACCGTCACCCCTTTTGAGTATGTCCTGTGCACCTTTTATGGCGAGTAATGCAAATCGGGAAAAGCATATGAAAAGTCATTATTCAGAGGCTACCGCCCTTAGAGATCCCAAATCCCCTCATCAGGACAACAATCTTCATGGCCGGATCAAAGCGCAAGATATTCATGAGCCACTCTCATCTCATAAACACCCGATCTCTCACCGGGGCCAGTCCTCAGCGGAAACGTAATCCACAACCCTGAGGTCTTCCAATCTTCCCAGCGCGTCCACAACACCCATGAGTGCATTGAACCGATCGCTGTTCATATACTCCACAAGCGCATCTTCCGAGTCCCAGCATTCTACCCAGAGGAAACGATTGGGTACGGTGACGTTCTCGAGGAGGGTTCGTTCAAGACACTGGTTGTGCTCATTGCGGATACGAGAAAACATGTCGAAGGACTGAAGAAATTCCTTCCTCTTTTCCGTGCCCACCTCGATCCTTATCTCGATGCCTATCATGAAAGTCCTTTTATAGCGAAATATGATGACAGCGACAAAGTACGGGTAAAGCAATTAACGTGCCTATAGGCGGATTGTTCTTTCTCGCGAAGTAACTAGCTGATATTGTGGGTGTTATTCCGGATAGACTAATGTGCTCAGGATCGGGGGAATGTCAATTGTTTGTGAAATAAAGTAAATTTGCCGAATATCCCGAACGAGGAATCATTGCCGGTGGGCATCAGGCGTGGAAGCACTTTTCCTGATGCCAAGCTTTTTGATCTTTGACTCCAGGGTGCTGGGGTTCACGCCCAGGAGCTTCGCCGCTCCTTTTGAACCACTCACACGCCATCCTGTTTCTTCAAGAGCCCGGACAATGTACTGTCTCTCATGGTCCTTAAGACTCGTGAAGCAGTTGGGTCCGGACTGCCGAACGTCGGGCGCGGGAGGTGCGGTACCCCCGAGAGCCCCCTGGGGAAGCCGCAATATCGCGTCCCGAGTAATGATGACCGCCCTCTCTACAACATTCATCAACTCCCGTACATTTCCAGGCCAGTCGTAGGCCTTAAGCTGCTCCAGGACACCGGGTGCTACCCGATCTATCTTCTTTCCCATGCGGGTGGAGATCTCCCTGACGAAAAACTCCATCAGAAGCGAAATATCTTCCCGTCGTTTCCTGAGCGGCGGAACCGTTATAGGATAAACATTCAGCCGATAGAAGAGATCGGGACGAAAGCGCCCCGCAGCGACCTCATTCAGCAGCACATGGTTCGTGGCCGTGATGACCCTCACATTGACCTTTATCGTGTGCGTACCCCCCACCCGCTCGAACTCCTGATTCTGGAGGACCCGAAGGAGCTTGACCTGGATCTCCGAGGGCATTTCACCGACCTCGTCGAGAAAGATAGTGCCACCGTCGGCGAGCTCAAACCGGCCTTTTCGAAGGCGCTGCGCTCCGGTAAAGGCCCCGGGCTCGTGACCGAAAAGCTCGCTTTCCACAAGCGCCTGCGGCAACGCCGCGCAGTTCACCGTTATGAAAGGTTTCCCCCCTCGGCCGCTCATATTGTGTATTGCCCGGGCAACCCGTTCTTTCCCCACCCCCGTTTCTCCCTCGATGAGGACCGTCGAATCGGTGGCCGCCACTTCCTTGACTCGCATGAGAACATAGAGAAGGCCATTGCTCTTTCCTATGATGTCCGAAAAACCTTGTTCTCCCCTTATCTCTTTCCTCAGATATATGTTCTCCTCCTCGAGTCGGTTCTTTATGGCCTCCAGTTCCTTCATCAGGCCGATACGCACTTCCTCTATGCGTTTCAGCTCGGTAATGTCCGTCTGGATCGAGGTGGAATGGACGATCTTTCCCTCTCCATCCCTCACCGCACCGGCGCTCAGCAATACGATCCGACGTCGGCCCTTCCGATCGGTTATCACCAGCTCTTCACCCCTTAGCTCGCCCTTTTCCCTCCATCTCTGGCTCTCGAAGAGCTGCTTCACTTTCGGCAGCGACTCGGCCGAGTAGAGGGTGGTGAAGGTTCTGCCGATCAGTTCTTCCTTCCTGTATCCCGTGACGTCAAGGGCGGCATCGTTGGTGTCGAGTATCACTCCCTCGGGGGAGATTATGTAACAATAGTCGGGAGTACAGGTGAAGAATCCCCGAAACTTTTCTTCCGATTCGCGTAAGGACTCGCCGGCAAGTTTTTGTTCAGTAATATCGGTCACGCTCTCAAGAATCTTCGCCACGCAGTGCGTGTCTTTCACAGGTTGAGCAACAACGTGATACCAGCGTCCGTTCACCGGGTTGAGGAGGTCCCTCTCGTGGATCTGAGCATCTTTGAAGGTTAGCAGGGCCGGGCAATCTTCACAGGGTCCACTATGCCTTCCGATACTGCTATAGCATTTTCGGCCGATGGGATTCCCCGACGAAAGAACCCTCATCATTGTCTCATTCACCCATTCGACAGTCAACCCGCGATTTATGAGTGCCAGTCCCGTATTGAGTGATGACAGCACGACGTTCATTTGCGACCGTTCGTTCTGCAATGCCTTGATGGCCTGGTGATACTCGGTGATATCCTCTCCTATAGCAATGATTCCTGTTGCCTTTCCGAAGGCATCGCGTTCGATCACGCCGGACCAGTGAACCAGCAAGTGGTCATCCAATTGTGAAAGGGCGCCACTCTCGTAATCTGAAAGCGCTGTACCCTCTTCCATCGTTTTCTTGAAGGATTCTTTCAGGCCATCGTGCATGCCTCCCGACCGGAGATCCCCGAACCAGTTCTTATTCAGGACTTCAGTTTCGGCGTATCCGGTAAGCTTCAGAAAGTAGGGGTTGACGTAGGTGATATTGCCGGCCCGGTCGAGACGAACCACCATGAATTGCCTGTCTTCGAGGATCCTATGGGACAGGTCTTCGTTCACGGCAGACCCCTCTCTATAACTTTCATTGAATGGATAACGCTACCCGACTGTCGCAATCTACGCT
This sequence comes from Deltaproteobacteria bacterium UBA5205, assembly GCA_002412715.1. Lineage (GTDB taxonomy): Bacteria > Desulfobacterota > Syntrophorhabdia > Syntrophorhabdales > Syntrophorhabdaceae > Delta-02. The sequence goes on from DHVP01000031.1 coordinate 110,558, forward strand.
TATCTGAGTTAACACAACCCACTATAATAATTCTATAATAGCAGATCTCAACGATGTCAACCCGACAGAGTTGCCCAACCGACCCGGCCCGCGGGAGAACTGCCCTGGAATCGTTATCACGAACCCACGCACTGCCCCTCGGGTTTCGTCGATAGAAATCGTGATATTTCGGAATCAGGGCGCAAAAAAAGGGTCCCAAGCAACTTGGGACCCCATTATGTTTTTGGTTGCGGGGACCGGATTTGAACCAGTGACCTTCGGGTTATGAGCCCGACGAGCTACCAAACTGCTCCACCCCGCTATCGAATGAAATAGGGTATAGGAAAAATGGCCCGAAGTCAAGGGTAATAATCCTCGAACACTCCTACACTGCCTTGTCCAGCGCCGATTTCATCGTGCAGTCCCTGATCGCCCCTGCCGGCAACGGGGGAAGATGGGTATTCGGAGGCTTGTCATATCGCGCGGCACCGATTAGAATTATAGGATGCACGGTGACGCTATCTCGTTAGCCGCGAAAAGGAGGATCTTATGAGATCATTTTGGAGTATCGCTGCATGCGTTTTCTTCTTTGCCGTCTCTTTCGTTTGTGTCGCGAGCGCAGAAGAAGCGCAGAGTCTATTCGAGAAGAAATGCAGCGCCTGTCACGGAATCGACAGGCCTAAATCGAAGGCCAAAACTCCTGCGGAATGGCGCAGTACGGTCCTCAGGATGAAAAGCAACGGCGCCGCCATCAATGACGACCAGGTGCGGATTATCGTCGAGTACCTGGCGAAGAATTACCCGAAGAAATAGCAGGGGCCGGGGGGAGCTACGGAATGAATAGCTGAATTGCGTAGATTATGATGTTTTGAAAGAGAGATATCACAGGGTTTAGTATCCCGATGTAGAGAAGTCCGAGTATTATGAACATACCGTAAGGCTCCAGACGCTCCAATTGATATCTGTATTCACCTGGCAGGAACCCCATCAATATCTTCGAACCATCAAGCGGCGGTATGGGGATGAGGTTGAATGCCGCCAGCATTATGTTTACCCTGGCCATGAAATATAAAAGTGTATTGAGGGACCCTATATCGTAACCCTGGGTCATCCTCATTACCAGGAAAGCTACGAAGGCGAGGATCAAATTGGCTGCTATCCCGGCGGCGGAGACGAAGATCATGCCCTGTCTCAAGTCCCGCAGATTCAGGAAATTGACGGGTACGGGCTTGGCCCAGCCGAAACCGAAGATCAGAAGCGCAATAGAGCCAAAAGGATCGAGATGTTTTCTGGGATCGAGACTCAGCCTTCCAAGCCATTTTGCAGTGGGATCACCCATTCTGTAAGCAACCCACCCGTGTGCAAGTTCGTGGAGAATAATCGAGTACATCAAAGGAATGACGAGCAATACGAAAGTGAGGGGATCACGAAATAGAAGCTGGATAAGTCCCATAATAAAGTGAGTTACAATATTCCATAGATAAGCCGGAATTGCAAATAAATTTAATAATTATCTACATATAATGTGGTCTATTCTAATAACATAATTGACAAAAATAGGAGGTCATGATAATAAACACTTAATTGTAAGGGTGGGAGGAAATCATACTAAATTCAGACATGGTGAAAACCAGGTGATGAGCGTCGATCCGGCACAGAACGAAGACGGCGCCGTCATTTCTCGAAAAGAAACCTTTCGAGATGCCCCGGATTTTGAAGTAACCGAAGGTTTCAGCGCTACGCTGGCTTTGCGCTTCCGAAATTTCATGATCCGCCATCTCGAGATGGTGTTCGTTCTTCTCATCGCTATTCTCGTCTGCGCGGTATTTTTTATCCTGCCCTACCGGTTCGCTTTCTTGAATCTCTTCTACCTGCCCGTCCTCCTGGCGGCGTATATTCTCGGTAAGCGCAAGGCTTTCTATGCTTCTCTGAACATTATTGTTGTCGTGGCGGTCACGGCGATAATCAGGCCGGAATGGTTCGCCGTGGGCGGTAACATGACAAGCACGCTCATTATGATCGTCATCTGGGGCGGTTTTCTTGTTCTCACAAGTGTCGGCATCGGGTCGCTGCAGGAAAAGCTGGCGAAAGGTTTCGAAGAGACGAGACGGCTCTATGAAGAATTGAAAATAAGCCGGGTTGCCGAAGAGATGAAGGAAAAAGTAGAGAGGACCCTCTACACCACTATGGACCCGGTCGTAGCGAAACTGGCTACGGAGGGTAAATTAAGGATCGAGAAGCGCGAGATAAGCATCATGTTTTGCGATCTCACGGACTTTACCGCATATTCCGATCAAAATCCCCCGGATATCGTCCTCGATGAACTTAACCGATTCATTGGCCATGTCGAGCCCATTATCGAGCTGTTCCGGGGCCACATAGACAAGTACATGGGCGACGGCGTCATGGTCGAGTTCGGGGCTCCCATCGACTACGCACAGCATGCCCTGATGGCGGTTCTCGCCGCACTGAAGATGCAGGAACGAATGAAAGACATCGGGCTGCCCTGGAAGCTGCGCATCGGTATTGCCACGGGATATACGATCGTAGGCATGATGGGGGTGCATCGACAGGCGTACAGCGCCATCGGGGACCGCGTCAACGTGGCCAAGCGTCTGGAAGAGATCTGCGAACCCGAGAGAATCTACGTGGACGAGTTTACCTTCAAATTCGTCGAGCCCTTTGTAAAGGTCGTGAAGCTGCGCAATATGGGCTATAGCCGTCAGACCGATAAAACCCTGCTGGAAGAGCTCCACGTGCTCGAACATAACCTGGCCGAGGAAGGAGAAAGTCCCGGCCTCCTCTATCAGATGGGGAAGACGCACTTCGGTCTTCACGACGCCTCAGCGGCCATAACCTGTTTTGAGCGGGCCCTTGCCCTTGATCCGGATTCCACGGAAATAAGGCTCGCGTATGCCGACGCCAACCTGAAGAGGGACGAGTTCGAGAAGTTCCAGTTGAAAGGCAAGCTTCATAAGATCGCGGTTTACGAGGTCCGGAGCATAATATCCCGCTGGCACGATTCCAGCGTCATCCCGAAGGCAATAGCTAAGCAATACCGGGATGTAGAGGACGCAATAAAAGTACCCCAGGATCTCGTGCTGGCTGTTGAATCCCTCGATGGTTCTATCGGGCGGGGGCTCCTGGTGGCTATGCTCTCCTATGTACTCGCCGACCGTCTGAATCTCAATGAAGACCTTAAGATAACCATCCTTGAGGCCGGATTTCTCCAGGATATCGGCAAAGAGGCCATCCCGCACCACATACTGAATAGACAAGCAAGCCTCACGGAACATGAGATCAGATTCGTCGAGAAGTATGTGCTTGAAAGTGTAGCCTCTTTGAAAAGGCTCGGATATGTCAACGACTGGTTCCTCGAGATTGTCAAACACCATCACGAACTCTGGAACGGCAACGGATATCCCGATGGGCTGAAGGGAGAGGAAATACCCATTGGTTCACGCATAACCGCCGTCGCCGAAGCCTACAGTGCCATGACGTCCTGGCGTCCTTACCGAGGTCCCTGGGATGTCCGTCTGGCCTTGAATGAAATCAAGAAGAACACGGAAAAAGGCTACTACGATCCGCAGGTTGTCGACATTCTTTTCGAGATCCTTAAGTTCGACTCCATTTCTCAGGAGACCAATCAGGCTACCCTCTAAGAACCATCATTTATTGAGGTTTCACGAAGTCATTTCAAACCGGCTGGCGGGTTGCCATTCGTCAGTCGGCACGTATCGTTAAAAACCTCTTCAAAAAAGCTGAACTCCATCCCCAATTATGATAAAACCAAGGTCAGCGGAAGCAGTATTGATATGCAGCATATACACAACCAACCGGGGAGAATCAAGCAATGGCGATACGACGTGCTGGCATCATACATGCGCAAATGGACCTGTTTTCAGTTCAGATGGTTAAAAGGCTGTTTTCACTTATTGTTGTTCTGTGTCTGGTTCTTTCTGCTCCCGTCGTTGCAGGCGGGGCGGACTTAAGTCCTGGTTACAGTGAAGCGCTGCAACTCGCTATCAGCCATGCCGCCGATCCTTCGGGCTGGCAGCCCGCGTCGCTCTATGTCATCCCCGATGGCGGCGGCACCGAGGGCCTGGTCTACGATGCCGGGAAGCTCATCGTTCGGACTGCGACCAAATCCGGTAATTTCAAAGGCAATTACGTCGGTCAGGCAGGCTACAAGATCTACGGGCCGGCAACGACAGAGGCGGCATGGGTAACGGTAGGCAACGATGCCACCCGTTTCCTGCTCGCCAACGGAGTGAACGGAAACAACGTAACGACCTTGCTTGAACGCGGCCTGGGGATGGACGCCACGGGAACCCACGACGCCATCGTCGAGTTTGCCGTCGACACCCAGTACCTGATGCGGCCAACGCGAAACCCCGACATCAGCCAGTACCTGCCCGCCCAGTACGGGCAGACCCAGCCCTTTGTAAAGCCCGCCGGGATGAGCGACGCCGCCTTCAACAACTTCAAGGCCTACTACACTGATTGGTTATCCAAGGCCTACGGCTCCTACAACTTCCCTTTTACCCAGCTCGGGTATACCTTCTACTGGGGAAACGGCTACGCATTGGCAAACATCAACGGGATGACGGAGTTCATTATCCTTGGCCAGAGCCCCGTGGACATTTATGGCATTTACGCAACACGATCCTATATTTATACTCGTAATGACGGCACGAATTTCAGTACCGCGGCCGGTGCTTCGTACGGCAACGGTTTTGCCAGCTTCAAGATCGACGGCCCCGTTGACACGGTCTGGGCGGGACATCGTTTCCAGAAAAATGTCCGCACGACCACCGGGACCCCCAACCAGGTGATCATTGAAAGCGGCGGCACCGTTTCCGGCGGTCAGGGCCTCCTCATCTGGTCGCTCAACTATGATGTCATCAACAATGGTGTGATCAGCGGGACCACAAGCAAAAAGTACAATATCGCAGGGACCGAGAATATTGCCGTACTGTTCAAGGGCGATACAGGCACAACGTTCGGTACACCGATCACAACGGCCGGCGCCGTCAACCGCCTTACCAACGCGGGCACCATTTCGAGTCCGGGAACGGCCATCAAGGCCGAGGCCGGAGATACACAGATCACCAATAATGCCGGAGGGACCATTTCCGGCGGAGCTTATGCCATACAGACCGGTGCAGGAAACGATACGGTGACTGTCAACGGCGGACAGGTAACGGGCAGTATAGACCTCGGAGGCGGGACAGATACCGTCAACGTAACGGGTGCCAGTCCCGCAAGATTCAACATGACCCTGAACAAAGATACCGCCACCGCTACCCGGATCACCGCGCAAACGGTCACGATTGCAGACAATACAAACCTGGGTGTTACCGTATCGGGATCGTCCAACGTCCGCGACAGGGACAGCTTTCTTATCGTAGATTCCACGACACTGAACGCGACACCCGGCAATCTTGTGATACTGAATGACACTTCCCTCCCCATGATCAGTTTTTCTCCTGTAAAGAATGTAAACAAGCTCTATCTCATGGCATCGCGGAACAACACCTATTACGCTCTGAACAGTGGAAACCCATCCCTTGGCGCTTCCCTGGACGGTTTGGCAAACGTGGCGACAGGTGATTTTGCAAATGTTCTCGGCAGTCTTGACAGGTCAGGAAGCGCGAGCGCGGCTCTCCAGCTTCAACCAGCTGTGGACCAGGGGGCGATTCAGGCGGGTTTTGGGACGATCAGTCGATTTACGCAGAGCGTCGTCAGCCGAATCGATCAGGTGCTGGCAAGCAATGCCGCGCCGGCGGGTCGAACCGGCATATCCACCGGCGATGATCCTGCAAAATGGGGCATGTGGGCCCAGGGGTTCGGCAGCTATCTTAGCCAGGATCCACGGGGATCGAGTATGGGGTATACGGCAAACATCTGGGGTACCTCCGTTGGCCTGGACAGGCTTCTTTCCGATCATTTCATGTTCGGTTTCGGTGGCGGATATGCAAAGAGCTATATCAGGACAAGCGATGCGAATACCAGGACGGACGCCAACAGCTACCAGGGAAACATTTATGCGAGTCTTTTCGGGAACGCTTATTACCTTGACGGCATTCTGTCCTATGCGTACAACAGGTACGACGCGTCGAGGCACATAGCCTTCGGCAATATCGACAGGGTCGCAAAGAGCGATTATGCGGGGCATCAATATTCCGCCTATGTCGAAGGCGGCTATAATTTCAAGAAACAAGGATGGAACATCTCACCCCTCGTTTCCCTCCAGTATGCACGCCTTCATCTCAACAAATATTCCGAGTCGGATGCCAATTCCGTGAATCTCGACGTTGACGCCCAGAACTACGACATGCTGCAATCCGGAGTTGGCACCAGGTTTTCATATCCGCTCCTCTATGAACGCTCACGGATCATTCCTGAAGTGCACGTGAGATGGTTCTACGATTTTATCGGCGATCGTCAGCAGGCTACAGCCACCTTTACCAGCGGCGGGGCTTCATTCTCCACGGACGGATTCAACCCGCCGAAATCAAGCTACAATGCCGGGGCAAGGATTACACTCGTAAGTAAGAACGGTATCACGGCTTCGCTGAACTACGACTTCGAAGTGAAAAAAGATTTTTACGGTCACGCGGGTTATGCAAATATTCATATCATGTTCTAAAGCCGGATGGCTGCTTCTCCTGATAATCGCTCTGTTTGCGGCGGGCTGCGCCTCAGTTAGCGACAGGTATGAGGCCGCGGACCGCATCGCCGCCGAAGACGGCTTCACGAAAACATTCGTCAAAACGGATAATTTCACACTTACCGCATACACGCGGTTCGCCAGGCCCCTCGATGATCTCAATGTTTATATCGAAGGAGACGGTTCGGCGTGGCTCTCGCGTACACGGCTTTCCTATGACCCCACACCCCGAAGACCCCTCGTGCTGGAATTGGCCGCCATGGACCCTGCCCCCAATGTTGCCTATCTGGCTCGCCCGGGACAGTATACCGCCGCCGCCGAGCCCGGCTGTCATCCTGATTACTGGTCGGACAGGCGTTTCTCGCAGGAGGTCGTGGCCTCGGTAAACCAGGCCATAGACAGTTTGCGCAGGGAGGCCCGGTCAGACAAGGTCAATCTGATCGGTTACTCGGGAGGAGCTGCAATTGCCGTATTGATTGCGGCACGCCGCAATGATGTCGCCACCCTGAGGACCGTGGCCGGAAATCTCGATACGGAGACCGTAAACCGGCATCATGGCGTCAGCCCCCTGAGGGGCTCTCTAAATCCCATTGATGCGGCGGAAAAGGTGAAGAACCTCCCGCAGCACCATTTCGCCGGGTCGAAGGATACCGTGGTCCCCCCTTTCATCATTGAATCCTTCCTGAAACGGGCGGGCGACCAGGATGGCCGCAGGTTTACCGTCGTTAACGGTGTCTCCCATACACGGGGCTGGTCTGAGAGATGGAAATCACTGCTGGCTGTACCATTTTAAGGCGATAATTCAAACGACCCCCGCCTTTCCATCCATCATGGAAACAGTCTAACCCTCTTCGGCATACTTACTTCATGACCCTTACCGAAGCGCACGGAAGCTTACTCGACAGTCACGCTCTTGGCGAGGTTCCGCGGCTGATCGACATCGGTGCCGAGGAAATTCGCCATATAGTAGGCCATGAGCTGAAGAGGGACTATGGAAAGAATGGGCTGCAGCTCATAGATGGTCTCGGGAACCACGAAAACCTCGGCGACCTTCGGGGTCATGTCGTGTTCGGGATCGTCGGTGAAAAGAAGGACGTTGCCTCTGCGCGTGATGACCTCTTCTATGTTGGAGCACGTCTTCTTATAAGTCTGGTCCCTGGGTGAAACGAATACGATGGGCATATTCTCGTCGATGAGGGCGATCGGACCGTGCTTCATCTCGCCGGCCGCATAGGCCTCGGCGTGGATATAAGAGATCTCCTTGAGTTTCAGGGCCCCTTCGAGGACTGTCGGGAAGTTGATACCTCGTCCAAGGTAGAGAAAGTGCCTGTAGTGCATGTTCCTGCGGGCACTTTCCTCAATGACGGGGCATGAATCGAGGAGCGTATTGATCTTGCGCGGAATTTTCTTGAGCTCGGCGACATGCGTTCTTATGTCGTCGCTATTGAGGGTACCAATAAGCTTGCCCATATAGAGCATGAGCATGAAGAAGACGGAGATCTGCGTGGTAAAGGCCTTGGTTGAAGCAACCCCGATCTCCGGGCCCGCATGCGTATATACGACGCTGTGGCATTCCCGGGAGAGCGTGCTTCCCAGAACGTTGCATATCGCAAGGGTATGAAGACCCCTTTTCTTCACCTCTTTCATTGCCGCTATGGTGTCGGCCGTCTCTCCCGATTGGGAAACAAGAATTACCAGGTCGTTTCGATCAAGGATCGGATCCCGATAACGGAACTCCGAAGCGATGTCCGTTTCAACGGGTATCCTCAGATTTGCCTCAAAGATGTTTTTGCCGATGAGACAGGCGTGATACGACGTGCCGCAGGCGACCATCCAGATTTTTTTGGTTTTCGTCAGATCGGGAAGGTTCAGCTCTTCAAAGAGGACCTCTCCCGCCTCTTCCTGGACTCGTCCGATGAGCGTGTCCGATATGGCCCGCGGCTGCTCGAAGATCTCCTTGAGCATGAAATGTCTGAAGCCGCCCTTTTCCGCCATGGCCCCCGTCCACTGGACACTGCGGACCTCGCGATCCACTTCAGCCCCCTCAAGATTCGTTATTTTCAGGGCACCCTTCTTCATGACTACGATATCGTCGTCTTCAAGGAAGATAAACTTGTTAGTCCTGTTGATTATGGCCGGCACGTCACTGGCGATCATGAATTCGCCCTCGCCTACACCGACGAGAAGAGGACTCTCCTTTTTTGCGGCGATGAGAGTTTCTTCACCTTCCCTGATGACGCCGATGGCATAGGAGCCTTTGAGCCTCCCCAGCGCAAGTCTCACCGACTCTTCAAAGGTGGCCCCGTTATCGAGGTAGTCCGCTATGAGATGGGGAATCACCTCGGTATCGGTATCCGACACGAAGATCCGACCCTTCTCTTTCAGGATTTTCTTTAACTCGAGGTAATTCTCTATGATGCCGTTGTGCACGACGGTGACGCCACCGACTTTATGCGGGTGAGCGTTTCGCTCTGACGGTACACCGTGGGTGGCCCACCTGGTATGGGCCAGTCCCATGGATCCATGGAAGCTCTCGTCGCGGATCGCATCCCACAGCTCGCTCACCTTTCCCTGTCTGCGGGCAAGCTTGATCGTCCCCTCATCCCAGATCGCAATGCCGGCTGAATCGTAACCCCTGTATTCCAACCGTCTCAGTGCATCGATTAGAATGTCCCGTGTTGCCTCCTTGCCCTGATATCCTACAATTCCGCACACCGTTATTTCCTCCTGTAGCCTTCAATATTCGTTTGCCGTGTCCTGGATAGGGCGAGAGAACCATCGGGAACGTCCTCGGTAATCGTCGATCCGGCGCCCACAACGGCGCCCTTCCCCACCTTCACGGGTGCTACAAGTTCGGTATTGGCGCCGACGAGAACGCCGTCTTCAATGACCGTCTTGTTTTTCCTTACGCCGTCATAATTACAAGTAATAGTTCCGGCCCCGATGTTAACGTTCTTACCTATCCGGGCATCCCCGATATAGGAAAGATGGTTTACCTGCGAATTGTCTTCCAGTGTTGAATTTTTCACTTCGACGAAGTTGCCTATTCTAACCCCTGTCTCAAGGACGGTACGACCCCTCAGTCTGGAAAAAGGGCCGATTGCAGCGCCTTTCTTTGCCTCGGCCCCCTCCATTGCTACGAAACCTTCGATGGTTACGTCATCGTGGATCACGCAGTTCCTTATGATCGAGGAGGGCCCGATGGATACCCCTTCCCCGATGACCGTGGTTCCGGTGATGTGACAATTCGGGGCAATTACCGTGTCAGCGCCTATTGTGACATCGTCATCGATCCAGATGGCGGTATCGAGAAAGGTCACACCCTTGGTCATGTGCCTTTCGTTGATTCGCTGTCTCATGACAACGTTCGCCTCAAGGAGGCCTTTCAGATTATTAATGCCCAGGACCTCTTCAGGCCTGGGACAAAAGAAACCCTTTGCATGCTTCCCCTGTCTTCCGGCCACCTTGCAGATATCCGTCAGATAGCGCTCGCCTTTTGCGTTCTGCGCACCTATGAGATCGATGAGCCCGAAAGAAGCGAAGGGAACGTAGCAGATACCCGTATTGATCCTTTTGATCCGCCTTTCCTCGTCACTGGCATCGGAATGCTCCCGGATATCGGTGATCCTGTCACCGTCCATCAGAACCCTGCCATAACCGGATGGATCTTGAACATCGGTCGTAAGGAATACTATCGACCCCACACTACGGCAGAACGCCAGGAATTCACGAAGGGTATCACTCTGGATGAGGGGCACGTCACCGAGGAGAACAAGGACGTCATTTCCGCCCAGATGCTCTTTCGCCGAGGCCAAAGCATGGGCCGTACCCTTCTGTTCAGCCTGAAACGCCGTTACAACCTTCTTGTCCTCAAGGAAGGCCTCGACAGACTCGCGCCTGTATCCCGTAACGACAATAATCCGCGAAGGGTCGAGGTTCTCCGCCACGTCTACGACGTACCCTAAAAGGGGTTTTCCCATGATCTCGTGCATCACCTTGGGCTTTTTGGATACCATTCGCTCGCCCTTGCCGGCGGCAAGTATCACAATATCAAGCTTGTCCATCTGCAGTCTCCTTTTTTCCGAAAAACCGGGCGATGACCACGCTCAATTCATACAGGCCCCACAGAGGCACCGCCACAACTATCTGGCTCACGGGATCCGGCGGCGTAATGATGGCACTGAGAACAAAGGCGCCCAGGATCGCATATCTGCGTTTCTTTGCAAGGAAACGGTAATTGATAATCCCGGCCTTTGCAAGAAAATAGGCGACAAGGGGAAGCTCAAAGAGGAACCCGAAAACGATGAGCAGCTTCAGCGTCAGGCTGACATATCCCTTGAGGTCCGGCATGGGAATAACGAAATCCGAGGCGTAGCTCACAAAGAACCTGTAAAGATGGGGCATGACAATTGCGTAGCAGAAGAATACGCCCACGGCAAAGGAGAAGCTGCCCCACAGAATAAGGGGGTATACATACCTCCTTTCCTTTTCATAAAGCCCCGGCGCCACGAACATCCACATCTGGTAAATGATCATGGGTGAAGCAACCGTCACGGCGGTAAGGATCCAGATCTTGAAATAAGTGAGAAATGCCTCGGTGACGCCCGTAAAAATGAAACTGCTTCCCGATGGCATCACTTTCTTGAAAGGCTGAAGGAGAAAGACGTTCACTCTCTCCCGAAAAAAGTAGGTAACGACAAAGGCCAGGCAGACGGCAATAAGACAGTACATTAATCGCTGCCGTAATTCCTGAAGATGTGAGACGAAGGGTTGCTTTTCGTCTGATTGAGTTTTTTTAGCCATAGACGGCTGACATTGCCCTTTTCGCCGCAGAGGCGATCAGGTTTCCGCAACTACCCCCTTAAATTGCTGTAGGAATCAGGCGGGTTCTCCACGGGCCCGGTCGTTTCCTCAGATTCAGCAACGGCTTGATCCTCGGCCGGCTTTTCCTCCCCGGGAATGTGGGCTTCATCAGGTCTGGCGTCCACTGCGGCCTCGCCATCACCTGACGCTTCGGTGGTATGAGGCTCATCCTCGCCGGAAGCTTCGCTTGTGTCCTGGCTCGGGTTATCGTCCAAGTCCTCTTCGAATGTCTGCTTTACATCGTCGGTCATGCTCTTGACTTGATGAAGGGCCTTTCCAAGAGACCGGGCAAGCTCGGGCAACTTTTTCGGTCCCACCACCAGCAACGCCACGATCATGATAAGGATGAGTTCTGGGAGACCTATTCCAAACATTTGGCATAAAATATCATAAAAAGTACAGTCTTAAAAGAGAATTATACCAGCGCGGTCGCCCTGGATCATTGTTTTATGCCCTTTGACGGGGCTCGTGAAAGGCGCACCTTTATTGCGAATCAGGGCATTGACTTCATCATGGGCGTGTATTAGCCTGAAACCATCAGTATTTGATTCGAGGTTAAATTCATCAAACGAAGGAGGCAGACATGGCGGAAAGACTTCAGGTATTCAAATGTGAAATTTGCGGAAACATTGTCGAAGTGCTCCATGGCGGAAAGGGAATGCTCGTGTGCTGTAATGAACCGATGAAGCTCCTCACGGAAAACACCGTCGATGCTTCCAGGGAAAAACACGTTCCCGTGATCGAAAAGACGGCCGACGGCGTCACGATAAAGGTTGGCAGCGTTGCCCATCCCATGGAGGAGAACCATTACATAGAATGGATCCAGGCGGTTATTGACGGTACGGTGTATCGCCAGTTCCTGAAGCCGGGAGAGGCTCCGCAGGCGTTCTTTCCTGTCAAGGGAGATTCCGTGACGGCGCGGGAGTACTGCAACATGCACGGTCTCTGGAAGAGTTGATGGGGAGAAAATCATGAAAAACCTAAAGGGAACACAAACAGAAAAGAATCTCCTGGCGAGTTTTGCCGGCGAATCTCAGGCACGAATGAGGTACAACTATTTTTCATCTCAGGCAAAGAAAGAAGGTTTTGAGCAGATATCTTTCTTCTTTGCCGATACCGCAGATAACGAAAAGGAGCATGCAAAACGGTTCTTCAAGTTTTTGGAAGGCGGCGAGGTTGAAATAACCGCATCTTACCCTGCCGGCGTCATTGGAAATACGGCAGAAAACTTAAAGGCCGCCGCAGCCGGTGAAAACCTGGAACACACCGTCCTCTACCCGGAGGCAGCGAAGGTTGCTGACCAGGAAGGCTTTGAGGAGATTGCCGGGGTCTTTCGGGAGATAGCAAAGGTCGAAAAAGAGCATGAGAAACGTTACCTCGCCCTTCTCAGGAATGTTCAGGCGGGGGTGGTTTTCAAGCGGCCGTCTGCGACAAAGTGGCGCTGCAGGAATTGCGGCTATGTCCACGAAGGGCCCGAAGCACCCGAAGAGTGTCCTGCTTGTGCGCACCCCCGCGCGTACTACGAACTCCTGGCAGAGAATTACTGATCCTGCGACCCTCGCGCACGGGCAAAAGACAAGACGTTCTTTTCTCCGTGCGCGCTTCTTTTTTCCTTTATTTTTCCTTGACATGCATTATTTTCATCTGGTAGTTTTCTGTGAATTGAAACAAATCCAAAGGAATTAAGGAGATTTACGGCACAAACCCGGCGTTTTATGGTATTATTTTTTTGCCCGGCGCAAAAGACCACGTCTATGAACAGGTTTCCGGGCATGGATCACGGGATGGTCGTCAAAGAACGTGCATGAAGATAGCTGGAATACAATTTGCCTGTTCCAAGGAGAAGGACAAGAATCTCAATACAGCGGCAAAGCTTCTCGGCGTTGCCCTCAGTGAAAAAGCAAAGATCATATGCTTTCAGGAGCTTTTCAATCGCTACTGGTTCCCCAAGGATCGCGATGAGGCCGCATTCGAACTAGCAGAGGATGCAGACGGCGAGACCGTCCGGTTCTTCAAGTCACAGCTCAAAGGAACCGATGCGGTCATCATCCTTCCTATCTTCGAAAAGGTCAAAGACTCTTACTATAATTCAGCGGTCGTCATAGAAGGAGACAGGACGTTGGGGATTTACCGGAAACTTAACGTCACCGACATCCCGCTATGGGAGGAAAAGTTCTATTTCTCGCAAGGCAATACCGGCTTGCCCGTCTTCGATACAAGCCATGGCACGTTCGGGATACAGATGTCATGGGACAATTTCTTCCAGCAAGGGACACGAATCCTGACCCTCAAAGGGGCCGATGTCGTCTTTGCCCCGACCTCGTGCGCATTCAAGTCCCAGCACATCTGGCAAACCGTTATCTCCTCCAACGCGATAACGAACGGAGTCTACGTCATGCGCGTCAACAGGGCAGGCAGCGAGGAGGCACAGGATTTTTACGGCATGAGCTTCTGCGTCAATCCCGAAGGAGAGCTTATCGGTGGACCCACGGGCCGCTCCGATACAGTGCTTCTCGCTGACGTCGACCTCGAGCGGCTGAAACTCATCCGGCGGGAATGGCCGATCCTGAAGGAAATAAAACCCGGATTGTACGGGGAAATTCTCGGGGAGAACCTGTGAGCGACGAACCCACCCTTTGCGTCGTCTGTGCCTGGCGCGAAGAATGTAAAAAGAAGTACCTTCATGGAAAAGAAGTATCCCTGCGATGCCCTGACTTCACGAAGGACCTTCAGATCAATAAGGACAAAGCGGATGCTCAGACCCATAGCGGCAAAGATAATCAGTAAAGTTGTAGAGGATGCACGCAAATCAGGTTCCCTGCCCGATGACATACGGCTGAACTACATCATCGAGACGCCCCGCGAGGAGGGGTTCGGTGATTATTCCACGAACATCGCCTTCATCCTGGCCCCTCAGCTGAGAAAAAGACCCCTGGACATCGCCGCCATGCTCGTCGAACGGATGAAAGGCAGCGAGTATTGCGAATCCATTACCGTTGCAGGGGCTGGTTTCATCAACTTTTCCCTCAAAGACAGCCTGTGGCAGCAACTCCTCAAGGATACGGCCTCCATGGGGATCAAAAGTCTTTATCCCAATACAGGAGGAGGCAAAAAGGTCCTCATTGAATTCGTGAGTGCGAACCCTACCGGCCCCCTACACATCGGTCACGGCAGAGGCGCGGCTGTCGGAGATGTGCTCTCCAACCTGCTTGAAAGAACGGGTCACGCCGTCGCCAAAGAATACTACATCAATGATGCGGGTCGGCAGATCAAGACACTCGGCCGATCCACTTTTTTGAGGCTCAAGGAGCTCAGGGGCGAGGCCGTTGAATACCCCCCGGACCTTTACCAGGGAGACTATGTCCGCGACCTCGCGGGCAGGATCATCGACGAAGGAATACCTGTGCCGCCCGGCGACGAGGAGGCGATCAGCTTTCTCGCAGGCTATGCAAGCTCGTTTATAATGGACGGGATCAAAAACGATCTCGGTGAATTCGGCGTGAATTTCGATAATTTCTTTCTTGAGTCCTCGCTCTATGCCTCGGGTATCGTCGAGGAAACGCTGCAGATCCTCAAGGACCGCGAGATTGCCTATGAAAAAGACGGTGCTTTATGGTTCAGGACGGGCCTCTACGAAAAGGACGAAGATAGGGTCCTTATCAAATCTGATGGAGAAAACACCTATTTCACATCGGATATCGCCTATCATCTCGATAAATTTAAACGTTCTTTCGATGTGCTCGTCGATATATGGGGCTCCGATCATCACGGCTATATACCGCGGTTGAGCGCATCCGTTCAGGCACTGGGCAGAAACAAGGAGGATCTCAGATTTCTCCTCATCCAGTTCGTAACCCTCATCAAGGATGGCAAGCCCGTGGGCATGTCTACCCGTTCGGGTGAATTCACGACGTTGCGGGAGGTCATGGACGAGGTCGGCCGCGATGCCTGCCGCTTCTTCTTTCTCATGCGCAAGAGCGATGCCCATCTTGAGTTCGATCTCGATCTCGCGAAGAAAACATCCAATGAAAACCCCGTCTATTATGTGCAGTATGCACACGCAAGAATAGAAAGTATCTTCCGCAATGCACGCGAAGCCGGAGTCGATACGAACAATCTCTCCGATGCCGACTGTACCCTTCTGACCCTCAAGGAAGAGCTCGACCTGATACGATGGATAACCCGATACCACAGTGTCCTCGACGGCAGTGCAAGAAGCCTTGAGCCTCATCGCGTCACATTCTACCTCATCGAAATCGTCGGCCGTTTCCACAGCTACTACAACAAGACGAGGGTGCTGGGCAACGACATGGGGCTCACCCGTGCCCGCCTTCTGTTGTTGTCTGCGCTTCGCGACGTGATCAGGGACGGCCTCGATCTTGTCGGAGTCTCGGCTCCGGAGAAGATGTAAAAACAACCGCCTGGCGCGCCCGTTCACCCCGGCAGCTCCGGGAACATGTAAAGGAGTATTAATGGAGAGAAGAAAGAGCAAAACCAGGGAATATATTGAATCCATCGTGATTGCCGCCCTCATAGCACTTGTTGTGAGGAGTTTCGTGATTCAGGCGTACAAAATTCCTTCGGGGTCCATGGAGCCGACATTGCTCGTTGGTGACCATCTGCTCGTCAACAGGATGAGCTACGTCGTCAAGATGCCCATTGTCGACACCGTTCTTTTCTCCACCGGAAAGCCGCAGCGGGGGGATATTATCGTTTTTCGCTACCCCGAAGACCCGAGCAAAGACTACATAAAACGCGTCATAGCTACCGAGGGAGAATCGGTGGAGATCAAAAACAAGGCCGTCTTCATCAATGGAAGGAAAATAAACGATACCTGGGGGCATTTCAGACCCGACAGCTTCACGTCCCGCGGCCTGCTACCCTTCATCGATAAGGACAATATTCCTCCCATAACGGTACCGAAGGACAGCTATTTTGTGATGGGCGACAATCGTGACAACAGCCTCGACAGCCGCTACTGGGGTTTTGTGCAAAAACAGCACCTCGTAGGCAAGGCGTTGATCATCTATTTTTCATGGGACAGCAACGCGATGAAGGCACTTCAATACGTTCGATGGTCTCGCGTAGGCTGGCTCATAAAATAGGCCGTCCATGCCATCCTATGATTAGATTTCCCGAGAATTCTATGTTATTATTGAAGGTAATGAGACTACCGGTACTAGTGTTTTGGCTCCTTCTTCTATCTTTCACGCAGCTTCACGCCGCCGGTTCTAACAATTCCGTGTACTTCTATCTTCGGGGATATTTGAGTGAGACCCGGGGAAGCTATGACGCTGCCCTGGAATATTACGGCAGGGCCCTGAAGGACAACCCAGGTTCTTCCGAGATCAGGACCTCACTCGCGTCGCTCTACATTAAAAAAGGCGACATCGCAAAAGCGGAAGAATTTCTCAATTCGTCAATAGCCTTGGACCCGAAAAACCGGATAGCTCTTATGTTCCTCGCCGGAATCCATGCATCAAGAGGCGTTACATACAAGGCAAAGGCGCTCTATGAAAAGATCATAGAACTCAACCCCGAGGACACCGAGGCGTACATGTACCTCGGGGGCGTCTACATCGGGGAGAAGAAATATAATGACGCCATATCCGTGTACGAGAAAGTACTGACCTACGACGATGATAATATTATCGCCCTTTACTATATCGGTCGGCTTCACGGAGAAGCAAAGAACTTTGACAAGGCCAAGGCTTATCTAACGAAGGCCCTGGAAATCAAGCCGAATTTCACCCCTGCCCTTCTTGACCTTGCAACTATCTACGAAATCGAGGGCGATCTGCCGAAAGCCGTTGAGCATTATCAAACAGTGATCGCTCTCGATCCCAACGATAAGAAGGCGCGTTCGCGACTTGCCACCATTTTTATCAGGCAAAAGGAATACGACAAGGCGATAGGGAAGTTCGAAGAATTGTCCGACCTCGACCACCAGGACCTCTCGTTGAGAATCCGCATCGGCCTTCTTCACTATGAAAAAGGCCGCTACGACGATGCAATCAAGGAGTTTAACCTCGTCCTCGCAAGCAAACCAGACAACTACGCCGTCAGGATATATCTGGCGATGTCGTGGCGCGAAAAGGGAGATGTCCGGAAGGCCCTTGAAGAGCTCAACAAGATCGATCCGAAATCGGAAGAATTTCTCACCGCGCTCAAGCAGATGACCATGATCTACATCAAGTCGGGAACGGTTGATGAAGGGATCAAGACAATATCCGGGTACCTGCCTGAGATAGAGAAGAAACCGGACCTCTACATCCTGCTTTCCATGTTGTACGAAGAAAAGAACGATTATGCCGGCGGCATCGCCGCCCTTGAAGAGGCCCGCAAGATCGAGCCCGATAACCTCGAAGTTCTTTACCAGATTGGCATGCTCCACGAAAGAAAAGGCGAGCAAGGCAAGGCGCTGGCCATCATGCAAGACGTCCTCGTGGTTGATCCCGAGTACCCCAACGCCCTCAATTTCGTCGGCTATTCCCTTGCGGAGAAGGGCATCCGGCTCGACGAAGCAGAAACTATGATCAGAAAGGCGCTGGCCAAGCGTCCTGATGACGGATACATTATCGACAGCCTCGGTTGGGTCTTTTACAAGAAAGGTGACTTCAATGCCGCCCTTGAGGAAATACAAAGGGCCAGTAACCTCATGCCTGAGGACCCTACCATCCATGAACACCTGGGCGATATTTACTCGGCCCTGAAGGATTACAACAAGGCCCTCCTCCATTACGAAAAGTCGGTAACCCTCGAAAAGGATCCCTCCAGGAAGAATTCCGTCGAACAGAAGCTCAAAATGATCAAAGAGAAGAAGTGATGAAAAGGGCGGTTCTCCTTCTTATCGCTCTGCCCTTCCTGTTTCTTGGGTGTTCACATATGGCCGGAAAACCCGTGTCCATCTCCTGGCCCGCGCAGTTCGACAACCTCGAGGCCATGTGCGAGATCGACGTCCAACTCAAGACAGAGAGATACAACGGAGACATGTCTCTGAAGGTCTCCTATCCTCACAGGCTTTTCCTTGAGGTCTACGGGCCGTTCGGCAACACCATCCTCTCCGTGAACCGATCTGATGATCATTTTTCCATGCGAATGGACGACGAAGAACTTACCGACGAAAATGACTTTTACCGGCTTTTCCGCATACGTATAAACGATATCATCGAAGACCTGACGCTTAAGGGGCCAATTGAAACCCAAGGGCGCGCCGCAGTGAGGCAGCGCCAGGACTATACCGTTTATTATTACCTGAACGATACCGAAAACAGGATCTGCTGGAAGGTACGTGAAGGAGACTTCTGTATCACGTTCCTTGAGGTCAATTTCTCCCGGGAGAAACCAATTGCAAAAAGTGATAGCGGGAGGGAGCGACTCCTATGATACGAATGCGCTAAAGCATTTTTTCGAAGAAGGTTTTCACCGGATCGGCCTTGAAGTCTCAGGACGCTCGATTCTTATCAAACCGAACCTTCTGACCGGCAGGGCCCCCGAAAAGGCAGTTACGACCCATCCCATTTTCCTGAAAGCCCTTATTGAAATCCTAAAAGACAGCTCATGCGCCGTCTTCCTGGGAGACAGTCCCGGATACGAATCCTTGGAACGTGTCCTGAAAAACGGGGGTTACCTGGAGATGCTCCGCAGCCTGGGTGTGTGTATAACGCCGTTCACGGAGGAAATCGTCAAACGTGCCGACGGCATATCTCCCTACAAAGAATTCCTTTTCGGTGAGGACCCGGCCCGATATGATCTCGTCATCAACGCCCCCAAGTTGAAGACCCACGGCATGATGGGTATGACCCTTGGGGCCAAGAATACCTTTGGATTCATTCGCGGGTTTGCCAAGGGACGATGGCACCTTCGGGCCGGCAGAGACAGAGACCTTTTCGCCTCGATTATTGTAGACATTCATCGTATCGTTTCCCCGACGGTGACCGTTCTTGACGGTGTTCTCGGAATGTGTGGTGACGGGCCATCGAACGGCACCCCGGTCATGTGCGGCATGCTCGCCCTTTCCCGCAGCGCCTTCGCTCTCGATGCCTTTGTGGAAGCGCATCTGTGCCCCCGCGCAACTCTTCCCGTTACATCCTGTGCCAGACGTCATGGGTTTCTGGACCACTACGAGGTCATCGATGTCGGCATCCCCTCTCCTGTCACATTTCTTATGCCTCAAGCCTGCGACACCGACTGGAGTCTCCCGGCACCGGTCAAGAAACTCCTCCGAAATATCTTCCTGAAGAAACCCAGGATCTCCCGCGGGACTTGCCAGCTCTGCGGCGTGTGCGGTACCGTCTGTCCCGCCGATGCCATACATTTACAGAACGATACAATGGCTTTCGACTACGCTAAGTGCATCAGATGCTATTGCTGCCAGGAAATGTGCCCTCATGGCGCAATAAAGGTGTGAAAAATGTCCGGAGGTCAAGAGCCTGGATCAGATGTCCATAAAAAAAGACAGGAGCTTCGGCTCCTGTCTTTTCCTTTTCCTGAATTCCCAATTCCTGCTTTTATTTCCCCGTAACCGGTATCTTTTTCTCCTCTTTGAGGGCTTTTTCCGTTTTGGGGATGACTATGGAGAGAACGCCTTTCTTGTAACTCGCTCTGGCACCATCGACATTCACCTCAACGGGAAGCGCGATGGATCTGTTGAAGAACCCGTAGACGCGCTCAGTTCGATGGTAGCTGCCGCCTTCTTCTATTGTTTCCTCCTTCTTCTCGCCCCGGATCGTAAGCGAGTCCCTGGTGAGCGCCACATCGATGTCCTTCTCATCCATGCCGGGCAACTCGACGGTCACCTTCATCTCTTGGCCGCTGTCGGCAACATCGATGTGGGGATGAAACATCGATATTGTCGTCACCGGGAGGCCCGGATCGAATCCCCCGAGAAAAGTCTCGAATATCCTGTCTATGTCGTTGCGCAACGACAGAAGAGGATTCACCTCCGGAAGCCGGGCAAGGTCCTTGGTCTTCTTTGCTTGCGGTGTAATTCTTCTTGTCGTCATATCCACACCTCCATGTTCTATCAGCCTATCGACTTCATCCCGCCTTTACGGCGATCCTTTTCATCTTCGGTGTATTGTTTTTTGGCATGACCAACCTGAGAACGCCGTCCTTCACGTTTGCCTGAATCTTTTCTCTGTTGATCTCGCCGGATATGGTGAAGATCCTCTGGTAGTCGCCAATTCCGTATTCCGCATGGGTAAGCTTCATCCTATCCGGTATATCCCAGTCAACCCTGCCGTAAATGGTCAAAACATTATCCTCGAGAGTAACCTCAACAGACTTCTCGTTAACCCCGGGCATATCCGCTATCACTACAATCCGGTCCTTACCTTCGATGATGTCCACATCCGGGTTATATATTTTGGTTGCCCGTGTGCGTTCCACGAGATCGGTTTGTTCGATCTCCTTTTTCTGCATTTCCTTTGACTTATCGGCCATATTCAACCTCCTCACGCAGATTTAATCGTGATCTTTTTCGGCTTTTCCGCCTCGGACCGCGGCAGCGTGATGGTAAGGATACCATTCGCGAAGCGAGCGCCTACTTTTTCAGCGTTGATCGTAAAAGGCAGTTCGATAGCCTTGGTAAACTGTCCGTACCAGCGCTCCCGCCGGTGGTAGGAATTGCCTTCATCCAATTGTTCCGGTTCCCTGGCACCCTTGAGGATGAGAGTCTTACCCGCGACCGAAATGTCTATCGCACCGGCATCGATGCCTGGAATTTCCGTCGTTACCAGGGTCTCTTCGCCATCAGTCCAGATGTTGACGGCCGGAAAATCGCCCGTCGACGGCGACACAAACCTGGATAAGACTCGATTCATTTCATTTTCGATCCTCTGAAACTCTGACCACGGGTCAACGCCTCTGCCAAACATGCCGAAACCATCTGTCCACAACATAGTCATCAACCTCCTTGCAAAGTTATATAATCGTTGTGAAATTAATTTGTTCACTGACGCATTTTTTGTCAAGTGGTGTAATCAGATTGTAACTAGATGAATTTAATCAGATTAATTGCACGGAGAGAAAGTCCTGACACTGGTGGTGCCTTTTACGGCTCGAGCCGCTTGTAGACCGCTCCATCAAAGGAGAAACTACCCGCGATTTCGATGCCGTCCACGTACTGCCCGATATCCTTCGGGTCATCGTCGAGCCTGATGGCCATTCCACAGTCAGAGCTGAGATTTCTCGGTACCGGCACTAGCTCGTATGCCGCGCCGCGCTCCTTCATTATCTTTTCCGCCCGCAGCACA
Source organism: Deltaproteobacteria bacterium UBA5205 (assembly GCA_002412715.1). GTDB lineage: Bacteria > Desulfobacterota > Syntrophorhabdia > Syntrophorhabdales > Syntrophorhabdaceae > Delta-02. The sequence continues at coordinate 132,329 of DHVP01000031.1, forward strand.
TCGTGAATCGTATGGAATAAAAGGAAGACGCTATTCTTTGGCAATTTCTCTGACCGCCTCGACAAATGTTTCCAGGTCATCTTGCCCCGTAAAATATCCGGGCGATACCCGAAGCGTCCCTTTCGGGAATGTGCCGACAGTCTGATGCGCCACAGGCGAACAGTGTAGACCCACCCGAACAAAGATCGACCTTTTGTTCAATTCATATCCCACTTCTGAAGCAAGTTTGCCTTCGATGTTGAAGGCAACGATGGGAAGGTATGAACGAGTGCCCTTCCCTTCATGGCCATAAACGATTGCACCGTCAACGGAACGCAAACCCTCAAGAAGTTTACGCCTCAGTGCCTGCTTTCTGTCGACGATGACCGACAGACCTTCACGCGCAATGAAGGTGAGGCCGCCGAGAAGGGATGCAATTCCCGGAGTATTTGGCGTCCCGCACTCGTATCTGTCCGGCAGGAACAAAGGGTGTTCCACTGATTCAGATTTGCTGCCCGTTCCCCCGAATTTCAGAGGTGTCAGGCTAATTCCCGGTCTCACATAAAGAGCACCCACCCCCTGGACGGAAAAGAGCGATTTATGGCCCGAAAAACATAGGATGTCCGCCTTCAGTTCCTCCATATCGACAGGAACCGACCCCATCGTCTGGCAGGCATCCAGGATAACGAGCGTGTCGCCGATCACTTCCCGTATGCCTTTAAGAGACTGCACTGCACCGGTTACATTGGACCCGTGATTTATAATGACCGCCCTGGTGTTCCTCTTCACAGCCGGGCGAAGGTCGTCGAGATCGAGGAATCCCTCCCGCGAACACGCTACGGCGGTATATGAGATCCCGCGGCTGCTGCGCAAAAATTCAAGGGGCCTCATGACGGAATTGTGCTCCATCGTTGTCGTTACTACGTGGTCGTTTTCCTTAAGGAGCCCGAGCAATGCCATGTTGAGGGATTCCGTCCCATTCTGCGTGAAGATCAGACGTTCGGATTCCTTCATTCCGATGAACGCGGTGAGTTTTTCACGGGCCTCGAAAATGATCCGGGCGGCCTCCAGCGATAGCGCGTGTCCGCTCCTGCCGGGATTGCCTCCGATATTTGTTACGAAGTTAGTCAGATAATCCAGGGTTTCTGCTGGTTTCGGAAATGATGTCGCGGCGTTATCCAGATAGATCATTAATGGCTTTGCCCCGGGGATGCGCCAGCTACGGCCTGATCACGTTCGTGGCTTCGTTGAACGAGGTCACGATCTCGAACATATTACTGATCCTGCCGACGTCGACCTTTTCCTTGAGGTGAAAATAATCGAGACAGGTGCCGCATGCTATGATATCTACGCCCAAATCCTCTATTTCCTTCAGGATCTTGATGTATTCCGACTCTGATACTACAAGTTTTACCCCCGCATTGACAAAAACCATTCTCCAGGGGAGTGTTTCCAGTTCCTTGATGGTGTTCAGAAAGGATCTCATCAGGACTTTCCCGAGGTCATCGCTGCCTCTCCCCATGGTTTCACCGTCGATGAAGACCAGCGATCTCTTCGCCTGTGCCTGCTCGGTGGTCAACCCCTTTTCCCGGCAGCCTTCCACGCGGTAGATATTGCCGTCCTGGACCACTGTCGTGGAATAGCCCTTGGATCCCAGGAAACGTCGTACATTCTCGCTGGCCGTGGGATCATCGACGACAACCTCGATCTCATGGACCGTCCTGCCCTCAAGGAATTTCTTCGTTTCGATCACTGGTACCGGGCAGGTTTTGCCCTTTAAATCCAGACATTCCATGGGGCTATTGTATTAGAAAAGTTCGTCAAGAGCAAATGAATAATAAGCATGGAAGCCTTATAACTAATAGAGACTGACGATAGAGGGCGACAAAATAACCGGCGACCTTATTCCAGGAATTGCTACTTCTAAAAAAAAGGGGAGAACCTTGCGGCTCTCCCCTGCGAAATTGCTGTAGTCCTGTTACTTGTTCAGTTTGCCTTTGAACTTCTCTATTATCTTGGGAACGATCTCTTTGTAGTCGCCTACAATACCGAAGGATGCGGCCTTGAAGATAGGTGCATCGGGGTCTTTATTGATGGCAACGATACAATCGGATGTTCTCATGCCGGCGAGGTGCTGGATGGCACCGGAGATACCGCAGGCGATGTAGATTTTAGGTTTTACGGTTTTACCCGTCTGTCCTACCTGATGCTCGTAGGGGATCCATTCGGAGTCGACAGCGGCACGGGATGCGCCCACTGCGCCGCCGAGGAGGTCAGCCAGTTCCTTCAGCATGGCAAAACCCGCGTCGGTTCCCAGTCCACGGCCGCCGGAAACGATGATGTCGGCCTCGACGAGGTTGACTGCTGTAGCTGATTTGATGAACTCAACAACCTTGGTTGCAAGATCGGCATCCGCGAGGGCAAAGGACTCTTTTACCACCTCGGCACTCTTGGAGGCATCTTTTTCGCCCATTGCGAAAGCCTTCGGCCTTACCGTCGCGATCTGGGGGGCCGCCTTTTCATTAACAACGGAAACCGAGTAGTTGCCACCGAAGGCTGCGCGCGTCATCTTGACTTTGCCGCCGTCCACTGCGAGCCCGATGGCGTCAGTACACAGACCGAAACCAAGCTGTGCCGCTGCTGCTGCCGCGACATCGGTACCCATGCTCGTTGCCCTGAACAGGGCGATTTCGGGTTTATATTTCTCGAGAAGAAAAGCTGCGGCCTTAGCGTATGCTTCGCCCCTGAAACCCTTGAAAACGTCACCTTCCACTGCATAGACCTTCGTTGCTCCGAAAGCGCCGGCTTCTTTCGCGAGGTCGTCGACCTTGTCGCCGATCACGAAGGCGCAGACACTGGAACCGAAACCATCGGCCAACTGCTTGCCTATGCCAAGAAGCTCAAAAGACATCGGTGTAATATCACCGTCTTTATGTTCTATGTAAACCCATACATCGTTAGCCATTGTATTTTCCCTCCTCCAAGTTATTTTATAACTTTCAAGTCAATGAGCTTGTCGGTGATCGTATTGGCAATTTCTTCGATCTCGCCTTTGAGGATCTCGCCCGCGCCGCGTGGAGGCGGTACAGCGATCTCGACCACTTTTGTGCTGGCGCCTGCCGCTCCTACCTTGCCGGCGTCCACACCGAGGTCACCTGCGCTCCATTTCGGGATTTCGATCTTGGATGCTTTCCTGATCCCCATGAGGTTGGGCAACCTGGGCTCATTAATGCCCTTGATAACGGAGACAACGGCCGGAAGCTTTGCTTCAATAACTTCGGTACCGCCTTCAATAGCCCTTTCCACGACGATCTTTTTGCCTGCGGCGTCGATGGAGCGGACCTTTGAAACGTATGTAAGCGGGGCGAAACCGAGAACTGCGGCAAGCTCTGCCGCGACCACGCCGGAATTGCCGTCGGTGGACTGTTTGCCGGTAAAAACTACGTCCACGTCGCCTGCTTTCTTAATCGCAGCCGCAAGGACATACGCCGTGGAGTAAGTGTCTGATCCGGCGAATGCGTCATCAGTGCAAAGTGCCACTTCATCAACCGTCAGCGCCAGGGCATTTCTCAATACGTCGGCCGCACCCTCGGGGCCCATCGAAATGGCCACGATCTCGCCATCGTAATTCTCCTTCGTCAGCAATGCCTCTTCAAGCGCAAACTCGTCAAAGGGATTCGTGATGGAATCCATTCCATCTCTGCTCAGGGTCCCCTTCGGGATATCCCATTTGATTTCTGCTTCGGTATCAGGAACCTGTTTCAAACAAACCGCTATCTTCACAGTGTCCTCCTTATTATGTTTTATTCACCCGTAAAGGTGGCTTTTCTTTTTTCCACGAATGCCGTCATGCCTTCTTTCTGGTCCTTCGTCGCAAAACAGAGACCGAAGTCCTTCGCCTCGAGGCTAAGCCCTTCCTTGTTATCAAGGGAGAGGCTCTTGTTGACGCATTCCTTGGCCAGTCTGACTGCGAACGGGCCGTTTGCAGAGATCTTTGCGGCAAGAGCCATAACTTCGGCCATTAGCTGGTCATCGGGCACTACCTTGTTGAGGAGACCCATTTCGTAGGCCTCGACGGCGCCAATCGTCTTACCCGTAAAGATAAGCTCTTTCGCCTTTGCCAGCCCGGCAAGTTTTGCTGTCCGCTGCGTTCCTCCAAAACCGGGGTGTATGCCCAGCGTTGTCTCGGGAAAACCCACTTTCGCCTTGTCGGAAGCATAGATAATATCACAGGCAAGGGCCACCTCGAATCCGCCGCCAAGGGCGAATCCGTTCACCGCGGCTATCACCGGCTTCTCCATGTTCTCCAGAGTCGCGAAGGCCTCATGGCCCCGTGCGGAGAAGGCCATGCCTTCCAGCGCCGTCAGGTCTTTCATCTCAAGGATGTCGGCGCCCGCCACGAAGGCCTTGCCTTCGCCGGTCACTACAACCACCCTGACCTCTTTATCGGCGTTCAGGGCAATACCGGCTGCCTTCAACTCAATGAGCGTCTCGGAGTTGAGGGCGTTCAGGGCCTTCGGCCGGTTGAATTTCAAAATCGCAATACCGTCCTTCTTTTCGACGATAAGGTTCTTGAATTCCATCATTAAGCCTCACATTCGAGTATTGCGGCGAGACCCATACCACCGCCGATGCACATTGACACGAGACCATACTTCAGACCGAGCCGCTTCATCTGGTAAAGTGCGGTGGTAACGAGCCGGGCGCCCGTGCAGCCGATGGGGTGACCGAGTGAGATGCCGCCGCCGAACATATTGCACTTATCCATATTGATTCCAAGCTCCCTGATACAACCGATGGACTGTGAAGCAAAGGCCTCGTTGAGCTCAATGCAGTCGATCTGATCGATCGTCATGTTGGCCTTCTTGAGGGCCTTCTTGATGGCCGGGATGGGACCTAAGCCCATGTAAGCCGGGTCAAGGCCGCCGTTGGCCCAGGAGATTACCCTGCCCATGGGTTTGATGCCGAGTTCTTTCGCCTTATCCCGCGACATCATGACCACGGCGGATGCTGCGTCGTTGAGGCCGGAGGCGTTTCCCGCAGTGACGGTGCCGCCATCTTTCTTGAAGGCCGGTGCCAGGGAAAGCATTTTTTCCAGCGTGGTGTCCATCGGTCTTTCGTCAGTATCGAAAATGATGGGGCTGCCCTTTCTCTGGGGAATGGCTACGGGAATGATCTCATCCTTGAACCAGCCCGCCTTGATGGCGGCTCTCGCTCTCTGGTGGCTCAAAAGTCCGAACTTGTCCTGTTCTTCCCTGGAGATACCGTATTTTGCCGCGATATTCTCGGCGGTGAATCCCATATGATAGCCGTAGAAGATTTCCCACACACCATCGAGGACCATAAGGTCGACGGCCTTCGTATCGAACATGCGCGCGCCCCACCTCAGTCCGGGGATCGTAAAGGGGGCCTGGCTCATATTCTCCATGCCGCCTGCTACAACCACTTCATTATCACCGACCATAATCGACTGGTTGGCGTTAATGATCGCCCTTAATCCGGATGAACATACTTTATTAATCGTATAAGCAGCTGTTTCCTTCGGCACGCCCCCGTGAATGCTGGCCTGGCGCCCTGAGTTCTGACCGAGTCCCGCCTGAAGAACATTACCCATGATAACTTCATCGATCACGACCTCTTTCATACTGCTGTCGTAATCATAATACTTCGCCTCTAGTTCGGTGTCCGTCTTGCCTTCGAAGATGGCAGGCGCGAATTCCTTATCCTTGCTCTTCGACGGTCTGATCCCTGCCCTCTTGATGGCTTCCTTGATGGCGGTGCCGCCAAGTTGCACAACGGGTACGTCCTTCAATGACTGACCGAACTGGCCGATCGCGGTTCTAGCACACGAAACAATGACTGCTTCTTTCATACAGGTCTCCTTTCAGTTGAAAAAAATTTCACAACGTTTTTACCGCAATTCAGTGTTTTTGTCAACGATTTTAATGGTTGTCACCACCTGCGCGGCACCTTGTCATGCCACCTCAGGCCAGGCGTAAAAAACGCGTCAATCCGCTCGACGCAACAACACAAATCCCGAGGAGATGGATCCCGGCGCTAAAACCGAAGAGGTCGCCCGACAGACCGAGAAGATACGGGGTGAACCCCAGCCCGCACATAACCCCCAGGGTGGTCACAATCCCCGTGGCAAGACCCCGTTGCTCGACCGGGAATATCCGCGAAATCGCTACAAGCCCTACCGGGAAAAATCCCATTACTATGCTGGCCTGGAAAAAAAGCGCCCAGCCTATGTGCCTCGCACCCGCGAAGGGTATGACAACCGTCAGGAGACCTGACAACAAAAGCTGGATGAACATCGTTTTCTTCAGGCTGAAGCGGTCGATCATGAATCCGATCGCAATGGTAAGCACTGCGCCCCCTATCCGGGAAAATCCGAATATCTCGTTGGCATAACTTATGTCAAGCATCAACTCCTTGGTCAGATAGAGGGGCGTTACGAAATAAATGCCCAGGTTCGCGCCCGCGGCAAAGGTCCATATGGCCGCCATGAGCCACAAGGAGGGAGTCCGGACGATCTCGGGCAGCTGGCTCCGTACGGACCGCGACATTTTTACCTCCCTGCAGACCATCGGAAAAACAATCGCCAGTACCACGAACACCCCGCCCAGTACATAGAATATCCCGCGCCAGCTCACGAAGGACAGAAGAATGAGTGCGACGAAGGGCACTGCGAATATGCTCATAGAGGCTGCTGAATCGTGTATCGCGATAACCTTGCCCCAGGACTTTTCCTCATAATAATGCGTGACCAGGGGAATGATCGCCGGCAGGTAGATGCCGCTCGTCAGTCCCAGTACCAGGACGAGCAGGGCAAGGTGGGAAAACCGGCCGCAAAACGGAATGAAAAAGAAGATCAGTGCCGAGATCATTAAGGATGCAGTGATCGAACGCCGGTATCCGACATATCCCGAGAACATTCCCGACAGGAAAAGGGAGACGCTGTACCCTGCCGAGTTGTAGAAGAAGAGGCTGGCGGCCTTTGCGTGGGAAACGGTGAAGTCATCCTCGATGAGGGGAAGGATGGGCGAAAAAATAGTCCTGACGCTGAAATTCATAAACCAGATGAACCACAAAAAGGCGAGCAGAAAGAGTGCCTTCCCTGTAAGTGACTGATATCGCCCCACCGATTCACTTTACGAGCATCCCCTTAAAAAATCAATGAAATCTTGAGTTGGCCGGAAGGAATGTGTTAACATACACCGATCTTCAATCAATACAAATCCCTTTGCGAAAGGATGCAGCGCACATGAACATCCCCCCGATCAACCTGAAGGCACAGTTCAAGGGTGTCAAAAAGGACATATTGAAGGGCATACGGGAAATACTTGATGAGCAGAAACTGATCCTCGGTCAGTACTGCCTGAAGCTGGAAGAGCAGGTAGCCTCCATGACCGGAGCAGCTCAAACGATCTCCTGCGCCAACGGTACGGATGCGCTGATCCTCTCCCTCATGGCATTGGGAATCGGCAATGGGGACGAGGTGGTCACCACGCCCTACACCTTCTTTTCGACCGCCAGCTCCGTGGCTCTTACAGGAGCCCGGCCCGTCTTCGTCGATGTACAGGAAAGCGATATGAACATCGATCCGGGGCTGATAGAGAAATCCATCACCCCGAAGACAAAGGCCATCCTCGTAGTGCACCTCTTCGGGAAGATCTGTGATATGAAAAGGATATCTGCCATCGCCGAAAAACATAAGATCCCCGTGATAGAAGACATGGCGCAGGCGCTCGGCGCAAAGAGGGGCGGCATCGGGGCGGGCACGCTCGGGGATATCGCAGCCACCAGTTTTTATCCCACCAAAAATCTCGGCGGTATCGGAGAAGGCGGGATGGTGCTCACGAGGCGTGCGGATCTGGGTGAGAAGGTCCGTAAGCTCCGGGTGCACGGGATGGGAGAGAAACCATACATACACGAGATGATCGGATTCAACAGCCGGTTGGATGAGATCAAAGCCCTGGCGCTCTGTATCAAGTTCACCAGGCTCGCCTCATGGAACAAGACGCGTCTCGAAACCGCCGGATACTACAACATGCATCTTCGAGACCTTCCTATTACTCTTCCCATCATTGACGATGAAACCTCGCACATCTTCCATCATTATGTAATTCGCACCGACAGGCGCGATGCCCTCCAGCTTCACCTCAGGGAAAAGGGGATCATCACAGGGATTTATTACCCGCTGCCCCTTCACTTGCAGCCATGTTTCTCATACCTCGGCAACAAAGATGGTGCTTTCCCTGTAGCGGAAAGCGCGGCAAAAACAAGTCTGGCCATTCCCGTCTTCCCGGAACTGAGGAGGAGCGAAAAAGACTATATAATTAAGAGCATACTATCGTTTTTTAAAGCATAACATTAAGTAACGATCAGGACTAGCGCGACGCTTTTCCTTTACCGTTACGTGTTGACGGTTCCCGGTACAGACCTCCCCATAGAGAACTTCGCACGCGACCCTGAGCTGGATTGCCCGAACCAGACCCGTTAGACCCGGAACGGAACGCTTTCTAGTCGGGCTCTTCTTCCGACTCCTTCTTCGGCGTGGACCCCCGAGAACTCATTGAATGGCCTCTTGACGAGGCGCGACCCATCGCCTTATGCGAAGTCTTGCCCCCTTTCGATCCTCGTGCCGTCATCATTTCTTTGCTCCTCTGTGTTTTCTTTGCCAGCCTTGCCATGTGATCCCCCTTCGCCCTTATGGCTTTTCTGTCGTAATCCCTTCAGATAGGCAAAAAATATGCCAGCAGGATTATCGAGACCCCGTAAAGCGAAAGGAGAGTAATGCTGGAAGGTTAGCCATCGTCGCCTTTCGCCCCGCCCGTTCCCGGGACAAGACAATGTCTTGCGCCGCAAGAATCGTCTCGCGGACCAAGACCTGATCGGTCATTAATTAATAAAAGAGGAAAAAGAACACATCTTAATGCGTGCGACGGCTCCTCGACTTCTTCGGATATTCGAAGAGAATGGGGATAGCCGGTTCTTTCGTAGATTCGCGACCTCTTCTTTGAGGCCGGTGGGATCGGGTCTTCTGTTACTTGCCTTCTCGTTCGCTTTTTCCGGTAACCTTGCCTACAAGGATCTGAACCATGGAATCGAGGTAAAGGTATTTTCCCGCTACCCTGTCAACATCCTTCTTTGTCACCTTCTCAATTGCGGAGGGCCAGGTTTTGAACATGTCAGGCTCTAACCCGTAAAGAGTGTCAAAGCACATTGTCGATGTGATGGCGCCATTCGACTGCATCCTTATATAATGGTTTCCGATGAGATACGCTTTACCGTCCTCGATTTCCTTTTCCGAGAAACCCTTTTCGCGGATCTTCTCGATCTCCTCACGGGCTATGCGGATGACGTCTTTCACGAAGGCCTCACTCGTGCCTATATAGATGCCCGTCGCACCCGTTTCATAGGCCATCTGGTTGAAGAATGTGACCGCATAGGCATACGGGTTCTCTTCCCGGAGCACTCTATGTATCCTCCCGCCCATACCGCTCAGAACGGCATCGAGAACTTCGACAGCGAACCTGTCCTTGTCTATGAGCCCTGGTCCTGTAAAACCGAAGACTATGTGAGTTTGCTGGATATTCTTTTCGACGGCCACATCCTGTCTTGAGGGCTTAACATACATCTTTTGAAGCTCGGTCTTCTGGCCTTTCCACCCCCCGAAGAGTTCATCCACGAAAGCGAAGACCTGCTTTTCATCGATATCGCCGGAAAAGGCAAGCACCGCTCCCTGCGGTGTGACATAACGCCGGTATATGCCCGAGGCATCCTCAAGCGAAAGGGCCTCGACATCTTTTTCGCTGCCCAGGGGGTCGCGGCTGTAAGGGTGATTTGCGAAAAGTGTCTCATTGAACCGCAGGAAGGTGAAGCTTACGGGGTCGTCATCTCTCTGGCGGATTTCCGAGAGGACCTCCCGCTTCACCCTTGAGAGTTCTTCCTGCGTCATGGAGGTTTCCATGATGACTTCCCTGAGAAGCTCAAGGACCGCCTTCATGTCCTTGCTCATAAACTTGCCCGACAGACCGAAAAGATTTCTGCCATTGAAAGGAGTCAGCGTTCCTGCCAGCAGGTCCACTTCTCTTGCTATCTGCGAAGAGCTTTTCTTTTTCGTACCCTTCAGCAGCATCCTTGCCATAACATTGAATTCACCGTTCTTGCCGGACCGTTCAGACTTAAGCCCACCGATAAAACCCACTCTGAAGGAAAAGGTGGGCGAGGAGACATTCTTGTTGACCAGGCATTTGAGCCCATTTTCCAGAGTCTTCCTGTAAGGATTGGAGGTGTGCTTCGGCCCCATGGTAACGGTACGCCGGTTCTTTGTCACCAGGTATTTCGCGGCCATTTTCTTCACATCGCCGGCCGCAACGGCGTCGACGGCCGTCAGGTACTTTTGTATAAAGTGAGGATCTCCCGTCATCGTCGCCGAGTCGCCGATCTGACGTGCCCTCCCCTGTGCGGTCTCTGCATCGTATACATAGTAGGCCCTCAGCATGTTCTTTGCCTTGGTAAGCTCCCAATCCTTTATGCCTTCCTTCTCTATGCGGGCGATCTCCGCATCTATCCCGGCGAGAACCCGCTGTGTGTCGTTGCCGGAATAATTGGCATATATGACAAAGAGTCCTTCCTCTTTCGGCGTGAATACGTATGTCGAAACCCCGTTTACAATGGCTTTCTCCTTTTTCAGGACCTCTTGGAGCCGTGAACTTTCGCCGTCACCCAGGATAACGCCGAGAATATCGATCGCCGGAACATCGGGATTCAATCTCCGGGGAATCCCATAGGCAAGGGCCACATAATTCTCCCTGAGATCTCTCTCGAGGACCTTCCCGGTCTGTCCGTTCACTGTGGTCTTTGAAATATGCCGTTCGGGGGGTTTTTCGCCCTTTGTTTTCTCTGGGAAATATGCCGCCACGAGTTTGTGTGCCTGAGCGGCGTCAAAATCTCCTGTTATCACGACAGTCTGGTTCGAAGGAATGTAATGGGAACGAAAATAGTCGACGATGTCTTTTCTTGTGAGCTTTTCAACGGTTTCACTGAAACCGATAACCGGCTTCCCATAAGCCTCGCCGTGATAGCTAAGCGAGAACAGTTCCTTGAAGAGTTTACGCTGGGGATCATCTTCTCCCATTTTGATCTCTTCGAGAACGACCTTGCGCTCCTTTGCGATCTCCTCTTCAGGGAAGGCGGGGTTTTTGACGGACTCCACGAGGAGTTCGAATCCCTCGCGAAATACCCTCGAAGGCACAATGATGTGATAGACGGTATTATCGAAGGATGTGAAGGCATTGATGCTGCCCCCCATCGCTTCGATCCTGGAGGCCAGGACGTTGCCTTTCAGCTTTTCCGTCCCTTTGAATATAAGGTGCTCGATAAAATGGGTCACGCCGGCCACCCGGTCGTCTTCATCTTTACTGCCCACATTGACCCACACCTGGATTGCCACCACACCGGTGTTCCTGCGCTGCTCGAGAATATAATCGAGGCCGTTCTTAAGGGAGTAAACCTCCATCGCTGCCATCCTTCCTGGAAATGCGAGCATCACTATAAAGAACAAGGACAGAACAAAAGACGACAGGAAGATGAAAGGCCCCCGGGAGGGCCTTTCATCCTGCCTGAAACGTTTAAACCTGAAGACCATGTGGTTGATTACAGGGCCTGTCTTCCTGCCTGAAATGCCTTGACATTGAGATCATGGAGCTTCGGTGCGAGGAGCTTCTTGATCGCATCGATGAAATATGCTTCTTTGATCTTCGGGAAGAAATTGGAGAACGCGCCGACGAGGACAACGTTCTGCGCTTGAAGATTGCCCAGTTCTTTCGCGATCCCCAAACCGTCTACTACATGCACGTTTTCTTTGAAGTATTTTTTAAATGCTGTATCCACACCCTTCGGGTAGTCCATCTGGCCGAGGCTTACCGACGGGGGGAGGATTTCCTGGGTATTGATGACGATCCTGCCGTCCGGTTTCACCCAGTTGATATAGCGAAGGGCTTCGAGGAGCTCAAAAGAAAGAAGATAGTCGACATCGCCGTATTTGATGATCGGCGAATAGACTTTCTTGCCAAAGCGGAAATGGGTTGTAACGTCGCCGCCCCTCTGGGCCATGCCGTGTACTTCCGCTTTCTTGACATCATATCCGGCCCTTATGAAGACCTCGCCGAGTATGTTGCTCGCAAGGATGGCACCCTGCCCGCCTACACCGGAAAGAAATATGTTTGTGGTTTTCTCATCTTTTTTCATATTCTGCCTCCTCACTTCTTAGCCGGTTCTATGGCGTCGAATTTACATACCTGTACACATACCTCGCATCCAACACACTGATCGGGGTTGATATAGACCGTTCCTTTTCTCTTCTGTCCGTCTTTCGTCTGACCTGCACCTTCCCTCCAGCTAATGGCGGGGCAGTTGATCTCGAGACACATCTTGCAACCGCGGCACTTATCCATATTGATCGCAAAAAGAGGAGTTTTGAACTTTTCCAGAGGTTTCGCCCTGCGAAGAAGCATGCAGGGGCTGTCCTTACAGAGAATAAGTGATGCCTCATCCCTGTTGAGCTCTTCCTTGACTATCTCCATCGTTTCTTTGATGTTGTAAGGATCGATGTAGCGAATATTCTTGATTCCCACAGCCTTGCCTATTTCGGCGTAGTCAACCTGGTTCGCCTGTTCACCGCGGACGGTAAAGCCGGTTCCTGCATGTTCCTGGTGACCGGTCATACCGGTGATCCTGTTGTCGAGGACGATTGTTGTGGAACTGCCTTTATTGTAGCCAGCGTTCATGAGCGGTGCGATCCCGGAGTGGAGAAATGTGGAGTCGCCAAGGACGGCGACCATCTTTCCGAGGGCTTCCTTGCCCATTGCCTTCATGGCGCCATGCAACATGCCGCCGCCTGCACCCATACAGATCGTCGTATGGAGGGCTGAAATCGGCGGAGCAACTGCCAGAGTATAACAGCCGATGTCGCCGAATACGAAGGCGCCCAGTTTCTTGAGGGCATAGAAAAGGGGTCTGTGAGAGCAACCGGCACAAAGGTTCGGCGGTCTCCTCGGAAGATCTTCCGGTTTTACCTTGATCTTGGGTGCCTTGTAGGCCTTGCCCTTTATGGCCTGCTCGACAATTTCAGGTGACAGCTCGAACATATTGGGAATGATATCCTTGCCGTGGAAAACCTTGTAACCCATCGCCCTGATCTCTGTTTCAAAGAACGGGTCGAGTTCTTCGATGATCATGACCTTCTTCACCTGCTTGAAGAAATCGGCGATCATCTTTTTCGGAAGCGGCCAAACCATACCGAGCTTCAGGAAGGAGTATTCAGGAAAGACTTCCTTTGCGTACATGTATGCGGCACCGCTGGCGATGATGCCTACGCTCTTGCTGTTTATCTCCATCTTGTTCAGTTTGGTCTTGTCAGCGAATGCCTCCAGCTTCCGCATCCGTTCTTCGATAATCTTTCTTCTCGGCCGAACGTTGGCAGGCACCATGACATACTTAGTTGCCTCTTTCGGATCGAGGCCCATGGGCATTTTCGACTCGACTCTCTTGCCTGTCTGCACCAGTGAATCAGCGTGGGCAATTCTTGTTACCGTTCTCAGGAGAACCGGGGTGTCGAACTTCTCACTGATGTCGAAGGAGGCTTTGGCGAATTCGTAGCATTCCTGTGCGTCGCCGGGTTCCAGCATCGGGACCTTTCCGAAACGGGCCCAGTTCCGGCTGTCCTGCTCGTTTTGGGAACTATGGACGTTCGGGTCGTCGGCTACGACGATCATGAGACCACCCTTGATACCCGTGTAGGCAAGGGTCATCAGGGCATCGGAAGCCACGTTCATACCGACGTGCTTCATGGATGCCATCGCTCTTGCGCCGGCAATCGCGGCACCGCTCGCCACCTGGAGCGCCACCATTTCATTTGGTGACCATTCAGCGTAGATCTCCGGGTAATTGTCGGCAACGTCTTTGAGAATTTCACTACTTGGTGTTCCGGGATATGCAGCCGCGACTTTCACACCAGCTTCCCAGGCACCTCTTGCAATTGCTGCGTTTCCTTGCATTATTTCTTTCATACTACCCCCATAATGGCGTATCGCCTGGATTTTGAGTGATTAATTACTTCACCTCCTTCAAGATAACGATTTTTCTATATTTTTTTTAGACTTGTTAATAAATTCACGTATTATTTTCAACAGAATAACAATTCTTTGTCAAGAAATATCGTTATGGAATCCGGTCGGATGCAAGGAAATCTACGATACCCTTACAACCCTCCAATCCTTCCTTTATATTCTCCAGCGATATTCGTTCGTCTTTACCGTGCATCCTCATATGCTCTTCTTTCGTGAGGGTGACCGGGAAGAACCCGTATGACGGGATCCCCAGGTCTCTAAAGTATCTGAGGTCCGTCGCTCCCGTCGTTACGAAAGGAAGAACCGGGACGTCCTTTCTGAGTGATGCGACACAGTCTTTAATGCCGTGGAAATATATCGTGTTGTATCGTGAAGGTCCGGGTGTACTTATCTTCTCCCCGATTCTTTCGATCTCTACATCCTTCCCGGCAAGCTGCCGTATCTTCTTGAAGAATTGCTCATGCGTTTCGGAAGGCAAAAGTCTTGCGTCGAAATACGCAGATGATTCCGCAGGTATGACGTTGACCTTTTCGCCGCCTTTCAGGATGGTCAGGGTCACCGTATTGCGAAGGATCGCATTGTAGATCTCATTGCCTTCGAAAAAATCTCTCCATTTCTTTACTTTGAGGGCCTCTTTCAGGGGAGGAAACTTTGCGCCGCCGATTTTTCTGCCTTTCAGGACGCCTCCCAGGTAGGCTGATGTAACGGGCATGCTCTTCAGAGGCCATGCCTGCGAGAGAATGCGCTGCGAAGCGGCGACAATTTTTTCATTGGCGTTATCGCCGTGCGGCATCGACCCATGTCCGCCTCTGCCCTTTGCCCTGACGATAAACTGGCTCAGCTTCTTTTCAGTAACCGACACCTGGGCGTGGACGAAGCCGTTCTCCTCGATCAGACAACCTCCTTCGCTCAGCACGAACGATGCATCCTTGAGGTCCGGTACCTTATCGAGCATGTATTCCACCCCGTTGGCTCCACCGACTTCTTCGTCGCAGGTGGCGAGAAAAATAATGTCCCTT
Source organism: Deltaproteobacteria bacterium UBA5205 (assembly GCA_002412715.1). Lineage (GTDB taxonomy): Bacteria > Desulfobacterota > Syntrophorhabdia > Syntrophorhabdales > Syntrophorhabdaceae > Delta-02. The sequence continues at coordinate 147,465 of DHVP01000031.1, forward strand.
CCGGGGGTGATCCCCCTGCGAGCCAGATCCAGAAAGGCAAGGAGTTGACATACGACCTGAGATTTCATGTCGATGGCACCCCTGCCGTAAAGATATCCGTCCTTCACCTCTGCGCCAAAGGGATGGACCGTCCATTCATCTTCCCTGGCGGGCACGACATCGATGTGGCCGAGGAGGATGATCGGCTTGCCGCCCTGTTTCCCTTTGATGCGCGATAGAAGGTTTGCCCGCCCTGGTGCGGCTGTGTACAATTCGGCGGTAAGTCCCTCGCTCTTAATGATATCCTCGAGAAATTGTGCAGCCTTCTCTTCATTACCCGGGGGGTTTGTTGTATCTATACGCAGGAAAGTGCGCAGCAGGTCAACCGCTTCATCAAAAGTCTTCATAGTATGTCCTGTTCTTTCCGTCCTTTTTCGCGCGGTAGAGATTATCGTCCGCTTTTTTTATGAGATCTTTTTCCTGGCGCCCCGGGACATAGGCTACTACGCCGCCGCTTACAGTGGAATGGATAATATTGTTGTCAGATTCGATAACGGCTTTCTCCACGGCGATCCTGAGACGCTCGGCGACCATGATGGCTTTATCGGCAGAAGTTTCAGGCAGGATAACAAGAAACTCCTCTCCGCCATACCTGCCTACTTTATCGATTGCCCGCAAATTCTCCTTTACGATCCGCGTTATTCCCTTCAACACCTGGTCACCAGCGAGATGTCCGTACTGGTCGTTTACGGCCTTGAAATCGTCCACATCGAAGAGAATCACCGAAAAAGGGCTGCTATACCGCTTTGACCGTTCAATCTCCGCCGCCAGTTCGCCCACGATGCAGGCATGATTGTAAGCGCCGGTGAGGCCGTCGTGTCGCGAAAGGGTCCGGATCTCTTCGAAGAGGCTGATCTTTTCGAGGGTCAAGGCGATGTGGGAACAAAAACGGGAGAATATGGACCTTTCCTCTTCATTGAAAGATTCATGCCTGTAGAGAGCCGCGTACCCGTAGAGGCGGTTCGTCGTTCTGAGGTCCGAAACGGTGGACTCTATACCGGGAATGATGGCCGCGGTGTCCTTCCCGCCGGCAAGCACCGACATCATGCTGTGCTGAAGCTTCGGGTCGCGATCAGCCTCCGGCAGGATATGAATGTCGGCCTCCTGATCCGCCATGAGCATCGTCCCGAAGAACTCGAATTGAATGAAGCTTCCGAGGAGCGTGTAGGCATTCTTCAGAACGAAGGCGGGATCCTCCGTCTCCCCTATCATGTGCTGAAGGTTCTTGAGAAATTCCAGCTCGAGGATGTTTATTTTTTCCCGCCGGAAGCGCTCTTCGACCTCTTCGGTCAGCTCCTGGGTCCTCAAGACCTCCATGTAATGGTCCATGCTGTTGTTAACGATATGGAAGAGTTCCTCGAAGCTCTTAAAGGGCTTGGTAAGCAAGGCGTATGCCCCGTTGCTCAAGGATTCGAGCCGTTCTGTCTCGTCGGCATAACCTGTCATCATTATCACAGGTATACGGCGATCGATCCTCTTTATTTCCTTGAGGATCTCTATGCCCGAGATTCCGGGCAGTATTATGTCGCAAAGAACGGCGTGCGGCCGCTTTTCCGCCAGTTCCTTTTTCAGGTCGGGCATGCGCTGGTATACGAAGACCTTGAGGCCGAACTGCTGAAGGAACTCTTGCAAGACGGCCAGAAGGCTTTCCTCGTCATCTATTATGAATAAACGCTTTTCAGAAGACATTCTTGGCCGGGACTTTACAAGAATTGCCCGCTCTCAACCCAATACCACCTGTCTGTTTCAAACGGAGACTACTTCCTTGACCTCGGGTATCTCCTGTTTGAGCTGTTTCTCCACACCCATCTTCAATGTCATCATGCTCATCGGGCAGCTTCCGCACGCTCCCTGAAGTTTCACCTTTACAACGCCATCGACGACATCGATGAGCTGAATATCGCCCCCGTCCCTCTGCAGGAGCGGCCTGATCTTTTCAAGTACCTGCTGAACCCTTTCTTTCATTTTTTCCTCCGTTGCTTCAGGACCCGCCCGGCCGTCGGCACGGGTTCTCCTTGCCGGACGCTGACCTTGATCTCTTTCACCGCTATCTTGCGGGACTTCGGCACCGTAATAGTGAGAACACCTTCCTTGTATGAGGCGCCGGCCTTCTCACCGACAACCTCGGCAGGAAGCTGGATGCTCCTCATAAAGGACCCGTGTACTCTTTCCGCACGGTAGTAATCTTCTTCCTTGAATTCCTCGTTGCGCTTGCGTTCGCCTTCCACGGTCAATTTGTCTCCGAGTATCGTGATCACTATTTCCTTTGGATCTATTGCGGGTATGTCCATGTTGATAACGATATCCTGTTCCCTTTCGAGGACATCCACAGCAGGAAGCCAGTCCGCCTCCCGAAGCGATGGAAAACCGGCCTCGCCGAAAAATTCCTCGAATACCCTGTCCATTTCTTCACGCAAAGAAGGAAACTTCGTCTCCCACATGGATTTCCAAGGTGTCAAGGGCATACCCATACCTCCTGTCTATGCTTCCTGCGGGACCGGGACGAATCTTTTCCAGAAACTGACGATGCCCGACTGATGGAAAACAAGCTGAACCAGTTCCCACCCCGATGTGCCCATTTCATTTAACAATGCAGAAAGGTTATCGAGTTGTTCAACCCCCACTTCATGAACCTCACACTCACCGTCGGGCCTGCAGGCATATATGAGGTTGTTCTCTTTCTCTATATCGACCCCTCTCCTTTTCAGCTCCTCTAAAGAGTAAATCCTGACGGTATGTTCGAATTTGTTCATGGTCGACCCCTTTCCCGTGATTCTTTATCCTATAATGATAAACCATTGTGTTATATTTTTAAAGTGTCATGACCGATTTTCCCGCCTACACAAGATTATATTCCCGCGGCCTGCTTGAAGACAGGCTTGAGGCAATCCTCTCCCTGTCGGCTCCATGCATCCTCTGTCCAAGAAGATGCATAGCCGACAGAATGAGCGGTGACCGCGGATACTGCAACGCCCCCTACGACCTCTACGTTTCGTCCGCTTCGCCGCATTTCGGCGAGGAAGAACCCCTGGTGGGAACCGGGGGTTCGGGGACAATTTTCATGACACACTGTAATTTGAGGTGTGCCTTCTGTCAGAATTTTGAGATCAGCATCCGCGGGGAAGGCATCAGTTGTTCGGCAGCGGCCCTTGCCGATGTCATGCTGGATCTGCAGGGGAAAGGTTGCCACAATATCAATTTTGTCACTCCAACCCACTATATCCACCAGATCGTCAAGGCCCTTCCCCTTGCGATAGAGAAAGGCCTCACTGTTCCCCTGGTATACAATACCGGCGGTTACGATTCACAGGACGTGATAGGGCTCCTCGAGGGAATTTTCGATATCTACATGCCCGACATCAAATTCATGAATCCGACACTCGCCTCACGGTATTGCCGGGCCGACGATTATCCCGTCGTCGTGCCGCCTGTGGTCAAGGAAATGCACAGGCAGGTCGGAGATCTCGTTACGGACGAAAACGGGATCGCACGACGGGGGCTCCTCATACGGCATCTCGTAATGCCCGGTGCTGCCGAGGACACCCGGGCCGTACTTGATTTTATAGCCTCCGAAATATCCCGCGATTCATACGTCAACATCATGTCCCAGTATTACCCCTGTTACCGCGCTGATGAGCTTCCTGAGATTTCCCGGAGAATAACCGGTCAGGAGTACGAAGAGGCTCTCGTCTATGCGCGGTCCATCGGCCTTACTCGGGCTTCCCGTCACTGATCCTTTTGCTCAGAGTACTATCGGCCCTGATGATCTCCTGCGGGTCTTTTCCGGCAATCTCCCACGAGTAGGCCCCTTTTCCATCTCTCCTGAGCTTTATTTTGATGTCCCCCCTGAGGCTCTTTCTGATCTCCTCAAGTTCCTTCCTGTGTTGTGCATCCGATACAACTCCTGTCCTGACGGGCTCCTTGATCGCCGTCTCCCGGCCGCATCCTGAAAACACGGCTATGAGCAGGACTGCGACCGACAATGTTTTCTCGATACCACCCATATGCTTACCTCCATTCCCCAAAACATATTTGCTTGAACAACGCATCCGTGTTTCTCTTTCAGGACTGATATTACTTTTCACGCGAACGAATTGTCCCCCCTGACGGTCCAAAAAGAACTTTACCGTTTTGAAACCCGGTTTCCTGGTGTATATTCTATCTGAGAGGTTAAATATGGCGCTGCCAACAAAGTTTTCGGTGAGTCCCGACAAGGAAAGGGCCCTTCAGGAGAGGATGGAGCAGCTCGGGATCGATGAGAAGGACATTATCGAACGATTCATACGCTCTTCGGGACATGGGGGGCAGAATGTCAACAAAGTTGCCACCTGCGTGTACCTCAAGCATATCCCCACAGGAGTCGAGGTCAAATGCCAGCAGGAACGCTCTCAGGCCATGAACAGGTTCCTGGCCAGGCGTATTCTGGCGGACAAAATCGAGACCATCGCCCTTGGACGGGAAAGCAAACAGCAACAGATGATAGAAAAGATAAGGCGCCAGAAGAGAAGGCGTTCCCGGAGGGCAAAAGAAAAGGTCCTGCACATCAAACACCTCACAGGAGAGAAGAAAAGATCGCGGTCCTTCCGGCCCGGTCCTTCTGACTATCCCGGCGAAGACTCCTAAAGGTGATCCCTTCGACCTGAGTTAAAGTTTGTCGACACCCTGCCGATAAATACACCGACTGCCATGAGCCTGAACGCCGCCTCGAAAGAAAAGCCCGTACAAAATTTCCTCACGTCCCTTATGGAGGCATACCCTGATGCGTCGATGCGGGACATCGCCGTACTTTTCACCGATGTGGTGGGTTCGACGACTTTCTTCAAGACCCATGGCGACATCCGCGGACGGGAAATGCTCAGAACACATCACCATTTGGCCATGTCGATCGTGGAGAACTATGGGGGATCGCTCATAAAGGAAGTCGGCGATTCCGTTCTTGTGTACTTTCCGGACCCTTCGGAGGCCCTTAAGGCGGCAATCTCCATGCAGCACAGGTTCCTGCTCCACAACAAGCAGAATACTCCGGCCGACCAGATCCATGTCAGAATCGGATTGCACCACGGTAAGGTGATCGTCGAAGAGAAGGACATATACGGTGACGTTGTCAACGTTGCCGCCAAGCTGACCAATTTGGCCGGGGGGGATCAGATATTTGTTTCCCATGAGGTATACGCAAGCACAAGAAGCGTTCCCTCGGTACAGTTCGAGCGCATCGATTTCTGGAACATGAAAAATGTCCCCGACGGTCTGACGATATACAAGGTCGTCTGGGAAAATGCGCAGGCAGGGGCTCCTGCGCGAAGAGTCCTCGTGGTCCTCGTACCCGATCCCCTTCATCCTGAGTTGGACACCATTGTGAATGCAGCCGACCTGCCCCCTCGTGAAGAGGACGATCCCGTTGAAGATGCATATCTTTGCGTGGAAAGGTCGCGTGACAATCAACCGGTGCTGGTCTATACGAAGACCTCCGCGGCGGTTCAGGCATCAGAAAGGATACTTGCCCGGCTTACCGGGAATCAGACCCCGACGGGTACGTGCCTTCCTCTGAAGATCTATATAACGAATGCCTCTGCCCGTGATGAAGAAACGATCCTTTCAAGCGGCCCGGGACCGGAATTCGATACCGCTCCCTACGGCAGCATCTATGTAACGGCGGACGTGTACCAGCAAATGCGAAGTCATAATCGCGTCGCCGGAGGGGCCGTCGTGGAATTCGAATCCACCGGCAGCCTCTTCAGGATATCGGGCCAGCAGCAATCGAAAGATGCGCTCCCCGACTCCCAGCCCGCCGACACACCTCAAGGGACATATCCCCCGTGCTTTTATTGTGGGAGCAGGCGGCACAAGATCACTGATTGCCCGTCCAGGGCCCTGACTGAGTCGGGCAGATCCTTTCACCACCTGGGATACCTTCCCATGCCGTCTATCGAAGAGATTGCCTTATCACTGAAGGGGTCGCCCGTCGATATCGATGCGGGTGTCAATCCATTTTCCGTGGAGTCTGCCCCCGATACGAAGGACCTTGCCGCCCATGCATATTACGACATTAAGTCACTCTATCAACACCGATTTTCTCAGATCGTCTGGAACACCACTGCGGGCTCATGGGAAACACTCCGGGCGGCCCGGGCAGAAAATCAAGGGGGATTCGCCTGGCTGGCGCAGGATTCGCTGCGCGTCTCCAACTATGACAAGGCCCGATCATTTCTCAAGCTGGCGCTGGAAAGAAAATCCCGGGACTATAAAGCATTATGTGTCTCGGGATTTCTCAACATGGAACTGGAGAACGTGCCGGCAGCCATAGCGGACTTGACGAAAGCGCTCGAGTATGCAGACACGACTATCCGGAAAATATACGTCTCCATGATCCTTGCACGACTCTATAAGTTGTCCGGGGATTCCAGAAAATTCAAAAGTACCTTACGCGAGGTGCTCCTCCTTGATTCGGGATGCCATGAGGCCGTCTATGAGGAGATAATCCTGGCATTTGAGGAGAACAATGAAAAGTCGGCCTTTCAGAGGCTCATCCGCCTTATCGGGGAGGACCGGGATTTCTTTGTCATCTCCCTTATTGACCCCGAACTGTCTCAGCATCGGAATACCATATACGTTCATTTGACGGAACTTCTGGCCGAAGCGAAGAAGGACGCCCTCTCCCACTTCGAAGATGCGCGCAAGGAATTTGCCCGATCCCGGACCCTTCTACCGCTTACCGCCCTCAAATCGATCGACCCGGTCGTTCTTGAAATCGAAAGACAGATACAATCGGAAAGTTACTTTGGCTGCCTTGACGCCCCTCACCGGTGTAGCGCCATCAAGATTATGTGCAAGAATGCTCTCAACGAACAAATCCACGCAATTACCTCAATCACACAGGAACTGAAAGTGCGTTTTCAGAAAGCGGAAGAATTCCTCACGTCCTACCGGTACTCCCATCTGACGCAGAAACACCGCAGGCGGCTGGCCTATCTCAAGGGTTCCCTCGCACAGATCGGGGACGTGCGATATTTCGAGTCGTCCGGAGAATTCGAAAGTTGTTTCAGTACCTGCCGGAATATTTCCAACGAGCTCTCTTCGCTCGAAAGCAGGCTGGAACTCCTGGAAGTGTCAGCCCAGGCTATCCGCATGTCCTTCAAGTTTTTTAAAAACTCCTCCATCTTTTTCTCCATAGTCTTCTTCCTCGGCATCTTCGTCTTCCCCCTCATATCGGACCAGATCAACACAGGGTTGGCCAGGCTCGATGTTTCGTTGTTCCAGAACGCCTGGTCGTTACAGAAATCGTTCCTGATCTTCGGGGGCATCGTAAGCATCGTCGTCTCCTTCTTCATTACCGTCAAGGAGTTGTTCGCAGGCGACAGCGGGACATCACGATAGAAATTGCCTATCGTTTACTCGTCACGCTATTCCCTGCCGCTGCAAATCGCACAAAACTGTTTCTCTGCCCGTCATAAGTTGCTATAATAAACCCCCATGGACGCAATGACGATCGACGAACTTTCAGAGCTTCTGCTCGCTGCCATGTACGAAGAGACGGAGAAGCTCGGTCACACTAATTATTTTCTATTAGTGAACGAGATAGCCACCGATCTCGGTATTGAAGACCACAGCCAGCTTATTGATGCATGTCGTATTCTCGAGGATAAAGGATATATACTGCTCGCTTTCGACCATGTCAGTTCTCTAAGCGCCTTTATCACTCAGATGGGAGAAACCTTTGTGCGCCAGGGAGGGGAAACAGGTATAATCGGGGAATACCAGCGCTACCGCTCTCAACTGGCCGGTACGGAACCGGGCGTGACCGACGCGATCTTTGCGCAGGAGACGCCACCGGCATCGCCGTCGTTTCCGGATACCGCACAGCCCCCTGTCGGCAACGAAGGTATCCAACACATCATTGCAAGCATGGAGATGCTTGTCCAGAACGACCCGTCCCTGTCCGAAAGTGCAAAGATCGACCTTGCGGCCGATATAAAGACATTGAACCTCCAGATGTCAAAGGCTTCCCTCAACATGTCCCTTATCGATATGATCTCCGGTCAACTCAGGAAGGTGCCTGCCCTGCTACCTCTCGTTGACCTCCTGATGACAATGAATAAGGGAACAGGGAATAGGGAATAGGATCCCTGATCATTTCTCATCCCCGATATTTGACATCCCTTTGCCTTCTACTATATCATCAATAAGTAAACATGTTTTCCGAGCTAACGCAGCCCCAAAAAATCCTCATTATCGACGACGACAGGTCCGTCCGGCTTGTACTCTCGACGTTGTTGAAGAAGAACGGCTTCGTTCCCCTGCAGGCTTCCGGGGGTTCGGAGGGCATAGTCATGCTCAGAAATGAACGTCCTCACTGTGTTCTTCTTGACCTCAAAATGCCGGGGATGGACGGTATAGAAACGCTCCACGCTCTTAAAAAAGCGGATCAAGCTGTCCCCGTCATTATCGTAACCGGCTACGCCGACATTCCGACAGCGGTACAGACGATCAAGCTTGGTGCTTATGATTTTCTAACGAAACCACCCCAAGTCGATAAACTGATACTTACAATAAAACGTGCCATCGAAGCCTATTCCCTCCGTCTGGCCCTCAATCAGCTCGACGATACCATGCTTGGTTCCCTGGAATCCCTTTTCGGCAGAAGCGATACGATGAAGAATGTTATCAATCAAATGCGCCAGGTATCCAAAACCGATTTCTCGGTTATCATACAGGGAGAAACGGGGACCGGGAAGTCCGTTGTTGCCCAAACTATACACGACCTGAGCAAGAGGGCCCGGAACACCTTTCAATCCGTTGACGTGGGAGTCATCCCTGAGAATCTTATTGAAAGTGAACTCTTCGGCCACGAAAAAGGAGCGTTTACGGGGGCAGACAGAAAGAAGATCGGGTTTTTTGAAATAGCTCACACAGGCACGCTTTTCATCGACGAGCTCGAAAACACCCCCCCGCTGCTTCAAAACAAGCTGTTGAGGGCCGTCGAAGAAAAGAGGATTTATCCCATAGGCAGTACAAAGCCCGTCAACGTCGATGTCCGCATCATCGCCGCATCGAACACGGACATCAAGAATGCCGTTCGGGAAAAGAAATTCCGCGAAGACCTTTTCTTCCGGCTCAGTGAATACATGATCACCATGCCCAGGCTCTGCGACAGACCTGGCGACATACCCTTTCTCGCTATGAAGCTCATGACCGCTGCGTCCATGGAGCTTGAAAAACAGATGCGCGAACTCTCCCCGGAAGCGGCCGAACTCCTCATGGCATATTCATGGCCGGGCAACATTCGGGAATTAAAAAATGTGATCCGCCGGGCAGTGCTTACCTGCGAAGATGGCGTTATCAGACCGGATAATCTCGAATTCATCGTCGGCGATACCTCTGCCCGTCAGGACAGCACATCCTTCCTCATGCCACTCAAGCAGGTCGCATTGCAGGCAACCCGCGATGCCGAACGGGAGGTCATCAGGCGAGCTCTCACCATTACCGGAGGCAACAAATCCCGCGCCGCAAAACTCCTCGAAATCGACTATAAAACGCTCCTGACCAAGATCAAGGGCTACAGGGTAACCTAGAAGACCCTTTCCCGTTTCAAGTTTCGGCTTTTTGGAACATTCCTTTATGTGATCTTTAGTATGGAATTGATTCCATAGTTGTGGCGTTAGCTCCACAATATCCGCCCGCTTAATTTCATCATCATCAATGATATCAATATATTTTTCATTGGCACGGAACTTGCTATTTCAGTTATTAATGATTCGGAATCTTCACATATGCGGTACAGCAGACGAACCCGTGACCTCCACCGGCGAAGCCTCTTGCGCACAGGGATTGGGGAACATCCCCGTTTCCCATCAAAAACTCGCCATTAGTATCGGAAAACAGGTAGATTGTGCCCCCCAAAGCGCCTACCGCATTTTCCCCCTGTCACAGAGGCTTCGCCACCCCCCAATATATATTGCATCGTACTTTGGACGTTACCACAAACGTTTGGCAATTCAAGAGGAGGATGTTCCCGGCTCGAACATCCTTGATTTTTCAACGAACATCCTCCTCCGTCTTTCCGCATGAGAATGCCCGGAAAAGGAAATGAGCCATCGTGTTAACACAAACATATCTCAACATCCATGATCGGGCGTCTTACGGCAACCCGGCCAGCGTACTTGTCGCGGCCGATGACCCGATCATCCGGCAGGCTCTGGAGTCTTATCTCGGTTCCTGGGACTGTGAAACCGTTATCGTTTTCGATGACAAAGAACTCCTCCATCGTTTGGAACTGGAAAACCACCCCTCCCTCCTGATCATTGACGGCGCCATGGAGGGGATGGACGCCGGTGCCGTATGCCGCCATATCCGCTTATCCTCTCACATGGTGCGGCCCTATATCATTCTTATTTCCCATGGCGGTGCCGGCGAAAGAATCATCTTCGACCCCGATTCAGGCCCCGACGATCTCCTGGACAGCCCTTTTACAAAGAGGGAGTTTCATGCCCGCGTTTCCGCGGGCATACGGATTATTGACCTCGAGACGGAATTGTCATCGCTTGTTCTGGATCTGCGACGGGCAACAAAGAGAATCCAGAAACTCAACGGTCTTTTGCCGATATGCTCCCATTGTAAGAAGATTCGTGACGACCGGGGGTACTGGAACGAAGTTGAAAAGTATATCAGTGATCACTCCGACGCCGAATTCAGCCACGCAATTTGTCCTGGCTGTCTCCATCAATACTATCCGGATGTGAACGATGAAAACCTGTGATAAAACCAGGAACGAGGCTGCGTCCCGGAACACGATTCCCGACGAACTGCTTGCGGAAACTGCACAGGCCCTGATCGATGCCACCGATGAACTCGTTGTTTTAACGACGGAAAACGGGAATATTCTCGCCCTGAACGATAGGTTTGCTCAAAGATACGAAACAAACGGCGACACGCTTATCGGATCCAGCGTCTATGACGTAATGACCGGGCATCTGGCGGGAAAGGTGAGAGATATGGTCGGCACGGTGCTGCGGGACGGAAAAGCGGCCCGATTCGAAGGAAGAGCGGAAGACCTGTGGCTTGAAGTCGTCTTGTATCCCATTCCCGACAGTCATGACACGACCCCCAAAGTAGCCATCTTCATGAAAGACATCACCAACGAGCATCGGTATGAGGAAGCCCTGCGGGAAAGCGAGAAGAAATACAGGCACATCGTTGACACTGCAAATGAAGGCATCTGTGTGGCTGACAGGGAGTTCAGGATCACCCTCTTCAACCGCCAGGCAGAGATAATGTTCGGGTACCGGGAAGAAGAGATGATCGGCAGGTCCCTTGATGACCTCATATACGAAGAAGATCGTGAAGACCACCGTCAAAAAGCGCACAGAAGATCTCTTGGAATATCGGATCAATACGAACGCCGCTTCCGCCAAAGAAATGGACAACCCCTCTGGGTTATCGTTTCCGCAAGCCCCATTCTCAACGGCAAGAATCGTTTCAGCGGTTCCATATCCCTTTTTACGGACATCACCCGGCGTAAAAACGTCGAGGAGGCCGTCAAAGAATCAGAGGAACGATACAGGACGGCCATCGAACATTCCAATGACGGTGTCGTCATGGTCCACGACGATGTGTTCATTTACGTAAATCAGAGATTCGTTGATATGTTCGGCTATAATTCCGCCGACGAGATTATCGGCCGAAGCCAGGCGATGACCATACATCCTGAGGCAGCGGAACTCGTCGCGACGATGAACAGGAAGAGACAGTCGGGAGAGGACGTACCGGAACGCTATGACTTCAAGGGCATGCGAAAAGACGGCTCTACCATCCATGTTGAGGTCTCGGCGACAAAGACGCAGTATCGCGGCGAGACGGTCACTCTGGCTTACCTAAGGGACATAACGACCCGGAAGCAGATGGAGGACGAGCTGCTTAATTTCAGGAAGCTTGAGTCCATCGGTATCCTGGCGGGCGGCATCGCCCATGACTTCAATAATCTGCTTATGTCCATGCTCGGATACATCTCGCTTGCAAAGCTATACCTTCAACCGGCGGAGTCAAAGGCTCGGGACAAGCTCACCGAAGCGGAAAAGACGATCGATAGAGCCAACGAACTGACAACTCAGCTTCTTACGTTCTCCAAGGGCGGAAGCCCCCTTAAGAAGAAGCTGCGCCTTCAACCGATTGTCCGCGAAGCCTCAAGGATGACCCTGTCCGGATCGCAGATCAAATGCAAGTATCATATGCAGGAAAACCTTTGGGCCGTGTGGGCAGACGAAATACAGCTGCGCCAGGCCATTCATCAGCTTGTCCGCAATGCCAGGGAGGCAATGCCCGAAGAAGGATCTATCACAATTTCGGCCCTCAACAGGTCTCTTGAGCCTGTTGAGGGGGCGATCCTGCCCGCCGGTGATTACGTTGAACTGACGGTCTCAGATACGGGCAAGGGAATCTCCCGCGAACACCTATCCCAGGTTTTCGACCCTTATTTTACAACCAAGGACTTCGGGCCTCAAAAGGGTATGGGACTTGGCCTTGCCGTATGCTATTCGATAATAAAGAAACACGGGGGTCAGATCGAGGTCGAATCGGAGATCGGTCAAGGTGCGACCTTCAGAATATACCTGCCGGCGGACAACGCCCAACCATCGAAAACGCCGCCGCCTCACGAAAAAACTCCAAAGAACGATGAGAAGCTTAGAATACTGATTGCCGATGATGAACAGTCGATTCTTCAGACCACGTCAATGCTGCTCACCCATCTGGGCCACGATGTCGCCGGTGTCCCCGATGGCAGAGAGGCCATCGATCTCTATCGTCAGTCGAAAGAATCGGGTTCTCCCTTTGATATCGTCATCCTCGATCTCATCTCCCCGACCGGCCCGGACGGGGTGCAGATCCTCGAGGAACTCCTTCGCATAGATCCCGGCGTCCGTGCGGTGCTCTCGAGTGGATACTCCAACGATCCCCAGATAGTCAACCACAAAGAGCACGGCTTCAAGGGCGCTCTCCTCAAGCCCTACAGAATCGAAGACCTGAAAGAAGTGTTAAAGAAGGTAAGGTAATAGGTGATGGGTAATGGGGAAAAACGAAGGGTCTTTCCTATAACCCATAACCTATTACCCATTACCCGTCTTAATTACTACTTTCCCTCATTACCACCCCGGCTATGTGGTCAAGGGGCGAGACGGTTTTTACCGCGCCCAGTTTGATGGCCTCCTTGGGCATGCCGAAAACGACGCAGGTTGCCTCATCCTGGGCGATAGTGTAGGCTCCCGCTTCTTTCATCTCAAGCATCCCCCTGGCACCATCGTCTCCCATGCCTGTCATGATGACAGCCACGGCATTTTTCCCCGCATATCGGGCAGCGGACCTGAAGAGGACATCGACGGAAGGCCTGTGCCTCGATACCAACGGCCCGTCCTTCACCTCGACGTAATATCTCGCACCGCTTCTCTTCAGAAGCGTGTGCTTGTTCCCCGGAGCGATGAGAACCCTTCCCCGGACCACCGTATCGTCATTTTGCGCTTCTTTAACGGATACACGGCAAATCCCGTCGAGCCTCCTGGAGAAGGCTGCGGTGAAATGTTCCGGCATGTGCTGGACGATGACCATCCCCGGGGTGTCGAGCGGCAGGGCCTCAAGAAAGAGTTTCAGAGCTTCCGTCCCCCCCGTCGATGCCCCGACCACGACAACACGCTCCGTGGTCTGAATCATGGCGCGGGAAGACGGTTTTTCAAGGATGGCGTCGGCCGTCAGTTTCGGTTCGACCTTTATAAGGGGTTTCTTTGACCGGCCCAGTCGGGCCCCGGCCGCGGCCTTTACTGTATCGCAGATGATCATCCGTGATTCTTCGAGATACTGCTTCACACCCATGCGCGGTTTTTCGATGATATCCACCGCACCGTATTCGAGGGCCTTCAAGGCCGTCTCGGAGTTCTTCTCCGTGAGGCTCGAGCACATGACCACGGGGATGGGTTTCTGCATCATTATTTTGTGCAGGAAGGTAATACCATCCATCCTTGGCATTTCAACATCGAGTGTTATAACGTCGGGTGCCACGCGTCTCATGATGTCCGCGGCAACAAAAGGGTCCCGTGCCGAGCCCACGACTTCCATGGATGAATCTGATGAAATTATCTCTTCCAGAACTTGCCGCACCACTGCTGAATCGTCAACAATGAGGACCTTGGTTTTGGCCGCCATAAAACCCTCCGTTATTACCTGCTCCCGGGCTATTTTCTTCCCATGCCCACCTGTATCTTTCTGTATACTGTCGGTGCCGCCTGTTCGAGGGGAAGATCCATGCCGAAGAGCGTCTCCGAATGACCCATAAAAATGTACCCGCCCGGCTTCATGCACTGACAGAATTTGTTCAGGAGCTTTTCCTGAATGACCTTATCAAAGTAGATGATCACATTTCTGCAAAAGATCACGTCGATCTTTTCGCGAAACCCGAAGTCACCATCCATGAAATTGAGCCTGCGAAAGGAGACGCACGACCTTATTTCCGGAGCGATCCTCACGAGACCCGTCCCCGGATTCCTGCTCCTTAAGAGAAACTTCCTCTTGATCTCGACAGGAACCGGCACTACCTTCTCTTCTTCATATATGGCCCGCTGGCCCTTTTCGAGAACCCGCCGGGAAATGTCCGTTGCAATGACCTGAAAAGGGATCGGCTGCACGCCATCGCCGTCCATGAAATTCTTTACGACCATCGCGATGGTATAAGGCTCTTCCCCGCTTGAACAACCGGCACTCCAGATAGTCAGCTTGTTTGCGGCGGAAACTTTCTCCCTTTTCATGAGGGCCGGCAGTACCCGGGAGGTGAGGAAGTCGAAATGCACCGGTTCACGGAAAAAATCCGTCTTGTTCGTCGTCACCTCATCGATCATGTTGATCAGTTCGCCGTTTCGGCCCTCATCGCTGAAAAGGTATTCGCAGTAATCCTCAAAGGATCTCATACCCAGTTTGCGAAGCCTTTTCTGAAGCCTTCCTTCAAGCATGACCTTTTTGACGGGCGTGATCTTAATCCCTACTTCCGCGTGGATAAATCCGCTTAACTGTTCGAAGAGCTTGTTAGAAAGTCTTACGGAACCGTAGTCGGCGGCATGATCTCTTGAGCTGGCCGGATGTGCCGTCATGCACTCGTCCCCTAGCCAAGAACTTTTTTTACTACAGCCAGGAGCTGGTCCGGTTTGAAAGGTTTGACGATCCACCCCGTCGCACCAGCGCTCTTCCCCTCCTGTTTCTTGTTGTCCTGGGATTCCGTCGTCAGCATGATGATAGGAATGAACTTGTACTCCGACTTGGCCCGAACTTCCTTTATCAAGCCTATCCCGTCAAGGTTGGGCATGTTGAGGTCGGTTACGATCATATTAATCCCGGAACCGTTGAGCTTGGATAACGCGTCCTTCCCGTCGCTCGCCTCAACGGTCTCATAGCCGGCGTTCTTGAGGGTAAAGCTGACCATCTGGCGTACACTGACGGAATCATCAACAGTCATGATACGTTTTGTCACCGCATACCTCCTCGTTCATCAAAACCTTGCTTTATTTTCATACTTACTGTGTACATCATCAGAAGAGCTCCACGTTATCGCCAAGATCATCGGTGACGGTAATATCTTCCTCGACCGGGGGCGCGGGGACATTCTCCCTGCTCTTACCGGCAAAGGGAATAACATTGGACGCCACGCTCTCATGGATGATCCGTTCTCTTTGCATCGTATAGTTGTTTTCGATATACTCCAGGGACAAGCCCCGGGCCTTTTCAAGTTCTTCCGGCGAAACGGTCTGTCTCGCCCATGTTATGACCTCATCGAAACGATGAGAAAGTCCGGCAACCTCACGGGCAAGATCTTTGTGGACGGTGATCTGGTCGATGGTGTCCTCGACGAGATCCGAAAGAGCGCGGCTGCCCCGTTCAATCTCCTTGACCAGACCCACAACGTCGTCGTTCATCGTCTTGAGTTCCTCGAGAAGCCGTGAGAGTTCTTCGATGATATTAGCGCTGTCGGAGTCTTCTTCGTCTGTATGGCGGCCGGTGACCGCCTGAAGCCCTTCGGTGGCCGCGACCACCTTTCTCAAAAGCTCCGAAATTGTCGTCTTTTGTGAAGTAGCATCGATCGAAAGATGCCATATTGCCTCGGCAATCACCCCGAGGGGTGCGCCTTCAATCCCCGTATGTGCCGATTTGACACGTGCGTTGACTGCGATGAGTTCTATCTCTTCCCCGATCTCTTCGATGTCGTCAACCAGGCCTGATATGGTGGACACGGCGGACGAAAGTTCCCTCATGGCGTCCAGAAATTCCCCTTCCGCCCGGGTACCGTCTTCGAGCTTGCCGATCACGGCTCCCGTTCCCGATTCAATATTCGAAAGAAAGGTGCTCGATATGAGATCCGTTCCCCCGGTGATCTTCTGGACATCATCAATGATCTTGAAGACGTTTGCGATGACGCCCCGGAGGTTGTCTACTATGGAATTCACCGCCCGGACGAACTTGTCCTGTGCATCGTTGAGCTGGGCCCTTTGCAGTTCACAGGCTATGGCGGACTCAGCCAGGACTGCAGGTAAAGGCCCCGTATCGGTTTCACTGTCGGCCGGCTGAGTTTCGCTCACCAGTTTCTTCCCTGTCGCGTCCAGAACGTCCCTGATATGCTCGACCTGTTGACGCGTTATATCATGAAACTGCATGGACGTGACAACTTCGCCCACTTGTTTCGAGGTCGCGTTGAAGCGGTTGAGCATGGAGTCCGCCGCGCTGAAGGAGAGCTGATGCCTGCTCTCAAGAAGGGCAATACTGGACTTGATGTTTCCAAGCACTTCGTTGATGTAACCCTTGCTTTTCTCATTTATGTCGACAATCCTCGCGAGGGTTTCCCTCGCCAGGGACATAAGCAAGACCCTGTGGCGTTCGATACCGGCAGATTTGTCATGGATGAGCGCCGAAAGTTGCTCCACATCGCCGGCTAGATTGATGAAATCACTCTCCATTTTTTTCAGCTGGGCGCTTTCAATCTTTGTAGATATACTGAGTATCTTCAACGTTTTCACGATCTTGCGAAAGTTTGCCAGGGGATCCCCGACATGGGAGACAGCGACCAGCACATCCTTAAGGGCGGTCATCCCCGATTCGAATTTGGCGTCCGATTTGCTGATGTGACTGTCCATACTCTCTAGGACATCGCGGAACCGGCCTATCGTTCCCTTCATGACCGAACTGTCGAGCATGCCCACCAGCGACGATGCCTGGCGTGAAATATTCTCCACCTCGACATAGACTTCGTTCAGACGGGAACCGATGAAGAGGAATTGTTCCTCAGTCCCGGGAATCAGTTTGCTCACCAGGTTTGTGAGGCCTGCAACCTCACTTCTGATATCGTTCATATATCCAGGCCTTTCGTTGCCCCATTTTGACTCATGGTTTGCGAATAAACTTCCGTCTTTTTCATAAGATATTTCTCGCTCTTTCAGGGGATAACTTAAGGAATAAAGAGATGCTTCAGCGCTTCCGGTTTTACGTTTCAGGCAAAGAAAAATCAGGGTTCAGAGGGGACATCCTTTTCTCGTTCTTTGTCCCGATCTGAACCCTGGATCTGTTCCTTATTTCCGGACCCCGACCCTCTCCTATTCGAAGGAGAAATCGAGATACATCACTTCCTGAGTTCCGTTTCCGACGGAGAAATTGAAGGGCAGCTGGACGATGGGCAAGGTCGTAATGAAATTCAACTCGATCTCTTTGCCCACAATAACCATGGGAATTGCAGCCTTCAGGTTGATCCCCGCTTTTTCAAATTCTTTTCGCGCCTGTCCGGATATGATATTGGTTATCTCTCCGATGGCGTCCACCACGTCTGAGTTAACGCTCGCTGACTCGTCTCCGATGAGTGTCTTATATATGAAAAGAGCCCCCTTGTCCTGAAAACTTATCGTTATGGTGCCCTTCTTGTCCCCGACGAGGCCCATGATGCCCGTCACCTCTCCCGAGGTCGTACGACTCGTTTTGATGACCGGTTTGCTCAGTGTTGCTTCAATACCCAGCATCGTCCTGAATACGGACTGTGCTGCCATGATGAATGGGTTAATATACTTGACATCCATGCCTGCCTCCGGCGCTGTATTATTTTCCGACCTTGGCCTTTGCCTTGTCGATCGCTTCCCTGAGTTTGTCGGGTGTGAAAGGTTTTACGATATAATTGTCCACACCTGACTTGATGGCCTCCATGATGTTGTCTTTCTGGGCCTCGGCGGTTACCATGATAAAAGGGATCTTTTTGATGTTTTCGTCGCTCTTGCAGGCTTTCAGGAACTCTATTCCCGTCATTTCCGGCATGATCCAGTCACTTATAATAAGATCGACAGTATCACCGGCGAGGACCGTCAGGGCATGTTTACCGTTTTCGGCCTCGAGAACATTTTCGATATTTATCTGTTTCAAGACATTCTTGATGATTTTCCTCATCGTCGCAAAATCGTCAACAACGAGCACTTTCATTATAACCTCCGTCGATTGTTGGGTTTGATTCCATTCTAATCTAAATATACTTATCGTGTAAAGTTGAATTAACTTAAAATAAATCCATCAGATCATTGAAAATAAAAAGGATTTTCTTTCTTTCTCTCCCTCCGGGCCAATGAGGATTACCTTCTTGTCATAGCGGTGCTTATCAAACCACATAGTAATTTCTTCTCCCGCCGAAAAGGCGGGATGCAAATGCGGCCCGATCCCGCAAGTCTC
>DHVP01000007.1 GCA_002412715.1 Deltaproteobacteria bacterium UBA5205
CCCGGGTTGCATCTTACGCATGCATTCCTGCCGTTGTACTGCGTGTAGTTATAGCCGGAATTGCACTTATTACCCGCGCTCGGTGTCTGCGCGCTCGGTGTCTGCGAACTGGGAGTCTGCGAACTGGGTGTCTGCGCGCTCGGTGTCTGCGCGCTCGGCGTCTGGACTGATACCGCGCACACAGGGGTGGAGCATAGTACCATATAGAGCACTGCAAGAAGTACAGCAAATAAACCCGAAACCAGCGTGTGTTTCATTGTTTCCTCCTGTGATGTAGTAAGTATAGCTTTTATATATATCAAACAACACCGTTCACAGTCAACGAGTTAAGGCCGACCCTGTCTCTGAAACTCAGTCGTCTGTCAGAAGACTGATATTTAGTGGTGAATAGTTTTTTTGGAGGGCGGGTTGGCAGGCAAGCCCGTGCAAAGCGGCAATCTCCACAGGGTGGCTGTTGACAAGAAAAGGCGCAGTGCTTAATCATTGTCAACGTGTCAAGCGAACAGGAGGTGTGACCATGGCCGAAGAGACATATATATGCAGAAAGTGTGGAACATCCTACGTAGCCATACCCGGAGCCGAAGAGCCGCCGGAGTGCCCTGAATGTGCGAAAACAGAATTGGAGGAGCTCGAAGACAGCAGCGTGGTTGTCCCTCCCAAACCCAAAGACTGCTAAGGGCAAAACAAGTCTTCCTGCGCTACACGACTATTCTGTGGATTTCTGCCTTCTGGTTTATGAAGTTCACGATGAGTCCGATCTTGTAGTTCGTTGCCCTGAGTATATTGATGAGATCCACTTTGTGCGCCTTCTGTACCGCGTCCACGGTCATAATATCGATAACGATCTGGTCCTCGACGACGACATCGGCAAAATACTCGCCAACATCGACGCCTTTATATTTTACTTTCACCGGAACATGGCTTCTGCTCCTCAATCCCTGTTTTCTCAACTCCAGTATGAGGGCGTTCTCATATACCTTGTCAGGGAAGCCGCTTCCAAGTTCCTTGTTGACCTCGATTACGGCGCCGCTTGTCCTGTTAATGATGTCGTTGACATCCTGGGCCTCGTCGCCGGAATCCGCGGCACCCTTTTTGATGCGTGCATTAATCTGGGTCAGAATCTCTTCGTCGTAATCAAAGGATTTTCGTTTCATTATTACCTTCAGATTTCCCGATGGGTTTCGATATCTTATCCGAGTGGGGAAAACCGGTCAAGAAAAAATAGCCTGCAGAGAGTTACGCCCATCCCGGCAAAAAATCATCTGTCGCTATGTTAAGCCTGCTGCGCCCGCCTTACAAGAAACCGCTTGACAGTTCAGTCTAATGCAAGGATGATAATAACGGAAGCGCCAGCTATGACCTTTGAGGATTGCATTCGATATATCGAGACGACTCCCAACGGTTTCCTTGCAACGGTGGAGGGTCAAAATCCCCATGTGCGCCCCATGACCGTATGGCTTGCGGATGAGAGCGGAATCTATTTCTATACCTCGGCGGTAAAGCCTGTTGCCGCTCAGCTTCTGACGAATCCAAACGTTGAGATAGCCTTTCATCAACCGGGCACGCCCCCGGATATCGGTACCATACTCCGCATTGCAGGCAGGATCGAACTTGTGGAGGACTTAAACATCCGCAAAAAGCTCTATGAGACATTCGACTGGCTGAAGCAGGTAGGCACGAGAACTCCTGACTGCCCGACGATCCTGGTTTTCAGGATACCTTCCGGACGATTCAATTTCTGGATATGGGAAAACAACATCAATCCCGGACCATGGGTCAGTTTCCCCGGGGAACCGTCTTGACAAATCAAGGTCCGTGATACTAATCGGTGGAGGAATCATATGAAATTGCTCAATGTATTGGTGCTTATACTGTTAACCGCTATCCTTGCTACATCATCCTACGCCGGTTCAAGCTGCGACCCGTGCACGAAAGAAGTTGTACTGCTGGATCAGCAGTCAAAGAAGCTGCTGAATATTGGCCTTAATTCCATGAGATGGCTGCTCGGGTCATCTCCCGACGATTACTTGCTCCATGCGAGTCTGGTTGAAGGAAATCAACTTGGTGCTATCGAGGCATTGGAGAAGAACGGATACGCAAGGCTGGAACTTGTCGATAAGCTGCCGGGAGGAACACGCGACACCTTTTTGAGAATTATTCCGACGGCAAAAGGACAAGATATTATTAATACACTAACCAAATGATCCTGGCACTGTTCCCACAACCTCAACCGGGCCTGCCCCTGAGGTTTCAATGAAAAACAATCCCGCCAGATATTACTATATAGACAATCTGCGGGTGCTGGTCATTATGCTGGTCATTTTGCTGCATCTGGCCGTAACCTACAGCAACCTCGGCCTGTGGTATTATAACGAGCAGCATGTGAAAGAATTTTTCGGTCAGATCTTTTTCGGCCTCTTCCAAACATTCGTTCAGGGCTTTTCCATGGGCTTGCTGTTTTTAGTGGCCGGTTATTTTACGCCGGGGGCTCTTGACCGGAAGGGCTTCGGCCGCTTTGTAAAAGATCGATGGAGACGGCTGGGTCTGCCGTCACTGTTCTATTTGCTGGCGGTGACCCCTTTCATACTCTGGGTGGAAGTACCGTCATCGGTATGGACGGGCGGTGCGTCGAACTTTCTTCAATTCTATCGGCAATATCTTATGTCAGCCGGGATGCACCTGCTCGGCATCGGGCCAATGTGGTTCGCGTTGGCGCTCTTGATCTTTTCAATTATATACGCACTGCTGAAGATTATCTTGCCGGCGACTGCGAACACCAGGACGGGGCCGGTCAAGGGGAGTTTCGGTGTACTGATCGCACTGATCATGATCGTCGCAGCCGGGGCATTCCTGGTAAGATTGGTCTTTCCCCTGGGCACCATCTTCTGGGGAATGCAGCTTTGCTACTTTTCCTCGTACATTGTACTGTTCATTGCCGGAATACTCGCCTATCGCACGAATTTTTACGAACGTATAACTTCGGCTGTCGGCAAAAGGTGGCTGATAGCGGGCCTCACTGTCGGCTTTGCCGGTTTGTTTGCAATTAAATGGATAGCCGGGGTCTATGATTTTTCAGCACATGTCCTGAACATAAAAACCTTTACCGGGAGCTTTGGCGGGGGAGTCTCCTGGCTCAGCATTTCCTTTGTCTTATGGGAATCTTTGTCGCTGTTTCGATGACGGCAGGTTTGATGGCCCTGTTTCGTGACAAGCTCAACTATGGCGATAGTCTTGCACGAAAACTGTCGGACAGCGCCTTCGCCGTTTATATGTTCCATCCGCCGATAATCATCGCCGTGACGCTGGCGATGCAGATGCTCGTCTTTGCACCGGTATTTAAGTGGGCCATGGCGAGCCTGATCTGTGTTCCCCTGTGCTTCCTGCTGGCATACCACGTTTTACTTCGGGTACCGGTACTGAACAGGATTCTTTAAGACAGCCCCCCGGTTACCTGCATAACCAATTAACTAAAGGTGTACGTGGCTGTGGCTGTATGCCTGTCCTGGCCGGGATCGCGGACAGCCGCCGCAACATCCGACATGCACTCGGCCGTCGCATGAATGTTTATCGAAGGCACCAAAGACGCGGAGCCCGGTATCGAACCAACCTTTATTAACATGTGCGACGTCGAATTGGTCCGATCTCCCAGATCGAACTCTCTCCCGCCAATAAACGTCTGAAGAGACGAAGGTAAAGTCACCCAGGCACGGATGCGCACTCCATGTGCGGGCGCCCGCCCAAGGTTCCAGACATGTACCCATACGTTTAAACGATCGATGAAGTGGGGCCATGACTTCTGTTTGGGCATAACGGGGTTCTGGGACATAAAATCCTTCATCTCGTCCAGGCTTCTGACCATGGTTTCTTTGTAGTTAGGATTGAAGGCCGTCAAGATGATGTCGGGGCTTCCCTGGGCAGACAGCTGTATCGGCCGCGCTCCGACGTCGCCGGGGAAGCTTCGGATCAGTAAGAATGGCCACAGGCCGTCGGCACGTGAAACCGGGGTGTGTTCATGCACATCTCCATGGCGCATTTTTTCCAGTTTCCTGTATTGGCTTAACAAGTCGTCCTTGAGCTTTTGGGCCTTGTCGATGATCAGTTCTTTGTTATCGAGAGTTGAGTGGTCGTCCGGGCCAAACTTCATGGTTTCACCATTCTTCCTGTCGGAGACATACCGGCATCTTTTATCTCCTGTTCCGATACCTGCAAATCAATCTCATCGTGCCCTCCCGAAGCTGGCGAATCTCCGGTAATATACCGGTGGGCAATTCGCTTAAGTGGATCGTAGGCGGAACGGTGATGGGGGTTGTCGGCCGGGTCGTAGCGTTCAGGCACGGTGTACGGTTCCTGGTAGCCGTGCCTTTCATAGATAAGTTTCTGTTGCTGCCTGATCTGTTCGGGCGGTTGATTGCCGGAAAGAAAGGCCGGAATCTGGGGTACGCAACGCCACTGATCGGGGTAGTCGCGGTCCTTGTCGCAACGCGGCGACGGCGGTATGCTGGGAGCATGCCGCATGTAATCCCAGCAATGGAAGGCGTAGCCTCGATCGGCTTCCAGGTTGAAGTCGGGCAGGGGCTTTGCAGCATCGTGACCTGTGAGCTGACCGATGAGGTACGCTCCATAGTCGACCGGATCGCCCAGATGGGCGCCGGGTACGGGCATAAGGCTTGCCGACACGCTCTCGGTCTGTGCCGGTGTGGCCGCCTCTTCGAACTTGATGCGCGCCGCGTCGCTGCCGGGCATTCCTCCTATGAGGATTCCCGCGTCCTGACCCTGTATATAAGGGCCGACATGTGTCCGGGGAGCTTCCCAGCCCAGTCGCATCCCGGCCATGTTGTGATGGGGATATCTCCAGGGCGCGACAAACTCGCTTGGGACCAGGTTTGCATCAGGCAGCGCGACGGGGCTTGCCGGGGGGGACAGGTCGGTCACCATGGCCCGGGGGTAGGCCGGATCCAGGCCGAAGCCCTGCGTGGCTGCTCCTCTGTCACTGGCAAGGCCGGATGGTTCTTTCGTATCCCGATCCTGCTTCGGGGCGAACCCCATTTCGTCATTCAGGTCATCCCGGAGCTGATTGAGTGCTTCAGTCTCATCATTGCCAAGCTCCACGAGACCGCGCGAGATTTCGTCGGGCAGAGGTGAAAGGAAACCCTCCATAACCAATGGATAACGGCTGAGCATGTACAGGTCCCAGGCCGGCACAACGAGAAGCTGATGCAGCAGTTCACGCAGGGGCCATGTTGCCAGGTCGGTGACAAGGCTGGGCAGAACGGTCACAACCCAGATGGTCACCTCGGCCAGCCAGATGGCGTAAGCAAGGATCGCGAGCAAAATGTCGAGCAGAGTGATCTCTTTCCTGTCGCCCGGATCCGCACCCGCGCCGTCGTCGGGCAGGCCCGGCGGTCTGGGAAGGTCGTGGTCGGTTATAACATCAGGCGGCTTCGGCGGGCGCAGGGAGAGTCCTGAACTGGTGGTGTATTTCGTGTATTCGAACGCGAGCTTGTACATGTTCTGGAGCATCTTTACCGTCGGACGTCCGCCGGGCTCTGTATGCATACCCTCATCCCAACGTAGGATCTGCGGCCCATCCTGGTCGTTCGGACCTGTGTACACGTCCTGCATGGTCTTGAGTATGAGCTCACAGATATGTTCCGGGAAAGGCTCGGTGCCGACATCAAAAATCTGCTTGCGCCGGGCCTTATCGCCGGCCGTCTCACCCAGGGGGTACTCCGGATGGCGCTCACAAGAGGGAAAGTAGTCGTAATCGTCCCAAGGTTTGTCATCGGGGCGGAATGCCATTGAGAAATGAAGGGCCGAGGTAGCAAATGAATCGTAGCACAGGGTCGCTGGCTGAGGGTGTTTCTGCTGGTAGACCGATGCGTCCATGTGATTCTCGATCAGATGGTGCCTCGCCCAGTGCGTCCGATAGGGCCCGCCGCATTTTGCATTGACGAATGGGTGCCCGGCCACATCGGTGGCGCAGTGACTGATC
Organism: Deltaproteobacteria bacterium UBA5205; assembly: GCA_002412715.1. Lineage (GTDB taxonomy): Bacteria > Desulfobacterota > Syntrophorhabdia > Syntrophorhabdales > Syntrophorhabdaceae > Delta-02. The sequence continues at coordinate 5,993 of DHVP01000007.1, forward strand.
CAACCAAGGGCGAAGGCCCGCTGTTTGGGGGCCTTGTCGTTATCCGCCTGCATCGCGTTGCTGTACAAGGTACGAGCGAACTTGTAAGTCTTGCGGCTATGGAACATGTCGGACCAGAAGAAGCTCTTTTCATCGTAGCCGGTCTGCGTGCCGCTCGTCAGCAACCCCAGGATGTCTGTCATCTGAGTGATAAGGCCGAGTTCGAAATTCATGACCGCGCCGCCGAAGGTATCCAGTGCCAGGGATATCTCGCCGAGCATACCTCCGGTTATCCCATTTGCGAGCGTGTTCGATTCGTCAAGGACCGGGGTCATCCATTCCTCCCAGTGGGAGTAGAACTCCTCGTCGAATGTCCTCCACGTGGTCATGACAAACTCTATGATCTTTTGGAGGACCTTTCCATTGTCACCTAAGAAGTCCGGCAGCAGGACGAACAGATCCGGGCCATACGCGCCTGCAGCGAAGTAGTTGCGGTTTGTGTGTGCGATGTCGAAGAGATCGTCGGCTTCTTTCCGGGTGAGGGGCGAGCCCGCCGGCAAGCCGGCTTTCAGCCGTTCCATCGTTTCGGCGGCAGCCTGCAGATGAATGTAGTAGTTGGGCATAAGCGATCCTCCTCCGAGATCAATCCTTAATCATTGCGCCTAGCTCGGCGCATTTCTCCCAGACCTGGATATAGCGCTCGGCTGAACCGAGGAGTTTGCTGAACGTATCACGAGGCAAGCCTGTGTTTATCAGGTCCTGGAACATATCCGGCAGCATACCGTAGTGGGCGAGGCCTTCCAGGTTGAAATCGAAGTCCCGGATGGGACCGGCGGTGGACCGTTTCAGGGGCACATTATTATCCCTGTTGGACATGGCATCCCACAGATCGCGAATCTTGCGCAGGGTATGAACGAGCAGCTGGACATAGGCATCCTCGACCTCCAGTTTCGCCGACTCGTTGTTCATAAGAAGTCCTGCGCGGTAGTGAGGTGGGGGCGTTGCGTTCGACGTCGTGCCTTGCATGCCCGCGACCATGTCGATGACCCGCTGGTCAAGTTGCGGGTCCTGGTCCCTGGCTATCTCCAGGGACATATTCCGGTCATTGGACAACACTTCGAAAAGCGCCATGGCCTGCCACATGAGATGGCATTCACCCGCTGCCCTTTGAAGGTACGTACCCGGAGCCGATTGAAGGTCCTGGCACGCATCCTCGCTATACAGGTCGCCCTCTTCCGGGAATTGGAAGCGATAGGTACGCCAGTCGCGAATGGGCGAATCGTATGTCACTCCGCGACGCTGTGCCTCGGCGTCGAGAAGACGCTCCTGGCGAACGTTTTTCTTCCACACGTCATCTCCCGTGCTTATCTCGCCGATGAGGCCGCATGCGGCCCGTGGTCCGAATCGGGGTCCCAGACCCGCCAGAAGCACGTTCAAGTCGGTTCCGAGCGCAACCGGCATCTTTAGTTTGTCAGTTACGTACTGGTAACCCTGGGCAAAGCTCTTGACGGTGCCGGGACAATCGTTTTTCACGCGTGATGGGCCGTAGCCCCTCGAATCGATCACCGAGGTGCCGTTACCGAATATGCCGCCAGTCTCCTTAATGTATTCGATCTGCTTATCTGACTTCGCTCCCTCGCTCGGCCAGACCTCAGGATTCCGGCGAAACTCGGACCCGAAGGACCAATTGGATGAGTTGGACAGCGGGCGGGGCGAGATAGTTCGTGCACCGTTGTGCGCTACGATGAGCGGGTATTTGTACTTGTCAACACTCTTCATCGCTATTTCGTATGCTCTATGCGTGCAACGCTCCGACATATGGTCAATATCGATCACCATGCCCAGCCGCATCGCCACGCGCAGGGCCACCTCTCCGGCGATCATCATGCCGCGCACGTTTCGATTGCCGCCTGGGAAATCCGGATTGGTCAAAGCTTGCGGCAGTGGAATCCCAACCTGCTGCGCTACCTTGTCCAGCAGCCCCCGCAGCTCCGAGGGGATTGAGATGGGCTTGGATATCTGCTCATCCTCAGGTCGTGGGGTTTTCGGCTGTCCGGGCACGGGTTGCTCGTAGTAGCCATCTTCGCCCGCGGGAAATTCTCCGGTGCGCTGCAACGTGTTGAACAGGGACAGCATTTCGTACAGGGCCATCCCGCCAAAGGCATTGTCACTCAGATGGACAAGGTTGATCTGGACTATCCCGAGATTTCGAAGATATTCGAAATAAGGATAGATCTCATCCCGGATTGCATCCCGGTTGGCCTGCGAGGGATCATCCCTGAACTCATTCTTGTTGATCCAGCCGTTAATGGAGTCGGTTTCCAGTCCCAGAACGAAGGCCATCCTGTTCTGTTCCAGCAGGGCGCGCGCCTCGACAGGGGTTCTGGCGAGGCCACACCAATCCTTATTGTGTACGACGAACTCTTTCAGCATCTGGACCTGCGGCTCGATCGTATCGCGGTCACTTTGCGGCGAAACGGGAAACTGCGCGATGCCGGCCAGTAGCTCATTGTGCACCACGAGTGCAACCATCAGCCGCAGACCACCGTCGTATGCGCGCCGGATCCAGTCCTGGTGTGTCTTGATATGGATCAGGTCATCAAATTTAGGCCAACCCTGGAATCCGAACTCGTCGCCGGGTTGGGGCGTGCCCATGGTCCACCCCGGCACAGACAGTGAGCCATCATTACGGTTTCCCGTATTGAGCGCCAGGCCCATGGGATGGCTGGGATTGGAGTGTTTCCATCCATGCTTTTGGAGACAGGAACCAAGGTCTTCGACCGGCCCGTGCATGTGCCCGGCCAGAAAGCCGCCGAACCCCGCCTGGGCCATAGGGTGACAGTGAATATCGGCCCAGCCCCATAGAGGCAGATGGTACGGAGGGGGCGGATCGGACAGCAGGCGAATTTTGCCGGCCGCGAGCCGCAGAGGGCGCTTTCCCCTGAAACTCCCATTGATCCTCAGGCGCACCTTGGCCTTTGTTCTGAGAAGACCAATGTTGCGCCGTGCACCGGCCAGATTCCAGGTGTATTGGCGGAGTACATCAGATCCGGAAGGATTTTGAATCCGAACGGCCACAAAACCATCGGCATCGGGCTGATCCAAAGCCGGGAAACCACTGGTTTTGGCGCTGGCTGCAGGGACGCGAAGTTCGAGACCGACGAGCCTTGTAGCGCTGCCGCCCAGGCAAAAGGCAAGATAGGGCAGCCGGATTACGAAAACGTCGGAGTCGAGGACTTCCAGCGACGCAGAGGATACGCGTAAAAGGTGTGTGCCGCTCTCGGCGATCGGATAAGGAACATGCCAGTAATCGCCTCCCAACGGGACAACGGGCTTTCCGTTTATCTCGACATCATTCGCGAGGACCGAATCCGCCGGCACGGGTGTATAATTGACAAAAACCTGGCCGGAGACTACATGCCAACCGCTCAGACCGTTATCGAAGTATCCGCCTTGAATGATATCAGACATTCAGAGTCCTCTCAGTATAAGTGTTTTTGATCTTTTTGAAGCACTTACATGCTTGTATATAACATCACTTTTTAGAAACGGATCTTACGACTTGGACGGACCAATCAAACAACTCAAATACTATTATATGGACTGTTATTAATCAATGCTTATTGAGAAGATGTTAAGGCCCTGATGAGCCCGCGGTGCATTATAAGTTCGAGGAATTTTGCAAACCTCTTTTTGGCCCGGGCGATTGATTCATACGGGACAGGCAGTGGATGCCCCCACTGCCGTCCAAAATAATCCATTTCCCGGACTGCTTTCTTTATAAAGCAACGATTAGAACAGGTTAAATCCCGCATTTCAAAACCAGGTTGCCTTATCTCGCAGTTCGTCATTCCGGCTTTCTCTATACGTCATTCCGGCGCAGGCCGGAAGCCAGGAAGACCTCTCGTACGACAGGAAGCATCAATACTTCTTTCTGAAGTTGGCCGTTACGCTGATATTACGCGTCATCGTACCGGAGCAGGTTGTCTGTGTGCCCGTGCAGGCTCCCGACCACCCGGCAAAAACAGAATTCCAATCAGGTGCGGCCTTCAATGTTACCCGTGTACCGTAAGAGTACTTCAGTCCTGCCGGGTCGACCGTGACAGTTCCGGAACCCGTCCCTTGTTTTGCGATAGTCAGGGAGTATTGCGCAGTCGTGGCGGGTGTCGTAGTAGTGCCCGATGTCGCACCGCTCTGGGTGAGCGAAAATATTTTTCCGGCTATGGAAAAGGCTACAGTTCTCGCCTGCCCTGTATTCGCTTGAATTGAACATGTGACTGTCCCGTTGCCTGACCCGCTTGCCCCTGATGTTATAACGGCCCATGATGCTCCTGTTGATGCGCTCCATGAACATCCGCCGGGTGCCGACACCGAAATTCTGCCTGTGCCGCCGCTCGAACCGATAGTTGCGCTTGTGGGTGAGATAGTATATGTACATTCGCTGCTGCTGCCGACTCGTATATATACAGCGTTGGTGCCGGTGTCAGGATTAGTGTCGGCGGCATTTATACTGCCGAAGCTGACGGTTCTCTCAAAGACCAGATTATTATTGGTATCATGGCCCCAGAGGACCCGCAACTGCTGTGCCGCATCATCATATCCCTTGACAACCACCCAGTGATCCCAGGCATGCACAAGGAGCATGACCGGCCTTCCCGCATCGATCTCGCTTTTTAGCCTGGCAAATGTGACCTTGCCGAACCCTGCCAGTTCGACGGTCCCGCTATATCCCTTCAGGGTCAGGTACGATCTTAGTTCCGCAGCCAATTGTGGTTCGGCTTCAGCGTATATGTATCCGCTGTCATCATACGTCGTGTATTTGACCATGTTGCGGAACAGGCTGACTATTTGTGCTGATGTGTCCGGAATTTGCCCCGTGGGCGGTGCGGACATGAGATTCGGAAATCCATGAAGTGCCCAGTATGCCATAACCTCGGTAGCGCTGACGGGACCGCAGTTATAATCATAACCGGTTGTCGCCGCCATCCAGTCCTGATCCACTGCCGGAACCGATAGTGTTTTCATGGCCGCCTGGCTATGTAGTGCAAAAACAGCCATAAGTAAAAGAAATGCTCCAATTCCTGCAAAAAGCCTGCGCATAAATTTTATCCTTTTAATGAGAGCAATTTTTAATTCGGCAATATTCCGAATATCGACATAACAAGCAATTGGCATGCCTTCGGGATGCAGCACGCTATCTATCGGAAATTAAGATACAATTGAAATTATGCCTTTATTGCTATGGTCCGAATCGCAGGCTTTTCGCTACATATCGCGGCCGGTTAATGCAGGGTTTTGCCTGCACGGCACTGACTGTTTCCGACAAAAAGCGACGAGGCTCCGCAGTGGATCGTCAGGGTATCAGCCGAGTCAAGGACTTGTGACATTAACCGGCGGGAGCAAAGCTGATGATACATAATAGATGGTTTATCGGGGCAGCGTTATCTTCCTAAACTGATGATCTGCAATTCAATCTTTCCTCAGTGACTTTTTGACGCGTTTTGCATCGCTTTAGAAGTTCGATTGTTTCCTTATAGTGAGCACTGATGGACTCGCTTGTCATCGATTTCAGCACCTCCAGATCCCTGACCCTGACTTCTCGGTCCAAGCCCAGATAAGCCTTGAGACCCTGGTCAATCCAGAAATACAGGTACTCATACGTGTCTTGTTCCGGGGTTGGTGATATCCTGCGCAGCACACTGCTGTCCGGGACGCTTGTATAGTGCATGTTGCTGAAACTCATGACGTAACCTTCTTGCGTAAGCCATTCCGGGTGCTGATCGAGCAGTTCGGCCGCGAGTTCGTTCTCTATCAATAGCCTCGCACCTTTCTTTGTACTCTCCAACCCCATTGCTCTTGCCAGGGTGTCATCTTGCGGCAGTCTTTTTTCATAGTTCTCAAGGGTAAGGCGAGGTTCGAATTGAAGCTTGCCCTTTACGATGGCACCCCTTAAAAGCAGCCCTTGATGGAGCAACTTGACATAGACGGAATGCAGCTGTTCCAGAGCGTTATCGATATCATTGCCATAAAACAACAGGCTATCGCTAAACATTGCGACAGTGGTATTCTCGTTTTGTCGACAATATCCTGAGAGGCTTTCAAAAGTAATATCGTAAAACAGGTTCAATTTATCCTTCGCCACGCTGGGATTGAGTCTGTAATAACCGGAAATGCCCAGCAAATCGCCATAGTATGTAAAGTCCATGAATGCTTGTCTCCTCTTGCTGTTGCAATACGTATATCACAGAAATCATCGGCAAGTCGAATACAGGGAAACCATTTGCACCACCCTCGTTGACGAACTTCATCGGCGCCCGGAGAAACATCTTGCCATTCAAACATTGTTTAGCTATTATGATGCCGCAGGTCACAACGATAAAGATTATTGCAGCGTGGTGCGACATAATGAAATCTTTATTTAACTTTTCTCCCTCAATGATCAAAGCCCAATCGACCAGTGCAAGTTGTAATGCGATAGGTGGGGTTGCCTTTCGAAACTGCCAACACAGCATCGAGGTGTGAGCAACAGACGGAATGGGTTGGAAAGCTATGAAGAAGAGTGACCTGATCAAGGAAGTTGAAAACCTTCGGCATCAAATTCTCCAGTTGCAACAATGGTCTTTTGAGAAGGATAACCTCATTCAGAAGAACTCGCTATTAGCCTCCATCGTGGAATCCTCCCAGGACGCGATTGTCGGTCTAACGGTGAACGCAACCATCGTGAGTTGGAATAAGGCAGCGGCAAAAATGTTCGGACACAACTTCGAGGAAACCTTCGGGCATCATGCCTCCATGCTCGCTCCCCCTGAACGGCATCAAGAGTTTATGAACATGCGGGAGAAGGTCTTATTAGGGCAGCACATCCCATATTTTCAAACAACCCGGCTCAGGAAAAATGGGGCTACGTTTCCCATCATTTCTTCTCTTTCTCCTATTTTTAACGGTAAGCGGGAGATTGTAGGCATGTCGGAGATCATGCACGATATAACCGTGCGAAAGGATATGGAAGCCGCTTTGCTTCGGAATGAAGCAAAGTATCGTTCCATTTTCGAAAACGCTGTTGAAGGCATCTTTCAGACAACTGAGCAAGGACAGCACCTGAGGGTAAATCCTGCTTACGTGAGAATGTTCGGGTATTCCTCAGAGGAAGAGCTAAAGGCTGAGATTTCCGACGTGGGCAGGCAAATGTATGCCAACCCCGATGACCGCGCAAGGTTTCTGAAGTTGATGGAACAAAACGGCGAGGTCCGAAATTTTGAAGTTGAGGCAATAAGGAAGGACGGGGCTTCCATGTGGCTCTCAGTCAATGCCCGCGCCGTCAAAGACATGGGGAGCGACACAGTCTTCTATGAGGGAATGGTAGAGGACAGAACAAAGCGCAAACATGCAGAGCAGATTATCTTGGAACGCGAAGAGAAATATCGGCAGCTCTTTGAACTTGAGTCGGACGCGATCTTCCTCATCGATAGTGAAACAGGCCGGATTCTTGAAGCCAACAAGTCTGCTTCTTCCCTCTACGGCTTCAGCAAGGAGGAGTTCCTGCAGAAAACAAACGCTGATCTCTCGGCCGAGCCTGCGAGAACGAATGAGGCGATACGGAAAGAACTGCGCGTTGTACCTCTTCGTTATCACAGAAAGAAGGATGGTACTGTCTTTCCTGTTGAGATCACGGCCACCCACATGACCTGGGACGGCCGAAAATCACATCTTGCAGCTATAAGAGACATCAGCGACCGCCAGAAGATTGAAGAAGCGCTCCTTAAACGCGAAGAGGATTATCGCAACATATACGATAATGCTATGGTGGGGATCTTCCAGAGCCTGCCGGAAGGAAAGTATTTTCGTGTCAATTCGGCGTTAGCCAGGATACACGGTTTCAATTCCCCGGATGAAATGATCAGTACCGTCACCAACATCGGAGAACACCTCTATGTAGATCGTGAAGACCGAAAAAGATATATGAAGCTCCTGGATAAGACCAGTAAAATAACCAATTTTGAGGCCCAGTTATTCCGTAAAGACAGAAGCAAGGTATGGATCTCCATGAACGTCCAGGTCATTCGAGGCAAGGATGGTGCTGTCGCCTACTACGAAGGCATCGTTGAGGACATCACGGAGCGCAAGAAAGCAGAGGAAGATCTGAAGGCCTCCGCGGAAAAGCTCAGAAAAAATCTCGCCGGGACCATCGAGGTCATATCGATGATGCTTCAGACCCGTGATCCCTATACAGGGGAACACCAGAAGCGGGTATCGAGCCTTGCCCGGGCCATCGCCCAGGAGATGAAACTTCCCGGGGACACGATTGACAGCATCAGGATAGCGGGCAGCATCCACGATATCGGGAAGATGTCGGTACCCGCGGAGATACTGGCCAAACCCACCCGGCTGAGTGACGTAGAGATGGATCTGCTGAAGGTGCACCCCCAAACGGGATACGACATACTGAAGGTGGTGGAATTACCTCCTCCTATTGCCGAGATCGTCCTTCAGCACCACGAACGGGTCGACGGCTCGGGTTACCCCCAGGGGCTGAAGGAAGGAGAGGCCATCCTCGAGGCGCAGATCTTAGCGGTCGCCGATGTAGTCGAAGCCATGTCGTCGCATCGTCCCTACAGACCGGCGCTGGGCATCGATGCCGCACTCCGGGAGATTGAAGGCGGCAAAGGCACTCTCTACCACCCTGAGGTCGTCGATGCCTGTTTACGACTTTTCAGGGGCAAAACTTTCAGCTTCGGATAGCGGAAGATCATCATTGCTTGTGACTATGCGTACACTGAGTTCTATTCTTCGAGAACACGTCTTATCAGACTGGCCATTTCGCGCTTCCCGGCGGTCTTTGAGAGGAATGCCTTGACGCCGGCCTCCTTTACCATCTCCTCATCAAGACCCGAGGACAGAATTACCGGGAAATCAGGCTTTATTTTCAGCACGGCCTTGGCGAGGTCCATGCCAGTCATATGAGGCATGGTGTAATCGGTGATCAGGAGGTCGAACTTGCCCGGTTCAGCCTCAAAGGCTTTTAGGGCATCGACACTGTTCATGATCGCCACGACCTTGTATCCCAGACTCGACAAGCGTTGGGAGTTCATTTCCACTATCGTTTCCTCATCATCGACAAAGAGTATGCATTCACTCCCTCCCCGGATGGCGGTAAGCCCTGCAGTATCACCGGCCACGACGGATTCGACCTTCGGCAGGTAGACATGAAAGGTGGACCCCCGGCCCGGCTCGCTATGTGCGGTCACGTGGCCTCCGTGACTCTTCGCAATACCATGGACGACGGAGAGCCCCAGGCCTGTGCCCTCACCCGGACCTTTTGTGGTAAAGAAAGGGTCAAAAACTCTCTCCAGGACTTCGGCTGCCATGCCGCTTCCTGTGTCACTCACTGAAAGCCTTACGTAGTCTCCCGGTTTCATTGAGGAGCAAATTGGTGTCTCCCGGAAGAAATGCTCATTGGCAAGGCCCACTTCAAGAAGACCCCCTCTGTTTCTCATGGCATAGGCGGCATTCGTGCAGAGGTTCATGAGAACCTGCTCAATTTGGACGGGATCAGCCATCACGGTGTCCTGGACGGCAGCAATATTCTTCCGGATATCGATGGTCGATGGAACTACAGGGCGAATCAATTTAAGGGTTTCCCCTATAAGTTGACCCAGAGCCACGGGCTTGCGCTCCTGTTCGCTCTGGCGGGTAAATGCCAGGATCTGCTTCACAAGGTCGCGCCCCCTTAATCCCCCCTTCAATATACGTTCGAGATTTCGTCGTATGGGGGATTCAGGTGAAATATCCTCAAGGACCATCTCGGTAAAACCTATGATCCCCGCAAGGATGTTGTTGAAATCGTGCGCTATGCCGCCCGCGAGCGTGCCGATGGCCTCCATCTTCTGGGATTGCCGGAGTTGAGCCTCTGCGTGCGCCCTCTCTTCTGTTTCGAACCTGAGAGCCTCGTAAGCTTCCCAGAGTTCGAAAGTACGTTCCTCAACGCGGCGTTCAAGTTCATCTTTGGCGCGGCGCAGCTCATCTTCCAGTGCCCTGTGTCCCGTAACGTCGATCCCCGATCCTACGAGGTAAGGTACGCCATCTACTATCATACGGAAGCCCGTGAAATGGTGCGGTACCGTTCTTCCGTCTTTGCACAGAAGGTTCTCTTCAATGATAGCCTTGCCGTCCGAAAATACTTTACTGACGGCTTGAGCTATACGGCTTTTCTCCTCGGGGCCAAAGAAATCCATCAGGGTCATCCTGGCGATCGCATCGGGGGAATAGCCGGTGACTTGCTCAAAATTCTTATTCCACCTCTGGATCGTTCCTTTCTGCTCGAAGAGATAGAAGATACCCGGCAGACTGTTTATCGCCATCTCCGAAAACGTCTTCTCTCTCAGAACATTCTCTTCGGCCTCCTGACGCTCGGTCACATCACGGAAAACCAGAATAACACCAGTAATGGCTCCGCTGTCATCTTTGATTGGCGCGGCGCTGTCATCGATCGGTACTTCCAATCCATTTCTGGCTATCAAGACTGTGTGGTTTGCCAAACCTACAACAAAACCCTCCCGCAACACCCTCGTCGCCGGATTCTCAACCGGCAGCCGGGTGTCTCTATTTACGATAGTGAATACCTCCGTCAGCTTTCTGTTCAGAACCTCTTCCTGCTTCCAGCCGAGGAGGTCCTCGGCAACGCCGTTCATAAACGTTATCTGACCGGCATTATCGGTGGCGATGACGGCATCCCCGATGCTCCTGAGTGTGGTCGCCAGCCACTTCTCGTTCTCTTTCAGTTTTCTTTCCAGTTTGTGCTTGTAGAGAGCCATATCGATGGCTATGTACAGTTCCCGCTCCTTGAAAGGCTTGACGATATAGCCATGAGGCTCGGTGATCTTTGCGCGCTGGAGGGTGGGTTCGTCAGCATAGGCGGTAAGATAGACCACCGGAATGTCAAAACGGGTGCGGATCACTCCGGCAGCGGATACGCCATCCATCTCCCCGTGCAGGGAAATATCCATGAGAACAAGGTCCGGTCCTGTCTCTTCCACCCTTCTTACGGCTTCATCTCCCGCAGAGACGCTGTCTATAACTGTATATCCTGAAGCCGTCAACCTGCGTTCTATGTCCAGCGCCTCAATTGCTTCGTCTTCAACAATCAGTATCCTTGCTCCAGACACGATGCCCTGCCTCCTTCCTTACTTTTCTGATATTTTAAACGCAATACATATTTCCGTTCCGGCACCGGCCGCGATTTGAATTCCGCCCTTAAGCTGTTTTGCCAGCACGCTCACCAGCTTTAGTCCCAGCGACTCGCAATCTTCTATTTTCATCTCTATAGGCAGGCCCACGCCGTTGTCACTCACAGTCAGAACAAACAGATCTTCTTCGCCACGATGGAACCGCACGCAGACTTCGCCGGAGCCATTCCCCGTGCCGGATGAATCGGGAAACGCGTGTTTGAGGGAATTTGAAACGAGTTCGTTGATGATAAGCGCACAGGGTATCACTGTATCGACGCTAAGGCTGACGTCTTCCACGTCTATCACCCGGCTTACCCTGTTCTCGCTCACCCCATAAGAAAGAAACAGATTGGCGGTCAGGTCCTGTACGTAATCCCTGAGGTCGATCTTTGCCAGTGACTCTGACCGGTATAATTTCTCATGGATAAGGGCCATGGAAAGAACCCTGTTCTCGCTCTCCTTAAATAACTCGATGGCCCGTTCATCCTTGATGTAGGGCAACTGGAGGTTCAGCATGCTGTGGATTATCTGGAGGTTATTCTTGACGCGGTGGTGTATCTCCTTGAGGAGCGCTTCCTTCTCCCTGAGTGATTGCTTGATCTGCTCTCCCGCTCTTTTTGTCTCTTCCACCAGCCGGGAGTTTTCAAGGGAGATGGCTGCCTGTGAGGTGAGCAGTTCCGTCATGTCCGTCTTGCCCGACGTGAACACCGAATCGACCAGACGGTTGTCCAGATAGAGTATCCCGATCATCTGCGACTGCTTGATAACCGGAAGGCAAAAGACAGAGCGCAGTTGCATGTCCTGGACCTCCTGACTGTCCTTGAACAGACCTTCCTCGGTGGCATCGCTCAGGATAAGACGTTCACCGGTCCTGTGCACATAACGGACAATGGCCTTACAGATCCCTTCCGCTTCCTCCAGTCTCGTGCCGGGTCTTTCTACCGCTCCCTTGTTTACCGCATGACTTTCAGCGCGAACGAACAGGTCGCCTTCCTCATCGATCAGCAGGTACCCGTGCTGTGCCCCCGAGCACTCTATAACGGTATTCATGATCTTTTTAAGTAACGCCTCCTGCTCTATCTCGGCGGAAATTGCCAGCGCCGACTTCATAAGGTACTCGACATCAAGATCAGGCAGTGTGCTGGTGGAGGCATCAGACTCAACTGAGGGATAAAGGACCCTTCTTTCCTCAAAGTAGTCGGCGTATTTTTCGATGAGATCGACCTCTTTGCGTTCTGCATGGCATTCCCGGTACAGGCGGGCCGCTTCGGCGAGGTACACTCTTGCCGGCGATTGACCGGCCTCGAGAAAAAGCTCGCCAAGGCATTGGTTAATGTGCCCTTCAAGGAACACATAGTTTTGTTTGTGCGCCACGTCTATTGCATCGAGATAAAGACTCCTGGCTTCCTTGAAATTGCCCCTCACCCTCTCGGTCTCGGCGTAAAGAAAAGCAAGGTAGGGTTTAAGAAGCGGCCCCAGGGCGCTCCAGGTTTCGACCTTCTCAAGGATGGGCCGAATTTTCGCCTCCAGTTCCTGTTCGCTATTGAAGTCCACGCCGTTCTCATACAGCTTGAGGGCATTGAGCACCGTGAACACATGCCATTCTCTCTTCAGCACGTTATCGGTGAGCCCCGAAAGATACCTGCGGACCTCTTCCAGGAAATTGTGAGCTTTTTCGTACTCGCCCAGATAATAGTGAGTCAGGGCCATATGCACGTAATAACTACCGGCGGAAGCGACGTGCTTGTCCCGTTCCCAGGATTTGAGTTTCTCCTCCATGGGTACGGGCGAATATGCTTTTTTCATGGGCTCTATCCAACCCGCCTGCATGGCCTCGGCGAGGCCCACCGAGAAGGAGAGATGGTATCTGTTCGAGAATTGAAGGCACTCTTTGGCATAGTCCTCGATTTTTGACATATCTGTGCCCTGAACCTGAAGATTCCACATCAAGGGGCCGTACGAAAGGCCCGCATTGTATAGATCGCCGCAGTTCTTTCCGCACTGGATGGACTTGAGACAGTAATCAACGATATCCTTCGGGTGGCTGCGGGAATGCATGTTGCACCATAATATCCCGTTCATGCCCCTGGTGGCGCCGAAAGTATTGGGATATCGTGCCGACAAGTCGCGGGCGAGGTCCTCGTATCTGAACGCCTGCTCGAACTCTCCCTCTTCTCCGAGCTGCAACCCCATAATACTGAAAGAATAGATCACGGACTCGTTCATCCCCCCCGCAAGGCAATGCCGCGTAGACTGCGCAGCAGAGAGATAAAGCTGCGGCACAAGCCCGGACATGTAAAGATCCGGAATAAGCTCGCTGTAAAAAGCAAGCTCAACCTTGCTCTTTCTATCTTTGGCAAAGGGCATATTGAGAATGGTTTGCCAGACGTCAACGTCTCTTGAGGCGATATCTGCCATCAACTTTCGGCGCTTTCTGTCCGCCTCATCGGGACTATCGGGGAGCGCCTCGCCAAAATAGTTAAGCCCCCGATTTGCGGTCTCGATGGCCTTTATGAAATTGCCTATGGATGACAAAGAAGTGGTCTGTTCGGCGAGACATTCAGCCCTGTCAAGATCGGTTCCCGCATGATCAAGAAGGTCGTTAAGCAGTCTTTCGGAGTTCTCGTAATTGCCGCACATGAGCTCGGTCTTCGCCGCCTTCTGGTATACCCTGAAAGTACGCCCGTAATGACCCTCTTCCCAACAATCGTCCGGCAGGAGCGCCCTGCTGAGACCGAAATACACGTGCGCCGCCTCCGTGGCGAGGGACTCGAGGGCCTTATTCCCGGCGTGGTAGTTGAGGTCCGAGAGGAAATAGGCTGTTTCTGCATCCGGGTTATCATCTTTTCCCAGGTTGAGGTGCGAGACGATGGTGAAGAGGTTTTCGAGCTTCTCGAGGTCGGCTCCGTCCGGAAGAGCGGAAAGAAGGTGGTTTCCCACCTCACGGTGTATCCGGCGACGGCGGTCTTCCGGTATGGCGGACAATGCTGCTTCCTGAACCTTGTCGTGAATAAACTGCAGCTGGTTCTTGCTTTCCACCAGGAGTCCTTCCCCGAGGGCAGGCTTGAGCATGTTGAAAATATCAACCAAAGTCATCTCTCTGATCAATGCGAGTTCGGTGGGCGAAAAGGTATTACCCATGCAGGCGCAATATTCGAGCAACTCTATCAGGTCAGGCGGAAGCCTCCGAATCTTCGTGCTGAAAAGGGCAACAACGGTGGTCGGCATGCGCGATTGCCTGATCTTGTCGAGGTCCCATTGCCATTGCCGCTCCCGGTCAAGGTAAAGGAGTTCCTCGTTGTGCAGGTAGGAGAGACTTTCACTGACAAAAAGCGGGTTTCCTTCAGTCAGTGCGCCTATGAAGTCCGATAAAGTTCTGGTCTGCGGTAAGGGGGAATCCAGGATGTACGAGACCATTTCATGACAATGCACGGGCTTTAAAGGTCCGAGCCTGATCTCTTTAAGGGTTCGGCCCATCTCTCCAGTCTTGCTGATCAGTTTGGATAAAGGATGGCTTGAATCGACTTCGTTGTGACGATACGCCCCCAGGAGAAAAAGGTAAGGGTGGTCCTGAGAGGCAGTGAATATGTTCTCCAGAAAATCGAAGGACGCTACATCGCACCATTGAAGATCATCTATGAATAACGTCAGCGGGTTCTCTTCGCTTGCCAGGCAGGCCAGAAATCGATCAAAGACATCGTGAAACCTGTTCAGCGATTCGACCGGAGGAAGCTGCCTCACCTCGGGCTGCGGGCCTATCAGAATAGCCAGTTCCGGAACGACATCCGTCAGTACCTTTCCGTTCTGTCCCACGGCCCCCAGTATCTTCTCCTTCCAGAGTGCAACCCTTTCATTGCTCTCAGTGAGGAACGTCCGCATCAGGTTCCGGAACGCCTGGATCAGGGAGCTGTAAGGAATGTTCTTCTGGTATACGTCGAACTTCCCGGACGTAAAATATCCCCTGTGCTTCACAATCGGTTTTTGCAGTTCCTGGATCAGCCGGGTCTTTCCGATACCGGAGAGCCCGGAGATCAGCATCGACCTGAATTCTCCCCGGGAAGCCTGTTCATACTCTTCAAGGATAAGCCGGGCTTCCCGGTCCCTGCCCACCATTTTCGAAATGAAAGTGACCCGGTGGCCGTTCAGCACACTTTCCAGCGGGAATTCCGTTATCGATCCTGTATCCACGTACTCATCCCTGCACCGGATCAGGTCGGCGATGAGACCACTGTCGCTCTGATAGCGCTTCTCCGGCTCCTTGAGCAGCAGCTTCGCGACGACGTTGCTGAGGGCAACTGGAACCTCGGGGTTCACCCGATTGGCTGGTGCCGATTCCTCCGCCAGATGGGAGTGTATCAGTTCGAGAGGGTCGGTGGAAGCGAAAGGGAGACGGTTTGTCAGCATCTCGTAGAATACGATGCCCAGGGAATAGAGGTCTGAGGAGAATACAACTCTGTGGCTGATGCGTCCGGTCTGCTCGGGTGACGTATAGGCCAGGGTTTCTCTCACGAAGGAACGATCGTAGATAAAGTGGCTTACATCTCTCACATCAAGGGAACTGATGAAGTCTATCAGCCGTATGGCAAACGTTTTCGGATTTATCAGTATGTTGTGGGGCTTGATTCCCCCATGAATGATCCCCGCTGCATGGACCTTTTGCAGGGCGGAAGCAATCCCGATGGCTACGCGGAAAAAACCGTCCAGGGATGTTTCCGAACGCTCGTTGATCCACGTGTCGAGGGTCATTCCTTCAAAATACTCCTGGGTTATAAAGCAAGTCCCACCCTTCGCACTGAACAGAAGGGGTGTGATGACCAGCGGATCGTTCAAGACCTTAAGGTGCTCGACCTTTTGTGCGAACTGAGATATTTTGTACTCAGAAAGAAGGGCGCCTTTGAGGATTTTGAGCACCAGCATTCTCCCCGGGTTCTTCTTGTGGTATGCTTTGAATATCACCGCCTGCTGGCTTTCCGCCATTTTCTCGATGATTTCATAATTGGGGATTATCACTGGCTGCTCCGCAGTAGACACAGTTTATGCTAATCGTAAAGCGCATGTCAACGAGTTGCCGGGAAGAAAAGCTTCTATTTATTCGAATTTAAATCTGTTTTCTCTGAACAACCTCAGACAGGCCTCAGCAACCTCCGGGTGATAGAAAATATCCTTGTTTTTCTCAATCTCCGCAAGGGCTGCATCAACGCCAAGAGAGGGCCGGTAAGGACGGTGGGACGCCATCGCTTCGACTACATCCGCAACGGCCAGTATTTGAGCCTCCAGGAGGATCTCTTCGCCTTTCAGCCCCTGGGGGTAACCGGAGCCGTCGAGTCGTTCGTGGTGCTGAAGGACCATTTCCGTCAAAAGATCGGGTAATTCCGCAACCTTTATGATATCAGAACCAACCCGGGGATGTACTTTGAGAATACTCATCTCGATATCGCTCAGCTTTGTGGGTTTGCTCAGAATCTCCGCGGGTACCGACATTTTCCCGATATCGTGGATGCTCCCGGCGATCCTGATGATGTCTATCGTGTCTTTAGAGAGCCTCATCTCCTGGGCAATGGACCGGGCAAGGCGCGATACCCTTTTCTGATGGCCTCCGGTGTAGGGATCCCGGGTCTCCAACATGACTGATATCACCTGGATCGTACCGATGAGGTTCTTCCTGAGCTTCTCCGTGGAGATATTCAACTCCTCCACGGCATTCTTCCGGTCGGTAATGTCCGCTATATGACCGACCACTTTTACAACCCGGCCGTCCTTTACGAGCGGTCGGCCGATGGTGCGGACCCATTTTCGGGTCCTGCCGGCGGGTACGAATTTTAGCTCAAGGTCGTATGGCCTGCGTTGTTCGACCGCCTGCGCAAAAGCTTCTTCTATCTTCTGTCTGTCCTCTACGGCATAGAATCTTATGGCCTTTGCTGTATCGCTCGGATCAAAGCTTTCTGAAACGTTATAAATACGATACACCTCATCCGTCCATATTACCCTTTTACTCTGGACGTCGTATTCCCAGCCGCCGACCTTGGCAATACTTTGCGCAGCCTTCAGGAGATTTTCGCTCTGTATCAGCCGCTGCTCCATCTTCTTACGTTTGGTGATGTCCTCAACAGTGCCTTCAAAGTAGCGCGTGTTCCCGGCCTGGTCCTTCACGGCACGGGCATTGATCGATACCCAAATTATGCTCTTATCTTTCTTATACGTCTCGAGCTCGAAGCCGCTGACTGTTCCCCTTTTTTCAATGATTTCCCGGTATTTTTTTCTGTCCCCGGGGTTCACGTAGATCTGCGTGCCGATATTGGTAATATCTGCCATCATCTCGTCGGGGGATGCAAAACCATATATGCGCGCCATGGCCGGATTGATGCTTATAAATCGTCCTTCGGGCAGGGTCTGGAAGATGCCTTCCACAACGTTCTCAAAGATGGAGCGGTATTTTTCCTCGCTCTCCCGCAGTGCCTCCTGGGCTTTTTTGCGCGCTGTGATGTCCCTTGCGAAGATGGCCACACGGGAAATATGGTCGTCTTCGTCGCGGACGGGGTATACGTAAAGCTCGAAATATCGGTTTGCCCTCGCATCCTCGAAGTGGGCTGATTCCCCGGTATCGAAAACTCTGTCGAACTGTTCCTTTCTTGTTATCGCCACGCTATCCGAAAAGTGGTCATACAAACATGTACCGAGGAGGTCCGGGACGCTCTTTTCCAACCTCTCGGCGGCCACGGTATTTGATAGAAGTACTGTCCCTTGCCGGTCAATCAGTACAAGGCTTTCATTGGTGGCGTTTATTGCCGCCGACAATGTCTCCTCGCTCTGACGAAGCCTGTTTATTCCTGCCTTGATCGCCGCATCAGCCTGTCTGAGGACGGTTACATCAATGATGGCGCCGATTATCCCTCCCGCTGCGCCATCGATTGTGTGAAACACCGCCTTATGAAAAATCACGTCATGCCGGACCCCTCTGATGTCCTGGACAACCGATTCATAGATCTGTATTGTCTCCGGAGCTTCCAACAACGCCAGGTCTTTCTCGTGATAGATGTCGGCAATATCCTTTGGAGAAACATCGTAAGCCGTTTTGCCTGTGATCTTTTTTCTTTGCGTGCCGAAAAACTTTTCAAAAGCCTTATTGCACCCGAGGTATCTCTCCCCGGCGTCTTTGTAAAATACAGGCAAGGGCAAGGTGTCGACCAACTGCTGCTGGAACGCAAAGGCATCCATCAAGGCCATTTCCGCCTTTTTGCGCTCTGTTGTCACTTCGGTGTAGGTGATCATGCCGCCTATTTCGCCGTTGGATCTGTACCAGGGCCTGCACTCCCAGCGGTTGTAGGTAATAGAGCCGTCAGGACGCTCAAAGTAATCGTCGTCGTTTCGTACGACTTCGCCGGCCAGGCACTGCTGATGGACGTCCTTCCACTTTTGCGGCATCTCGGGAAACACCTCGTAATGGTGCTTGCCGATGATATTCTCCTCCTTGACATTATAGTCCTGGAGGTAACGTTTGCTCACGGCAATGTAATGGAGTTCCCTGTCATACACGGCAATCGCATTAGGGTCGTAATTAATGATATAGCGTAGGACCTCCTCGTTTTCGCGAAGAGCGCTCTCCGATATTCTCTTCTCCGAGCGCACCTGTGCCTCTTTCAACTCCCTCTGTACTGCGGGGACAAGGCGGACGAGATGATCACCCTTCATCACGTAGTCATGCGCCCCCGATACCATCATTTCAACCGCCAGCTCTTCGCCGATAGCACCTGAGACTATTATGAAGGGCACGTCAAGACCTGACTCTTTGTATAGATCCAACGCCGCCAGGCCGCTGAAACGGGGCATCTTGTAGTCGGATATAATGATGTCCCATTCCTGTCCTTCCAGCGCGTCGCGCATCTCTTTTTCGGTCTCCACCCGGACAAAAAATGGTTCATACCCGCCGCGCTTAAGTTCACGGACGATCAGAAAGGTATCGTCTTCGGAATCCTCGGCGATGAGCACTCTCAGTTTGTTCTGGTCAGTCATGCGGCCCTCTCAAAATCAAAATACGTAATCAAACATCCCGTAACGGATATTGATATCGCTGGCGAACTGCTGAATGTTGGAGAGAAGATGGAAACGACTTTCACCGGTTCTGTCTTCCCGGCATCGTGCTGTCCGGCAATGGTTCGTTCAGAATCAGCCAGTAGAGACCGAGTTGATTGACGGTCTCTGAGAACTGGTTGAAATCGACAGGTTTCCTGATATAGCTGTTTGCCCCCAGACGGTAGCCGTTCACCACGTCTTGCTCTTCGTTCGACGAGGTAAGTATGACAACGGGAAGAAATTTGGTCCTTTCATCCTCCCGGATTCGTCGGAGCACTTCGAGGCCATCTATTCTGGGAAGGTTGAGATCAAGGAGGACAAACACGGGCAGGATGGTCGTGTCCCTGCCCTCGTATGTGCCCGTCCCGAAAAGGTAGTCAATCCCTTCCGCCCCATCCCGGGCGACCACTACCTCGTTGGAGATGTTGTTTTTCTTGAAGGCCCGCAGAGTGAGGTCCACATCATCGGGATCGTCTTCAATGATAAGTATTGTCTTACGTTCCATGAAATTCTCCCTTGAAAGACCAGCCCTTTCGTGTCTGCATCACATTCTCTGGCCCTGAATTGTAAAATAAAATGTCGCCCCTTGTCCTACCTGAGCTTTCGCCCAGACCCTCCCTCCATGCCGATGTATAACGCGCTTCACCGTGGCCAGGCCGATGCCGGTCCCTTCGAACTCGTTTTTTGGATGAAGGCGCTGAAAAGCTCCAAAAAGCTTATCGGCGTATTTCATGTCGAAACCAACTCCGTTATCGCGAACGAAGTATACCGTCTCGCTTTCCTGCGCGACCGCACCGAATTCTATCCGGGCCTTTTGGCTGCCGCGCGTGAACTTATAGGCATTTCCGAGAAGGTTTCCCATCGCTATTCCAAGGAGTCTCGAGTCACCTCTTACGGTAATTCCCTCCGCAACATAAAACTCGATGGTGCGGTCGGGGTTTTCATCCTTGAGGTCCAGCAATATTTCACTGGTAAGGCCGCTCAAGTCCACAGTCTCATCCCGCATGTCTTTTCTGGATATCCGGGAGAGTCTCAGCAGGTCGTCGATCAGCTGCGCCATGCGCTGGCTCGCCGCCCGCACGCGGGCCAGATAGTCCTTCCCCTGATCGTCCACCCTTTCACCGCAATCCTCGAGCAGTGCCTGGCTGAATCCATCAATGGCACGAAGCGGGGAACGCAGGTCGTGTGATACGGAGTAACAGAAGGCCTCCAGTTCCCTGTTAGCTACCTCCAATTGGAGGGTTCGGTCGGCAACCATTTGTTCGAGCCCCTCGTTGAGCTTTTTGATTTCTTCCTCCGCCCTCTTCTGCTCGGTAACATCGTCAAAGATGGCAATGACCTCCCCCGATGGCAATCTGTACACGTTGGTCTCCATCCAAAAGGAGACGCATTCATCGGTATAGAGGGACGATGGATGAAACTCCGCTGTTCCTGTTCTCCACACCCGCTGGAACACCCCAAAGAGGCCCATCTCTTTGATGCCGGGAAAGATATCGCAGACATTCTTTCCCATAAAATCTTCGTATACCCCGGTGATCTTTTGGGCCGCGTTATTAAGGTCAGCGATGATGAAGTCTTCTCCGTCCGGCGTCACCTTGCAGACCACAACGCCGCTATTCATAGTGTCAAAGAGCTCGCGAAACCGTATTTCGCTCTCCCTTAGGTTGTTCTCTGCCAGGAGCCGATCCATGGTTTGCCGGGTAATTACCTGCTTTCTGAAGTAAAGAAGTGATATGCTGATTGTCAGGAACAGCAGGAAGGCAATGAGGAATGTTTGCAGGTAGTGCTCCCATTCAGAGAAAAAAACAGATCGCTGATCGCGGTCAACAAAAACATACCACCCTATGGAGGTCACGGGGGCAAAGGATACATACTTCTTCCTGCCGGCCCCGTCTGACACGGTGAAAGACCGGCCCTCGCCACCCTTTATCGCGTTGAACATGGCCAGAAAAGGATAGGGAACGAGCCTCTTGATAACGGGATTTAGACTCCCGTAAACCATGTTTTTGTTACGGTCCACGATGGAAATAGTCGCCTCGGGTTCCAGGGGGAGCCGCTTGACGAAGCTCTGAAGCCCGACAACACGTTGAGTGCTGACGAGAATGCCAATGACCTCACCTTTTTCGTCGAAAAAGGGAACGGCGATATGCGCAGCAGCGTCCTTCTCGCCGGCCACCCCGAGGGCAATGTCTGAGACATAGGGCTTCCAGCCTCTGCTTACACCCCTATACCAATCATCGCGGGCGAAACTCATACCATGCATTTCGACCCGCTCGGGCTGGGAAGCCCACACCCTACCCCGCTTGTCCGCTATAACCAGGATATCTATACCGGGGCTGGTAGCTCCTAAGTTCACGAGGTGTTCCCGAACCGTCTTTGTGTTCTCTTCCCTAACCGCTTGCAGAAGAAGGGGCCGGTTGGCATAGGACATCATAGTTCTTATGATCTTGTCTAGATGCTCTTCAAGAAGGAGAGAAAAAAGTTCCGCCGTGGTGCGGTCTTCCTTAAGGAATGTCCTTAGTGTGTTTATGCGGTGATCATAGAAATGAAATGTGGTTGCCCCGGCGAGGACAAAGAAAGCAAGCCCGATGATGAGGACAATGCTCCTTCTTTCCACGAACCACGGGTACAGGGGATCATTAGGGTACCGCTCGTCCTTCATCGATGATCCTGTGCCTCCTTCACAAGGTTTACGGGAAAAGACCTTCGGCGAATTCTCCCGAATGGATATGTCAGAAGGCAAAGCCTACACTTATGATGCCCGCGTTTACAGACTCATTCGGGCTTGCCAGGCCACCGTTTGAATAGTGTCTGAACCTGCCTTCCAGAAACAGTCTCTCCCATTTGTAGCCAATACCGCCTTGAAGGATAAACAAACCGTGAGTTCCCTGCTCCTCGAACGCGACACTCGTATAGGCACCTCCAGCGCCGATCGTGGCAAAAACACCTCTGTGGTTCTTCTCGCCAAAGTAGTATCTTCCGTTTATGGTAAGGCCGACGTCAAGGCCGCTTGTCGGTCTATTCACGATGGCAACATAGGGCTCGACGAGAAGGTTGAATTTGCCGGAGAGTGTTTTTTCGTAGCCGTATGCAACCTGTGCAAAGTCGTAGTAATCATCTCCATGCAGATGGCCGAGGCCCGAACCTTTATTAAAAGTAGCCAAACCGTATCCCACAGAGATTTCCTGTTGATCCGCAAGAACTGCACAGGGGGAAAATAATACGAAAAACGCTATGAGAAAAAAAGAGGCACAAAAACATGGATGGGTCTTCAGTTTCATATTGGGTCTCCTTTCAGAAACGGTTTTAAGCTACAAACCGGGAATGTTTCCTGTCGGTCACACCGACAGCTTGCATGTAATTCTTCCTTTACAGCAACTGGAGAGATTTCCGCTCCAGTCCGAGCCAATGTCCTTTGCCCATAGATCACGGACGAATAGCTTAAAGACAATATGGCATTAATAGTTACAGATAATAGGCTTGTCAAGACAACATAGATCACAGACGAATATGGAAGAAACCTGGTCGTGGTTGTAAGACATGTACCCGTTGTGTTCCTTTCCTCCCACATGGGAAAAGAGACCCTGGAAGAAACGGAAAATATCACGCCCTATGATATGTTGTCAAAAACGGCGATGTGACTGTCCTAGCACACGCACCAACTAGAAACTAGATGTCAGCGTACTTGACGTTTATTCCTCATATATGGTAATTATACTTACATGATTGAAAGACCATTCTGGATAAGCCGCGTAGAGGAAGCCTGGAAGCAGGTGTCCATTGTGTGGCTCGCTGGCGTGAGAAGGGTGGGGAAGACCACGCTCGTTCAGAGCCTTGGGGCAGACCGGACCCTTTATGTCAACTGCGATCTGCCTGTCTCGACGGACATGGTGGCCGACCCGGAACTGTTCTTTCGCAACTGTGATCACCCCATCGTGGTCTTTGACGAGATTCACCGGCTTCCCGACCCTAGCATGGTCCTGAAGATAGGGGCTGATCTTTTTCCCCAATTGAAGATCGTTGCCACAGGCTCTTCCACGCTGGCCGCGAGCAGGAAATTCAAGGACACCCTTACAGGCAGGAAACGTATTGTCCATATGACCCCCGTGCTGTGGGATGAACTTTCTGCATTCAACGCACCCCTTGTCCGACGTCTTTACCACGGAGGCCTCCCCCAGGCCCTTCTTGCCGAGTCAAAACCGATGGGATTTTACCGTGAGTGGATGGATTCTTTTTTTGCCCGGGACATACAGCAGCTCTTCGCTTTCCGCGACCCCGGGAAATTCACCATGCTCTTCGAGTACCTTCTGAAACAGAGCGGCGGGCAGTTTGAGGTCATAAGGACCGCCAGTACCCTGGGAATCAGTCGCCCGACGGTGGCGGAGTACTTGAGGGCCCTGGAAACCACCCAGGCCATGACCGTTATGCGACCCTTCCATGGAAGAGGGCAGAAAGAGATGATCAAGATGCCCAAGGTTTATGGTTTTGACACGGGCTTAGTGAGCTTTGCGCGGGGGTGGGATCCCTTGCGGCAGGACGACTACGGTCCCCTATGGGAGCACATTGTCCTCGAATATCTTCAGGCGCATGCATACGAGTCGCAGATTCAATACTGGCAGTTGGCTGATGACCGGGAGGTGGATTTTGTCATTGCCCGCACCAGAGACGAGGTGGACGCTATCGAGTGCAAGTGGAATCCGGAACAGTTCGACCCCGCTGGTCTCAAATTGTTCCGGGCCTGGTATCCCAAGGGAAGCAATTATATCCTTTCCCCCATTTCTGTGCCGGGCTATGCAAAGCGCATCTCTGGCATGGAAGTGTATGTCTGTAACCCGACAGGGTGGCGGGAAAGGTACCACAACCTGCCGGGCGAGGGACCGACGGGGTAAGCAAAGTCAGGGCTTTATCCTGTAACTGCTCTTTGCGGCAATTGAAAAACATTTGTCACGTTCATAATCGCACTCGTTTAAGTCTGAGCGAATTGCCAATTACGGAGACTGAACTGAAGCTCATTGCTGCGGCTGCTATCATCGGTGACAACAGTATTCCAAAGAATGGATACAACACTCCCGCGGCAATCGGCACACCCGCCGTGTTATAAATGAAGGCAAAGAATAAATTCTGTCTGATATTACGCATGGTGGCCCGGCTTAATCGTCTGGCTCTGACGATACCCCGCAGGTCACCTTTGACTAACGTGATGCCGGCACTTTCTATTGCCACATCGGTACCTGTACCCATGGCAATACCGACGTGGGCCTGTGCCAGCGCGGGGGCATCGTTAATGCCATCACCCGCCATGGCAACAATACGGCCATCTGCCTGAAGTTGCTTAATTAGTTCGGTTTTTTGTTCAGGCAATACTTCGGCATGTACCTGGTCGATTCCCAGTTTGCCAGCAACGGCCTTAGCGGTGGTATTACTGTCACCGGTAAGCATCACGATCTTTATCCCTTCGGCATGCAAATCGCGAATGGCTTCGGCCGTTGAGTCTTTGATGGGATCGGCAACACCGATCAGGCCTGCTGCCTTGCCATCAATGGCGATAAACATGATGGTCCTGCCTTCGACGCGTTGTTTGTCTGCTTGTTGCGATAAGTCTCCCGCATCGATACCCAGGCTCTCCAGCAGTTTTACATTACCTGTCGCCACCGTATGTCCATCAACTTCACCCGTGACACCTTTCCCTGTAACAGACTGGAAGTCATCGGCCTTAGCCGGTTCGATCCCTTTCTCTTCCGCGCCACGTACGATAGCTTCTGCCAAAGGGTGTTCGCTGGCACGTTCGAGACTGGCGGCTATACGCAGTATCTCATCTTCGGTAAACCCTGGTTCTGCCTGCACTACGACCAGCTTTGGCTTGCCTTCGGTCAGAGTGCCGGTCTTGTCTACGACGAGGGTATCGACTTTTTCCATGATCTCCAGTGCTTCGGCATTCTTTATTAAAACTCCGGCCATGGCACCACGCCCCGTTCCCACCATGATAGAAATGGGTGTAGCAAGTCCCAGTGCGCATGGACAGGCAATGATGAGTACTGCAACAGCATTAACAATGGCATGCGCCAGGCGCGGCTCCGGGCCCCACACAAGCCAGACGATAAATGCAACCACGGCAACTGCAACTACGGTGGGTACAAAATAACCTGCCACGACATCTGCCAATTTCTGAATTGGTGCTCGCGAACGTTGCGCTTCGGCCACCATATGAACAATTTGTGCCAGCAGGGTATCGGAGCCGACTTTTTCTGCCCGCATTACCAAACTGCCCGTTCCATTCACCGTCGCACCGATGAGTTTCTCACCGGCCAGCTTTGCCACGGGGATGGGTTCACCTGTGACCATGGATTCGTCTACGTTACTTTCACCGTCGATGACGGTGCCATCTACCGGCACTTTCTCGCCGGGACGAACACGCAAGGTATCACCGGGCTGTACCTGCTCCAGCGGGATATCTTCTTCCGTTCCATCATTGCGCACGATCCGTGCCGTATTCGGAGCGAGGCCGAGCAGCATTTGAATGGCCGCATTGGTTCGCGAACGGGCACGTAATTCGAGCACTTGTCCCAGAAGCACCAGTGCCGTGATCACCGCCGCAGCTTCAAAGTAAACGTGAACCAATCCACTTTCCATTTGCATGATGGGTGGGAAAATCTGTGGAAACAATAAGGCCACGACGCTGTATATCCAGGCTACTGACACGCCCAGAGCAATCAAGGTGAACATATTGAGATTCCAGGTTCGGACGGAATGCCATCCGCGAACAAAAAATGGCCAACCGCCCCACAATACAACAGGTGTTGCCAACGCAAATTCAATCCATTGAACTACTTGCATCGAAATCCAATCCGGTAACCAGCCAGGCATCAAATCAGCGATCATAGCCAGAAAAAACACCGGCAAAGCCAGCACGGTGGAGATCCAAAAGCGACGACTCATGCCGATAAGTTCTTCATTTCTTTCCTCGCCGCCGACAACCGGCTCCAGCGCCATACCGCACTTGGGGCAATTACCGGGATGATCCTGCACCACTTCAGGATGCATGGGGCATGTGTAGGTCATTGACCTGTCGGGTGTTTCATGGGGTGGCGAGGTTTCCTTGTCCAGATATTGTTCCGGGTGCTCCTTAAATTTGTGCAGGCAATGTTCACTGCAGAAATAATACTGTTTGCCTGAATAATGGTAATGGTATTCGGAGTCACCCGATATCGTCATGTTACAGACGGGATCTTTGTGCTGAACTTTTTCCGGAGTTCCTTGTGTACCCATCTCTCGATCCTCCTTGTGGGCCTAACTCCTCAGATTGACGGTGATGAGTCCGCCGGATTTGAATCTCTCCTGGTCAAATTCCCCGTTGCCTGTCCGGTGAAGAGAGCGTTGCTGGTCCATAAAGATACCGCACTGCCTGGGGTGGGGAGATTCATCCAAGGTCTTTTTTCATTCTCTCATATTCTTCCTTTGTGATTTCCCCCCTTGCGTAACGCTTTTTCAGGATATCCAGGTGGCTTTCATTCTGTGTCGGCGTCTGGCCCTTCCTTTTCTGGAACTGAACAATGAAATAGATCAACAAAACAATCGCGATCAGGAATATTATCCACATAAACATTCCTCCAAACCCAAATCCGTAATGCATCATGCCTCCCCAGCCACCCGGACCATGCGGACCATAAGAGCCTTCACCGGAGCAGGACATGAGCAAGCCGTTTAGCATCACAAGGGATAATTCAAGATATCTTTTCACCTTCGGGACCTCCTTATTTAATGGTATCGAAGACCTTCTTCAACTGTAATTCTACTTCCCGCGCTACTTTTTGAAGATCCACAATATCAACCATCTGCATAACCTCCTTTATTTTAATAAAGTAATTACGATTGCGAGCTTGGCAATGGATGTCTACTTTTCCCGACCTTTAACTCCCAATCCCATTCTACTCATTCGACGCCAATGGTCCGACTATGCGGACCTACTGATCTGTCCAGCCCTGTGAATGCAATGTTCATTGGCGCCCTGCCCTCTTTTTTTCGGAATCGAAAATGTCCCCTTCTAATTATTTTTGCTTTGTCGGCCGGCACCTGGGACAATATTCAAGAGAGACTGCGTGTTCTTATCGAGGTGTACGGCGGGGACAGCGCCGATGTTCTTGAAGAAGAACTCGACAGGGCGCGAATAGTACTTTCGAAAGATATCCCCGGCGACGTAATCACCATGAACTCGATTGTCCGTATCAAGACGTCGATACCGGTGAGGAGCATCAATTTGCCCTTGTCTTCCCGGGGAACAAGGTCGAGACCGATACGGTATCCATCCTGGCCCCGGCAGGTATAGCTCTTCTCGGTTACCGGGAGAAGGATGTCGTGGAATGGCAAGTCCCGGCGGGAAAAAAGAGGATACAGGTACTTGAGGTATTGTAGCAGAAAAGGCTTGTTACCAGCCTCTCTTAAGATAACTGTCAAAAAGGGGGTCTATCACACGATAACGACCGTCATCGTCACTTCTTTCTACAAGATCAAGGGTGATAAGTTTTTTATGGGCCGCCTGGGTGCTTCCCGGCGACGTAAATTTGTGACGGATCATGAATTTCGGATTTAACGGATTCGGGAACGGTTCTTTGGCCAGTGCGTATAAGAGCTGCTTTTGAATGATCGAAAGACCTGATAATATCGACTCATAAAACGGCGTGTCAATCTTAACAATTGAGGACAGTGCTTTTTCACAATCCCTGGCTGTCATGGTCTTTTCATCGCTCTGTTCCCACATATCAAAGGGGATACGCTGAATGTAATAGGGGTAGCCCCCTACCCTGTCATATACAAGTTCTGCAATCTCGGAGGGGCATTCCTTACCGCCCGCAAGGAAACGGTCTACGATAAACTCGACGGCCTCCTTCCTGGGGAGCGGATCAAGGGGATAGTTGACCGTGCTCTTGTAAAATGGCCGTTTCTGCTCATTGAACATGTCAAGCAAGAGCCGGCGCCTGCTGCCGACAAAAAAGTAGCTTACGTTCCTGTGCGTCTGTATCTGGGAGCGAAGAACTCCTTCAATCTTGACAGAATCCTTGAGGGTGGTGATCTCTTGAAACTCATCGAGAACCACGTGAAAACCATTCATATGTTCCCTGGCAAAAGCGCCAAAAAGGTCAAAGGTCTCCTTCAGGAGATCGAGGCCGCTGTGCTGGGTTGTTTGTTCCACGGTGATCTGAAACCCCGAATCAGGATCCGGCCTGATGACCGGTCGCCAGATCTTGATAAACTTCATCGCTTTCTTAAACAGGCTTTCATCTTTATGACAATAGGCATATAAGTGTTCCGCAAGCCTGTTTGCAACTTCACCAATGCTGACCAGGCCGAAGAAATCCGCGTAAATGGTCATGACCCCCTTGTCCTGCAGTTCTTTCTGAACACGTTTGATCAAAGAGGTCTTTCCATAGCGGCGCGGCGAATAGAGGACGACATTTGAGAAACTCGAGGCATATGATGCCAACTCCCTGAGTTCGACCGTTCTGTCACAGAATGGTTCGTCCGCTTCTATTTCTCTTATTACAAAAGGGTTTCTCATAATGTTCTCCTGGGCTGCATGTTACGACTACATTATAGAGACTATATTATAGATGTGTCAAGGCATAATGGTTACGGTTCACCAGGCACGACTATATTATAGAGACTACTTTATAGTGACGGTTGCAAAAGCGGGGAAGTTCCTCGCCAGAATCACTGCCCGGATGAGATTATCTTCGTCCCGTTCATGCACCGGAGCTGATTCTCTCCGGTAGTTGGGTTCGTAAAGAGGGTATCGGTGCTGCCGTCACCGCCAGGAGTAGAGAGGAGGAGTACAAGATCAAGGTAATCGCGTGTCAGCCTGCCGAATTCCCCTACTCTTTGTTATTTGGATTCTCGTCCTCGACCCTGACCAGTACATAATCCCCCCATTTATCCGTGACCATATCCTCGACCCGGAGCAGGTTTCTTATCCGTATGCCCGCAGAAACCATGATGATAAGGATCAGGAACATGATGACACCGCAGAGAAACGCCAGCAGATAGTGGTTTTCCGGCAGGTAGTTGACGGTTATGTTGATGTACCCGGCCCAGAGCGTGATAATTGCCATGGCAATACCGGGGATAAGGGTTATCCATACATATTTCTCCCTGCCGAGACGCACCAGCATCGTGCTTACAATGATCAGGGCGCAGGCGGCCAGAAGCTGGTTGCTGATCCCGAAGAGCGGCCAGATCGTCGCTATCGAACCGGTGTAGAGCAGATAGCCCCACATGAAGGTGAAAACAAGTCCCATGATCGTCATTCCCGGAAGCCAGTTATGGTCATTGAACTTCGGGACAAAGATACCCGCGATTTCCTGCAGCAGGAACCTGCCGGCCCGTGTCCCCGCGTCAATAAGGGTCAGGATGAATACGGCCTCGAACATTATGGCGAAATGGTACCAGTAGGATATCAGCTTATCCATGGTGGGAACGCTCGAGAATATATAGGCTATCCCCACGGCAAGGGACACGGACCCTCCCGGCCTGCCCTGGAGCTGCTCCTCGATCATGCTGGAAAGCCAGGGGAGATCCAAGGGTTTCATCCCCAGTTTCGAGTACATTTCAGCCGTTGAGTTGATCGCGAAGTAGTCGGCGGGCACAAGGACACAGGCCGCCACGAGGGCCATCATGGCCACGACGCCTTCAAAGAGCATGGCGCCGTACCCAACGAAGAGGATGTCCTTTTCGCTCCCTATCATCTTCGGTGTCGTCCCCGACGCGATGGTGGCGTGGAACCCCGAGATCGCTCCGCAGGCGATGGTTATGAAGAGAAAGGGGAAGACGCCTCCCGGGACGACCGGGCCGCCTCCATGAAAATACTGGGTGAACGCCGGCATCTGGAAGCTCGGGCGCAGAAAAAGGATTCCGGTGGCGAGGGCCCCGATGGTCACAATTTTGAGGAAGGTGGAGAGGTAATCCCTCGGGGCGAGGAGAAGCCATACGGGCAGCACCGAGGCGGCAAAGGCGTAGACGGGGAGCAATACCGATATCTGTTTCTTGCTCAACCTGAAAAAAGATGCCAGCTCAGGAAATTCGGTCACGAGCCTGCCGAAGAACACGGCCGAGAACAACATCCCGATGCCGAAAATACTCGCGATGATCACGGCCTTGTTTCCGGGTCTCCTCATGATGACGCCCATGATCAAAGCAGCCGGTATGGTGGTGGCGACGACGAGTGTCCCCCAGGGGCTGTCGGCCAGGGCGTTCGTCATGGCTATCGAAGCGCCGGCAATGGTCAGGATGAGGATCAGGAGAAACGCTACGGAAGAAACCGTGCCCGCGGTCTTTCCAATTTCGCTTTTGGCGATAACGGCAAGGCTCTCTCCCCTGTGTCGGACCGAAGCGAAAAGCACGACGATGTCATGGACGGCGCCCCCGACCACGGCCCCTATCAGGATCCACAGCGCGCCGGGCAAAAATCCGAACTGGGCGGCAAGAACCGGCCCGGTGAGCGGTCCGGCTCCCGCTATCGCGGCAAAATGATGCCCGAAAAGGACGAGCCTGTTCGTCTTGTGGTAATCCAGTCCGTCGGCCATGGTAACGGAAGGCGTCGGCCGCGACGGATCCACCCGCAGGACCTTGGTGGCTATGAAAAGTCCGTAGAACCTGTAGGCTACGGCGAAAACACACAGCGCCGCGAAAACGAACACGGCGGGGCTCATCAGAGTGGAGAAAAATCGGTTGAACGGCACTCAATACGAATACCACAAGAGAAGCATGCTGGCAACGGCGTTTTTCGTGAGACAACGTAGCCTGTCAGGAGCTTCCTGATCTTCCTATTTTCTTAAGATTTGCGCAATTACCCCGATACTTTAAGGGGATGGATAATTTCCATCATATCACGATTGTAACGAAAAGGAGCCTATGAAACCATCGCATGAATTCAAAAACTGGTGTCTGATCTTTCTAGCCGGCATGCTTATCTTCTCTTTGACGGGATACTCATTATGCAGCGCCGGACCGAAAGATCAGCCCAAAGGATACCCCATCGCTTCTGATGTTCTTACAACACGCCAGAAGACCATCGTGCCTGCCCCGACACCTTCGACAAAGATCTCTCTCCATGAAGTCTCAAAATACGATCAATATGGGTATGGCGTCTGGAAGGACGGCAAAGGTATCGATGATGGAAAACGGACCGATATCATGCCGGCCGGTTATACCGGTGCATCGGTTACAAGGAAAGTAAGGCTGCTGAATTTCTTTACCATATCCGACATCCATATCACCGACAAAGAGTCGCCCTCTCAGTTGATCTACCTTCAACAATTATACTACCCTGACCTCCTCCCGGCCCCCTTTGACAAACTGGGCAACTATCCGTGGTCATGGGAGACCTCCGTGTATTCACCGGTCATGCTCTATACGACCCATGTTCTCGACGCGGCCGTCCAGACGGTAAACGCCATTCACAAGAAGGATCCCTTCGATTTTGGCATCTCCCTCGGCGACACCTGCAACAGTACTCAATACAACGAGTTGAGATGGTATATCGATGTCCTTGACGGCAAGGTCATCACCCCGAGTTCCGGTGCTCATGCCGGGGCCGACAGCATCGATTATCAGAAACCTTACAAGGCAGCGGGGCTTGACAGGACGATACCCTGGTATCAGGCCATGGGCAACCACGATCACTTCTTGATCGGTTCTATCCCCGTGAACGAGAGCCTTCGGAAGTCCTACATCAGCGACACGGTCTTCGCTACGGGAGACGTTCTCCTCAACCCCAGGAACATAAACAAACCCGATTACTATATGGGCGTTCTCGACGGTTCAACGCCTTACGGCACCATTATCGGTGCAGGGCCTGTCGGAAAGTTCAGCAGCCCTCCGAAGGTTGTGTCCGACCCGAACCGCCGTTCACTTTTGAGAACGGAATGGATGCAGGAATTCTTCAAGTCATCCTCAAATCCCGTGGGTCACGGTTTCAATCTCGTCGACGCCAGGAACGGTTTTGCCTGTTACAGCTTCGTGCCGAAATCGACTGTACCGGTCAAGATCATCGTGCTTGACGATACCCAGAGGGAGGATGATGGCTCCGCCGACATCCACGGACATGGCTTCCTTGATAAGGCACGGTATGACTGGCTCAAGAAGGAGCTCGCCGACGGTCAGGCTGCCGGCCAGCTCATGATCATTGCCGCGCACATACCGATAGGCGTCGAAAAGCCCGGTTCCGAGCTTGGCTGGTGGACGGATCCTCAAAACGCCGTATCCCTGCCGGGTCTGGTCACAGAACTCCAAAAACATCCCAATTTCATCCTCTGGGTCGCCGGACATCGCCATACAAATGTCGTTAAGGCATTTCCCGGCACCGCCCCGGAGAACGGTTTCTGGCAGGTTGAAACTTCATCGCTCAGGGATTTCCCTCAGCAGTTCCGGACCTTTGAGATCTATCTCAACAGCGACAATACAGTATCGATAATAATGACCAATGTTGACCCGGCAGTCAAAGAGGGAACACCCGCTGCGAAATCGCGTTCCTATGCCGTGGCGACGCAGCAGATAATCAATAATAATGTATTCACCAGCAATCCAACCAGCGATCCAAGCATAAAGCCGATGCCTACCGGCTCGTATAATGCAGAACTTGTGAAGAAATTGAGCCCTGAAATGACATTGAAAATGCAGAAAGTCTATGGAACCAAATAATTCCATTGCTGCACGTCCCGGGTTTTCCGTAGAGAGCGCCATAGCCCGATGATTGGAGGAACTGGTATGAGAAACACGGTAAGATCAATAGTATGTGCTCTGGCATTAGTGCTCGCCGCGCTGCCGGCCTACAGCCAGACCGCCGGGCAGCCCGGTCCCAATCCAAACGTTTCCGCAACCCAGGGTAAGCCTGCATCCACGAACGGAAGTGCCTGGGAATTCCGCCTTATACCCTACACCTGGATGATCTCCCTGGACACGAAGACGACGGTCCGCAGCCACACCGCAGACATGAAGATACCCTTTTCCGATATCCTTCGAGATATGAATCTTGCAGGCCAGGTGCACTTTGAGGCCCAGAAAGGGAAGTGGGGGTTCTTTATTGACCCGACGTACCTGAAGCTGTCTCAGGACGGGACACTTCGGGATGGCAGAGAGACGAGAGTACAAATTGAACAGTGGCTGGTCGAGATGGGTGGCATGTACCAATTAGGAAAGTGGTCCCTTGATGGAAAGGGGAAACGTTCAATGACCGTTGATGCCCTGGGAGGCGGTCGTTACTGGTATTTAAGTGCCAACCTGGACTTTGGCAGCACCACAAATCCTTCCAAATCAACCCAGTGGGTCGACCCCTTCCTCGGTGCCCGTCTCAATGCGGATATCACGGAAAAACTGTTGTTCAATATACGGGGTGATGTCGGAGGCTTCGGCGTCGGTTCTGATTTCAGCTGGAATGCCCTTGCTGTCTTTGGCTATCGCTTTACCAATAGCATCACCGGCTTACTTGGATACCGAGCCCTCTATGTCGACTACAAGGCAGGGACAAGCAGTATCAGGTATAATATGACTATCCATGGTCCTACAGTGGGGCTGTCCTTTTCGTTTTAGAGAACCCCGGGCTGAGGTAACAATTTACACAGCGTGGCCTTCGGTATACGCGGCGCTTATCTCCCGGTGATGCATTATCTATTTTTGGTTATATGAGTGTCCGGTTAAAAGGGGGCTACTACACCGATATCTCAAAACCGCACAAGGCAACTGGGATTAGATGCGACATTAACGAAGGGTCTTCAAATGTTTTGGTGGGCTGCCGCCCCTTATTTTGAAGGGATAACTGTGATTTTAATTGATGCAGCGCCGCCGGCGCCGAAACCGATAAATTCTCCGGCTGCGTTGAAACTCACCGTTAGCTCAACCTTGCCAATATTGTATCGGCTGGCCATAAGGGCAGATATTTCGTCACACATATCTACTATCTCACCTTTTGCCCTCTCGAACCCTCTTTTCAGGGCAGACGCTGAGACTGTTTTTTGCTGTTCCTGCGGCAACGGCCTTTTATCGTTGGATCCAAATCCAAACTCCCTTTTTGGCCGGTCAAAGGAGGAAAAAGATTTTCCTTCCCTGTGTCCCCGTAAATCGCCACGGCTTCGATCTGCCTTCTCGGGCAGGTCTCTTGTCCTTCCTGATGGAGTAAAATGTTCAGATGATCTGTCTCTGCGCCCACGGGAGGCGTCGGCGCTTCGGTCTGCCTTCTCAGGCAGGCTCTTTCGCGGCCTTTTCGGCGGGTCTAATGGTCCTGACTTAGCTTCGTATCTATCTTTTCCAGATCGTTTGGGCATAACGGCATAGTATCGTCTATTAGCGGCTGGTTTGCAAGGTAATAAAGAGAATGCCTCTCTTTCTTTCAGTGAAACAAATGGCCGCGTGGGGAGGGGTCACCCGGCTGGGGACCACAATCTAACTTTGGTATTCCTTCAGCAGCCTGTCCATCTCTTGCCGGTAAAGGGTCTGAAACTCTGGGGACCCGTATGTGAAACCCGGGTTATTACGGAGGATTTCGGAGGCGACCTTGTCTCTAAAACCGGACTGACGTTCTGAGTCACCGGGATACATCACTTCCGCGACATCACGTTTGTCCTTGTTTTTGATCACGTGAGCTATGGGAATGGCCAGGTAAACAATAAGAACGACGACGGCCAATCCTGTTAAAGTGCATATGAATATTGTCATTGCGTCTCCTCACAGGCATTCGATCTTCCAGACAATTAGTATGATGGATCAGACACCAGCCGCCACCCAGGCACAATTTCCCCAAAACTGCAGACCAGCCTATTTCACCGCGATATACTTGAACGAAATATTGAGTCTTACCCGGTAGTTCAACACCTTCCCATTTTCTACCGTTACATCCTGTTTCACCACTTCACCAACACGGAGATCGCTGACGCTCTTTGCAGCTGTTTCTATCGCCTGCCTTGCTGCATCTTCCCATGATTTGTCGCTCGTACCCACAATCTCGTTAACAACGTAAACGCTCACAGCAGCCCCCTTATACTCTTATTATGTTTCTAAAGAACCATATTTTATGCACAATACAGATTGCGTCATGTCAAGACAGTCTATCATTTTGTCAGCAGTACAGGGCATTTGGAACCTTTAAGGACATTGCGAGCCACGTTGCCGATAAGGTACCTGGCAACGGCCGATCTCCCGAGAGTTGCGATCACAATGAGGTCGATCCCTTTTTCCATTTCTTCTTTCAGTATCTCTTCGTGGGGAATTCCCCAACGGACATGCGTGACTATATCTACGTTTTTAGCCTGCGGAAAGTAGCTAAGCTGCTTCTGCAGGCTGTCTTGAGCCCAGTCCAGCGCACGATCCTTAATAGAGTGCCGCACCGTCTCTTCGAGGAAAGTAAATTCCAGAATGGAGCGGTAAATATCCCCGTGGACAACATGGAGAAGAAAGAGCTTTGCCTTATACTGTTGCGCTATATCCAATCCTTGCACTAATGCCCTGTCCGAATATTGCGAAAAATCAGTTGGTACCAAAATCTTGGTTGGCTTGAGCATCGTCCCCCCTGCTGCATATAATCTCTGTCTACTCTAATTATAGCAGGGTTCCTGTCCCTGCGGAAAGGTCGTCCCAAGCCGTGCAATCCGCTCGAAAGCTGGGATTAGCATATCACTTTCAGCACTATCTTTGCTTTGCGTGCCAGTCCACCACTCCGTTTACTTCTTTTCACGCTCGATCATCTGCTTTTCAAGCTCCATCTGCTGTTGTTGACGTTGAATCTCAAGCTGTTGCCGCTGCATCTCAAGCTGTTGTCGTTGAATCTCAAGCTGGTGTTGTTGTCGTTGAATCTCAACTTGTTGTTGCTGCATCTCAAGTTGTCGTCGTTGCATCTCAAGTTGCATCTCAATTTGTTGTTGCCTGTACATCTCCCATGATGTCGCGTCCGGCCTTCCTTCATATTGATTATATCCCATGGGCTGAGCTGCAGCATTGCTTACTGCCGTGAACGAAACAACGATAGCTACGATGATGGATACTGCCAACGCTCGGACCATAGTTGTCCCCTTTTCTTATGTTAATTCAGGTATTAATGCAACTATGGTGCCGCATTCGACGAATGTCAACCAAGAGGTTTCTTTCGCGTGGGCCCTCTTCGGGTCACCCATACTGTATTCTATTATAGTACAATAGTGATTGTATCAATCGAGTTACTTCTCAGGAATCATGCCGGTCTCTGGTCAGGCAGAGTCAAATCGAACCCTTTGTTGAAAAAGGCGGTTACTTCTCAGGAATCACTATTTAAGGACGTCCCATTCCATGCATTCCATACGATGCCTTATATTATGAATAATTCATGCCGAAGGGAGGCTAATGGACAAAGGAATCGAGGAGAAAAAAGCAAGACGGCCGAGCGACCCATGGAGCCGAACCGGGGAAGAGGTGCTCGGTGAACTGAGTGTCTCAGACGAAAGGGGCCTTTCTCAGCGCGAGGTCAAGTACCGGCTCGGCGTTTTCGGCAAGAATCTTCTGCAGGAGACGAAAAAGCGAAGCCTGTGGAGGATTTTGATCGACCAGTTCAATACCTTCATGGCCCTGTTCCTCGGGGGGGCTGCAGTCCTTGCATTTCTTCTCGGTGAGGTAGTCGAGGCCATCGCCATCGGCGGGGTCATCCTGATAAGCGGCGCCATTGGTTTTGTCATGGAGGCGAGGGCGGTACGTTCGATGGAGGCGCTTCGCCGTCTCGGCCAAACCACGACGAGGGTCCGCAGGGACGGAAGGATCCAGGAAGTCCCGGCCGAGAGCCTTGTGCCGGGAGACATAGTGCTTCTCGAAGCGGGCGACACGATCACGGCTGACCTCCGACTCATCGAAGCATCAAGGCTTCAGGCGGACGAATCCTCGCTGACCGGGGAATCTCTCCCCGTGTCCAAGCGAACAGAACCGATCGACAACGAAGCCCCTCTGGACGCCCGGCGGAACATGCTATTCAAGGGGACAGCCATAACAGCGGGGTCCGGAGAAGGAGTCGTGACCGCTACTGGTCTCGCCACTGAACTGGGGGATATATCCTCTCTTGTTTCAGAGACAGGAGAAGAGACCACTGGCCTCGAAAAGGACCTGAAGAGCCTCGGACATCGGCTCATATGGCTCGCCCTGTTCACCGGCGTCTTTGTCGCCGGCATCGGACTGGCAACCGGATCCCAAACGCTTCTGATCCTTGAAACGGCCATCGCCCTGGCAGTTGCCGCGGTCCCCGAAGGTTTACCCATCGTCGCCACCGTTGCCCTAGCCCAGGGCATGTGGCGCATGGCGCGCCGGAACGCCCTGGTAAAAAGGCTTCAGGCTGTCGAGACCCTAGGCGCGGTGAACGTAATATGCACGGACAAGACCGGGACCCTTACCGAGAACCGGATCACGGTGGCGAGAATCTTGCTCGACTGCCACGAAATAGATCTCAAGGGTGATGGGTTCTTCGAGCAGGGAAAAGTTCTCAACCCTCATTCCATCCCGGCGCTGCATGATGCGTTGCGGGTCGCAGCCCTTTGCAATAATGCATCCATAGAACCACGAAAGGGAAAACAGGCTGACGGGATCGGCGATCCCCTTGAGGTCGCGCTTCTTGTCGCGGCTGCTCATGCAGGGATACAACGGGAACAGTTACTCGACGAGCTGCCCGAGATAAGGGAGGAAGCCTTCGACACGGATCTGAAGATGATGGCCACCGTCCATGAAGAAGACGAAGGCTATCTTATCGCGATAAAG
The DNA here is from genome assembly GCA_002412715.1 of Deltaproteobacteria bacterium UBA5205. GTDB lineage: Bacteria > Desulfobacterota > Syntrophorhabdia > Syntrophorhabdales > Syntrophorhabdaceae > Delta-02. The sequence goes on from DHVP01000007.1 coordinate 44,014, forward strand.
GGTGCTCCTGAAGCTGTACTCGAAGTGAGCGCACACATTATGGCCGGCGACGGAATCCGACCCCTGACCGAGGACGACACAAATCGTCTGAACACACAGAACGACGAGCTGGCCCGCCAGGGGTACCGGGTCCTCGCGCTAGCCAACAAAAAGGTCCCGGACGATACCGGACGGGTCTACGAGAATCTTGTTTTCCTCGGTCTTGTTGGCTTGATCGACCCTCCGAGACAGGATGTCCCGGGCGCCATAGCCTTGTGCAGGAAGGCAGGGGTGAGGGTTGTCATGGTGACCGGCGATCAGCCGGCCACGGCTAGGTATGTTGCGACTGAGGTGGGACTTGTCGGAAAAGAACCGGTAGAGGTGTTGCTAGGGAAAGACATCAGGGAGCCTGCGCACCTGTCACCGAAAGAGATTATACGCATCCTGGAAACCCCCGTGCTCGCACGGGTAAGCCCCAGGCAAAAGCTTAACGTGATCGATATCTACAGAAAGAACCATTTTGTGGTAGCCATGACGGGAGACGGGGTCAATGACGCACCTGCCCTCAAGAAAGCGGATATCGGTATAGCAATGGGGCTCAGAGGCACCCAGGTGGCACGGGAAGCAGCCGGCATCGTACTCAAAGACGACGCCTTCCCGACGATTGTCGCTGCCATTGAACAGGGTCGGGCGATCTTCGCGAATATCAGGAAGTTCGTCAGATATCTCGTCTCCTGCAACCTGAGCACGTTCTTCCTCATCTCACTCGCTACTTTCCTTGGTTTGCCCCTGCCGGTCCTCCCGCTGCAGATACTGTATCTCAACATCGTTACCGATGTCTTCCCGGCCCTCGCTCTCGGTGTCGGCAAAGGGAGCCCCACCCTCATGACTCAGCTTCCCCGGAAATCCCGGGAGCCGGTCCTTCTCGGGCCGGACTGGCTTGCAGCCGGGTCCTACGGTCTTTTGATCTCGCTGACGGTGCTCGCTTCTTTCGCCCTGGCCCTTCATTTATTCGGCATCAAGGGAAATCAGGCAGTCTCCGTCTCCTTTCTCACGCTCGGCTTCACCCGTATGTGCCATGTTTTCAACATGAGGGAAAAGAATACCGGTCTCCTGAACAATGAGATTACGACAAATCCTTACATCTGGGCCACCTTTGTCCTTTGCGCCCTGCTCCTTCTTATAACCGTGTATTTGCCACCCCTCGCCCGGGTCCTGCACATGGTGTATCCCGGAGCGGAGGGTTGGGCCATAATAGGTGTGGCCGGCATAGTGCCGACGCTTATGATTCAAGCGGCAAAAGCAATCCGTGGAAGAACAAGGCAACCCGCTGAGCACCCATGAGTTGACAAGATGGATTTGACGATGAAGATAGACAAGATAGTCCTCAATCTATGGTATACTTACCGCCCAAGAGCGTCTTAAGAAGAAGATGATAATTACCCATACATTTAGGGGTTCATGCTCTTCCATTTTGGCCGCATCCCGTTTACCGGTTCCGAGGTAGTTGACATGGACGGACATCCAATTGGCGAAGTCCTCGTGGAGCGCACCCAGTCGAAGGATGGTGAAGAAGAAGCTTAATGCGAGTCCTGTTGATCGAAGATGACAGAATAATTGCCTCTTTCATAGTGAAAGGTCTCAAGGAAGCGGGATTTGCCGTCGACCATGCAGTTGACGGCGAGGATGGGCTTCACCTCGCGCAGACAGAACCATACGACATCGCCATCATCGATATTATGCTTCCCCGGCTTGATGGCCTTGCTGTTATTAGAAACCTGCGCGAGACGAAGCGGGCAATCCCCGTCATTATCCTGAGCGCCAAGGATACCGTGAACGACCGCGTGCACGGCCTTCAACTAGGGGCTGATGATTATCTTACCAAACCGTTTGCGTTTTCCGAATTGCTCGCTCGCGTGCAGGCCCTCATCCGCAGAGCCACGGGTGCAGCCGAAACAACAAAACTGGTGGTCGGCGACCTTTTAATGGACCTTCTTGCGAGGGAAGTATATCGTGGCGGAAGACGCCTCGACCTGCAACCCCGCGAATTTGCCTTGCTCGAATTCCTCATGAGAAACCCGGGAAAAGTCGTGTCAAGAACCATGATTCTGGACCACGTCTGGGACTACCAGTTCGATCCCCAGACAAACGTAGTCGAAGCCCGCATCAGCAGATTGAGAGACAAGGTTGACAGGAAGTTTGAAAAGAAGATGCTTCATACCATACGAGGTGTCGGTTACGTCCTTAAAGAGTCTGATTAAAGTCCGAAAGACAGTCGCTTTCAGGCTCACCTGCTGGTACGCCCTTGTGTTTACGGCGTCGATGTTCGCCGCCTTCGTCGGTTTCTACATCATCACCATGCACGGCACCCACGACATTACCAAGGAGGCTCTCTTTGAACTGCGGGAGGACTTTCGCAGGTATTTCGGCACTACGATGGCGGTCGTCGCGGCTTTCGCCGGCCTCGTCGGCTGGTTCATGGCAAAGAGGGCTTTGTCGGGTGTCGGTGACGTCACCCGGGCGGCAACTCTTATAGCAAAGGGAGCATTGGACAGCAGGGTTCCCTTGAAAGGGAAGAATGATGATCTCGACCTCCTCGCCGAAGCTTTCAACAGCATGGCCGAGCGCATCCAGACGCTGATCGGCGAGATGAGAGAAATGACGGACAGTATAGCCCATGATATCAGAAGCGCCATTACGCGGATGCGGGGCATCGCCGAAATGACTCTTCTCACAGAGATAACGAAGGACGAACACCAGGCCGTAACAGCTAACATTATTGAGCAGTGCGATCACCTTCTGGCGATGACAAACACCATGCTTGAGATCTCCAAGGCAGAGGCTGGCCTGACCGAACTGAAGCTGGAATCGACGGACCTGGTCTCCATGGTAGCCGATGCTGTAGACCTCTTTGAACCGGCAGCGGAGGACAGAGACATTTCTATCACGCTCAAGGCACCTCAGCGCGTTGCAATAGCGGGCGACACTCAGAAGCTCCGAAGGGTTTTTGCAAATCTCATCGACAATGCGGTCAAATATACACCCGATGGAGGTGCTGTCAGCATTCTGATTGAAGAAGGGGGGCATCGCGCCTTTGTCACCGTGGAAGATACAGGGATGGGGATTGCAGAACCGGATTTGCCCCATGTGTTCGAGCGGTTCTTCAGGGGAGAGAGAAGCAGATCGACAACGGGGAGTGGTCTGGGTTTGAGTTTCGTGAAGGTATTTATAAACGCTCATGGCGGGACTATAACGGTCGAGAGTGAACCGGGAAAAGGCAGCCGGTTCGTTGTTGCGCTTCCGAAGAATCGCCCCGCTCAAGCGACATTACCAAAAGATAATCATCCGGTTAAGCTCACGTAATGTTCACCGTGCGATAATGTTACCTGTTTGACTATCGGCAACGTTTGGATTGAAGATATCGAGCGGGATCGAATTTGGGCAGGGACAGCGAGGACACGGATATCTCGAAATTGTCAAAATACCATTTCAGGTGCGTCAAGAGAATCATCGTAGGCGCCGCAGGTTTAGTTGTCCTGTCGATCGGCATCGGGATGGTGGTTCTTCCGGGTCCGGCCTTCCTCGTCATACCCCTCGGTCTTAGTATCCTTGCAACTGAATTTGAGTGGGCCAAACGCATTCACGACAAGGGTCGCGTCTGGCTGAACGAACGAAAGCAAGCATGGAGAGATGGCCGAACAGGCCATGCAAAATCCAAAGGGGAAGCGAAGGAGAACGAATACCGGTCTCGTGGAGTTCCGGAGGATTACCGTAAACAAAGGGAGCTAATGTGATGAATGTATTGAAGACAGGCGTACTGATGATAACGCTTACCGTGATGTTTCTTGCCATAGGAGCACTGATTGGCGGGAAATCAGGAATGACAATGGCCCTCATAATAGCCTTCGGTATGAACTTTTTTGCCTACTGGTTCAGCGACAAAATCGTGCTGAAGATGTATGGCGCAAGGGAGGTCACAGAAGCGGAAGCACCGGAACTCTATGGAACAGTGACGCTGCTTGCTCAGCGGGCCAGCCTTCCCATGCCAAAGGTCTACATCATCGATCAGGATCAGCCGAATGCCTTTGCTACAGGAAGAAACCCGCAAAACGGGGCGGTTGCGGTCACAACGGGCATTCTTCAGATCCTGACCAGGGACGAACTGGAGGGCGTTCTTGCCCATGAACTGGCCCATATCAAACATCGGGACATCCTTGTAGGCACCATCGCCGCAACCATAGCGGGCGCCATAACCTATCTCGCCCAAATTGCCCAGTGGGGGATGATTTTCGGAGGCCGGAGCAGCGACGAGGAAGGCGAAGGGGGTAGCCCTATAGCTGCGATCGCGATGATGGTTGTCGGACCCATCGCAGCGATGCTTATTCAAATGGCAATATCCAGATCGAGGGAGTACGGTGCCGATGCGGGTGGAGCCGCTATTGCCGGTAATCCTTTGGGGTTATCTAAGGCACTGGAGAAGCTGCAAATGGCGTCACAAAGGATACCTATGGAGGCGAACGGAGCGACCGCGCACATGTTCATCGTCAACCCGCTCTCCGGGGGCAGCCTCTTGCGGCTTTTCAGCACCCACCCGCCCATAGAGGAACGGATTGCAAGACTGGAAGAACTCGCGTATGGGAGACCGACCCGGGCGTAAGAGGTAGCGGGCTCCGGCCGTTCTTTTGGCCCACACAGGTCGTCAGCGGGCCGGTAACCGTTCAGACCCGGTTCCCGAAAGATAGAAAAGGATAAGGAGGAGAGAAAAGCGTGCGAAACATGATGAATATACTACCGAATAGGATTGTGCGTCCTGATTCTCTGGGCGGCAAGCTGAAGGTCGTAATCGCAGAACTGCCGCCGGACCGAATAACACTGGCTGAAATCAGGGATCTGCTGGGGCACGACGGACTCTTATTGTTTAACGCTTTCCTGGCCATTGTTTTCCTGATTCCTGTTTCGATTCCGGGTATGAGCACGGTATTTGGCGCAGCAATTCTCATGATCGCCATCAGCCGACTCTTCAGTTGCCGCCTATGGCTACCGAAGCGGTTTCTTGAGCGGCAACTTCCTGCGGACAAACTGTGTGCCGGTCTCGAAAAAGGAGTAGGCTGGCTCCATCGGCTCGAATGCATCAGCCGTTCTCATCGTATCGGATGGCTCGTCTCCGGCAAATACCTGGGGGCCCTTAATAACTGTGCGCTGGTCGTAAGCGCGTGCCTGCTCATGGCGCCCTTCGGGCTGGTCCCTTTCAGCAATACGTTGCCTGCCTTTGCAATTCTGCTCTTCACCCTGGGATTCCTACAGCGGGATGGCCTCTGCGTGCTCTTTGGTCATGTGGTTAATATTGCGACCATCGTTTATTTCGGGCTTCTTCTGGGAGGTGGTGGAATTGCCGTTCTCCAGATATTCCAGAGGATGCAATGAGGTTCTCGATGTACATACGTCCTTATTTCAGCTGCACTCTTTGGGATTAGTCCGCCTTTCGCCAAAATGACACGAACATTAGCTTATCACCCGCTACGTTTTTGTATCGAGTTGTAGTATACTAAATTCACTCGATACCATGACCAATACGCCTGGCTCTCTGTCCATAAAAACGGAAATTATTATTATCCTTGTTCTTGTCATCATTAACGGCGTCTTTGCAATGACGGAAATGGCGATGGTGTCTTCCCGGAAGTCCCGCCTTCAGCACCGCGCCGACAACGGCGACGTGGGTGCCAAAAAAGCGCTCGATGCCCTCCAGGATCCTAATAGATTTCTTTCAAGCATACAAATCGGCATTACCCTCGTCGGTATTCTAGCAGGTGTATTCGGCGGGGCAACCGTTGCAGAAAACCTGGGCGAGTGGCTAAGAAGCATTCCTCTCTTCGGTCATTACGGCCCTGCTATCGGAATCGGCGCAGTAGTGGTAGTGATTACCTATCTTTCTCTCGTTATCGGGGAACTTGTACCCAAGCGACTGGCGCTCAATAATGCCGAGGGGATAGCCTCCTTTATGGCTCCTCCATTACGTTTTCTGACTCGACTTGCTACTCCTGCCATCTTTCTCTTGAGTTTTTCCACGGATGCACTCCTTATGATTCTCAGGGTGCGGCCAAAGAAAGAATTGTCTCACACTGAAGATGAGATTAAGATCCTGATCGAGGAAAGCACACAGGCGGGAATCTTCGAGAAAAGCGAGCAGGTTCTCATGAACCGCGCATTGAGTCTCGGCGACCTTGATGTAAGTGATATCATGACACCCAGACCCGATATCGTCGCCTTTGATATTCTCGCGCTGCCTGAAGAGATCAGGGATAAAACAATAACGAGCGGCCATTCTTGTTTTCCTGTCTATAGTGAGGATCCGAATAATATAGTAGGGATGGTCTCGATCAAGGATTTATGGGTGCAGCTTGTGACTGCCGAAGGGCAGGACATGCAGTCGATCGTTCTGCCACCCCTGTTCGTGCCCGAAGCACTGCGGGCCCTCAAGGTGCTGGAACTTTTCAAACAGTCGGGCACACATGTGGCGCTGGTTATCGATGAGTACGGGACTGTCCAGGGCATAGTCACCCTTCACGATATACTTGAAATGATGGTTGGCGACCTGCCACCTTCCGAGCTAACTACAGACCTTGATGCTGTCCGTCGCGATGATGGTTCCTGGTTGATAGACGGCTTGCTTTCCATAGACAAGCTTAAGGAACTCTTTGAACTTGATGCCATTCCGCAAGAAGACACGGAACATTACCGCACGATCGCCGGTTTCATGCTCCTCCAATTTGGTCGTATCCCCTCGACAGGATCCTGGTTTGAATGGGCCGGGTGGCAGTTTGAAGTCGTGGACATGGATGGCAACCGGATCGATAAGATACTTGTTTCCCGGCACACAGGTAAACAGGACACGGTTTAGCGATCTTGCCAACGGGCTCCTGCTTGACTACCCGATCAATGATAAGAAGTCGCTATGGAGGGCTGAAATTAATGTAAAGCATCTCAAGGATTTCTTCGGCGATTGCAGGGCAACGGATATCGTTTGAGTAATAGCGAAAATTCATGTATAAATCTTTCCAAACATTATTTTAAGGAGGTTACAGTAATGATAAAACATCTAGTGCTGGCAGTTTCAATGGCTTCAATGTTGGTGGTTGGATTTCAAGCAACAAATGTGACAGCCGCTACGAAAGGTGAAGAGCTGGAACGGCGGCAAAACCAGCGGACTGATGACTGGGCGAACAAGCAGAAACAAAAAGCGAGAGAAGATGCAGAGAACAAAGCTGGTAATACAGGTGTAGGGCGGGAGAAAAAGGAACAGGATAAAGAGCGGCAGATCGACAAGCAGGCCGCCCAGAGGAAGAAAGACGATGCCGAAGCCCGCAGCCGTTTGCCGAAAGAAAAGATGGACGAACCGTACACCGAGAAAAAAACGGATACAAAGAAGACTAAAAAAACGAACCGATAGGATAAGCAGCGAGGCGAATTAAAAGTTTAGGAAAAACACCGCTTTGGCCCCAGAGAGATTCGGTGAGCAATCTGGATAAACAAACCTTCTCTCCCGCCCAAAGTGGTGTTTTGTTTTCAGGCCCGCTACCCTTAGGCATTGATCGGTCTCTATTTCAGTCCCAGATGCAACGGGATTTATTTTTGAAGTTTTAACTGAATAAAAGCTTCAACTTCAGTATAATTTTCGTTGGTACAGAACACTGCAATATTTTCAGCAAAGCCGCCTTTAATCATGATGGTCTGACTTTTAGGATAAAATCTGACTTTCCTGATGTTGCCCCAACGGATCAGTACATCCTGTCTTGACTGTGCAAGTATTCCGGCACCAGCCACGGCAGGCTTCCCAGAGAGTAAGCCACTCAAAACAGTCAATGTATTAATGATGCGATTTCTATTTGACTGCTTTTTCAGGGTGTAATTGCGTATTCCCTTTCTGTCCAACTCAAAACCGACATCGTACTTTCCTCCCCATACCAAACGAATAAACAGGTAGGTAAGCAGGAACAAAACCGCAATAAGCCCCAGGGCGTAAAACGCTTTTACCAATGTCAGAACTAAAGTCAGTACCCCAAACGGAATACCGATTGCAATTCCCAATTGTTTCAGGATAATTGGGTTGCGAAATACAGGAATCCGAGTTGTCCATTCAATTTTCTCAGGAATTTCAGGCATATTGGTCATAATCCTATTTTAACAAGGGACATTTGCATCTGAAACAGTAATCATCCCGAATATCGTTCAGGCTGGCGCAGGCATTGCAAAAGATAATCGTATCTCTTCTTTTATCGTATTTCTCGTATGAATTCAATCCTTTATGGTGCCTTACCTTGTCGCCTATCTGATAGTAATTGTATTTGGTGTCGTCGTCTTCGGCGATCAGATCATGCTTTCGCCCATTGCCAGCTTCTATTGTAACCTTATATTCCAGATATTCTCTCCAACAATCCTGGTACTTATCATGTCTGTGCTTCTTTTCGACTTTTTTATCGATGATAGTCCCGTCCCAGGTTTTACTCCTATTTCTGGATGTAATCTGATAGAAGGCAATGAGCAGGAACATGCCGCCAATAACGAACCCAATGTAAAGTGACTCCGGGTTTTCCATATCATCGCTTACTTCGCCATTTATAAAAAATCCCAAAACAGCAACAAATGCCAGTCCCAGCGAAAAATATCCCGACCATTTGTTTGTGTCTTTAATATATTTGGCAAAAGCCGGATCATTGATTTTTGGTGAATATCCGATACGATTATTATCCATGATCAAAATGCATGGGGTTCTGTTTTGCGAATCCGTTCACGATATTTTGGCTCCCGATTTCAACAGACGAATTAGAGTCGCTTCGGCCAGAGATTGCGCATCTGGCCGTGCTTGACCTAGCCCCGTCTATTGTACCACCTTTAAAGTTAGTTTCTCAACCAAAGGGCTCTGAGCCAGCATGGCCTCAGCCGCAGGCGGTCTGTATCCCAGCGAGCTGTGCGATCGTACATGGTTGTATTCCCTTCTCCAGTTCTCCGGGAAAAACGCGTCGACAGAATATGGACGAACCTTTGCGTATTTCTGAGATGATCGACGGATGACTGTGGAATGTCTGCGTATGTTACAACGCGGCTGAAAAATTCGAGTAGTCTAGAATGCCAAACAGAAAGAACATCTATCAGGGACAAGAATATTTGTCGTTGAGTTTCGTCCGGCGGATCGGGCAGTGCAGAGTTCAGGGTCTCTCTAAGCTTCTTCCTGTTATCCTCAGAGGACATGATGTGTAACCTGTTGTATACTTCTAATGGTAAGAAACACTCTTGGGGGTGCCAGGGATGGATGATAAATACAAAACAAAGGGAGAACTGATCATTGAGCTGAGAGAGCTACGAACTCAGATCAAGAATGTTGAAGAATCCAAAATTGTGCTCAAGCGGGCGAAAGCAGAGATACAGCAGGCACGCAGTTATGCCGAAAACATTGTCGAAACAGTGCGTGAGCCACTCCTCGTGCTGGATGAAGATTTGAGAATAGTCTCAGCGAACCGCTCCTTCTATCAAACCTTCAAAGTAATGCCAAGCGAAACCTTGGGAAGGATTATCTATGACCTTGGAAACCGTCAGTGGGACATTCCCCGGCTCCGGATATTGCTTGAGGAGATTCTGCCTAAACGCACCCATTTTGGTAACTTTGAAGTTGAGCATGACTTTCCTGCAGTAGGACACAAAATAGTGAGACTTAACGCCCGCCAGATCCGTCACGTAGGAGCAATTGGCAAAAAGATGATCCTCCTTGCTGCCGAAGACATTACAAGATTCAAAAGGCTGGAGAAAGAACGAAAAGATTTCCTTTCCATGTTCGCCCATGATATGAAAAACTCTGTTGTCGCGTCACAAGGCTTCTTGTCGCGACTTATTTCAGGCAAAACCGGAGTCCTGGCAAAAAAGCAGCAAAAGCACCTTGAAATCATCCAAGATGAGCTTAAACGGCTGTCACAATTCATAGCTGATTTCTTGGAGTTTGCGAGATTAGATGCAAAAGAATATAAGCCTCTTCTTGCTCCATGCGATATTGAAGAAGAGATAAAGAAAAGCATCGAAGCCGTAACATTGGGGGCCCAACAGAAAAGGATCACCATAGCTATGGAACCCCAGGAGACAATGCTTCCAATGATTAATGCAGATGCTGGCAAGATAAGTCGTGTGCTCAGAAACCTTCTCGACAATGCAATAAAGTATACTGGTGATGGGGGAGCTATAACAGCCAAACTAGCAGACAGAGGCAATGAAATACTTGTCTCTTTTGTGGATACAGGTATAGGGATACCGGAAGATCAGATGCGCTACATATTTGATCCATTCTACCGGGTAAACAGAGACTCAAAGGGTTCCGGGCTCGGGTTGGCCATTGCCAAAACAATAATAGAAGGGCATGGAGGAAGGATATGGGTAGAAAACGTACCCGCTAAAGGGAGTGTTTTTAGCTTCACCTTGCCCAAACAATGAGAGCACCAATAGTTGGAGTTTTTGTCAATAGTTGAGTTCTTTAAAGGCGAATCTTCTATTGGCGAACCCGGGATGGAACCCGGCGACCATCGATGCGCTTTTAGGGGTTGAGTCCAGCTACCTTGAGGCCGGCCTCGACCAGGTGATCGCTTCCTACGGGTCGATGTATGCCTATTTGACCCAGGGGTTGGGGCTTACACAGGCAGATATCTACGTTCTGCGCGCCAGGATGGTCTACTATCCGGTGCTGCCCGGGCAGAGCGGACTGGAGGGCAACGCTGCGGCAGGCGCCGCGTTTCTGAATGCCCTGCAGAATTCTCCGTTGTCGGGCGCTTATACCAACTTCAATTACTATCTGCAGTCGGCTATCGACGCAGGTACGCTTGGTGGCGTCGAAACGCGGGTCGGCGGACAGATCCATGCCGATGCCGCATCCTTCCTGCTGCGTCGACCGGTATGGATCGATGAGGCGATCGCCCCCTATGCGAGCGGCCGCGATCTTCGTGAAAGCCAGACGTCTTTCTGGGGAGCCGGCCTGGGGGGCGGTTTTTGGTCCACTGGCGGAGCCGGGACTGCCAGCAGCACGGAAACAAGCGCCGGCTCGATCTTAGGTGTTACTCACCGCTTTACCGGCCGGTCCAGTATCAATTTTGGCATCGGCTATAATTGGGGATCCGTGGAAAGTTCCGGTGCCAGCGCCACTCTTAACACTGTTCTCGGGACGATCGGCGGGCGCTACGCGGTTTCGTCTCTCGAGGTTGGCCCTTATGTATTGGCGCGTGCGGATCTCGGGTGGGTCGACTATCAAAGCAGGCGTGACCTGGGCGGAGCTCTCGGGATCGCAAACGGCCATACTAACGGTGTTTTTTACGGCGGCCTCGCCGGGATAGGGAACATTATTCGCCTGGCCCCGTTTACTTTCACGCTGCAAACGGGGGTTCGCATTGCCGGTGCAAATGTGGGAAGTTTTGATGAAAGCGACAGCGAACTTGCTCTTAATGTCGGCGGCATTAATGAGATATATCCCAGCGTGCTCTTCGACCTGCGTTGACCGTCAACAAGCGGGCACCTGGTCTGTAACACCTCTTCTTACTCTCGGTTATGAGCGCATACTCAGCAATCCCAAAGTAACAAACACCGGGTCACTCTATGGATTTTCAGTGAGCCAGGATTCAGCTTTTGACAGCCAGGACCTCATAAAAGCCGGCTTGGGCGTGACGGCAGAGCGTGGTGCCTTTATCGTTAAGACCGGCATCAATGGCATAGCCGGAAGCGGGTCCGGAAGCACAGGCATAAGCGGTCAACTATCTGTAAGTTGCAAGTTCTAGCGTCCCGCCCTAACGGACCTGTCCATTTTACGACCCTTGAAATAGGGGACATCCCCTAAAGCCTTATTGACTTACGCCAGTTCGACTGTAAAATACACCAGCATTAGGAGTAACCCGAAAGGGTTCGGCAACCGAGTGGAGACTACGGTGCTTGGATGGCTATACTATCCGATGTGCGGGAGATGATCCCAAAAAGATCTCCATCCTTCCGAATTGAATGGTCAAGATCACAACTCAAGCACAATCCAGGCACAATTCGTTAAAAAGTGAAGTTAAAGCTGAGAACAGGCAGATCACCTTGCAATCTCAAAATACCTTGCAAGCCCTTGATATCAAATGAATGGCGGAAGTGCATGGGAATAGAACCCACCAGCCAGCTCGTCACCGGCGCACTGGTTTTGAAGAAGGAACCTTACGTAAGGTGCTAATATGCACTAGTCAGTATTTGCGTTGA
>DHVP01000029.1 GCA_002412715.1 Deltaproteobacteria bacterium UBA5205
ACGGCAAGATTCTGGCTGCCATGCATCAGCTCAGCGGCAAGCGCACGCAAGATCGCCTCCTGTCGCGCCTGGCCGAAAACAAAAAGGTGTTGCGGGACGTACACCGCCTGCTCACGGAAGACGTCAAGAATGAACGGCGCATGACTCCGGCCGGAGAATGGCTGCTCGACAACTTCTATCTCATCGAGGAACAGGTTCGGGCGGCGAAAAGGCTCCTGCCGAAAGGATATGCCAGGGGACTTCCCCGCCTCAAAGACGGATCGTCAAAGGGGTTTCCCCGTGTGTACGACATCGCCCTGGAGATAATCTCCCACGGTGACGGCCGGGTGGATCCGGAGAGTCTCAGCAGCTTTGTTGCCGCTTATCAGACGGTTGTCACGTTGCGTTTGGGCGAACTGTGGGCAATTCCCATCATGCTTCGCCTGGCATTGATCGAAAATCTCAGGCGGGTTGCAACGCGGATCGCTACTGACAGAATTGACCGGAATAGCGCCGATCATTGGGCCGACAAGATAACCGAGACGGCGGAAAAGGACCCGAAGAGCATGATCCTGACCGTCGCCGACATGGCACGGTCAAACCCGCCGCTGGTCAGTTCCTTTGTCGCGGAGTTTACCCGTCGCGTCCAGGGACGTGGCGCCCCTTTTGCGCTCCCCCTTACCTGGATAGAACAGCAACTTTCCGAGTCGTGCCTGACGATCGAACAGCTGGTTCAATCGGAAAACCAGCAACAGGCGGCCGATCAGCTTTCCATGAGCAACAGCATCGGGGGTCTGCGCTTCCTGAGCACCATGGACTGGCGCGAATTCGTCGAACGAATGAGCGCCGTTGAGCAAACCCTGCTGGAGGACCCTGCCGGGATCTATGGCGCAATGGCTTTTATCACCCGTGATCGATACCGTCATGTGGTGGAGGAAATAGCAAAGAAGAGCGGGCTTGCCGAAGATGAGGTGGCCCGTGAAGCCGTCAGTCTCGCCGGGCAAGCCCCTGTCGGGACAAACGGTGATAACCGGGCGAGACACGTGGGTTTCTACCTCATCGATCAGGGACTCACGCAGCTCAAAGCCCGCTTAAAGGTCAGCTCATCCGTAGCTGACATGGTTAGAAACACCGGCCGCAGGTTTTCTTTGCAGCTCTATCTGGGCTCGATCCTCCTCTTTACGCTAGCCCTGGCCGCCGGCGTGCTCGGCCAAGCCCTCTCTCACGGCATGCGCGGCCCGCTGCCATGGATCGCCGGCGCTCTCTCGTTTCTAGCGGTAAGTCAGCTCGCCATAGCGTTGGTTAATCTCTTTGCGACACGTGTTGTCACGCCCCATCCACTGCCGCGGATGGACTTCTCCAGGGGGATCCCTCGTGAATCGTCCACCCTGGTCGTGGTCCCTACCATGCTGACGAGCCCCGAAAACATCGGGCATCTCGCCGATGCCCTGGAAGTACGGTTCCTGGCGAACCGGGACGACAACCTGCGATTCGGCCTGCTTACCGACTTCCGGGATGCTCCCGAAGAGAAGATGGCCGGGGACGAAGCGCTCCTTTCAGCCGCACGGCAAGGGATAGAGGAGCTGAACGAAAAATACAGGAGCTCCGCCGGCGATGTCTTTTTCCTGTTTCACCGCCCCCGCCTGTGGAACCGGCAGGAGCGAATCTGGATGGGCTACGAAAGAAAGCGGGGAAAGCTTGCGGAATTGAATGCCCTTCTCCGGGGAGGCGAGGGCAGCGGGTTCTCGCTCATCGCCGGCAATACCGGAGAACTGTCGGAAGTCAGGTACGTGATCACCCTTGACACGGATACGGAGCTTCCGCGCGACTGCGCGCGGCAACTCGTGGGGGCAATGGCCCATCCCCTGAATCTTCCTCTCTATGACGCGCAGAAGGGGCGCATCGTGAGCGGATACGGCATCCTTCAGCCGCGGGCGGCGATAAGCCTGCCCGGCACTAACCGGTCTCGCTATGCGCGCATGTGGGGGAGCGATGCCGGCATCGATCCCTACACCCGCGTTATCTCTGATGTCTACCAGGACCTCTTCGGCGAAGGCTCATTCATCGGCAAGGGCATCTACGACGTTGACGCCTTCGAGCAGGTGCTCAATGAACGCTTCCCCGAGAACCGCATACTGAGCCATGATCTTATCGAAGGATGTTATGTGCGCTCAGGGCTCATAAGCGATGTGCAGCTGCACGAAGAGTACCCGTCGCGCTACAGCGCGGACGTCAGTCGCCGCCGTCGCTGGATCAGGGGCGACTGGCAGCTTCTGCGATGGCTGCTACCCGGTCCTCCCGGCCCCAACGCGCGCTTCCGGAAGAATCCCCTCTCGGCGCTGTCGCGCTGGAAGATCCTTGACAACCTTCGGCGCAGTCTTGTGGCTCCGGCATTGACGCTTCTTGCGCTCTTCGGCTGGATAGCCCTGCCATCCGCCTGGTTCTGGACTGCATCGATCTTCGGTATCCTGGTGATCCCTTCCTTGATCACCTCCTTCATGGATCTCCTCAAAAAGCCCGACGACGTGGTCACGACCCAACACCTTACCGGCGCGACCCGGTCCGCCGGCAGAAGCATCACCCGGGCGATCTTCGTGCTCCTCTGTCTGCCTCATGAAGCATTTTTCAGCGTGGCTGCCATCCTCCAGACCTTGTGGCGAATGCTGGTGTCGGGCAGAGGTCTCCTGGAATGGAACCCCTCCGGGGAGGCTGATCGCAACAGCCGGACGGACCTTGCCGGGTCCTGGCGAAACATGTGGATCGCGCCTGTCATTGCCTCTGCGGTGGCGTGTTATCTCTTCTATTCAAGACCTGTAGCCCTTCTGGCGGCCATGCCGGTTTTGTGCCTGTGGTTTGCTTCCCCCCTCATCACCTGGTGGATCAGCAAACCTCTCGGTTCCCGCATGGCGCGGCTGGCCGGGAACGAGATTCTTTTCTTAAGGAAACTTTCCCGCAAAACCTGGGCCTTCTTCGAGGCTTTCGTCGGCCCCGATGACCATTGGCTGCCGCCCGACAATTACCAGGAAGAGCCGGTTGAGGTGGTCGCGCACCGCACATCGCCTACCAACATGGGGCTTGCCCTGCTGGCGAATCTGTCGGCCAGCGACTTCGGCTACATTTCCATCGGGCAGTTCATCGAACGCACGTCGAAGGCGCTGGCCACCATGGCCGGCCTGGAGCGGTTCCGGGGCCACTTTTACAACTGGTACGACACGCAATCGTTGAAGCCCCTGCTACCCATGTATGTTTCATCGGTAGACAGCGGGAACCTGGCCGCGAGTCTTATGACCCTGCGGGCAGGCTTGCTCGCGCTTCCCGATGAGAAGATAGCGGGTGCACGCCTGATCGATGGTTTGGGCGACACACTCATGGTTCTTCTGGATCACACGGGAGCGCCTCTGCCCGCAGATGTTGCAGAACTGAAAAGGGATATGGATGACATAGCCGTTTCGCCTCCGGATACACTTTGGGGCCTGAAGAAAAGCCTGGATCGGCTGGCAGCGTCTGCCGCCAGGGCGGTCCAGAGCCTTGAGAGCGGATCTGAGAGCTACGCCTTGCAGTGGGCTCAGGCCTTCGCCGGGCAATGCCGGGAGGCCGCCCGTGAGCTGGTGCTTTTTGTACCCTCAGCCCCGGAGCTCTCCTTTGAGGGGGCCTCAGGAGGGGGTCCGCGTGATCCTGGCGGTATCCCGACGCTTCGTCAATTGGCCTGTCTCGACGATCACGTTTCGGCGCACATCAAAGAAAGGCAGGGTTCCGACGCGACACACGCAGCCCTGCAACAACGTGACGCACATACCGGATTCGTCACCGGGACAAGCGAGTCTGCCAGAGAGAGAATCGCCGTCATCGAGGACCTTGCACGTTTGTCCGAAGAGCTTGCCTACCAGATGGATTGGGAGTTCCTTTACGACAGGACACGCAAACTTCTCGCAATCGGCTACAACGTGAGCGAAGGCCGCAGGGACCCAAGCTACTACGATCTGCTGGCATCGGAAGCGAGGATCAGCAGTTTTGTCGGTATTGCAGTGGGGCAACTGCCCCAGGAAAGCTGGTTTGCCCTGGGTCGTCTCCTCACCGTCGCCGGCGGAGAGCCGATCCTCCTTTCCTGGAGCGGGTCCATGTTCGAATACCTGATGCCTCTCATCATGATGCCGACCTATGAGCACACGCTCCTCGACGACACCTGCAAAGCCGCCGTGGCAAGGCAGATCGACTATGGGAAGAAGCGAGGGGTACCGTGGGGTATTTCGGAATCGGGCTACAATATGATCGACGGTCATCTCAACTACCAGTATTCCGCCTTTGGCGTGCCCGGCCTGGGACTCAAACGAGGGCTCGCCGGGGAACTGGTTATTGCCCCCTATGCATCGGCGCTGGCACTTATGGTAGCGCCCGAGGAGGCCTGTCGGAACCTCGAGACGCTGGCCTCCCAGGGTTTCCAGGGCAGGTACGGCTTCTATGACGCCATTGACTACACCCCGGCTCACCTGCCCCGAGGCCAGTCGAAAGCCGTGGTTCGGTCCTTCATGGCCCACCACCAGGGCATGAGTCTTCTGTCTCTTGCCTATCTGCTGCTCGATCGGCCCATGCAGAAACGATTCGAGTCGGACCGGGCATTCCAGGCAACCACGCTGTTGCTTCAGGAACGACCGCCCAAGGCTACGGCCTTCTACTCGCACACCTCGGAGCTTTCCGAGACGCATTCGGCTTCTCATTCCGCAGAGGAGAAGCCGGTACGTGTCTACACGACCCCTGATACGCGCACACCGGAGGTGCAGCTCCTGTCGAATGGCAGATATCACGTGATGATCACCAACGCAGGCGGCGGCTACAGCCGATGGAAGGACATAGCGGTGACCCGCTGGCGTGAAGACACCACCTGTGACAATTGGGGCACCTTCTGTTACATCCGGGATGTCGCGAGCGGCGTCTACTGGTCAACGGCTTACCAACCGGTCCACAGAGTGTCCAAAGATTACGAGGCAATATTCTCGGAAGGGCGGGCGGAGTTCCGCCGTCGCGATGAGGGCTTTGACACCCATACGGAGATCGCGGTATCACCCGAGGATGATGCCGAACTGCGCCGGATCACCATTACCAACCATTCAGGGACGGCAAGAACGATCGACATTACGAGCTACGCTGAGGTTGTCCTTGCATCGCCGGCCGCGGACGAACTCCACCCGGCCTTCAGTAATCTCTTCGTTCAAACCGAGATTGTCAGACGGCAAAAGGCGATCATAGCAACCCGCCGGCCCCGCTCCGTTGATGAAAAGCCGCCGTGGATGTTTCACGTGATGGCGCTCCACGGGGTTAAGGCGGGGGAGATGTCCTACGAAACCGACCGCATGCGATTTATCGGCCGCGGGAACACCGCCGCCGCACCTCAGGCAATGAGCGGCCCGTCTGAGCTCTCCGGCAGTGAGGGGTCGGTGCTTGATCCCATCGTCGCCATCCGGTGTCGTATAACCCTGGATCCCGACACATCGGCAACGGTTAACCTGGTCACCGGTGTAAGCGAAAGCCGCGATGACTGCATTCGCCTCGTCGGAAAATACCAGGACCGCTATCTTGCCGACCGCGTTTTTGAACTGGCATGGACCCATGGCCAGGTGCTCCTGCGGCAAATCAATGCGACAGAGGCCGACGTGCAACTCTACGGGCGGCTCGCGTCCAGTGTTATATACGCCAATTCCGCGCTTCGCGCCACAGCGGGTCTCCTCCTGAAGAACCTGAGGGGTCAATCGGGCCTCTGGGGTTATTCCATCTCCGGCGATCTGCCGATCGTACTTCTTCGGATCGAAGATCAGGCGAATATCGCTCTGGTGCGTCAGCTTATCCAGGCACACGCGTATTGGCGCCTCAAGGGACTGGCCGTCGACCTGGTGGTCTGGAACGAAGACCACGCCGGCTATCGGCAGGCGCTGCATGATCAGATCATGGGGCTCATTGCCGCCGGTGCTGACGCTAACCTGCAGGATCGACCCGGCGGTATCTTCGTCAGGCCAGCCGACCAGATAGCCGAGGAAGACCGACTTCTCTTCCAGACGGTGGCGCGGGCCATCATCAGCGACAGCCGGGGAACGTTGGCGGAACAGATAGGCCGCCGCGGCCCCATAGAGCCAACGGTCCCGGCCTTAAGTCCGACACGCAGGCATCGACCCCTGGCGCCCTCCATAGCACCCCTGGCGAGAGAGGATCTGACATTTTTCAACGGGATAGGAGGATTTACGCCGGATGGGCGGGAGTACGTCATTTCAACCGGCCGTGATCAGGTGACTCCGGCCCCATGGGTCAACGTACTGGCAAATCCACGCTTTGGCTCCGTGGTGTCCGAAAGCGGCGCCGCATATACGTGGAGCGAGAACGCCCACGAGTTCCGCCTTACCCCCTGGCATAATGATCCTGTGAGCGATTCCGGAGGGGAAGCGTTTTACCTTCGGGACGAGGAACGCGGCCATTTCTGGTCTCCCACACCGCTGCCGGCCCGGGGAGCCACGCCTTACGTCACCCGGCACGGATTTGGCTATAGCGTATTCGAGCATGACGAGCGTGGAATCGGTTCGGAGGCGTGGGTTTATGTGGCCATAGACGAGCCTGTCAAATTCACCGTCCTGAAGGTGCGCAATCATTCAGGCCGCCCGCGGCGGCTTTCTGCCACCGGGTACGTTGAATGGGTTCTGGGAGATATTCGGCCCAGGACAACCATGCATGTTATCACGGAGGTCGATCCCCAAAGTGGAGGCCTCTTTGCCCGCAATCCCTACAATGCCGAATTCGGCAACCGGGTTGCCTTTTTTAACGTGGACCATGCCACCCGAACCGTGAGCGGTGACCGGACCGAGTTCCTCGGCCGTAATGGCACCGAGAGCGGTCCCGCCGCCATGAGCCGGTCACGTCTTTCCGGCAGGGTTGGAGCCGGACTCGATCCATGCGGTGCGATACAGGTGGCCTTTGATCTCGACGACGGTGAGGAACGGGAGATCGTCTTCACCCTCGGTTCAGGACAAAATGCCGATGAAGCAGCCGGTCTCGCCCGTCGCTTTCGTGACTGTGTTGCCGCAAGAGAGGCGCTCGAAGAAGTGTGGCGCTACTGGAATCACGTGCTCGGCGCAGTTAAGGTGGAAACCCCCGACCAGTCCGTCGATTTCCTTGCCAACGGCTGGCTCCCGTACCAAACGCTCGCCTGCCGTCTCTGGGGGCGAAGCGGCTATTATCAGTCGGGCGGCGCCTTCGGTTTCCGCGACCAGTTGCAGGACGCAATGGCCCTCATCCACGCCGAGCCGCGCCTGTTCAGGGAACATTTGCTCCTTTGCGCCAGCCGCCAGTTTTCCGAAGGAGATGTCCAGCATTGGTGGCACCCGCCGGTTGGCAGGGGGGTGCGAACCCGCTGCAGCGATGACTTTCTCTGGCTCCCACTTGCAACGTGCCGCTACGTCCAGAGCACCGGCGACACGGGGGTACTGGACGAATCAATCCCCTTCATCAAGGGACGCCCGGTCAATTCCGAAGAGGATTCCTACTATGATCTACCGGGCCTGTCCGGGGAGAGGGCCAGTCTCTACGATCATTGTGTGAGGGCCATTCGAAGAGGCCTCACGTTCGGCGAACATGGTCTTCCTCTCATCGGTTCCGGCGACTGGAATGACGGTATGAACATGGTGGGCCGGGAGGGCAAGGGCGAGAGTGTCTGGCTCGCGTTCTTCATGTGCGAAGTACTTGGCCGGTTCTCATTGATCGCGCGGATGCGCGGCGACCTGGATTTCAGCACGTTCTGTGAAGGCGAGGCCGACAGGCTCCGCCGCAGCATCGAACAAAACGGGTGGGACGGCGAGTGGTATCGCCGCGCCTACTTCGATGACGGCACCCCGCTGGGCTCGGCGGGTAGTTTTGAGTGCCGGATCGACTCGATAGCGCAAAGCTGGTCCGTGCTCTCGGGCGCGGGTAATGCCGCTCGTTCCCGGATGGCGATGGACGCGGTCGATAAATATCTGGTTCGCCGGGCCGACGCCCTCGTTCAGCTTCTGGATCCGCCCTTTGACAAATCCGATCTGGATCCGGGTTACATAAAAGGCTATGTTCCCGGGGTGAGGGAAAACGGCGGGCAGTACACCCACGGGGCAATCTGGGCGGCAATGGCATTTGCCAGGCTGGGTGACAGTCGGCGGGCGTGGGAGCTTCTCACCATGATCAGCCCCGTGAACCATGGGAGTTCGGCGGTTGGGATCGGTACCTACAAAGCGGAGCCTTATGTCGTTGCAGCCGATGTCTACGCGGTGGAACCCCACGAGGGTCGCGGGGGATGGACGTGGTATACGGGATCGGCGGCCTGGATGTACCGGCTTATCGTGGAATCGCTCCTGGGGCTCAGGCTCGAGGCGGACAAACTGTATGTCGAGCCGTGCATGCCTGCCGATTGGGAGGGATTCACGATACATTACCGTTACCGGGAGACCATGTATCACATAAAAGTCTCGCAAAAAGCGGCCGGAAAGCCGGTAACACGTGTCACGGTAGACGGCGCATCTCAACCAGGTAAAGCCGTCTCCCTCGTTGACGACCGCCGGGAACACTTTGTCGAAGTGAATACGGAAGCCCAATCATGTGAGGTGCCCCGTCACTTCACCACCCATGAAGGGGTAGTCGGCAAGGGCGTTATTGAAGAAGTTTTTCTCCAGCCGCCAGCGCTTTCAGGGAAGCGCGGTCAGCGATCCTGATCCGCCGCCCCTGCATTTCGATGATCCCCCTGCCGGCCATTTTCGCCATGATGCGCGACAGCGTCTCCGGTATGGTGCCAAGGAGGCTCGCAAGCTGGCCCTTGGATATTCCCAGCGAGACACTGTGCGATCCTTCCCGTTGGGCCAGGAAGATGAGATATGCGGCCAGTCTCTGGGGTACTTCCTTGAGAGACAGGTCCTCCACGAGGCGGGTGAAATATTTGAGTCTTTGCGAGAGGATGGCGAGCATGTTCATGACTATGGAGGGATCTTCTCTAACAAGCTGATGAAAGGCCCTTCTCGAAAAGAACATGACCTCGCTCTGTCCGATAGCTTCGGCATAAGCGGGATATGTGGTTTCGGAAAAAAGGGCCACTTCGGCAAAGGGTTCGCCGGCTTCTATGATGTGCAGGATCTGCTCCTTTCCTTCCGGCGAAAGCTTGTATATCTTCAGCCTCCCGGAAAGCAATACGTAGAAGCCTTCGGCTGTCTCACCCTCGGCGAAGATGGTCTCGCCCGGGCCGTAACGACGGCGGGGGAACGCTCTGGCCATTGAGTTGAGCTGGGCTTCCGAAAGGCCCTTGAAAAGGGGAACCATCGCTATGGCGTTTTTTTCCATCTTTGTATATCAGTCGCATATTCGCGGTGAAAAGGCAACCATACAGGTGCGCGACTGACAAAACCCATGTATTGAGACGCGAAATATGATATTAGTAACACACCGTGTTCGCAAAAAAACCAGGCCCGAAGGGAGCGAGGTATGCAAAAGCCAAAGGTTTTAATCCTACTCGGAAGTGACAGCGACATCAACGTAATCGAAGACGGCCTGACGTTTCTCGCCAAAGCAGGCGTCCCGTACATGGTCGATATCTCATCGGCACACCGCGATCCCGAAAAAACCGTTGCCTATGCGAAGAACGCCCGCAAACAAGGCATTGAGGTCATCATTGCCGTCGCCGGGATGGCGGCGCACCTGCCGGGGGTGATCGCGTCGCATACGACACTGCCCGTCATCGGTGTGCCCGCCAGCGGCGGGATCCTCAAGGGAAAGGACGCCCTGTATTCCATCGTGCAGATGCCGAGGGGAGTTCCCGTGGCTTCCGTCGGAATAGATGCCGGGAGCAACGCGGCCATACTTGCCTGTGAAATTCTCTCCATCAAATATGACGACATCGAAAAGGCACTGGCAAAACTCAAAAAGGACCTCAAACGGGAAAACAATCAAAAGTCCCAGAATATTCGGAAAAAGCTGGGTAATTGACACAATTTCATCATGAAAGGTGATCGCTTATGTTCAATTCCATAACTGACATTCCGGGCATCAAGGTTGGCCATGCCTCCGATTACACCGGGCTGACGGGATGCACCGTCATACTCTGCGAAGAGGGGGCGGTGGCCGGGATCGATGTGCGCGGGAGCGCCTCGGGGACACGGCAGGTCGACGCACTGAATGTCGGTCATATTGTGGAGCGGATACATGGTATTGTCCTCGCCGGAGGAAGCTCTTTCGGTCTTGATGCGGCCACGGGAGTGTCCCGTTACCTGGAGGAGAAAGGCATCGGTTTCGATGTGGGCATCACCCGCATCCCCATCGTTCCCACTGCCGTTATATTCGATCTTCTCTTCGGCAATTACAAAATCCGGCCGACAGCGCAGATGGGGTACGAGGCATGCGCCAATGCCGGGGAAAATGTTGCGGAGGGCAGTGTGGGTGCAGGTACCGGCGCTGTTGTCGGCAAGCTTTTCGAAATGCCCCGGGCAATGAAAGGCGGCCTGGGGACGTGCAGCATAGCTATGCCTGACGGCCTCAGGGTGGGGGCCCTTGTTGTCGTCAACGCTTTCGGTGATATCATCGATAATGTGACGGGAAAGATCATCGCCGGTTTGAGACAGGCGGAAGACAGCCTCGAATTCGCCAATACCACGAACTGTCTCAAACAGGGCATAGTGAAGAAGCAGTTCGGAATTGTCAACACAACCCTGGGAGTCGTCGCCACAAATGCGAAATTCTCAAAGAGAGACATCACGAAGGTATCACAGATGGCCCAGGGAGGTCTCATCAAGACGATCAATCCCGTTCATACCACCTTCGACGGGGATCTCGTAATCGGCCTTGCAATGGGAGAGGTGGACGCCGACATCAACCAGGTGGGGGTGCTTGCGGAATTTGTGCTTGCCGAAGCGATCAAGCGGGCAATTAAGAAGGCCGACGGATTCGGACTCATTCCGGCCTTCAGGGACATCAATAAAGGTTGGAAGGCCGGCAGGTAGACGGTAAGGCGACATAGCATACCCGTGCTTCGCCTGTGACCGGCCGGGGGAGTGGAAATGGAAGAATACAAAAAAATAGCCGACATCATCAAGGAACATAAATATGTTGTCGCCTTTACCGGCGCCGGGATATCCGTGGATGCCGGCATACCGGCTTTTCGCGGCGGGCAGGGTCTGTGGGAAAAGTACGATCCCATGGAATATGCCCAGATCGGGTCTTTTATGTCCCGGCCGGAAAAGGTATGGATCATGCTGCGGGAAATGGCAGGCGTCATTTTTGCGTCGGTGCCCTCAAAGGCGCACCGGGCCCTTGGCAGGCTCGAAGAGATGGGATACTTGAAGGCGGTGATCACCCAGAATGTTGACGGCCTTCATCAGGAGGCGGGCAACAGCAATGTCATCGAGTATCACGGCAACCATCGCCGGCTCGTATGTCTGAGCTGTCACACGATCCTGCCTTTTACGCCGGATGCAGCCGCGATTCAGCCCTACCCGCGCTGCGAAAGGTGCGGCAAGGCCCTGAAGCCCGATGTTGTCTTTTTCGGCGAAGGTATTCCCATGGCCGAAATGACGAGAGCCAACGACGAGGCGAACAAGTGCAGGGTCATGTTCATCATAGGCACGTCGGGAGTGGTCTATCCCGCCGCGGACATACCATATCTGGCAAAGTCGAAGGGGGCGGCAATCGTGGAGATAAACGTGGAACAGACACCCTTCACGTCGTCCATCACGGACTATTTTCTCAAAGGAACGGCCTCGGATATTCTCCCCGAAATCCTTAAGTTCCTGTGACCCGGAACAAATGGAGAGATGACGGGAACATGGCGATAAGCGCGAAGACAGAAAAAACAGGGAAGGATACCCGGAAGAAGGCCGGAGCTTTTCGGGACACCTATTTCGTCATCATGGCCGGCGGCAAGGGAGAACGTTTCTGGCCGCTCTCCACAGATCGCGTCCCCAAACCTTTTGTGAGTCTCATGGGCAGGAAGACACTCATAGAATTGACCGTCGACCGTGCCAGAAAGATCGTCCCCCTGGCGCGTATCTTTGTCGTTCTCGTCAGGGAGCATCTTCCCATCGCAAAGAAGTGCCTCCCTGGATTACCCCGGAGCAATTTCATCATCCAGCCCTTCGATCGCGACACGGCCCCCTGCATCGGGCTCGCCGCCACGATGCTCCGTCAACTCAATCCCGATGCGGTAATGGTCGTCTTGCCTTCCGACCATTACGTGCCCGATGAAGCCGGTTTTACAGGGCTTATCAAGGAGACCGTGAAGGCAGCCCGCCGCGGGGAGCACCTTGTCACCATCGGTATCACGCCCGGGCGGCCGGAGACGGGATACGGCTATATCAAGGCCGGAAAGAAGATTTCATCGCCCCCTGAGGCCGACTGCTTCGAGGTGGCCCGGTACGTGGAGAAACCAAACCTGGCAACGGCGCGGCGTTATCTCAGGCAAGGCGGCTATTACTGGAATGCCGGAATCTTTGTGTGGCGGGCCGGTGCACTCCTCGAAGGGCTCAGGCTCCATATGCCGGCGCTCCACAAGGGCCTTAAGAAATTGGGCAAGGCCCGTGCGCTGCGTCAAAAGACAAAGGCAGATGCCATCTTCGCCGGTTTCGAGAAGGTGTCCATCGATTACGGTCTCATGGAGAAGGCCAAAAACGTTCTCATGATGCCTGCCGCCTTTGTCTGGGAAGATGTGGGCACCTGGACCTCCCTGCTTCGTGTCCTCTGTGCCGATGAAAGCGGCAACGTGGTGCGGGGGAAAAACCTTGTCCTCGACACAACGGATTGTGTAATCATCTCCGACAAAACCCCCGTGGCCACGCTCGGCGTCTCGGGCCTCGTCATCGTGGCCGGCAAGAACGGCATCCTCGTTTGCGATGCCTCAAAGGCGCAGGAAGTCCGGCAGATAGCGAAGATAATATCAAAGAAGGGTAATGGGTGATGGGTTATAGGTAATAGGGAAAATCATCTTTTGATTTCTTTGTCTTTCCCATCACCCATAACCTGTCTTTCCATTCTTTTCCCCATCACCTTTTTTTCAGACAAATAATCGTGAGCCGAAAGTAATATAGGTCAGGGCGAAGCTGTGCCTGCGAAATGAAAAGGGGAGGAGTCTTGATCGCACGGGTTCTTACTGCCACTGTTTACGGTATTGATGGGATAAAGATCGATGTGGAGGTGGATATTACCTATGGGCTGCCGGCGTTCAACATTGTCGGTTTGCCGGAGACGTCCGTGAAGGAGAGCAAGGAACGGGTCAGGTCGGCCATCAAAAACGCCGGGTTCGAGTTTCCCGGGGACCGCATCACCATCAACCTTGCTCCGGCCGATGTTCGCAAGGAGGGTTCCTCTTTCGATCTGCCCATCGCGGTCGGCATCCTTGCGGCCATGGGAGCTTTGAAAAATGAGTCCTTGAAAGATCATCTTATCGCGGGGGAGCTTTCGCTGGACGGACAGGTGAAGACGGTCAGGGGAATCCTGCCCGTGGCGCTGCTCACGCAGCAGGAAGGCATAGGGACGATCATCGTTCCGGGCGGCAACGGTAAGGAGGCCTCCATTGTGCGGGACATCAGGGTTCTCGGCGCGGGCCATCTTCTCGAGATCTTCCATTACTTCAAGGGAGAAGGAGAGCTCGCGCTGTTTGAAGAGGACGACCGGGAAGGATTGAGGCCCCCGGCACCTGACGACGTGGATTTCTCCGATATCAGGGATCAGACCCAGGCAAAAAGGGCCCTCGAGGTAGCAGCGGGAGGCGGACATAATATCATCATGGTTGGATCTCCCGGCTCAGGCAAGACGATGCTCTCGCGGTCCCTTCCCACCATACTGCCCGTTCTTGGTTATGCCGAAGCGGTGGAGACAACGAAGATCCACAGCATCGCCGGACTTCTGGGACCACACAGGGCACTCATCATGAGGAGGCCTTTCAGGGCGCCCCATCACAGCATATCCGACGCGGGGCTCATCGGAGGGGGACACGTCCCGAGACCGGGTGAGGTAAGCCTTGCTCACAACGGGGTCTTATTCCTCGATGAGTTTCCGGAATTTCGCCGCCACGTGCTTGACGCGCTGCGCCAGCCGCTGGAGGACGGCGACGTGACCATAGCGAGGGTGAATAATGCCATTACCTTCCCGGCGAGGTTCATGCTTGTCGCCGCCATGAATCCCTGCCCCTGCGGCTACTTCGGCGACCCGAAAAGGGCCTGTACCTGCACCGGCGCCCAGATTTACAGGTACCGTTCGCGTATTTCCGGCCCTCTCCTGGACAGGATAGACATCCACATCGAGGTGCCCCCCGTGAAGATCGGCGACCTTGCCGTCGACCGCTATGAAGAGCCTTCCGCGGCCATACGGCAGAGAGTGGCCGGAGCACGGACGATACAGCGTGAGCGCTTCAAGCAAAAGACTATCCATGCCAACGCACAAATGCCGGCCCGACTGATCAGAAAATACTGTTCCCTTGAGACTGCGGCCCAGGCCATGCTCGAGGCGGCGGTCGAGAAATGGGCGCTGTCCCCCCGGGCCTATCACCGCATCCTGAAGGTAGCGCGAACGATAGCGGACCTGGACGGAGTGGAGGGAATTACCGAGGCCCACGTGGCCGAAGCGATCAGGTATCGTGCGCTGGACAAAAGGTTGATGATGTGAAAAGGCGAAAGACTTGCCTCTCGCCCTGTCGCCCGAAGCGGAAGGGTGCGAGGCAAGTCTTTTATTTCCCCCTCAAACTCCCCGGGTTGAACCTTCAGCCAAAAGACGGTATAATGGTGGCCCAGGCAGGCATAAAGGTCGTTTGAGTCAGCGTTACACAATCCGAGAGAGCTGATGGTCAGGGCCGCAATGCCTTCCTGAAACAGTACACGAGGGAGAACAGGATGTATATTTCCGTCATCGGTCCGGCGCGGTCCGGAAAGACTACGCTTTTCCAGGCGCTCAGCGGCGTCGAGAGTGCCAGGGGGTTTTCCGACGGAGACAACATCATCTCCATCGATGTTCCCGATGCGAGAGTCGAGGAACTGACGAAGATCTTCAAGCCGAAAAAGAGCACCTATGCCCGGATCGAGCTTGCCGACACGGTGGCCATCTCGGAAGGCAATGTCAAGGACTCCACCATCAATGCGAAAACACTTCAGAAGATGCGCTCCAGTGACGCCTTTATCCTGACGTTAAATGATTTTGAGGGGGCGACCTGCGAGGGCCTCGAAAAAGATTTCCATAGCATAGTTAGTGAATTCATCCTGGCCGATATGATCCTTATTGAAGGCCGGATCGAGCGTATCAAAAAACAGGCGGGGAAGAAGGAAAATACGGCGCTGCTCCTGGAGGAGGAGCTTCTCGATCGATGCCTGGCCTACCTGGGTGAGGGCAAACCGTTACGGGCGATGGAGCTTTCGCGGAACGACGAGAAGGCGCTCAGGGGTTTCCGGTTTCTCTCCCAGAAGCCGATGATGATAGCGGTCAACTCCTCCGAAGACAGGATTGGCGGCCTCTCGAAAGGACAGGCGCCTTGTGTCGATCTCGACGGCTGCCCGGTTTTGTACGTCTGCGCCAGCCTGGAATGCGAGCTGGCAATGATGGGGGAAGAGGAACGGTCGGCCTTTATGGAGGAATTCGCCATCGAAGAGTCCATCAGGGGGCGCATGATACGCCTTGCCTTTGACACACTGGGGCTCATCTCCTTCCTTACCGTCGGTGAAGACGAATGTCGGGCGTGGCCCATCAGAAAAGGGATGAACGCCCAGGAGGCGGCCGGCGCCATCCACACTGACCTTTCGGCCCGCTTCATTCGCGCCGAGACGGTTTCCTACTCCGATTTCATGAAGTTCGGCGGCATGGCCGAATGCAAGAAGGCCGGCGTATGGCGCCTCGAGGGCAAAACATATATCGTTCAGGACGGCGATATCATCTCAATACGAGCAGGAAACTGAAACGAATTCCGCATCACACAGGATCCCAAAGAGCATAAATCTATGGCTTCAATCTGCAAGCGCCGCAGCGAAATTCAATAAAGAACACAAAGGAGGTCAATGACTATGGCACAGGATCCGGGTATCGGATACAAAATTACAGCGACCGTCATCGAAGCCAGGGGCAACTGCAATGCCGGTCACAAGGCGGGCGACATCTTCGAGCTGAGCTGTCACAATCCCGCCGGATTATGCGGGTTTTTTTATCACAGCATCTTTGCCGACCTGGAAACATTTCAGTTTGGAGGCAATCTCCCCTGGTGGGATGGTGACAGAATAGAGGTCCAATGCCCCGACGTCGCTAACATGGTGACCCTGGAACTGGAAAGGAAGAAGAGGTGATACGACGGGTAATGGGTCTGGGTTATAGGTTATAGGAAAAACTGTCTTCTAAAAGAATTCTTGTCTTTCCCATCACCCCTCTTCATTTGAAAAAGAAGTAGATGATCATCGCGGTTACGAGTGCCATCAGGGGGAGGGCGAACCAGATGATTCTGCTGAATGCAGCAGGTGACGGGTACGGCCAGGTTTTCTCCCTGAAGGAAAGAATGACTCCCTTGCCTTGATTCCAGTCAAGATTCCACAAAAGACCTGCGGTGACATAAAGGAAGGAAGAGGCAAAGATGCTTGAGAACAAGGCGACAGGATAATGCCCGTCGCGAAAGAAAATGTACAGGTCGTAAGACCAGCTCACCGTAAACATCCACACGACAAATATTACCAGGGCCTGTTTGAGAGGCAGCTTCCTCGTTGCCAGCCTGTAAACGGAACCGATCGCCCACGGGGCGCCAAGAAACGTCATCAGCGACATGAACCCGGCGTCAACGGCGTCCCAGGTGGGATCGCCGCTGTAGGGTGCCATAACGACCATAGCGGCAGCGGCAACGATGAAGGTCGCGAGCTTCCAGGGACAGAAAAGGAATTTCCAATAATCTCCGCGAGAGAATGCAAAAGAACGTCTGTCCGAGAGGCAGACGACAAGGGCGAGTATGCATGCCAGGATCCAGAGCAGGGTGTATATGGAGAAAAAAAGACCCATGTGCAAAGATCGGCCTCCTTCGAAATGGGCTGGTTTCGTCGGTATTGTATCATCATTCGTTTTGTTTTGCACCGAGGGATGTCAGGCGCAGAAGGGCTCCGGACAACCGGCCGGGGGCACCGCAGCCTGAAAACAGATTGCAACATTTCCGCACCCGGGGCACAATATAAGTATATAGGGTTGCTTGGCCATCTTCCCGTGCGACCGGGTTCCTGCTTCCCCTCCCGTGGCTGGTCATAACCGCAACTGCCGGAAAAGACGGTCCGGCGCGTCGGTTAAAGCGGTAACCGAACAGGATAGAGGGTCGGCCATATGCTTGATCAGTTCGTTATGATGTCGCACGTGGTTTTTGGCGTGTTTGCCATCCTCTTTGCCGTGGCCCTGTGTGTGGATGTCCTGAACGCCTCCGAGACAAATCTTGCACGGATGAAAAAGCTGAGCTTGCTCGTTGCTTTGTGCGTCATTGTGTCTTATATGATCGGAGGTTACTGGTATGTGCTTTATTATGGAGAGCACCGGGACATCATTAAGGCCGGCTCGTGGCCATGGGCGCACACCTATTTCATGGAAGTGAAGGAACACCTGTTCTTCGTAATGCTGATCCTGAGCATCTATCTCCCGATAGCCGTTTACGGCAGTACTCCCCTTACCGGAAAAAAAACGAAGCGTTTCATACTTGGGATCGGTGTCCTGATCGTTCTACTCGGCCTTTTCATGGAAGTCTCCGGCGGAATCATCAGTAAAGGTGTAACGATGGGATTGTTGAGGAGGTAAGGCATGAGAGAGGCAAGAATGGGAAGGTGCGCCGCCGGTTTCGGTCTATCCCTGGTCGTGACAAGTCTTTTGAACTCCCTGATCCTCGTTGCTAAAGAACTCAACAGCGATGTGATGAATGCTTTCAAATCGGCGATGGGGCACCACTGGGTAACACACGGTGCTATCGTGATCGGTATGTTTGTTGTCCTCGGCCTTATTTTCTCGGCCGCGAACGCCGGGGAGCGATTTGATCACGACAGGATGTTGAAATATATTGTGTTGGCCGTGGTTATCAGCGGGATCGTCGTCGCGGGGTTTTTTCTGCCCCATCTCAGAGCGGCAGGATAAGGAAGCCCCTATTTCAGCCCAACCAGCCCGGCGCTTCTAACTTTCCGTACCCGATCCGCGCGCGATATTTTTTCAACACTCCCGCCAGGGCCTGCCCCAGGCCGCCGGAGCAGGTGGGGGGGATACCACGGTTGCCATATCCCCGAAAGACGCTTATAATTTACTTCTAACATTAAGACGTTTAGAGTCGCAGACCAATCAGGCTCTCCGGGGGTTCAGGAACGTGCACGACCCGTTGAAGAGGTCGCCGGATAATTGATGGAACTCCGAAGGGTCAAGGCAGGGGGGTAGGGTTGGCAGCGACAGACAGGGGAAGAGTATGGGGGGAAAAGACCGGTGTAATGGGTACTCGGATATTATCCTGAAGGATTCGGAAATCGGGGATATGCTATCTTTGGAAGATGCCCGAAGACTGCTGGAAAGCATGCGCCTCCGCCAGGCGGACCTGGAGATGCAGAATGAGGAACTCAAGAAGATGCAGGAGGCCATTGAGGAGGGGAGACGGAGACTCGCCGATCTTTACGACTGTGCGCCTGTCGGTTACCTGACCCTCAACCAGGGCGTGATAGATGAGGCGAACCTGACGGCCTCAGCGCTGCTGCGTTTACCCAGGCAGCAGCTTATGGGTATCCCGTTTCAGCAATACGTTGATCCGGACCATAATGATGAATATTTCAGGCACCACCAGAACGTGCTTGAGAGTAATAAAAGGGCTGCTTGCGAGCTTCGGTTGCGAAAAAGCGACGGGGAAGCGTTCTGGGCCCGCTTTGAAAGCGTTCCCTTCGGCCAGGCCGGAAGCGATCTTGGATCCGTCTCGCTCTATACCGCAATCATCGATATCTCGGAAAGAAAGAGGGCAGAGGAAGCGCTCCGTGAGAGCGAGGAGAAATACCGGGCCCTCGTCGAGAGCGTCAACAGCGTCATCGTCCGCATCGACAACGAAGGCCGTGTCGTCTTTCTCAACGATTACGGACGTGATTTCTTCGGCTATTCGATGGACGAATTGGAGGGTAAAGGCCTTGTGGGAACCGTCCTGCCCTCGGAGGCCGCGGGTCACCTCAACGTAAAAGGTCTCCTTGCTTACATGGCCGAGCACCCCGAGGACTACCGGGAAAAAGAGATCGAGAACAAGCGCCGGGACGGAGAAAGAGTCTGGGTTTCATGGACCACGAAGACTTTACATGATAAAGAGGGCCGTTTCGCCGGGATACTTGCCGTAGGCAACGACGTCACCCAGAGGAAGAGGCTCGAAAAGGAGATACGACAGGTACAAAAGATGGAAGCCGTCGGCACGCTTGCCGGGGGCATCGCCCATGACTTCAATAACATCCTGGCTGCCATCATCGGATTTGCCGAGATGGTTGAAGACGATCTTCCTCCGGAAAGCAAGAGCGTGCGACAAATACACAGAGTGCTCAGCGCCGCCTCGCGGGGGGCTGATCTGGTTCAGCAGATCCTGGCTTTTTCCCGGAACACCGGGATCGCGAGAGTGCCGTTATCCGTTTCCGGGCTGGCCAGAGAGACAGTCCGGTCTTTACGTACCTCTCTTCCCCGCACCGTTGAAATCGAACTCGCGACAAGAGCGACGAGGGACACGGTAGTGGCATCTCCTTCAGATATCCGGCAGATCTTTATAAATCTCGCCACAAATGCATCTTCAGCCATGAAAGAAGCGGCCGGGACGATCAGAATAGGCATAGCCAATATCGCCTTTGAATCCATCTCCCCCATCCCGGATGCCGATATCAAGCCCGGTGAATATGTTGAGATCACCGTTGAAGACTCGGGGTCCGGCATGAGCCCCGATACAATGCAGCACATCTTTGAACCCTTCTTCACCACGAAAGAGGTGGGCCGGGGCACAGGGATGGGCCTGGCGGTAGTCTTTGGTATTGTAAAGAGCCTTGACGGCTCAATTAGAGTCGAGAGCGAACCCGGAATAGGATCTGTCTTTCGTGCGTTCCTTCCCGTGGCGCGTATCCATGAGGAACCCGATAGCTCCGCGGAAGCCGCGCCGCCAACCGGCACAGAACGTGTTCTCTTTATCGACGACGAGGAGCTTATCGTGGAATGGGGACGCGCTGCGCTGGAACGTCTCGGCTATACGGTCACTGCCTTTCTGGACGGCGCTAAGGCACTTGACGCCTTTTCCTCCGATCCTTTTGGCTTTGACCTCGTCATAGTGGATCAGACCATGCCAAAGCTCACCGGTCTGACCCTTTCCAAAAAGTTCCTGAAGATACGTCCAGACATTCCCATCGTTCTGTGCACGGGTCACAGCGGGGTCGTCTCACCGGAAAAAGCCAAAGCGGCAGGAATCAGAGAGTTTCTCATGAAACCCCTGGGCAGGCACGAACTGGCGGAGGTGATCCGGCGGGTTTTGAATGCACCGACACCCGGGGTCTGAGGACCCTCAAGAGCCCGTCTGAAGACCGATACGTAACTTTAGGGAATCTATGCCGATCCATTTTTTTATGAATTTTGTCTTGACACTGATTTGAACCTTCTTTAATAATGAGAGTACATGGGGGCAAATTCGCGGAGCTATCGGCAACCGGTTCAACAATCACGTGACTTCTTTCTAAATCTCAATTTATCTGTTCAAACTACCCGCGGCGCGACTGATTACAGTTAACGCCACACAAGCTGTGGCATAGGAGAGATCCATGCCCGAACAAATTCGAAAAATCCTCGGGAAGCATGGCCGCAGTCCCGATGAACTGATCCCTATTCTTCAGGATGTGCAGGCGGCCTTCGGGTATCTTGGAGAGGAGTCGGTAAAGGCTATCTCCCGATACCTTCGCATCTCGGAAAATCAGATTTACGGTGTCTCATCCTTCTATGCGCAATTTCGTTTTACCGAGCCTGGACGCCATGGAATCAAGGTTTGCCTTGGTACGGCGTGTCATGTCCGGGGCGGCGGGACGCTCCTTGATATGCTCGAACGCGGACTGGATGTTCACTGCGGGGAAACAACGGAAGATAAACGTTACGACCTTGATCGCGTTGCCTGTCTCGGATGTTGCGCACTTTCACCGGTGGTGCAGATCGATCGCGATATTTACAGCAGGATGACGGTCAACAAACTGACGGAGTTATTGAAAAATTATGAATAAGCTCACTAAGAAGATCGATTCGGCAAAAGGTAAATGGGAGAAGCTCAAGGAGAACAGGGAGCCCATCGTTTACATCGGTGCCGCGTCCTGCGGCAGGGCCGCGGGGGCCCTGGACCTCAAGGAATCGGTGAAGGCCTTCCTTGATGAGAACAAGAAGTCGGCCCGTATCATCGAAGTGGGCTGCATAGGCCCGTGCTATCTCGAACCGCTCGTGGATATCCAGATGCCCGGTGAGCCTCGCGTCAGCTACAATAACGTGAACGCGAAAACACTGCAGATGATCCTCAAATCCCACTTTCAAGACGGGACACCTCATAAGAAACTTGCCCTGGGACATTTCGGAACGGGAGACTTCGATGGTATCCCGCGCTTCTACGATCTCCCGATGCTGAAGCCCCAGGTCCGCATAGTACTTCGCAATTGCGGCCTCATCGATCCCGAGGAGATTGACCAGTATCTCGCCGTAGACGGCTATCAGGGGTTCATGAAGGCGCTGAAATCGACGCCAGAGGATGTCATCGCGACGGTCCGCCAGGCAGGTTTGAGAGGACGCGGCGGTGCCGGATTTCCGACCTTCAGGAAATGGACGGTGTGCAGGGAGGCGGCCGGCGAACAGAAATACCTCATCTGCAACGCCGATGAAGGCGACCCCGGCGCGTTCATGAACAGGTCCCTTATCGAATCGGATCCGCATGCCGTGCTGGAAGGCATGCTCATTGCCGGCTACGCCATCGGCGCAAGCAAGGGTATCGTCTATATCCGTGCCGAGTATCCCCTTGCCATCGAGAGGCTCAAGAGGGCCATTGGCCAGATGCGGGAGTATGGTCTCCTGGGCAGCAACATCCTCGGCTCGGATTTCAGTTTCGAGATAAAAATCAAAGAGGGGGCAGGCGCATTTGTCTGTGGCGAAGAAACGGCGCTTATCGGCTCCATAGAGGGCAAGCGGGGTATGCCGCGGTCGCGCCCTCCTTTTCCTGCCATAGCCGGCCTCTTTGGTTCACCGACGATCATCAACAACGTGGAGACCCTGGGGACGCTGCCGAATATCCTGAGAAACGGTCCCGACTGGTACACGCGGTTCGGCAAGGAAGGCAACCGCGGCACGAAGACCTTTTCTCTTGTCGGCAAAATACGCCGGCCCGGTCTTATCGAGGTCCAGCTTGGAACGACACTGAGGGAGATCATCTTCGATATCGGCGGCGGCGTGCAGAAGCCCTTCAAGGCTATCCAGACGGGAGGGCCCTCGGGCGGGTGCCTGTCGGAGGAGTTCCTTGACCTGACGGTCGACTATGAATCCCTTGCCAGTGCCGGTTCCATCATGGGTTCCGGCGGGCTCATCGTCATGGATGAGGACACCTGCATTGTCGACCTGGCGAAATATTTTCTCGACTTCACCCAGAAGGAGTCATGCGGCAAGTGCGTGCCCTGCCGGGTAGGTACGAAACATATCCTGGAGATCCTCCAGAGGATAAGCGAGGGCGAAGGTTCGCCGGATGACCTTCTGGCGTTGCGGACCCTCGGCGACACCATCAAAAAGGGGGCGTTGTGCGGCCTCGGCCAGACGGCACCGAACCCGGTTTTGACGACGCTGAGGTACTTCCGGAACGAGTACCTGGAGCACATCAAGGACCACAAGTGCCGTGCCACGGTGTGCAAATCCCTCATCGAATACCGCGTTATCAAGGAAAAGTGCACCGGATGCCAATCCTGCGTCCGGGTTTGCCCAACGGGGGCAATAACGGGTCCGAGGTCAGAGCCTCACAACCTCGACGCCTCGAAGTGCATCAAGTGCCGTTCCTGCTATGAGATCTGCCGTTACGAAGCTATCGCGGGCGACGCAATCGTGATCAGGACAGCGGAGAGACAATCATGACCAAGGAGAAAAAGGTTTCCATCACCATCGACAACAGGAAAGTAGAAGCGAAGGCAAAGACGACCATTCTTCAGGCGGCGAGAGAAAACGACATCGACATACCCTCGCTGTGCGCCCTGGAGCACCTGCCTTCCTACGGCGCATGCAGGCTGTGCGTTGTGGAGGTTGACGGGATCAGGGGTTTCCCCACGTCCTGCACCACGCCCGTGGAAGACGGTATGGTGATCCGCACCGACACCGCGGAGGTGAGAACTCTCCGGCAGGAGGTTTTGAAGCTTCTCTTAAGCGAGCATCCTGCCAGTTGCCTTTTCTGCGAGGAGCAGACAGACTGCAAAAATTTCCAGGGGACGATCCGCAAGGTGGGTGTCACTACGGGATGCCGTTACTGCCCTAACGACGAGATGTGCGAACTCCAGGAGGTCACAAAGAAGGTGGGTCTCACGGAGACGTCCTACCCGGTGTACTACAGGAATTTCCCCGTCGAAAAGGAAGACCCTTTTTACGACAGGGATTACAATTTGTGCCTTCTGTGCGGCCGCTGCGTCAGGGTCTGCAACGACATCAGGCTCAACGGTACATTGAGCTTCAAGCAGCGCGGAAAGTTGACGACCGTCGGGCCCGCGTTTGCCCGCACCCATCTCGAGGCAGGTTGTGAATTCTGCGGGGCCTGCGTGGCCGTGTGCCCTACGGGCGCATTGTCGGCGAAGGCCAGCAAATGGTCCGGCAAACCTGACGAGGTTGTCGAGTCCACGTGTCCCTACTGTCCCGTCGGGTGTAGCCTTGACATCAAGGTCAAGGCAGGAGAGGTTGTGGATGTCAGCGCCGACTATGATTCGCCGACGGAACACGGTCTCATCTGCGTGAAGGGGCGTTTCGCCATACCCGAATATGTTTTGAGCCCCGATAGACTTGCCAGACCGACAATACTCAAACCTGAGGGCTACGACTTCCTTCCGTGGGAAGAGGCACTCGACGAAGCCGCGGCGAAGCTCAAAGCGGCCGGGCCGAAAAATACCTTTGTTGTCGTGTCACCCCAGCTTTCCAATGAGGACCTTTTCGTTGCCCAGCGGTTTGCCAGGGAAGTCATCGGGACGGAGGCAATCTTCTCATCGGTCATATTCGATCTCGGCAGCGACCTGAGATCTTTCGTGGACCTTGCCGTAATGTCGGAACAGATAGATACGATTGAGGAAACAAAGGGAATCC
Source organism: Deltaproteobacteria bacterium UBA5205 (assembly GCA_002412715.1). GTDB lineage: Bacteria > Desulfobacterota > Syntrophorhabdia > Syntrophorhabdales > Syntrophorhabdaceae > Delta-02. The sequence continues at coordinate 24,277 of DHVP01000029.1, forward strand.
TGACCATCGGTCTCGATACCACCTACGGTTTCACCCCGCTGGGAATCGCAGTCAAGAAAGCGGCCAAAAAAGGCGCCATTCTCGTGACTGTCAGCGAAGATGAGTGCAACCTTGACATGCTGTCCGAAGAGGCCTTTCAGTCCGACGCGGCAAAATGGCCGGAATTCATGGACGGCATCATGAAGTCCATGTCGGGCAATGGAACCAGGAAGAGCAAAGCGGCGGCATCGTTATTCAAAAAGGGCGAACGCAATGTTGTCATCATCGGGCCCGATGCCATTTTTTCGGGCAAACGCAAGGAGATATTCGAGCGCGTCCTTGCCATGAGGGATAATCTCGGATGGAAGGTTACCGTCTGTCATCCCTATACCAACCTCATGGGCATGCTCGCCATGGGGGCCTTACCGGGTCTGAAGCCGGGCGGATTGAAATCCGACGGGGTACTCAAGCTTAAAGACCCGGTGGGCGTCATCGATCTCAAGCAAGGCCGGAAGGTCGGCTACTTTATTGGCGAGGCGCCTTCGCCGGAAATGCCGAAATGTGAATACCTGATCTATGAAAATGCCCTGCCCGCACCTTCAGGGTTCGATCCGAACCTTATCCTGCCTGCCGGTCTCTTTACCGAGTCGCCGGGGACAACGATAAGCTCCGAGGGCAAAATTCTCACTTTCAACCGGGCATCGGCTCCTTTCGCGGAATCCAAACCCGATTGGTGGATCATATCGGGTATCGCGGCGAGGATGAAAAAGGGAGCTTTGAAATACAATTCTCTCGCGGCCATCCAGTCGGAGATCAAGAAGTCGATCCCCGGTTTCTCGGGCAAGGAGAGGCGGGTCCCGAGGAAAAAGGTGGTCATGGAAGGCAAGGCGGCGGCGGCAGGCAACCCCCTCGGACTGGGCCGGGACGCGGCGCCGCCGGCAGCGTTCCGTGGAGTGCCCCTTCACGATCATGTAGCCGGTATGAAGGCGATAGAAGAAAGGAGGCATAAGTGAATAAGGTCATAGAACGGTCGATGATCGTTCCAAATATGCATCTGCTAGAAATAGAGTCACCACAGATCGCCTCGAAGGTAAAGCCCGGACAGTTTGTCATCGTCCGAGGTACCGACGAAGGTGAGCGTGTTCCCCTTTCGATCGCCGACTACGATGCTGAAAAAGGGACCATCTCCATTGTTTTCATGGAGGTAGGCGCGTCCACCTCGGTGCTTGCCCGGCTCAAAGCCGGCGATGAGGTGGCGACGTGCGTCGGCCCGCTGGGGAACGCGACATCCATCGAAAATTTCGGAAACGTCATGCTGGTCGGAGGATGTTACGGGATAGGGAGCCTCTATCCCCTCGCGAAGGAGTTGAAGGCGAAGGGAAACAAGATCACGACGGTGCTGGAGGCCAGGAGCTCATACCTGATCTACTGGCTCAAGCGATATATCCCGTTGTCGGAGAAGATAATCACCATCACCCGCGACGGGAGCATGGGTCAGAAAGGCCACGTCAGCCGGCTGCCGGACGTCATACACGGCATGCCCGAGCGGCCGGCCAGGATCTTTGTCAACGGATGCACCTATCTCATGGCGCATACGTCGGAGGTTACGAAAGACCTGGGAATCCCTGTCGTGGTTAACTTGAACCCCATCATGATCGATGGTACCGGGATGTGCGGCGTGTGCCGGGTGACCGTCGGCGGACAGATGAAATTTGCCTGTGTGGACGGCCCCGAGTTCATGGGACACGACATTGACTGGAAGGAATTTCTCGCGCGCAGGAAGGCGTACATGACGGAAGAAACCATCTTTTTCCGCAGGAGCGACGCACACGCGCATAACGAAGGGAAGTGTGCCTGGCATGAATGAAGATAAAATTCAGGAAAAGACAAGTAAGATAGATCTCAATCGCAGAGACATGCCGAGACAGTCTCCCGAGATGAGACGAAACAATTTCGATGAGGTTGCGCTGGGTTACACAGAAGAGCTGGCCCTGGCGGAGGCTTCGCGCTGTCTCCAGTGCAAGAAGCCGCGTTGCGTGACAGGCTGTCCCGTGGAGATAGACATCCCCGGCTTCATATCCTGTATCACCAGGGGCGATTTCAGGGCGGGGATAAAGAAACTCAAGGAAAAGAACTGCCTGCCGGCAGTGTCCGGAAGGGTCTGCCCTCAGGAGTCCCAGTGTGAGTCGAAATGCATCCTCGGCAACAAGAAGGCCGAGATTGCAATCGGCCGCCTTGAGCGGTTCCTCGCCGACTGGGAGGCAAGCGAGGGGAAAGTGGACCTGCCTCAGAAAGCGAAGCCCACGGGCAAAAAGGTGGCCATTGTCGGTTCCGGGCCCGCCGGACTCACCGTCGGCGGCGACCTTATTCTCCTCGGTCATGAAGTGACCATTTTCGAGGCGCTTCACAAGGCCGGGGGCGTCCTTGTTTATGGTATTCCCGAATTTCGCCTTCCCAAGGCGATCGTTCAGCGGGAAGTGGACTATCTGAAGGCCCTGGGGGTGAATGTGTTTACCGACTTCGTTGTCGGGAAGACGCGTTCCATCGACGAGTTCCTCGAGGAGTTCGACGCGGTCTTCGTCGGGACCGGCGCAGGGCTCCCCTGGTTCATGAGCATCCCGGGAGAGAACTTGAACGGTGTCTATTCGGCGAACGAATACCTGACCCGCATGAACCTCATGAAGGGGTATCAGTATCCCCGTTCGGCAACACCGGTGAAGAAGCATCTGAAGGTAGCCGTTGTCGGCGGCGGCAATGTTGCCATGGATTCAGCCCGGACTGCGCTTCGCATGGGCGCCTCCGAGTCACACATAGTCTACCGGCGTTCCCACACCGAGCTGCCGGCCCGTGCGGAAGAGGCCGAGAATGCCGAGGAAGAGGGAGTGATCTTCGACGTGCTCACCCTGCCTGTCGCATATATAGGCGACGAGAACGGCTGGGTGAAGGAGATAGAATGTATCAAGATGCAGCTCGGTGAGCCCGATGCCTCAGGCAGAAGGGTGCCAGTCGAGATGCCGGGCTCCAATTTCCGGATGCAGATGGATGCCGTGGTGTGTGCCATCGGCAACAGTCCGAATCCCCTTGTCCCCGCGACAACACCGGGCCTTGATACAACGAAACGGGGAACGCTTGTCGCCGACCCCGAAACGGGAAAGACTACCCGCGACAGGGTATGGGCAGGCGGCGACATAGTGACCGGAGCGGCGACGGTCATCCTCGCCATGGGGGCCGGCAGAAAAGCGGCCCGGGCCATACATGAATACCTGACGATGGAAAAGCAGTAAAAAAGCGGCCCGGGCCGCTTGAATAGCTGGAACCGCTTGAACGTGATAGGACAAAAAACCGTCATTCCGGTTTGAAGTCCCGTAGTTTCAGTCGCGAAACGTGGGGGGGACGTAAACTCCTGGACACATGGGATAAGTTCAGGGGACGGAACAGGGGGGTTTTAAAATACGCGCTGTCAAGCGGCTCAAGCGGTTAAAGCTATTCAGGCGGTCCGGCCATTTAAAAAAACCTGCAGTTCAGCAGACTGTCGATACACGTGTTTTCTGTTTTTTTCACGCAATTCGAAAAATGTGAAGCCGCTCTTCATCCCCAGATATCCGGCGCAGTCCCTTCGTCCCGGTGCCGTTTCAGTTCCCGTTTCCAGTATTCCTTGTCCCTTATACCGAGGCCTTCGAGGGAAACCTTTTTGATCTTCCTTATGTAGAGGCAGAAGTTATGGGTGTCGAAATGGACGACCCTGCCTGTATCGCCGCCCAGGTCGGAAGAGACTATCCTGATGCCGTCGTTGCGAAGAAATTGCTCGATGAAAGCGCAATTGACCCTGCCGACGCAGTGAAAACTGTCCTTCCCGTCCTTAGGCACGAGCAGGGAACTGCCCCCGCAGACCTTGGCTCTGAGGTGTTTCCTCTCGGCGCCGAGCTTCAGCATGCCATTTATGATAAGCTCCATGGCATGTACACCGTAGCGGCCTGCTTCGGTGATAACTATAGGCATGTCATTGGTATAGCGCCTGTTGCTCAGGAGAAAGTGGTTCATGCCCACCACCCGGTTCACGGGATCATAAAGACATGCGGAAACGCATGAACCAAGAAGGGTGGAAATCCTGACCTGTTTGTCTGTCACATAATAATCTCCGGGAAAAAGTATGACCCGTTTCCCGTATGATTCTTCGCGAATTACCATACCATACCATAACCTTTACCTCCGCCCAGCAGGTACCCCAAAAACCACCCTGCGAGAAAGTAATCGGTCAACCATCGAAAACCTTAACCCCCCGGAAACGGTTCCGGGTTGAAGGTTCAAGGTTCCAGTTCCAGAGTCGGGGTAAAAGTCAGAATCCCACCGGACATTCCATTGTTCGTCATTCCGGCGAAAGGCCGGATATTTCACCGTTGTTTTTCGCACTTGTTGTCACCTCGTATATATGTTTGCTACCGCGACAAAGGTCTTCCGCCGGGATGACGGAGGAATGAGCTTGACGGTCTTTCGACGAAAAACATAGTATAATATTGAGACTTGGACTTGAAACTTTTTCCTTGGAGGTCACCATGAATACCGTATTTCAGGAAACGAAGCCTGAGGATATCGGGCGGAACCCTTTCAAGCTCATCGGGGCGGATTGGATGCTGATAACGGCGGGAACGAAGGATTCCTTCAATACGATGACCGGCGCCTGGGGCGGTCTTGGCGTCATGTGGGATAAACGGGTCGCTATGTGTCTCGTTCGCCCGAACCGATACACCTATGAGTTCATGGAACGCTCCTGGTCGTTCAGTCTGAGTTTCTTTGATGAGCAATACCGCGACGCCTTAACGTATTGCGGCACAAAATCAGGCAGGGATGTCAATAAGGTGGCCCAAACGGGCCTCACCCCGGTCTTCGGCGAAGACACAGTATACTTCGCCCAGTCGCGACTCGTTATTGAGTGCAGAAAGATCTATTTTCAGGACATCCTCCCCGGGAATTTTCTTATCCCCGAAATCGACGGTTTTTACCCTAAGAAAGATTACCACAGGATGTACTTTGGCGAGATCATCCGCTGCCTGTCCAGATAGCCTTCAACGAACAAAGTTCTTCTAATAGGTCCCATGGGTCGTATAAGTCCTATAGGGCCTATTTCATTTTTCTTCCCTTGACAAATCCAGGATCGGGCTTTAATCTAATTTAGATATGATGAAACAAAGCAACAAATAAACCAAAGGAGCGAAAATGGACCCTCAGCAAGAACGAGAGGTTTTCGAATTGCAGGCTGATGTGTGCCTGGCGCTTGCCAATTCCCGGCGGCTTCAGATACTCGGTCTGCTTAAGGACGGGGAAAGGTCTGTGGGGCAGATGCTTGAAAAGATCGAGATAAACAAAGCCAACATGTCCCAGCATCTTTCAATCCTTAAACAAAAAGGACTCCTTGTGTCGCGCCGGGAGGGTACCGTGGTCTATTACCGGCTGGCGAGCCCCAGGATTACCGAAGCCTGCTCTATCATGCGGGACGTTCTCCTCGAGACCCTCAGACAGAAGGAGCGCCTTTCGAAAAGCATGCAGGATGTCCTGTAACGCCGGTTGGACGTATCAAAAGGTGAGGAACCGATGAAAGAAACAAGAAGAGATGACATCATGAAACAAAATCCACAGTCGGGAAAGAAAGTCCTTGATGAGGCGAAACGATCGAGGCGGTTGAGGCAGGTTCTCTTCGGGTCGCTCTTCCTCGTTCTGCTTGCAGCGGGATGGTTTTATTCCCTGATAGGGTATTTCATCCCCCTGTGCATGGTCGCCGGCGTCGGACTCGCCGCCGTTCGGGGGAGGAAGTGGTGCAGCTGGATGTGCCCCCGGGGATCCTTTGCCGATACATATATGAAAGCGATAAGCCCGGAACGGAGAATGCCCCGCTGGTTACGAGGCGCAATGGTCAGGGCCGGGGTTATTATTTTCCTCATGACCATGCTCACCTATCAGATCGTACGGCTCTGGCCCGATCCTTATGCCATCGGCAGGTTCTTTGTCGTTCTCCTGACCGTCACCACTGTCGTCGGAGCTTTTATGGCCCTGGTCCTCCATCAGCGCGCCTGGTGTTCGATCTGTCCCATCGGAAGCCTGTCGAGCTGGGTCGGAAGGAATCGTTACCAACTCACAATGGACAAGGACGCCTGCATAGACTGCGGCCTTTGTGCGAAGACATGCCCCATGCAGCTCGCCCCCTCGGAGATGAAAAAGGGCGAAACCATGAGCTTCAAGGGCGATTGCCTTAAGTGCGGGCTTTGTGTGAAGGGGTGTCCGAAAGGGGCGCTCAGCTTCCCCTGAGAACCATGTGTTCCATTCATTGACAAAGCCCCCCAATTACTGTAATATTTGTGGTAATTTACTAAATTTGCAGTGTATTTGGATGAATACCGTACGCGATCTCATGACACAAGAATGCCGGGGAGATTCCAGGGTAGAGGTCAATAACCGTAAATGCCGCAGGTGTTTTTACTGCGTCCAGCTCTGTCCCGCAAAGGCCATTAAACTCGAGAAGGAATCAATACGCATCATCCCGGACCGGTGCATACTCTGCGGCAACTGTATTACGGGGTGCCCGCACAGGGCAATGACGTATCAAAGCGACGCAAGTGTCGTCAGGGATTTGATCAAGGAAAACGAAAACGTTGTGGCCTGCATCGATCCCGCCTTTCCGGCGGTACTTGACAACGTAACCCCTTGGGGTTTCAGCTATGCCTTGAAGGCGCTGGGGTTCAAAGAGGTGTGGGAAGGCGCCGTAGGCACCGAGCTCATAAGCGGGGCGTACCGGAAGCTTCTCGCGAGCGACCTTAAAAAACCCGTTATATCCTCTTTCTGCCCCGTCATCGTCTCCTATATCGAGAAATACCTTCCCCAGCTTATCGACAACCTTGCGCCTATCGTGTCCCCCATGGTGGCGGCGGGAAGGGCGATCAAAAAGGTGAAAGGAGCCGGCTGGCGGGTTGTTTATATTGCCCCGTGCCTGGCCCGGATCGGTGAAATGGACCACGAGGAGACCTCGGATGCCATCGATCACGTCATTACCTTTCGCGACATAAGGTTCATGTTCGCCGAAGCGGGGATTAACCCGAGGCACGTCGACGAGGCGCCCTTTGACGGGGCCGCATCGGCGCTCGGCAGGATCGTTCCCGTCATAGGGGGGCTCAACCGGAGCCTGGGGCACAGCTTTGACGTCCTTGTGGGCGAGGTGAGCGTCGCCTACGGGCGAAGACGTGTCATAGCCGCCTTGAACCAGCTTGCGAAAGGGTCCATACAGGCGAAATTTCTCGATCTTGTTTTCTGTGACGGCTGCGTGGACGGTCCTTTTGTCGAGCGGGAGCTCTCGGTCGTGGGACGCAGGCAGATCGTATCGCGGTACGCCAAATCGCAGTTCAATCCCCTGTCGGCCTCGATGCTGCAAAAGACATTGAGAGACTTCGCCGACATAGACATTACGCGCACTCATCAGCCGGGTGTTCAGAAGCTCCCCGATCCGACGGAAGAGCAGATACGCGCGGTCCTCAAGAAGATAAACAAGCTTCCCCCGCACAACAACCTCGATTGCCGTTCCTGCGGCTACAATACCTGCCGGGAAAAGGCCGTCGCGGTCGTGCAGGGCATATCGGAGGCCGAATACTGCCTGCCGTACCTCCTGGAAGACTCGAAACGCATCTACCAGCAGCTTGAAAAGTCCCACAGGGAACTGCAGCAGTCCCACCAGGAGTTGGAACAGGCCCAGTTCCAGCTCATAAGAACGGAAAAGCTGGCCGCCCTCGGGCAGCTTGCGGCCGGAGTAGCCCACGAGATAAACAACCCTCTGGGAACGATCACCATTTATGCCCATATCCTGGCGAGGTCCCTCGAGGCCGATGATCCGAGAAAGGAAGACATCGACCTTATCATAACCGAGGCCGACAGGACAAAGGCGATCGTCCAGGGGCTTTTAAGCTTCGCCCGGGAGACAAAGCTCAAACCCGGAGAGACCAACATCAACGACCTTATCGAGGAAACCCTGAGCCTTCTTGTGAACCAGGTGCTCTTTCAAAACATCAAGATCAAGAAGACCCTGGGGGACGACATCCCCATGCTTTTCGCCGATGCGACGCAGCTTAAGCAGGTCTTTCTGAACATCATGCTCAACGCGGCACAGGCGATGGAAGGCAAGGGGTCTCTCACGATCACGACGGCGCACGACGCCGGTGTCATCAGCGTAAAGATCCGCGACACGGGACCGGGAATCCCGCCGGAAAATATCGGCAAGCTCTTCAACCCCTTCTTTACGACCAAGGAGAAGGGTACAGGGCTCGGGCTCGCGATCTCCTACGGCATCGTCGAGCGCCATTCCGGACAGATCGACGTTGAGACCGAACTGGGAAAGGGAAGCACATTCATCATCACCCTGCCCGTCAATGCGGAAGGTACGGGCATACTATCGCAGGCCAAAGGATTAGCGGCAAATCAAAATATAAATACAGGGAGAAGGAACCATGGCACAAAAAAGAATTCTAATCATTGATGACGACGTCGACTTCGTTGATCTCAATAGGGCTGTCCTTGAGAACAACGGGTTCGAGGTCGAAACGGCATTCTCGGCTCGCGAGGGAATGGACAAGGTTCAGTTCGAAGTCCCGGACCTCATCCTCCTCGACCTCATGCTCGAGAAACACGACACGGGTTTCAGCTTTGCCAAGGCGATCAAGGCGGATCCCCGCTACAAACAGATCCCCATCCTGATGATCTCCGCCGTTGCCGGTGAGACGGGATATGATTTTTCGCAGGATCAGGATGGCTACTGGATGAAGACGGATGATTTCGTCGCAAAACCGGTTGAGCCGGAAGAACTGGTAAAAAGAATAAACGCCCTCATCGAAAGGGCGAAATAGGGGTATCCTTCGGGAATGGCAATGGCCGAACCTGTCAACATCCTTGTTGTCGACGATGAAAAAGGTATCCGTGAAGGGTGCCGGAGGATTCTCATATCCGAGGGGTACGGCGTCGATGTCGCCGAAAACGGTAAACTCGCGCTGGAGATGGTCAAGGGAAAACCCTACGATCTTATCCTTGTCGACCTCATGATGCCCGTCATGGGCGGACTTGAGCTGATGGAACATGTGCGGCAGATCGATCCGGGCATCATCCTGGTGGTCATCACCGGGTTCGCCACGGTGGAGACGGCTGTTGACGCGATGAAACACGGCGCCTACGATTACATACCCAAGCCCTTCAACCCGGACCAGCTTCTGGCGGTTCTGGGCAGGGGCCTCGACAAGCGGCGGCTCACCATTGAAAAGGAAAAGCTGCGCGAAGAAAGGGATCAGCGGCTCCTCGAGGTGGCAAGCGAGAAATCGAAGCTGCATACCATCGTTAACTCGATGGCCGACGGCATCCTCGTCATAAACCGCGAACACCAGCTTGTCCTGTGGAACCCGGCGGTAGTCAAGATGCTCAACGTAACGGGCAGGGTCGACGATTCCGGGGTCGGGATGGACTTCCAGAAGGCGTTGAAGCAGCAAGATCTGATCGATGTTATCAACAAGGCATTCTCTCCTGATTTTTCCCAGTACACAATCATCTCGGAAGAGGTGGTTCTGGCCGGGGAGGTGCCGAAGACCTTGATGGTCATAGTGGCGGGAGTACGCGATGAAAAAGGCGAGAATCTGGGCGTCGTTTGCACATTTCGCGATATCTCAGGCCTCAAGGAGGTCGAAGAAATAAAATCGCAGTTCGTGAGGATGGTGGCGCACGAGATTCGGGCGCCGCTGGGCGCCATTGAGGGGTATCTCAACGCCTATCTCACGGGTGTTGCGGGCACGGACCCGCAATTCAACCGCCAGATGCTGGAGCGGGCAAAGTTGAGGGCGCATTCTCTCATGGACCTCGTCAACGACCTCCTGCTCTTCGCAAAACTGGAATCGAAAAAAGTGGTAAGGAAAAAAGAGTTCCTCGACATGACGGAGATTATCGAAGGCACCGTCGACCTCTTCAAGGTCCAGGGTTCGACAAAGGACGTTTCATTTTTTGTCGATATACCTGAAAAACTGCCCCTCATCGAAGCCGACAAAGCCGAGATGGAACAACTGCTCACGAACCTCGTGTCCAATGCCATGAAGTACAATGTCAAGAACGGCAAGGTCACGGTCAGGGCCGCAACGGAGGCTCACTATCTCAGCATAGGCGTGAGCGATACCGGTATCGGCATTGACGAGGCGTCCCTCCCCAACATTTTCGACGAGTTCTACCGGGTGCAGGGGCCCAACACGCGCTATACCACAGGCACGGGATTGGGGCTTTCCATCGTAAAAAGGATCGTGGAATCCCATTTCGGGCGTATAGAGGTCGAGAGCAAAGCCGGGCAGGGAACGGTGTTTACCGTCAAGTTGCCTCTGAAACAGATGAACGAAAAGTAACTATTTTGATAGAATTAAACTTTTAAAAAGGAGACGTCATGGCTACCAAAAAAACAACGAAAATCAACCAGATCGTGGAGAAGAAAATTCTGGCTCCTTCGATCACCATGTACAAGCTTTATGTTCCCGACATTGCCAGGAAGGTGAAGGCCGGACAGTTTGTCGTCGTCCGCGGCAATGACATGGGCGAGCGCATCCCCCTCACCGTTGCCGATTATGACAGCAAGAAAGGCACCATCACCATCATATTCCAGGAAGTCGGCACATCTACCCAGAAGCTCGCGAAGTTCGAGGCGGGCGACGCCCTTCTCGACGTCGTCGGCCCTCTGGGCAAGCCGAGCCACATTGAGAAGTTCGGCACCGTTGTCTGCGTCGGCGGCGGCGTCGGCGTGGCCCCCGTTCTGCCGATAGCCAAGGCCCTCAAAGAGGCGGGCAATGAGGTCATATCCATCATCGGCGCCCGGTCGCAGAGCATGCTCATCCTCGAGAAAGAGATGAAGGCGGCGAGCACCACCGTGCACGTAACCACCGATGACGGCACCTATGGACACCATGGATTTGTCACCGACGTCCTGAAGAAGATCATCGAGGAGCGCGGTGCCAGCAATATAGCTCTCGTCGTGGGCATCGGCCCCGTCATCATGATGAAGGCCGTCACCGACGTGACCCGTCCATTCAGCATCAACACCGTCGTCAGCCTCAACACGATCATGGTCGACGGCACCGGTATGTGCGGCTGCTGCCGCGCCACCATCGCCGGCGAGACCAAGTTCGTCTGCGTCGACGGCCCTGAATTTGACGGCCACTCCGTGGACTTTCCCGAACTGATGCTCCGCCAGAAGATGTACAACCGCGAAGAGCGGCGCGCCCTCTGGGACCACAAGTGCAAGATCGACGCCCAGGAAAAGGCCGTCAAGAAGGCCCGTAAACGCGTGAAAATGCCGGAGCAGGCACCTAAGCAGAGGATCCAGAACTTTGGCGAAGTGGCCCTGGGATACACAAGAGAAAACGCCATGATGGAGGCCCAGCGCTGCCTCGGCTGCAAGAAGCCCCCCTGCGTAGAGGCTTGCCCCGTCAACGTCCAGATCCCGCAGTTCATCGCGAAGATCAAGGAAGGCGATTTCATGTCCGCCATTCATGTCATCAAGGAAACGAACAGCCTTCCCGCCGTCTGCGGCAGGGTCTGTCCCCAGGAATCACAGTGCGAGTCGAAATGCATCCTCGGCAAGAAATCGGAGCCCGTCGCCATCGGCCGCCTCGAGAGATTTGCCGCGGACTATGAACTCGGTCTCGGCGATGTCCGCGTACCTGCGATGCCGAAGAAGACGGGCAAGAAGGTCGCCATCATCGGCGCCGGCCCTTCCGGCCTCACCGTAGCGGGCGAGCTGACGAAGATAGGCCACGAGTGCACCATTTACGAAGCGCTTCACAAGGCGGGCGGCGTGCTTGTTTACGGCATCCCCGAATTCCGTCTCCCCAAGGCGATCGTGCAGCGCGAAGTTGACTACCTCGAGAAACTCGGCGCCAAGGTGAAGGTCGACTCCATTGTCGGCCAGACCGTCACCCTCGACGAGCTTTTCGCCCAGGGCTGTGACGCTGCCTTCATCGGCACGGGCGCAGGCCTTCCCTACTTCCTTAACATCCCCGGCGAGAACCTGAACGGCGTCTACTCCGCCAACGAGTTCCTGACGAGGGCAAACCTGATGAAGGCGTACCTCTTCCCCGAATACGACACGCCCATAAGGGTTGGCTCGAAAGTGGCGGTCATCGGCGGCGGTAACGTGGCCATGGACTCCGCCAGGGTCTCGAAGCGCCTTGGCGCTGATGTGTACCTCGTCTATCGCCGCAGCCGCGAAGAAATGCCCGCCCGTGCGGAAGAAGCACACCACGCGGAGGAAGAGGGCATTGATTTCAGGCTGCTTACCAACCCCATCAGGGTGGTTGGCGACGATGCGGGCTGGGTGAAGGGACTTGAATGCGTGAAGATGGAACTCGGCGAGCCCGATGCGTCAGGCAGGAGGAGGCCCGTCGAGATTAAGGGCTCCAATTTCGTCCTCGATGTGGACGTCGTCATCGTCGCCATCGGCCAGGGCCCGAACCCCATCCTCACGTCTACCACGCCGGACCTGGAACTCAAGAAATCGGGAAACATCGTGGCGGATGAGGAAACCGGACAGACGAGCCGCGAGGGCGTATTCGCCGGCGGCGACATCGTAACCGGCGCCGCAACCGTTATCCTCGCCATGGGCGCAGGACGCAAGGCGGCAAAGGCAATAGACGAATACCTTCAGACAAAGAAATAAACAGAAACGGTGAAAGTGAAAAGGCGGGGTCTGGTTACCCCGCCTTTTTTTGTGCCGGTCGAAGATCAGGTTCAGAACCCGGGATGAAAGGTTCGGAGGCAAGCCAAGACGCGGAGGTCTTTGAACCGGAACCGGCAATTTGAGGTTGGGTAGTGTAAGAAACGGATCTTTTCAATCGCCTGGAATTTCCGCAAGCGGTCTTGTTGTAGCCCCCCCGACCGTTTGCTTTTGGCACTGCGTATCATATAGGGTTGATTCTAAAGGTTCAAAGAAAATGAGAAAAGCCCGGGAGGACGAAACGACCTAATGGTGTGACCGATCAATCAATTTTGTTTCTTCATCGAGATGGCGGGAGAAGAGATTTCTGATGAAAGCGTCCTCTTCATTTTGGGGATACCTGATCTCGAAATACCGTTCTCTTATTTGCGCTGCAACAACATCGGTACTATCCGGAAAATGGTCGGGGTAAATCAGGCAGAGGATCCCGGCTGTTGTCTCCAATGCCAGGTCGTGGATCTTCCGGCAGTCAGGCAGGCATTCTTCATCGTGGCAATAGGCGTTGATGAGCTCGACGCCCTGAACGATAACCTTTTCCCAGAACCAGCGTTTTGCTGTCGGTTTCAGGTCCTTCCGGGACAGCAGTTTGTTCATGATATCTTCTATGATCGCCTGGAGCTCTCCGTATGTTCCTATATTGAGAGAAATGTCCCGTATCATGTCGGGCAGGCAACTGTATTGTTCCAGATCGCTGGCCTCAGTTTTTTCGAGTCCGGCAAGGATGCCGTCCAGTACCTGCTGCCGCTCGCGTGCGAAGGCTAGCCAGCGCGTCAGAACATCCATTATGATACTCGTGGTGACCGGGTCCTGTGTCGGGCGCCGGTCGCTCATCTGTTCGGCGCCGGGGGGCCGCAGGGTAAGGACGATGGAATATTTGCGCGTCATATCGGCACTGTTTAAGAGGTCGTTTATCCTGTCCTTCTGGGGCAGCCCGCCGAGGATTCCCGTGATGCTTCCGAAGAGTTCCTCATGTTCGATGAAGAAGCGGACCGAATTGAGCCTGTCGAGGCGGATATTACCGATGTTGGCGATAAAGTCGTCAACGAGTCTTTTCGTCTTCTCGTTGATGAGCTGTGCCGAAAAACCGTCGTTCATGAATTCCAGGAACTGGTCCTTAAGCTCCTGCAGTATCTGATTGTAGAAGAAGTTTTCGGCCCTCCTCTGGGCTCGCACGGGTTGCCTCGAGCTTTGTCTCATGTTCGTGACTGTTTTATATGCAAGTTTCGTCTCGGTCATCGGCACCCCGCCCGGCGGCTCACCTTTTACGTTGCTGGTAGTTGACTATTTATCACAAATCCAATTCATTGAAAAGAACGTTTTGTTCCTGCCAGCTTCATACCCCCGTACTTGTGTTTATGAAAGTTGACGCTATACTTGATATTATGAACCTTCGGCCTGTTTAAGACCAGTGCGGCTCTTATCACTCCTGCATCCGGTTTGCCTCGGTCAGATTAGGAAAGGGTGATGAGAAATGCGGAGGCAGGTAAGCACGCCCCCCACTGAAGATCCCATTGGTTTTTCAGACTTCGAGCCGTTCAAAACCGCTGCATCTCCTTCCGGCGTTCAATTTGCTCAAGCCATTCAAACCGCTGCGCTCGTGCTCATGAGGAGGTTTTCGTGCGTGACGTGATCCAGAAGATCGTGGCAACCGAGGCCGAGGCAAAGGGCGCCGTCGAAGAGGCAAGGGCGGAGGCCGACCGCATTCTGTCGGAGGCACGGAGGAAGGCCCGGGATATAGCCGCTCAGGCGAATGTGGAAGCCAATGCTGAGGCTGAGTGCATCGTGGCGGCCGCCGTCGAGGCGGCCGAGAAGGAAAAAGAAGAAAGACTGGTCCGGGCCGTCGCAAAGATCGACAAACAGGTCGGAATTGACGAGGCTGGCAGAAGACGTGTCGTTGAAAAGGTTGTCCGGTGCATATGCAAGCCGTGACAGGGCCTTAAGGAGGCCAATGACAGGGAACCTCGACTATCTTGTCGCCCGCCTTCATGGCCGGCGCAGTTCGATGTTTGAAGGGGAGAGGCTCGACGCCCTTTCCCGCATCGGGAACCTTCAGGAATTCATGCGGGCCGTCTTTCCCGAACGTGAGTTCCGGGGGACCACGGACTTTCAGCGACACCTTATTGAGGAGCTTGCCGGCGAATTCTCCACCCTACCCGGCCACCTGGACCGGGCCGAGGCGCACCTGATCGACTGGATGCCCGCCCGCCTCGAGGCCGAAAATATAAAAGTGCTCCTCAGGGCATCCATTACAAAAACCCCCCTTGAAGAGGTGACGGAACGTCTTGTTCCCCTGCCGGGGCAGACGGCGGCAGTGGTCGAATCACTGGTGAAAGCGGGGTCGCTGACTGACTTCGCGACACTGCTCCCTTTCGGACCTCTCCGCAAGGGCCTCGAGAAAGCAATCAGGGATCACACGGAAAATGCACGGCCTTTCTTCCTGGAGGCGGCCCTGGACAGCGGCTATCTGAGCGAACTCCTGGCACGGTTCGCTCAGCTTTCCTCCCGGGATCGGGACGAGACGGAAGCGGTCATATACCAGGAGGCGGACATCTTTCATCTTGTGCTTGTCCTGCGGGGAAGATTCAACTACGGTCTGACAGCGGACCAGTTGCTGCCCTTTCATGTCCCGGGGACCCGGATATCCCGTACCACCTTCACCGCCATGCTCAATGACCACGACCCATGGATCGCGGTAGGCCGAGCCGTCATGCGTGCAATCGATCCCCTGCCCCTGGAGGGCGGGGCCGGCGAGTCATCTTCAACCATTCAGATATCCCTGATGGAGAATCTGGCATGGCGGCGCTATTACCGCCTTGCAAACACCGCTTTCCGGCGAAGCCATATGGGTTTCGGGGTAGTTGTCGGGTACGTGGCTATCCGTCGCCTGGAGGTGGGGAACCTCATCACGATCTCCGAGGGTGTTCGCAGGTGTATCGGCGAGGATGTCATACGGGCGCGGATGATCCCGCGCGTGGACATGGAGGCTTCCCATGTTTAAACCCGCCCCGATGATGCGGCTGAGTGCCATAATCCTGGAAAAGGACGAGCGGGAGGTGCTTCAGACCCTCGGCCGCCTGGGAGTGGTACAATTAACACGTCTGCCTCCGGGACCGGAAACGGCAGCCCTGGGAGTTCGCGACTTCAGTGCCGAAATAGCGCGCTATGAGCGTTTCCGGCTGCGCATCGAAGAGATCCGGCGCCTCGTCGAAATCCCCATGCCTGCTGCCGGTGAACCCCCTGCCGGGCTGGATCTCGCCGGGATCGATGAGAGGTTGCGCTCCATGGAAGAGCACATCGACGAGGTGTCCGACCTTCGAAGAGCCTACAAGCAGCGGCAAAGGGAATTGATTGCGCTGCGCGACCAGGTGTCGGATTACCGCGGGCTCGATGTGCCGCTGGACAGCCCCGATCACTTTTCGTTCCTTCATTTTGTAACGGGGAGCCTCCCGGAGAAGAACTTCGAAAGCCTTCGGGCCGAACTTGGCAACAAGGTGGCCCTCGTGGCGCTTGAAGGAAAAAAGGGCCGGATGCCGGTACTCGCAATGACGACCCGTCAGGGTTCCGAATCCCTCGAGCGGGCCCTGCAAAAGGCGGGCTTTCAGCGTGAGGCCCTTCCCGAAGCTGAAGGAACAACAACGGACGCGTTGTGCACGGAAAAGGAGAAGGAGCACCAGCGCCTTGAAAAGGAACTGGAAAGGCTCGATATGCGGATACGGTCGCTTGCCGACGAATTCGCGCCGTACCTGAACGCGATGGAAACCATGATCGGGATGGAACTCGGCCTGGTCAGGGCAGAGCAGGGGCTCAGCCGCACCGAGGCCACCTCGCTGATAGCGGGATGGGTACCGGCGCAGGAAGCTCCGGGCGTCAGCGAGCACCTGAAGGCGATCACCCGCGGCCGCTGTGCCATTGAGGTTTCCGCTCCGGCCAATCCGACGGGGGAAGAGGTTCCGACTCTCCTTGCGCATTCGGCCCTGCTGCGTCCCTTCGGCATGCTTATGTCCTCATACGGTGTCCCCAATTACCGGGAACTGGAACCCACGATCTTCGTCGCCGTCAGCTACGTGCTCATGTTTGGTATGATGTTCGGAGATTGGGGCCAGGGTGCCGTTTTGGCTGCCCTGGGGATAGCGGCGCTTTTTCGGGGAAAGACAGAGAAGGCCCGCGATATCGGTGTGCTCCTTTGCTCCTTGGGGCTGTCGAGCATGATTTTCGGAGCGATCTATGGGAGCTGTTTCGGCCTCGAGGCCCTCAAGAAATATGCCCTCTGGCATGATCCCCTGGAGGGCGATCCCATGGGTCTCATGTACGGCGCCATCGCCGTCGGAATCGTCATGATCAGTCTGGGCATGGTACTGAATGTCATCAACCGTTTCCGGCGAGGAGACGTCATAGGCGGCTTCCTCGACAAATTCGGGGTGTCCGGGATTGTTTTCTACTGGGGTGTGCTGGCGCTGATCCTCGGTAAAGATGCAATTACGTCGCGGGGGTTCATGGGTCCGGCGCTGATCCTTTTTCTGGTGATGCCGACACTGTGCTGGATGGCAAAGGAACCCCTTGAATATTTCCTCCATCGTTCGGGGGAGCACGGCACGCTGGGCATCGCCATTACGGAATCACTCGTGGGGGCGTTCGAGGCGTTCCTGAGCTATCTTGCCAACACGATAAGCTTTGTGCGTCTCGGGGCCTACGCGATGAGCCATGCCGCACTTCTCTTCGCGGCCTTCATGCTGGCCGAGCAGGTGAGACATCTGCCTTACGGGGGTACGGTGGGAAGCGTCATCATAATCATACTCGGAAACCTGGTTGCCATTGTCCTGGAGGGGATCATTGCATCGGTACAGGCCCTGCGTCTCGAATACTATGAGTTCTTCAGCAAATTCTTTTCCGGCGACGGTCAAGCGTTTGAACCTTTTCGCCTGACAGCAAAGAAGCCGGCCGAGCGGTCCTGATCCCGCACAAAGGGATCATGTATAGAGCCGGCCATGTGCCGGCAAGGGGAGGTGTCATATGGTGAAGTTGTCACTTTGGTCCGTTGGAGCCGTTCTTGCGGTGGTGCTGATGCCCGGTGTATCGGCCCTGGCACAAGAGGCGGCACAGGAAGGTGTTGCAGCCGCCTCTCTGGGGAGGACCATCGGCCTTGCGGTGGCGGCGGCTTTTGCCGTCGGCGTAAGCATCCTCGGCGCGGGTTACGCCGTGGGCAAGATCGGATCGGCTGCACTCGGCGCGGCTGTGGAGAAACCGGAACTGCTTACCCGCAGCATCCTCTTTGTTGCGCTGGCGGAGGGGCTTGCGGTGCTCGGTTTCGCCATCGCCATGATGCTGCTGCAGAAGATTTAGGGGGAAGGACGTGAAGTTCTTCTGCATCGCAGACGAGGACACTGTGCGCGGCTTCCGGCTGGCGGGTATCGACGGTGAGGTTGCCACCACGGGTGAGGAGGCGTCGGAGGCCCTCGAGAGGGCGCTAAAAGAACCCGACCGTGCCATCGTCATTCTCACGTCGCCGGTGGCGGACCTGATCCGCGAGAGGGTCGAAGCGATCCGGCTTGAGCGGGATTACCCGTTGATCGTCGAAATACCGGGGCCCGGGGGGCAGACGGCGGAATCCGGAAGCCTCAGGAAATTCGTCCAGGAGGCGGTGGGCATCCGGTTAGGACAAAGTGAGGGACCTTAAATGACCATTACCGACCAGGATTCTTCCGAGGTACTCTGCCAGGAGATCAAAGCCGGCGCACAGCGCCAACGCGATGAAATCCTTTCGTGCGCCCATGAGGAAGCCGAGGCCCTCCTGGGCAGGGAGGGATCACAGGCGATCGAGGCCCGCCTGAAGCGCCTTGAAGAGGCCCGCGTCGAGGGCGCCCGCCGCAGGGATCTGACCCTGGCATCGGTCTTCGTCGAGGCCCGCCGGCTTTATCTGGCCCGCATCGAGACTATCCTGGAATCGGTGCGTATCGATGCGCAAAAGCAACTTTTTTCCCGCGACGGTTTCGATTATCGGGAAAGTATCATCAATCTCGCAAGCGAGGCGGTAAGGAGCATGACGGGCGACGAATTCACCGTGCGCCTTGCCGAAAGAAGCCGATCCATTCTCGGCGACGCTCTGCCCGAAGAGATCAAGTCCCAGGCCGGCCGGCCGGAGATAAAGGTCTCTGTTTCCTGGGATCCCCGGATGGCGGACGATGGGCCGATTGTCACGGATGCCGCTGAAAGCCAGATATGGGACAACCGGTATTCCGCGAGGCTCGAGCGGCTGTGGCCGCAGCTTCGGCGCCTTATTGCAGGAGAGATGTTCCCTGGCGGACTCGAGGGGTCGGAAGGAGGTATCACGTGATCGATGTGACTGAATCAGCGGGACCTGTCGCGACCCGTATCAGCGGACCCATCATTACGGCGAGCGGAATGGGCGATGCACAGATGTACGAGGTCGTCCAGGTGGGCGAACTCGGGCTTGTAGGCGAGGTGGTCCGGATCATCGGCGATCTGGCGACGATCCAGGTTTATGAGGACACGACGATGATCAAGCCGGGGGCAAAAATACTCTGCACCGGGGCCCCCCTTTCGGTTTCGCTGGGTCCGGGCCTCGTCGGCAATATCTACGATGGCATCCAGCGTCCTCTGCCGGGCATCGAGGCCAAAAGCGGCGCATGGATCCGCCGCGGTGAAAAGGTCGACGCCCTTGATAACGCCAGACGATGGACCTTTGAGCCGCTGGCAGCGGGCGGCGACACCGTCGGCCCCGGCCAGGTGATAGGGCAGGTTGCGGAAACCCCCCTTGTCACGCACAAGATCATGGTCCCGCCCGATATGTCCGGTACCATCAGGTCAATTGTCGAAAAAGGCGATTATACCCTCCTCGACCCCGTTGCGGTGATCGAGACCCCGGCGGGCGCAAAGGAAATGACGATGCTCCAGCGCTGGCCCGTCCGGCAGCCGCGCCCCATCCGGGAACGGTTGAGGATCGCCGACCCGCTGATCACGGGCCAGCGGATCATCGATACCTTTTTCCCCCTCGGGAAAGGGGGGGCCGCCGCAATACCGGGCGGCTTCGGCACGGGCAAGACGATCACACAGCATCAGCTTGCCAAGTGGTCCGACGCCGAGATCATCGTTTTCATCGGCTGCGGGGAGCGCGGCAACGAAATGACGGAAGTCCTCCGCGAGTTCCCCGAACTGGAAGACCCCCGGTCCGGCCGGCCGCTGATGGAACGGACAATCCTCATTGCCAACACCTCGAACATGCCTGTGGCGGCCCGGGAAGTCTCCATTTACACGGGGATCACGCTCGCGGAGTATTACCGCGACATGGGCCTATCCGTGGCGGTTTTTGCGGATTCGACGAGCCGCTGGGCGGAGGCCTTGCGGGAACTCGCCGCCCGGCTTGAAGAGATGCCCGCAGAAGAGGGTTTCCCGGCCTCGCTGCCGACGAGGCTCGCCCAGTTCTACGAGCGCGGCGGTGCGGTTACCACACTGGCAGGCGAGCGTGCCTCAGTAAGCATCGTCGGCGCCGTGAGCCCCCCCGGCGGGGACTTCTCGGAGCCCGTGACCCAGCATACGCGGCGTTTTATCCGCTGCTTCTGGGCCCTTGACACGGAGCTTGCCAACGCCCGCCATTACCCTTCCATCCACTGGCTGCACTCCTATTCCGAATATGCCGAGGATGTCAAAGGGTGGTGGGAGGCCGGGTCGCCCGATTGGGAAGAGTTAAGGACCGAGGCGCTGACACTCCTTCAGCGCGAGGATCGTCTCCAGCAGATCGTCAAGCTCGTCGGGCCCGACGTACTGCCCGACAGCCAGCGCCTGATCCTCTTCATCGCGGAGATACTGAAGGACGGTTTTCTCGCACAGAGTGCCTTTGACGAGAATGACATGTACTGCTCGCCTGAGAAACAGGTCGCCCTCCTAAGGCTGATCCTGTCCCTGTACCGCAGGGGACGTGACCTGATCCAACTCGGCGTCCCCCTGGCGAAGATCCGGGGCATGGATTGCGTGGCCGATGTGTTGCGGGCCAAAGCCGCCTTCGGCAACAAGGAACTCTACAAAGTCGGGGAACTCGCGAAAAGGCTCGGGGATGAGACGCATGAATTGGAACAACAACATGTAAAGGGGACTTCCTGTTATGAATGATCTCTTCTCAGATATCGAGGATAAGGGACTTGAATACGTGGGCGCCTCCCGTATCGAGGGGCCGCTTGTTGTTGTCGACAGGGTTCGCGACGTGGGGTACGACGAGACAGTGGAGATAATCGATCCCTCCGGCAACCCTCGACTTGGCCGCGTCCTTGATGTATCGGGCAAGCAGGCCGTTATCCAGGTCCTGGAAGGGACGACCGGCCTTGCCACCCGGACACTTCGGGCACGTTTTCTCGGGGAAAGTTTTCGCCTTCCCGTCTCCCGGCAGATGCTCGGCCGGGTATTCGACGGTCTGGGGCGCCCGGCCGACGGAGGACCGCCGCCGCTTTCCGCGGACAGGCGCGACGTCAACGGTATGCCGATTAACCCTTTTGCCAGGCGCTATCCCCGTGAGTTCATCCAGACGGGACTCTCCGCCATAGACGGGATGAATGCGCTCGTGCGAGGGCAAAAACTGCCTGTCTTCTCCGGCAACGGACTGCCCCACGACCGTGTTTCGGCACAAATCATCCGCCAGGCACGCCTTCTCGAAGAACAGGTGGAATTCTCCATAGTCTTCGCCGCCATGGGCATAAAACATGACGTGGCGGAATTCTTCATCCGCAACTTCCGGGAATCGGGGGCGCTGGCCCGTGCTGTCATGTTCTTTTCCCTCGCCGATGCGCCAAGCGTTGAGAGACTGCTCACGCCGCGGGTCGCGCTGACCCTGGCGGAGCACCTGGCCTTCGACTGCGGCCAGCACGTCCTCGTTCTGCTCACGGACATGACGAACTATTGCGAGAGTCTGCGCGAAGTCGGAACAGCGCGGGGTGAAATACCGGGCCGCAAGGGATATCCCGGGTATCTCTATTCCGACCTGGCAAGCCTCTATGAGCGGGCCGGCCGTATTGAAGGCTCGCCGGGCTCCATCACGCAAATGGCCATATTGACGATGCCCGCGGATGATATCAGCCATCCCGTCCCCGACCTGACGGGTTACATCACCGAGGGTCAGATCGTCCTCGACCGCGATCTCTTCCAGCGGGGCATCTACCCGCCGATCGCGGGTTTGCCGAGCCTGTCGCGCCTTATGAAGGACGGTGTCGGCAAGGGCTTTACCCGGGAAGATCACCCGATCCTGGCGAGCCAGCTTTTTGCTTGCTACGCATATGTCAAGAGAGTGCGCGGATTGGCGGATGTCATCGGCGAAGAGGAACTGAGCCTGCTGGACAAGCAGTACCTGAAATTCGGCGAGGCTTTTGAGGGAAATTTCCTGAACCAGGGTGAGTATGAGAACCGTTCCATCGAGACAACGCTGGAGATGGGCTGGGACGCCCTCTCCGTCCTGCCTCGGGAGGAACTGCACCGCGTGAGTGACGAACTGCTCAGAAGGCATTACCGCAGCAAGCCGAAGGCCGGGGTGCAGGACCAATCGTGCGCAGCCACACAAAAGGTTTGAGGCAAAAATGCCGAAACTAAACGTAGCGCCGACAAAATCGAATCTTCTCGGACTTCAGCGGCAGCTCGAGTTTGCTAAGGAGGGTTACGACCTTCTGGAGCAGAAGCGGCAGATCCTGATCTTCGAGCTCATGAGCCGCCTGAACCGTGCCGAGGAGGCCGAGGGCAGGGTAGCGCAAGCGGTCGGCCACGCGTTTACCGCTCTCAACGAGGCCACGCTGGAGATCGGCTCTCAGGCCATCGAGCAGGCCGCTTTTGCCGTGGCGATGCGCCACGAGGTGTCGCTGTCCGATGACCGCCTTATGGGGATGGCGGTACCGAAAGTATCTGTCGAGGGAGAGCCGATGGGTGTCCGTTTTGGCATCGGCGGTACGTCCTCCAATACCGATGTCGCCATGAGCCGCTTCGTCGACCTCCTTCCGTCACTTGCCGAACTCGCGGAGCTTGTAAACGCCGTCTTGCGGCTGGCACGGGAGCTTCGCAGAACCCAGCGCCGCTGCAACGCCCTTTCAAAGATCTTCATCCCCCAGTACCGGGAAACGATCGATTATATCATGGGGTCACTCGAGGAGAGGGAACGGGAATCGCTCATCATCCTGAAAATGATACGGAACCGGCTCGGCGAGGAGACGGAGAGCAGGGAAGCTCAATCTCAATAGGTCCTATAAGTCATATAGGACCTATGAAATGCAGTTTCTATCACCTCGTTCCGTCTAAATTCACCTGTGAAAGACAATTCTTATTACCTCATTTCAGTTTGAATTCTACCCGGCTGTCTTTCAGTTTGTCCTTTTTCTGCGGAGCGAGGGATTTGGGGTCCACGACGAAGAGGCGGCCTGCCTCTACCTGACCTGATTTTACGAGCGTTTCCAGTACCCGTGCCGACCGTCGCCGGGCAAGTGAATGCAGGTCTTCCTCCCCCACAATGGTGTTTGTCAGCATGAGCTTTTCCATCTCTTCGACGGGCACGGATTTCTCGAGCCCTATTACGTTTCTGGGTTTCGGAAATTTCTCGGCCTTATAGGCGAGCCTCAGGTATTTCTCATACTCTCCGGGCTCGACCTTCACGTCATCGACGTCGATATTCGTGGAGTTCTTTTTCATAAGGTCCTTCAGCTTCTGCGTTTTTACCTTTTTCTGAAGGAGATATTGCTTCAATCCCTCGCGGTCGCGTTCGGGATCGGCATATCCTTCGATGTCCATCCTGAGCGACGGTTTGTCGACGAGGACTCTGGCCAGGGTGTCGATCTTCTTGAGGCCCGCCCCGGTTATGGCCGCACGCCCGTAGTCGAATTCGATGTACCCGAGTTCCTCGCCTCCCCCGAACATGGCGCCGATGAGCGCGAAAGGCGCCGTCGCGGCCTTGGTCAGAAGATTGACGATGATCTTGATGATGATCCGCCCGATACTGAACTGCGGGTCGTCAAGGCTCCCCGTGACGGGAAGATCGAGTTTGATCTGGCCGCTGCGGTCCTTGAGAAGCGCTATGGCCAGCTTTACCGGCAGCTTCGTCGCATCGGGGGATTCTACCCTGTCACCGAAGGTGAGCTGATCTATGAAGATAACGTTCTTCGAATCGAGTTTCCTTTTCTCTATCAGGTATTGGACATCGAAGGAGAGCTTTCCCTTGTCCACGGTATATCCGGCATATTTTCCCGAGTAGGGCGTCGCGGGGGTGAGGTCCATGTCCTTGAAGCTTGCCTTGAGATCGACGTAGAGGTCTTTGCTCAGAGGGTTTATTTTCCCCGTGATCTCGAGGGGGGCCGAATTGTCGAGAGTCCCGCGCAGCTCGACGTCGGCTGTCGTGTTCTCCTGCGATGACAGGCCCGAGATCCTCCCCGCTATCTGGCCGAGCTTCATCGAAAAGACGGGCCTCACCGACTGGTCCTGAAAGCGTATCGTCCCCCCCTGGAGAGTGACGGTGTCGACCTTCACGGGGATAGTCTCACCCCGGGAAGAAGCGCCCTCCTCTTTTGTTGCCTGTTTGCCCGGCTGTGCGGTTTTTGCGATACCCTCCCCGGAAACGGCGGCCTCCTTCTCGTCCTTTACCATAATGTGCTGCAAGTTTACCGTCTTGTCGGCCCTGACGGCGATATTGGCGTAGAAATCCGTCAGCGCGACGCCCTTTGCCGCTACCATAGTCGGGTTGTATCCCATGTCGAGGCTGCGGACATGGAGCGACTTCATGGTGAGAAGACTCTCGGTGCTCTCCTTGTCGACGACTGCAAGGCCGGTCAGCGAGGTTGTTCCCTTGAAACGGACGGAAAGCCCTTTCTTGCCGGCATCGTTCACGAGGAGGTCTCCCCCGGCCTTTGCCCTTCCGCTTGTTACCACCACGCGCACTTTGTCGGTGAAATAGGGCTGAAAAGGCCTGATATCGATCCCTTCCGCATCCACCTTCGCATCGACAGAAAGAGGGTCGAGCCCGATCTTTCCTTCCAGACTGACGGTCCCTGTGTTGTTGACGAGGAGCGAGGCGGAGAATGTCCCCGTTGAGCCTTTTGCGATAGAGAACTTCTCGCCCTTGAGCTCAAGCTTTTCAAGGGTCATCCTGGCCGGGCTCGCCAGGGAAGAATCGGTGAAGAGGACCTTTCCTCCTGTGAGCTCGATAACGTCGACAGCACACTGAAAAGGTTCCTTATCGGGCTCCTTTTCCGGTTTTGCCGCCTTATCGGCACCTTTCACCTTTTCCGTCTCCTTCATTTCCGGCACGAGGGCCATGATATTGAGAGTAGCCTTTCTGTCGCGGCTGATCGTAAATTCCGGCGACTCGATTGCCACCCGCGACAACTCCAGCTTACCGGCAAGGGGCTCCACGGACCTCATCGAGACCTTGAGGGCGGGAAGGTTGAGAACGGTCCTGCCCTCTTCGTCGTTGACGACGAGCTTCGATACGGTGAGGTCCCCTTTCAGCGCGAGGGACGGGGTCTTGTCTTTGTGCTGCATGAAGGAAAGTTGGATCTTCGTGTCGAGATACCCTGATGGCACCGAAAACCGCATTTTCATCGGGAGATACGCCAGGTAGCGGAATATGTCCAGGTTCTCGATGTTGATGTCGAAGACCGTTTCCAGGGAGTCGGCGAATGGTTTGGTCCTGCCTTCTATGACGTAGAGGTCGTCGTTCAGCTTCCACGACAGGGTGGGACGAACATACATCTCCACGTGTTTCGGCCGGTTTGAAAGAAGGGGAACGCTGAGGTTGAGTTCCTTGAGGGCGTGTTTCTTCTTAACCGGTTCATCCAGAAAATCGGCGCTGCCGTTCCTGATCGTGATGTCCTGGAGGGAAAAGGTGATACCTCCCGACTCCTTCGCGGCCTTGTCTTTTGAGCTTGCCTCTTTTTCCAGCAGATCGGAAAAGTTGTACGACCCGTCCTGTCTGCGGACTATGTTGATATAGGGATTCCCGACTGTCAGGTCGTGCAGGGCGATGACGCCGGTTACGATGGAAGGGGCCAACCTGACCTTGAACTCGTCGAAGCTCAGAAAGGTACCCGGTCCGCCGCGCTCGCCAACGGTGACGCCCCTTATCGTGACTCCAAGGGTATAGGGGTTCACGCGGATCTTGCCGATGGTGACGTTTCTGTCGAGTTCCGTGGACAGCTTCCTGATCATCACCGATTTCAAGACCGGCGGTGCCACAAAGAACCCGATGACGGAAAAAAGGATCACGGCGACGAGAAGCCATAAAAGGATCTTTCTTAACCTTGCTATCAAACATCCTCCTCTTCCCTTCCTTCCAATACATAACATCCCGTAAACAGAACCGCCACCTTTTTCCCCGCCACTCCCCCGATCGACATAGAAAAACCCGCAACATTCAAGCAGTTGCAACGGCTCCACAGGTTCCGACGGCTCCAACGATTGAAGCGACTCACGCCCTCTTTTTCTGCTATACTGCTTCCATGAAGGTTCTGCTCGTTCAGCCCCCCATAGAGGATTTCTACGACACCTCCATCAGGACCTATCCTCTGGCACTCGCTTATATCGCCGCGAAGATACGGGACATATGTGATGTGGCCATCCTCGACTGCAGGACTGGCATGCCGTCGCGGCCGGTCGAGGACGGTGGTTTCCCGGAGCTTGCGCCCTTCTACCGCGATGACAGGCAGACGCCGTTTTCGCTATTCCGGCGATATTCCCGCTACGGGATGGGGCGCGGGGAGATAACGGCCGCCATAAGGGAAGCGGGCCCTGATGTCGTCGCCATAGGATCTTCCTTCACCGCCTATTCGCGGGAAGCCCGGGAGGTGGCCGCTATCGCTAAGGAGGTGGACGAGGGCATCGTCACCGTGGTGGGCGGGACCCACGCGACGCTCTTTCCCGAGCATGTCCTCAGAGACGGGAATATCGATTATGTTGTCCGGGGCGAAGGGGAAACGCCATTTTTCGAATTCGTCAGCGCCCTCGCTTCCGGGAATGCGGCCGGGCTCGCATCCGTTCCGGGGCTCTCCTTTCGCCGTGGCGAAGCGCTTCATGTCGGGGATGTTCACATCGAGGGCTCGCTCGACCTCATCCCGGCACGCGACCTCCTTCCCGTCGAAAAGTACCGCATCGGCAAGAGGCCCTACACCTTCTTCCTCACGTCGAGAGGGTGTCCCTTCCAGTGTTCTTTCTGCGGCAAGCCTCCCGTCCCCTACCGCAGGCGGACGACGGGCTCGATAGAAAACGAGCTCTCGGAAATAGCCGGGCTCGGGATCACCGCCATAGACTTCGAGGACGACATGCTCAACCTCGATGTGCCCTTCTTCCACCGGGTTCTCGACCTCGTGAAGGGAAGAGGGATCACCCTGTCCGCCATGAACGGGCTCTACAGCCATACCCTCGATATTGAGACGCTCGGGAAGATGCACGAGGCCGGTTTCTCCCGCCTCAATTTTTCCCTCGTCGATACCTCCGCCGCTGTCCATACCGCCCAGCGAAGGAGGTATCCGGTGAACTTCCTCGCTCTTCTCGACTGGCTGGAGTCGTCCGACTTTCTCGTGGAAACGCACTTCATCATCGGCCTGCCGGGACAGACCCCGGCAGAGATCATAGAGACCATGGTCTTTCTCATGGGTAAGAGGATGCTCCCCGGCCCGAGCATCTACTATCTCGCCCCGGGCAGTCCCCTCTTTGCGGATCTGTGCGGAGGTGATCCTTCCAGCTTTTTTCCGATGACGCGCTCGAGCGTCATGGTGGAGGCGAACCCCCTCTTCAGTCGGGAGACGACATTCACCTTTATGAAGCTCCTCAGATTCATGAACGTCGTCAAGGCCCTCGTCGATTCCACTGTCGGCGCGTCAGCTCTGAGAGACCTTGCCCATGCGGACCGGCTGCAGAAGAGCCCCCGCGACCTTCATATATTCAATACGCTGATCAGGGAAAAGCGCTTCCTCTGGTTCGACACCCGGGGGAACGACTATGTCGAAGAGCCTCAGGACCCGCGCATCGTGGCCGCTTTCTTCAAGGCCATGGAGGGTAGGATAATAAAAGGATTCCGGACCTCGAATTCGGTGAGCGCCTGACGACGCGGGGAAGGAGCGGGGATATCACGCACCGGGGCAGCGCGAATCTGCTTCCCCTCCTCGCATGACCGGCCTGAAAGCGTCCCGGGAGATTTTTACCATCGAGGGAGGGAACCATTCCTTTCATGTCCCCAGGGTCCTTCACAGGAGCGACGAGGACATCTTTGCCGGCATCACCGCAAAGGCCGTGGAATGGCTTGCTGACCGGGGCGAAAACGATAGGGACCGGTAGTGAAAATTCGTCAGTGCTCCGGAGCTCTTCCAAGAACGACGGGAATGATGAATATCTTCCCTTGACGCAGAATGGTGAGCTTTACTTCTGTTCCCTCGTCCAGACCGCCTATTGACCGGACGAATTCGGCGGCTTCACGTACGGATTGTCCGTTCAGTTCCACGATGAGGTCCTGCATGTTGAGACCCGCCCTGTCGGCGGGGCTCCCTGTGACAACCTCCATCACCCGGACGGCGGGGTTTGCGCCAAAAAAGCGTGTCACCATGTCCGTGCCGCCATCGGGGCTCTCTTTTCCGTCTGTGAATACAGCAATGCCCAACCACCCGGCTGCGGGAGGACCCGAGGGAGACAATGGCCGCGGTCGTTCCGGTAAAGCGACAGGGGGAGTAGCCGGCTGCACTGTCGTTTCCCCGGTCTTGTTTCCGGGATATATCCTCGCCCTGAGGCCCACCACCGGCCGGGTGGCGCTGTCAGCCATTTCGGCCGTCACCGTCGTCCCTTTCACGGCCCTGACACTCCATGTACCCACTGGAAGTTCGACGCCCGTCGAGGTGGTATAGAGCAACTCCACCTTGTCGCCTGGCTGGATGCCGGCGGCGGACGTGATGTTGATCACTATGTTTGTACCATCCACGGCCTCCACCTGTCCGATCAGCGGCGCCGCGGCCTGAAGGCCCGTCATAAAAAAGATTACCGCCAACAGCGCAAGGACCACGGGAATTATAATCCCTGTTCTGAACGAATAGCCCGTCATCGACTCCTCCTTGTCGGCATCTCCGGATACTAGCGCAGGCCCCGGGGCCGCGACCACCCGTCGGCCCGCATGCTGCATTGTGATTCAGTGTCGGGTCCGTACACCCTCTTGCAGTTGCCCGAGGGATACTGTTTCCCCGGTCCGTGCACGGCGTAGACCGTGATCGTGTCGTAGCGTTTCATGGCAGCATTCCATTTTTGCCGTACGCATTGCAGCACGTAATGGTTCTTGAATTGCGCCACCGTTGCGCCCGGGGTGTTCGCCGCAGCGCCGCCGCGTTTGCAGTCGGCAATCTGTGCAGCGAAACGCTTTCTGCAGTCCATGCACTGCTGTGAAACAGATTGTCCCAGGAGGTCGATGTTGTCGTTTCCACAGATCGGGCAATATTTCTTGTCGCAGTCAATCTTGCTGCCTCCACCCGTCGTCTGCGGGGGTTTCAGGGTTCCCGGCTGCGAGGTCGTGCCCGGCGGGGGCCGGACGGGAGAGACCGTCGGCGTGGAAGGTCGCACGGGAGCCGTTGTTGTGCCTCCCGTGGGGGGCCGTGATGGCGGCGGCTGCTGCGGGGGCCTCATGGCGCCCATTATAGTTGTCATCTGGTTCATCATGGCCATCTGCTGGTTGTATTCCATGGTGCGAAGGTCGGTCAGGGCCTGGTTGTAGAAATCGCAATCCCGCACCAGGGGAAGGAGTTCTCGGAAAACCTTTATGTTGTTGGCCCGCGCGGCGGCATTGAGCCGCGCGCCCATCTGGTTACAATAATTGTCCAGATCCTGCCGGCTGACGCACCGTCTCCCGGCGTTATCCCACAGAGACCCCTGGGGACAAAAGCACTCGACCTTGCCTGACTGTTGGTTCCACGCCGGTCGTGTTCCCGGGAAGCCTGAGCAATCGGCCGTTTCGAGCGCCGCCGCCCGGGCGTCGACGCAAGCGGTTCGGTTTCTGTTCCATGCCAGCCCCTGGCGGCACTGGCACCCCGCCCGCCTGGTCCTGTCGTCATACGCGGCGATGGAGCCGGAATATTTAGAACAGTCCACGTTTGCCAGGGCCGCTTCGCGGTCGCTGATACATGACGTCCGCGTCCTGTTCCACGAACTGCCGGCCGGACAGACGCACACGGCGCGGTTATGTCCTGCGTCCCATTTCCCGACACTTCCCGGCCACCGGGAACAGTCGGCGTTCCGGGCAGCATCCAGGGGATTGAACTGTCCGTAATAATGGATCGTTACGGAACTGCCCTCCGGAGCCTTATGATTGCCGCCGGGCGATTGGGACTGGACCTTGAACTCCAGGTCCATCTTCGACGCCGCCCCGATCATGCTTGGCTGGGGTTTAAAATTCTTCGACCTCAGGACCCCGGCGGCGCCGTCGACGTGTTTTCCCCTTACATCAGGCACCACGACATATACAGGCCGTCTCATCGCATCCTGGGCAAGAGTGAAACAGAAAGCCCCATCGGTACAGGCACGCCTGACGCGTTCCATGTAGGCGCCTGTCATCTGGAAGAGATATTCCGTGAGGCTTACCTTTTCACGGGCTTTCTCAATGGCGTCCCTGTCGGGGTTCTTGTCCCGGAAAGCGCCGATGGCCTCCCCCGCCCTGGTGTAAGCCTCGTTGACGGGAAGGGCCCTGCGCCGGATGTCCTCGAGGCCCGTCAGGGCCTTCCCGGGGCAATCACCGACTTGATCGCGAGCTTTTGCAATGCGGCCCATGTACCCGTCCATCTCCGAGCGAACCTTGTCGGTGTCCGCTGTTGCTTGCAGGGACGCGAGGATCTTTTGACCCTCGCCGTGTTGTTCCCGGGCCCCCGCCTGGAGACTGTCGAGCTCTTTGAGTTTCTTCTGAGCCGGGGTGACCCTTTCCATTGCATCGCGGAACCTCCTTTCCAGGATCTCCGGTGATGCCTCGGGGTGCACCCGCTGCGGCGCATCCCGCACCAGGGCCTCCATCTCTTTCAAGACCGTCCGGGAGGACCGGGTGGCCCGTTTCGCCTTTTCAAGAAAGGAGTCGCCTTCAGAGAGGAACACCTTGAGTTCTTCCTTGGTAGATTCCATTCCGTCAAAAAGCTGCCTGCGTTCCTCCCCGCTCTGTGCATTCTGAACGGCCTTCGTGGCCTCGCACAACTCTTTGCTCACGCTCTCCGCCTCGTGAGCCACCTTACCCTCATTCGTTGCACACTCCTCAGCGTCGAGATGGTATTGTCTTGTAGATTCGGCCTTTTGTCTCACGGACTCAGAGTTTGTTTCGACGGACCTCACCTGTTCTTCCATGGATGCAACCCGTGATTTCAGGTTCTCCAGGCATGTCTCCGCCGCTTTTGTGTCTCCGGATGAGGAGAGGCACAACTGTTCGATCTGTGCTGAAAGACTCTCGGCCTTTTCGGCCGCCTGTTTCAGGCTGTCAAGAATTCCCCTCAAGAGGGTGTCTTGAGCTTCGTCGCCTGACCTGCGTATCCCGCTGAAGGCCTCCTCGGTTTTTGCATACTGAAGGTCCGGGGTTTTTTCATAGTGGCCGATAACCTCGATGCGCACCCTGCATTTGCCGAGGTCTTTCGGTGCAATAGTGAAGGTCACGTCTCTCTTGCCCGATGCCGGAATGTTTCCGGTGATGTTCTTTAATTCGGTGAAGGTGCTTCCGTCTCCGGTCAAAGTCAGCCGGACCTTTACATCGAAGACGTTCTCCTTTTCTCTGTTGTCTATGATAGCCCGGAGTTCGTGGCACGCAGGGTTCGTTACGTCCTGCTTCACCTCCATCGACGGTTTCATCGCCGATATGGATGCCCGCCACAGGGTCATGACCCGCCATACGGCGTCGTCAGCGGCTATATCGGGCGACCTGTGGACCTGCTGCATCTCGTCCCGGGTCTGCTCCGCCGCCTTTTTCGCGAATTCTTCCGCCTGCATCCGTTGGGCTTCCCAGGGTGTTTTATCATTAAAGCTTACCCATCCGTTCTTCCACTGGGGATGAAACCCCGTATTGATGGAGGGTTTGTACTTTGTCCACCGGGTGAGGTAGAGGTGTGCCCATACCTCCCACTTTGCGTGGCTCGAATTGTGAACGACGGGGTTTGTCTGAAAGGGATCGACCCCGACGCCCCAGCCGTTGTAGTACCAGGGGTCGAACCAGTCGTTAAGGTTCTTTTCAGAACCGGCACGTTCCCTCACTGTATGGAAAACCGCTACAGTCCGCTCGAAATCCTGGGTCGTTCCCCATCCCGGCCAGTCGCGGTAGAAATCGAAAGTGAAAGCTTTCCACAGTCCGCTGTACGTAGGGGGTATCTCTTTCAGCCACAACGGGCCCGATTCGTCAGGGGTGAGGTTGTGGGCGGTTCTTCCGGGGGTCCCTCCCACATAGATCTCCTCGGCCGCTCCCGCGGGTATGCCGACGATATGATAGGGAACATTCATGTCGGCCAAAAAATGTGCGGCCCAGGCTGCACCCTGTTCCGGGGAAACCCCTTCCTGGCCGCCGAGCATTCTCTTCACGAGCATCGAGTAATACTTGCCCACCGATGCCGGCGCTCCACCCTTGTTCTTTCCCTTGATCCGCGGATTATAATAGTGTTCCCCGTCCATTGTGCGGCCCTTGACGTCAGGACCCCCACCGCCGGTTGCGAAAGGATTCGACACTTCCTTAAAAACCCCTTCGAAGCTCAAGATTCCATCAACCCGGGGAAAGCTACTGTCTTTGAAGACGAGGTCCTGCGACAACTGTTCCCAGGCTCCTTTCAGGATGATGCTGTGGGTGTCGAGGTCAAGGTTCCGGACGGCGCTGAATGCCTGTGCCTCGCGCCAGGCCGGCAGCACGATGGACAGTACCGCCGCTACGGCGAGAAACATCATGAGCCGGTATGATCTCAACTGTTTCACGGGACCTCCAGGAGATTTCTTTCAATTCTTACGTTTTGGGACATTTTTTTCAACCCAAAAGGGGATAAACGCCTTCGACGGTATTGTCGTTGTCAGAAAGGCCCGTCGACATATCTTTCCTTTCACCAAGCAGCCCATTCTGCAAAAAGACAATGTCCTCAATGGGTTACAACTAATAAAGCCGCTGGTATGTATATTGCTTTCAATACAGGAAACGATGCGGGAGGGCATATGAAAAGTTCACGGATGGTACTGATAGGGTTGCTGGCGGGGTTCTTGCTTTTTACCGCCGGTCACGTTCACGGGGCAGACCCCGACGCCCTCTACGTCCGCCATATCGAAGGTGTTGTGGAACTTGCCGAGGCCGATTCGCCCCAATGGATGGAGGCAGCTGTAAATACGCCCCTCGTCGAGGGGGACACGGTCCGGACGGGGGTATCGGGCAAGGCCGAGCTGTTTCTGAAGGACGGAAGCGTTGTCCGTATCGGAAAAAGCTCCATGATGAAGATCGTTGCTGTGGAGCCAAGGGGTGTCGAGTTCGAGCTGGACCGGGGAACGACCTACGTAGTCGCGATGGGATCGAAAGAGGTCCCTATTTTTTTCGATACTCCGTCGGCGGCGCTGGACATCACAACACCCGCAACAATGCGGGTGGACGCGTACGATGGCGGGATCTGCGAGGTATCCATCTACAAGGGTGAAGTGTACGCAGCACAGGAAAAGGGCAGGATGCCCGTTCGGGCCGGAGAGCGTCTTGTTCTCAGGATGGACGGTTCCGCTCCCGTGCTGGCAGGCCTGAGGGCTGGCGATGAATGGCTGCGCTGGAATGCGGACAGGGACGGGGCGGTATTGTCGACATATGGGACAGGCGAGAGCTACGCCTATCTCCCCGATGAACTGAAAACCTACTCTCCGGATTTCGATGCCAACGGCCAATGGGTCTATACGCCGGAATACAACCACGTCTGGGTCCCGACGGTGATCACCGTGAGCACCTGGTCCCCCTATCGTTTCGGACGCTGGGTCTGGATCAGGGGAAGCTACGTCTGGGTCGGATACGAGCCCTGGGGGTGGGCGCCCTATCATTACGGTAGATGGACCCACCACCGCACCGCAGGATGGTGCTGGGTCCCTCCCGCGCGGGGACACGTTCGCTGGGAGCCGGCGCAGGTCGCATGGGTGCATTCATCGAGACAGGTCGGATGGGTGCCGCTTGCCCCGGGTGAGAGCTACGACCGCCGACGGGCGCCGGTTATTCACCAGACGAACGTTTACAACGTATATAATAATGTTACCGTGGAAAGGTCTATGAGCACGGCCCGGACAGCATACAAGAACGCCGGTGTCACCAACGCCGTCGTAACGATGGAGCGTGACACCCTGCTCAGGCAGAAGGCTGTCAGGGTGAATGTGGCAAAGACGGGGTCGGTGCCGTTGAGGAAGGTCAGTCTTCCCGCAAATGTTGTGCCTGCAAGGATAGGAAACGCCCAGGCTCAACCGGCCGTGCGCGAAAAGACCCCTGCCCTGACCCGGGCAACCGGCGCTCCTGCACGGGGCGTAACCTCGCCGGCGGTCACATCGTCGTCTCAGCCGAAAGTTTCAACAGCGCCAGCGCCCGTGACGACACGAGGAAACCCGGCCAACCGGCCTTCGACCGCATCGTCTTTGAATACGCGCATCGATAATGCCCGGACGACGAACGTCCAGCCTTCTCCCGGACAGAGCGCACCAAATACTCCGGTCACGGAAAGGAAGATATCCGGGAACCAACAGCAGACAACGGCTCCCGACATGCGCACTACAGGCGGCGCCGGGACCGCAGTTCAGCGGGGTACGGCTCCGGCCTCGAACGCCCGGGGGGAGACCTCCGTGAAGCCCCTTGAACAAAGGATAAACGACAACCGGTCTTCGAGCGGACAAAAGGCGGCCGCCCCGACGACTCCTCCAACTGTACGTCCTCAGCCGCAGCAGACAGGAACGAGGAGCGCCCCGGCGACCCCTCAAGCGGCTGTTCCACAGGGAAACCGGGCGGTCGTGAATCCCTCGACCGTCAGCACAAGGCCCATTCAGGCCCGGACGATAACCCAGGCGGCACCGGCAAGAAACAATGAGGCAACCGTGAATACGCCGGCGGGCCGTGTCCAGAACAGGCCCGCAGCCGTCACGGCCACCCAGGCCCGGCCCGCGGTAAGGTCCCCCGAACTGCCTCGCCAGGCGGCACCGCGCATCGAACAGAAGCCTGTCACGGTGCATAAGGAAAACCCGCAGCAGCCGCAGGCGGTCAAGCCGGGCCCGGCGCGCGAAAAGACCACCACCCCTTCCGCTTCACCTGCCTCTGCGCCTGTGACGGCGCCTCAGCCGGGTGTGGCAATGCAGAAGGATAGGGGTGCCGATTCGGAGGCCTCCAAACCGGCACGCAACAGGGAGAAAGGACCGCAGTTCCAGCAGCAGAGTTCATCGGTAAAGAAGAATTGATGCGCGATACACTTTCGCCGGGGAAGATGGTAGAATAGGAGACACAAGAAAGCGCGAGATGAAGAAGACCATCACAAGAACGATCACAGCGGTTTTCATTTTTCTGGTCGTCGGTTCGCCCCTTTGCGCCTCTTCCCCCGGGGCGGTCTACCTGAATGCGGCGGAGGGGAGCGTTCAGTACCTTCCGGCCGGTTCCCAACGCATGCTCCCGGCCACCGCCAACAGACCCCTTGCCGAAGGGGATACGGTCATGGTGGCCGCCTCCGGCAACGCGGAGATATTCATTCGCGACGGCAGCCTGATCAGGATAGCTGAGGGCAGCCGGCTTAAGGTCCTGTCCATCGAACGCACGGCAATCCAGTTCTTCCTGGAGAGCGGCAAGGCCCATGTCAATTTCAAGGGCCTCAGGGGATACCCCCTGTTCATCAGTACCCCGTCTGCCCAGCTCGATGCCCTGGAGCGGTCGACCTTCCGTATGGACGTCAACACCGGCGGTGAAACCGAAATATCGGTGTTTGCGGGAGAGCTCTTTGTCGCCCAGCCGAAGGGCAAGATGAATATCATCGCCGGCACCCGCCTTATCATGAAGAAAGACGGCAAGCCCCCCGTCTATACAAGAACACGTCCTGCAGACGATTGGGATAGGTGGAACCAGATGAAAGACGGCAGCGCTCCGGTGCCGTCAACGGGGAATCAGCCTTCGCCGGCACAAACCCCCGCGCCTGCCGCGGCCTACCCCGAGGCGGCGAGCCCGCCCGTTGTTGCCCGCGAATACGTTTATGTCTCGCCCGCGCCGGTATGGGGTTATTACGGCTATTGGGGTTACCGGCCTTACCCCTGGCGCTGGCATGGGCCGTATTACCGCGGCTGGGGCTGGCACGGAGGCTACCGGGGATACTATGGACCCCATCGGGGTTATCGTGGTTATCGGGGCCATTCTCCCCGCCGCCACGGGCGATAATTCGCTGAATACCTTGAAAAAATAAGCTTTTTCTGGTATTGTATGGCTGTTTTCGGTTGGTCAATGATCCGCACCGGAGAACCAGTCAAACAATGGAAGATTTCTACGGCCTCACCCTTTCTCATCTTGAAGCGCAGATCGGCGCGCTGGGCAAAGAAAAATACCGCGCCCGCCAGCTTTTTCGCTGGGTTTACACCCTGAGCAATCTTGATTTCAGCGAGATGACGAACATCCCGAAGGGTTTGAGGACCGTGTTCTCGGAGATGTTTTCCCTGGCGACCATGCCTGTTGCGGAAGAGCGTCGCTCCCGGGACGGTTCGACGAAGCTCGCCCTTGCCGCCAAAGACGGATACGTCATCGAGACGGTGATCATGCCGGAAAAGAACCGCGTGACCCTCTGCGTCTCCACCCAGATCGGCTGCCGCATGGGATGCAGGTTCTGCGTGACGGGTAAGATCGGTTTCAAGCGAAACTTGAGTGCCGCGGAGATCGTTGGACAGGTGATAACCGTGCGTGAGTATCTCAGGAAGGCTGGCAAAAGCCCTGTAACTAACATCGTTTTCATGGGGATGGGCGAGCCGATGGACAATATCGACAACGTCACGACGGCCCTGGATATTCTCAAGGATCAGGCGGGTCTCGACCTTTCGTATCGGAAGATCACGGTTTCTTCCGTCGGTCTGCTCGACGGCCTGAAAACGCTTGACGCGAAATCCGCCGTTCTCGCCATTTCACTCAACGCCGCCGATGACGAGACGCGGTCAATGCTTATGCCCATCAACAGGCTGTACTCGATCGGCAAGATCATGGATTTCGTCAGGGGTTTCAAGGGGACCAAGCGCACCAGGATCACCTTTGAGTACATCCTCATCAAGGGCGTCAACGATTCCCTGGACGACGCGAAAAGACTGGCGGACCTCCTCAAGGACATAAAGTGCAAGATCAACCTGATACCCTACAATCCATCATCCCATACCGAATTCGAGAGACCGGAACGGCAGCAGGTGGACAGGTTCCACCAATATCTTCTCGACCGGTACTTTACTGTCATTATTCGTGATTCGCGCGGGCAGGATGTCGGCGGGGCCTGCGGACAGCTCGGCATGGGCTACCTCGGTGACGCTGCGAGCCGCGGCGCCGCCCCGCGAAAGAAGCGGACCACATCCCCGGAGGCGACATCATGAACGGCAGGCTTCCCGCATACAAAAAATCCTTTTTCTTGAGCCCCGAGAGACAGGACGGGCTTCAGCTCCAGATATTTCATCAGGACGGCATCGTCTATTCCCCCCTTTTAGTCGACAACCGCTTCGAAGGCTACGCCGAGGTTCTCCATGGCGGAATGATATTCGGTATCCTTGATGTCATCATCTGGTATGCAATCGTTATGAAGACAAGGAAGCTCTCCATGACGAGAAAGGTGGAAATGGAGTTCTACAAACCCGTCATGTGCAGTAATTTATACGTCGCCAAGGGCGAAATGCTCAGGTTAGAGGAAAAAGACATCTATTCCACGGCCTGGGTCGAAGACGAAGCGGGCGAGGTCTATGCCCGGATGAACGCCGTCTTCCGGGAAGGCAAGGGCCTCGCCGTGGACGCCTTCGTAGACCGCTTCGATTTCTCTGCCACAACGCCTGAGATAAGGGACTATTTTCTGTCTCTGGCAGAGACGGTGTAGCATTATCACCCGTTTTCTCTCGACACCACATCCGATCCGGGCCGGTATCTGGGCAAGGTGAACCAGAGGGTGGTTCCTGCGCCTTCAACACTGTGAGCCCCGACTTCTCCGCCGTGGGCGGTTACGATGTCCTTCACTATGGACAGTCCAAGCCCGACGCCGCCCGATGGGCTGTCCGGACCCCTGAAGAACCTGTCGAATATGTGCGGCAGGTCTTCTTCGGAGATACCTTTGCCGGTGTCCATGATCTCGAACCTCACCGCATCAGTCTCGGGCAGGCTGCGGATCTCAATTGTCCCTCCTTGAGCAGTGTGGTGTATGGCGTTGATGACCAGGTTGGTGAGAACAACAGTGATCTTCTCCGGGTCCGCAAGGACCATATCTCCCCGGGCAAGATCAGAGACAATCAACTGTATGGAGCTTTCCCTCCCGAGGTTTCCGTACTGGTTCCTTACCGATTGCAGCAGTTCCCCGGAATCTACAGGTATCGGTTCGATCCTGATCTTTCCTGCATTGATCTTCGAGATGTCCAGAAGTTCGTCGACCATGGTCTGGAGTCTCTCGCAGTCTTCCCGTGCGGCATAGAGGAGGTCGAGCTGCTTCTCGTTGAGGTCGCCTATGCCGCGTTCCAGGCAGATATGTATGGCCATCCTCAGCGATGTGAGCGGAGTCCGAAGCTCATGGGCCACCTTTGCAACGAGATCATGACCGAACTCGCTCAATCTTGCCAACCGTGTGACGTCCTGAAGGACGATGACGGCACCCGTGACGGCCCCTTCCATTTCGTACACCGGCGCCCCGCTTACAAGATAGGTAAGGGTACCCCTCGAAGTCGCTACCGGGAAAGATTCCTCAAAGCCCCTCGGGCCGTAACGTCCTTTTCCGGAGAAGATGTGGTTGCTGACCCTGCCGACGGACGTGCCGACAACGGGCGGGATACCTTCGAAGAGGTCCTTTTTCCGGGTGGAGAAACTCGTCGAGAAAACCTCTTCGGCGGCCCGGTTCACCATAAGGAGGTCTCCCCCGGCCCCGAAGACAAAGACGGGATCGTCAAAACTGTCAATTGTCGCCTGGGATGCCTGTTGTGCAAGGAGAAGTTCGCCGAGCGAGCTTCTCCGGTACTTCGCGAGACTTTCGGCCATTTTGTTGAAATCATTGGCGAGAGAGGCGATCTCATCACTCCCTCTTACCCTGGCCTTCGCGGCAAGGTCGCCTTTCTCTATCTGCCTCGCCGTATGGCCGAGGACAGCCAGCGGCCTGACTATCCAGGCAGTGAGCAGCATGGAGACGATCACGGCCACAGCAATAAAGAACAATGAAAGCGTTACGAGAACAACGTTCATGTTCTTCGTTTTCCTGTGGACGCGGTCGCTCTTCAGGACCATTGCGTCTTGATTCATGGCGAGAATCCGGTCTGCAGCGGTTTTTATGGATTGGAACTGGGGATAAAGCTCCTTAAAATAAAGGGTCTTTTCCTTTGCGCTTCCGTGCAGCGCCAGAAACTCGTCCTGTTTTGCCCGATACTGCCGCCAGGAATCGTCAAGCTGTCTCGTGGCCTCGATTTCGCCCTTCTCGGTGATATTGCTTTTTTGGAGGGCAAGTTCGGTCTCGAAGCGCGACCGGTGATCGAGGAATATGTCTTCGGCCTCCCGGCGCCGCCCCTCGATCACGAAAAAGGCGGCGGAATCCATCCGTTCCAAGGACTCCTTCATCTTCTGGACCGCAAGAACACTGCGGTAATTGTCTTTCAGGATCGTCTGGGAACTGTCCCCGATCCGCGACGTGGTAACTATGGAGAGTGTGCCGAGGAAAAAAAGCGCCACAACCAGGGGGAGTTGGGCCAGGAACAGTTTCGTCCGCAAGGTCATTGGGTTTCCTCCCCCTTCTGTTCCGGTGTGGATATGATATAGAGGTCAAAGGACGCGGAGTACTGGAGCATCCTGAACAGGAATGACCCGCCGTAGATCCTCTTCCACCAGGGCTGGTGTGAATAACCCATCACGATGTGTTTGACGGAATGTGAATTGGCAAAATCGACGACGGCGGTGACGGGGTCCTTTGAATGGAGCTTCACGAACTCGGCACCCAGGTCGCCCGACCTGTTCATGATATCGAGAAGGCCCCGCTGCGCCTGTGCATCTATCCGCAGCGGAGACTCTCTCGGGGTCTCCACGTAAACGACAAACCAGTGGGTATTGAGCCTGCCTGCCATCCGTGAACCCCTGGAGAGAAGGTTATGCGCCTGGGGCGATCCGGACGTTACGCAGACCATGACCCTGTCCGAGGCGACTGAGGGTTTATGGATTTTGTCACCGGCGCGGTCTTTTGAGACGATCCGCTCGAGGTTTTCCACAACCTCCCTCAGGGTGAGTTCTCTCAGGGTATCGAGGTTTTCTTTCCTGAAAAAATTTTCCAGCGCCCAGGGTACCTTGTCCTCGTCATATATCTTGCCCTCGCGAAGGCGCAGCAAGAGGTCTTCAACGGTGAGATCCAGGGTGACCACCTGGTCTGCCTGCTTCAGGAAAGGGTCCGGGATGGTCTCCCTCACCTTCACGTTCGCGGCTTCCTTGACGAGGTCGGTGAGGCTTTCGAGGTGCTGGACATTGAAGGCGCAGATCACGTTGATGCCTGCATCCAGAAGCTCCAGGATGTCCTGGTAGCGTTTCCTGTTCCGGCACATCGGCACGTTCGTGTGGGCCACTTCGTCAACAATGGCGACCTGGGGATGTCTCGCGAGGATTGCATCGAGATCCATCTCCTCTACCACGATACCCCGGTATTCATATTTCTTTCGAGGTATCACCTCCAGTCCTTCTATGATGGCCGCAGTCTCTTTCCTTCCGTGGGGCTCAACCAAACCTATAGCTACATCGGCGCCTCTTTTTTGCAGGCTATGCCCCTCTTTGAGCATCCGGTATGTCTTGCCCACGCCCGCGGCAAAACCGAGGTATACACGCAGCCGGCCCTTCTTCCTTTGTTCGACAAGCTCAATGAAATCCAGGGAATCCATCCTGCCCATGAAGTTACCGCCTTTT
The DNA here is from genome assembly GCA_002412715.1 of Deltaproteobacteria bacterium UBA5205. Taxonomy (GTDB): domain Bacteria; phylum Desulfobacterota; class Syntrophorhabdia; order Syntrophorhabdales; family Syntrophorhabdaceae; genus Delta-02. The sequence goes on from DHVP01000029.1 coordinate 65,088, forward strand.
GTCACCCATTATAGCACGCTGCCCTGCTTTTCCAAATTGGCGATCGAGAGCGAGATTGAGAAGAAGTACATTGACGCGGGGCTCTCCGAGAACTCCCCATGTCCGGCCTTCCCTGTTTGCCTCCACCGTTGCCGCTACCCTCTCTTCGGAGATGTGCCGTGCCCTGGCGATGCGCGGCACCTGCCACAGCGCTCCGGGGATGGTAAGATGCGGGTCGAGACCGCTCGCTGAGGTCGTGACAAGTTCCACGGGGATGTAAGGCGGGGCATGGGGGTTTTCTTTACGCAGCCGCGCGATCTCGTCCGCGGCGCGCCTTCTCAGTTTTTCCGAAGTCGGTCCGAGGTTCGATCCGCCCGATGATGCGGCGTCGTAGCCGTTACCCCCCGCGGCCGAAGGTCTTGGATGGAAATAGGCCGGATCCGTAAACCTCTGGGCCAAAAGCGTTGAACCCACCGGGCGCCCGCTCTCGTCGGCGGTAAAGCTCCCCCGGGCCTGGGAATTAAAAAGCAGGCCCGAAACGGTGTTTATGCACAGGGGATAGATGATTCCCAGGACGGCGATCGAGAGCACCGTGAAGAGGAGTGTGCATGCCAGGTCTCTTTTCAGGGAAATATTTTTCATACGAGGCCCAGTGCCTTCAGGACCATGTCGATCGCCTTAATTCCAATGAACGGTGCCACGATCCCTCCGACCCCGTAGATCATGAGAGACCTTCTCAGGAGCGCAGCGGCGCCGAGCGGCCGGTATTTGACGCCGCGCAGGGCAAGGGGGATGAGGAGGATGATAATGATCGCATTGAAGATCACTGCGGACAGGATCGCACTTGCCGGTGATGCGAGGCGCATTACGTTCAGGGGAGCGATCTCGGGATAGACCCCGGCGAACATTGCCGGGAGGATGGCGAAGTACTTTGCCACATCGTTAGCGATGGAGAAAGTGGTCAAGGTACCCCGGGTCATCAAGAGTTGCTTCCCGACCTCGACGACCTCGAGGAGCTTCGTGGGGTCCGAATCGAGATCGACCATGTTGGCGGCCTCTTTCGCGGCCTGCGTGCCGGTGTTCATGGCTATGCCGACGTCGGCCTGCGCCAGCGCCGGAGCGTCGTTCGTACCGTCGCCCGTCATTGCAACCAGCCTTCCTTTTTCCTGCTCCTCCTTGATGAGGGCCATCTTCTTTTCAGGGGTAGCCTCGGCGAGGAAGCCGTCGACATTTGCTTCTTTCGCGATGGCCGCCGCGGTCCGGGGATTATCGCCGGTAATCATGACGGTCTTTATCCCCATGGCCCGAAAACGTTCGAACCGGTCCCCTATTCCTTCCTTTACCATGTCCTTGAGATGGATGACTCCGAGGACCTCGGCGTTCCGTGAGACCGCGAGCGGCGTTCCGCCGCCCTGACCTATCCGTTCAGCGGTCAGGCGGACGAGCGGCGCAACGGTACCGCCGGACTCCTCGACGAATGCGCATATGGCATCCACCGCTCCCTTGCGGACGATTGTGCCGTTGAAGTCGCACCCGCTCATTCGCGTATACGCGCTGAAGGGCATATATTCGACGACTCCGGTAAGGTTTCTTTCAAATCCTGCCGTTTCGTATTGCGAACCGATAAGGGAGACAATGGACCTGCCCTCGGGGGTTTCGTCGGCAATGCTCGCCTGGAAGGCTGCCTCCGCGAGACGTTCCGGGGGTACCCCATCCACCGGGATGAGTTCGCTAGCCATCCTGTTGCCCAGCGTGATCGTCCCCGTCTTGTCGAGAAGGAGCGTGTCGATGTCTCCTGCCGCCTCCACGGCCTTGCCGCTCATGGCGAGAACGTTCTTTCTGATCAGCCGGTCCATCCCCGCGATCCCGATCGCGGAGATGAGGCCGCCAATCGTCGTCGGAATGAGGCAGACAAGGAGAGCGGCGATGACGGTCATGGACAGGGCGATCCCTGAGTACATTGCCAGGGGGACAAGGGTTACCGACACCAGGAGAAAGACAAGGGTCAACCCCATAAGAAGAATATGCAGCGCGATCTCATTGGGCGTCTTCTGCCGTGACGAACCCTCTACGAGTGCGATCATTCTGTCGAGAAACGAGCTCCCGGGACTCGCCGTTATTCTCACCCGGATCTCGTCGGAGAGCACCCGTGTGCCTCCCGTCACGGCTGACCGGTCGCCTCCGCTCTCACGGATGACGGGGGCCGATTCCCCCGTGACGACGGACTCGTCAACGGAAGCAATGCCTTCGATGACCCCACCGTCACCGGGGATCACCTCGCCGGCCCGCACGACGACAACATCATCCCTGGCAAGCAGGGTGGAAGAGACCTCTGTTTCGATGCCATCCTTCACGAGGCGGGCAGGGGTGTCCTTTCTTATCTTCCGCAGACTGTCTGCCTGCGCCTTGCCGCGCCCTTCCGCCACTGCCTCGGCGAAGTTGGCGAAGAGTACCGTGAACCAGAGCCAGACGCTCACTGAGGCAGTGAACCACAGCGGTGCAGAGTGGTGCCCGGGGGCGATGATGTCCTGAAAGAAAAGCCCCGTCGTGAGGGCGCTGCCCACCTCGACGATGAACATGACGGGGTTTCTGATCATAACACGGGGCGACAGTTTTTTCAGGCTCTCGACGACGGCCTGACGCAGAATCCTGCCGTCAAAAAGCGATACATCTTTCCGTGGGTGCTGTGTCATCCTAGAGGCTCCTCCCCGCATGGGCGATGAAGTGTTCCACCACGGGTCCCAGGGAAAGGGCAGGAAAGAATGTGAGGGCCCCGACGATGATAACGGCACCGGTGAGGAGCGCCACGAAGAGAAAACCTTCCGTGGGGAACGTACCGGGGCCGGGAGGGATATCTTTTTTTGACACCATGGAGCCGGCGATGGCGAGGACGGGAAGGATCATGAGAAACCTGCCCGCCAGCATGGCGATGGCCAGAACGATATTCCACCAGGAGGTGTTGGCGTTGAGGCCCGCGAAGGCGGACCCGTTGTTTCCCCCGGCGCTGCTGGCGGCATACAGGATCTGGCTCAACCCATGGGGGCCGCCGTTGGTGACGGAACTTATACCGTATGGGACGATGGCCGACCAGGCCGCCGTGATAAGAACGATGAAGGGAAAAATGAGGATATACGCCGTGACGTACTGCATCTCTCGGGCCTCGATCTTCTTTCCAAGGTACTCAGGGGTGCGCCCGACCATGAGGCCCGCTATGAAGACCGCAAGGATCGCGTAGATCAACATTCCGTAAAGCCCGGCCCCGACACCGCCGAAGACGACCTCCCCGAGCATTATGTTCACAAGAGGAACGAGGCCGCCCAGGGGCGTGTAGCTGTCGTGCATGGAGTTTACGGCTCCGCACGACGCCGCTGTAGTTATCGCAGCGAAGAGTGTTGAGCCTGCAACGCCGAAACGCACCTCTTTTCCCTCCATGTTTCCTGTCGCCTGATCGAGGGGCAGTCCCGCGAGGGCGGGATTCGGGCGGGACTCCGCGTAATAGCAGACCGCAGCGCCCGCCATGAAAAGAACGGCCATCGCCCAGAAGATCACCCACCCCTGCCGTTTGTTGCCCGCCATCCTGCCGTAGGCATAGGTCAGGCCGGCGGGAATCAGGAAAATGAGCACCATTTCGATGAAATTGGTCAGGGGCGTCGGATTTTCAAAGGGATGGGAGCTATTGGCATTGAAAAAGCCCCCGCCGTTTGTTCCCAGTTCCTTGATGATCTCCTGCGACGCCACCGGTCCCATTGCAATGGCCTGGCGGGCTCCTTCAAGGGTCGTGATCTCCCTGTAAGGGTGGATATTCTGAATGACGCCCTGAGACACCAGAAAGAGCGCCCCGACTATTGAAAGGGGCAGCAGGACATATATGATGGAACGGGTGAGATCGACCCAGAAATTACCTATCGTTGCCCCCCTTGCCTGTGATGCCTTTCGGGTGAGGCCTCTCGCGAGGGCAAAGGCCACGGCAATACCCGCCCCGGCGGAGACGAAATTCTGCCAGGCGAGGGCTGCCATCTGGACGAGATAGCTCATCGTCGATTCCCCGGGGTATGCCTGCCAGTTCGTGTTGGTGACGAAACTGACGGCGGTGTTGAATGCGAGTTGCGGGGGTACCCCCTTGAAGCCTTGCGGGTTGAAGGGCAGGAAGTACTGGAGCCTTTGCAGGCCGTAGACGACAAGGATACAGAAAAAGCTGAAAACAAAAAGCGAGAAGGCGTATTCCTTCCAGGTCTGTTCCCTGTCCTTATCCACCATCACCATGCGGTACGCAAGACGTTCTGCCGCTCCAAGGACCCTGGGAAGGGGCTTCCTTTCTCCCTCGAATACGCGGTAGAGATAATTCCCCACCGGCCCTGTCAGGGCAAGGATGATCAGGAAATAGAGTATTATCTGGACCCAGCCGTAAATGCTCATGTCATGTCCCTAAAAGCGGTCCGGCCTGCACAGTGCATAGACAAGGTATATGGCGAGCAGTAAGGATACGATCGACCCTACGACATATTCCATCGAGACATTCCCTCTTTTCAGTTCTTTCCGAAACGGATCATGTAGAGCCACGCAACCACGAAAGACACAAGCATCGCGATGCCAAACAGATCATCGAGTATATCGGACCCCTGGATAAACATGATAGAGAGAAGAGCAAACTGTGTGCCTTGAACCGTCTGTGGATCTTGACAATGTTTTCAACAGGTTGCCTGAAGCAGGTTCCAAAATGGCGTTGCAGAATGAAAGATGGGCCTTTTCGGGGATTGCAAAATGCAATAAGGGGACATGGTTGAAGATGCTATGTCTCTTCAAATCTTTTGCGCTTGCGCCACAACGTCGAGGCGTCGACGCCGAGTATGCGGGCAGCCTCATCGAGGTTTACGGAAGAGGCCATTACGGAGATGATGTGTTCTTTTTCCACCTCCTCCAGTGAGTGGTGCCCTCCTATCCGCACGCTGTTTCCGGTTCCGGGTCTTATTCGTTCGGGAAGGAATTCGGGCCCGATGACCTGGGAAGGGCACAGGATGACAGCCCTTTCCATTGCGTTTCTCAGTTCCCTTACGTTTCCCGGCCAATTATATGAGAGCATGGCTTGCTCCACGGCCCCCGACAGTTCAGGGACCGCCCTTTTTGCATCCCTGGCAAAAAAGGCGAGGAACCTCTTTGCCAGGGGAATTATGTCCTGCTGCCTTTCCCGTAAGGGGGGCACGGGTATTTCTATGACATTGATCCTGAAGAGGAGGTCTTCGCGGAACTTTTGCTGCTGCACAGCCTGTTCCAGGTCTCTGTTCGTGGCGGCCACAATGCGTACATTGGCCTTGCGCGTTCGTGTCTCGCCCACCCGTTCAAAGGATTTCTCCTGGAGGAACCTCAGGAGTTTGCCCTGGATGGCGGGGGATATCTCGCTTATCTCGTCAAGGAAGAGCGTTCCTCCCTCGGCCCGTTCAACCATACCTTCCTTGTCCTGTGTCGCGCCGGTGAAGGCCCCCCTGGCATGACCGAAGAGTTCGCTGGCAAGAAGTTCTTCCGACAGGGTAGGGCAGCTTATGGTAATAAAAGGACGGTTGGCCCGGGGGCTTTTCATGTGGAGCATCCTGGCAAGGATCCCTTTTCCCGTGCCGCTTTCCCCGCGCATCAGCACCGCCGCATCGGATAGAGATGCCCTGGTCAGAGTGTCGATGGCCGCAGCCATCTTCGGAACGCCGCTGTCGAGGCTGATCTCGGGAACAGTCTCTTTCAGTCTGTTCTCAAGCTCCGCCACCCTCCCTTCCAGTTCCAGGGCGCAGGTGGTCTTGTCAATGGCATGACGTATCTGGGCGGGAGAAAAAGGTTTGGGAAGGTAGTCTCTGGCGCCGAGTTTTATGGCCTCCACCGCGGTTTCAAAGGTCGCGTAGGCAGTGATGATGATGACGGCCATTCCGGGAGAGAGCGCCAGAATCTGCGGCAGCAGGTCCATCCCGTTCTCGTTGCCGAGCCTGAGGTCGAGAAAGGCAATATCGTATCTTTCCTGCCTCAGGGCCGCCAGTGCGCTACCCGCACTGCCCACGGCGGTAACACGGTGCCCCATTGTCTCCAGGCAGACAGAAAGTGTGGACCGTATGTTCTTCTCGTCATCGATGACAAGGATGTTCTTCATACAAGATACCTTTAGCACAAACGGGGGCCGCCCACAAGGGCCGCACATTCATCCCGTCACCGATGCGGGCAAGGCCTTTTCCTTTCACCGGTTGTTGTTCAAAATATCTTTCACGATTTGCCAGTCAGGATCCGGAAAGCTGTATGCATGGAGATCGCCCGGGGTTACCCATTGAACCTCGTCGTGGTCGTTGAGGACCATTTCGCCGGAGACGTACTCCGCGTGGTACGCATAAAGGATGATGGCGGACTGGCAGTTGAGGACGTGTTTTCGCGAGGAGATGAGCGTACCCACGGTTATATCGATGCCCAGTTCTTCCCGGATCTCCCGTTTCAGGCATTCCTCGAGGGTTTCGTTTTCCTCGAGCTTGCCGCCGGGGAATTCCCAGCCATGCCCCATGAAGGGGTGCTTTCTCCGCGCAATGAGTATCCTGCCGTCTCGTTCGATGACGGCGGCGGTGACGGGCAGATAATCGGGGTCGGTCATTTCGGAAGTTCCTTTATTGTTTTTATAACATCATGAAGGAGCGCAAAACCAGCATAAACAATGAGCCACGCGACGGGGAGCCGGCTGACGGCTTGGCCGGGTGCTATTTAGAGGGCTTTCCGGTGGAGTTCTTGTGCAGAGAGATTCTTACGGCAAAGCCGCGGTCCAGGCGGTAGGTTTGTTCTATACCTGTAACCGAGGGGTTTCGCATGGAAAGATCTGCCGTCAGGTTCTGTGTGTCGAGGGTGACGGTGAAATCAACGGTGCCGTCAGAGTCGCAGTCCACGGCCTCTTCGATCTTCCGGGGCCAGGGGGGTTGTCCATACCAGGTTACCTGTATAAAGCCGTCGGCGCGGTCCGAGAAAAGGCCGTCGAAGACGGGGCGGTGTATGAGGGATTTGTACGTGTCGTGGTCGATGGTCTTTATCACTTCACCGCCTGAGTATCTGGGCGACACGGTTATACCCGTGGCGCGGGCAAAGATACGGCTCAAGGCATCATTCCCGACGAAGGTGACAATGACAACGATGAATGCCGCGGCCGCCATTGTATATCCGAGTGCCGCTTTGAGCTTTTTTGCCGCCATTTAACCCCTTTTATTAATGTGTCAACAGGCTTCCCGTGGTGAAGAGCCCTATGATCCGTACGATAGCGCTCTGAATATTTCCACCCGCCATGGTGGAGAGAAAGAGGAACGCCGGGTAAAGAAAAAGCAGCCGCTGCCCCGTCCGGTCATCCCCGAGGGATGTGCCCTTGATGTGGAACGAAAGCGCCCCTTTGGGACAATTGTCGATGCACTTGCCGCACTTGATACAGGTCATGCGGGCCTTTCCTTTGTCGAGGGATTCTTCCGACATGGAAAAGGTGGGGCAGACGGTGATGCATTTCCTGCATTTCACACAGAGGTTCTTGTCCACACGCACCTCAAAGGGGCTTATCTTGTTCGTGAAGGATTGAAAGGCCCCAAAAGGACAGAAAAGCCCGCACTGGATCCGCCTCTTTGCGAGAAGGGGCAATATTACGACAAGACCCGCGAAAAGCGTCATGAATATGATCATCTGTACAAGTCTCGTCAATGACGTGACCTGTACATATTCGGTAACGGCCTTGTAAGGGCAGAGCCACTCGCAGTATGTGGGCGACAGCATCGCCGCCGACGTGAGGGCGACGGCGAGAAGGACGGCGAAGGAAAGGTAATGCCACTTCTTCGCGATGCTTTTGATGATCGGCCGCTTCATGATACGCGAAAAGCCGTCGTCCCACCCACCCAAAAAGCATCCCCATGCGCAGAAGCCCCTGCCCAGAGAAAGCGAGGCCCCGATCCAGATAATGAACATGCTGGCGATCGCTGCGTATACCCCCGTCATGGTGCCGGGGAAAATGATAGTCCTTGTCAGTGCCAGCGGGATGATCGTCATGGGTATGACGATATGGCAGAACGGTGTCCTGCATTCCAGGATCTCCGATTCGCTGAGCGCCATGCTGCCCCGTGCCTCGACGTAATGGGAAATGAAGGAGATGACGAATGCGACAGCGAAGACGGTAAACAGTATTGCCCGCCAGCGGTCCGTACGACCCGTCTTTACCATGAGAAAAAAGAGAGTATTGAGAAAGTAAAATGTTGTCACAAGAGCGAATAGGTGCCTGGGGTCGTGGGTCAACTTCCCGCGCGAGAGGATGATGAAGGTCATGAGCATCATGGGCAGGGAGGTTAGAGCGGCCCTCAGGTACGTCATTGTCGCGGCGTGGTGCATGGTGGAGGGGCTATCCGGCATCGTTACGAATACTTTATAACACCGAGAAGAAGGATAAGACCAGCATAAAAATAATAGAGACCGACGATTCCCGCGGCAAGCTTGCCTACTGTGGATAAAACACTGAGGCGCTTCAAGGAACCGACGAGAGGGAAGGGGAGAAAAAAGACCGAGGTGCCGCAGAAGAAGAGAACGAAGAAGGCAACGCTGTCCATAAGGGTTGTCTTCACAACCGCGGCGGTAAAGGCGAGAAGAAAGGGAGGGCATATGGTAAGCCCCGTCAGCAGGCCGAGGATCGCCGGAGCGAAGGCCGGCCAGAGGCGGCCAGCCTTCAGGAGAAAAGGACCTGAACCCCGGGCGGCACAGGCCGGCGAACTTGTCCTGTTACGGAGACCGTAGAAAACAAGCAGAACGGAAAGAATGATGTACGTAGACCCCATGAGAAGGCCGCGTGCAGCGACAGAAGCGGGAAGAGCGGTGTGGAATGTGAAGGCCAGAACGGAAAAGGCCAGATAGCCGGCAAGACGCCCCAGGAGGAAGCGGGCCACAATGCCCAGATTTGAGAAGACTCCCGAACGTTGTCCCAGGAGGTACGGCACCAGAACGGGCGCGCAATAGCTGATGCAGACGACGCCGTTCGAAAGTCCGAGAAGGAAGGCATCCATGGAGAGGATAATATCACGGCCCGCCACCCCGATGTCAAAATAGGGTCTTCCCGCAGGGAACCTTTTTCTTTCCCGGTTTGTCATACGGGGAAGAAAGGAGACGGCATGACATCAAATCAAATATCCCGGCCCCCTGTATCCATGATCGAATCGAAGACGAATGATATTTCGCCCTGGGTCTGGCGAATGCTGGCTGTCATCCTGCTCGGTTTTCTTTTCTCCACACTGGCAGGCTGCGGAATATTCAGCAGAAACGCCGAGATAAGCACATGGATCGGCCGACCCATGAAGGAACTTGTCCAATCGCGCGGCAACCCCACGAATTGGGAGACAGACGGCAAAGGCAACAGGGTCCTTGTCTATGAATGGACATGGGAATCAACCTATGAGACACCCGGAAGGGCCTGGCGGGATGCGAGCGGTGTGCGCTGGACAAACCCGAAGACGGAAACGATCCTGCACAGGGAGAGGCGGGCATACTATGTGAACCGCGATGGCATCGTCTTCGACGGAAAATGGGCGTGGTAACGAAAGATGGCGGTTCAGGCCCTCTTTCTTATTCCTGTTGCGAAGAATATCGCGATGGCGACCGATATTGCCGCGGCCCCGAAAGCGGTGAAGTAGGAACGGGTCATATCGAAGGTGACCCCGGCAAGCAGCGGTCCGGTGGAACCGCCGATCGTTGCGCCGAGAAGCGAGATCCCGAATAATGAACCCATCGCCCGCACCCCGAAGAGTTCGGCCGTAGCGAGCGGGAAGATGGAGGCGAGGCCGCCGTAACCGAATCCGAAGACGAGAACGAACATCCACAACATCCATTCGGAACCACCCAGAAAAGGCAGAAGCATCGTTATGCCCTGGCAGGACAGGATTATAAGGAAGGACAGCCTTATTCCCCAGCGTTCCGTAAGTACACCGAGCGATAACCTGCCTATCACGCTCATTGCACCCACCGAACCCATCATGGCGGCCGCCGTGTTCACATGCGCCCCCTGGTCTGTGGCGTAAGCCACAAAATGGGCCATTACGACCCCTACGCCGATCATCCACAGGCCGTGTATCCCGAAAATGAACCAGAAATTCCTTGTCGCCAGCGCCTCGGAAACGGACAGCGAACAGTCAGGAATATCGAGGCTGCCGGTGTTGCAGGACTTGCCCGGGCCGCCATTGACTTTCGCCGGTGCGGTAAGGGGCTCGAGCCCCATCTCCTTCGGGCTGCCGCGGATGACCAATGCCTCGACAAGGTAAACCACAAGTACGATAAGACCGATGATGAATATTGCGGTCCTCCAGCCGAAGGATTGGATAAGCCGCTCGGAGAGTGGGGAGAAGATGAGTGTTCCCATGCCCAGGCCGGAAACAAGTATGCCCATGGCCACGCCCTTGCGGTGGATGAACCACTTCGAAACAGTCGCCGCGGTCGGCGCGTAACAGGTACCCACGCCGATGCCGACGGCCAGCCCCCATGTGAGGTACAGAATCCCGGTCTGATGGCAGAAAGCCGTGAGAAAACAACCGGCCGCCATGATCGAACCACCGATAACGATTACCCTGCGGGGGCCGTACCTGTCGGAGAGCCACCCCATGCCTATGGAGGCAAGGCCGTATATGATGAAGGCCACGGAAAAAATGCCCGACAGGACCGCCCTCGAACTTCCAAACTCGCCTATCCAGTACTTGAAGAAGACGCCGAAAGAGTAAATGGTGCCGAATCCGGTACATGTGCCGACCGCCGCGACAGCCACTATTATCCAGCCATAGAATACATTCCGCAGCCCTGGTATCCTGTTTCTCACGTTAGCTCCAGATGAGACAATATCGTACGCGTGCTCCTAAACCCACCCCGATGGATACCCGGCACAGCCTTGAGTGCTGTTCAATAGACAAAGATAACGCCCCTGGTGCGTCGAAATTGAAGCTGTCCGACATCGAAGACTTCATCCCTGTAATTGACAGCTTCGTTAACTTAACACGATAACCATTTCGGGGAGAATATAAAAAAACGACGATTCGCGAAAAAGCTTGAAGACGGCTGGCTTTAGCTTTCGAATATCTTTATCTTGCCGTATTCTCCGTCATAGCCGGGTTCGATTTCGACCTTTCCGGCGCGGACTCTTGCCAGTGCGTGGGCTATCTCGGGGTTGGCCGCCCCGTATATTTCATCCGTGGGGACTTCCATGAGGATCGTCAGCTCGTTGCCGAGTTTTTCGAGGAGGTCGAAGTATATCCTATCGACCTTCTTTGTCTGAACGCCCATTCCGACAGTGGCCGCTATGATCTCTTTCAGGGATATGAGAGAATGGAACGGCTTCCCGCCGGCGGGCATAAATTCGGGCTGCCTGTCGGCAAGGGCCTCTACCCGGTTAAGGACGCCCAGGGTCATTTTTTTGCCGCAGACCGGACACCGGAAACCCGATGCGGCCGCTTCCTGCGGCGTCATTCTCACCTTGCAGGGACGGTGGCCGTCATAGTGGTATTTGCCCTCCTCGGGGAAAAATTCCACGGTTCCCTCGAACCCTTCCTTTGTCCTGATAGCGTCGGCTATTGCACCGTAGGATAGATCGGTGTCGAAGATATTTGCCTCTCTGCCGATCCTCTGTGGTGAATGGGCATCGGAATTGGAAATCAGGGTGAGACAGTCGAGGGCCGAGAGGCGCCAGTTCATCGCGGGGTTGGAAGAAAGCCCCGTTTCGATGGCATGGATGTGCGGGGTGAGTTCCTCGAAGCACTCCTCCAGGGAATCGAAACCGGAGGCCGAGCCGAAGACGGAAAAGTGCGGTGTCCATGCGTGGGCGGGTACAAACACCGCATCGGGGCATTCATCGATGACAAGCTTCAGGAGCCTCTTTGCATCGAGACCCAGGATGGGCCTTCCGTCGGACGCGATATTGCCGATCTTCGAAAGCCTCCTCTGCAGGCGCAGGGCGCTTTCCATGTCGTTAAAAAGGACGACGCAGTGGACCTTCCTTGTCCTGCCGTTCTTGCTGTAGATACAGCTTATCTCGGCACTCATGAGGAAGAAGACGTCTGATGCGCATGATACCGGTATGGTGCCGCCTTTGAGTTCCTCACGGAGCACAAAGAGACCGTTGCCCGCGAAGTCGAGCTTATGCCCCAGTTCCTTGAACCAGGCCGGATGGGTGGCGTCTCCCGTGCCGACGACGGTAACGCCCTTGAGCTGGGCCCACCTCCAGAGCGCCTCCGGAGTGAGGTCTCTGCTTGTGGCGATGGAGTAGCGGGAATGAATGTGAAGGTCGGCAAAGAATCGCATGGATGTCCTTTCGGTGCCATACGATACCATCGAACAGGAGTCTTTACAAGACAGCGACGGACTCGAAAGACTGTCTCACGTTTATCGCGTAACAAACGACGTAACAAACGGGACCCGTTCGTCGCCCTGAAGAGATAGAGGGTGAGCGAAGGCTCCATCGGCAGGCAGTAGAAGCACTGCAATCAAGCATCAAGGAGCAGGATGAGCTGATACGCCAATTGACGCAAAAGGGACGAATCGGTACAGCAGGCCCAGACCATCGCGGTAAAGGCAATCGAAGGCGCCTGTGCCCAACGTGTCCTCACCGAAAGAGTGAAGGAAGTGTAAGGGACCCCAACCGCTTTCCTGAGATGGAAGCCGGCGGAGGCGATGCATGCAGCCGGATTTTCTTTCAAAAATCCGATGCGATTTCTTTCAGGAGGCTCATCTCGTCAAGCGCCTGGCCCGCGCCCTCGCAAACCGCTGTCAGGGGGTTTTGAGCGATTATAACAGGCAGCCTGCTGACGTCTTTTATGAGAAGGTCAAGGTTTCTGAGCATGGCGCCGCCGCCGCTGATGACGATGCCCTTGTCGACGATGTCGCCCGCAAGTTCCGGCGGGGTCCTTTCGAGGGCTATCCTTACCGCTTCCACGATGGCCTTGACGGGTTCCGCTATGGCTTGCCGTACTTCTGTCGATGAGATCTCAAGGGTTTTCGGGACACCGCCGACAAGGTCCCGGCCCTTGATCTCCATGGTGTGCTCTTTTCCGTCGGGATCCGGATAGGCTGAACCTATACCGATCTTGATCATCTCGGCCGTTCTTTCTCCGATGAGGAGGTTATATTTTCTCTTTATGTACTGGACGATGGCCTCATCAATCTTGTCACCGGCGGCCCTGACGGAATTGCAGTATACGATGCCGGCGAGGCTGATGACGGCGACTTCGGTCGTGCCGCCTCCGATGTCCACGATCATGTTGCCGCTCGGTTCCGTAACGGGAAGGCCTACACCGATAGCCGCCGCCATCGGCTGCTCGATGAGATATACTTCTCTCGCGCCCCCCGATTCGGCAGATTCCTTTACGGCCCGTTTTTCGACGGGCGTAATACCCGAAGGGACGGAGATAACGATCCGCGGCCGCGCGCAGGATTTCCTGTTATGGACCTTCTGAATGAAATACTTGAGCATTGCTTCGGTAATTTCAAAATCAGCGATGACACCATCCCTGAGCGGTCGCGTCGCGACGATGTTACCCGGTGTCTTGCCGAGCATGTTCTTTGCCTCCGCACCGACGGCGATGATCTTCTTCGCCCCCCGGGAATCTCTGTGGACAGCCACCACCGATGGTTCATCCGAGACGATCCCTTTTCCTTTGACGTATACCAGCGTGTTTGCGGTGCCGAGATCTATTGCCAGATCTTTCGATAAAAAGCGGAAAATCGAGTCAAACATCAATCCCTCTTTCGGAACAGGCGCATGATCCTTTCCAGAAAATGACATTTTATATAGAGCTGCCGGTTCCTGAACACGTCAATCACCTGGACCTCTTTCTTCGCAGTGTATTTTTTTTTGGATGACATCGTCTGGCCGAAATGCTTAGACCTCCAGACTGTTTCCCCGTACCTATCTTAGCAAGATGAGTGCCATTCCCGGTCCCCGCCGTATTGTATCGAAATAGCCTGCTTTTCGACAAAAAACATCGTGCGTCAGGCTGACGGGTGAAGGTATTTGCATACACCAAGTAACCGGCAGTGAAGGATATTCCATACACACAGCCCTCACCGAGTTCATCGGGACGGCATAGCGGATAAATTGGGGGAGACCCTGAGAACGGACCAGAAGATTGTCTCACGTTTATCCCGCATCAGGCNNCCTGATGCGGGATAAACGTGAGACCAAGTCCTCTATTTTTTGCTTAGTCTGCAGTTCTTCTCTGTCAATCATAGCGGGATGCAAATGCGTCCGCCACCGGGTGCGGGGCGTGTAGCGTGTTGTTTTACGCCGTCTTTCTTCATTGATATTGCAAAGGTAACATGATAACGGTTATCATTTCACCTGAGCCGATTATGATCCCGGCTATTCGAAAATCGTGACAAATCGTCACTGTTAACGGAGGTGATGTGACTATGGACGTTCGACCCCGGTGCTACGAGAGGGTCATGCAGCTCGTCAACAAGGGAGTTGATATCCCGAACCCGTTGACGCTGGACGTGGGTGCGGAGGTGGATGTCGACCAGGTATCCGGAAAGGACGTCAAGATCTATCCGGGATGCAGGATCTACGGCGAGAATACCGTCATATCTTCGGGCTGTACGATCGGCTATGAAGGCCCGGTGACGATGGACAACTGCCAGCTGGGCCCCCGTGTGGAGCTGAAGGGGGGCTATTTCAACGCCTCCGTCTTCCTCGAGAAGGCGAACATGGGCCTCGGGGCCCACGTGCGTGAGGGCTGTATCCTTGAGGAGGAGGCAAACGGCGCACACTGTGTCGGTATAAAGCAGACCATACTCTTCCCTTTTGTGACGCTCGGCAGCCTTATAAATTTTTGTGATTGTCTGATGGCGGGAGGGACGAGCCGGAAGGACCACAGTGAAGTGGGCAGTTCCTATATTCACTTCAATTTTACACCTGATGGGGACAAGACCACGGCGTCGCTGATCGGCGACGTCCCCCGCGGCGTCATGCTCAATCAGCCGGCCATTTTCCTCGGCGGGCAGGGAGGCATCGTCGGCCCGATTCGCATGGGGTACGGAAATGTCGTTGCGGCGAATTCGGTGCTGAGGAGTGATGTAACCGCGGACAACAAACTCATTGTGGGAAAGACGTACGCGGCAAAGACGATCGACTTCAAACGCGGGGCGTATGCGGGTATCCGCCGTATCGTGGAGAACAATATCATTTACATCGCCAACCTGATGGCGCTTGGTGAGTGGTACGTTCACGTCAGGCGCCCCTTTTTTGATTCACAGGAGTTCGGCGGCCTTGTTTTTGCGGGACTTCTTGACAAGCTGGCGCTTGCGAAAAAAGAGCGCTTGAAGCGCCTGAAGGCCCTGGCGGAAAAGGCAGGGACATTTCCCGAGAACGAGACGCAGGCAGTAAAAGGCATGGCGGGAAAGAAGGAGTTTTACGAAAGGTTCGGCGAGATAGAAGAACTCTTTGCGTCACCTCTCACGGATGGCGTCGCGGAAAGGTTCCGGGACGACTTTCTTTCGATGAACGACAAGGCGCGAAGCGCAAAGACAGCACGATACATAGACGTCATTCAGGCCCTTGACGGCGATGTCTCAGCCATGGGCGTGGCCTGGCTCCAGGGGATCGTCGACGGGTATTGTGACAGGGCGAGGGCGATAGCGCCGTCGCTATTTTTATAAGGAGTGGAGAGCAAGGAGTAAATGGCGAAAAGATGGCGAGTTTTGATATAATGATGTTCAACATACTACGATAAGAATAAAAGGAACGTTTATGGGTAAACTTTTTGGTACCGACGGCGTGAGGGGGGAGGCGAACCGCTACCCCATGAACGCCGAAATAGCCTTTGCCATAGGGCAGGCGATGGTCTACATCCTGAAAGAGACGCATGATCGCCCCCGGATAGTTATCGGGAAGGATACGCGTATTTCCGGTTATATGCTTGAGGGCGCACTGGAATCGGGGATAACCTCCATGGGCGGCAATCCTTATCTGCTGGGGGTTCTGCCGACTCCGGGGATAGCCTTCATCGCCCAGAGCATGCGCGCCGATGCGGGCATCGTAATCTCTGCTTCGCACAACCCTTATCAGGACAATGGCATAAAGATCTTTTCCGGCAATGGCTTCAAATTGTCCGACGAACAGGAAGAAGCCATCGAGGACCTCATGCTGAGCAATACGCTGCACGGGCTCGTGCCGCCCGTGAGGGAAATGGGGCAGGCCTTTCGGCTTGATGACGTCCATGGCCGGTACATCGTCTTTTTAAAGAACACGTTCCCACGCGACCTGTCGATCGAGGGAATGAAGATCGTTCTGGATGTTGCCAACGGAGCCACTTACAAGGTTGCCCAGGAAACCTTCTGGGAGCTTGGCGCGGACGTAGAAGTGATCCACAACAATCCAAACGGGATCAATATCAATGACGGATGTGGTTCGCAGCACACCCGGGACCTGAGGGAAAGGGTAATCGAAAAGGGCGCGGCCGTCGGGCTTGCCTTTGACGGAGACGGGGACCGCCTCATCGCCATCGATGAAAAAGGCCATGAGATAGCGGGCGACCAGATCCTGCTTATATGCGCGAGGATGCTCAAGGAACGGGGCAACCTCAGGAATGACCTCGTTGTGGGTACCGTGATGAGCAACCTGGGGCTCAGGATCGCCTGCAGGAAATACGGCTTCACGTACCACGCCGCCAAGGTCGGGGACCGTTACGTCCTTGAGGACATGATGCGTCTCGGGGGAGTCATCGGCGGAGAAGAATCGGGCCACATGATATTTCTCGACCACCACACCACGGGTGACGGCATCATCACCGCCTTGCAGCTCGTTGCCGCGATGGTCAGAACGGGCAAACCCCTGTCGGAACTCGCGGACATGATGGATATCTACCCGCAAAAATTGATAAATGTGGATGTCAGGAGCAAACCGGATATCTCCACGATCCCGCAGGTGATGGAAATAATAGAGCAGGTTGAGAAGGAACTGGGTGACGATGGCCGTGTCCTCGTTCGGTATTCGGGCACCCAGAACATGTGCAGGGTAATGGTGGAAGGACCGACCGATACCGTGACGGCAAGCCATTGCGCGCAGATCGCGGGCGTTATCAAGACTGTGCTGGGCTGAAAGGGAATGAACGGGCGGCACGGGATCGAAGACGCCGTAGTGGATCTCATCGGAGCGAAAGGCCCCTGTACCGGGTTTGAGATCGAGGAAGAGTTGAATGCGGATAGCCTGCTCCTGTGGAGGACATGCCGGACCTCCGGGAGACTTGAGGTCCGAAGGCTGGGCAAGAGGTACATGAGACTCGACAGGCATGTGGATGGTTTTGCCCGCCTTTCCCCATCGATTCTCAGAGAATTCCTTACATATTCCGTCGTCGGGCTTGCAGGTGACAGCGGCCCCCTTGACGAAAAGTGCCGGGAGGTAGATCGCCGGATCCGACAGATAAGCCGTTATAAATATGAACTTGCGCGCCGGACGGTCTCGGAGATCATGGAGGAATTCGAGGAAGGGAAAGATAAGGCCGATCAGATCTGTTTTGTCATTGCTGGGGATATTGTCTACGATATGGCCCATGATGTACCCCGGCCGGAACGGAGTACCGGAAAGCTGGTGCGGGGCTCGGACATCGACCTCGTTGTCGTTGTTGATGACGATCTGCCCGAAAGCTGCATCAGGGGCCTCGATGAGTTGATATATCGCAAGAAGTACCGGATGCTGATTGACCCCGCCGTAAACGAAGAGATCGACTACAAGATAAAAAGGGTGGCACTCGTACGGGAGCAGGCGTCGTTTGATGATTTCAAACGTATGGTCGCCGTCAAAATACTCGGGGAAGGACTGCTCCTTTATGGAAGCGAGAGTCTCTACGGCACCGTCAGGGCGATACTGCAGGAAAGGGACCTGTCTGGAAAACTGGACGACCTGGAAAGCCTCGCGAGGTCCTTCAGGGACAGGGCCGAGGAATTGATAATGAAGGACAGTGTTGACAGGGAGATAATAAGGAAAATGCACCTCTTCTATTCCACGGAAGAGTATGAGGAATTTGAATGATCCTGTCAGGGAACAAAAGGTAAGGACAGATGAAAAACATGTTGATAGGCATTGATGTCGGAGGTACATATACCGACGGGGTACTTTTCTGCGAAGGCTCGGTACTGCACAGCGTCAAACATCCAACCGATGCGGGCGACCTGGAGGGAACCCTTCTTTTCGTGCTCGACGCGCTTCTCACTCATGCCGAGGCAAAAGATATACAAAGGATAGTTCTCAGCACCACCCTGGTGACGAATCTCCTCGCCACGGGAAGAGGGGAGCGCACGGCGCTTCTGCTTCTGCCGGGAAGCGGTCTGCCTTTTTCCGCTTACCGGATCAGTCCCGATACGTGGTTTCTGAAGGGCGGCATCGATTTTCGAGGCAGGCAGATAGAGGCGACCGACGCAAGGCAGATCGAAGAGGCGCTTCGGAAGATCCACGATTCGGGCATAGAGAGGATCGCCGTAGCGGGAAAATTCTCCAACAGAAACGACGCCCACGAAAAAGCCGTCAAAGAACTGGCGAAGTCCCGGTATCCCCACATGGATGTTTGCATCAGCAACGAGATATCGGGCCGGCTCAATTTTCCGCGCCGCGCCGTTACCTGCTACTACACGGCGATGACCATACGGGAGTGGAACCGCTTTGCCGACGGGATCGAGGCCGCGATAGCCGCGAGGGCGCCAGGGGTAGACGTTCATATATTGAAGGCCGATGGCGGGACAACCACCCTCGAGGCCAGCCGCACGCGTCCCTGCGAGACCGTTTTTTCGGGCCCTGCGGCGAGCACCATGGGAACCCTGGCTCTCAGCCGCGAGTCATTGAATGCCGTCTCCGTCGATATCGGGGGAACAACCTCGGACATCAGCCTTCTCATCGAGGGCAAGCCCCTGTACGCCTCGAAGGGGGCCCTGATCGGGGGTCATCTGACGCACATCCATTCGTTTGCCGTGAGATCCATAGCCCTTGGCGGAGACAGCAGGGTCTACGAAGAGTCCGGGAAGCTTAAGGTCGGCCCGACGCGTCTTGGGCCGGCGGCTTGTTTCGGCGGAGAGGTGCCCACGGTGACGGACGCCTTCAACCTCCTTAGCGGCTTGAACCTCGGCGATCCGAAGGCCTCGCGGGCAAAGCTCGAACCGGTGGCCTCCGGCATCAACGAATCCGTTGAGGGCCTTTGCCGGAAGGTCGCCGATCATGTGATCGGGACATTGGACAGAAACATCGAGGAGATGTTCGGCCTTTGGGAAGACGAACCCGCCTACAAGGTATGGGAGGTGGTGAACCGGAGGAAATTCGAGCTCCACCAGGTGATCGGCATCGGCGCGGCGGCGCCCGCCATAGTGCCTATGCTGGCGGACAAGATGGGCGTCGGTCACTTCCTGCACCGCTATTCTCCCGTGGCCAACGCCCTGGGTGCCGCCGTGGCGCGGCCCACCCTGGCGGTGGAGGTCCACGTGGACACCCAGAGGCGCTTCTATACCGCGTCGCCCGGAGGGCTGAGCGGCACCGTTGATAAACGTAATTACCAGCTTGAGGATGCGAGGGAACTGGCCCGGCACTGTCTTGAAGAGCTCAGCCGCGAGAGGGGGCTTTCGGATTACGCCGGTGAGGCCCATGTCTACCTCGAGGAGCAGTTCAATGTCATCCGGGGGTGGGAGCAGGAGGGAAAGCTCTTTGACGTGGGGATACAGGTTGCCCCGGGGTTCATTCATGAATACAAGGGGGTGGCTTAAGTGAAACCTACAGGTGTTATCTTCTTTCCTGCCTTCGACTGGGCCATAAGCCCCACCCATCCCGAAAGGGAAGAAAGGCTTCTCTACACGCGCGACCAGCTCTTTGAAGAAGGCATCATGGACATGCCCGAGGTCAGGGAGTATCACCCGCGCCTCGCCACGGCCAGGGACGTCTCGCGCGTCCACTTTTGCGTTCCCGACGTGGAAAGCCGCGTTACAGAGGCCCACATGGTCTCGGCGGGCTGTGCCATGGTGATGGCCGACGCCTTCGCCCAGAAAGAGGTCAAGAACGCTTTCGCAATAATCCGGCCCCCCGGCCACCACGCCATGACCGTGGTCCACGGCAACCGGGGTTTCTGCGACATCAACAACGAGGCCGTCATGGTGGAATACCTCCGCCGCACCTACGGCATCCGGCGCCTCGCAATCGTCGACACCGACGTCCACCACGGCGACGGGAGCCAGGAGATTTTCTGGCATGACCCTGACGTGCTTTTCATATCCTTCCACCAGGACGGGCGCACCCTCTATCCGGGGTCGGGCTTCACGAACGAGCTCGGCGGCCCGCTGGCATACGGCACCACCATCAACATACCCATGGCGCCGAAGACGACCGACGAGGGAATCCACTACATAATGGATAACCTGGTACTCCCCATGCTCGACGAGTTCAAACCGGAACTGGTGATCAACTCGGCCGGGCAGGACAACCACTACAGCGACCCCCTTGCCAACATGAGCTTTACGGCGAAGGGCTATGCCATCCTCAATCAGAAACTGAAGCCGGACATAGCGGTCCTCGAAGGCGGGTACTCGATTGAGACGGCCCTGCCGTACATCAACATGGGCATCATCATGGCGATGGCCGGGATCGACTTCTCCAATCTCCGTGAACCCGATTACGATCCGTCGCGCTTCAAGGAATCCGCTAAGAATATGGACTACATCCGGTCGCTGGTACAGCAGCAACTGGCCAATTTCCGGGGGAGGGAAAAAGTCGTCGAAGCCAACCGCAAGCAGGACCGGGAATTTTACGGCACCTCACGGAGCATCTTCTATGACACGGATTATCTCCAGGAGGAGCAGCGCCTGGACCTGAGGATGTGCCCCGATTGCTGCGGTTACCGCCGTATCTCCTCATCCTGCGCCCACCGGAGCGGCCGCAATTATTCCGTATATTGTATCTGCCTGCCCGCCGCCTGCTGTCCGGCGTGCGCCGAAAGGGCCCTCAGCGATTATGAAGACATGAAGAAGAAGGCCGGCTACGATCACGTCTATCTCCAGGACAGGATAAACGACGATTACCGCACCTTTGAAACAAAGACCGGGCAGGAGACGGTGGTAGAGGATTAAGAGCGAAGAACCCAAAAAAAGCGGGAACTTTTTCATCCTCCTTCTTGTCTTATCTGAAAAATGAGGAGGAAGAAAAAAATGAAAAAGATCCTGAGCGCAGCAGCAGTTTTAACCCTCTTATTTTCCACCGGTCTGTGTTACGGTGCGGATACGTACAAGACAACCCCCCAGGAGTATTTCAAGCATGCCGGAACCTCCGCCGACCCGGGCTACCAGGACTATATCGCATCGCAGGACCGGAAGAACACGAATTCCCAGGGGACAGGCAATTCCGGCAGTTATGCGGCCGAGCGGGAAAGAATGCAGGATCGCGTACGGAATTCCCCCCGCTACACCGTACCGCATATAAACCACAAGGGAACCTACGGCCAGGCAAAATGACGATTAAATCACACATTGAGGAGGAATAGATGAAAAACGCAATCGTAAAGAAAGTTCTCGTGGTCCTGACGATCATAGCCGTCACCTGTGTCTTCAGCGTCTCTTATGCCGCTGAAAAACAAAAAGGTCCGGCCCTGCGGCAGCTCGAAGACGCGGCGGGCAAGAAAATCGAAGACGTGAAAGTGCCCGAGGTTCCGAAACCGACACCCGTAAACACCTATGATGTCGGCAAATCCACATCAACGACATCCGTAAACACATCCACATCGACACCATCATCCTTCGACGTAAACACATCCACATCGACAACTCAGAAAAAGAAATAGAAGAGAAAAGGGCTCAGGGCGTATCCTTACCCCTGAGCCCTTTTCTTTCCATACGAAACAACACACGATTGACAGCCCCGAAACGCGGCAAGCCAAGGACCCTGACGAGGACCTGGCTTGCGGTCCAAGCGATGACGGCGATCAAAAGAATCGCAAGCACAGGCGGCAGGGGAATAGGGAGGTATGCCTGCAAATATCCCATGGCCATGACGAAAGCATAATGGCAAAGGTATATGCCGTGCGTATCGGCGCCGGACCCGACCATCGTATCTGTCAGCCGGTTAGTTCTCTTGAGGGCGATCAGCCGGTAGGCTAAGGCGAGAACGAGATTGGCGCAGAGGAACTGGAAGGCGAGGCCGCCCGCCAAAAAATAGTCCCGAGGACTGTAGCCATAGACCTGTAATTGGACATGGGTCTCAACGATGTAGGGTATGAAGGATATGACAGTTGCAGCGGCAAGAGGAGTGACAGCCTGCGACATTCTTTCGATCAAAGTGGTCCGGCGGCCAAGCCATACGCCCCAGAAATAGAACAAAGACCAGGCAGCGAAGAACTTGCCCCAATGCCATTCAAAGAAATGACCATCGGCCCCTCTCGTCCACAGCAGGATGTCCGATATTACGTAGAAGGCAATCGACAGGATCGCCGCACAAGCGATGATCGCATTGCCGGCACGCCCGTCCAGAAACCGGCCGAGTAGTCTGTGAAGGAGAAGAAGCTGCATGAGGACAAAAATGAAGTAGAGATGGACATACCCGGTGGTAATGTTCCACAGGGAGTTGAAAGACCACAAGGGTGCGCCGAAAAAGATCTTCACCAGGAACATGTAGATGATGTTCCATGCGAGGAAGTTGACAATAATCGGGGCGATCCTGTGCCTGAGAGTGCCGGCGAAGGCAGCCTTGCCTTTCCCGGACGGAAGATGCCCACCGGCCAGGTATCCGGAGATGATAAAGAAAAGGGGGACAGCGAAACGGACCGCCGATGAAGCCGCCGCCGCCCGCCATGGGTCCTCCTGGAAAGAGACCATGTCGCTGGAATGACACAGCACGATAAAGAACATCGCGAAGGTCCTTGTGAGTTCTATCCATTTGAGGCTGCGTTTTTCCACCTTTTATCCCCGGAGGTCTCGAAAACCGGTCTATACTCTAACAGGATTAAGGGCAAGCCGAATAGAAAATGTGACGAATCCGCCCTGCCCGATCCGCACCTTGTGCTTGTGCAACGGGTACCCCGGGTTCTGTGACAGTTGACAAATACGCCGCTTTTCTGAATAATTATGAACCACCGTGGTGGTGGAGAAAGAAGTTTTAAGAAGAGGAAGGAACGCATGCGCAAGGTCTTGAAATCGAACAAAATGGACAACATATGCTATGAGATCCGGGGGCCGCTTCTGAAAGAGGCAAAACGGCTGGAGGATGAAGGCTACGCGATCATCAAGCTCAACAGCGGGAATCCGCCCGCCTTCGGCCTTTACGCGCCCGATGAGATCATCCATGACGTTGTTCTCAACATCAGATCGGCGCAGGCGTATGGCGACTCGAAAGGTCTCTTTTCCGCACGCAAGGCAATTATGCAGCAGTGTCAGCTCAAGGGCATTGAAGGTGTGGAGATAGATGATGTCTATGTCGGCAACGGGGTGTCCGAGATGATCATGATGGCCATGCAGGGGCTCCTCAACAACGGCGATGAGATGCTTGTCCCGTCCCCCGATTACCCGTTGTGGACCGCCGCCGTCACACTGTCGGGCGGAACGGCCGTGCACTATGTCTGTGACGAGGAGGCCGGCTGGATCCCGGACCTTAACGACATGGAATCCAAGATCACAATGAAGACCAGGGGAATCGTGCTGATCAATCCCAATAACCCGACCGGCGCGGTCTATCCCAGGGAAATCCTCCTGAAGATCGTCGAGATGGCGACCAAACACGACCTGATAGTGTTTTCCGACGAGATATATGACCAGATCCTTTACGATGACGCCAGCCATATCCCTTTCGCATCGCTCACAAACGAGATCTTTTGCGTGACCTTTAACGGGCTGTCGAAGTCCCACCGTATCCCCGGTATGCGTGCCGGGTGGATGATCGTCAGCGGAAAAAAAGGACTTGCGAGAGATTACCTGGAGGAAGGGCTCGATACGCTCTCTAACATGAGGATGTGCGGCAACATGGCAGGTCAGCTCGCGATTCAAACCGCGCTGGGCGGATACCAGAGCTTGAGACAGATGCTAGCTCCCGGTGGCCGTCTGTATGAACAGAGAAAAGCCGCCTACGAGGGTTTCAGCTCAATACCCGGAATTACCTGCGTCAAACCCATGGGTGCCCTGTACCTTTTTCCTAAGATCGATGTTGAAAGATACAATATCCGCGACGACCAGAAGTTTCTTCTCGATTTTCTGACCGACAAAAAGGTACTGATGGTGCAGGGGACGGGATTCAACTGGCCGGCAGCGGACCATTTCCGCGTCGTTTTCCTGCCCACCGTCGAGGAGATCAAGCTGGTGGCGGAACGTATGGCCGATTTTCTGAGAGAGTATAGCCAGTAAGGGAATAGGGACCAGGGATTGTTTGTTGATAGGTCCGATAGGACTTATGTGACCTATTAGAGACTTCGAAGCTCAAATTTATCCCCCGAATAATTCCACCACTTTTTTGACCAGCGCCGGCAGGGACGGGTCCCGGGCGCCCATGATCATAACGCAGTCGCCTGCCCCGGCATCGGCCTTGAGCTTTGCAAGAAGGTCTTCGCGGCTGTCAACCGCCTCGGCGGTGAACAGCACCGGACCCAGGCCGTCTATGATATCCTTCGCTGTGATATCTTTCTGCGCGGTGCCTCCGGCGTAGTATATCGGCAGGAGGTACAGGGAGTCTGTCCGCCGGAAGAGGGCGCGGAAGGCTGCGATATATTCATCCTTCAAAAAGCGGGTCGGGCCGAAACCGTGGGGCTGGTATACGGCGATGATGCGGTCCGAAAGGCCCCGGGCGGCGGTGATCGCGGCGGCTATCTTTGCCGGGTTGTGGGCAAAATCGTCGACGACCTGAACGCCCCGTCGTGTGGTCGTTATGGCAAAGCGCCGCGCCACGCCTCCGAAATTTCTTACCCCTGCTGCGAGCGTCGATGCGTTGCAGCCGAGATGTTCGCAGACGCAAAGAGCCGCGCGCAGGTTTTCGAGGTTGTGGCCGCCCGGAAGCGGCAGGTCGTATTCAACACCCCCGCGCACAAGCCTGACGGAGGCGCGAAGGAGTTCTTCGCGGTCGGGATGCCACGGCGCCGCGCTGTTGCGGCCGAAGCGGATTGTGGCCGGAAGGGAAGAAAGAACCGGGTCGTCCGAGTTGGATGCAGTCCATGAAGACTGTAAAATGAGCGTTTCGAAAAGGCTCGTTATTTCATCGATGGTCTTATGATCTTTAGAAACATTGAGGATAACGGAAATCTCCGGAGAATATTTGACAAGGGTCCCGTCGCTCTCGTCAGCCTCCACCACAAGAAATTCTGAGACGCCGGAAAAGGCGTTTCCGATGAGTCCCTGTTCTTCCAGCTTGAGAAGGGGGGCACCGCTGATCAAGGAGGGCGATTTCCCGCATGCCGAGAGGAACTCGAATATCATCGCGGTTACGGTGGATTTGCCGCTCGTGCCGGCGACAGCAATGGTTTTTTTCGAGGCGATGATAGAGGCGAGGAGGTCCGAGCGATGTATCACGGGGATATCCCGGTCGCGCGCGGCCGCGATGTCGGGGTTCGTCTCCTCGATCGCCGTGGAGACGCAAAGGACATCGGTACTTTCGGTCACGCCCGTACCGTCCTGGCTTGCGATGACGCACCCGAGCCCCTCAAGCGATTGCCGCATTGAGGCGGTGTCCTCGCTCATGAGAAGGCGGTCGGAGCCGGAAACGGCGATCCCCTGGAAACGCAGGTACTGGGCGAGGGCGCTCATGCCGGTGCCGAAGATGCCCGTGAAGTGAAAATTGCGGCAGGGCTTTTCGGCGACAGTCACGGGCGGGGGGTCGATATAGACGACCGTTCCCTCGCGTACCGTCTCAAAGAGACGGACGACGTCGGCATTGGCAAGGCACAGGCATCCGTGGGAGAAGGGCGTGCCCACGAGATCTTCCCTGCTGGTTCCGTGGATATATATGTATCGCTCGCGGGAATCGACCCCCGGGCCCCGGTTGATCCCCTCTTCCAGGCCTTCGAGGCGGAGGATACGGGTTAATATGAGATTTTCCTCTTTTGAGACTCCGTCCCAGTCGATCCCGGTATCCTCGCGGTCCCGGAAGATACGCCCGTGAGGCGCGCCGGAACCGATCTTTTCCGAGATCCGGTGGATCCCCGGCGGCGTTTTCAATGAATCTTCCCGTATGCCAACCCCGCGCAGGGCGGTGGAAGCAGGGTACTGTCCCGTGACCAGATCGCCTTTGCACACGAACAGCCTTTGCTCCTCAACGGACTCAATGAGGAACACGTCTGCTGGATTCGCAAGGTGTTTCGCTATTCTATTATAGATGCCTCTCAGACGCGTTCTATCCATCTTCAAAACCTTCTCGTCGTGAATTGTTTTGCCGTGGTACCTATTGATTACCATCGGCGGTATAAGGATTCAAGAGGATATTCACGTTTCCGCTTTCACCGGAAAGATGTCGGCCTTGTCCCACCTACCGGCCTATCCGCATATTTGATCGGCAGGCCCGGCGGGAATGTGGGAAGATGGGTGGCCAAGAGAGGGAAAACGTCTCCTGTGCAGCCAACGATTCCCCGGGGTGACAAACATATGACAAAGAAACCGGCAAATCTTCTCTACGGTGTTGACGACCGGCCGCCGGCCGGTATCTGCATGGTGCTGGCGATCCAGCATATCTTTTTTCTGACAAGCGGCTTCATTGTGGTCGCCATTGTTATGGGTCAGATCGGCTGCAGTCCCGATCTCATCCGCAATGTCGTATCCATGACGATGATCGCGAGCGGCATAGCAACGATCCTTCAGGCCCTGAACCGTGGCCCTGTCGGCAGCGGTTATCTCTGCACCGAGGGGACCGACCCGAGCTTTCTCTCCGTTTCCGTCCTGGCCGGTACTGTGGGCGGCCTGCCCCTTATCTTCGGCATGACCATCGTTTCCGGTATCATCGAATGCCTGCTGTCCAGAGTCATGCACCGTCTCCGGGTTATCTTCCCCCCTGATGTCACCGGGGTGGTGCTGACCATGGTGGGTCTCAACATTGTCCCGATAATGATCCTCGACTTCATGGGTATCGAGGACAAAAACACGCCGGTCGAGACCGCGAACGTGCTGGTCGCTACAATTACGCTTGCCATCATGGCGGGGACCAGTGTGTGGAGCAAAGGGAAACTGCGCCTCTACTCGGTCATCATCGGCATCGCCGGCGGTTACTGTGCCTCAATTCTCCTGGGAGTGCTGACGCCGTCGCAGATGCGGGAGATAACCCTGGCCCCCGTTGTATCTTTGCCCGACATCTCGCACGTAGGCTATTCCTTTGACCCGGCCCTTTTGATCCCCATGGTCATCGTTACCCTGGCTTCCACCCTGAAATCCGTCGCCTCTCTCACAATGTGCCAGAAGATTAACGACACAACGTGGACCCGTCCGGACCTTGTCAATATCGGCAAGGGTACTCTGGCCGATGGACTGGCGTCGGTCGTCGGTGGTTCCATGGGGGTGCTGGGAAAGTCGCTTTATGCCGCCAGCGTCGGCCTCAGTGTAGCCACGGGTGCGACGAGCAGGATCATTGCCTATTACATCGGAGGTTTCTTTATCGCCCTGGCCTTTCTGCCGAAACTGGCCGCGGTGTTCAGCATTATGCCCAAACCGGTCATGGGCGGGGCTATGGTCTATATGGTGTGCTTCATGGTGATCTCCGGCATCCAGATGATGACCTCCCGGATGATCGACAACCGCAAGACCTTCGTGATTGCCGTTTCTCTCATGTTCGGGATGAGCGTGGACATATTCCCCAATCTCTATCAGCACGCGCATCCCCTGCTGAAGCCCTTCTTCAGTTCTTCCCTCACCGTCACCACGGTGCTTGCGATCGTCCTCAACCTGATCATGCGCATCGGGATCTCGCAGCGCGCGACCCTGAAATTGAAATCCGGAGTGGATCCTTCGGATACCATATTTCAATTCATGGAGGATAAAGGCGCCTCATGGGGGGCCCGCAAAGACGTCGTCTACAAGGCCGTGGCCGCCATGAATGAATTCGCGGAAGCTATCGTCAATTGTGGAATGAAAGGCAACGAGATCGTCATGTCTGTCGTCTTTGACGAATTGAGCCTGGATGTTCGGATAACCTACGAGGGTCAGGTGATGGAATTCCCGGCAGAGCGTCCCGACATGGCAACAATTGTCGACGACCAGGAGGCGCTTGCCCGTATGTCCGGATTCCTCGTCCGCCACTATGCGGACAGGATCAAGGTGTCCCGGGAAGGCGACCGGTCCAGGGTCGATCTCCACTTCGAACACTGAGAGAAAAACGCGCATATCTCTTGTGACAGCGTTTCAATACCCGGGGGGATAGTTGAGGAAGCAGGTCTCTTCCGGGGTGGTGTGCCCTGCGGTGTTCCCCGGGGTCAACATGGTTTTGACAGGCCTGCGACTGTCTGCTATATTTGTTCGATCATGTATGACCCAATATTCTTTTCGGAACCGGAACGTCGGTCTCCGGGGTTATCGACACTGTTACTGGACAGATAATGAAAAAGGAGGAGCTTCATGAAGAAGGCAGGGGTTTTGTTTGTGATGATCGCCGTGTTTTTCCTGGTTGGTACGATAGCGGCCGCGGCAGGCGACATGAAGGCGCCGTCGGCCCAGGGCCCTCAGTGGGACAGCTGGAATCCCCGGAACAACGAGGATATGGGCAGCCCTCAATTCAAGGGCGTTGCGAGCAAGACCATGGTCCTTTTGTATGGTTTTCGCGGCGCGCTCGTGTACGAGCCGAATGGCAACAGGGCCGAGAGGCTGAGGATGGTGACCATCACGCGGAGCAAGGTTGAAGGTTTCGTGAACCAGATCAACGACAGGCTTGCGCTTGCGGCGGGCCTCCACGAAATAGCGGTCTACGATTTCAGCAAGCACAAATGGTTCGTCCTTGAAAAAGTCACACCGGACGACTCGACGGGCGCCCTGAAGCAGAATTTCATCCTCACTCCCGATTACGCCATGGTCAAACAGCTCGGCGGGCCGTTCTACAAGTACACGACGGCAACGGGCTGGCAGAAGCAGGCACGATAGGGCTGTGAAGGGGATAAAGACAAATGATTTCCGGCCGGAGGCCGAAATAGGTCCTATAGGTCATATAGGACCCATAGGACCTATTATTTACCTTCACCAGGATGAAAGAGATGGCGAAGCAGATGGATCTCAACTCAGACGGCGTCATCACCATTGAAGAGTATTACGTATCATGGGTCGGAAAAGACTCCGTGACCATAAAGAACAAACCGGCCGGAAAGGCAAAGAAACCCGCCGGGGACAAGGCACCCGTGCAGAAGTGAGACGTCGCCGGTTCTCCGTGGTTTTTTAAGCTTTGATTGTTATATGCGATAATCGTGTTAGCCTGTGGAGCTTTGCTCTTCACACAGTGGTGACGGATTTGGAGAAAGACATCCCGTGCGCGATACAAAATACATGGCCATTCCTCCCGGAGCGATAATACCCGGAAGCTTACCGAAATTCAAGATATACGTTCTTTCCCGGGATGGGCGTTACATCCTGTGGGCGCGCGACGGCAATGAAGTCAGGAAGGAACAGTTGAACACGCTTGCCGAAAGCGGGCCGCAGGAAGTTTTCATCGACCTCGAGGAAGAGATCAGGTATGAGGAGTATCTTGAGACCCACTTGGGAAATATCCTTGATAACCAGGGAATGCCGGACGACCAGAAGGCGGACGTATTCAGCAGGGTTTCCACAAACGTAGTTAAGGACTCCTTCGAAACATCCCTGGGGCTGGGCCGGATGCACGAGGATGCCGTGCGGCGGACTCAGACGCTCGTCAGTCACTCGCTGATATTCATAGCGGAATCGAACTCCCTCAAGCCGTTGGCGAAGATGATCGGCCACGACTACAAAACATACGAGCACGCTACAAAAGTCCTGTGGTTCACGGTGGCCTTTCTCAGGTGTAACCCGGACATTCTCAAAGAAATAGATCCCGGCTTCCCCACGTTCGACGAAGCCCGGAAGAAAGAAATACTGAAGCAATGCGGTGTCAGCGCCATGCTGCACGATATAGGAAAGGTCTTTGTCTCTCAGGATATACTGAACAAGGACGGGCCTCTCGATGCGCTTGAATGGGAGATCATCAAGCGCCACCCCTTGAGCGGTTTTGCAATGCTCGTCGACAGCGAAACCCCTGATTTTGTCAGGAAAGCCATATTGCAGCATCATGAGGACTTTCACGGGGGAGGCTATCCTATGAGCGCGAAAGGGGAAAGTATAACCGTCCTGGCCCGCGTATTGAGAATTGTGGACGTCTTTGATGCCATGACGTCCCGCCGGCCATACAAAGAGGCCCTGCCCGCGGCAAGGGCCGCGCAGATCATGGTCGGAACGCCGTCAAATGGCAATGAACCGGGAAAAGACTCGAAGGAAGACCCGCGTGACCGGGGAATGAAACAGTGCTTCGACGAGAGGCTCCTGCGCAAATTCATAGTATTTCTGGGAAAAGTATCATCGCAGATGTAAACGCGGTTTAAGAACGTCGACAGTCTTTTCGTTGGCTCCCATTTATCTCTCCATTCACATTATCCGGTAGAATCAACCTTATATACTTGTTTGGGGAGGCTTATTCTTAATTCAATCTTAACAATTATTTCCTAGCATATACACGATTATAAAGGGAGATGGACCTGCGACGGGGTAATTCATTCATCATGATGTCCAAAACAGCTTTGCAAAGAACGGGCGATGAGGTAATCTCATAGTATGGTCAGTCAATTGATAGCAGTCATCGACGATGAACCGGACATACTTGAACTGGTGTCGCTTCATCTGAAGAAATCGAATTTCCGCGTCAAGGCTTTTACCGAAGCGGAGCCGCTGTATCAGTTTCTCGGGAAAGAACTGCCGGATCTTATCATACTTGATCTCATGCTTCCCGACGTGGACGGCCTTGAGATCTGTAAGTATTTGCGGGGACAGGAACGTTTTTCTTCCATTCCGATCATTATGCTCACCGCAAAGACGGAAGAAACAGATAAAGTCATCGGCCTCGAGCTGGGAGCGGACGATTACGTGACAAAACCCTTTTCGACCCGCGAGCTTGTGGCGCGGGTGCGTGCCGTTCTGCGGCGTCATGGCAGGAAAGATGAGGGAGCCCGAAGGATCGTCGTTTCCGATCTCGTTACCATTGATCTCGACAGACACGAAGTTGAGGTGGAGGGGGCAAAAATCGATCTTACCCCAAGCGAATTCAAGATACTTCAGCTGCTCGCCTCCAGACAGGGACGCATTCAGTCGCGGGACCAGATCTTAAGCTTTCTCTGGGGAGACGAAAAATTCGTCATCGACCGCACGGTGGACGTCCATATAAGGCATCTGCGCGAAAAACTCGGTAAGGCTTCTCACATTATAAAGAATGTTCGCGGTGCCGGGTACAGGATAGACGAATGAAACGATCCATCTTTTTCAAGATATTCGGCGGCTATTTCTTCCTGACCGTCGCCCTTTCCGGGCTTATCGTCCTCATTTCCTCCTACCTGATCCGCGATTACCAGGTGGAACGGACAGCACGGGAATTAAAAGACATTGCGGCAGTTGTCGGAATCAGCATGACGCAACAGCCCTTTTCAGAGGGAAGAACCGCTTCGATCGATCACTCCGTAAAGCAGCTGGGGAAACAGATCAATGCCCGGATCACCCTTGTGGATTCGGAAGGAAAGGTCATCGCCGACTCCGAGGAAGATCCGCAGAAAATGGAGAACCACCGTACGAGGACTGAAATTGCCCAGGCGTTTGAAGGCAACACGGGAAGGTTCCTGCGTTTCAGTGAAACCTTAGGTCAGCAAATGCTCTATGTCGCTATCCCCATTCAAAAGGACGGGAAGACGCTATATGTCGTCAGGGCCAGCAAGTTCCTGAAAGACATAAAGGTTGTCTCCCGGGAACTGAACGCAAAGATACTGCAGATATCGATCGTCATCCTTATCCTGGCCCTTGTTGCGGCATTCATCTTCGCCCGGACGATCTACGGCCCAATCAGGGAATTGACGAGCGCGATCAAGCGGGTGGCCGGCCACGATTTTAGTGTGCGGGTACTGCTCAAACAACAGGATGAGCTCAAAGAGGTTGCCGACAACTTCAATGACATGACCGATGAAATGCAGGGTCTTTTCTCCGAACTCACGCGTCAGAAAGAAGAGTTGAACAGCATCATCTCCTCCCTGCAGGAAGGGCTCCTCGTCCTTGACGGTGAGGAAAGGGTGCTTTTTACCAACGAAAGTCTCAAAGCCGTTACCGGCCGGGACCTTGAAAATGGAAAATTGTACTGGGAGACAATCCGGGAACCGGGAATAAATGAACTTATCAACAGGGTCCGGGCAGACAGACACAACTACGTCGAGGAAATTACAGTAAACGGCTTGATCTTTCTGTGCAGCGCCACCTTCCTGACCTTGAAAGAAGAGATCGTCCTTGTCTTTCACGATATCACAGAAATTCGGAAGCTTGAGAAGATAAAGAGTGATTTTGTCCTTAATGTATCTCATGAACTGCGAACCCCCCTGACCTCCATAAAAGGGTTTATCGACACGATGGATGAGGGAGAGCTCTCTGACGAACAGAGGGGTTACCTTGCGATCATCAAGCGCAACACGGCCCGGCTTATCAACGTTGTCAAGGACCTCCTGGTGCTGTCCCGGCTGGAGGAAAAGAACCTTGCCCTGGAATTGGAACCCGTCGACGTGCAGGACCTTATCGAAAGGGTGCTCAAGATCTTTGAAGAGCAGATACGTGAAAAAGGTTTTTACGTAGAAGTCAGGGCAGCCGAAGAGTTATTGCCGGTCATGGGAGACGCCTTCAAGCTCGAACAGGTTTTCGTCAATCTTTTCGACAACGCCATCAAGTATACCGATACAGGCGGGATCACCGTCGAAACTCAGATGCGGGGCGGCAATGTGGTCATCTTAGTGGCCGACACCGGTCCGGGCATCCCCTCACAACATATCAACCGTATTTTTGAGAGATTTTACGTTGTCGACAAATCCAGGTCGAAGAAACTCGGCGGCACCGGCCTCGGTCTTTCCATCGTCAAGCACATCATCCTCCTTCACAACGGAAAGATAAGCGTAGAAAGCACTCCGGGGCAGGGCACGAAGTTCATCATTACCCTGCCAGCCACGCTCAGTCCTCTGTTGACGAGTTCTTAACAGAAGAATTATCTGCTCCTAATCGTTTCTCAATATTTTCGACGTATAAATATTGTCAGACGAAGGCATGTTCAAGGAGGCATGATACGATGGAAATAGTCTATTTTTCGAAGGGACGACCGCGAGAACTCGAACCCCTTATGAAAGCCATTAAAGGTATCTCGGCGGGGCAGCATATCATTACTGTCTCCGAAATCAATGAATTCAAGCAGAAGCTTGCAGAGAAGCCGGCCGGCAGGAGGCTCGCCATCGTCGCCGCCACCAGCGAAGAGATGCTCATAGATATTTATTTCGCCCGCCGCCTGGTGAGTCGGGCATCGAGCATCCTTATTCTACCCGACCATGAAAAGCATACAGCCGCCCTTGGCTGTCGGGTCGGGTTCGATCACATCCTTCCCCCGGATGCGGACGTCGGAAGTATCACATCGGCAATAGTGAGTCTCCTGCAAAGGAGATCCTCAGATACGTCATCGAGACATTTTGAATACACCTATGGCACGACACGTCCAGGCTACTTCGTCTGGGGCGGTGGCAAGAAGGTTGCTAATTTTTGAAAGTGGAATCACCACAAGAAAGGAAATATGAGAGATAACGATAGAAAAAAACGAGTAAGATTTCAATTTTCGGATATTGCCGCTCGCCAGGTCTTTCTGGCAGGTTCTTTCAATGCCTGGGACCCTTCGGTCCGACCCCTCAAGAAGAATGCCGAAGGCCTCTGGAGAACCACGGTCATACGTGCACCTGTTAAGACTTTCCAACTATTATGGTTAATTTCATGTTAAGGTTCGCATCCCTTCGGGTATCACGCGATACGTTTCAGGAATCCGTCATCGTCCGTAATGTAGTGCGTTTCTTTCCGGGTATTCGTAAGCGTGGAGATATCGTATATCTTTCCCCGCACAACATGGCCGGGCATTGCACGCAAATCGGATTTAAAAATGGTATCGGCATGCATCAGGAGGATCTCTTCCGAAGCGTCCATTTCGGCTACCGATCGTAGATTTTCGGGTTCGTTGTCGATGAACGCACAAACCCGGTACCCTTTTTTCTGGAAATGCCTGATTCCTTCTGCCTTCACCGACGCTATAGTGCCTCGCCACGAATCGGGCTTCATGAAAAGGAGGTCATCCGGGAAGGCTACGCCTTTTTGTGCACCAAGGACATTCAGCGTAACAAGCGTATCCTTTCGGAGCTGTTCGGGCCTGCCGGTGTTGAGTCCGACGACGGTGCCCGGCCTTTCCTGGAACCATCGTATCACCTCGAAAACACCGTTGAAGGGAACATGGGCACAGGGATTGGCAGCCAGGAGAATGAAAAGCGATTCGTAACGATAGAGAAACTCGAGTTGATGATCCCGTGAAAGGCTTAGCCTGTCCAGAAACCCGGTGACGTGCTCTTCATGAAAATCGATATCATTTACGGTGACACCCTGGAAATGATCAGTGCCGTTGTCCGCGTCGAATTTCTTGAGGACGTTGTAAATCATGAAGCGCATGTCCAGTATGGTACCGTCGATATCAAAGAGTATGATGAAGGGCCGGTCCTCGTAGCGATCCTGCATCCGCCCGTAGTGCTGTGAAAGGATATTCATCCACTCGTTCATAGTGCGATCTCCTTTTTGGTAAAAATATCAAGTTCCACGTGTTTGTTTTCTTATCCTTTCCGGTATGTATGGTATCCCGTCTGCGTTACAGAAAAATAAAGCTGATGTTAACTTTCTGTTAAGATCAGCGCGCCTTTGGATGCCCGCGGCCATAGGGCTGCGGGGAGGGGAAATTAACCGAATCTTAACGGTTTTTTTCTCCAATGTTAACACTCGGTGGATAATCTACACTGGATGTCTTAATTTCTTTAAAAGGTTAAAGGAGGTTTTCTATGTTGGTCAATATTTTGAAAGTCTTATCCTTGATGTTCATTGTCTTTGCTTTGATATGCGGTTCGTCTGTCGCGTCAGCCTCGGATATGGAATTGCTGGGAGCCGGCGCTACCTTCCCCCAGCCGCTGTACTCGAAGATGTTCGATGCCTATAATCAACAATACAAGGTTAAGGTCAATTACCAGGGGATCGGCTCTGGCGGCGGGATAAATCAGCTCATCAAGAAGACTGTTGATTTCGGCGGCACCGACGCATTCATGACGTCGAAGGAAGTTCAATCGGCGGGAGCGCCCGTCCTTCACATCCCGACGTGTCTCGGCGCCGTGGTTGTGACCTACAACCTCCCCGGCAACCCGAAACTCAATTTCACCCCCGACGCGGTCGCCGGCATCTTCCTTGGTACGATCACCAGATGGAACGATCCGAAGATCGCCTCCGCGAATCCCGGAGTGAAACTTCCCGACATTGCTGTCAGCGCCGTACACCGTGCGGACGGCAGCGGTACCACCTATATATTCAGCGAGTATCTCACGAAGGTGAGCAAGGAATGGAAGGACAAGATCGGTGTGGGAAAATCTTTGAACTGGCCGGCCGGCCAGATCGGTCAGAAGGGTAACCCGGGTGTTGCCGGATACGTGAAGCAAACACCGGGCGCTATCGGCTATGTCGAACTTCTTTACGCCACTCAGAACAAGATGCCCTACGGCAGCGTCAGGAACAAGGCCGGCAAGTTCATCGAGCCGACGCTCAAATCCGTCAGCGCCGCCGCCAACGTAAAGATTCCCGATGATACGAACGTATCGTTGACCGATACCGAAGCGGCCGCCGGATACCCCATCAGCGGCTTCACGTGGCTCATTGTCTACAAAGAGCAGAAGTACGGCGGTAAAGCAAAGGACCGGGCGGAGGCGCTCGCCAAACTGCTCGTGTGGATTGTGGGCGACGGGCAGAGATATGTGGAACCCCTCCAATACGCACCCCTGTCGAAGGAGGCAGCCGCAAAGGCAAATACACTTGTCCGCTCTATGACATACGACGGCGCAGCTCTCGTGAAGTAGAAATCGTCAACGGGAGACGGTGCAGTGTCAGGCACCGTCTCCAATACTTTTCAGGATGATATGGATACTCAGGGAAAATCGATACCGGGAAGCACCGACCGCTCGGAAAAAAGGTTCCGCTTCATTCTCGCGCTCAGCGGTTCACTTATCGTGCTTCTCCTTCTCGCGATCCTTGTCACTCTTCTTGTAACCGCACTACCATCAATAAAAGAGTTCGGGCTCTTTTTCTTTATCGGCAAAGTCTGGGACGCCACGACGGAGACCTTCGGTGCCCTTCCCTTTCTGGTAGGGACACTGTTTACCTCCTTCCTGGCCCTCCTCATCTCTATCCCGTTCTCTTTAGCCATTTCCATTTTCCTCGGCGAGTATTTCAAAGAAGGTGCCATTTCGGGCTTCCTGCGCAGCGCGGTCGAGATCCTGGCCGGCATCCCTTCCGTCATATACGGGCTGTGGGGCCTTTTCCTTCTCATGCCGGCCGTGCGGTTCATCGAAATGAAGATAGGTGTCGCTCCTCACGGCGTGGGGATACTTACCTCTTCGCTCATCCTTTCCATCATGATCATCCCCTTTTCCGCGTCTCTCGGCAGGGAGGTGATCACGCTGGTACCGGGTGACCTTAAGGAAGCGGCCTATTCTTTGGGGGCGACACGATTCGAGGTTATCAAGAATATTGTCATCCCCTATGCCCGTTCCGGTTTGACGGCCGGGATACTCCTTGCCCTCGGACGGGCCATAGGTGAGACCATGGCCGTGACGATGCTGATTGGCAACAGCAACTTTCTGCCCACCAGTATATTCAGCCCCGCCAACACGATGGCCAGCGTCATAGCGAATGAATTTGCCGAAGCCACGGGGGTCACGGCGGCTTCGCTCATATACATTGCCCTCGTGTTGTTCTTCGTCACCATGATCGTGAACATCGCGGGAACGTACATTATCCATAAGCTCAGCATCGAATCCTCGAAGGAGGTTTCATGACGGGCAACCACGTCAAAAGGCGGCTCGCGGAAGACATCTTCTTCAAGGGGATCGTCTGTCTTTTCGCTTTCATCTCCCTTTTGCCGCTTTTTCTCATCCTCTATTACATAACAAGAAACGGCATTGCGGTGATCGACTGGAATTTTCTCTCCAGCCTTCCGCGGCCCATTGGAGAAGCTGGGGGCGGCGTCTTCAACGCCATTGTTGGAACGCTGATGCTCATCATTCTCTCGGGTGTCATTTCCATACCCTGCGGTATCGCCGCCGGCATCTATCTTTCGGAGAACAAGGCGGGCAAGCTGGCGAGCGGCATTCGGCTGAGCGTCGTCGTCCTCCAGGGTACACCCTCCATCGTCATAGGCATCATCGCCTATATCTGGATTGTTGCCCCGTTGAAGACATTCTCCGCCCTTTCCGGCGGTATCGCCCTTTCCATCATGATGCTCCCCGTCATCGTCAAAACGACGGAGGAAACGCTGAAGCTCATACCCTATCACCTGAAGGAGGCCTCGCTTGCCCTTGGTGTGCCTTATTACAGAACGATCCTCAAGGTCATACTGCCCTCAGGCATAAGCGGCATACTGACGGGTATTCTCCTCAGTGTCGCGAGGATCACGGGGGAGACGGCACCGCTTCTCTTTACCGCATTCGGCAACCAGTTCATGAACACCAACATCTTCAAACCGATAGATTCACTTCCGTACCGAATCTTCTATTACGCGATGAGCCCGTACCCCGAGTGGCATTCTTTCGCCTGGGGGGCCTCGTTCATCCTTGTTGTTCTGACGCTTGCCCTGAACCTTATCGCAAGGGGGATTTCCGTTAAATGGAAAACACGGTTTTAAAGGTTGAAAATTTCAGTGCCTCCTTCGGCGACAACAGGATATTGAAAGATATCAATCTCACTGTTCCCAGGAATGTTGTGGCCGCCCTCATGGGACCGTCGGGTTGCGGAAAGACGACGCTCATCAGGTGTGTCAACAGGATGCATGAGCTCATTCCCGGTGCAACGGTTTCAGGGAGGATGACCCTGATCGACGAAGACATCTACGCAATGCAGCCCATCATCCTCAGAAGAAAGGTCGGTATGGTCTTTCAAAAACCGAATCCCTTTCCGACGATGAGCATTTACGAAAATGTAATAGCCGGTTACAAACTCAACGGCATCAGGATACCGAAACCGGAGCTGGATAATATTGTCGAGCAATCGTTGAAAAAGTCAGCGCTCTGGGATGAGGTCAAGGACGCGCTGCACCGGAAAGGGACCTTCCTTTCGGGAGGGCAGCAGCAAAGGCTCTGCATAGCCCGCGCCCTTGCCATGAACCCCGAGATAATGCTTCTTGACGAACCGACGTCAGCCCTTGACCCGAAATCGACATCACAGATCGAAGAACTCTTCGTGGAACTGAAGAAGAATGTCACCATGCTTCTTGTCACTCATAATATCGCACAGGCTGCACGTGTCTCCGATGTCACGGCTTTCATCTATCTCGGGGAGCTCATCGAATTCGGGCCGACGGAAAAAATGTTTACCGTACCGAAAGACAAACGTACGGAAGAATACCTGACGGGAAAATTCGGATAGGAGGCAGGGATGCTCGAGGTAAGGATAAAGGAGCTGAAGAAGGAACTTGTCGAATACGCCACGCTCGTGGAGGATATGATCGCGAAAAGCATGAAAGGGCTCCTGGACAGGGACGAAACCCCTCTTCTTGAGGTTATACATGAACTTGAACCTGCGACCAACGATTTCGAGATAAAGCTGGACGAATTGTGCACGGGCGCTATCGCACAGTATCAGCCCAAGGCCAGGGACTTACGGACCGTCCTCATGGTTTTCAAAATGAACAGCGACCTCGAACGCATGGGCGACCACGTTGCGAATATCGCCGACAGCGGACTGTTTCTTCTGTCCCATGCGCCGGTAAAACCCCTGATAGACATACCGAGGATGGCCGAAGAAACTGTGAAAGGCCTGAATGACAGCATTACGGCCTTTCTCGACGAGGACGCCGCCCTGGCAGAGGCGGTCTGTGAACGGGACTGTATCATCGATGCACTCCAGAACCAGATCTTCAGAGAACTCGTGACCTTCATGACGGCCGATCCTGCAACCATCGAAAGGGCTCTCTACCTTATCAGGGTGGCCAACAACCTGGAACGGATCGCCGATCTTGCGACAAACATCTGCGAAGATGTGATATTCATGGTCGAAGGAAGGGTCATTAAACACCACCTGGAAGAAGGAAGTTGAAAAAGTGCAGGTAAATTTAAAAGGGGCCCCTTGGGGCCCCTTTTTTGTTGTCTGCATTGCCGGATCTTAGAAGAAATACCAGGCAGCAAACCTGTACTGGTCAATCTGGCCGTTGCCGTTCGCGAAGCCTGCACCCGTGCCTGTTCCCTGACCCTTGCCATTGTAGCCCGTGAACATCGTCAACCACTGGATACCAAACCTTATGGACTGGTTCGCTTCCCACAGGAGGTTGACGCCATAGGTCTGTGTCATGTTGATCTTGTCGCGCGCGGCCGCGTTGTTGGTGCGTGCCCATTCGCTGTAGTTGTACTTCAGATAGCCGTACATGCCGTTGACCCACAGCCTGTCCGTCAGCCACCATGAGGCCTGCGCAAAGAGGCCGAATGCTGTCGGCGCCGCTGCGTCGTGGCCCGGTCTCATGTAGGAGCCGTTGCTCGGACCTGAACTGCCCATCCAGTTGTTGCCAGCCACGTTCTGGCCGAGAAAGAAGTTGCCGTTGAGGAGTACGGACATTGCCTTGTTGCCCTGTTTTTCGGGAACGATGGGTATCGAGTACCGGAATGCCGCGACCCAGGCGTTGATCGTATCGTCCTTGTAATTTGCCGCGTTGCCGGGGTCAACGTAGGATTCCTTGTCTTTGCCGTAGTAGGCGCCGAGACCAAACTTCAGGTTATTGGCACCGATCTTGCCGCAACGGTCGCTCCAGTACGCGACCTCGCCCTGAAGGCCGGGCCAGTTGCTCCTGGCGTATCCGTCGTTGTACTGACGGGTCGCCCCCGACCAATCTGTCGCAGAGGTGATACCGATCATTGTGCTGAACTCTTTGGTGAAGAAGTACCTGTAGGCCATCTGGGGTGTCCTGATGCCTTTGAGGTACTGTTTGAAGTCATCGGCGCCGATCTGTGCGGAGTAGTACGGCATGCCCCACTGCTGATAGGCCTGACCGATAAGAAGGTCCGCCGCGCTCCATTTCAGGTTCATGAAGGCGTGCCTCAACTGAAAGCCGCCATACTGGTTTCCCGTCGTTGTACCGCGGAAATCGCCTTCGATGAAGGCGCTTGTTTTGGCACCCCACAGGTCGGGGCCCTTGATGCGGAAGTTGAAACGGGTCTCACCGCCGGTCATGTAGCTGTTGCTGTATTCGTCGGCAAAGATAGCCCTGTCCGATGAACTGTGCCTGTAGGCCAATGAAGGGTCCGCGTGAGCGTTCTGGGTTGAATAGCCCAGATCGTACTTCACAAAACCCCCAAATGTAACGTCGTACCTGCTCGTCATGCTGCCCGCGTTGCTGACTGCCGGAATGACAAGGAACAGCGCAAGCATAACCAACACCAATCTCTTCATTCGTGCCTCCATAGATTATTTTTCATGATGCAAAACGGAAGATCGCCGGCCACCTCCTTTCTCCTGGATCATTGTGTCTGCGGATTCAGATTAACGAATTTTAATTAGGTGGATGTTAATTCAGTATTAATTTACGGTTAACAGCGGGTAATCGCGGATTGGAAGCCCCCGCCCGTTTCCGGCTGGGCGGTGGGCTGGTCCCGCGCTATCCGGCTACTACACTTATTGATTACGACGAAATCCTGGCATCGTCAGACGGTTCAGGGAGTTCCGT
Source organism: Deltaproteobacteria bacterium UBA5205 (assembly GCA_002412715.1). Lineage (GTDB taxonomy): Bacteria > Desulfobacterota > Syntrophorhabdia > Syntrophorhabdales > Syntrophorhabdaceae > Delta-02. Next base: position 106,030 of record DHVP01000029.1, read on the forward strand.
GAGATGGAAGATTGTGTTCAAAACAGCACGGCATCTGGTACATTTTTACTCTGGACATGAAACGAAAACTTGTTTACCATGTCAGGCATGATGCCGCTGGTAATGAAAGCGATAAGCGTTATATTCCTGATCGTTTTTATTGTTTCGGTGGCGTTTCTCGTTCTTACGTTCCGCAAACCGAAAAAGGTCTCCATTCTTTCACTGTTACTTGTAATCGTCATCAGTATAATAACGCTGGCTGTCTTTTCATTCCTGATAAACTATCAACCGTCCTCGCTGCTTTTGGCCCTGATGGTCTTCGCCGGTTTGTTTATCGGGGTGGTCTGGTCGCAGGCGACCCATGTATATGTCGAGAACGGAAAAGTGATGTCCCGTAATTCGGTATGGTATCTGCTGGTATGGGGTGGAATTTTTGCCCTGACGCAGCTGGTATCCGTCATGACGAACAGGCCCCCTTCGGTCATCATGACGCTTCTCATCATGAGCACGGGGTCGGTGATCGGAATGAACGGCATGATCATGAAGAGGTATTTCTCCGTCAGGGCGAGGGTGCAGGCAGCCCCGTCCGCCGCCGGGGCCGGCTGTCCGAAATGCGGCGCTCCGGTTGGCGGGGATGATGCCTTCTGCTCTCGATGTGGGGCTCGTCGATGATCGATACGGCGCTTTTTCCCAGGATCAGAAAGATCGCTATATGGGCAGCTGTATGCGCGGCCGCTTTCTTCGGACTGATCGCCGTCGCGGCCCTGATTTTTTCATCGGGCGCTGCGCAGAAGCCCATGACCTACGGGAAAGTCGTGCCGCGGATTGAATTGAAACCGGGCGAAAGAAAGGTTTTTGAATTCGAATCCTTCTGCCTTGACAACCATCGCGGCAGCCCCCGTTCGGCTGACGCCTATTCTCTCATGGACACGCCTGCGGTAAGACTCAGGCCCTATCTGGGCGAGATATTCAACGAGTACCTGTCTCACCCGTCGCGGTGGAGGCAGTCGGATGTCCAGCAGGCTGTCTGGTACACCGAAGGGCACAAACAATGGGAAAGCCTGTCGGCAGACCAGCGAAGCCTGATTCAAACGGCCACGGGAACCGACGACCCTGTTGCCGGCCACCCCGTTATTTTCCTCTCCCGCATGGCGTCCGTCTTCGGTACGGTCGTAAAGACAAATCTCCTGCTCGCGATTTTCGTCCTGGCGCTGGTAACGTTCACTTTGCCCGTACCCTCGCAATTTCTGGAAAAGGGTATCTCGTGGATGGTAAGCCCCCGTATCGCCCGCAAGGCCGCCAGGGGACAGCCCGGAGAGATCATGGACAAAGTGGCGGTCAGTAAAGAGCTCGATTCTTTTCGCATTCAAATCGACGTGCTCTTCAGCCGCCTCGTCTTTCGTTTGTTTTCGAGGAGACGCTGATGGGGTTTGCTGAAACCTACTACCACATCCTGTCCTACTTCGGCATAGCCTTTCTGGGGCTTGCGATCCTGGTTTCGATTTGTGCTGTCATCCCCGCCTGTTACTGGCTCTTTTCAGCCCTGTCATCGAACAGGGGCCCTGCGGTATTCAGGCGTCTTCTGGCGTTGGTAGTCGTCGGTTTTATTTCATACTCCTATCTCGGTTCTCCCTTTTTCTACGGTATAGCGCAGTGGCGAAGGACCACGATCCTTTGCGCCTTTATTATCGGGCTTCTGCTTCCCATTCTTCGTTCAGACGGGGTTCGGCTTGAGAAGCGCACAGACCGTGGTCTGGCGATGCTCTCCGGCCTGTGGTGGGCAATCCTCGTATTGAGCGAGGCCCTGCTGGTTTCGGGAGTGCCGGGGCAGGCCGTCCTCCTTTATCTCTTTATGGCTGTTACGGGCCTTCTCTGCGGTGCTGTTTTGGGCGTGACAACGGCCCGGATCGCAAAACAGAAGATGGTCGAACCGGCGACGGGGGCAGGCGGTTCATGAGACGAGACAGGGTGTCGGCAAGAATGAATGGCGTACTGTCCCTCCTTACCGTTGCGGTCATCGTCTGTGTCCTTATGATCCCAGCTTACGCGGACGCGCAGGGGACGATCTCTCTCAACGATGCGGTGGACGGCGGAATGCTGCGGATTGTCCAGTCGAAAAGCACCGGCGGTTATTCCCGGTTTATGATTGAAATGGAGAACAGGACGAACAAACCCCTGTTTGTAGATCCTTACGGCAGCGCCTTTGATCCGCCAGGCGGCGTGCGGACGCAAAGGGTAGGTATCGGCCTTCCCGTCAAGATGGGCGACGAGCGGATCGACATGCGAAAGGCGCTCTCCACGAACCTGTCCGAGGAAGCCCCTGTGGGCGCAGCGGCCGCGAGCGGCTCCGGCACCATTCCCGATGGAGCGCTTCCCGCCGCAGCGGGGGCCGCGGCAGCAGCCGCGGCTGTGGGGACGCTCCTTACCGGATTCGCCCAGGGCGTCAGACCCCGGGAGGCACTCGCCGATCTTGCGGGGATCATCCGGGGTGAAACGGAACCCGTTCCGGGTGAAGCACAGGCCGCGTCAGGCAACGACTATCAGATCGATCTGATAAAGACTTATCGGGATCAGGACATGACCGATCTCGACTATCAGAAACAGCGCCTTGAAGCGGCGCGGCAGCAGGGCGCCGTGGACGTGGTTCGCGACGCGGAGGCTGCCGTAGGCAGACTGAACCGCCAGATCGAAAACTACGACAAGAACCTTTCCGAACTGGGCCAGAAACCTCTCGAGCACGTGCAGATGGAAGAGCGGTCTTTCGATTACACCAGGAAGGACCTTGCGCAAGAGGTGAAAGTCGAGCTTGCCGACAAGGTCGCCGGGACCATATCGGACACGGACCGCATCGCCATCAACCTGTGGATGATCGATAATGCACCCACCGAACAGGCATACAATGATATGAAAGCGCTGGTGGACACCATGGTGGTCGAGACAAAGGACGGGACCGCCGTTGGAGACAAAGAGTCCATTCTGAAAAATCTCGGGAGAGAACTGGAACGCACCAATCAGCCCCGTTTGACCTACTACGAGAAATACGCCCTCAGGGAAGAGCTGATGGACAGCGTAAAGGAAAACGAAGGCCTCATCGCTGACCTGGAAAACGCAAAGGAAGTCCACGATGATATCAAGGATACCGTCGATACGATCACAGGGGATCCTTCGGAACGTCTTGGAGAGATAGACAAGGCGCAGCGTGAGGGATGGGAAAAAGACAGTTCGAGTCCCGGCGCCGGAGCAATGAAGAATCTGGAAACGGCGAAGAAGGTGCTCGACGCGGGAACGACAATCCATGGCGACGCGAAGGGTTACATGGCTGCCGGCAACAGCCGTACCCTTGCGGTAACGAAGGCGGTGACCCACTACGGTGTCGATCTGGGCGTGAACACCCTCATGGAAAAGAACCCGGTAATGAAGGTGGTCAATACGGCGCTCAAGTATTCGGAGCCGATCGTGGGGAAGGATATAACGCCCGCCAAAGGTTGGAGAATCATCACGGACAGGGCATTCGATTCCTATACGGGAGAACTCGATCATAAAGACGTAGAGAAGCTTGATTTCAAAAGCACCGAGGTGAAGAACGCCGTAAAGGACGGGCAAGCGAAGGCCCTTGAGAAAAGACTTGCCAGTTCCGGACTCTCGGATGATCAGCGCCGGGAGATCACGGACCGGTTGAGAGAATTGAGGAAACAATAGATGGCGCATTGTCCGCAGTGTAAAGCCGAATATCGGGACGGGGACAGGTTCTGCATGTTTTGCGGCAAACCGCTCGCGGATGCGCCGAAAGATGGCCGGATATATTTAACGCAGAATGATCTTGCGGCCCTGGCAGGCAGTACCGACTATTCCTCGTTATCTCCCCTGGCGCCTTACTATGCCGGACCTGTCACGTCCTGTCCGGTCACTCTCGACGCGGCGGTCAGCAAGGCCGTCCTCAGTCCGAAGCGGGCCTTTTACTTCATCGAGTTCACCAGGGATGCCTTTCTCCAGGACGTGCTTCTGGTCAGCGATGGGTCCTGCTATCGCTGGACCGAACGAGATTCGGCGGTGACAATCTCGCGGGAAGCGTCCCCCAGAGATTTTATCGGGTGGACAAGACAGACGCTTACCGCATCGGTCACGAGCGAAAAGGAATTGCGGCTCCTGTCGATCAGAAAGAAATCCCTCAAGACCCTGGCGGCTGTCGCCGTGCTTTGCCGTGAACTCTCCCGGGTAGATAAAGCCGCCTCGTTCGTCACCCTGTCTCATCTGAAATCATTTCTTGACGGCAAAGAGGTGTCTTCCGAAGAGATCGATTACCTCGCCGGCAACGGTTTCATCAGGATTATGGATGACGCTGACCCCCTCATTTTCCTTGAAGAGAAAGGCGAGGAACTCTACCTCCTCCTCAACGAATACGACAGATACTTTATCATCCAGGTATTAACCGGCGGGGCGCCGGATTATCCTTCCTTCGGTCTTGCGGCCCGGCAAGGTTCTGCCTGCCTTATCACGAATCCCGGTGGAGACGCCGATCTTGTGATCAGGTGTGCCGATCCCGAAGCGATCCGTTCGCTGATCAACTGGGCGTGGACCGTACACCCTCTCATCGAGACCCCCCTTCCCGCTGCTCCTCCACGGGACGTCCGCAACGTATCGGTGCCCCCGTCCGCGACCACACAGAACCGGCAGCAGCCCCCTATCCGGAAAAAGACACCTCAACGCAACCCCGTGAGCGATCCTTCCCCCAGATCCTCCAGGAAGGTCCTCATCCTGGTAATCGCGGCCGTTGCCGTTGTCCTTGCTATCATCACCGTGGCTGGAGGCTACTGGTATTGGAAAAGCCGGACTGCCGCACCGGCCACAACCGCTGACACCGCGGCAGAAAAAGCCCCGGTCCGGATGGCCGTCCCGGAGACACCGGCGGCTGTCCCCGCGGCACCCACCCCAGCGGTCCCGGCGGTAAAGCCCGTAAAAAAAGCGGCCCCGGCTGAAAGAGGCACAGTGGTAAAACCGCCGCCACAGAAACAGCAACCGCCGCAGGGGCGCGCCGGCCAACAGCAGACACCGAAAAAAAGCTCAGGATCGTGGCTTGACAAGACATTGGGAACCTCGCCAGGCGGACCCGTCACCCCGCCATCAACAGACCCTCGGGATATGGGACGGTAATCAGAAGTAGATTAGATCATCGAACTATTTCTTGCCTCCGGTTCAATTCCTCTTTCTGGTCACGAACCAGAGACCTTAAACGATAATCGTCGGCGGACATCACTTCATTCATCATGAACACGAGGTGGCGCGCCGGCATTCCCGTTGCCGGGGCCTAATTATTGTATTCATTTGCCCCGTTGAGGAGTCTCTTATAGCCGTGGAGAAGCAGTTCAAACTTCTTCGATCTGATTATGCCCCTGCACGCGTAGATAGCAGCTGAAAAGGCCAGATAGAAGTAACCGAACACGCATTGTGCAAGCGCTACAATTTTCGCCGGGCGGGATACTGCCACTATGTCCCCATATCCCACGGTGGTCTGCGTCGTCGCGCTGAAGTAAAGAGAATCCAGGTACGTGATTGGGGCTTGTTTATTCAGGCTGTGCACCAGGGCGGGTTGTGCGGGGGAAGGCAAGACATAGTAGTATAAACCGGAGAAGATAATTGCCATGCCCATGAAAAACAGGATGATAGGGCAAAAACTTCGTTCATTGTTAATGATGGAAACGACAAATCGCGCCATGATGATTGCCTCCTTTTGTTCTTCAGTAGTCTGAAGACAGGCCTGAGTTTGAAGAACAAAAGACTACCATATTGATTATTTATTGCAAGTGTGTTCGGTACCAGGCTTGCACGGGCGGGAAAGAACTGTGACGGAGATAAGGGCGCTTACGCTAAACGGCACGGTCTTCCTTTCCAAGATTGTTATGTCCTTTGTCGCTTTTGTGTCATCAGGTAATTCTATGGTAAAGTACGTAAAAATCAGAGGAGCCAGAAATATGCCATTCTTTGATAAGAACGGAAATATGGTAGATAGCGACAAAGTAAACCTCGATAACGGTTTCCCGAGACTGCAAGACCTGGATGAGGCCCAAGCCCCTCAGAGAAAGAAATTATTATCGCTTCCGGATAATATGTCCACAACATCGATCGTTCTTGCCGTAGTAGTGGTCGTGCTTCTTATCGTTATCGCTATGCTCATGCTGAAGATAAACTCCCTGAGCAAGCAAGTTACACCTTTGCCAAAAGCAAACAAGCAGCTTGATACCACCCAGACAAAGTATGATGCTCTCGAGGCACGGGTCCAGAAACTTGAAGAAGCTGCCAAAAGAAAAACGCAACCGGTCGCGGCGTCCAAGAAGTTGAATGACCAGAGAAAGAAACAAGTCCGATAGGAGATATCGATTCGCCCTGCGGTGTGCAAGCGGATCAATTCAGGTCCAGCCATTCAACATAACGGAAGCCTTCAAGCTCCTTCAAGATGAGGATAAAAACTACGTCAAGATGATTTTTAAGGTTGATGACTACATTGCGCGGGTGTTCTTTACCAAGCGAATTGTGGTCGTGGAGGGAGACACCTAAGACTGTCAGCGTCTTCCGTCCTTTGTCAAGGGCTGACCCCGCCTTCCTTCCCAGTCCGTCCCGGCTTGCCTTCTGAAATAAGCTTTTCAATCGTTTCGAGGTTGCTGGCAACCTGCGTGCAAGGCAGGCGAAAACCGGAAGGGCCCGCGAAGGTCCTCATGGAAAGCCTATACTGGTCTCTGTCCTTGGCAAGCATTGTTGGGAGCATACTCAACAACAACCGGCGCCTTGATCTCTCTAGGTTAGTGCTTAATGTATTTCTATGAAAGTGATTGTGCCGAGGTATCTTCGCAACAGCGAATTCAAAATGGACAAGGATTATCATCTGAGCAGCGGCCTGAACCATCTCGGAGCCACGATTCAGGCCGACATCAAAAAAATAAGATCATGAAAAGATTGGTTTTGCTGCGACACGGTGAAAGCATCTGGAACAAGGAAAACCGTTTTACCGGCTGGACGGATATCGACCTTAGCGAAAAGGGCATCGAAGAAGCCCGTCAGGCTGCTAAGATTCTTAGGCAAGATGGCAGTCGTCATTGCCCTTGTCGCCATGCTGAATCTATCGCAGATCATGGTAGCACTGATTTTGGAAAGGAGGTTCATGGATGAAAATCATCGCCTTTGAGGTTGAGGATTGGGAGCGCCAAACCTTTGAAAGCCTGCAAGGGGAGCACCGGATTGAATTTGTTGCAGACCCGCTGACCTTGGAAAACGCCGGAACTTACGCCGAAGTGGAGGTGGTTTGCCCCTTTATCCATTCCGATCTGTCGGCGAATGTTCTCAAACATTTCGGCCGATTGAGGCTCATCGCGACCCGCTCGACCGGGTTCGATCATATCGACCTTGGGCATTGTAAAGAAAAGGGCATAACCGTTTGTAATGTTCCTGTCTATGGGGACAACACCGTGGCCGAGCACGTCTTTGCGCTGCTTTTGGCCATCAGCCATAAGATGATCGCCGCGGTGGACCGCACCCGCAGGGGGGATTTTTCCCTCAAGGGGCTGCAGGGGTTTGATCTTTTTGGCAAGACCCTCGGCGTGATCGGCACGGGGAGCATCGGCCGAAGCGTCATTGAAATCGCCAAAGGGTTTCGCATGAAGGTTGTAGCCTCGGATGTGCGGCCGGACGAAGAAACGGCTTCCCGCCTGGGTTTTCGCTACGTGGGCATGGATGAGCTCCTGGCTTCCTCCGACATCATCACGCTCCATGTGCCTTCCAACGAGCATACCCGGAATATGATATCCCACGATCAATTTGCGAAAATGAAAGAAGGCGTCGTCTTGATTAACACCGCCCGGGGTGATATTGTGGACATCAAGGCCCTGGCCAGAGCCATCGGCGAGGGAAAGGTTGCCGCGGCCGGCCTGGACGTCCTACCGGAGGAGGGGGGAATCCGGGAAGAGGCTGAGTTGCTGCGCTCGGTATATGACCGGAAACATGATCTGGAGACCATGCTGCTCAATCACATCCTGCTGCGTCTGCGCAATGTGATCATTACCCCGCACAGCGCATTCAACACCCGGGAAGCGGTGGAACGCATCCTGAGCACCACGGTGAGCAATATCGCATCCTTCAGCAGGGGCGAACTGGAAAACGTGGTATCCGGGAAGGGAGGTAGAGAGTGATGCCGCGTGGTTATGAAGCACCGTTACAGTGAGGAGCAAAGGCCATGAGACTGCCTGCCCATAAAACAAAAATCGTCTGCACCATCGGCCCGGCCTCCCGTTCGGAGGCCGTCCTGGAACGGCTGATGCGAGTGGGCATGAATGTGGCGCGGCTCAACTTCGCCCACGGAACCCTGGACGGCCACAGGGATGACATTCGACGCATCCGTGCAGTGGCGGAAAAGCTCCAGCGCCATTGCATGATCATGGCGGACCTTCCCGGACCCAAAATACGAATCGGCAGACTTCTTGAGGAGCCGCTTCTGCTGGAAACGGAGGATGAGGTTGTTTTGACCGTTAAAGACCTTGCGGGCACGGCCAATCGAATCCCGGTCGAATACAAGCAACTGCCTGAAAGCGTAACCCCTGGAAATCTGATTTTCCTCAATGACGGTTTCATCCAGCTTCAAGTGGAGAAGGTGTCGGGCGAGGAGGTTTTCTGCCGGACGGTCATCGGCGGCCCGCTTCTTTCCCACAAAGGGTTGAGTATCCCCGGGGTTAGAATCGTCGCAGACGCCGTTTCGGAAAGGGACCTGGAGTTCGTCGCCTTTGCCTTGCAAGAGGAAGTGGATGCCTTCGGTGTTTCTTTTGCTGAAACAGGAGAGGACATCCTGAAAGTGAAACGGTTTGCGCAAGAAAAAGGGCAATCCGCGTATGTGGTCGCCAAGATCGAACGGGCCGAGGCTATTGAGAATTTAGACGGAATTCTTTCCGCGGCGGATGCGATCATGATTGCCCGGGGGGACCTGGGGGTTCAGATCCCTTTAGAGGATGTGCCTGCCGTTCAGAAAAAACTGACCCACAAGGCAAATCTTTTGGGCCGTCCCGTGATCACGGCAACCCAGATGCTGGTCTCCATGACCGAGAACATCCGGCCTACCCGTGCCGAGGTGTCCGATGTGGCCAATGCCATTCTGGACGGCACGGACGCGGTTATGCTGTCCGAAGAGACGGCTATCGGGCGATATCCTGTGGAAACAGTTGAAATGATCAGCAAGATCGCTATATCCGCCGAGCGGGAGAAAAAAGCCGTCCGGGCACTGGCCGATTTGCCCGCCTACTTCAGAACGGGCTCAGGTTCCGGCGACACCACCGTTGAGGATATCGTTTCCCTGAATGCGGTCGAATCCGCGAATGCCTTGAATGTGCGCTATATACTGACCCACGCGCAAAGCAAGGGCGCCCCATGCCTCATATCCAGGTTCAGACCCGATTGCTGGATACTGTCACATGGCGGCGATGAGAAAACGAACAACCTCCTGGCCCTGTCGTACGGGGTTCATCCTGTTCACCTGGATGGTGGTGAAACAACCGGCCTTTCCGACAAGGCCGTCCGGTGGCTGGTTACAGCCGGCGTGGTTGAAAAAGATGAAAACGTGATCTGGGTTGAGGATGAATCGCCTGATGACAGCCTGGAAACCGTATCGGTGAAAGTCATCAAGGTGGGAACAAGGCACAAACAAAAAGTTGCATGAGGAGGCGAAAGCCATGAGGAAGGGAACGGCTTCGGGGCTGCGTCACCATGAAACAGGTGAAAGAGATTCCCAGAAAGGAGTGGCAAAGTAAGACGGCCGGAGAGATCGCCATCGGCTGTTCGCCGGAAAACAGCATTGATTTATAGGCCGATGCCATGGAGGCCCTGGCGCTCATGACCCGGACCGCTTCCAGCCGGCTCATGGTCACAGAGGGCAACCGGCTGGCAGGCATCATCAGTCTCAAAAAACCGATGATGGGTGATCCTTCCGGTCTGACCGACACCATGTGGGATATGGTTGTAAATGCGATGGGTGCATTTATCATCAGCTTTATGGGATGGTGGTACCTGAAACGCAAAGGGACATTTTTTGTAAGAGATTGGATTCGAAAGTTTATTGGGAGGAATCCGAGAATGTTTAATAATGGCTAATTCCAATATGGAGGAGCTTTGTCATGAGTCAATACAATCTGGAGCGCATTTTCAACCCGGGCCGGGTAGCGGTGGTGGGGGCGAGTGAAAAAACCGGCAGCATCGGCAACGCGCTGATGAAAAACCTACTCGAAGGTGGGTTCCTGGAAACCCTGCAGCCCGTGAACCCGAAGTACAAAACCCTGCATGGATTGGCTACATTCAAATCCATCCGCGATCTGGAACCGGGAGTGGATCTGGCAATCATCGCCACGCCCATTCATACGGTCCCCGATATCGTGCAGGAATGCGTCGAAAACAAGGTGGCGGGCGCCATTGTGATTGCGGCCGGCGGAAAGGAGATCGGCAAAGCGGGGAGGGAAATCGAGGCGCGGATCCGCGCCACGGCCTATGACGGCGGGCTTCGTATCGTGGGGCCCAATTGTCTGGGCATCATCCGGCCTGGCGGGAACCTCAATGCCAGCTTCGCCTCCGAGATGCCCGATGCCGGGGATCTGGCCTTTGTCTCCCAGAGCGGGGCCATCTGCACAGCCATTTTGGACCTGGCACTCAAGGAGCATATCGGTTTCAGTCATTTTGTCAGCATCGGCTCCATGCTGGACGTGGATTTCGGCGATCTCATCGATTATCTTGGGAATGATCCATCGGCCAAAAGCATTCTGCTGTATATCGAAAGCCTGACGAATTTCCGCAAGTTCATGAGCGCCGCCCGCTCGGTCTCCCGGATCAAACCCATTATCGTCCTGAAAGCCGGCCGAAGCGAGGCCGGCGCCAGGGCCGCCGCTTCTCACACCGGGGCCATGGCCGGAGAGGATGCGGTGTATGACGCCGCCTTCAAGCGCGCCGGCATCGTGCGTGTGGAAACGATTCAGGATCTGTTCGACTGCGCCGAGCTGATGGCCAAACAACCCCGGCCCCGCGGGCCCCGTCTGGCCATCGTCACCAATGCCGGCGGCCCCGGCGTGATGGCCACGGACACCCTGGCACGCAATGGTCTGGAACCGGCACCCCTCGACCCTGAAACCCTGCAGAAGCTCGATGCCTTCCTGCCGCCCTTCTGGAGCCGCGGCAACCCCATCGACATCCTCGGAGATGCCTCTCCGGAACGTTTCCGGCAAACGCTGGAAGTCTGTTTCGACGGAAAGGGTATGGACGGCGTTTGTGTGATTCTGGCGCCCCAAGCCCTCACAGAGCCCGTTGTGGTGGCCGAAACCCTGGCAGACATGATGAAAGCCCGCCGGTATCCCGTATTTGCCTGCTGGATGGGCGGCAAAAGCATCGAAGTCGCCTTAACAATCCTTAATAAAGCGGGCATCCCCACCTATAATACACCGGAACGGGCGATCCAGGCCTTTTTGTACATGGTTGAATATGCCCGCAACATGGAAACCCTTCTGGAAATCCCCCCCAAACTGACCCGCGACATCGCGGTTGATTCCCAAAAAGCCGGGCAACTGCTGACCCGTGCGACGCCAGATCAGTTCATGACCGAATCGGACGCCAGGAATGTTCTTTCGGCTTACGGTCTTCCCGTGATCCGGACGGAAACGGCCCGAACCGAAGACGACGCGAGCCGCCTGGGACGGGACATGGGATATCCCCTCGTCATGAAGCTTCTTTCCCCGGATATCTCACACAAAACCGAGGCCGGCGGCGTCCGCCTGGACTTGCGTTCTGATGTGGATGTCCGTGCGGCATTTACTGGAATTGTGGAGTCCGCGCGCCAGTACAAACCCGATGCGCGGATCGAGGGAGTCACCCTGCAGCCGTTTTTCGCAAACCCGGATTACGAAATTCTACTGGGCGCCAAACGGGATATCCATTTCGGACCGGTCATCCTTTTCGGATTGGGCGGCATCTTTACGGAAGTCCTCAAAGACAGGGCATTGGCACTTCCCCCCCTGAACCGGCTGCTGGCCCGGCGCATGATGCAGCAGACCCGGGCCTGGACCCTGCTTCAAGGTTACCGGAACCGCCCCCCGGCGGACATGGAACGCCTCGAAGAGATGATCATCCGGCTCTCCCAAATGCTGATCGATTTTCCGCAGATCGCCGAGTTGGACATGAACCCCGTTATGATCAAGGACGGAAAGCCTGTGGCCGTGGATGCCCGTATCGTCATTTCGGAGCCGGCACGCCCTTACCCGCTGCACCTGGTCATCAGCCCGTATCCGGCAGAGGATGAGAGCCACCTCGTCACCGAAGAAGGTGCCCGGTTGCTTGTCCGTCCTGTCCGCCCGGAGGATGCGCCACTTTTTCAGCGTTTTTTCAAGGTGTTGTCGCCAGAAACCATCTATTACCGCTTCTTTAGCCATGTCAAGGGATTGAACCCTCAAATGCTGGCCCGGCTCACTCAAATCGATTACGACCGGGAAATCACGCTGGTGGCCCTGGATGAGGATTCCGGCAACGAGCGGATACTGGGGGTGGCCAGGATCATGGGTGATCCGGACGGCAGGCACGGGGAGTTTGCTGTTGTGGTCGGCGATTCTTCACATGGAAAAGGAATTGGTTCGAACCTGCTTGGGAAATGTCTGGAGATCGCAGAAAAGCGAGGTTTTCAAAAAGTTTACGGCTTTGTTTTGCGTGAAAACGAAAGCATGCTGGCTCTGGGGAAAAAACTGGGCTTTCAGGTGAAAACACAACCTGATGCCCAAGAATTAGAACTGGTCATCACATTGGCATCTCTTAAAGGAGGTCTTTCGCGTGCAAGGCAGCAACCATGAACTCAAAGTATTGATGCTGGATACCGCTACCGGCTTTTATCGCATGCAGCGCTACCGTGTCGGCGATTTTTTCGGCCCCGTGGACCTGGGGATTCATCTGGCCTTCAAGCACAACGCCCTGACCATCGGCGCCGGACTTTTGGCCGGCTCTGTTTTACCCGGATCTAACCGGCTGATATTTGCGGGCATTTCTCCATGCTGGCACGGTTTTTATGTCTCTTCCATGGGCGGAGCGGCCCTGGTTTTTGACAACCTCGGCATCAACATGCTCAGCCTGGTCGGCAAAGCCCCGCATCCTTCGCTTTTGTACCTGAACCGTAACCACGGCGAAGAAATCAAAGTGGAACTGATTCAAGTCGTACCCGAACAAATCTGGGAATCCGGCCGCCAAGGGGTGTATGCCGTAATGGAAGCTGCCATCCGGATGTTCGGTCCGAGGTATGAAAAGGATCCCCGGGTGCTGGCCGTCGGTCCGGCCGCCTGCTTTACCGATTTCGGCGCCGTCGGGTCCGCTCCGGTGAAAAAGGGGCAACTGACCCACGTCGATACTTGGGCTGGACGGGGAGGCTTCGGCAGCAAGTTGTTTCAGGAGCATGGCCTTTTGGGTATCATCTACGGCGGGACCCATATCGACGATGATTTTCGGGATCGATCCGTGGCGGACCAATGGTTCCAGGACAAATTCAACCAACGGATGGCAGCCAAGGACATGGAGGTCACCACCAAGTACCGTTACGACTTGAAATTCAATACGGGCGGCACGTTTGGTGCCAATTACGCCGCTATGGATGGTGATATTCTGGCGTTTAACTACCGCACCATCTACTGGAGCCATGAGGCGCGTAGAGATCTTCACGAACGTTTTATCCTGAATCATTACCTCAAACAGTTCAACGAAGAGACCATACAAACCAAGCAGCAGCGCACTTGCGGCGAGCCGTGCGCGGCGGTTTGCAAGAAAATGCACGGCATCTATAAAAAAGACTACGAACCCTACCAATCCATGGGGCCGCTGTGCGGTATCTTCGATCAGCGGGCCGCCGAACAACTCAACCATCATGCCGACCGCCTGGGTTTCGATGCCGTTTCCGTCGGTGGGACCCTTGCCTGGCTCATGGATTGCCTGGATGATGGGCTGATCGCGCCCGCAGCGTTGGGTGTAAATCAAAAGCCCAGGTGGGAGATGTCGACGTTTGATGTGGTGGGCGATTCCATGCACAATGCCGAACTGGGCATGGCGCTTCTGAATCAGATGATTCTTCCCGACGGGAAAATAGTGCTTCAATTCGGCGTTCGCAAATTTGCGCGCCGGTTATCGCGGGAAAAAGGCCGGCAGGTGCTTGACCGGTTTGTATACAATGCCTTTGCCCGCCAGGGCTGGATGGTTCCCAACCAGTATTGGACCCCCGGCGCCTATGCGCCGATGGCCATCACCGGGAAATATTACATGTATTACGGCCGGGATTTCCTGCCGCCCCGGGAATTGGGAAGAGAGAGTGCCCAACGCATGCTGAAGGAATTGATGCTGGACAACCTCGGGATCTGCCGCTTTCACAGGGCCTGGGCGGAAACGCTGATTCCCGATATCGTGGGAGACCTCTTTGGGGAAAAGGATGCATTCCTGAGTTCATTACACATGACCGCCAGCCGCATCACCAGCCGGAATGCATCGGTGTTCTGGGAGTCGGAACGCAACATGGACATGGTGTTTGAATTCTTGAAAAACAAAAAACGGATCGACGGGGTCAGCCACCCTGAACTGGACCACTGGGTCGAGTTTTTTACACGCGATAAGCATGCCGCCTCCTACGAATTCTGGTATGACATGCACAAAGGCATCCATGAAATGCTTCGGGAATATCCTGTGTGACGAGATATTTTCCGGAAACTACGGTAAGCTGATTTATAAGAGGTAACTTCTTGCGGATATTTCATTATCCTCAAGCAACCTGTTCCCTCGGTCCGGATTTGTTTCAACAATGTCGAGGAGATGAGAGATACAAGACAGGCGGGAGGTTATCGCACTGCACATGGCGCTTCTTACCCCCATCATGACTGCGGGCACCATAGGACTTTTCTGGTATTCTAAGGAAAGCGGTGGTCTGGATTATGGCCGGACCATCGCCTTCACCACTTTGGCGGCCTTTCAATGGTTCCAGGCCTTTAACGCACGGTCCGCTCACCGCTCGGTGTTTTCCGTGGGACCGTTAAGCAATTGGAAAGCCCGTCTACCTGTATGGTCGATTTCTCGCAAGAGACCTTTGGGGAATACCAGCCGTGCACGGAGTCATACTTGAGGAGGTAGGCCAGATCTTCGATGTTGTTCAAATCGTTGATCCCCACCACCCGGAAATCCTCCCTTTGCGCCGGAGGGGGAGATCAGGGCAGAGGGGTCTTAGAAACACTCCATTATACGGTGGTGATTTTCTCGCTGGATGACATAGATTCCTATCCCTGTAAAAGACGACACACTCATACACGAAAGCGCTACAAAAGTAGTTGGTTCTGCGACAGACAGGAGAAAGTATCTTCTGTATCCTAGTGATAACAGAAGATTTGCCAAGTAAGGAGAGAAATATAAACCCAAAATTCAAAATATTATACGCATGCTTATCAAGAATAGATTTTATTTTGACTTGCCTCTGATGGAAAGATACGAATCGGGGGATATTCTCTTGGCCGGGTATACTCTAAGTCTATGAATTTAGGATGGAAAACGACGGCGACCATGGTTGCCGTCGTTGTGGCCTAACCATCATTAGATTATGGATATCATCATGGGTTCCCCTCAACTCCCGAATAAGTTGGTCCAATAACAGGAGAAGAGTGCCACAAGCATGATAAGAGGTTGACTACAAAACCCTGCGCACGTTTGGTATGATTTAATCAAGAGGGCTTTTGCTCTCAAGCAGTGATCTTCGGCAATACTTGGTTGATCTCAACCGGGGCTTTTTCTGGGTACGACGGTATCTGTCTGGGGACAGTCTGGGGACACAAAAATAGGCAACAAAAAAACCCACAAGTTATTGATATTGCGGGTTTTTAATTGGTGGAGCTGAAGGGGATCGAACCCTCGACCTCTTGACTGCCAGTCAAGCACTCTCCCAGCTGAGCTACAGCCCCGTTAGGTTAGTGTTATAACAGCCCGAGGCTGAATTGTCAATGGCAATTGCGCCGTGCGAAGTATCCCTTAGAAGTTGCAAAGGACGGGAAAAGTTATTACCATGTGAGGGTAATATTGATATCGTTCGGGGAGGTGCTCTATGAAATCAACAGTCTATTTGTTGGTCGCCGTTTGTTTTCTTTTCATGTCGGTGAGCGCGGGTAATAGTCAGAGCGCGGCATCGGGGGCTCAGATAAAGCTGCCGGAACCGAAGTATGACGGGGCTGTATCCGTGGAAAAGGCTTTGAAGGAAAGGCGGTCGGTGAGGGTTTACAAAGAGGCCCCTCTGACCATGGCCGAGGTTTCCCAGATACTCTTTGCGGCGCAGGGCGTAACGGAGCCCGGCCGGGGGCTTCGGACCGCTCCCTCGGCCCGCGCGCAGTATTTTCTCACCGTCTATCTTTTTGCCGGGAACGTAACGGGCCTCAAGCCGGGGATGTATCGCTATGTTCCTACGAGCCACGCCCTTGCGGTGGTTGCTGAAGGGGATATCAAAGGCAAACTGTACAAGGCGGCCGGCCAATCGCCGATACAGAAGGCACCGGCGGTGCTTCTCATAGCAGGGGCGCAGGACAAGGCGGCGGCTAACACGAACTGGATGTATCTCGAGGCGGGCCATGCGGCGCAGAATGTGTACCTGCAGGGTGTGTCGCTTGGTCTTGGAACCGTTGTCATGGCGGGATTCGATGCTGAAGCGGTGGGCAAGGCGGTAAGCATGCCGGCGAATGAAAAGACCCTTTATATAATGCCTGTAGGGAAGAAATAGATTATAATGTAATCCCGGCGGCGATGCGTTCGGGGAATCCAAAAAAAAGAAGGGGTATAAATGCTGCTTTATCTCGTGCGCCATGGTGAGGCGAAGCGGGAGGATGAAGATCCCGAGCGGGGCCTCACCGACAACGGGCTGAGGAGCGCCCGCAGGATGGGCGAATTCCTGTCATTTATGGATACGCAGTTTGACGTCATGATCCACAGCACGAAGAAGAGGGCGGCCCAAACGGCCCAGGTCTTCACCGAGTCCATCAGACCGAAAAAAGGTATCGGTGAGGAACAGGGCCTCGCACCCAATGACGACCCGGCGCCGTGGGTGGAACGGATCAATGCCATGGATGAAGATACGGCCGTTGTCGGCCACCTTCCTTTTCTTGACAGGCTCCTGGGGCTTCTCGTTCTTGGTGATGCCGACAAAAGAATTGTCGATTTCAAGGCTGCCGGAGCCATATGCCTGAAACCGGCGGGCAACGGCAGGTGGCTCATCGTCTGGGCCCTCGGCCCGGAGGTCATATGGTGAGCCCTCTCGCGGCGGTCATCATCTTTCTTGCCGGGGTTGCGCTGGGTGGTATTGTCTTCTCGCTCATCGTATCTTACCGCTCTCGCGGGAGACAGGGACAGCTTGAGGCGAGGGCCGGGTCTGCCGAGGCGATCGTGAACGAGGTTAGGCAGCAGTGCCAGCAGGGCCAGGAAGAATCGGAGCGTCTGCGGGCCCAGCTTGCCGCGGAGAGCAACGCCAGGGTAGAGGCGGTCGCAAAGTGCGCGGCATCGGAGCTGCGCCTGAAGGAAGAAATGGAGCGCCTCGAGGCCTTCCGGAAGGAATTGAGCGAAACCTTCAAGGCCCTTTCACTCGATGCCCTTGCGAACAATACGAACGAATTCAAAAAATATGCCGACGATTTCATGAAGCTTGCCGAGGAGAAACTCAAGTCCCAGACCGCGGAAGGGAAAAAGGAGCTCGAGGGCAAGAAGGACCTCATCGACAGGAATATCGATTCCATCGGCAAGACCCTGACCGAGGTCCAGAGACGGATCGAAGATGTGGGCAAGGTGAGCGGCGAGCGCATCACCGAGGTGACCACCCTTATCAAGAAGCACGAAGAAGTCACGACGAAGCTCAAGGACACGACGGAGCACCTCGGCCGGGCGCTGGCGAGTTCCAAGAAGCGGGGCGAGTGGGGCGAGCGGATGGCCGAGGACATTATTCGCCTTGTGGGGATGGTGGAAGGGATCAACTACGTCAAGCAGACGACCCTGGAGAACGCACCGGGGAGGCCCGACTTTACCTTTCTCCTGCCCAACAACCTGAGAGTGAACATGGATGTCAAGTTCCCCCTCGACAACTTCACCCACTATCTTGACGCAGAGGCGGAACATGACAAGAAGCGTTACCGCGACGAACTTCTCAAGAACACGAAGGTCATGATAAAGCAGGTGACGACCCGGGAGTACATAAATCCCGCGGAGAACACCGTAGACTATGTCATCGTGTTCATCCCCAACGAGCAGGTCTATAGCTTCATCCAGGAATCGGACGCGACGATCATGGACGAGGCCCTGAGGCAGAAGGTCATCCTCTGTTCGCCCTTTACGCTTTACGCGGTCCTTGCCGTCATCCGCCAGACCATCGAGAACGTCAACCTGGAACGGACGGCGTCGGAGATACTCAAGCTCCTCAGCGAGTTTTCAAAGCAATGGAAGTTGTACAAGGATAGGTTCAAGGCCATGGGTGACCGTATCGATGCGGCAAAAAAAGAATACGATATCCTCGCGACCACACGGACCAACATGCTCGAAAGACCGCTGAGGAAGATCGACGAGCTGAGCGCTCAGGATGCATTGGAGATCGAGGCGGGGGGTCTTCTGCAGGATGAAACGTAGTCTGACTTTAACCTCGGTTCTGGCCGTTTTCCTGCTGTTGTTTCTCTGTGAGATCTCAGGGGCAGGCGGGCAGGGTACCGGCAAAGATCTTCCCGGTTTCCTTGAAGGGAATTATGGTCTTATCGGCAAGAAACCGGGAAGCGATGATACCTATTCCGGCTCGGCGAGGATCAGGATTAACGGCGATAAGCTGGAGGTCCTGCGGTGCGTGGGTTCTTCCCGGTTCAAGGCGGAAGGTTCCATAATACCCGTCACGAGTGACAGAATATCTCATGTGAAGGTCCGCTGGAGCGACGAAAAGGATCAGTACGAGGCCCTGTATGCCATACACGGGGACGCCGACAACTATGCCAGACTTTCGGGGCCCTATGTCCGGATGGACGACCAGACACGGTTCGGCTGGGAGCTTCTTTATGTCGATCCCAATGGCGGGCCGGTGTGCAGATAGATACGGCCCTTTTCCTCAAAGGGGCCGGACAAAGGAGACACTAAATGGAAGAAGCGAACCGTTTACGCATTGTCTTGAAACAGCTCATAGAGAACAACGAATATCTTGCGGAGAACTACCGGAAATGGTCCAGGGTTGCGGCAACAGGCGGTCTCGATACCATATCCAAAGAGATCGACGAGGCGGGACAATTCATCCAGATTGCCACGCAGAAACTTAAAGGCGCCCTCGGCCTTATGGAACCCTGACCGTCACGGTATCTCTTTTCCCTGCCGCCGTTTCCTCCCGGAAGTTTCCCCGAAAAACCGCGAATTCCAGGTATCCGGAACTGCCCGCCAGGCAGGCAAACGCACCCTCATAATAGCTCTTGTTGATCGCCGTGAATGATATGTCGCCTGTCCTTATTTCGAAGGGGCCGTCTTTAACAAAGGAGCGAAGGGTCTCGGCCTTTATATTGGTGATGGCGTTGCCGAAACGATCGAAACGCACGACTTCTCCGGCGAGGACGTTGCCCTCCGTAACGGGATGAAGGTCCCCGATAAGGACAGGGTCGGTTATTTTCCTGCCGAATGCATGGGGGGAAAAGCCGAGACAAAGGCGTGCCGCGGCGGGAGAGAAGATGTCGCGGCCATGAAAGGTAAAACTGACCGCGGAAAGCATGAAATTACGGTTCTCGATGACATGGATCTCCGAAGCGTTGTCCGCGACGAGCGTGAAAACACCGTTGTCAGGCCCGACGAAATGATGACCCTTTGTTGACACAATGATGGGCCTTCTGTCGCTGCCGACGGTGGGGTCGACGACGACGACGTGGACCGTCCCCGGGGGAAAATACCGCCAGTAGTCATCGACAAGGAAAGCCGCTTCGCGTACATCCTGGGGTTCTACCTCGTGGGTTATGTCAACAATGGCGGCGTCCGGGTGGATCGTAAGGATGACCCCTTTCATGATGCCCACATAGGGGTCTTTCACTCCGAAATCGGTGACAAGCGTGATCGCGCCCATTCTTAAGCCCGTCGGCTAAAGCATCTTTATATACTTTTTAAAAGGCTTCTTGATGATACCTTTTTCTGTGATGAATCCGCTGATGTACTTTTCGGGGGTGACGTCGAAGGCAAAATAGCGGGCCTTTGCGTCCTTGACGGTCAGAAGTTTGTCGTCCAGGTATTTCACTTCCCTCGCGCTGCGTTCCTCGATGGCGATATGAGTACCGTCTGCAATGGCTTTATCGAAGGTCGATACGGGGGCGGCAATATAGAATGGTATTTTGTATTCGTTCGCAGCCAGCGCGATCATGAAGGTGCCGATCTTGTTCGCCGTGTCGCCGTTTGCGGCTATCCTGTCGGCTCCGGTGATGATTTTACTCACGGCCCCGCTGGAGCAGAGAAACCCGGCATGATTTTCGGGGACAAGCTCGACGGGGATGCCTTCCTGCATGAGCTCCCAGACGGTGAGGCGCGATCCCTGCATGTAGGGCCGTGTCTCCGTCGCAATGACCTTTATCTTTTTGCCCGATTCGTGGGCCGCCCTGATGACGCCGAGCGCCGTGCCGTAGCCGCCCGTCGCAAGAGCCCCGGCGTTGCAGTGGGTCATGATCGTGTCGCCGTTCTCGATAAGTTCCGCGCCGTAGAGGGAAAGCATCCTGTTGTTCTCGATATCTTCCACATGGATGGCGAGAGCCTCGCCAAGCAGATCGTCCACGATGTCCGTATCCCCGGCATAGCTCTCGAAGGCTTCGGTCATTCTTTTGAGGGCCCAGAAAAGGTTCACTGCCGTGGGCCGGGTATCGCCAAGTTTCCTGGCGATGCGGGCGATGTCAGTCCTGCTGACGGGTTTCTTCGCCGCCTTCTTTTCATTCACCCCCAATACCATGCCGTAGGCGGCGACGATGCCGAGGAGCGGCGCGCCCCGAACGGTCATATTGTTGATGGCTGTAATGACATCCCCGGCGGTGGTGCATTTTACATACGTCTTCCTGAAGGGCAGCGCTCTTTGATCGAGAAGGTAAAGAGCGCCATTCTTCCAGTAAATATGATCGGTCATGCTTTCACCTCTTTCTTAATTCGTGAGTGATCGGGTATGTGAATCCCTTTGCCTGAGAACATGGTCTAGTCCGTCTTGCCGTCATCCCGGACTTGATCCGGGATCCAGAGACATCTCTATCTCAACATCTCTCCTGGATTCCGGCCTTCGCCGGAAAGACGGACGAAATGAAGACAAAACAAAATCAGGCGTATCAAGAGGCTGTCACCCCTTCAACTTCTTGAGGAGGAGTTCGTTGAGGAGCGCCGGGTTGGCCTTGCCCTTCGTCTCCTTCATCACCTGTCCCACGAAGAAACCGATGAGCTTTTCCTTGCCGGCCCTGAAGTCGGCCACCTCTTTCGGGGATCGGGCGATGACGGCGTCGATGATGCCGACGATGGCCCCCTCGTCGGAAATCTGGAGCAGGCCCTTTTCCTTTACGTATTCACGGGGGGAGACCCGGGTACGGTAGATCTCGGGAAATATCTCCTTGCCGATCTTGTTGCTGATGGTGCCGTCCTTTATGAGGGTGAGAAGCTCGGCTAACTGGTCGGGCTTGACGGGAGAGTCTTTCGGAGAGATGTTCCCGTCTTTCAGTTCCCTCAGGAGTTCCGTCATGATGAAGTTGCTTACCGTTTTTGCCTCGGGGAAGAGTGCTAGGACGTCCTCGAAATAGCGAGCCAGTTCCCTGTCGGATGCGAGGATCTCCACGTCGTACCGGGGCAGGCCGTATTGTGTCATGAAACGTTCCATTTTTTCCATGGGAAGCTCGGGCAGGGTGCTCCTGACATCTTGAACCCAGGCGTCGTCCACGGTCACGGGAAGAAGGTCCGGTTCGGGAAAATAACGGTAATCGTGGGCCTCTTCCTTGCCGCGCATGGAATAGGTGACGCCCTGGTCGGCATTGAAGAGGCGTGTCTCCTGGACGACGCTCCCACCTTTTTTGATAAGCGCGATCTGGCGGGTAATCTCGTAATCGAGCGATCTCTCGATGTAACGGAAAGAGTTCAGGTTCTTGAGTTCCGCCCGGGTACCCAGGACATCGTCTCCCTTCTTGCGCACCGACACATTCGCGTCGCAGCGAAAGCTCCCTTCCTCCATGTTGCCGTCACATATCTCGAGATACATGAGAATGTCGCGCAGTGCCTTGAGATACGCCGTCGCTTCTTCGGGCGTCCTCAGGTCGGGTTCGCTTACGATCTCGAGGAGCGGGGTACTCGAACGGTTGTAGTCGACCATGCTGTAGCTGCTTGTCTCGATGGTGCGTTCGTGGACGAGCTTGCCCGCATCCTCTTCCATGTGGATGCGCAGGATACGGACGCGTTTTGTTTCTCCGTCCATGACGATATCAAGCCATCCGTTATTGCAGATGGGTTCTTCATACTGGGATATCTGATACCCCTTCGGCAGGTCTGGATAAAAATAGTTCTTTCTGGCGAAGATGCTCGTCGGGCTGATGGAACAGTGAAGCGCCAGTCCGAGCTTTATGGCAAACTCCACAACCTTCCTGTTGAGGACCGGGAGTGCTCCGGGCAGGCCCATGCAGGTGGGACAGGTATGGCTGTTCGGTTCTGCGCCGAATTGGGTCGAACAGCCGCAGAAGATCTTGCTGTTTGTAAGAAGATGGGCATGGACCTCCAGACCCATCACGCCTTCGTAATCACCGTAATCCACGATACACCTCGTTCATTGCCTTCTATCGCTTACAAATCATTGAAACTATACAACAGGTAACGGTGTCTTTTCAAAATAAATTGGCCCCGGGAGCGCAAAGGAATCTTTCAATGAGCCCGGGGATATGATAAGAAAAAAAGGGCGCGAACACTTTGGCAAGAAAAACCACAAAGAAAAAAAGGCCGGGAAGATTCTTCCGGCTGATCAAGATATCCATTATTCTCGTTCTCCTGGTCATTCTGGGGTTCACAGGATTCTACTTTGTTTACCCCGACGTATCGAAGCTCAAGAAGCAGAACCCCGGCAAGACCTCCTTCATGGAATACCGCGAAGATGAATATCGGTCCAGGGGCAAAAAAGTGAAAATACAATCGCGGTGGGTCCCACTCAAGTCCATATCCCCCTATCTGATGAAGGCAGTGCTGATAGCGGAAGACGACAAATTCTGGAAACACCACGGCTTCGACAAGGAGGCCATCCAGAAGGCGTTTGAAAAGAACCTGGAAACAGGCAAGTTCAAGCTGGGCGGGAGCACCATCAGCCAGCAGCTTACAAAGAACCTCTACCTGACCCCCGCAAAGAACCCGGTTCGCAAGCTGAAGGAAGCCATAATCACCTGGAGGCTGGAACGGACGCTCTCCAAGCGCAGGATACTGGAACTCTACCTTAATGTGGTTGAATGGGGCGAGGGCATCTTCGGCGCCGAGGCCGCATCGCGGCGCCACTTCGGGAAACCTGCGTCCGCCCTCACCGCCGAGGAGGCGGCAAAGCTTGCGGCGGCCCTCCCCAACCCGAGACGTTACCGCGTGGACGGAACTTCACGGTACGTGGAGCGCCGGGCGAAGATCATTTACACTATCATGGTAAGAAGGGGCATCGTCGTCCCCGACTACGAAGAGGTCGTAGCCACCCCTGCCGAAAGCACCCCGGAAAACGCCCCGACACCGGCAGCCGAAACGGGGGGCACAACTACGGCGGGCGAAACCTCAGGAGTCGGTTTACCGCCGGATACCCGATGATACCTGAAGATTAATCTGACATCAACTCCCGATAGCACATATTGTCGAATGAGATTTGTTCTGATATAATGTACGTATACATCATGAGGAGGCGAAATGCGCAGAACCCAGATATATCTCGATGAGACCTTGTATGATTACCTGCGACATGAAAGTGAGACCAAAAAAAAGACAATATCGGATATCATAAGGGAGAATATTCGCAGTTCCATGCCCGGTAATACGGACAGGATAATCCAGAGCGCCTCAAAGGTGTATGGTGTTTGGAAAGACAAAGAGATGGATGTTGACGCATGTGTGCGCACCGTGCGGAGAGACAGAAAAATATGATCATCATAGACACCGACGTGCTGATATGGGTTCTCAGAGGGAAAGAGACCTGGATAGAACGGTTCGAAAAAATGGTCCGTGACGCACAGGGCAATGTTTTTGTAACCGCGGTTCAAATTGCCGAAATACACGCGGGTGTCAGGCCGAAGGAAACTCAGAAGGTCGAGACGTTCCTTGCTTCTTTGAGGTCAGTAGATCTTAACGATGAAACCGGAAGGGCAGCCGGCAGGTATATGAATGACTACGGTAAGTCCCATAACGTGACACTTGCCGACGCCTTCATCGCCGCGACGGCAGTCATGAAAAACCTCAAACTCTGGACATCCAACAAAAAACACTACCCAATGCTGGACAGCGACAATTTTTACGAATAACCCGGCGTTTTTCTGGATTCTCATTTTTGCTGAAACTCTGAACCTGCTTTACATCGGGACATCGTCTTCCATTTCGGGCACGAAGTCGTCTTCAACGTGGCTCTTGGGAGCGCCGAAACCCCTCCGGTCGTCCTGACCCTGACTCTGACCCTGGCTGTAACCCTGACCCTGACCCTGACCGGTGGGAAGCATCTTCATATCGGAGGCCACAATCTCGTACACCTTGCGTTTGACACCGTCGCGCCCTTCGTATTCACGTGACTGTATCCTGCCCTCGATGTAGACGAGCCGTCCCTTTTTGAGGTATTCACCGGCGATCTCGGCGAGTTTGCGCCAGGCGACGATGCTGTGCCATTCTGTCCGTTCCTGCTTGACGCCGGACTTGTCCTTGTATGATTCCGATGTGGCCATGCGAAAGGTCGCAACGGGTGTGCCGTCAGTGGTATAGCGAAGCTCCGGGTCCGCGCCGAGCCGGCCCATGAGCAATACTTTATTGAGATTGGACATTGTTCATACCCCCTTAAATTTGGAACGGAAATTATGCCAAATCCTATAGTAAGCAGTGCGAAAAGTCAATGGCGCGTTGACGAACGGGGTAAATGTTGATCTCGTGTATTCGAGGCGATCCCGGAGCCTGCCGGGATCAGGCCGCACTTGCATGCCGCCTACGGCGGAAAGAAAGGAACAAAAATGAAATTATGGGTCTTATAAGTCGTATAAGACCCATAATTCTTCTAAGGACCAGCGAGCGAAGCGACGAACGGGTCCCGTTTGTTACGTGTTTGTTAAGGGATAAACGTGAAATGGTCCTTTTCTTTTACTCGACGGCAGTGAGGCGTTTGAGCAGCGCTTTCTTTGCAGTGGTGCCGCGGATGAAGTCCCAGGGGAATATCTCGTCATGGGAACGTTCGCGCAGGGCGTAGAAGTTGAGATTGAGGGAGCTTTCGCGGACGATCCGGGTGAGGCTCTCGCCGCGGGCCAGACGGATCACGGTATCGGACACGCGGCGGTCGCCGCGGGAAAGGACGGCCTGGAGAAAACTGAACTTGACGGAATCGTGGGTGAAGAATGTGTTATCTATCTTTCCGAAGGCGTGGCGCAGATGGGATATTTTGTGTTTCATCTCGTCCATCTCCGCCATGGGGAGCCACTGAAAGGGGGTGGCGGGCTTGGGTACGAAGGGGCTGACATGAACGGTGATGTTGCCCAGGGCACCCCGGGGGGCGCCGTGTTTTATCATGGCGTGGCGGATCCGTTTGACGAACTCGGGTATGCGGTCGATATCATCCTGTGTTTCCCCCTGAAGGCCGATCATGAAATAGAGCTTGAGGTTGAAGGACTTGAGGGCCATAATGGCGTCGATGCGCGCAATTACCTCGTCGTCCGTCATGGGTTTGCCGAGGAGCCGGCGCAGGGGTTCCGTTGCGGCCTCGACGCCGAAGGTGAGGGTCTTGACGTTGTCCTTGATGAGATCGATGAGGGTCAGGGGGACCTCGTCGAGACGAAGCGACGGCAGGTGAACGCCGATACCCCGGGAACGGAGATTCTTGACTATTTCCACGATACGCGGATGGAAGGAGATGCCGCCCCCGATGATACCCACATCTGTTACATCGCCTATGGCGGACTCGACGTCTTCCGACCTGAATCCGTAGAGATTGCCGAGGAGGCAGAAGGAACACCGCGAAGGGCAGCCGCGAGTCCCTTCGACAAGGACCATATCGGCAAACTCGGTATTCGGTGTGGTGATGACCGACGTGGCCAGGGTCTCTCCCTTGTATCGCTCACCGGTGACCGCGAAATCGGCGGGCTCAAATCCCTTGATCTGTCCGCCTTCACCATACCGGACGGACAGCGCGGCGGGGTTATAGACAAAGGGGAGGGTTTCCAGTTCACCGATGATGCTGTCTCTTCCGGAAGGACGGCCGGCAGTGAAGCGTTCCATGAGGGATGGGATGGTGGCCTCGATGTCCCCCATTACCATGAGATCGAAAAATGGAGAAACGGGTTCCGGGTTGGAGATGACGCAGATCCCGCCGGCGACGATGAGGGGGTATTCCCCGGAGCGTTCCCTTGCGAAGAGGGGTACTGACGATCCCTCAAGTATCTTCAGGATGTTGGGGTAGTCCAGTTCGAAGGACAGTGTGAAGAAGACGATCTCGAATGAGGAAAGGGGCCGCGAGCTCTCGAGGGAGACGAGCGGCCCGTCTTCTTCATAGAACAGCCTCTCGCAAACCACATCGTCGCGATCGTTCAATGTCTTGTAGAGAATATGGGTGGCGAGATTGGACATTCCGACATGATAGGAATTGGGAAAGACGACAAGGACAGGTATCCTGCCTCCCCATTTCTTGCGAATGGTGCCTTTTTCCCCGGAAAGGTAGTCCGTCCGTTGGCCTTCCCTGCGTGTGCGTTTTTGGGCCATTGCAATAATTACATTAGCATAAATCGGGTGATGGGTGATGAGAAAAGCAGAAGGGAAGGGGCAAGGGCCTTAAGCCGCGATGACGAAAGAGGATTAGTCCGGCATACGAGGAGCGAGAGATGTTTGAGGATGGTGTTTTTTAGAGGTGAGGGGTGGCGGGACGAGAGCTTGTTCGCCACCCCTCTTTTCAGGAGGTTAGTCTGCCTGCTTCCTGAGAAATGTCGGAATGTCGTAGCGATCGTCATCGATGTCGATGGTGTCGCTCTTTTGCCTGATCTCTTTATAGTCTACCTTGTAATCGATGGCGACCTTCTTCTTCATGAAGGACGGGACATTTTCCTCGTCGAAGAGCTTGCCCCTGGGGAAAGGCTCCGTCTTGTCTTCGTCGATTACTGCCCGTTCTTCGAAGCCGGTTGCGATGACGGTGATCCTGATGGTATCCTGCATGGACTCATCGTAGACAAGTCCCCAGATGATCTTCGCGTCTTCATGGGCCTGTTCCTGGATGAGGGTAGAGGCCTCGCTGACCTCCATCAAGGTCATGTCGGTGTTGCCGGTGACGTTGATGAGGACGCCGCGGGCGCCGTGGATGGAAATGTCTTCGAGCAGCGGGCTCGATATGGCCTTCTGTGCCGCATCGCGGGCCCTGCTTTCTCCCTGCGATTCGCCGATGCCCATGATAGCCATCCCGCGTTCGCTCATGATCGTCTTCACATCGGCGAAATCGACGACGACATGGCCGGACCCGACGATAAGGTCGGATATGCTTCGTACGGCATTGAGAAGGACCTCATCAGCCTTGAGGAAGGCCTCCATGATCGTCATGTGCTTGCCGCCGATGGAAAGAAGCCGCTGGTTCGGTATGGTGATGAGAGAGTCGACCCGCGATTTCAACTGAATGACGCCGTTTTCCGACTGGGTCATCCTGTCTTTTCCTTCAAAGGCGAAGGGTTTCGTGGTTATTGCCACGGTGAGGGCGCCTACCTCCCTCGCTATCTCCGCGATGACCGGGGACGCGCCCGTTCCGGTGCCGCCGCCGAGCCCGCAGGTGATGAAGACCATGTGTGCACCCTTGAGATGGTCCTTGATCTTGTCGACATCCTCAAGGGCGGCCTTCTTGCCCACCTCGGGATTGGCCCCCGCACCGAGCCCCTCCGTCAGCTTCGTGCCGATCTGGATCTTGACGGGCGCCTTGCACGTACTCAATGACTTGATGTCGGTGTTGAGGGCGATGAATTCAACGCCCTGAACGCCCGCTTCCACCATGTTGTTGAGCGCGTTGCAGCCACCTCCTCCAACGCCGACCACAATGAGTTTTGCTGAAAATCCGTTGCTCTCGTCCATGTAGAACATTCCGCTCACCTCGCACCTCCTAGAATATTTCTTTAAACCAGTCCTTCATTTTCGTGAGCAGCTTCTGGTTGCTGAAGAGTTTCTTCATCGACCGTGAAGCATCAAACCCACGCCTCTTCCCCCGACCCTCCTTGAAACCGAAAAGCAAAAGCCCCACCGCTGTGGCATATGCGGGGTTGTTGACAACATCGATAAGACCGCCCACGCCTATGGGGTCCCCCTTGCGCGCCGGAAGATTGAAAATGTTTTCAGCCAGCTCCGGCAGGCCGTCGAGGTTCGAGCACCCGCCCGTGAGCACCACGCCCGACGCCAGGAGTTTTTCGAGCCCCGATTTTTTGATTTCCTCGTAGATAAGTGAGGCCACCTCCTCGACCCTCGGTTCTATAATGTCCGCGAGGGTTTTGCGCTGAAGCGTCCGTGGTTTTCGCCCGCCGACGCTCGGTACCTCGATGGTTTCGTTTTGTCCGACAAGGCTCGCCATCGCGCAGCCGTATTTCTTCTTGATTTTTTCCGCGTCATCGATAGGCGTGCGCAGCCCGATGGCAATGTCGTTCGTTATGTTGTTCCCGCCGAAAGGCAGGACGGATGTGTGTTTTATCGAGCCGTTGGCGTAGACTGCGATGTCACTCGTACCTCCGCCGATGTCGACGACGGCGACCCCGATCTCTCTTTCTTCCGGCGTGAGGACCGCCTCCGCCGACGCAAGCTGGCAGAGTATGACGTCATCGACATTGAGCCCCGCCAGTTTGCAGCATTTAATGATGTTCTGAGCGGAGGAGATGCTGCCTGTCACGATGTGTACCTTGACCTCAAGCCTGACCCCCGTTATACCCACGGGGTCCCTGATCCCGTCCTGGTCGTCGACGATGAACTCCTGGGGGATGACATGGATGAGTTCCCTGTCGGCAGGGATCGCCACCGCCTTTGCGGCGTCGATTGCCCGGTCGATGTCATCGGGGCGAACCTCCCTGTCCTTGACCGCAACGACACCGTTGCTGTTGAAGCTCTTTATGTGAGCCCCCCCGATACCGGCAAGGCAGGAGTCGATCTTGATGCCGGCCATGAGTTCCGCTTCCTCGACGGCCTTCTTGATGGAATTGACGGTGCTGTCCATATTGACGACAACTCCCTTGCGGAGGCCCGTTGACGGGTGTGAACCGATGCCGACAATGTTGACCTTGTCGTCCGACGTCTTTCCGACGACCACGCAGATCTTTGTCGTCCCAATGTCAAGCCCTACAAGCAGCTGTTCGTCGTCCTTCACCCGGCTCACCCCTTCCTTTCCTGAATTATGGCGCCCCTTTCAAAGCGCGCATCGATACATTTTATGACAAGGCCGCGCTTGTCCGCGTCCCGAAGGACAGTCAGGGCCTTTTTCAGTCTCGCTTTGTGATCTTCCTTGCCGAGGACGATCTCCACTCCATCCTCGAACCCGAAGATGGTCAGGTCACCTTGCCGGTAGGATACCTCGGAGAGCTGTCCCTTTTTCAGTGTACCGTCCTTTATAAAGGCGTTCGTCTCATTGAATACGTTCTTCACGTCCGACCGGTCCCGGGCGCTGATGAGGTAAAGCCCCCTGACGTCGTCTTTTCCGAGAAAACGGTACGGCTCGCCCTGTTCGTCAAGGATGTAGACGGCACCATCCGGGGCGACCCACAGGGCGGAAGGCTTCTTTTCCTTCACGTCGATGACGAGAGAAAAAGGATACATCCTCTTGACGCTCACCTCTTTGACGAACGGATGGGACGTAAGGGCTTCGCGGACCTTCGCAACGTCAACCTTGAAGATGCTTTCCGTCAGGTACGGCGTGATCTTGGCCATCGTCTCTTTGTCGCCGAGCTGGCTTAAACCGTTCACCTTGATGTTTTGCAGGAAGAAGAGTGGTTCCTCCCGGGAGAACAGGTAGGCGATCGAGAGCATCGAAAGGATGCACACCGGCCCGATGAAGAGTATGTACAAGAACTTTTTCATGTCTTCAGTGACGCTCCTGCCAGGATCTCCTCGATAAGTTCATCGAATGTCCTGCCTTCATACGCCCATGCCTTGGGGACGAGAGACGTTTCCGTCATGCCGGGCGACGTATTGATATCGATAACAAGAGGTATCCCGTCCCTGATAAGCATGTCCGTCCGCACACATCCCGAAAGGTCGAACCTCCGGTACACGTCCATGGCGATGGCCTGGGCCTTTTTCGCCAAAGTCCGTGATATTTTGGCGGGGACGATATATTCCGTCATCCCCCTGGTATACTTTGCCTCGAAATCGTAAAAACCGGACAACGGCCGCACCTCGATGACGGGAAGCGCCCTTCCGTTGACAATGGCAACGGTGATTTCCTGTCCGGAGACGAACTCCTCGATGACAATCTTCCTGTCGTATTTCGAGGCCATTTCCATGGCTGCCGGGATGTCTTTCTTCTTGTGGACCATTGATATCCCGATCGTCGAGCCCTCGTTTGCCGGCTTGACCACGAAGGGCGGCTTGAGACCGATCTTGTCGCCGGCCCCCACTATGGCGTAGGCCGGGGTCGGGATGTCCGTCGCTTTCAGGATGAACTTCATGACGGCCTTGTCCATGGCGGCCGATGAACCGAGGACCCCGGGGCCCGTGTAGGGTATGCCCATGATCTCGAGAAGGCCCTGGACGGTCCCGTCTTCGCCCCACCTGCCATGGAGGACTATGAATGCCGCATTGATCTTCTCTTTCTTCAATTTGTCGACAAGACGTTCCTTTGCATCGATGGCGACGGCGTTATATCCCGTTCTCACCAGGCTTTCCAGCACGGCTGCGCCGCTCTTCAGGGATATTTCCCTCTCCGAGGACCGTCCTCCCAGAAGGACGCCGATCTTCATATTCTTCAAGGTTTTCTTATCCATTGAACCCCCAGAGTTCAACCTCTTCTTCAAGTTTGACCCCGAGCTTTGAGAAGACCTCTTCTTTTACCTTTTCGATGAGGGCCGCTATATCCCGGGCCTTTGCGTGCCCGAGATTTACGATGAAGTTGGTGTGTTTCTCGGAGACGCAGGCATCGCCTATGCGGTATCCTCTCAGACCTGCCTTTTCGACGAACCACCAGGCCGACTGACCACTGACACCCTTGAAGACCGATCCTGCCGAAGGGTATTCCATGGGATGGTTCTTCCTTCTGGTCTGATAGACGTAGTCCATATCCCCTTCAAGCTCTTTCACATCGGCGGCCTTGAGGTGGAATCTGCCGCTGATGACGCATTCATGCCGGCCGACAGGCGAAGCACGGTAGCCGAAATCTTCGGGCCGCACCTCTTTTTCAATGATCTCGCCGCGCTCGTTCAGGACATCGATCCCGGTAAGGGTATCCGATATCGACTGGCCGAAGCTTCCGGCGTTCATCCTGACCCCGCCGCCGACGCTGCCGGGTATCCAGTATAGTTTCTCGAGGCCTCCAAGGCCCCGCTTTGCACATTCGCTTATGAACCTCTTCAGGGAATATCCCCCGCCTACTTCTGCGATGGCACCGTCGGGAGTTCTTTTGAAAGTAAGGCGATTCATTTTTGTTATCCTTATCAGCGCCTCCCGTATCCCCTCATCGCTGACGATGATATTGGTGCCGTTGCCCAGGAAACGGCAGGGGATGGCGCCGTCGTTAAGGCGACGAACCATTGCCGAGATGTCGGCCCTGTCAACGGGATAGAGAAGCAGTTTCGCCGGCCCGCCGACCCGCATCGAGGTATACCGTTTCATGGGTACCTCTCTCAATACAGCCCCCTTTATTCCTTTCCAGTCCATGCGCTTACCAGTTTCTCATCGATCCTGTAAAGGTCGCCCGCACCTAAAGTGAGAACGAGATCTCCCGCCTTTGCATTCTCGATGATCTTCTGCACCACATCTTCCCTCGTCGGTGCGAAGATCACGTTCTTGTGCCCGCTCATGCGTATCTTCTCGGCCAGGTTTGACCCGCTGATTCCCTCTATGGGGTCTTCCGACGCCGCGTAGATCTCGGTCAGGATCAGGATATCCGCTTCATTGAAAGATGTGGCGAACTGTTCCATCAGGCCCTGCGTCCTCGTATACCGGTGAGGTTGGAAGGCGACGATGATCCGGTCTTTCCACATCCTTCTGATGGCTGAAAGGGTCGCCTTTATCTCTGTCGGATGATGCCCGTAGTCGTCTATGAGCTTTATGTCCCCGTCGTACTTTATCTCCAGCCTTCTGTGTATGCCCGAGAAATTCTTGAGCGCTTCCTGGATGGTACGGAAGGGTACGTCGAGTTCGATGGCCACGCCGCAGGCGGCCAGGGCGTTAACGACGTTGTGTATGCCCGGAAGGGTCAGTTCTATCTCGCCCAGGTCATAACCTTTATATATGACCCGGAACCTTGTGAGGAAACCCTCATAGGAGATGTTGTCGGCCCTGAGGTCGGCCTGCTTTGAGAGGCCATAGGTCATGTAGCGGCGCTTGAGCATGGGGATGATGCTCTGAATGTTCGCGTTGTCTATACATATGATGTTGACGCCGTAGAAGGGTACTTTATTGAGAAAGGCAAGAAAGGCCGCCTTGATCTCGTTTATGTCCCTATAGAAATCGAGGTGCTCGAGGTCGATGTTCGTCGCCACGGCAATGGTGGGGAAAAGGAGCAGGAAAGTGCCGTCGCTTTCGTCGGCTTCGGCAACCAGGTACTTGCTGTCTCCCAGCTTTGCGTTGCTCCCCAGGCTGTTGAGCCTTCCCCCGATGACACATGTCGGGTCCAATCCGGCGTGACCCAGGATGGAAGAGACGAGGGACGTTGTTGTAGTCTTCCCGTGTGCACCGGCAACGGCCACTGAATATTTCATCCGCATCAGCTCGGCGAGCATCTCGGCGCGCTGGATCACGGGGATGAAAAGCTCCCTGGCCTTTTTCACCTCGGGGTTATCGAGCCTGACCGCGGAGGAGACGACGACGACATCGGAATCGATGATGTTCTCCTCGTTGTGTCCCTGGAAGATAGTGGCGCCAAGGGATTCGAGGCGCTCGGTTATGTCCGTCCTGCGCACATCGGAGCCGGTGACCTTGAAACCGAGATTGATGAGAACCTCGGCGATGCCGCTCATCCCGATGCCGCCGATGCCGACAAAATGGACGCGTTCTATTTTATGAAAGACCATGTTCTATTCCTCCGATGATACGCGATGCGGCATCTTCCACGAATATCTTTCCCAGGTTGTCGCCCATTTCTTTTATGAGGGTCCTGTCTTCCATCAGCTCGGCGACGACCCCGAAGAGCCTGTCGCCTGTCGCCTCGTCATTGCTGATAAGGTAGCATCCCCCGCTCGCCTCGACGTGGGCCGCATTCTGCCACTGGTGGTTGCCGGCCGAATAGGGGTAGGGGATAAGTATGGCAGCCTTGCGGAAAAAGGCGAGCTCAAAGATCGTCGTGGCGCCCGCCCGTGATATGACGACGTCAGAGAGGGCGTAGTATCTCTCCATTTCGTTCGTGAAGGGAAATACCTCGTGGGCGACACCGCTCGACGAATAGGCCTCGCGTATCCTCTCAAAATCGTCGCTGCCTGTCTGATGATAGACGATAATGTTCTTGTGCTTCTCAAGGAAGGGCAAAAGGGAAACGACGGCATCGTTGATGCTTTTCGCGCCCCGTGAGCCGCCGAAGACGAATATGCCGAAAGAACCGGCCTCTTTGAGGCCTTCGAGTTTCTTCAGTTTCTGACGCAAGGGATTGCCGCTGTGAACGACGCGCCCGGCAGGGAGATATTTCCCGGTTTCTTCGAAGCTGACGAATACTTTACGGGTAATCTTCGCCAGGAGCTTGTTTGCGAGCCCGGGCTGGACATTCTGTTCATGGATGAAACAGGGGATGCCGAGAATCCTTCCCGCCAGTATGACCGGTACCGATGTGAAACCGCCCATGCCGAGAATGGCGTCAGGTTTTTCCCGTTTGAGGATCGTAAGGGACATGACGATGCCTTTGGCTATCCTCAAAAGAGTAACCGCCTTATGGATGGGAGAGCGTCCCAGGAACTGATGGGCCTCGATAAGGTGGAGCCTGAAACCCGCATCGGGTATGAACTTTCCTTCAAGGCCGTAGGGCGTCCCGATAAAGACGGCGCTGTTTTGGGCACTCTTTGCCATGAGCGCCTCACCGACGGCTATACCCGGAAAGATGTGCCCCCCTGTTCCGCCCGCGGATATGACAAGCCTCATGACTTCCCTCCTTCGGTCTTCATCATCGTTCCCGCAAAGGGGACGATGAGGGCGAGGAAAAGCACCGGCTGGTAGAGGAGCCCGGCGGAGAATTTGACCCCTACGACCATGAGGATGTCCATCGCGACATAAAGAAAGCCGAAAAAAGGCAGTGTGGTTGAAAAAGCGCTCTTTTTCATGACGAAGGCGAAGCTTGCCGCCAGAAGGGCGAAGGACGCCCCGAGAAGTATGTATTTGTTGATCTCTGAAAGACCGGCGGGGCCGCCGCCGAGGATTGCCACACCCTGCCGGTACACCAGGAAGGAGGCGATGATTGAATACGCCGCTATAAAGGGAATGATGCGGTGCCTGCCAATGATGAAGAGATACAGGATGAGGGCCAGGGCGAATGAGATCATGAAAACGAGTCTGCCCGTAATGAAAAGGTTGAAACCCGACGAAAAGAAAAGGATCGAAAGGGCCATAACCTCTTTGAAGAAATCCTGGCCTTTTTCCTCCATGCCGATGAGGTAGAAAATGAAGGCATAGAAAGAGAGAAAGACGATGGCCGTGTGAGCTGCGTCGGGAAGCACGAGCTTTGGATAGAAGAAGAAAAGGACGGTAACCATGAAACTAAGGACGATGAAGGGGTACTTCATTGCCTCGAGGGACCGCTGGGGGAGACGGAAGATGCCGTAACCCGCGGCCGCCCCGGCGACGATGATAAGGACCTTTACCAGGGTATACTCCCGGAAGAAGCTGTATACAAGCAAGAGCGACAATATGGCGATGAGGATCTTTTTCACAGCGCCTCCACTATCCTCCTGAAGGTGTTCCCTCTGTCCTTGTAGTCCCTGAACATATCAAAACTGCTGCACATGGGAGAAAGGAGCACCATATCTCCGTCGCCGGACTCGGCGAATGCCCGGTATACGGCGGCCGTCATGTCCGCCTCGAGGTAGGTCGGGATGATGTCGCCAAGTTCGGAGGCGATCTTGTCTTTTGCCTCGCCGATGGCTATGAGGGCCTTTATCTTGCCGCTCTCTTCGCGGATTACCCTGTAGCTGCCGCCCTTATCTTTCCCCCCCGCGATGAGGATGATGCCGCCGGTCATGCCTTCCAGGGCTCTTTTTGTGGCGTCCACGTTGGTCGCCTTGGAGTCGTTGTAAAACGAGACGCCCCGAACGGTGCGGACGAACTCAACCCTGTGGGAGAGTCCCCTGAAGGTCTTTAGGGCCTCTTCGATGATCTTCGGGTCTATGTGGTGGATGCGGGCCGCAAGGATGGCCGCAAGGATGTTCTCCGTATTGTGGACACCGACCAGGGGTGACAGGTCCCTCGGCCAGGAGGCCTCCTGGCCGTCGAGACGGACATAGAGCCTGCCGTCTTTAGAGAAGGCGCCCTCATCGAGTTCGTCGGTCACCGAGAATTGAAGAACCCTCGGGGTTCCCTTTATGGCGACTTCAAGTCCCTTCTTGATGACGGCGAAATCTTTTTCCGTCTGGTTGTCGAAGATGCGGTATTTTGCCTCTTTGTATTCATTGTAGCCGCGATAGCGGTCGAGGTGGTCCTCTGTGATATTGAGAAGCAGCGCCGTCGCAGGTTTGAAGGTTTCGATGGTCTCAAGCTGGAAGCTGCTCACCTCGACGATGACGTGGGAGTTCTTTCTCCCGTCAGCGACGTAATTGATGAGAGGATTGCCTATGTTGCCCCCGACAAAGACCGGCCCGAAGGCCTTCTCGAAGATCGCGCCGATAAGGCTTGTGGTAGTCGTCTTGCCATTCGTGCCGGTTATCGCTACGATAGGTTCGTTTATAAAGGAGGAGGCAAGTTCCATCTCGCCGATGACCCGCACACCGGATTTCCTTGCCCGTTGCAGCACAGGAAGTTCGCTGTCGACGCCGGGGGAGAGGACGATCATGGGATAGGCCGCGAAATCTTCGTCGCGATGCGGTCCGAAATGGCCGGTGAAGGCGACGCCGTCAAGGCTTTTGAGGGCGCTGTCAAGAGCGGCTTCGCTCTTTTCGTCGGCGAGTCCGATCGTTTTGCCCAGCCGGGAGAGAAACCGGGCCGCAGCTATTCCCGAGGCACCGAGTCCGACGATTAATATGCTGTCAGGTATGTCCATCTTACCTCAATTTCAATGTGCTTAAGGCCAAAAGTCCCAGTATCACGGAGATGATCCAGAACCGTACCACTATCTTTTCCTCGTTCCATCCCTTCAGTTCGAAATGATGGTGGATGGGCGCCATTCTGAAGACCCTTTTCCCCCGGAGTTTGAAAGAGTATACCTGGATGATGACGGAGAACGTTTCCAGGACGAAGATGCCTCCAGCGATAACGAGGAGAAATTCCTGTTTGATGATGACAGCGATGGTCGCGAGTGCCGCACCCAGAGAGAGTGACCCGGTGTCGCCCATGAAAAGTTCCGCGGGGTGGGCGTTGTACCAGAGAAAACCGATGCCCGCGCCGAGCATGGCCCCGCACAGGACGGTCAGCTCGCCCGCGCCCTTCACGTAGAATATCTGGAGGTATTGCGCAAAGATCACGTTGCCCACGAGATAGGAAAAGAGCATGAAGGTCGAGCAGACGGTAAGGACGGGACCGATGGCCAGCCCGTCGAGACCGTCCGTCAGATTCACGGCGTTCGAGGTGCCCGCGATGATGAAGATACACAGCGCGATGTAAAAGACCCCCAGGTCGGGGCGAATATTCTTGAAGAAAGGCACCGTAAGTTGTGTGATGAAGCCATACTTGAAGAAGATGAGCGCGCCGATGCACAGGCCGAAGAATATCTGCAGGGAGAGCTTTGTCCGTCCCGATATGCCTTTGCCGGTCAGGCCGCGCAGTTTCTTTACATCATCCATGAAACCGATGGTCCCGAAAGACAAAAGGGAAAAGGTTACCACCCATATATAATAGTTGCTCAGGTCCGCCCAGAGGAGCGTCGGTATGATGGTGGCGATGAGAATAACGAATCCTCCCATCGTTGGTGTCTCTTTTTTTGCCTCATGGCGGTCGGGTACGTCTTCACGCTTGCCGCTGCGTATCTTCCATTCGTGGAATTTCCTGATCACGTAAGGCGTGAGGATGAAACTGATGATAAGCGCGGAGAGTATGGACAGCACGGCCCTGAAGGTTATGTAACGGAATACGTTGAATACCGAAGCCTTCAGATGCAGCTGGTAGAGGAAATAATACAGCATTACCTGAGTGCCTCCACGATTTCTTCCATTTTGAATGCCCGCGATCCTTTCACCAGGATCGTGTCGCCCGATTCAAGGTGCGAAGCCAGATACCCGATGAGGCTTTCCTTCCCGTCAAAGTGTGCCGCCCGGGTGTCGCCAAGCTCCGCGAAGGTTTCTTTCGTCTCTTCGCCGAAAAGGACGACAAGTTCGATGCCGGCGGTCTTGAGGTACGCCCCCAACTCCCTGTGGTAGCGGGCGCTGTCGTCTCCCAGCTCTTTCATCCCCCCGAGCACGGCGACCTTCTTTCCCGCTGCCGGAAGACCGGCAAGGGTCCGCAGGGCCCACGTCATCGAGGATGGATTCGCATTGTACGTATCGTCGATAAGGATATATCCCTTTGAGGTTCTCATGGGCTGGAATCTTTTGTCGTATGACCGGAACTCGGCGATCGCCTCTGCGATCAGGGCCCCGTCCGCCCCGATGGTCGAGGCTATTGCCGCCGCGGCAAGGATATTGTAAAGGTTGTGCCTGCCGAGAAGGGCCGTTTGCGCCTTTATCGTCCCCACGGAAGAGGTGATCGAGATCGCCACGCCTTCCCAGCCCAGGTCTTCGTCGATGGTCAGATGAAAGTCGGCATCATTATCGATGGCGAATGTGACGGCATCCCTGCTTTGGTCGCGATACCATCCGGCTATACCGGGATCGTCCGCATTGACGAATATCTTCCCTGTCTCTTTCGTATACCGGAAGAGGTCGAGCTTTTCCTCAAGAATGCCCTCAAGCGACATGAGGCCTTCGAGATGAGAGGGGTTAACATTGGTAATGAGCGATGCGTCGGGGTTTGTCGTGACGGCGAGCTTGTGTATCTCCCCGGGCATGTTCGTTCCCAGCTCGAGGATACATATGTCGGGGTCGTCCGTGATGGCCAGAATGCTCATGGGTACGCCAATGAGATTGTTGAGGTTCTTCTCGTTGTAATGGACGCGGCAGCGTTTCTTCATCATGGCGGCGAGGATTTCCTTGGTTGTCGTCTTGCCGTTGCTTCCCGTGATGGAGATGAACCTGCCTGAAAGACTGTCCCGCTTGAAGCGGGCCAGGTCGAGAAGCGCCTGGTTGGTGTCCTCGACGAGAATGACCGTCCCTTCCGCGTCGGCAAGCGGCACGGGATGATCGTTCCTGCAAAGCGTGCCGCCCCGCGATCGTGTGAGCGCCCCGGCGATGAAAGCGTGACCGTCAAAGGATTTGCCGAGGATGGGGATGAAAAGCTCCCCGCTCTGAATTGTGCGGGAATCCGTCGAGATGCCCGTGAAGACCTCCTTTTCCTTTTTCAGAACCGTCCCTCCGACCGCCTTCACAACGTCCTCAAGTCGCCACATGAAGAGACTCCTCGATTACTTCCCGGTCGCTGAAATGCAACGTGGTGTCGCCGATGATCTGGTAATCCTCATGTCCTTTGCCTGCTACAATCACGACATCGTCCGGTTTCGCCATCCGAATGGCGTGAAAGATCGCGTCACGCCTGTTCTCGATGATCCGGAAGCGTTTGCGGTCCAGGCCCATCGTGATGTCCTCAATGATCCGTCCCGGGTCTTCGTTCCGCGGATTGTCGGACGTGACAATGGCCTCATCGGCAAGACGCGATGCTATTGCGCCCATAAGGGGCCTTTTTGCGGCATCCCTGTTGCCCCCACAACCGAAAACCGCAATAAGCCTCCCTTTCCTGAGCTTTCCAAGAAGGGTGAGGACGCTCTCGAGCGCGTCGGGGGTATGAGCGTAATCGACAAAGATAGAGATACCCCTGTCGTTTGCCACTCGTTCCAGTCTTCCCGGGACGCAGCCCAGTTTTTCGATACCCTCTTTGATCACGCGGTGCGGTATGCCCATTACATGACCTGACAATGATGCGGCAAGGATGTTGGAGGCATTGAACATGCCGATTAAAGGTGAGACAATGGGGATCTTTTTCCCCGGTAGGGATATGGTGAGTGTCAGGCCGTCGATGCTTTCCGAGTAGCTCGAAAGGCAAGCATCCGCGAAACCCCGTGTGCTGTAGGAGAGCATAGTCACCGGATGGCCGATGACAAACTCCCTGATCGAGGGATCGTCGATATTCATGATGGCGTACTTCTTCTTTTTATGGCTTCGCAAGAGGTAGTCTTCGAAGAGAAGCCTTTTTGCGGCCCCGTAGCTTTCGAAGTCCCCGTGATAATCGAGATGATCGTGGGTAAGGTTCGTAAAAAGGGCGATGTCGAAGTCAATGCCTTCGACGCGCGCCTGATGGAGTGCATGAGAGGATACCTCCATGACGACATGGGTGGTCCCCGCCTTCATCATGTCCTGAAGGAGGGCGTTCGTTTCGCTGGCCCCCGGGGTGGTATTCTCTGCCTTAAAGGTCTTTCCGCCGTACCGGTAGGAAATAGTGCCGATTACACCGGGCTTTTTCCCCGCAGCTTCGAGGATGGACTCGATAAGGTAGGTCGTCGTCGTCTTGCCGTTTGTTCCCGTGATGCCGGTGATATGCATCTTGCGCGACGGGTGGCCGAAGAATTTCGATGCGGCCTGTCCCAGCGCGGCTGCAACGTTCTGTACGCGAATGGTGCACGCGAAGGGACGGCCTATCTCGCCGTCGGTTACAACCGCCCGTGCGCCCTTTTTCAAAGCGTCATCGATATAGGCGCTGCTTGCGGAGGTCGCGAAAAAGAGGGATCCCTCGGAAACATCGCGGGAATCCTTGGTGATGCCCGTTATCTCGACAGAGGTGTCGCCGGCCACGGCGATCTTGTTCATGTTCCTTATGAGTTCGCTCAGTTTCACCGCTGGTACGACCTCCCGTAAAGAATGCACCGGGTTTCCTTCCGGACCTTTTCCTGTGGTTTTGGATATTGATCGGCAACAACACCCGAGCCGTGGATCTTGACCGCCTCCGTCCTGGCGGAGATTTTGTCAAGGGCCGCTTTCATCGAAAGCCCCGTGAGGTTCGGCATCGTCCAGGTGCTGCCATCCTGCGCCGTTTGTGCCTGTCTGTCTTCCCGGACCTTACCGATATCGAATCCGCTGCCCTTTCTTGCGACCTCGAACCCGCCTGCGACGTAGGGCATGAGGGGATCGAACCCCTCACCCACGTATTTATTGTACAGGGCTACGAGTGCGTTCTTATCGACGCTGTATCCTGTTCCCGCCATGGCGTCGAAAGGCAGCGACCTGTCGGGCAGCTTTACCCCCTCCCTGTTCAGAAAGGTTTCTATATTTTTCTTGCCGATGATCCGGGACAGGGTCTTGAGGCCCTCCGGGTCCTTGTCCTTCAGGATATCGAAGGGTTTCTTGAGATAAACGTTCGAAGGGTCTTCCGTTTTCTTCACCAGGATCATACCATCTTTTTCAATGAGCCCTTCACGGATCGCGTAGGCGACAATAGGGACGGCGATGAGGCCGGAAGGCTCGATGGAAGAACTGCTGGAGGTGATGGCCGTCTCCTGCGGGGTCACAGCGTCCTGGGTCTTCGCCACGGCAACGCTCAAGTTTTTCGGAGCCTTTCTTACGGGTGAGTCAAAGGTCCTTTTCATGGAAAACCTGTCCTGAATATTGAAAGCCAATGCTGCGTACACGACTCCTATGGACGCGCACACAAAAAAGGCCTTCCTGATCGCCTGTTTGTTCATTTCAGAACGAGAACCTCTTCATCCTTTGGTTTCGAAAGTCCCAGGCGCTCCTTTGCTTTAAGGGCGAGGAGTCTCGACTGTGTAATACCCGCCATCTCCGCTTTCAGTTTCAGGTGTGTTTCCTGCAATTGCCGCTCGAAATTCAGCGTTTCGATGAGCTCCTGCCTGGCACGATTATGTGCGTTGACCAGCAGGAAGGTGACAACGAGAACAAAGGCAACGATGAACCCCAGAAAAAGAATCGGCCGGACGCTCGTGAACAACGCATCACCCGACGACTCGATGTATATTTTCCTTGTTCTCTGCATAACGCCCCCGTCAGTTTTTTTCTGCAACACGAAGCTTGGCGCTCCGTGAACGCGGGTTGCTCCTTATCTCCTCGATGCCCGGTTTGATGGCCTTGCGGGTCAGCACCGTCAGTGCTTCATCGCTGCGAAAACGCTGCTTGACCATCCTGTCTTCGAGGGAATGAAAGGTTATGACGCCTATACGACCGCCAGGGGAAAGAAGTTCCACGGCGGCGTCCATGCCTCCTGCCAGACTCGCGAGTTCGTCATTGACGGCAATCCTCAGTGCCTGAAAGGTCTTCGTGGCCGGATGTATCTTTCCCGTCTTCTTCTTGACGGCGAGGATGATGTCGGCAAGCTCCCGTGCCGTGCGGATCCTGTCCTTTTTTCGCCTGTCGAAGATGGCCTTCGCTATCTTCCGGGATTGCCACTCTTCGCCGTATTCATAAAGGATCCGGGCAATCTCGTCCTGGCGATACGAGTTGACGATCTCGTATGCTGTGAGGATATCCCTGGTATCCATTCTCATGTCGAGTTCCTCATCATCTTTGAAGCTGAAGCCCCTGCCGCAGGCCAACTGGTAACTTGAAATACCGAGGTCAAAGAGGATACCGTCTATAGACGACACCCCGATCCCGTGCAGCATTTCCTTCAAGTCCCTGAAGTTCCCCCTCAGTAGTGTTACCCGGTCGCTATACCTTTCAAGGGTCTTCTCCGCCCGGTCGAGTGCTTCCTGATCTCTATCGATACCAATAAAATGTAGTTTTCTGTTTCTGTCCAGCACCCCGAGAGCATGTCCGGCTCCGCCGACGGTTGCATCGACAAAGACCTTGCATTCGGTGCTGATCAGGTTTTCAAGTACTTCCTTGGGAAGAACGGCTATATGCGTAAGGCCGCTCAAAGACCGAGTTCCGATACGATATCAGCGATCTGATCGGGATCGGCGGTGGCCATCTTTACCAGTTCCTCCCATTTTTCTTTCGCCCAAACCTCGATCTTCTTTCCCACCCCGATTATGACGACGTTCTTCTGGATATGCGCATCGGCTTTCAGGGCCTGGGGAATAAGTATCCTGCCGAGCTTATCTATCGGGCACTCCGATGCTCCGGAGTAGAAGTAGCGGAGGAAGGCTCGTGCTTCTTTTCGAATGGGTCCGGATGCGGAGACCTTTTCCTGTATGCTCAGCCATTCCTGGTAAGGATAGGCGACTATGCAGCCGTCCAGGTTGGTGAGAATGAGCCTTAGGTCGTGGTTCAGCGAAAGGCCTTCCCTGAACCTCGCCGGGATGCTCACCCTGCTCTTGTCATCGATGGAGTATTCATACCGTCCTGAGAACAATCTCCCACCTTTTTACACCTTTTACCACTTTAGTCATTTATACTGGTAACTCTATAGTTTGTCAAGGTTTTTTTCCTTGTTTCCGTTGGCCTGTCTTTGGTTCTCGCCCGTCTCGG
This sequence comes from Deltaproteobacteria bacterium UBA5205, assembly GCA_002412715.1. Lineage (GTDB taxonomy): Bacteria > Desulfobacterota > Syntrophorhabdia > Syntrophorhabdales > Syntrophorhabdaceae > Delta-02. The sequence goes on from DHVP01000029.1 coordinate 149,061, forward strand.
AAAGTGATGCAGAAGAGACTGCCAGAAGGGTTCGGGTAGATGCTGACATAAATCTGTTGATAATTTGGCCGGGCTCAGGTAGTCTTTAAATCCATCGCAAAATAAATCGGAGCGTCAATGAAAGTACCAATTACGCGGGAAGGCTATGAAGCATTAAAGAAGGAGCATGAGAATATGCTCAGCGTGAAGCGGCCGCAGATCCTGAAGGCCATCGAGGAAGCGCGGGAGCATGGCGATCTTTCGGAGAACGCCGAATACGACGCCGCCAGGGAAGAATTTCAGTTCCTTCAGCAGAGAGTTGCCGAAATTGAAGAACAGCTGAGAAATTCCGAGATCGTCGACGTGAGGAAGGGCGATGGCGAGACGGTCGGATTCGGGTGCACCGTGACGCTGGTCAACCTCGACACCGACGAAGAGTCCCTGTACCGTGTCGTGGGACCCTACGAATCGGACATCAAGAAGAACACTATATCGATCACTTCGCCGCTCGGCAGGGCGCTCATGGGAAAGTGTGTCGGCGACGAGGTAAACTTCAACGCCCCCGGCGGCCAACGAACCTACGAGATAGTCAAAGTGGACTGACAGACAGTTTCGGGTTTTGGGGTTTATATTCCAAAGGTCACACTCATGACTTCTTCAAGGCTTGTTATGCCTCTTTCAACTTTTTTCAATCCCGATTCGTAGAGTGTGTTCATGCCGAGTCTTCTCGCCAGTTCGCGCATATTCTGGTAGGAGACATTGTGGGTAATGAGTGATTTCAGGTCCTCGGATGAGGACATGATCTCGGCAATCAGGGTCCTTCCCCGGTACCCTGTATTGTTGCATGCGGGGCAGCCTGTGGCCCGGTAGATCGTTTCGGCGTTCAGTTTCACGGAACCGAGGTCCTTCGTGGTGGGTTTGTACTCTTCCCTGCACTCGGGGCAGAGCTTCCTGACAAGTCTCTGGCCGACAACCGCCAGCAGGGTCGGTGCGAGCAGAAAGGGTTCGATACCTATATCGATGAGTCTCGTGACGGCCGATGGCGCATCGTTGGTGTGGAGGGTGGACAGGACAAGGTGGCCGGTCAACGCCGACCGGACACAGATTTCCGCAGTCTCCAGGTCACGGACCTCGCCGACAAGCATTATATCGGGATCCTGTCTCAAAAAACTTCTCAGGGCCGATGCGAACGTGAGCCCGATCTCCGGTTTGACCTGCACCTGATTGATCCCTGACAGCCTGTATTCAACCGGGTCTTCCACGGTAATTATGTTCTTCTCTGAAGACTTGATCTCCTGCAGGATGGCATAGAGCGTCGTCGATTTGCCGCTGCCCGTGGGGCCGGTAAGGAAGACGACGCCGTAAGGACTGAAGATGACCGATCGAAGCCTGGCGAGATCTTCCTCTTCGAAGCCCATTTCGCCCAGTTCAAGAACCACGCCCGTCCTGTCGAGGATCCGGAGCACGACCTTTTCACCATAAATGGTAGGTATCACGGAGACGCGAAGATCGATCGCACGGTCCTTGAGTTTCACCATGAAGGTCCCGTCCTGGGGAAGACGCTTCTCGGCGATGTCGAGGCCGGAGAGGATCTTGATCCGCGAAACCATGGGAAGGTGAAGGTGTTTCGCGGGCGACGACATTTCATAGAGTTTCCCGTCGATGCGATATCGTAAGGAAACATGGTCCTCGAAAGGCTCGATGTGAATGTCCGAGGCGCGTTTGTCGATGGCCTGCCAGAGCATGAGGTCCACAAGTTTCACCACCGGGGCCGCTTTCGCCCGCGCGACGATGCCTTCGAGACCGCCGGAATCCTCCCGTGCGTCGGGCCCCCCCAGTTCGAGGCTGTTTATAGCGTGCTGCTGGTGATAGTATTTTCGGGAGAGGACCGTTGTGTCGTAGAATTCCTCGATGGCCCGGAGTATGTCCGACTTGGTGGCGACGACGGTGCTGACATCGCATCCGGTGATCTTTCTGAGCTCGTCGATGAGCATCACGTCGAGAGGATTGAACATCACGCAGGTGAAAACGCCGTTTTCGCGGGTTAGGGGAAGAATAATGTTCCTCAGCGCAAACTGCTTCGGTATGAGCTTTTGGAGTTCCTGATCGTCAGAGGGTTTCATGGAACCGTTCTGGGAAGAAAGGAGTGGGACATCGAATTCCTGCGAGAGCGAGAAGGCCACGTCATCTTCGGCCATCAGCCCTTTGCTTACCAGAACCTCGCTGAGGTAACCCCCGCTGTTCTTCAGTACCTCACGTGCCTTGTCGAGCTGTTCCTCAGATATAAGCCTCTGATCGATCAAAAAGGAAGCCAGCCTTCCGTCGGGAGAATCCTTCTTCCATCTTGTCATCATGGGTCTATTGTAAGAAAAAAGCGGAATAATGGCAAAGGTAAAAAGATAGGTTATGGGTCATAGGAAAATCGGGGGCGACAGCCGGGTCTATCTTTCCCCATCACCTATGACCCATAACCTATCGCCTATAATCTTCTATTCGCTGCCTGGTCGGTTGTTTTGAATTTTGTTTTGAAGTAGTCGATAATGCGGTCCGTAACACCGATCGGTGCGGCTGATCCACTAGAGGATCTGCCCGTCTTTAACGATGAGTCGAGAGTGACATCTTCGGCAACTCCCGATTCTTCCTTCATGAGCCTGTCTATCTTCTGCCAGTCCACCTTGTCGGTGACACCTCTCGCCTGGAGCAGCCTGGCAACATGTTCTTTAAGGGAGCGATGTTTCTTATATACATCGGTACGGACCTCCAAATAGGTCCTGCCGTTTGCCGTCCTGGCGATCTTGACGGGTTCATAGATGATCTCCCCCTGCATGTTTATCTCAACGAGGGGGAATAAACGTTCGATATGCTCGCGGAGCATCCTTATACACCCGTGGCTCATGTACCGGTAAACGCTTCCGGGCCAGATAGTCTCGTGGATGAGTACGGCCGGAAGGGATGTCTTGATGGCGTATCTGCCGAGCGGATTCTTCGGCCCCGGAGGGACGGACTCCTCAACGGGTTTTCCCTTCAAGGCATATTCTATCTGGATCGACTCCGGTACATACCAGGTCGGATCTTTTCTTTTGCCCGTTATGCGAAACTTGCCCTCCGGTGTCTTCCAGCTGCTGTATTCATTCTCAAATATGGCGCCCAGCCCGACGGGGAGAGCGAGTAATTGTTTTTCCTGGAAGAAATAAAGAGTCCTGTCGGGTATGTTGACGATGATGCCATTATCGACTATCCTGGGCACGATCTTCCTGGTGTTCAGTTTGAGAATCGCGCCCTCGGTCAGGGGCTCTTTCTCATTAAGGCCGTTGTCTCTCGCGATATTCTTCCAGAATACGCCATATTTGGCGCCAAGGCGGTAGAGGTTGTCGCCTTTTCCGACGGTATGGCTCACATCGCCGCCGATGATCATATCGATGGCCAGTGCCTGCCCGCTCCAAAAAAGGCAAAGAAGAAACAACGCCGTTTTCATTGATGTTTTCATACGTATGACAGGAGCCTATTCTATTATACATCCGTCAAATTGACAACAGAAAAAGTGAAAATGGCAGACTCGTGACATGAACATTTTTCTTGAAACACACCTTGGGTCATGCATTAATTTAAGCATGGCACGCGCTGTGGACCAGTTGTTCCCCGGTCAATTCTTCATGCTTGGGATCATCCACCGGGACAGACGGAACGATCAGCTCCTCGCGGAGTGGATCGGAAAGTTAAGGCCCGAGGTGATCACCCTGGAACTCTCGCCGTATGGGCTTGAATTCCGTCGGTCACTGGGAGAGGTCTATCGCAGGAAGATCGATGACATATGCGACTGTCTGCGCCTGGAAGGGCACACGTGTCTGCCCTCGGAACTCGAAGACCTTTACTCGTACGTTGAAATTCCCCGGGAATACGAGATTGCCGCCGATTACTGCAGGCGCACTAATGCCTGCCTTTATCCCGTGGACATGGACCTGTTCTCGTTCATGAAGCTTCGGGAGATCGACGAATTGATCAGCAGGGAGAACATACGAAAAAACCTGTCCGAAAGGGAACGAAGGGGCGGGTCGTCGGAGGAGGTCCTTGCCGGCCTTTATTTCCGGTCGGGAGTCACCGCTTTTTCGTACAGCGAGGAAATGGTGCTTCGGGACAGGTTCATGTGCCATGGAATAGACCTCCTCATGAAACGCCTCTGCGACAAAAGATTTCTCCATATTGCCGGTTGGCAGCATCTCAAAGACCCTCTTAACCTTTATGCTCAATTCCATCCCGTGAAGATATTTCCTTATGATTAAGCTCTTTGTTTTTGACCTGGGGAATGTTATCCTCCCCTTCGAGCACCACCAGATCGCCGTCAAACTCCATGAAGCGTCGCTCATTAAGGACCGTTTTACGCCCGACGATATCTTCCGGTATCTCTTCGACCACCAAAAGGGTTTTGTGAACGCTTACGAAGAGGGCTTGATTTCGTCCAGGGATTTTTTTAAGAAGCTTAAAGAAAGGTACAAGCTGGAGCTTGAACCAGAGGATTTCAAGGAAATCTGGAACGATATATTCGAAGAAGACGCGGGGGTGAGCGAAATCATCCTTTATCTCAAGGAAAAAGGATACCCGATCTTTCTCCTCAGTAATACCAATGAACTTCATTTTTCCTATGTCATGGAGAGATATCCCATAATACACCATTTCGATGAATGGATACTCTCTTTTGAGGTCGGCGCAAAAAAGCCCCAGGAAAAGATCTATGACGTGATATTTGAGAGAAGGTCTCTGGAGCGGCACGAGGTGCTCTATATCGATGACATCCCCGACTATATCAGGGCAGCCGCCGGGTACGGCATCCCCGGCATAGTCTTCAGAGAGGCTGCCGATATCTGGAAGGTGATACGCGAGAATTGTGTGTAGAAGAGAGGTCAGGGGTGATGGGTAATAGGTGATAGGACAGAAATGATGCTTTTCTTCATCACCCATGACCTTTTCCCAATCACCTCTCGTTTTTAAGGAGAACTTATGCTTCCCTTTCCCCATATAGACCCCGTTATCTTCAGAATCGGGCCTTTGGCCATGCGATGGTACGGGCTTATGTACATTCTGGGCTTTCTGGCCGGCTACGGTCTGACTGTTTATCAATTGAGGGGTAACCGGAAGCCCGGTATATCCCGGGAAGCGGTGGACGATCTTTTCTTCTACCTTATTATAGGTCTCATAGTCGGTGCCCGCCTGGGATATGCGATTTTCTACAATTTTGGGTTCTACATAGAAAACCCCCTTGAGGTATTCATGGTGTGGCACGGGGGCATGTCTTTCCACGGCGGCCTCGCCGGCGCCTTTATTGCCGGCGCCGTTATTATCATTAAGAAGAAGCTACCCTTTCGCGCCACCATGGACCTGGTCATTCCCACCGCACCTGTGGGAATCTGCCTCGGCCGGATCGGGAATTTCATCAATGGCGAACTCTTCGGCAAGCCGGCGGATGTTCCCTGGGCCATGGTCTTCCCGCAGGGCGGCCCGGTGCCGCGTCATCCCTCGCAGCTGTACGAAGCGTTCTTCGAGGGTCTTCTCCTTTTTGTAATTTTATGGTTCTACAAGGACAGAAAGAAAAGGGACGGCGACGTTTTTGCGATGTTCCTTATTCTCTATGGATTGTTCAGGACCTTCTGCGAATTCTTCAGACTTCCGGATACACAACTGGGGGCCGTCCTCGGCCCCTTCAGCATGGGCCAGGTCCTGAGCCTGATAATGGTCCTCGTGGGCGCAAGCCTCAAGTTTTTAGTCCTGCCGTGGGTTGAACAGTTGCGGGGCCGACCGAAAACGTAGGAGACTGTCTCGCGCGCTCCCGCCTTTCGGCGGGAGAAAAATAACAAAAAACAAATTATAAGTCCTATAAGTCGTATAAGTCCTATAGGACCTATAATTTTTCTCGGATCAGCACGCTCATTACTTGATCCCGGTTGGAAATTCTAACCAGTGTTCTCTGTGAGCTCGAGTCCCGTCTGTGACGGGGCGGGCGCGAGACAGAGCTGTTACAGCACCTCCACCAAACCCGTGTCGATGTCGTAATACGCCGGGACGACCGCTATCTTTCCTTCCTGCGCCATCTTCTGAAGAATAGGTTTCGACGACGCGATGGCGGCCGCGACGAGTTTTGCGTTTTCCTTTATGGCGTTGTCGACGAGGTCGCCGGGCCTGCCTTTTGCGAGCTCGAGGGCGGGGGCGATCAGTTTCACGATGCTGCCGATATGGCCGTGGGCATCGCCTCCCATCGCTGTCGCCGTAACAGCGCCGCATTTGGCGTGGCCAAGGACGACGACCAGGCGCGTGGCGAGGTGGTCGACGGCATACTCGATGCTCCCGAGCGCCGTATCGTCAACGATGTTTCCGGCAAGCCTGATGACGAAGAGATCACCGATCCCCTGATCGAAGAGGATCTCGGGGGGGATGCGGGAATCGGAGCATCCGACGATGACCGCGAAGGGCTTCTGGCCGGCCCTTACCTCATCGCGACGATTTCTATCCTGGTTGGGATGGGTCTGTTTCATCGCGGCAAACCGCTTGTTTCCGGCAAGAAGAGTTTGGAGAGCCTGATCGATCCCGGAATCCTTCATCATAAATAATTCCCCCTGATTGTATTTTTTAAAGGTATCATAATGGATTTATTTCGATTCATCAAGTCCTAAACCCGGACCCCTGCCCGGCAGCCGTTGGGCCACAAGTATTGTGAAAAGATTAACAAAATTTTGTTGACATCCCCACCCCGCCCGTTTAAAATAGTCTGTTCCACAAGCTAAATACGGGTAGCTTAAGCTGAATACGGACAGCTTCATTTCTAAACTCAATAAGGAGGTTATGTATGGCAGACGCAACAGAAGAAACCAGGTTGTATCCCCCATCGAAGGAATTTGTCGATCAGGCATATGTAAAAAGCCGCGACGAATACGAAAAGATGTGGAAACAGTCGATTCAGGACCCCGAAACCTTTTGGGGCGGCATCGCGAAAGAGCTTCACTGGTTCAAACCCTGGCTGAAGGTCAACAGGGAAGAATTTGCGAAGGGCGAAGTCGAGTGGTTCATCGGCGGCAAAACAAACATCTCTTACAACTGCCTTGACTATCAGGTCGAGAAGGGTAAGGGAGACAAAGTCGCCATCTTGTTCCAGGGCGAGCCGGAAGACGATGTTGTAAAACTCACCTACAAAGAAATGCTTTCCATGGTTTCCAAATTCGCCAACGTATTAAAGAAAAAGGGCGTCCGCAAGGGCGACAGGATCGCCATCTACCTGCCCATGATCTGGCAGCTTCCCGTTGTCATGCTTGCATGCGCAAGGATTGGCGCTGTCCATACGATCGTTTTCGGCGGTTTCTCCGCTGAGGCACTCCGCGACAGGATCCTCGACGCCGGCGCAAAACTGCTCATCACCACGAACGGCTACTGGCGTTCGGGCAAGAACGTCAGCTCAAAGGCAAACGCTGACATCGCCTGCGACCTCTGTGCGGCACAGGGTCACACGGTAGATAAGGTTGTCGTCGTAAAGAGACTCGAGAAGTTTGAAGTACCGATGAAAGCTGGCAGGGACACCTGGTTTGAGGACGAAGTCGCAGCGGCAGACATCACCGATAACTGCCCGGCCGAGATGATGGACGCGGAAGATCCGCTGTTTATCCTCTATACCTCGGGTTCAACAGGCAAGCCGAAGGGAGTGCTCCACACCGTCGGCGGCTACATGGTCTTTGCATATTCAACATTTAAATACATATTCGATTACAAAGACAAAGACGTTTTCTTCTGCACCGCCGACATCGGCTGGGTAACCGGTCACACCTATATCGTCTACGGACCGATGTGCAACGGCGCCACCTCGATTGTTTTCGAGTCAGTCCCGACATTCCCGAACCCTGACAGGTTCTGGCAGATCGTCGAGAAATTCAAAGTCAGCACCTTCTACACCGCTCCGACAGCCATCAGAGCACTCATGAAAGAAGGCGAGAAATGGCCGCAGGGCAGGAACCTGTCCTCACTGAGACTCCTCGGTTCCGTCGGCGAGCCGATCAACCCCGAGGCGTGGCTCTGGTACCATAAATACATCGGTTCTGAAAAATGCCCCATCGCAGATACCTGGTGGCAGACGGAGACAGGCGGCATCCTCATCACCTCCCTCCCTGGCGCATGGCCGGGAAAACCGGGTTACGCAACACTTCCGTTCTTTGGTGTTGACGCCCGCGCACTTCAGTCAAGGGCCGACGCGAAGCAGCCTGCAGTTGACGCGCCCGTGAATGAGCAGGGCGAACTCTGCATCGGCAGGTCATGGCCCGGCATGATGAGGGGCGTTTTCGGCGAACCTGAAAGGTTCTTCAATACCTACTTTGTCCAGCAGCCCGGTTTCTACTTCTCCGGTGACGGTGCATTAAAGGACGAAAACGGCTACTTCAGGCTGATGGGCCGTATCGACGACGTCGTTAACGTATCAGGTCACAGGATGGGAACTGCAGAAGTTGAGGCAGCTCTCAACTCATTCAACACAGCGGTTGCGGAATCCGCCGTTGTCGGTTTCCCGCATGAAGTCAAGGGCGAAGACCTCTATGCATACGTCATTCTGAAAACAGGCGTAGAGGGAAGCGATGCCTTGAAAAAAGAGCTCGTTGCCCACGTAAGGAAAGAGATCGGCCCCATCGCATCACCGGGCAAGATCCAGTTCGTACCCGGTCTGCCGAAGACACGTTCCGGCAAGATCATGAGAAGGATCCTGAGAAAGGTCGCATCCGGCGAGATCGATCAGCTCGGCGATACCACGACGCTGGCAGATCCGTCAGTTGTCGACGAGATCGTAAAGGGCAGACAGTAAGACCGTTCCGCCTTTTTTGAAAGGCAATGCGAGGCCCCCGGGATCATACCCGGGGGCCTCTTTTATGAGGTCGTTTCATGAATGATAGGGGTTCTCCATCCGGCGGTTCGGGCTACCGGCTAAGCACAACCGGGGCCTACCACAGGGACGATCTGGATACGCTGGGCTGGGAACTGACAGTGTGCAATTCCCTTTACCCCGTCGATACCCCGATACGAAGGATTCTCAAGCGCAACGCCTCGTACGGGCATCTCCTTTATGATTATCTCACGCGATTCATGCCCCTTGAAAAGATCACATCCGTCCTGGAAATCGGCGGCGGTTACGGCTACCTCATGAAGGATTTTCTGATGAGAAATAGCGGACTAAAACCCTCGATGCTGGACATCTCTCCCGTACTCCTCCAAAAGCAGCAGGAGACACTCGCCGGCCATGACGTCTCATATGTGCTGGAAGATGCCCTTGAGACGGACCCGATTATTTTTGGGCGCCATGAACTGGCGATACTGAACGAAAACCTGGGGGATTTTCCCGCCCTCATAGACATTGACCCCGTCATTCTCGAGGAGGCTCCGCCTTCGGCCGGCGACGCCATAAGAACGAAGGTCCACCGTCTTTTCACTGCCTATGGTCTGGAAAAGCCCGGGGAAGAATTCAACCTGAATATCGGGGCGATGGAGATGGTAGAAAGGCTCTGCTCATCCGGGATTCCCTACATTTTCATGGGCGAACACAGTTGTGAGGCAAGGGTCCCCCCGATGCTCGAACCTTATATAAGCATCCGGTCCGATGGGAACCCCAGGCGCATTCCGCTTAAGGGGCACGATGAATACACCATAAAATTCTCTTATCTGCAGAGGATAGCCGGGTATCATGGATATAAAACCGTGCGCGGCCCCTTTGCGGACTACATCATTCCACTCCTCACGGAGAGACTGAAGGCAACTCTCGCTACCAGGGGTCTTTACAGCGCCGCCGAAGAGGTGGTCTACCACTTCGTCGGCGACCTATATGAGTATGAGTACCTTATCATGGTCAAAGAAGGGCACGGGATTAAGGGCTGACTCATCACCCCCGACTCCTTTCGCCTGAATGCCGATAAAAAAAAGAGGCATGTGACCATGCCTCTTTCTGATATTCCTTACTATTGAGATCACTTTTTCGGTGGACGAAGAAGCGTGAAGGCGACAAAGATGCCTACGATGGATAGGATCAACGTGGGCCAGAAGGCCGCCGTATAGCTTCCGAAGGTGTCTTTTGCCATGCCCGAGATGATGCCGCCGACGATGGCTCCGAGGCCGTAGGCGCTGAAAACGACGCCATATTTCTGCGCGTACCCCTCAAGGCCGAAGAAGGATGCCGTACTTGCCGGGCCGATGGCGAGCCAGCCGCCAAGGGTGAGCCAGAAGCCGCAGAAGGCGATGGCAAAAAGCGCCACCGAACCCTTGCCCGCGCTCAACATCATAAGAGAGGAAATACCGATGATCACGAAAGTAACAATGGCTGCATACCTCGGCGTTATCTTGTCTGCAAGGGTGCCGAAAATCGGCCTGCCTATGCCATTAAAGATAGCAAAGATGGATACAAGAAAAGCTGCGGTGCCCACATCGAGTCCGATGACCTCTCCGCCTACCGTGGCAGAAACGCCTATTGCCATGAGACCTGCCGTGGTGCCGAAAAGGTAACAGATCCAGAGACCGTAAAAACTCGATGTTTTAACCATGCTGCCCGGGGTGATCGCTGCGGCTGCGCCGCCTGCGGCATGCGGCGGGTTCCATCCAGCCGGTTTCCATCCAGCCGGGGGGAACTTCATGAACATTGAGAGGACGACTGTCACTACGAGGAATCCGGCGCCCATATAAAGAAAGGTGTTCAAGGCCCCGGAAGAAGCAATGAGAGCCTTTGCAAGGGGTGCCGTTATGAAAGCAGAGCCGCCAAAGCCGAGGAGCGCCAGGCCGACGGCCAGACCTTTTTTATCGGGGAACCACCTGGTGCATACCGAGACAGGCCCCCCATACACAAGGCCGACCCCGGCGCCGCCGATGATGCCGTATGTGATCGAGACCATCGTTATGCTGCCTGAGAATTTCGCGAGCATCCATCCGAGGCCGACGACGATCCCGCCGATGACCATGACAATACGGGGACCGAGCTTGTCGATGAATCTTCCTGCTAAAAATGTGAAAACGGCAAAGACTGCGATGAAGACCATGAACGGCATGTTGCCCTGCTTCGCCGTTGCGCTGAAAAGTTTTTCAAGAGGCCCTTTGAAAACACTGTATGCGTAGACTGCCCCGAGGCACAGGTTGATGATCATACCCAGGATTACGTATACCCACCTCCCTGAGTTTGCCGACATACCAAATACTCTTGTGTTATCGGACATATGCGCTACCTCCCCCTTTTTTATATTAGACCGGAATGTTGCAGAAAATTATTATACTCACGTCGAAGATGTCAAGAAGTTTCTGTAACATCCTTCACAAGCACTGCAAGCTCGCGACCGTCGATCACGTGGCGCCTCAACCCGCTGAAAAAATATTTTGATTTTTTATTCCATTATTCCGGAGTGTTAGGAATTTGTGAGATTCCCTGGTTCCCAAAAAACTCCTTTTCTTCAATTTTTGGATACCCTGTATTCCACAACAGGACGGCTCTTTATTGGGATAAAGCCAAAAAACCTCTTGACATTAAAAGGGGTAATCGTTTAATATAGCACTGCTTTTTGCGCCACTGATGACCTATATCCCTTCAAGATAAGGGATTATTTTTTTGGAGGTATTGATGCCTACTATTAACCAATTAGTGAGGCTTGGGAGAGAAGCCGTCAAAAAGAAGAGCTCTTCTCCAGCCCTGACGAACTGCCCGCAAAAGAGGGGAGTTTGCGTAAGGGTCTATACGACGACGCCCAAGAAACCGAACTCGGCACTCCGCAAGGTTGCCCGCGTGAGGCTCACGAACAGCATCGAAGTGACGACCTATATCCCCGGTATCGGCCATAACCTGCAGGAACACTCAGTCGTCCTCATCAGGGGCGGCAGGGTAAAAGACTTACCAGGCGTCCGGTATCATATAATCAGAGGGTCGCTTGATGCTAGCGGTGTTGCGAACAGGAAGAAGAGCAGGTCCAAGTATGGGGCAAAGAAACCGAAACAATAAGGGAGCATAAGAAATGCCACGCAAAGGACACATATCGAAACGGGAAAAAACCCCCGATCCTAAGTACAATGACATGATGGTTCAGAGGCTCATCAACTGCGTGATGCTCGACGGCAAGAAAAGCACGGCGTCGGGGATCGTATACGGTGCGATAAATCTCATCGAAGAGCGACTGAAAGAAGAAGGTCTCAAGATTTTTCACAAGGCCCTCGACAACATCAAGCCGGAGATCGAGGTCAAGGCGAGACGTGTCGGCGGCGCCACCTACCAGGTACCTGTAGAAGTAAGGCTCAACAGAAAACTCTCACTCGGCATAAGATGGCTCATCCGCTATTCGCGGGCACGTTCAGAAAAGTCGATGATGGAGAGGCTTGCGGGCGAGTTGATCGACGCTTACAACAACAAGGGAAGCGCGGTCAAGAAAAGAGAAGACACCCACAAGATGGCAGAAGCCAACAAGGCCTTCGCACACTACAGGTGGTAACAGGTTTATAATGAACAATCGAGTAAGAAATGTGGGGATCATGGCGCACATCGATGCAGGGAAGACGACTGCAACGGAGAGGATCCTCTTTTATACCGGCGTCAACAACAGGATCGGCGAGGTTGATGATGGCGCCGCAACGATGGACTGGATGGAAGAAGAGAAGGAGAGGGGCATCACGATCACGGCCGCCGCGACCACCTGCTTCTGGCGGGACCACCGGATCAATATCATCGATACTCCGGGACACATAGATTTCACCATCGAGGTCGGCAGGTCGCTTCGCGTTCTTGATGGGGCGGTGGCCCTTTTCTCGGGCGTCGAAGGTGTAGAACCTCAGTCGGAGACCGTCTGGAGACAGGCGGACCGGTACGGGGTACCCCGTATAGGGTTCATTAATAAAATGGACAGGCCCGGCTCGGACTTCGACAAATGTACCGCCATGATGCGCGACATCCTGCGGGCCAACCCGCTTGCACTTCAGATACCCATCAAGAACGGCGATGACTTCATCGGGGTTATCGACATCATCGAAGAGAAGATGAACAGGTATGACAGGGACCGTCTGGGTCTCGACTGCGGTGATGAGGAAGTCCCCGAAGAGTACAAAGAAAAAGTCCATACGCTCAGAGAGGCAATGTTCGAGGCCTTGTCGGAGATTGATGATCACCTTATGGGACAATACCTCGAGGGTGGACACATCAGCAACGAGGCGATAAAGAACGTCATCAGAAAGGGAACCCTGGAAGGCAAGATTCTGCCGGTTCTTTGCGGCAGTGCTTTCAAGAACAAGGGGATTCAGCCGCTCCTCGATGCCATCGTCGATTACCTTCCGTCACCGGACGATGTTGCTCCCTACCAGTGCTGGACCAAGGAAGGCGAAGAGCTGAGTCTCAAAGGCATCGAAACAGAGCCGATGAGCGCCCTCGTCTTCAAGATAATGACGGACCCCTTCGTAGGTCACCTGAGCTACATCCGGGTTTATTCGGGCGAGCTCAAAGCAGGCGATACGATAACGAATACGTCACGGGACAAAACGGAACGTGTGGGCAGGATACTCAGGCTCCACGCCAATAAACGCGAGGATGTCAAAAAGGTCAGCGCCGGCGATATTTGCGCTATCGTGGGATTAAAAGGGGCCATTACAGGCGACACCCTTGCATCCACCGATCACGACGTCGTCTTCGAGACCATCGAGATCCCTTCGCCTGTCCTGTCCTGTGCCATCACGCCGAAGAAAAAGGACGACCTGAAAAAGATGTGGCTGGTTTTCAACAAGTATACCGTTGAAGATCCGTCATTGACTGTGAAGCTCGATGGGGATACGGGCGAAGTGATCCTGTCCGGGATGGGCGAGCTCCATCTCGAGATCATCATGGACCGGGCCAAGAGGGAGCATGGCCTCAACATGGTCACGTCACCTCCACAGGTCGCCTATCGTGAAACTATCACCAGGCCCGCTTCGGCAGTGGGAAAATATATAAAACAATCGGGCGGCCGCGGGCAGTATGGCCACGTTGTCATCAATATAGCCCCTCATGATGGCGCCGATTTTGTCTTCGAGAACAAGATCATCGGTGGTGCCATACCCAAGGAATACATAAACAGCATCGAAACGGGCATCAGGGAGGCTCTGGAAAAGGGTATCTATCTGGGCTATCCCCTTATTAACGTTAAGGTGGAACTCATTGACGGTTCGTATCACGATGTCGATTCCTCGGAGCTGGCATTCAAGCTCGCGGGGTCCCTTGCCGTAAAAGAGGCCGTGTCGAAGGCAAACCCCGTAGTTCTTGAACCGATCATGAAGGTCGATATTCATTGCCCGCAGGAAGCCATGGGCGCCGTGATCGGAGACGCCACGTCGCGCAGGGGAAGAGTCCTTGAGGTCGATGAGCGAAATGGTTTCAAACACGTCCTTGCGCACGTCCCTCTTGATGAGATGTTTGGCTATACAACTCAGCTTCGCTCGTTGACGCAGGGACGCGGTTACTCCAGTATGGAATTTTTCCATTACCATCCCGTACCATCAAACATATTAGAGAATTTAAGAAGAAAAGATAAATTTGCAACGGAGGTCCTCTATGGGTAAGAAAAAGTTTGAACGGACGAAACCACATGTGAACATAGGAACCATCGGACATATAGATCACGGGAAGACCACCCTGACGAGTGCCATCACACGGTGTCTTGCCAATAAAGGTCAGGCCGAGTGGATTCCCTTTGACCAGATCGACAAGGCCCCGGAAGAAAAGGAAAGGGGCATCACCATCGCCACCGCCCACGTGGAGTACGAGACGGACAACCGTCACTACGCGCACGTCGACTGCCCCGGNNCCGGAGCCGCCCAGATGGACGGCGCCATCCTGGTCGTGGGCGCCAATGACGGCCCCATGCCCCAGACCCGTGAGCACATCCTGCTCGCCCGCCAGGTCGGCGTGCCCTCCATGGTCGTCTACCTCAACAAGACGGACATGGTCGACGACCCGGAACTTATCGAACTCGTCGAGATGGAGCTCAGGGAGCTTCTTACCCAGTACGAGTTTCCCGGCGACGAGATCCCCATTATAAAGGGATCGGCCTTAAAGGCGCTCGAGCACGGCTGCGGCGATCCCAACTGCCCCGACTGCAAGAGCATCTACGAGCTCCTGGCGGCCGTCGACTCCTACATACCGGAGCCGGCCCGTGATACGGACAAGCCCTTCCTCATGCCCGTCGAGGACGTCTTCACCATCTCCGGCCGCGGCACCGTCGTGACCGGCAGGATAGAGAGAGGCGCCGTCAAGCCCGGCGAGGAGGTAGAGATCGTCGGTTTCCGTCCCACGGCAAAGACCGTCACCACCTCCGTGGAGATGTTCCGCAAGATACTCGACCAGGGCATAGCGGGCGACAACGTCGGCCTCCTGCTCCGCGGCACCAAGAAAGACGAGGTGGAGCGCGGCCAGGTCATCGCCAAGCCCGGTTCCATAACACCCCACACGAAGTTCAAGGGTGAGGTGTACATCCTCAACAAGGAAGAGGGCGGGCGCCATACACCCTTCTTCTCCGGGTACCGTCCCCAGTTCTACCTGAGGACCACCGACGTGACCGGTGTGGCGAAGCTGCCCGAAGGCGTGGAGATGGTCATGCCCGGCGACAACGTAACGCTGTCGGTCGAGCTTGTTACCCCCATCGCACTGGAAAAGGAACTCCGTTTCGCCATCCGTGAGGGCGGCAAGACAGTCGGTGCCGGCGTCGTCACCGAGATAATTGAATAAAGGGGAATTACAATGCGGCA
>DHVP01000033.1 GCA_002412715.1 Deltaproteobacteria bacterium UBA5205
TTCGTCCGGGCGACCGCATCTACATGTACACCGACGGCCTGATCGAAGATTTCAACCAAAACGGCATGTCCCGCGATGTCGGGTTGAACCGCCTGGCCGCCACCTGCCAGATGTATCACGACACCCCCTTGGAGACAGCCGCCACGGCAATTCATGCCGCGTTGTCCGATCCGGAAAAGCACCGGGGTGACGACACAATCCTTTTGGCCGTCGAGGTCTGAGATGTTTAACCTCCAGCCCGCAGAGCACGGTTTCTCCGCCCTGATGAATACGGATCTGGCCAATGTGGACCTGTGCGTTGCGCAAATTTCTCTTTTCCTGGAAAAAGAGGCGCTGAGCCAACACGCCTTTGCGTTGACCCTGCTGGCCAGGGAGGCGCTGAACAACGCCATGGTTCACGGCAACAAGCTTGATGCGCGCAAGAATATCCGCTTTGACTTCCACCGGTTCGGCAACCGCTTTGATCTGACCGTAGAGGACCAGGGACCGGGATTCGACTGGAACCGACACCTCGGCACCACAAGCCAGGCGCATGACGTCAGCGGACGAGGCCATGAGATTTACCGCCATTATGCCCGTCGGGTCCGCTATGCGGACCCGGGCAACAAGATCACCCTGGAATACGAAGGCTGATCATGCACAAAATACAAGTCAAAACATCCACGCGCGAGGCCATGCTCGACGTCACTTCGCAGCTGATGGACGCCGTTCGCCTCAGCGGCGTTCAGTCCGGAGTCGTCCTGGTCTTCACGCCGCACACCACTACGGGGCTGACCATCAACGAAGGGGCGGACCCCGACGTATGCCGGGACATCCTGGCCCATCTGCGCCGCATGGTTCCCCGCGACGCCGGCTTCCTGCACGCGGAAGGAAACTCGGATGCCCACATCAAAGCGTCCATCTTCGGCTCATCCGTCCAGATCATCATTGATAACGGCCAGCTCCAGCTCGGCACCTGGCAGCGCGTCTTTCTCGGAGAATTCGACGGCCCCCGGACCAGAACGCTGTGGATCACCTTTCTGTCGTAACGGCTATTCTCCACGCAGAGGTCTGGTCATCAGTTCGCGCACGGCAACGGCGGGGTCCTTGCCTTCAAAGAGCACGGCGTGGACCTGACTGGTGATGGGCAGATCCAATCCCCTGCCCTGTCCCAACTGGTAAACGGCCCGGGTTGTCTTCACGCCCTCGGCCACATTGTGCATGCCGGACAATATTTCATCCAACGCACGGCCGCGACCTATGGCCAGCCCCACCCGTCTGTTGCGACTCTGATCCCCGGTGCAGGTCAGCACCAGATCGCCCATGCCCGACAACCCCATGAACGTTGCCGGACTGGCGCCCATGGCCACACCCAGGCGGGACATTTCGGACAGTCCGCGGGTGATCAGCGCGGCGCGGGCGTTTTCGCCAAACCCCAACCCGTCGGAAATCCCCGAAGCAATGGCCATGATGTTCTTGACCGCCCCGCCCAGCTCCACCCCCGTAACGTCCGGGTTGACGTAGACCCGAAAGGTTTCGGTGGAAAAAAGGGCCTGCACAAAGTCCGCGACATCAGCGTCGGCGCACCCCAAAGCAACGGCTGTCGGCTGCCTGTCCACCACTTCGGAAGCGAATGATGGTCCGGACAGCATGGCATAACGGGGATTGAGCCCTGACAATTCCTCTTCGACCACCTGGCGCATGGTCCGAAACGTGCCCAGTTCCACCCCCTTGCTGGCGCATACCATTGCGATACTGTCCGGAAAAACATGCCGCAAACCGCGCAAACAGCTCGCCAACTGCTGGCACGGCACGGCCAGCAGTACGCAGCGCGCGCCTTCCAGGGCTCGACCGACATCGGCATCAGCCCTCAAACTTGGACTCAGCGCCCGGCCCGGCAGATACCTCGCATTGAAGCCCGCTTCGTTGATTTCACGAACCACATCGGCCCGTCTGGCCCATAACCGGACATCTTCCCCTTTTTCCGCCAGGAGATTGGCCAGAGCAGTGCCCCAGCTCCCCGCGCCCAATACCGCAATCCGCACAGCGACCTCCAAAATAGCCTAAAAAATCGAGTATTGAAGATAGACTTTGATCTGTAAAGCCTCCTATTGCCAGCAAATACCGAAAGGGGTAAGGACCGGGCTCGAAACAAACCCGGATTTTCCGGCCGCAAGCGAGGTTTTTCCGTGGATTTTACTCAAACAGAACGAGACATTCTGCGTATCGTCCAGGGCACCCTGCCCGACAGCGCAACGCCCTTCGCCGATATCGCAGCCCAGACGGGTTCCTCCGAAGACGAAGTCCTGGCCCTGCTCCGCAAGCTCAAGGAAGGCGGACAGATCAGACGGTTCGGAGCCACCTTGCGTCACCAGCAGGCCGGATACGGCTTCAACGCCATGGTTGCCTGGTATGTCGAAGAAGGCTTTGATGTGGACCAGATCGGCAGGACAATGGCCAAACGCCCGGAGATTTCCCACTGCTACCTGCGCCGCAACTGCATGGACTGGCCCTACAATGTTTACACCATGATCCATGGCAAAAGCCGTGACGATTGCATGCAGGTTGTGGACGAGCTGTGCAGGGAAACGGGCGTGACCCAGTACGACATGCTGTTCAGCCACAAGGAACTGAAAAAAACTTCCATGGAATATTTTTAGGAGCCCAGCCATGACCATATCCCAGGAGCTTTTCCGGAAAGCCGCCACCCTCATTCCCGGCGGCGTCAACAGCCCGGTCCGGGCCTGCAAAAGCGTTCAGTGCGACCCGTTGTTCATAGCCAAGGCCTCAGGCAGCACCCTGACCACCGAAGACGGCAAGACCCTCATCGACTATGTCATGTCCTGGGGTCCCATGCTGCTGGGACACAATCATCCGGGCGTGGCCCGGGCTATCGCAGCCGCAGCAGCCAACGGCACCAGTTTTGGTGCCCCCTGCCGTCTGGAAGTCGAACTGGCGCAAGCCGTGGTTGACGCGGTTCCGGGCATTGAGATGGTCCGCATGGTCAGCTCCGGCACAGAGGCAACCATGAGCGCCCTGCGTCTGGCCCGAGGATATACCGGCCGAAATGGTGTGATAAAATTTCACGGCGGGTATCATGGTCATGCCGACGCCTTCCTGGCCAGCGCCGGGTCGGGCGTGGCCACTCAGTCCATCCCGGGCACGCCGGGAGTGCCTCAGGATGTGGTCAAACACACCCTGCTGGCTCATTACAACGACCTGGATGCGGTGAAAGCGCTGTTTGAAGCCCATGGCGACGACATCGCCGCGGTCATTGTCGAGCCCGTGGCCGGAAATATGGGCCTGGTGCTGCCCCAACCCGGTTTTCTCGAAGGTCTGCGGGATCTGACCCGGAAATATGGGGCCGTATTGATTTTCGACGAGGTCATCACCGGTTTTCGGGTTGATTTCGGAGGGGCCCAGCATATCTATGGGGTCGATCCCGATATAACCTGTCTCGGCAAGATAATCGGGGGCGGTTTTCCCATCGGTGCATTCGGCGGGAAGAGGCATATCATGGACCGTCTTGCTCCGCTCGGCGATGTCTACCAGGCCGGGACCCTTTCGGGAAACCCGGTGGCGGTGCGGGCGGGCCTCTATGTGCTCGATTTTCTCAGGCAGAATGTCGATACGGTTTATGCCCGGCTTAAGGAAACCGTTGAGACGCTGGCGAACCGGATCGCGCCCATAGCTACCCGCTATGAAATCCCCTACCGGGTAAATTCTCTGACGGGCATGTTCACGGGGTTTTTTTCCGAAGCGCCGGTAACGGGCTACGATGCGGCAGCGGCATCCGACAGAGACCTCTACGAGAAATTTTTCAAGGCCATGCTGGAGGAGGGGATCTTTTTTGCCCCCAGCCAGTTCGAGGCGTCCTTCGTCACGCTCACGCTGGATCAGACGGAAATAGAACGAACCGTTGCAGCCTGCGAAAGAGTGTTTCGCGGCATTCGGTCCATATAAATAAAGGAGGCGTTTCATGTCGAACACTCCGAGGGCGGTCGCCTATATTGACCTTGGCGCCCTCGAGGAAAATTGCCGGTCTATCAGGCGGCACTTAAGCCCCGGCGCCGGGCTTCTGGGCGTCGTGAAGGCCGACGCATATGGCCATGGGGCCATTGAGGTCTCGAGGAAACTGGAATCCATCGGCATCGATTACCTTGGCGTGGCAACGATCGATGAGAGTGTGGATCTCAGAAAGGGAGGTATCAGGACGCCCCTGTTGATCATGAGCGGCCTCTTTTCCTGGGATGAGATCGAGCCTGTCGTTCGTTACGACCTTACCCCGGTTGTACATGATGAGGCGCTTCTTGCCCGGTTCGTGGCCTGGTCAAAAGGTCTCATAAGACCTGTAAAGGTGCACGTCAAGTTTGACACGGGCATGGGCAGGCTCGGCTTTAAACCACAGGAGGCGGAAACAATCGCCGGAATCCTCAAGGGAGCACCGGGGCTGCAGCCTGAAGGTATCATGACCCACTTTCCCGCATCGGAGGTGCGCGATGAATATGGCCTTGGCCAGATAAAGACTTTCCGGAAGGTGGTCGACACCTTTAAAGCGGCCGGTTTCAACCCCCCATACGTGCATATGAGCAGCAGCGGGGCCATCGTCAATTATCCCGAGGCCCATTTTTCACTGGTGCGGGCGGGTATCAGCCTCTACGGCTCTCATCCGTCCCGGGCCCTTGAAGAGTCCCTCCCGCTGAGGCAGGTGATGAAGATCGTGGCCCGAATCGCTTTTTGCCGGGAATTCCCTGCCGGTGTGGCCTTGAGTTACGGCGGAACGTTTACCACAGACAAAGATACAAAGATCGCGTACATACCGGTGGGCTATTCCGACGGATATCCCAGGTCACTGTCCAACAAAGGCGTGGTACTGATTAACGATAGAAGATGCAGCATTGTCGGAAGGGTATGCATGGACTGGATCCTCGCCGACGTGACCGGCCTTGACGGTGTTGAAAGCGGCGACGAGGCGGTATTGCTCGGCGAAGGCCGCGGGGAAGGGGTGCGGGTTTCCGCCAACGAGATGGCCGAGTATGCGGGGACGATCCCCTACGAGATATTGTGCAAGATTTCCAGGAGAGTTGTGAGGACCTATGTTTAGGGGGCTCGCGCGAGACTCTGTCCGACCGTTCCTCGTGGTACTCGATCTTCTTGGCGGCATTGGCACTCTTTTTGCCAGGGCCCTGTATCTGGGTTTTAAAAGGCCCTTCAAGGTAAACTATATCTTCAAACAGATGGAATTCATCGGCGTCAACTCGCTCCTCGTCGTTGTCATCACGGGCCTGTTTACCGGGATGGTTCTGGCCCTCCAGTCTTCCTACGGTTTCAGAAAGTTCGGCGCCGAGGGGGTGGTGGGGGCCATTGTGGCTTTGAGCATGACCCGTGAACTGGGCCCGGTGCTGACAAGCCTCATGGTAACGGGACGCGCCGGATCGGCCATGACCGCCGAGCTTGCCACCATGCGGGTCACGGAACAAATCGATGCATTAAGGGTAATGGCCCTCGATCCCGTCAAGTACCTCGTCACACCTCGCATGATCGCCTCTTTCCTCATGCTTCCGGTTCTCGCGTCGATCTCGAATTTCGTGGGTATCATCGGCGGATACCTTGTCGGTGTCAAGCTCCTCGGGATCAATGAAGGGGCTTTTGTCAACAGGATCGAAAAAGTCCTCCAGTTTCAGGACATCTACAACGGTCTCATCAAGGCGGCGGTGTTCGGCATCATCATGAGCGTGATATGCTGTTACAAGGGATTTAATAGCAGGGGAGGGGCCGAGGGAGTGGGAAAGGCGACAACGGAGGCCGTGGTGGCATCGAGCCTCACGATCCTTGTCGCGGACTACGTGCTCACGTCCCTCATGTTCTGACAATGGATGCCATTGCCGTTACCATAAGAGATCTTCACAAGAGCTTCGGGTCCCAGAAGGTCCTCGACGGGATCAATCTGGAGGTGGAGACGGGGAAGATCACCGTTATCATCGGCAAGAGCGGCGGCGGCAAGAGCGTTCTTCTCAAGCACATCATCGGCCTTCTCAAGCCCGACAGCGGCGAGATATGGATCGATGGCACCGAGATCACACATCTCAAGGAAAAAGAGCTCAATACGGTGAGAGGGAAGTTCGGCATGCTTTTCCAGGAGGCGGCTCTCTTCGACTCCATGAACGTCTATGAAAATGTGGCTTTCCCCTTAAGGGAGCACACCCATCTGACGGAAAAAGAGATAGAACGCATCGTAGTTGAAAGATTGTCGCAGGTTGGGCTTTCCGGTTTTGCTGAAAAGATGCCCGGCGAGTTGTCGGGCGGCATGAAGAAACGGGTCGGGCTAGCCCGGGCGCTGGTTCTCGATCCCGACATGATCCTCTTCGACGAACCGACGAGTGCTCTCGATCCCATCATATCCCTTACGATCCTCGACCTTATCAAGGAAACCCAGCTTAACCTCAGGAAGACATATATCGTCATCAGCCATGACATCCTCGGCATGTTCCGGATCGCCGACAAGGTGGCCATGCTTTATGACGGCCGGATCATAGAACACGGGACCCCTCTGGAGATCCGCTCCAGTACACGTGAAGAAACCCGGGAGTTTTTGAATGCGACAAAAATACCTGGCTTCACAGGAGGTAATCATGAATAAAAAAGTGACCCCGGAATTGAAGGTGGGTATTCTCGTCCTTGCGGCAATCCTTGTCCTTCTCTACATGTCCTTCAGGATAGGAAGCCTCGGAGGGTTTCGGGAACAGGGATATCTTCTGTACGTGACCGTTGAAAATGCCGGAGGTCTTGACCCGCGCACCCCGGTGCAGATCGCCGGTGTCGAGGTGGGCAAGGTTGACAGGATCAAACTTGAGGGATACAAGGCGCTGATATCGCTCCACATCAGGAAAGGAGTACCCGTTCCGGCCGACAGCAAGGTAAGTATCAAGACCCAGGGCGTTCTCGGCGACAAGTATATCGAGATCATTCCGGGGAAGGCCGCGCAGTACCTTGCCGCGGGCGACCGGATACAGGATGTGGTAACGCCGCCGGACCTCAACCAGGTGTTTGCCGAGGTCGGCACGGCCGCCAAAAATTTCGGCGATACCATGAAGGATTTCAAGGGGTTCCTGGGCGAACCGGAAAAAGAGGCCATCAAGAAAAGCCTTGCCAATATTGAGGTGGTCAGCAATGATTTCAAAAAGATCTCAAGCGATATAGAGAAGGGCAAAGGTACGCTGGGAAAACTGGTAAAGGATGATACTCTGTACAACGACGCCAGGGAAACGGTGTCGTCATTGAAGGCCGTCTCGAAAGACATCGAACAGGGCAAAGGCACCCTCGGCAAGCTGGCGAAGGATGAGGCGCTCTATGATGAAACGAAAGAGGCCGTAGCGGGTATCAAGGAGCTTACCGACGGTCTCAAGAAGGGAGAGGGTACGCTGGGTAAGCTGGCAAAGGATGACAGTCTGTACAACGAAACCGAAAAAGCGATGAAGAAGGTCCAGAAGGGCGCCGAAGGCCTGCAGGAGATGACCCCGGTGACCGTGCTCGGGACAATATTCGGGATATTTTTTTAGTGTAAGGAAAGTTTTTTGCCTTCAACCCTCAAGCGATTCGGGCCACTCAAGCCACTTTTCCTGTGCGGGCTTCTTCTTTTCCTGTCGGTCCTGTTCCCATGCAGCCTCCGGGCCGTCTGGCCGGTTTCCTGGGAACTTGGCGAGGAAAAGCGGTTCCTTGGGCCCCTTGTCTCCTACGACGAAGAGAACGACGAGCGCCACTTTGTCTTCAGGCCTCTTCTGTTCTCCTATGATTCCGAAGAGGGCGGCACATATAACTACCTTTTTCCCCTGGGCAAGTCATCGCCGAAGAAGTCATATTTCATTCCCATCTACATGGCGCAACGGTCCGAAGAGGCAAGCAATACGGCATTTCTTCTGTTCTTCTACGGCACCTCAAAGGAGGCCGGGAGTTACGGCGGTTTTTTCCCCGTTGCCGGTATGCTGAAGAAGCGTTTTACGAATGACGAAATGGGTTTCTTTCTCTGGCCTCTCTACAGCTATACAAAAAATGAGGGGGCCACGAAGACGAATATCGCCTGGCCCTTCTTTTCCGTTTACAGCGGGGCCGAAGAAGGCTTCAAGGCCTGGCCGCTTTATGGCACGCGTTCGAGACCGGGCGTAAAGAACACCCGGTTCTTTCTCTGGCCCTTCGTGATAAAGGAGGAAAAGAACCTCGACACGGACAACCCCATCGATATTTTGTTTGTCCTGCCTTTCTACATGCAATCGGTTTCCCGGCTGCACGAAACAAAGGGGGTTCTCTACCCCTTGTTTAGCTATCGGCGCAACGAAGACAAGGAGGAGTGGAATTACTTCTGGCCTTTCCTTTCCTCGTCGGAGGGCAAGGAGACGAAAGGTTTCTCTTTTTTCCCCTTCTATTCCAATGAAACCGTCGGCAGGGACAGAAAATCCTATTTTCTCTATCCACTCTACTCCGAGAGAGAATGGTATTTTAAAGACGACCGTTATTACCAGAGCAGCGTTCTCATCATCAACCGCTACATCGAGGAAGAGGACAGGACCTTCGTCAACATCTGGCCGCTCTTCGAATACAAATCGCAAGACGACGACTATGTCTTTCTGGCTCCTTCCCTGCTGCCTTTCAGAGGCCGCGGTCTCGAAAGGATCATCAAACCCCTGTTCACCCTCTACGAACAGCGCAGACAGGAAGGCCGCCTGATGACAAGCCTCCTCTACGGCCTTTATACCAGGGAAGAGGAGGACGAAGACTGGAAGATGCGCTTCGCCTTCCTCCTCGAACTGTCGCACCAGGATGGACGTACGGGGTTCGAGGTCCTGGGCGGGCTGTTCGGGATCGGCGCAAAGCGGATAAAGGTCTTGTACATTTCCTTTGACCGCAATATCGACCCGCCGTCGGAGGCCCGCAAGGAAGACGAAGACGGTCTCACGCCCGTCCCGTAGTTGACGACGTAGTTCCTGTCTCCTTCAGGGGACGGGAGTGTCAAAATAACTCTCCAACGTTTCAATTGACAAAATGACATCTCTGGAAATATCATATAACCGCTTTGACAGGAGCGACTCAATACGTCACCCATATATTCACGACCCGGGAATTAGAGAAAAGAACATCGTCCGTGAAAGCCGAAACATAGATCTTCCGGTAAGGTTATTTTAAATGGATAAGAAAGACGTTCCGCAGGACCACGGCATATTCGGCCAATGGCACGCTATCTGTTACGTCACGGACGAGAACGGGGAATATGTGCGCACCACGAGCTCGGGTTGGGAGCCGACGAACATCGCCAACGGTATTGCCTGGGAGTTCATCAATGAAGAACTTGCCGCGGTGGTGGAAAAGGTCAGAAAAGCCGAGCTGAGTCCCCTGGCATACTATATGAAAAAACATCTCATGGATGTGAAGATGTTGTCCCGGTACACCGGTTTCGCGTCCTGGAGAGTAAAGCGCCATCTCAAACACCGCGTGTTCAAAGGTTTGGATGATGCGACGCTGCAACGCTATGCCGCTGTTTTCAACATAACACCGGAGCAGATGAAGGATGTACCTTAAATGCCACCGAAAACGCCACCGAAGGGAGACCATGGGGATTTTATCCACCGCCAGTCCGCCCACTGCGAAAGCGGGTCCACGTCCAACCTCCTTCTGAATTACGGCATCGCCGCCTCCGAGCCCCTGGTGTTCGGCATTGGTTCAGGCATCTTCTTCGGATATTTTCCTTTCTTAAAGGTTCAGGGAATGCCGGCGATCACGTACCGCAGCGCGCCCGGAAGGATATTGAAGAACACCGCCCGGCGGCTTGGCATCCGGTTTGAAAAATTCACGTTCAAGGACCCGGAAAAGGCCATGGACACCCTCGATGAAATTGTCGACAATGGCATACCCGTGGGGCTGCAGACGGGTGTATACTGGCTCCCTTATTTCCCCGATGCGCTCCGGTTCCATTTCAACGCCCACACCCTGATCGTGTACGGCAGGAACGGTGATGGCTATCTCATCAGCGATCCTGTTTTTGATGAACCCGTTACCTGTTCGCGCAAAGACCTCATGAAGGCCCGTTTTGCGGAAGGGATGCTGGCTCCGAAAGGCAAGATGTACTACCTGTCAGACATCCGGGGGAAAGCGGACATTCCCGGTGCTATAAAGAAAGGGATCAGAGAGGCCTGCCGGTTGATGATCAAGACACATGTCCCTATTATCGGCACGGGCGGGATCAGGTGGTTCGGAAAGGCCCTGCGGCGGTGGCCGGAAAAGTACGGGGAACGCAAGGCCATCCTCTACCTGGGCCATGCCATCAGGATGCAGGAAGAGATCGGCACGGGCGGGGGAGGCTTCAGGCTCATGTATGCCGCCTTTCTCCATGAGGCTGCCCAAATCCTGGGCGATGTCCGTTTATTAGAGATGTCAAAGAGAATGACGGCTATCGGCGACAGGTGGAGGGAGTTCGCCCTTTACGCTGCCAGAATATGCAAAAACAGGTCCGCCGCCGGAGACAATTTCGACCTTTTGAGTGACATCGTCCTTGATTGCTCAGAGCAGGAACGCCGCTTTTTCAGCGACCTGTCAGAAACTGTCAGATGAACGAGGCGGGACTTTGCAGGGGGGAAACCCTCACGACCGATCACCTGGTCAAGGTTTACCGGGGCGCAGCCCGGCCGGCCCTCAACGAGTTGACCCTGTCAATCGGCGAAGGTCAGATCTTCGGCCTTCTTGGCCCGAACGGCGCGGGGAAGACGACGGCGATCTCCGTCATGAACACCTTCCTCAGGCCGACGAGTGGAGGCGTGACCGTCTGCGGGATCGACGTCGTGAAATACCCCCGGCGCGCCAAGAAACTTATCGGCTATGTTCCCCAGGACATTGCACTTTACCCGGACCTTTCCGTCCGGGAGAATCTCAGGTTTTTCGGACGGATCTATGGTTTAAGGGGTAAGGGACTTGAACGGAGGATCGACGAATGTGCCGAGTTTGTCGGACTTGAGGGAAACCTTGATCAGCGGATATTCACCTTTTCCGGCGGGATGAAGCGGCGGGCCAATCTCGCCGCGGGCCTCATCCACGAACCAAAGGTTCTTTTTCTTGACGAGCCAACCGTGGGCATTGATCCGCAATCCCGGAATCTCATTCTTGAGAGGCTCGCCGCCCTGAAGGACAAGACCACCATGGTCTATACAACGCACTATATGAGGGAAGCGGAACTCCTCTGTTCCTACGTCGTGATCATGGACGCAGGGGAAATTATAGCAGAGGGAGCACCGGAGGACCTTCTCCGCCGTGATCCGTCGTGCACCAACCTGGAGGAGCTTTTTATTGCACTCACAGGGAAACAACTGAGGGATTGATCGATCGATGCTGAAACTATGGTCATGCGTCAGAAAAGAACTTCTCCTCCTCTGCAGGGACCGCGTCGGCCTTCTCGTCATATTCCTTATGCCCGTTGTACTTGTTATCGTTGTAACTCTTGTTCAGGAGAATGTCCTGCGGTCCATGGGTGAAACGAAGACACAGGTTCTCTTCCTTGACAGGGACAGCGGTGCGGTGGGCCGCCAGATGGAGGACATCATAAGGAAATCCGATGCGGTCACGCTAGTGAAGGAGATCGCGGGGAAGCAGATCGATGTCGAAATGGCGAAGCTGGCCGTTGCAAAAGGCGATTTTCAATGTGCTGTCGTTATCCCTGAGGGCACGACGAAGGCCTTTATGAAAAAGGCACGGGAGGCGGTGGAAAACTCGCTGCCGGCGAGTCCCGCGAAGGGGAGGGTGAGAAAAGAACGGCTCCGGGAACCGGCTCCCCGCTTTCTCATCTATTTTGACCCGGCCTTGAGCGAAACCCTCCGTTTGGGTCTGGCCAGCCTGTTTGAGAAAGTGATCATGGGTATTGAGATGAAGGAGAAGATGCGGGTCTTCTCGGAAGTGTTTCCGGTGTACCTGGAGGCGGCCGCCAAAAATGCGATGGGGCCGCTGTGGTCGGAGGAGAACAGGAAGATGGTTCCCGATGCCCGTATAGAATGGGACAACGCCCCGATCATGGTCGTTGAGGAAAAGGCGGCCCAATACGGGGCGCCGGTGCTCCGGCCCAACACGGTCCAGCAGAACGTCCCTGCCTGGACGCTCTTCGGCATGTTTTTCATCGTCGTTCCCCTATCGGGTTCTCTTATCAGGGAGCGGCAAACGGGTATGCTTACCCGCCTCTTTGTCATGCCCCTGTCATACCTGACCATGATCTCCGGCAAGATCATTTCCTACGTGATCATCTGCGTGGTCCAGTTTGCCCTCATCATGGCAGTTGGCAGGTTTGCGCTCCCCATTTTCGGGGCCCCTGTCCTTAATGTGGGGTCGGCACCCGCGGCCCTTATCCTGATCACCGTGAGCGCAGGCCTCGCTGCGTCGGGCTACGGCATTCTCCTCGGCACCGTCGCCCGAACCTACGAACAGGCCTCGATGTTCGGCGCCGTTTCTGTCGTGATCTGCGCCGCTCTCGGCGGGATCATGGTGCCTGTTTATGTGATGCCGAAGATCATGCAGAGCGTCAGCGTTTTTTCTCCCCTTTCGTGGGGGCTAAGGGCGTTCCAGGAGGTCTTTGTCAGGGGAGGAACTGTCAGGTCCGTTCTTCCCGACACCGCATTGATGCTGCTTTTTTTCGTGACGACGACCCTCATTGCGTGGTTTTATATGTCTCAGAGGGGAAGAACACGCATACAATAACGACCAGAGTGAAGGGCAATGAAGCTTTTTGAACAAGAGGGATTGGAACTCGAGAAAGAATTATTGGAGATGATCGTTGACGTGTGCAAGATACCCGACCCCTTGCCCGATGACCTTTCCCCCGATGATCCCCTCATAGGCCCGGACTCTACCCTCGGTCTCGACTCCCTCGATGCCGTCGAGATTGCCGTGGTCGTGGAGAAGAGATATCACCTGAGGATCGGCGTTGATGAATCAAGCCGGGTGGTCTTCAGGTCCATAAGGACGCTTGCTGACTACATCAGGGAAGATAGCGCCGCTACACCACAGTGAGCATGACATAGCATATTGAAAATCTTCCGCTCTCGGGAATATAACAGAGGATCCTGTCGCCTTTTTTCAGTCTGCCCGAATGGAAGATCTCTTCCATGATGATGTACATCGACGCCGCGCCCGTATTTCCCTTGTAGCTCAAATTTGTGAACCATTTTTCGTAGGGGATCTCAAACCCGAAGGCTTTCAGGCGGTCATAATACTCCTGTCTGAAGTAGTCCGACGAATAGTGGGGCAGGAGCCAATCGACCTGGGAGGCCGAAAGGCCGTGTTTCTTGATGACCAGGGGCAGCGTTTTTTCCACGGAAACCTTCATGATATCACGGTTCAAAAGCTTGACATCCTGCCGTATGAGAAAAGCCCCTTCACGGCCGGCCTCTTCCAGAGAAGGATAGTTGCGCCAGCCCGTCAGAGAGCCATCACTGTTCTTTTTCCCACCGGAATACATGCAGGTCTCGAACTCGCCGGCAAAGGAGATGTTTTCGATCCAGTCTATTCGCAGGGCCGGCCTTTCGCTGGCTCGGTTCCCCGTCATGAACGCCGCACCGGCACCGTCGGAAAGCATCCATCTCAGGAACACCGTGTCAAAAAGCGGCACCGGCTCCTCGTTCTCAAGCTCCCCGATCTTCTTTCTGCCTGCGGCGACGCCGTCATAGAGCCATGGCCTTAAGGAGGGTGACGCCATGTCAGACCCCGTTGCAACGGCATTTTTCGTAAGGCCCAGCGCCACGTTCATGTATGCGTACTTCAAGGCGGCCATGCCCGATATGCAGACGCCTGCCGTGCTGACCACCTCGCAGGGCCCGCTGTGCAATTCGCCATGGACCATCAGGCCATGGCCCGGAATGATCTGGTCAGAGGTCGAGGTGCCGCAGGCGAGGCACTCGATATCATTGAGGGAAAAACCATCATACGGTCTCAAGCGGCGCACCGCCTCGGCAGTGAGCGCCGCGTTGGTATGGGTAGCCTTGCCCGTCTCTGGGTCAATGGCGTAATATCGTGTCTGAATGCCATTGCTCTTCAAGACGATCGTCTTGATGCGGGTAGGGATGTGATTGTCCACGGCACCCAGGATCTTCTCCATCTCGTCATTTGATACAGGTTTGTTGGGGAGGAATGCCGACAGGTCCGTTATGTAAACATCCATCAAAGTTTGCACCTCACTATAGTCTTGCCGCCGTGTGGCCTGATCTCATCAGGTCCGCGTAGTTCTGATAAAATGCCTTCTCGTCCATGCTGACAGGCACAACAGCGTTGGTAAGGGTGTAGTAATCCAGGTCGTGGATTGTGATACGATCCTTCATGGACTTATAGAGCGGCGTACCGGGAAGGGGTGTCAGGATGGAGATCATGGGCAGGTCCACGGGGTTTTTCTCCAGATAGTCCTTCAATTCCCGGAATTGCTGCTCATGGTAATCGGGTGAAATAATAAAATCACCGATTATGGTAATGCCCGTATCGTGAAGTATTGCTATGGCCTCGGAATTGATGGCTGTTGTGTTTGCTTTTTCCATCGCGCCGAGTTTTTTGTCGTCTATCTCTTCAAAACCTACGATCACGGTGCGCAACCCTGCATCCTTCCATTCGCGGAAAAGGTCCGGGTGACGGACCACCGTGTCGGAACGCAAATCGGCAACAAAACCCTTTTTGATCCCCGACTCCCCTATCTTCTGACAGAGCGTCCTCGACTGCGCGACATTACCAAAGGTGTTAGCGTCGACGAGGCGTATCACCGGGGCATCGCCAAGCAATCCGATATCGCGGATGATGGTTTCCGGATCGTGCGTGAGATAACGGCCGCCGGTTATACCCTCGATGCAGCAGAAGGAGCAGCGATAGGGACAGCCGAAAGCCGTGGAAACCAGACCGAGGCTGAACCCGAATGGCTGCATGACATAATCATCGCGATACCTGTTCGTGAGGTCATACCGGGGAGGACTCTCCTGCGCAAGGTCATCCCGGGAATACGCACGCGGGGTAAGGGCAAGCCCCCCTCCCGGCCTGGTTTTCGCAACACCCGGGATGTCGTGGGTGGCCCTGCCGGACGCCATGGCCGTCAACAGCTCCTTAAAGCTCAACTTGCCGAGGCCCACGACGATGTAGTCAATATCCTGTTTGTTAAAGAAGGACGGGTCGTTGCTGGCATGCACACCGCCGACGACAACGGTGGCATTCACTGTTTCCTTTGCCTTCGATGCCAGTTCGAGGATGGTATTTGCCTCGCAGGTAACGCCCGTGATACCCACAACATCGGGGACAAAGTCGGCAAGGACGTCTCCGAAGGTGCCCGGCTTTGCTTTCAGATCGACTATCATTACGTCCTCTTCGCCGAGATTGCCTGCCAGGGCCTCAAGACAGAGAGGCTCTGCCCGAAGGATCAGTTTCAAAGAGTCGATGCCGTAGTGCTCCTCGGGTATACTGCGCCCGCAATTGGGGGGATTAACGAGAAGGACCTTCATGCTCTCTTTCTGTCCGGAATATGCGCCTCATATTTCCAGTGTGTCCGCGGACGAAAACCAGCTAAGTATTGATTATTCCGCGTTTTCTCTGTTATTTCACGTTACAAAATAATATATCTGTTTCCGTTTAGTCAAGGAAATTAGCCTTGGAGGAACACTCATGGCCGGCCACCCGTTTCCTATAAGCGCATCTCCCATTGCCCCCTCGTGGGCAGGCCCGGGAGAGGGCTTGGGAAATATCAACGGTGCGGCGTCGCATGGCATTTGCTAAAAGAGACGCTTTTTGATAGTATTTCAGGAAAATAAACCAGGTCAAATTGGATGTTTGTTCAGTTGCGTTTAAGGAATGGCCGGGTCTTGAAAACCGTTTCAATCTCCCCTTTTTTGTTGTATACCGAGATTGAATAAAAGATCATGTGCGTGCCGTCGGATTTACAATATATCCTTGATGTAAATGGTTGAGCTCGAGAATAATGAAGCACCACTGTGCAGATATCCCGGCCTGCAGATGGCGGTAGCCTTTCTTTTTTTCACGTATTTTGCCTTCTCATGCCCTGAAGGGACCTGCGGAAAAGTTTAAACATGGGAGGTAGCAATGGGTAAACCAAGACTCATCGTATTATCTTTTGTAATGATTACTTTTCTTTTCGCGCTGCAGGGCCTGATACCCTCTTCCGGGACCGTATCGTTGAACGAACAGGTTCAGGACCATTGCCGTTGTTTTGACAACCAGGGCAAGGTCGTCAGCGTCAAGTGAACCCCCTATGGATAAACGTAAAATTGCATTGATCACAGGCGGGAGCAAAGGGATCGGGGCGGCTGTTGCCCTGGCACTGGCCCGGGATGGGTTTGACATATGGCTTAATTTTCGCAGCGACCATGGTTCCGCCTCCGGCGTGGCCGGAGAGATTCGGCAAAGGGGCGGGGAGTGCCTCCTGCTTCCCTTTGACGTGTCCGACGGCGAAGCCGCCAGGGCTGCCCTTACCCCGCTGCTTGAGACCGACACGCCCTACGTGCTCGTGAACAATGCCGGGTACTCAAAGGACACGATCCTGGCCATGATGAGCGAGCAGGAATGGAAGGGTGTCCTTTCTGTTGCCCTTGACGGGTTTTTTTTCGTCACAAAGCTTGTTCTTGTCAATATGTTAAGGAAACGCGAGGGGCGCATCATTAATATTGCTTCAACGTCGGGACAAAGCGGTATGCCGGGCCAGGTCAATTATTCCGCTGCAAAAGCGGGCCTGATAGGCGCCACCAAGGCCCTTGCCGCCGAGGTTGCCAAAAGGCACATACTGGTGAACGCAGTTTCCCCGGGTTTCATAGAGACCGATATGACCGAGGGTCTGCCGAAGGAAAAGGTCCTGCCCATGATCCCCCTGGGAAGATTCGGAAAACCCTGGGAGGTCGCAGAGGCTGTCAGCTTCCTTGCCTCGGAAAAGGCAGCTTATATCACGGGCCAGATCATTGCCATCAACGGTGGCGCATATATGTAGGGCCCACCCACCCTTAGGTTCCCCGTCAGGGCCGAGGAAGAGACCCTCCGGGGATGGCATGGGGCGCCCACATAAACGAAAATTACCATGATCGAGAACACACAGACGTCTCCCGTCGTAATAAACGCGCTTTGCTTTGATATCGATGACCTTGCTTACAGTCTGAGCACAAAGAACGGAGCAAACTTTTCGTCGGAATATCTCGTGGAAAAGGAAACGTACAGCCTTCTTGAGTTCCTGGACGGTTTGGGGCTCAAGGCCACAATGTTCGTGCCCGGGTATGTGGCAGAGCATTTCCCCGGTCTGATAGGGGCGATCTCCCACGCCAATCACGATATCGGTTCTCACGGATATGAACACATCATTGCCGAACAGCTCCAGCAAAAAAGATTCCGCAACGACGTTGTCATGAGCAAAAAAAGGCTTGAGGACATCCTCTCCCGAGAGGTTTCCACGTACCGTTCTCCTAGTTGGGGAATTACGGCACGCACACTGTGGGCGTACGATGTGCTCATCGAGGCGGGATACAGCGTTGACAATACGGCGCAGCCGTCCTTGCTGAAGCACCTCGGCCGTTCCCCCTCGGACATGATGCCCTTTCGGTACAAAGACCTCCTGACCGTTATCCCCGTTACTTCTTTCAAGTTCCTGAACCGATCGGTGCCTTTCAACGGAGGTCTCTTCTGTGCCTATGTTCCGATTGCTTTTCAGATAAGATATTACGAGAGCCTCAATGAGAAGGGGATGGCCTTCAATTATTTTTGCCACCCTTACGAATTCAATCCCGGCGGAGCGAACCGGCAGGTCTGGAAATGCCACTCCCTTGCCGCCACCATGTATGGCATGTACTTCGGCATATACCGTTATTATCTCAGGCGCCTCGCCAGCCGCTTCAGGTTCGGCCCCCTGAAAGAAGCCTACGGAAGCTACATCGAGCCAAAGATCGACGGCCGCGCTGAAAACCCCGCCGGAGTTTTACGATAGTTGTGGGAATGACCGGTGTTGGCAACAGATTGAACGCAAAGGACATAATTGAGAGGATGGCATGAATAGGGTAGTGATCACCGGTATCGGTATTGTATCCTGTCTCGGCACGGACACGAAGGTGGTAGGGGAATCACTCCGCCGGGGAAGGTCCGGCATCATATACGACGATAAACGCGCCGAAGTGGGATTGCGCAGCCCCTTGACAGGAACCATAGAGGGCTTCAACCCCGAAAGGGTCCTCTCGAAAAAACAGCGGAAGACCATGCCCGATTTTGCCGTACAGGCCTATGCGGCGGCAATGGAGGCACTGGAGATGTCGGGCCTGGGTCCGGATGACATACAGAACGAAGAGACGGGCGTCATATTCGGATGTGATTCAAGCTGCATAGCCGCCGTCGAACAGGTAGACCTCCTCAGGCAGCACGGCGAGTCCCACTCCATCGGGAGTGGCCTTGTGTTCCGCTCCATGACCTCGACTATTACCATGAACCTCAGCACCATTCTCAAGACCAGGGGTGCCTGCTGGACCATCGGATCGGCCTGTTCAAGCGGGGGCCACGCGGTGGGGCAGGCTGCCGACCTTATTGCGCTGGGCAAACAAGAGAGGGTCATATGCGGTGGTGCGCAGGAGATCAACTGGGAGTCCATGTGCAGCTTTGACGCGATCGGGGCATTTTCAACATCCTTCGATAAGCCAGAAGCGGCCAGCCGTCCCTTCGACAAAGATCGCGACGGCCTTGTCCCCGGAGGCGGCGCCGCGGCCCTGGTACTGGAAAGGCTGGATGCGGCTAAGAGGCGGGGCGCCACGGTCCTCGGAGAGATCGCCTCTTACGCCTTTTCTTCCGATGGCATGTACCTTTCTATGCCGAGTCAGGACGGCCTCCACAGTGCCATGGTGAAGGCCCTGAAGATCGCAGGCATGAAGCCCGGTGACATCGGGTATGTCTGTGCCCACGCTACATCCACCCCCCTGGGCGATGCCGTTGAGGCGCAGGCTATTTCGAAGGTCTTCGGGCCAAGCACCCCCTATGTTTCATCGCTCAAGTCAATGACCGGCCACGAACTCTGGATGTCGGGGGCGTCCCAGGTGGTGTACTCGACCATCATGGCACAGCAGGGTTTCATTGCGGCCAACATTAATTTCAAAGAGCCCGATGAATACTCCCAAAAACTGAACATCGTAGGGTCGACCATTGAAAGCCCCCCCGGCACAGTTATGTGCAATGCCGCCGGGTTCGGCGGTACCAATTCCTGCCTGATCCTCAACTTTACCCCATGAATTACGACTATGCGGTCATAGGGGGCGGCGTATCGGGGATGACATCGGCCCTGATACTGGCAAAACACGGCTGCAGTGTTGTCCTCGTCGAAAAGTCGGGACAGATTGCGCCTACCATCAGGGGCTTCACGAGAAAGGGGCTTTTTTTCGATACCGGCTTTCATTATACCGGCGGCCTCGGTGCAGGGGAACCCCTGGACATCTTCTTCCGATATCTCGGGTTGTCGGACCATGTCAACGTGCATCTCTTTAATAAAGATGGTTTCGACTCATTCCGCTGCCTGGGCCCGAGGTTCGAATTCGACTTCCCCTACGGGTATGACAGCCTCAAAGAGAGGTTCCACGGGGCTTTCCCCGGTGACAGGGGAGCCATCGACGACTACTTCCGTGCCGTTCGGGAGATCTATACTTCGCTCCCTTATGTTGACCTTGACTCCCCCGGGCAACATGCCGCGCTTTCATCCGTACATGGGCCAAGCCTGCAGGAGTTCCTCGACGGGCTTACCGGCAACGGGCTTCTGAAATGCATCCTTTCCATGCATTGTTTTCTTTACGGGGTGCCTCCGGAGGAAACCTCCTTTGCCTACCATGCCTGCATTGCAGGTTCATACTATGAATCGGCAGGCGGTATCGAAGGCGGCGGGCGCGGCCTCACAAAGGCCTTTGAGGCGAGGCTCGAAAAAATGGGGGTTGCGGTATATTGTGGGCAGGAAGTGAAAAAGATACATGTTGCCGGAGACGGCGCGGTTTCAGGCATTTCCCTCGAAGGAGGTACTACTATCAGCTGCAGCGGCTGCATTTCCACAGTTCACCCCCATCAGCTGCTGGAAATGATCCCTGAGTCGGTCTTCCGACCTGCTTATGTGAACCGTTTAAGGCAGCTCGATGAAACGACCTCGGCCTGTATGCTTTACGCAACGTGCAGTGAACCCATAAAGGGTCTTGAAGGGTCCAATCTCTTTATCTTCCCGCAAGCTGATTTCTCGTTCTTTCACGGCAGTGTTCCCATAGAGGGACGGCCCCTGTATATAACCGCCGCAGGCAGTAGCGCACGGTCCGGAAAACAGGGGTTCATTGCCATCTGCCCCATGCCGGGCGCCCAAACAAGGCGTTGGGCAGATTCTGTTTCAGGAAAACGACCGGCAGGCTATGAACTTTTCAAAAAGGAAATGACCGAAAGGATCGGCCGTTCCATTGAGGCTTCGTGCCCGGAAATAGCAGGCAGGATCACCGATATGGAATGTGCCACGCCGCTTACGCTCCGCGACTATACCAATAGCCCCTATGGCAGCATCTACGGGGTAAAGCACAGGGTGGGGCAGTACAACCCTATACCTGCCACGCGCTCCCGCGGACTCTATCTTGCGGGGCAGGCCATAGTGGCCCCGGGGATCATGGGCGCCATGATGTCCGGCTTCCTTGCCTGCGAAAACATCTTCGGGCGCGATCATCTCCAGGAGGAACTGAAGGCATGCAGACCAGAAGGGTAGTGATATCCGGCATGGGCTCCATTTCCCCTTTCGGCAGGGGCGTGGAAACCCTCATCGAATCTCTTTTCGATATGAAAAGTGCCGTGGTCAATGTCCCGGCACTGAACGATTTCGGGGGGCTCAGGACCAGGGTTGCCGCGTTGGTGCCCGAGATAGATCCCAGGGAGATACCGAGAAAACACAGAAGGTCCATGTCGCCGATGTCTGTCTTTGCTACCCTAGCGTGCCAGGAAGCGCTGGGCCAAAGCAGTCCCCCCGCGGAGTATTTCACGAACGGGAGGATGGGCATCATCATAGGTTCCACCGTCGGAAGCCCCACTGTGACGGAGGAATTCTTCCGGGGTTACCTGACCAACCACAGCACTGAAGGTATGAGGGCCACCACCTTCTTCCAGATAATGAACCATTCCTGCGCTTCGAACGTGGCCCAGACCCTGGGGATCAACGGCCGGATCCTGGCTCCCTCTTCGGCGTGCTCCACGTCCTGCCAGGCGATCGGGTACGGCTTTGAGATGATCGCATTCGGGAAACAGGACGTGATGCTCTGCGGAGGCGCAGACGAGTTCCATCCCTTGAGCCCGGCAATCTTCGACATCATGAGCGCGGCCTCTGTCGCATACAACGATGCCCCCCACCGGACACCCCGGCCCTTTGACAGCAACAGGGACGGCGTTGTCTGCTCCGAAGGCAGCGGGATAGTGGTTCTGGAGTCACTGGATTCCGCGAAAAGGCGGGGCGCGCCGATCCTGGCCGAGATCGCGGGCTACGCAACACGTTCCGATACGTCCAATATCGCCGACCCAAACAGCGATTCCATGGATGCCTGCATCAGGCAGGCCCTGGAAGACGCCGGTATAAGCGCTGACCGGATCGACTACGTAAACGCCCACGCAACGGGTACCATCCAGGGCGACACCGCGGAGGCCGCGGCATTGAACCGGGTCTTCGGCGGCAATGTGCCGGTGAGCAGCCTGAAAGGACATCTCGGCCACACGATGGCCGCGTGCGGCGCCCTTGAGACGATCGCATCTATCGCCATGATGAATAAAGGGGCCATTGTGCCGACACTCAATCTGGAGACCATCGATCCACTGTGTGCGAACATCAGGCATGTCCGGGAAGTGGAGCGGTTGTCCGTAGGGATTTTAGTGAAAAACAACTTTGCCCTGGGCGGTGTAAACTCATCTATTGTCATAAGGAGGTACGAGCATGACTGACCGGGAAATTATCGCGCTCATCGATACCACGCTCGTCAATGAATTTGAATTGAATATCGATGACATGGCCGCCGAGGCCTCCCTGAAAGACGATCTCGGTCTTGACAGCCTTGACAGGGTTGACATGGTGATCGTCCTCGAAAAAGCCTTCGGCTTCAAGATGGGCGAGGAAGAGGCCATTAAGGCGATCCGGAAGCTGGGCGATATTCACGCCTTCGTTATCAACAAGAAACAGCAGATGCAGTGAGGACCGGGCACCTTGACCTGTAAGAGCGCGGTCCTTGATAAGAAAAGAAGCCCCCTGCATATTGCGGTGTTTTTTCTGCTCGTTGTCGTTATGAACCTGGCAATGTTCCCCGGTATCATTCTTATGACGGTCGTGGGGATCGTCCTCTTCCCTGTCTGGTTCATAACGGGGAAGATCGTTACAGGATGGCAAAACGACCGGGTGATGCGCTACTTTGTCTGGATCTATGGCCGGGCATGGATGATTATCATGTCACCCTTCGTGAGATTCAAAAGAACAGGGCTGACAAAGGGTAGCATCGATATGCCCTGCATCATCGTCATAAACCATCTCTCCTTTTTTGATACATACTGCATGGCGCTGCTGCCCGTCAGCGATATTGCCTTCGCCGTTCGGTCCTGGCCTTTCAGGAAGCTTTTCTGGTACAGACCGTTCATGCGCCTTGCGAACTATCTTGATCTGGAGGCGATCGGATGGGAAGGGACCCTCAGGGAAAGCCGCAGGCTCTTCGAGAGAAAAGGGGCCATATTGGTCTTTCCCGAAGGGCATCGCAGCAACGACGGTCAGGTACAGCGTTTTTATTCGGGGCCTTTCAAACTAGCCATCGAGACAGGGGTTCCCATATTGCCGCTGTGCATTACCGGTACCGATGTACTTCTGCCTCCCCGCCGGTGGTGGATGATGCCTGCCACGGTGCACCTTAGCGCCCTTCCCCCTGTTTCCCCCAAAAAATTCATCGACGATGGAGAAACAGCCCATATAAATCTGCGCAAGCATGTAAGGAATATGATCGCTGAACATGTCGAAAAAATGAGGAAAGACACACCATGAGGGGGCGGTCGTGAGCGCAGCGGAAGAGGGGAAGGCAAAAAAGGACCTCCCTTTGCCGATGCCGGTCGAGATGCTGTTGCCCCACCGGAAACCCATGTGCCTGGTGGACCGCCTTGTCGAATTCAGGGACGCTTCCGGGGTTGTTGAGGCCCTTGTCGACCCGGAGAGCCCGCTCATCGGTGAGGACGGCGGCCTTGACCGTATCGCCTTCATAGAATTGATAGCGCAATCCTACGCAGCGGTGAGAGGCTACTCCGACCTCCTCCACGGGGAAGGGGTCAAGAAAGGGTTCCTCGTTGCCGCGAAAATGATCGAGGTAAAGGCGGCGGCCGCCGTGGGAGACATGTTGAGAATCAGGGTCACGACCACAGGAGAGTTCGGCGATTTCACCCTTGCCGATGGGGTGGTCACGAGCGGCGGCGAAATCCTCGCTTGGGGAAGTATCACGGTGTGGGTCCCGTAGGGATCTTTGTCCACTCGTTAGCCCGTGAGCGAAGTCTACACATAATGGAACAGGACAGAGGTATATGAGAACGATCATTGCCATATTGATGCTATGTTGTATACTTGTCGCCGCCCCCGCAGCCTCCGCCGAGGGTGAACCGGCCGACCAGGGGCCGTCCGCGGCAGGCAAGGCCGGGGCCTTTGCACGGATATCAAAGACGGTTTCCGGCGTCAAGACCATTGCCGGCGCTTTCCGTCAGGAAAGGCGTCTTGCAATGCTCGCCAGACCCGCAGTCTCCACGGGCCGTTTTTACTGCATGAAACCGGACAAGCTCCGTTGGGAACTGATCAATCCCGAACCATCGGGGTTCCTGGTGAATGGAGACCTGGCGAAACAGTGGAAAGGCAAAGAAGGCCCATCGGATGCGTTCGAGACCAAACAGAACCCGTTGATCAAGCTCATCGTCGACCAGATCTTTGCCTGGACAACGGGGGACCTCAAATGGTTGGAGCAGCGCTATAGCATTAACGTCGTGCAGGATGACCCCATCATATTGAAGCTTGTCCCGCGCTCAACGAAGGAGAAAAAATACGTCGACCACCTCCGCATATCCTTTGAGGCCGGGACCAACTACGTGCACGTCGTGAACATCCTTGAAAAAGGCGGTGACTCAACGAGGATCGAGTTTTTCGATCTCGTCATCAACGGCCAGTTGCAGCAAGGCCTCTTCGAGTGATCATGGACGCTTGTTTTTCCATTTTTTCCTCTTTATACAGCTTTCTTTCCCGACGCAGGGTACTGCTCTACTGTGCCACCTTTGTGGTCATTCTTCTGGCGGCTTTTGTCCTGAGGAACATCAAGATGAACGAGGACATTGCGCCCCTGCTGCCCGATGACCAGAGTGAAGCGGCGAAAGACTTTGCCCTCCTGCAGAAGGCGCCCTTTGCGAACAAGGTGCTGATCAACCTGAGAGGCACTGCGGGGACCAGCAGGAAAGAACTCACCGAAACGGCGGACCGTATGAGCCTGGCTATGACCCTGCCTTACTTTACCCGCGCCGTATCGGGGCCGTCGCTGCCTTCCGCCGAAGAGTTCCAGACATGGTTCACGAATGCCCTTCCCCAAACATTTACCAACGATGACAGCATAAAGCTGCAAAAGACACTCACGGCCCAGGAGGTCCGTTCTCGCCTGCAAAACGTCTATGCACAGCTCACCGGGCCCGAAGGGTGGTTCATGAAACCTCTTTTGCAGAGCGATCCACTGGACCTGAAGAGCACTGTCCTTGAGAAGCTCCGGCATATGAACGTTATCCCCGGGATGGGGCTCTATAACAATCACTTTATCAGTCCCGATGGTAAAAATACCCTCATAATCGCGGAAACACCGGTAAAAATGACGGATTCAAAAGGTTCGCGTGAACTGGCAGAGGATCTCAAGGCCCTTATCAAGAGGGTCGTCCCGCCCGGGATCGAGGCATCCGTCATCAGCGGCCACGCCTATACCACCGCCAACGCTGAAACGATCAAGAAAGACCTCTTTGTTATCCTCAGTTCCGCGGGCGTCGTGATCTTTCTGCTGATCCTCTTTTTCTTGAGAAGCTGGAAGGGCGTTCTGGTCTTTCTGGTCCCCTCTTCGGTGTTGTGTCTGGCAACAGCCGGGACGCTTTTGATCTATGATTCCGTCTCGGCCGTGACTATGGCCTTCGGCGCTGTGCTCCTGGGTATCTCCGATGATTACCCGATCCTCGTCTATTTCGCGCTGTGCAGCAAGGAGCGCGACCCGAAGACGATCGTCAGGGAAGTCGCGCATCCCGTGATGTTCGGCGGCCTGACCACCATTGTCACCTTCGCTGTCATGCTTCTCTCAACACTGCCGGGCCAGCGTCAACTGGCCGTCTTTTCCATGATCGGCGTGGCCGTGTCCCTCGTTTTTTCGTTAATCGTACTTCCCCATCTGCTCCAGACCTTGCCGGGCGAGAAACGTTATATAGGCGCCCGATCCTCCCGCAGCCTCAGCCTGCCGCGCCGGGGAGTGCTCGTTTTCTGGCTGCTGATCATGGCCCTGTGCCTGTGGCAGACAGGCCGACTTCATTTCAGCGGTGACCTGCAATCTATCAATTTTGTACCTGAGGACCTGCAAAAGGCAGAGCAGCACCTTTCGAAGACATGGGGAGACTTTAGAGGCAGTGCGGTTCTCTTCGCGGAGGGCAGCGATCTCGAATCCTCTCTTTCCGTCAATGATTCACTGTTTGCCTACCTGTCGGAAAAGCTGCCCTCGGGGCAGATCGTGAGCCTGGCGCCCCTTCTCCCGTCGACAGCGACCCAGCAGGCGAACGCACGGCGATGGAAGGATTTCTGGGCAGACGGCAATGAAAGGCTGGCAGGAAAACTCCTGTCGGAAGAGGGTGCGCAACTTGGTTTCTCTCCCGATGCCTTCGCGCCTTTCTTCGAAATGCTCAAGAGGCACCCTTACCCTATCACGTTGGAGGATCTAAAGAAGATCGGTTTCGGGGATCTCATGGGATCAATGGTCCTGAAAAACGATAAAAAAGTCCAGACGTTAACACTGGTCCCCGACACGCAGGGCCTTGTTGATCTTTTTGAAAAAGACGAGAAGAGTCCCAAGGGGGTCCGGCTTGTGTCCCAGGGGCGCTTCAAGGGCCTCATTGGAAAAGCCCTCGTCGGGAATTTTACACGCTATATCATCTTTGCCCTGTTGGTTATCGTTGTGGCGGTGGGTGTCCTCTTCCGGGACCCGAAGAAGGTCCTCCTCGCTCTTGTACCTGTGGTAACGGGGCTGATATTCATGCTCGGAGCCATGGGCTCATTGGGTATAGAATTCAATCTTTTCAATATTGTCGCCGCCATCCTGGTGATCGGTCTCGGTGTAGACCTGGGTATCTTCATGGTCTGTAACATCACCGAGGGTTATGATCATACCGCCAACCTGGCCATCCTCCTGGGCGGCCTTACGAGTTTTGTCGGCCTCGGCGCACTGGCGCTGGCACAGCATCCTGCCCTCACGTCCATCGGGATAACAGTCATGCTGGGTCTGTGCGGGGTCATTCCAGCGGCATTGTTCGTGGTCCCGGCGCTTTACCGAAAGACACCATGACAGATAAGAGGCCTCTTGCATGGCAATGAACAAGCTGAAGGCAGAGATCGTGAAATGTGCCGAGACGCAGATGGAGCGCATCGGACCTCAAAAAGTCTCAAGACGATACTGTTTCCCGCCCTCCTTCATCGGCTTTTCCGGACATTTTCCGGGATACCCGGTTCTGCCCGCTTTTGTCCAGGTCATGACCGCCATGGCGGTCGTTGAAGAATTGAAAGGACGTCCCTGTGATTTGTCTTCCATGGAAAGGGCCAAATTCCGCGTAGAGGTCCGTCCTGACCAGATGATCAGGGTGGAATGCAGGGATTACGGATCGCAGGACGAGTCGGCCTTTGAGGTGAACATCAATACGGCGGAAGGGGTGGCAGCCTCTTTTATCATGAAAATCATCGAAAGGAAGTAAAAGATATGCAAAAACCTTATTTTACGCACAAAGAGGGAGACCCGGCGCCGCTGAAGACCACGGTCTCGCGCCGGGTACGGTTTGAAGAAACTGACCCTCTGGGCATAGTCTGGCACGGTCGTTATCCGGGCTATTTTGAGGATGCCCGGGTGGCCCTTGGTGAAAAATACGGCATAGGGTACCTCGATTTTTACAATAACGGGGTTATTGCGCCCATCAGAAAACTGCACTTCGACTATTTTCGTCCCTTGAGATTGATGGAGCGCTTTACGATTGAAGGCATCTACCGCTGGTCTGAGGCCACGAGGATAAACTACGAGTTCATCATACGGGACAGCACGAACGAGGTGGCGACGACGGGCTACACGGTCCAGGTCCTGCTGGACAGGGACAACAACCTCTTCCTTGCCCCACCGCCTTTTTTTAAAACCTTTCGTGAAAAATGGAAAGCGGGAGAACTGAAATAGAAAAGGTCTGGATTGTCGACGCCAATGTTGTTACGGCCCTGGGGAAGGACCTGAAGGGCACCTGGGAAGGTGTTGTCAATGGGGTCTCGGCGATCAGGGAGATAAGCCGCTTCCCTGTCGAAGGGTATTACGCACGCATGGCGGCCTGCATCGAGGGGCTTGGCACTTCGCAGGGCAGGTCGATGATCACCGCCCTGCTCGGGTCCCTTTTCGCAAACATGCGGCCGGTGCCGCCTGACGCGGCGCTCATTACGGCAACGACAAAAATGGGGATAGATAACCTGGAAAAACTGCAGCAGAAAAGACCGGCCCATGCCCCGGACATACTGCTGTCCTGCCTGCCTGAAATGGTCTCGCAAAAGCTGGGCCTTCAAACAACAGGGATCAATATCAGCGCTTCCTGCGCCTCGTCGACCATTGCCATCGCCAGAGGGGCCGGACTGATAGCTTCAGGCCGGGCCGAAACGGTCCTCGTCTGTTGCGCAGACGTTGTTACCGAATTTACCTTTTCGGGTTTCTCGGCATTGAAGGTCGTCTCGGCATTTCCCTGCCGGCCTTTTGACAGATTCCGCAGTGGTTTGAGCTTAGGCGACGGAGCTGCCGCGCTGCTCTTAATGAGTGAAGAGCGCGCCCGGAAAGAGGCTCGCCCCTGTGTCGCCGTGGTGTGCGGCTGGGGTGCGTCAAACGATGCCTTTCACATCACCTCTCCCGCTCCCGACGGCTCCGGCCTCGTGTCGGCGATAGGCCAGGCGCTTTCGCGCTCTGGCCTGAACGAATCGGCCATTTCGGCCGTAAGTGCCCACGGCACCGGGACCGTGTATAACGACCTCATGGAACTGACTGCCTTCCGTCGCGTTTTTGGCGGACGGAGAATACCCATTTATTCCGCGAAGGGGAACATAGGACATACCACGGGGGCGGCCGGCGGTATTGAAGTGGCCCTGGCAGCACGGGCCCTTGCCGAGCGAACGGTCCCTCCCACGGCAGGGTTTAACGCCCCGGAAGAAGGCGCACAGGGTTGTGTGAGCGCGTCGGCGGTCCCACTGGAAGGTGACTGCTGTCTGACGACCAACTCCGGTTTCGGGGGGATCAACGCGGCCATTGTCCTTGAAAGGGGCGGCGACGCGTGATCGCGGCAATTACCGGCATCGGGTGGGTTTCCACGGAAAGCATGGGGTCCGGGCGCCACCACCAAATACTCCAATCGAAAGACGGGAAGTTGCCGACGCTTACCAGCAGGATGGTCTTCGGCGAGGTCTCACCTCATTTCGGCAGGCTCGACGCGTATTCGAAGCTGGGTCTTGCCGCCGTCACCTTTGCCTTGAAAGATGCACGGCAGGACCAATGGGATGAAAAGCGCCC
This sequence comes from Deltaproteobacteria bacterium UBA5205, assembly GCA_002412715.1. Classification (GTDB taxonomy): domain Bacteria; phylum Desulfobacterota; class Syntrophorhabdia; order Syntrophorhabdales; family Syntrophorhabdaceae; genus Delta-02. The sequence goes on from DHVP01000033.1 coordinate 28,812, forward strand.
CGCGGGCATCATTGTTTCCTCGATATATGGTTGCCTCGCCACGGACATGGAGTACTTTGAGGGGGTGATCGCCAACGGGGGCAGTCTTGCAAGCCCCAACCTCTTTGCCTGCACGCTCCCCAACATATTTCTCGGAGAGGCTGCCATTCGTTTCGGTCTTACCGGGCCGGGCTTCACCGTCAATGAACGGGAACCGGCGGGAACAGAGGGCCTCGGTCTGGCCCTTTGCGGCATGTTCCTGGACGAGAACCCCATGATGATCGTGGGCACCTCCGATCCCGGATGCCCGGCGCTCTTTCCCTATCACGTGGAAATGACAATCGGTGCGTTGTTCCTTGTCCTCGAGAAACACCCGATCGACGAATCACTGTCGTACGGCGGGCTCGACATGACCCGCGAGGGGGAAGTCCTCTTCAATGGGGTGCAGATACAAAGCCTGGCGTCGCTTTTTCAAAGATGCCTTCCCCGCTGCGTCCGATAGTCCATATCTGATAACCGCTGATCTCATACAGACGGGAAAACTGAAAAAGGTACTGAATAGACCATGAAGATGACACTGATCTACCCAAAATGGCCCAAGCTTGAAAGGCAAACGGAGTTTCACCTCCCGCCCCACGGGCCGGTAGTCTTTGCCGCGGCCGTCCCCGAAGAGGTTGATGTTACATTCATCGACGAGAACGTGCAGGACAACCCGCTGACCGATTCGCCCGACATTGTTGCCATGTCGGTTATGCTTACATGTCAGCTCCCCAGGGCCTTCGAGATATCACGGCAATACCGGGCACGGGGGATACCGGTCGTATTCGGCGGTATTGCCACCACTCTTCACGCCGATGAGGTGGCCGGGCACGCCGATGCCGTCTTCATTGGAGAGGCCGAAGGACGCTTCCCGCAGGTCATCGAGGACCTGAAGAAGGGCCGCCTCAAACCCGTGTACGACCATCTCGATGACCGCCCCGATATCGGCCTTGTCCCCTCGGCAAGGCGCGACCTTCTCAACAGGGGCCTTTATAATTATCGCGGTGTCCAGATGGTGGACCTCGTCCATGCGTCGCGGGGGTGCAAATTCAATTGCTTCCCCTGCTGCGTCGGCTTCCTGGGCGGAAAGCAATTCAGGCCGCGGCCGATCGATAAGGTGATCGAAGAAATGATGTCGATCCCCAACAACCGTCTCTTTCTTGTTGATAATTCACTCGCGCAGGAACGCCAGTGGCTGATCGACCTGTTCACGGCTATGGCCCCCCTCAAGAAAAAGTGGGTCTGCCATCCCATCCTTGACGATGACGAGGTTCTGTCCCTTGCCGCCGATGCCGGGTGCTGGTATGTTTACCAGGCGATCTTCGATACCTCCGATAAGATTCGCACGAGGGTACAGCGGTTGAAAGACCACGGGGTCGGCGTGGAAGGCACTATCATACTGGGCACCGATGATCACGATGAGGAGTATATTAAGCGCCTCGTGGATTTCATCGAGGAGATCGGTGTCGACATGGCGGAGTTTACCATCCTGACGCCCTTTCCCCACTCCCCCATCAGGGAGCGGTTGGAAAGCGAAGGGAGGATCCTCGACAACAACTGGCTCCATTATACGGCAGACAGGGTGGTATTCCAGCCGAAGAATATGACCCCGGAAAAACTCCAGGAGCTCTACTATTATGCCTGGGATACCTTCTATGGGAAAAACGGTTATCAACTCAGAATGGGCGAGCTCTTCAGGAAGGTGATCCGCCGGGAGATGGAAGACGGCACGTACCGCAGGTACAATGTGAGAGAGCGGCGTTCTTTCAAAAAAAAGAGTACCAACCCATGAGCAGGATTTTGATGATCTCTGCCAATGTATCTGCCGACCCCTATCCTGTCTATCCTATCGGAATGGCGACAGTTTCCGCGGCCCTCGCTGCCGACGGCCATGACGTCCGCCAGTTCGACCTTCTCGCGCAGGACGGGTCAGATGAACGGCTCAGGGAGATGATCTCCGGTTTCGATCCCCATTATGTGGGTATATCGCTGCGCAATATCGATACCGTTGACTCATGCAACCCGGAGGACACATGGTATCTTTCGGCTGACCTTCGTTTAATGAAGGTCGTCAGGGAGGCAACGAAGGTTCCCGTCATTATCGGCGGCCCGGCCTTTTCGATCATGCCGGAAGAGATCCTGAACTACCTTGGGGGAGATTACGGCGTTGTCGGGGAGGGGGAACACGTTATCTGCGGCCTTATTGACGCGCTCCTCGAAAACAGGCCGATACCGCAGATAACGAGGAGCCGCCACCGTGATGGGACCCGGGATGCCGTGGCACCGAACCCCCTCTGGGAGCCGGATCTTGTAAGGTTCTATACGGAGCAAAGCGGCATGGTGAACATGCTGACAAAGCGGGGCTGCCCGCACCACTGTGCCTACTGTACCTATCCGGCCCTTGAAGGCCATACGGTCCGATACGGGTCTCCCGAAGATGTTGCCGATAACGTGCAGCACCTGAAGGACTCCTACGGGATCGACGCCCTTTATTTCACTGATTCCGTTTTCAATGACTCAGAAGGCCATTATCTGGAAATTGCCGAGGCCCTGGTGCGGCGGGAGTTAAAGGTCAAATGGACCGCCTTTTTCCGTCCCTCCGGGATCGATAAGAGTGGGTGGGCCCTGCTTAAGCGTTCAGGGCTCTATGCCATCGAACTGGGGAGCGATGCCGCAAGTGATGCGACCCTTTCAGGTCTCAACAAGGGGTTTACCTTCGACGACGTGTACAACTTCAACGAGGCCGCCGTCGAGGCGCGCGTTCCCTGTGCCCATTATGTTATGTTCGGCGGTCCGGGCGAGACACAAACATCCATCAACGAAGGACTGCATAACCTCAGCCTGCTCAGAAGCTGCGTGGTCATGGCCTTTTCCGGTATCCGCATCCTGCCCGCCACCACACTCCATGCGCGGGCAATCGAGGAAGGGATCATCGCGAAAGAAACCTCTCTCTTGAGGCCGTTGTATTATTTTTCGCCGGACATAGACAGGGAAAACATGAACAATGCCATCAAGAACGCCTTTCAGGGACACATGGACAGGATTTTCCCCCCTTCGGAAGGGGCCCGGCTGATAAAAAAGATGAACAGCCTGGGTTATCGGGGCCTTTTATGGGACAGGCTGGTTACTTTTGGCAGGAATTGAAAGAGACGGAATATGACTAAGTTGAAACAGAACAGGATCCCCCTTGTCCACCCCCTCGGTTACGGGTCGGAAAATGCCGGGCGTGATATCTCGCGAATGGCGAATATCATGCCGCCGCTGGGGCTCGCCAGCATTGCCGCCTTTCTGGAAAGGGACAATATTGAAGCGGATATTATCGACTGCTACGCATCCCCCCTGTCCGATACCTTCATCAGGGATTATTTAACAGGGCAGCGGCCTGCCTTTATCGGGTTTAGCTGTACCACATCAAGCTTCCTGGATGGGGTTCGCATCGCGGACCTGGCAAAGAGCATCGAACCACGCATAAAAACGGTCTTCGGAGGCCCTCACGTATCCGCCTTAAAAACGAGGATCCTCGAAGATTTCCCCGAGGTCGACTTTTGCGTTGTCGGAGAAGGCGAAGAGACCCTCGAAGAGCTTCTTCAAAGCGGCGGACGGACGGGCGACCTGCATGGCATACAGGGCCTTGCGTACCGCGATGAAAAAGGCAACCCGTTCTTTACCGGTTACCGGAAAAAAGGGGTCAACCTCGACAGCCTGCCCTTTCCAGCGTACGAAAAGCTCCCCGGGTACCCGCAGGCGTACAAGCTTCCCATCTTCAATTATCCGAAGGTCCCCAGTTCAAGCTGTATATCGAGCCGCGGCTGTCCTTACTCCTGCAGCTATTGCGACCGCTCGGTCTTCCGGAACAGTTTCCGTTACAACTCCGCGGAATACCTCTATGAGCACCTGAAATACCTCAAGGACCGTTTCCATATCCGCCACGTCAATTTTTATGATGACCAATTCACCTTTAACCGTCAACGGGTCACGGATTTTACCCGCAAGATGATCGACAGGCCGCTGGGCATGACCTTCAACTGCGCCGTACGTGCCGAGCATATTGACAGTGACCTGGCCGGAATGATGAGGCAGGCAGGGTGCTGGATGATCAGCCTCGGCATCGAAACGGGCGACGAGGAGCTTCTCGCACGGCATCGGAAGAACGCAAACCTTGGTATGCTTGCTGAAAAGATCGGGGTGATCAAGAAAGCAGGTATGCGCGTGAAAGGCCTTTTAATGATGGGCCTGCCCGGCGAAACCGAGTCGAGCATCAAAAAGAGCATGGATTTTGTCTTCTCCCTGCCCGTTGACGACATCAATGTGTCAAAGTTCACGCCCTTTCCCGGTACGCCCCTCTATGAGAATGCCCGGGAGCTGGGCACATTTGAAGAAGACTGGGCAAAGATGGATTGCATGAATTTCCTTTTCGTTCCCCGGGGGATGACGAAGGGGCTCCTTGAAAAACTCTTCACGAGGTTTTACAGGACACACCTGCTGCGGCCGAAGATACTCTTTGATTATATCACCATGATCTGGCGCTCCCCCGACAGCTGGAAAAGGTTTTTCGCCAACATCGGCGGTTTCTTGCGATTTGCCGCGACGGATAAGCGCATTGCCGGTAACGCGGGCAAGGGAAGACTGCATCAAGCCTGAAACAGCCATCAATGGGCCGGAAAAGGAGCAGATAAGGCCCCTCATCGTTATCCCTGTCTACAATCACGGCGGGACACTGCGGGACGTCGTTGACAGGGCGCTTCACGTGTGCGCCGACGTGCTGGTGGTCGATGATGGCAGCACCGATGTAAATACCGAAGAGGTCATAAGGGGTCTTCCTGTCCGTCTTGTCCGGCACGAAAAGAACAGGGGCAAGGGAGCGACGATCCTCTGGGCCGCAGGGGAGGCCAAAAGGCTCGGCATGACCCACATTATCACCATCGATGCCGATGGACAGCATGACCCTGCTGATTTCTCCCGGTTCATGCCCGTGATCAGCGAAGACCCCCTGGCCATTGTGGTCGGGAAAAGGTTTTTTGACAGCAAGACCGTTCCTTTTTCGTCCCGGTTCGGCAGGGGTTTCTCGAATTTCTGGTTCAAAGTACAGACGGGGCGTTCCCTGAAAGACACACAGAGCGGATTTCGTGCCTATCCCGTTGCCGTCCTTGAATGGCTGAAGCTTCACGAAAAGCGGTTCTCCTTCGAGATCGAAGTGCTGGTCAAGGCCGCATGGGCAGGGATCGCCCCGAAAGAGGTCGATATCTCTGTCCACTACCCCGCGCCAGAGGCGCGCATCTCCCATTTTCACCCCTTGAAGGACAACCTCGCGCTCACCCTTCTTAATACCCGGCTTACCATTCGCGCCATTCTGCCGATCCCGCAGAGGAGCTTCATGGCAGAAAGGGACGGATCTGAAAAGATATCGATCCTTCATCCTGCGGCGTCGCTTAAAGGGCTCCTCAGGAAGAACACATCACCGAAGCAGCTTGCCCTTTCTGCCGGGCTCGGAATCTTTCTCGGCAGCCTTCCCCTCATTGCGTGCCAGACGCTGACGATCCTGATGACGGCGAGCTACTTCCGCCTCAGCAAGTTTGCCGCCCTGGGTACCAGCCAGTTGTGCATCCCCCCCATTGTACCGGCGCTTTGCATCGAACTGGGTTACTTTGTCCGTCACGGAAGGTTTCTCACGGAGATCTCTTTCAGGACCCTCGGGTACCAGGGGCTGGAAAGAATCTATGAATGGATAATCGGCGCCTTCATCCTGGGCCCGGTTCTTGGCGTTCTCATCGGCGGCATCGTCTACGTGATCACCCAGCAGCTCAAAAAGAGAATGGCAGACAAGAGTCCCGAGGACGCGCACAAAAAAAAGGATGGCCGGCAATGGAACAGCCGGAGCGTTGGTTCAAAGCTCCAGCATAACATCTTCTATACCCTCATCAGGCTCGGGGGGAACAGGGCGGCATACGCTGTTCTCAGTTGCGTCGCCCTTTACTACACCCTCTGCAGGCCGGCGATAAGGAAGAAAGCCGACCCTTATCTGACGCGGCGTTTCAAAACCGGAAACCTCTTCAAGAAGCTGCTCAACGCACACCGAATATATGTCGGTCTCGGCAAGGCACTCATCGACAGAGCCACAATAGGCATCAAGGGCCCCGAACACATGCGCATTGAATGCGGTGATCGGGATGTTCTGGCGGACCTTATCAGTGAGGGACGGGGGCTTGTGCTTCTTACCGCCCACGTGGGGTGCTGGCAGGCCGCCATGTCGGCGCTGCATTCTCTCGATGCGCCGGTAAGCCTTTTGCTTCATCGGGAAGAAGGCGACGTGGACCTCCATTATTTCGAACATACCGGTGGCCCTGCCCCGTTTCGCATTATAGACCCCCAGGGCTACCTGGGAGGGGTACTGGAAATGATGGAGGTGCTTAAGAGAGGCGAGGTGCTTTCCATAATGGGGGACAGGGTCTTTGGCGACATCAAAAGCACCCTCTCCGTAGATTTTCTCGGCAGTCCCGTCCGGGTCCCCTTCAGTCCGTTCAAACTTGGGTCGGCGACGGGCGCCCCCATTGCTGTCATGTTTTCCCACAAGTCCGGGCCCGACAGTTACAAACTTACCGTTGAGGGCATCATACGCGTTCCGCACGAGCCGGGCCGGCCGGAAAAGGTATTTCGCCCCTACGCAGCGCAGTTTGCCCGGGCCCTTGAATCCTATGTACAGCGTCACCCGTACCAGTTTTTCAATTTTTTTGATATGTGGAAAGAAAACTAAGCACAAATGATCACTTTTTTGCCGCGAGGCTACACACGATCATTACTAATGGAGAAAGGTCAGCACTATGACGGTTAAGGAAAAACTCAAAAAGATCATCATTGAAGAACTGAAGCTGGAGGAGATCACGCCTGAAGAAATCGAGGACGACGCGCCTTTGTTCGGGGAGGGCCTGGGGCTCGATTCGCTGGATGCTGTCGAGATCGTAGTCCTTCTCGAAAAGTATTTCAGCGTCGAGGTGAAGAGCCTCGATGAGGGCAAAGCGGCCTTTCAGTCCATCAATACCCTGGCCGCTTATGTTGAAGAGAGGCAGGCCCAGTGAGCCCGGGCGCGGTCGCCATAACGGGCATGGGCTGTGTGTGTGCTGCCGGGAACAACCTTCCGGAATGCATGGAATCTCTCTTCAGGGGGGAGCGCAATCTCGGGGTGCCCATGAGGATTGTCTCCGATCAGGCCACAACCTATCCTGTTTTCGAGGTAGCAGATGACCTTGCGTCATTAGAGACGAGGAACACGCCGGACATATCGCGCACGGGCAGGTTTGCCCTCAAGGTTGCCTTTGAGGCCATCGGGGACGCCGGGCTTGACAGGGAATTCCTGCGCTCAAAACGGGTGGGCGTCTGTATGGGCACAACGGTCGGTTGCGTTATGAACAACGGGGATTTTTACAGGGCGTACCTGAAAGGGCAAGATCCCGACATGGCCGATATAACGAGGTTTCTCCGGAGCAACCCGGCGGCGTCCGTGGCAAGAGAATTTGATCTTACCGGGCCCTGTCAGACGATTGTCAATGCTTGCTCTTCCGGTACCGATGCTATCAGGATCGGGGCCCTCTGGATCAAATCGGGTATTTGCGATATTGTGCTCACCGGCGGTGCCGATGAGCTGAGCCATGTTGCCTGTAATGGCTTTGCATCGCTTATGATCACTGACAGTTCTCCCTGCAAACCGTTTGACCGGGACCGCAAGGGACTCAATCTGGGCGAAGGGGCGGCAATGCTGATCCTCGAATCGGAAGGCGTGAGGCGCATGAGGAGTAAAGAGGCTCGCACCTTTGTTCTGGGCTCCAGTGCTTCCTGCGACGCCTATCACCTGACCGCGCCCCATCCAGACGGGAGAGGGCTCAGACGCGCTCTCAAAGAGGGCATTGTCTCAAGCGGTGCTGAAGTAAAGGACATCGCTTTCGTAAATGCCCACGGTACGGGCACCCAGGACAACGACCGCGTAGAATCCCGGATCCTGCATGAGGTGCTGCCCGGGGTCCCCTTCCTCTCCACCAAGGGATACACGGGGCACACCCTGGGAGCTGCTGGTGCGATCGAAGCAGTTTTTACGGTTGCCTGTCTTGAGCAAGGGAGGATACCAAAAAGCGCCGGGTTCAGCAGCCCCGATCCCCAGCTTCCCGCATCTCCCGCGGGGAGCGAGATGGAGATAAGGGGCTCTGTTGCAGTTTCTGATTCCCTTGCCTTCGGCGGTCATAACGGCGTGCTTGTTTTCGGCACAGGAGGAGACCCAACATGAAACTTTCCATTAAGGGGATGGGCGTGGTGGGTGGTTTCGGATGTGGTACAGACACGCTGCTATCGGCACTCTCCAGCGGACAATGCGCGCCGCAGAATGTTTCCGTTAAAACATCACAGGGGTCCCTGGACATGGCTGTTTTTTGCGCGGAAACATCAAGGTTGGAAGAGTTTGTCAACAAGAAAGCCCTGCGGCGGGCCGATCATTTTTCCAAAATGGCTCTCCTTGGGTCGCACCTCGCCCTTCAGGATGCGGGGAAACTGGAGGAAGACCACAGCAGGATGGGCATTATCGTTGCCACCGGTTACGGCGCCACCCGTACTACCTATGCCTTTCTCGATTCTTTCATACTGGACGGCGACACCTTTTCTTCGCCGACCTGTTTTTCACATTCCGTTCATAACGCAGCTGTCGCGAGCGTTTCCGAGCTCCTTAACATAACCGGGCCAGGGCTTACGGTAAGCCAGTTCGAGATGTCTGTGGCATCGGCGTTGCTTACGGCACGGTGCTGGCTTGAAGAAGGCAGTGTCGATTCAGTTCTTTTCGGGGCTATCGATGAATATTGCGATGTCCTCGGCTACTGCTGGCATCGCTATTTCGGGAACAGGGCAACCGCGCCACACTCGATGGACCCCCTTAACTTTGATCTGCAAAGCGCAATCCCGGGAGAGGGGGCCGCTTTCTTCGTCCTGTCGGACGATGATAGAGGCGGTTCACGCTATGGTTTTATAAAGGACATACGCCTAGGAAGGATGGACCAGTGTATTGAGGCTGTGGACAGGGGCACCACCTTCTTTCTCGGCGCCGATGGCCATAAGGAATGCGGCGCCCGTTACAGGCGCTTCCTTTCGGGGCATTTCCGGACGGAGTGCTACACGCCTTTATATGGAAGCCTGCCGATAGGACCGGCCTTTGACATCGCCATAGCGGCCCTATCGATAAAGAACGGAAAGATCTTTCCTTCGCCGCGGGGCAAAAATGAAGGGCAGGGAACCGGTATGGGGTCGATCTGCTGTGTAAAGGTCGGCGATCGGGAAGAATTGGGAATGGTTACCCTGGAGGCATGATCGGGAATGTTCCTCAAGGAGGACGGTGTGTCGTAATATATTAAAACCATACAATTGAAACTGAAAAGCTGCGGGGATAAGGCAGGTCGCCTTATCCCTTTTTTTAATGCGAACACGCTGGCCGTTTAGTCCCGGCCGGGGTATCCCAGTAAATATGTGATCGGTACCGGTGCGGCCGGGGCTTTTATCTCCCCCGCCTTCCATATATAACCTTTTGCACCGGTGCCCATTGCCAGTTCCCGAAGCTCCCCGGCGGAATAGGTGCGCAGACAGGATACGATGGAATCAAAGAGTATGACTGCCGGCGCGACGGGAACCAGATATGTCCATACCAGCCTCGACCACCGGAAAGGCCGGAAAAAGGGGACACAAAAAGGCAATAGAAGGGAAGTCAAAAAGAAATTGAACATCGCCCAGGGCGTCCGCTGGGTTATCTCGAATATCGCAATGCCCTGTTGACAGTTCACGGCGTCCTGGAGGATAGCGCGGGCGTCGGCCGACCGGAAATGGTGAAAAGCCGAGAAAATGGTCCTGAAACCAACGAGGCCTTCTGGCACATGAGCAGCTTCGATAGGCTCTGAACAAAAATCGAACCGGCCCCCAAAAACATCGCGCGCGTATGTGAATGCCTGTGCGTTGGGGTACTTGTCCGTGAGACACACCTTGACGGGAAAACCCTTGCTTTCGAGGCCCCGGAGCATGTCCAGCCAAGGCCCCCCGCTTCCCGAGCACAAGTCGATCACCTGGTTTACGCCAGTATGCTCAAGGGCCTGGCGCAAAAGGGAAACCATGGCCGCGTCCATTTTCCACTTCTTTACGCCAAACTGCAGATAGTCGGTAACGATCGCTCGAACAGACTGCGGGCACCACCTGTGGTCACCCATTTCAAACAAGTGTAATCTGTTCACCAATCACCACCATACCTTCACGTAGACCGGAAACTGCTGTTTTTATTGCGCTGTGTGGCATCGGATCTCAGTTCGTTGCAGAAGAAAGGGATGCCAATAATCTACACGAAAATATCTCTTCTGGCACCTTAAAAAGTGCCTGAGGCCATCTTTCAAGTGATATGTGCCATTCCTACTGCACAATATGTTGTAATTTACAGCTTGAAAGTGGGTCAATATTAGGGAACAATGGTAAACAACGGACGGATGCAATGGATAAACTAAAAGTCCTGGGGATAACATGCTCGACGCGGATACGATAGTCGTCGGGTCCGGTGCAGGGGGCCTTACGGCTGGCTTGGCCCTTGCGCAGGCCGGCGAACGGGTGCTGGTCCTGGAGGGGCATGCCCATCCAGGAGGACTGTGTCACAGCTTTCACCGTGGAGACTGCTGTTTCAGCCCGGGCGTCCATTACATCGGGCAGCTCGGCCAGGGGGGATCGCTCAGGAAGATATACGAAGGGCTCGGTGTTGCCAATGACCTGATTTTCTTCGAGATGAACACTCTTGGATTTGAACACATTCGAATCGGTGACGAGGTCTTCGACCTTCCCAGCGGAAAGGATGCCATGGTCGACCGCTTCAAAATGCGGTTTCCAGACCAGGCCAGGGGGATAGAGGACTACTTCCGGCTTCTCGATACGGTCTGCAAAGAAATGGCGTGCATCCCTGAGACAAAAAGCTTCATCGATTTTGTGACCGTCCCCTTTCGTACCTGGAATATGGGCCGTTACGGGCTCTACAGTCTCGAACACATCCTCCGTGACCGGATATCCGACCCGATGTTGCGCGCGTTTCTTTCCATTCAATGCGGCGACCACGGACTGCCTCCTTCCCGGGTCCCCTTTATCATGCATGCACCGGTAGCTGGGCATTATATCGACGGCGCCTACTACCCCCGCGGGGGTGCCGGTACCATCCCGAATGCCCTGATCGAGGGCCTTCGCAAAGCAGGCGGGGACGTCCGCCTATCGACGGAAGTTGAAAAAATACTCATCGAGAAAAAAGGCAGCCGACGTCGGGCGATCGGTGTTCGCCTTGCAAGAGGCACCGAACTTCGAGCCGGCCGAGTTATCTCCAACGCTACCCCGCATATCACCTATGATCGCCTCGTGGGCCGCGAGCACCTCAGTTTACGCCTACGGCGCAAACTTGACCGCACGCGTTACTCAATGGCGGCGCTGACCCTTTTTCTGGCCACGGACCTTGACCTCGCATCCATGGGCATGGATTCAGGCAACTACTGGTACGTCCCCGACCACGATCTTGAATTGATCTATGCCCGTGCCCGGAACCCTGACACGGTCAATGATCCGCTGCCGGCCATTTTCTTTGGAATTACCAGCATCAAGGACCCGAGCAGTTTCAAGGGGGGCCATCATACCATTGAGGCTGTCCGCTTCATAACCTATGAGGCTTTCAGCGCCTATGCGGGCTCCACATCGGGGAGGCGGCCCGAGGGATACGCGTCCTTAAAGGACAAACTCACCGCGGCCATGCTGAGATCGTTGGAACGCATTATTCCCCAAATCGGCGATCATGTGATCTTCTGCGAAATGGGAACCCCCCTTACCAGCGACCACTTTGTGCGTTCTACCCGTGGGGGCTGTTATGGGACTGAAAAATCTCTCCGGCAGATAGGCCCGTTCAGCTTCAAGCAGTTTTCGGAGATCGACGGCCTCTGCCTTTGTGGGGCAAGTATCTTGACCCATGGGGTATCGGGGGCGACAACATCGGGCCTTGCCCTTGCAGCAGCCATCTTGGGATGCCGCCCCAGTGAGTTGCTCAAGGCGACGGGGCAAAAGTTGCGCATATTTTCCGCCGGACAGCCCGATCAGCAGAAAAATGACACGTCTTGAATCCAATCTCAAAATGGGGTTGTTTTTCTATTCCTGGTTGTCGGGGTAGAGCTGCATGATGTTGCGGATTACGTCGAGGATGGAGAAGAAGACGTCGAGCATTTCGGGGTCGAAGTGTTTGCCCCGTTCCTGGTCCATGGTTTCAAGGACGCGCTCTTCTTCCCAGGGCTCTTTGTAGGAGCGCCCCGAACTCAGCGCATCGAAGACGTCGGCTATGGCCACTATGCGGCCGAAAACGGGTATCTCCTCTTCTTTCTTGCCGATGGGGCGGCCGCTTAAGTCCTCGAAACCGGTGAGGGGCTCACCAGTTCTGTAATCGATATAGCCGGGGTAGCCCTTGCCGTCCCAGCGTTCGTGGTGGTTGAGGGTGACCAGGAATGCCGCCTTGTCGAAGTCGGATCGCTGATGCGAGAAGAGCCGGGCTCCGAGATAGGCGTGCTGTTTCATGACTTCGTATTCATAGCTGTCGAGACGGGCGGGCTTCTTGAGAATAAGATCGGTGATGGCCACCTTGCCGACATCGTGGAGCATGGCGGACATCTTGAGGATGTCCCTGTTTTGTTCGATCTCGGCCCTGGGAGTGCCTTTTGACAGAGCCCACGCCTCGTAGAGTTCAACGGAATAAGATGAAACACGGTTTACATGGGCGCCCGTCTCCATAGGATCCCTGAGCTCGGCCATCTTGATCATGCGCAGGATAATGTCGCGCGTCATCGTTGCCCGCTCAATGGCGATGGCGGCATTGTTGGCGAAGTGGACTACGAAGGGTTCGTCGTCGGCGTGAAAGGGAATGATATTTCCATCGGAGTCCGTGGCATTGATAAGCTGGAGCACCCCGACAACTTCCTCTGTGTGGGTTTTCAGGGGAAAGGAAAGGACGGATCGCGTCTTGTATCCCGAGAGCTTATCGTAGGACGGATCAAAGGAAAAGGGTACGCTGTCGGCGATGGTGTAAACGTCCTCGAGGTTGAGGACTTTTCCCGTGTTGGCGACATAGCCAGAGATGGATTGATTGCTGACGGGAATGGTAAAAGCGGAATAGATCAGTTTCTTGCCCGCGGGGAGCTGTCTCTGCAGCGTGTCGTTCTGGGTGTAACGGAAGAGAAGGGTGTCGCCATCCTTGATATAGATGGATCCGGCATCGGCGTTCGTCAGGTGACGGGCTTTTGTGAGAATACGCTCCAAAAGGATATCGATGTCCCTGGTCTGGATGACTTCAAGGCCGACATTGAGAACTTCCTGGAATTTCTTCCTCTCGTCTATCATGCTGTCTGTGCGGGGTTGGGCATGCTCGAGAAGGGTGTTTAGCGGGGTGGTGTGCCGAGCACATATTCAAAACGTGCCTTGAAATTCTCCGGCGACATATTTGCGGTCCTGGCGAGCTGTGCAAGATGGGAGCCTTCAAAGTCTTCTCTCTCAAGCCGTATCATATATTTTCTGGCCACCTCGTAGGTTTCCGTGGTGGTGTCCACGGTCCTGATCTTTACCCTCCCGGTCTTGTAGTCGATCATTTCGACAAAAGGAACCGGTCTGAGGTTGCCTTCATAAGATACTATCATGGAGCCTGTGCCGCCTTTGAGCAGGAACCTGACAGCACCGTACCCGAGGTTGCGGGTGTACTCGACGTCGTAAGGTATGGGATTGGCTGCGCGGAGTTCGTAGCCGATGTTCTTGTCTACGATGCCCACCTCGAGGCCCATGTCGACGAGCGTCTTGTTCACGAAATCTTTAAGGACCCTGCCGAGCTGTATTTCGGAAAGCCGAAGCTCGCCCTTTTCGTTGCGCTCAACTTCTTCGAGACTGGAGAGTTCCTCAAGATCGAATTTTTCCGAGATTCCTTCGGCAAGGATGGCCACGCCGTAATCCCTGCCCATGCGCTGCCTTTTAAGGATGGCACCCGTGAGGGTGTCGGCGACTTTTTTGAAAGAGAGCTTCTCTTCGGTGAATTCTTCGGGTATGATGGACAGCGTGGCGCCGGCGGCCTTACCCATCCCGAGGGCCAGGTGCCCGGCATGCCTTCCCATGGTTGTGATGAAATACCAGCGGCCCATGGTGCGGGCGTCCTCGATAATGTTGTTGACGATGTAAACCCCGACGTGGCGGGCGGTTTGAAAACCAAATGTGGCGAAACCGCCGGGAAGGGGTATGTCGTTGTCGATGGTCTTGGGGGTATGCACGACGCTTACTGAGCCGCGGGCCTCCCGCTCGATCCAGTTTGCCATGTAAAGGGTGCCGTCGCCGCCTATGGTTATGAGGTACTTGATGCCGGCCCCTTTCAGGGTCGACATGAGCGTCTTGAACTTTGCCTTGGCGTTTTCCGGTTTGTCCCGCGACGTTCGAAGAATGGAGCCTCCCGAGGCATGTATCCTCGAGACATCATCGATCGTCAGCGGAACGAATATGTCGTTTTTCCCCTCGAAGAGAGCCTTGAAGCCGCCCTTGATGCCAAGGACCTTTTTCCCCGAATTGATCGCTTCAATCGTTGCGGCACTAATGACTCCATTGATGCCTGGTGCGGGACCGCCGCCGACAATGATTCCTATGGTTTCTGTTGCCATGCTCTACATTTAGCATCTTTCTGTCTTTATTTGCAAGGGTTTTTGTAATATCTTGTATATTCCGGGGCGGCGATGAAAATTGGCTTCCATGTTTCCATATCAAGGGGATTTGACGACACCCTCGAACGGGCCAGGAAACTCACGTGCCAGGTGGTGCAGATCTTTGTCAAGAACCCACGCTCGTGGTCGCAAAGGGAGCTTTCGGACGCCGACCTGGCAGCCTTTGGCCGACTGTCGGCGGAGCTGCCTGTTTTTGCGCATCTCTCCTACCTTCCCAACCTGGCGAAGATCGATGAAGACGAGCGAAATTTGAAGGGATTGCTCCACGAAGCTTCGTTGTGCGCCAGGCTGGGCATCCCGGGACTCGTCGTCCATCCCGGATCGCGTCCGGACAAAACGAAGGGTATGGAGATGATCGCGCGGGCCATCAACATCGTTCACGATGAATACGATGTTGCAATCCTCGTCGAGAATACCGCCGGCCAGGGAAATGTGCTCGGAAAGAACATTGAGGAACTGGCGCGCATCTACGAGGGCACCTCCCGCAAGGACAAAACCCTGTTCTGCATCGACACGGCGCACCTTTTCGAATCGGGACCGAATATAAAGGAAAGGCCAGTCTGGCAGGGGTTTGTGAGCGACTTCGAAAAGACTCTGGGGCGTCAGAAGATCGGTTTCTTTCATCTTAACGATTCAAAGGCGGCGGCCGGCACACATGTGGACCGCCACTGGCACATAGGCCGTGGTGAAATCGGCCTGAAATTTTTCAGGATGCTCATGAAAGACAAAAGATTTGCCCATCTGGCCGGCGTGATGGAAACGCCGAAGATGGGCAATATGGACGAAATGAATATGGAAGCTATGCGCTCGCTACTTCCTCCGCTGGTGCCGCGTTCTTCTTCTTAATTTTTTATATTTATGTTTCCGGATCTTCTTTTTCCTCCACTTCATTACACTGCCCATTGCTCCACCTCTTTGATATGCGAAAGTTAAAGTATTATGTCAAGAGTTCGTAAACGCTAACAACATAACCCTACTCCGGCTTTTTTTCAAGCAGATAATGTAAGGAAGCCGTTTTTTGCCGGTGTGGCGAAGCTTTCCCCGATTGTGTTGAAATAAGCCGGCAAAACCGCTATAATAACTGACCACGCGCCTGTAGCTCAACTGGACAGAGCAACGGACTTCTAATCCGTAG